>CAVPPJ010000039.1:0-161509 GCA_963707065.1 uncultured Actinomycetes bacterium
TTGCCTCTCGCCTCACGGGCTCGGGTCAGCGCCTCCCCCATTGCCGTCGTGATGGCCTCGTCTCGCTCCCTGGTCGCGTGCCGGTAAATCATCGCCGCTCGCGTGCTGGAATGGCCCATCCGCTCATCCGCTCCCGAAGGCTCGCCCCGGTCGCCGCAGCCATCGTGTTCCCCGTATGACGCAAATCGTGCAGATGCAGCCCCAAGCAAGCCGACGCCATCACGCGCCTTGATCCACAGGTCGCGGAAGTTTGACCGACACAACCTGCCGCCAAAGGGGCCGACGAAAACCAGGCCGTCGTCGCCAGCCTGGGCGAAGCATTCGAGATGCCACCGCAACTCCGGAACGATCTCCTGGGGAATCGAGACCACCCGCCGACCGGCATGGGATTTCGGATCATCATCGATCAGCCTGCCGTCATCCATCTCGGCCGTCGATCGCACGACCCGGACAGTTATCCCGCCAGATCCAGATCACAACGGCGAAGAGCAGCCAGCTCACCGAACCGTAGGCTCGCGAAGGTCGCGAGGAGCAGCATGGCACGGTAGCGGATCGGCACTCCGTCGAGCAATTCCATGAGAACCGCAAGCGGCACCACCGGCCGTTCGGGCGAGTACTCCTCCCCCGCTCCCTTAATCCGGCAGGGATTCCGGCGGATCAGCCCGTCGTCGGCCGCCGTACCGAGGATGGCATGCAACAACCGGTACGCCTTCGCCACAGTCACAGGGCCAAAAGGCGGCGAGGCTAGCGGACCAAAGTCCAGTCGTTCCTTACGCCAGCGCCGAACGTCTGCCTCGTCGATGTCGCCAACGTTCAAGTTGCCGAAAGACGATTCCAGGTGATTCCGGAAAAGACTGCGGTACAACTCGCCAGTACGGTGCCTGAGAACTCGGTCCCGGATCCACCCCGATGCGTAGCTTCCAAACGGAATCTTGCCAGCATCGGGGTCGATTCACGCACCATCGAGGATCTCCGCCTCCTTGCGAATGAGCCATTTTTCAGCACTGGACTTGGTCGCAAAAGTCTGCGGTGCCGGTCGGTCTGCCCCGTCCGGGCCGGAATAACGCACCTGATAACGCCCGGACGGCAACCGGCGCACTCGCCCGATGCGGCGTTTACTGCTTGGCAGCAGACGAGGCGAACGGCACAAGGTGAAGGGCCACGCAGCTCACGTGGCCCTTCATCCGGTGGTTAGTGTCGCTACGCCATCCAGGGACAGCTCAGGTGCCAGTGCACTGCGGGCTGGCGTGGACCAGGCCGACCGCGACACTGATAGCGGACTGAGCAGGAGGGTTGATCTCCACTCCGGCACCGCTGGGGAGGGCTGAGGGGTGAATGACCATGACGGGGAAGCGTCCTGCTTGCCGGACCGTGTAGACCCTGTTTATCAGGTCGATGCCCGCGGTGTACCGCTGACACGAGCGGTTCATCTGGCCGGAGAAACTGACGCTTGCCGGGACGCCGTCCGCGCGGAGCCTGCTTTGCAGTCCGGCCGGGTCACGCATCTCGCGGATGGTGACAGAGACTGCGCCGTCGGCCTGCTTGACGACCGTCCAGGCCGCCAGCTGGATGCCGGGATGGTGGCTGGCCGGGTGGCCGGCCGGGAGCAGCGCGGTCACGGCAAATACCGCTGCGGCCGCCACGGCCAGGGCTGCGGCCAGGCCGGGAATCCGGCGCCGGGCGCGCACCGCGTGGCCGCGGTTGATGATCTCCTCCACTGGGGTGGTCATAGGGACTTTGCTGCGCTGATCGCGCACCGCGGTGATCAGTTCGTCGTCGTTCATGATGGGGTCTCCTGCTGTCGTTCGGGCATTAGGTCGCCGCGCAACGCGGCGATGGCGCGGCCCAGATGGGCCTGGACCGTGCCCGGCGCGATGCCAAGCACTTCCGCAGTCCGGCCGATGTCCAGGTCGAGGAACAGGCGCAGCGCGACAACCTGCCGTTGCCGGGCAGGCAATCGCATCAGGGCCGCCATGATCCGCGGATCCACTGAGTCGTCGGCGGCCCTTTCGACCGGGCGCAGGTCCGCCACCGTGCCAGGATCGGGTACTGATATCTCCCGGCGACGGCGCCGCCACCGGGAGATGTTCGCGTTCAGCGCGGTGCGGACCACCCACGCGACTGGTGCCGGATGCCTGCTCACCGTGCGCCAGGACGCCCAGGCGCGGGCAAAGGCCTCGGCGACAAGCTCCTGCGCCGTGTCCTGGTCACCGACACTGACCAGGACGGTGAACAGGCATTCATCCTTGGAACTGCGGTAGAACTCCGCGAAGTCCGATCGTTGGGAACCCATGCCTATACAACGCGCAACCGCTGCGCGCTGGTTACCTGGCTCGGCTGCGTACACGGCCGGATAGTAAATCGATCTTGCCGCGATCAATACCTGACTTGTGACACCGTCGGCGGTCTGGAGCGCGTGCGGGTCGCCGACCTGGGAGTTTTCGGTTTGTGGGTAGCGGATCTGCGCACTAATACGGGCTCGGAGCTCGGCCTGGGGCCGTCGGCGAAGGTGCGGTGGCTCAGCGTTCGCGGATCCGGCGGTCGGCCTCGGCGGCTGGCCCGGCGTCGCGATCCTGTTGTGACCTGGTCAGGATTTTCTGAAGGGCCTTCACGTGCTGCTCGAATGCCTGACGGCCGGCTGTGGTGAGGCTGGCTGAGGTGCGCGGGCGCTTGCCCACGAATCTTCTGTGAATCTCGATGTAGCCGGCCGATTCCAGGGTGGACAGTTGTTTGGATAGCGCCGAGTCGGACAGGCCGAGTTCGTCGCGGATGTACTTGAAGTCGGCCCATTGCGCTGCGGCGAGCAGCGAGACGATCTCCAGCCGCGTCGGCGCGTGAATCAGCTCATCGAAACCGGCCGTGCTCACAGAGTGCCTCCGTCGTTGGTGCTCCCAGGGCGATCAGGGGAGTGATCGCCAGGATCGCTGTCGAGGAGACCACGCCAGGGACGGCGATGCGCCGGCGCGTCGGTCATGTGCTGCCCGGCCTTGCTCAGCATGAGCCTGCCCAGGTACCGGTTCAGCGGCGGCCCGGCGATCACGAGGATGGCAGCTCCGGCGGCGTAGCCGATGGTGAGGGGATGGGGGACGCGGTTCGCGGTCAGGCTGACCGCGGTGGTTATGGTCACGGCGTTGACCAGCAGTATGAGGCCGGTTATCGCGACCGCGGACTGGGCGCCGGGGATCACGGCGTTGTGTACCCGGACGCGGCGGCGCACGCCAGGGATCGTCGCGATGATGAGCCCCGCCATGATGAGCACGGCGAGCGGGATCGTGATGGCCAGCACGACCCGATCGTGGCTGTCCCTGGCGGCGCCGATAGCCACGAGCGGGGGCGCCCACAGCCACCAGTACCAGACTGGTAGGAGAGCGGTCTTGATGACCTGTTGCTTCCGCCGCTGGATCTCGGCCAGCTCGGCTGCCGCGTCGGTGCCGGTCGGGCCGCTTCCGGCGGGCTGGGATTGCTGCATGTCGCTCATGCTGGTCTCCTGCTGAGAAACTACTTTCCTAGGTAGAAAGTAGCATGACCTTTCCAAGCAGGCAAGTAATTTCCAGTATTCCTGCACTGACGAGCGGGGCCCGAAGACAGCGCCTGGCCCGCATGTCAGCACCGCGCCGACCCGCTCCTAGAGCGCCGGTCAGGTAGTCAGGCAGCTAGCTGGTAGTTGCCGGTGGCGGGCTGGCGGGCGATGACGTGGAGGTTGTGGACGACGGCGACGCGGCGCAGGTCGAAGAGGTTCTTGCGGGTGCCGCGGTAGCGGGCGCGGCGGCCTTGCCAGTGGCCGACGTGGGCGAGGGCGTGCTCGACCTTGACGCGCTCGCGCAGTTCGGGCGCGCCCGGCCGGGGTGGCCTGGCGTTCGCGCAGCTCGGCGAGCAGCGCCTCGTCGGGGTGGATGGCCACGCTGCGCCCGTGGCTGGCTGGTGGTGCAGCGCGGCCGCAGCGGGCAGGCCGCGCAGGTGCCTTTCGGGAAGTGCACGGTCTGGCCGGGCTCGAAGGGCATGCTCACCCCGGCGGGGCAGGTCAGCTGCCCGGCGGCGAAGTCGATGGTGAACTGGTCCTTGGCGAAGCGGCCGCCGGCGTTGCGTACCCGCCAGGCCTTGCAGTAGATCGCCAGGTCCGGCCCGCGGTCGCGGACGAGGGCCGAGGACAGGTAGGCCGCGGTCGATGTGCAGCTCGGCCAGGCGCAGCCCGGCGGCGTCCAGGTCGGCGGCGATGTCGCCGGTGACCTCCGCCTCGGGCGCGTTGGCCGGCGTGATCCCGACCGCGGGGATCAGCCCGGTGTCCAGGTCGCGGAGCACGTGGCGCTTGTAGCCGTCGAACAGCGCAGAGCCGGCTCTTGCGGCCGTGGCGCATCTGGCCGTCCTCGACGCTGATGCGCCGGTCTCGGGCGACCCCGCGGCGCAGCGACGGCGCCGGCCCGGCCAGGTCCACGTCCTGGTCGCGGACCTGGCGGGCGACCGCCACCGCTGCGGCCGCGGCCTGGTCGCCGGCCTGGCCGGCGACGAACGCCTCCACCTGATCCAGCGAAGCCGAGCACCTCGGCCAGCGCCAGGTCCCGGGCGGCCGGATCGTCCCAGTCCCGGTCCAGCGCGGCTTTCAGGCTGGAGGCCGCCAGCTGCGGCACCCCCGCCTGCGCCGCCACGATGGCGGTTCCTGCGGCCTGCCCCCGCCCCTGCGAGACCGCGATCACGCCCAGGGCCTTACGCAGGGCGTGTCCCATCAAGTTGATCGTGTCCTCCACCCGGCCCGCGCCCCACAGCGGGGACGAATCCAGCGCCGCCCGCAGCGCCCGCCCGCCGAACCCCTTCGTCCTCTCAGCCAGCGCCACCGTCCGCTCGACCAGCCGCCGGTCCAGGTCCGCCTCGATCAGCCGGGCGCGGAACCCGACCAGGGTGCCCTTGGAAAACGGCGGACTGCTCCGCGTCCATGCAGTCCAGCACCAGCTGCCAGCGCCGGTCCATCACCGTCGCCTCGATCACCTCATCATCAGAGACCCCGGCGTAGGCCTGCAGGATCGTCGCCAGCGCTAGCTGGGCCGGCGGCACCGGCGGCTGCCCCTTCGGGCTGTCCGCATACGTCCCGGCCAGCTCCGCCTGGAACTCCTCATCGAGCAGCTCGTGGCGGTGCAGGCGCAAGAACACGAACAGCTTCGCCCGCCGCACCGCCTTGATCACCAATTGCTCCGCCGGCGACGGCTCCACCGGCGGACGCCACACATCCAGGACGCATCGAACTTCCTCCCAGTCGTAGCCGGAATCTCACCACCCGCTACGAACAGGAATTAGCACACCCGATGACGGCCCGCTGGCACCACGCCAGAACCCGACCCCGCTACTTGACCGGCGCTCTAGCCGCGCTACTGGTGCTTGTAGTCGCTGTGCTTCCCGGTGCCGCGTACACATGGGCCTTCGAGCGGGAAGCAGGCTCATTTGGCGTTACTCGGGCAGACAGAACCCCGAGATTTGTCTCGGTCTCTATCGGATTTCACCTAATTCTCGGATGGCCCGAGTGCTGGCTGTAAAGAGTTGCACTGGACAAGCATGGCTTCGGCCCCGCTCCATTCGGAGCAGCATGGGGGCAGTGATCGGTTGCTAGCGGCGGGCTTGCGGCCGGTCCAGGTAGTCGCGCCAGTGGGCCGCTTTGCGGGTCGCCGACGGTGACGATAGAGACGAAGCGGTTGTCGTAGGGGAAGCGGATGCCAGCGACTCTGCGGTACGGCCGTTAGCCGGATGCGGCGTTGCCAGGGCCCTCTGGTCACTGGTACGGCGTAGCCGTGACCCATGCCGGTCACCCAGGGAGTCAGTTGAGGTCCTGCCGAACGGTCCGGGCGATACCGAGAACCCCCAGAGCGCCGGCCCAGGCGATCAAGGTGATCGCGCCGGCGCCGGGCGAGACCAGGTGATCGACTCGCAGGCCCATGAGTGCGTCGGAGGCACGGGTTGGCATGAACCGCCCCACCGAAGGGGCGAGGCCGAACAGGAGGTTGTCGACGACGAGGCCCCAGGCGAGCAGCGCGATGACGCCGCCGACTTGGTTGTGGATGATCGCGCCGAGGCCGGCGCCGATCGCGCCCCACAGAGCCGCGCCGGCGAGCCCGCCGAGCGTGAGCAGCAGAATGTCTCCGCTGCCGAGCACGACGGTGATACCGCGCCCGTCGAGAATCGCGTACCCGGTCGCCCAGCCGATTGCCTCGCCAAGCACGCCGAATGCGATTCCGGCCAGTGCGCCGGCGACGACCTTGGCGGCCAGGACGTGTGAGCGCGCCGGGTTGAACAGGATCGTCGGACGGATCGTGCCGAAGCGGTACTCGCTGGTCACCAGCAACACCCCGGCAAGTGCGGAGAAGACGCCTGCGAAACTGCCCACGCTGAGCAGCTGACGCTGGTCCTCTTTGCTGGCAAGCCCGCTTGGGTGGGTGAGCAGCCCGGTGAGCAGCGTGAAGAGCAAGATCAGCGCGATCATCGCGAGGATCAGCCCGAGCGTGGTCCGGGTCGAGCGAATCTTCAGCAGCTCCGCCCTGATCTGCGCGATCATGCCGATGCCTCCGAGGTCAATTCGAGGAAGATGTCCTCCAGCAAGCCTGCATCGTTGACCAGTTCGTGCACCGGGACCCCGGCGGCGAAGGCGATCTCGCCGATCCGCTCGCTCGATGCTCCCTGGACGAGCAGGGCGTGGTCGGTGCCCGTCGTCACCTGCAGCGCCTCATCACGCAGCGCCTTGGTGAGCTGCTGCGGATCGCCGCTGCGGACGCGGACCGCGCCGCCGGCACGGGCGGTCAGCTCCGCCAGCGGGGACGAGAGCACGAGCCGCCCGCGACTTATGATGAGCACCCGGTCGGCCGTCTGCGCGACCTCGGCGAGCACATGACTTGAGATGAGCACCGTGCGTCCCTCTGAGGCCAGCCTGCGCAGGAAGTCGCGCAGCCAGCGAACGCCCTCCGGGTCAAGCCCGTTGGCCGGCTCGTCGAGAATCAGCAGTTCCGGGTCGCCAAGCAGCGCCGCCGCGAGCCCGAGTCGCTGACGCATCCCCAGCGAGTATCCCTTCGCCCGCCGCCGGGCAGCATCACCCAGCTCCACCAGGCGCAGCACCTCGTCCGCACGTGAGTCAGGAACATCGACGGCCTGCCCGAGCATCCGCAGGTGATCGCGGCCCGAACGGCCGGGATGAAAATCGGTCGCCTCGAGCACGGCACCGATCCGCAGTGCCGCACGAGGCAACTCCGCGTAAGGATGATCGAACACCAGCGCTCGTCCACTCGTCGGCGCCGCCAGACCCAGGATCATCCGCAGCGTCGTCGTCTTGCCAGCGCCGTTCGGGCCGAGAAAGCCCGTGATCGTCCCAGCCTCCAGCCCAAATGACAGATCCGTGACCGCAGAGACCTCACCAAAGCGCTTGGTCAGCGACTCGGCTTCGACGACCGCCGTCATCCGCGTGACTGACCGTTGAACGGGGTGGACTGCATCCAATCGGCGCCGAACCTCGGGCGTGTTCACGCCGAGAGCGCCCAGCAGCACCGCCGCAGGATCTGGTGGCTGGAGAGTGAGGATCTGGGCCAGCACCTGCTGGGCCGTGATCTGGAGCTTGCGGCGATTGGGCCTGGCCGCATCCTCAAGCGCTTTCTTTGCCGCGGGCGTCATGCGGAAGCGATCCTTTTGCGCGACGTCCCTGAGCCTCGGCTTCTTGGGGACGGCCCGCATCGGCAGTGCGGGAGCGTCGGTGCCGGAGACCATGCCCAGGGCGCCCAGGGCTTCGTGATCGAGCGACTCATGGGCCTGGCGAGCTTGCTGCAGGGTCACGCCCAGCACGACTTCGATCGAGGGATCCTCCAGCAAGGCGAGCAGGAGGTGATCGGTGCCGGTTCGGCGATCACCCCGGCGGCGGGCCTCCTCACTGGCCTGCAAATAGATGGCCCAGGGGTGATGCACCTCTGGCGCAGCGGATTCGGTGGTCATGATCACTCCCTGTTGTATTTGGTGTGCACGGACTGGCGGGTGACGCCCAGAGCGTCTCCGATCTGCTGCCACGACCAGCCCTTTTCCCGGGCCGACGCGACCTGGTGCGCTTCGACCCGCTCAGCCAGGCGATGGAGCGCCAGCGAGGCGCGAAGCCCGATTGCCGGGTCATCCGACGAGAGATTCACGCTGAGTTCTTCGATGTTCACGCCTGTCAGTTTAGACTGACGTCCTGGCTGTGTCAACCTAAACTGACACAGCAGAGTGCCACACCGGAGTGCCCAGATGGCCGGGTCACGGACACACTTTTCTGGGGTCCAGACCCTCCACTGCTTGCTTCCGCGAGCGGTCGAGATGTTCTGGCTCCAACTGCAGCACGGCATCTACGGGCACCGTCACGGGATCGTAGCTAACGTGCAAATCGGGCCCCGCCAGCATTGAAACGCTGGTCGGAGCGTCTCGTGCATAGGGCACAGGCGCCTGACTGACCAGCGTTTTCTCGTCCGGCCCGAGGTCGAAGATCTGGATTTATCGGGGTCAAGCCACCTTCGGGTTCGGAACGGATCTTGAACCATCCTGGGTTTGATGCGCACCTTCCTCGTTGGGAAGGATGGGCGCCATGCCGAGCAAGTACGACCAGGCGCTGGAAACCGCAGTGCGCAAGCAGCCCAACCCACGCTACTGACTCGTCTCCCATCCGACGCAGATCCCGCGCGACGCTCGCGCGAGCAGGAGCCGATGGCAAGCTAGAGTTCGGCGGCTGGATCTGGCGTTACGACCTGACCCAGCTCGGTCCCGACGAAACCAAAGTCACACCCTCCTATGACTGGTCGGCGGTAAGACCGGTTCCCACCAGCACATTCAGTTCCCGCCGTTCACTCCAGACCATCTCGACAACTCACTGAGCCACTTGGCCGCGATCGTCGCGCGCTAAGGACATCTTGCTCACCTGCAAAACTAAACGTGCACCCTCCCGCCATTAGCGTGACTGACCACTGTCGGTGGCAGCTGCCACGCTAGGGCCATGACAGCCATGACAACGCGGCGGTGGACCGATGCCGACACGACCTGGTTTGCCATCAGCGGCGTAGGGCCTGAGCTGGCGGCACCAGCCGAGCGCATTCTCATGGACTATCAGCGGGACGGCGACGAGTGGCGGCGCGGCTACCCCGCAGACACCCCGGGACTGGACATCTGCTGGCAGAACTTCGCCAACTGCGCCGAACTGATGCTGCGGCAGGCAGCCCGGCTGCAGCCCGTCCCATGGCGCGAGACTCTGCACGAGCTCTGCCGACGTACCAGCGGACGAGAGTCAGACTGGTGGCTGGCCGGCAGCACGGCCCTGGCCGTGCGCGGCGCGAGAATCAAGCCAGGCGACGTCGATCTTGTGTGTTCCGACGATAGCGCCCTCAGCCTGGGAATGATCTTCGCCGACGCGCTCATCGAGCCGGTTGTCTGCGACAGCAGCGGCTCGATCAGTGATTACTGGGGCCGCGCTTTCCTGACTGCCCGGCTCGAATGGATCGGTGCTCCCAAGGCTCGCGTCGACTCACCCTCGCCGTCCGACTTCGGGCCCATCGCCGCGTCCCGGCTTGAGACCGTGACGTGGGAAGGCTGGCAGCTGCGGGTACCCCCGCTGGACTTGCAGCGTGCCGTGAGCCAGCGCCGGGGGCTCACCACCCGTGTGGCACTCATCGACGCGATACTCAGTCAATAGGCGCCGCCCCGGCCCTGAGTGCGACACGCCCGCTTGTTATGCCAGTTCCGTGCCAGAACGACCGGCGAAACCCGGTCACGCACGGTCTCTCCGAGAGCACACTCGCCCTAGCTGACCTGCGAGACGGCAAATCAGGCATGCCGCCCAAACGGCGTTCTAAGCAGTAGATCGCGCGTCCGAATCGCGCTCGGCTTCCCTCGCATGGTTTGTGACGATGGCCCGGCGTACCATGCCAGCGATCCCAGGATGCTAGGGGGAGCGATGGAGGGTATCGCCCCGATCTTGCACGTAGCTGACGCGCGAGCAAGCGTCGACTGGTACGCACAACTCGGGTTCGAAGTCGAATCGGAGCACGCCTTCGGGCCAGGCTGGCCGCTGTATGTGCGGCTGCGGCGCGGCCCGGCCCAGTTGCATCTGTCCGAGCACCGCCTCGACGGAGGCCCGGCCAGCCACGTCTACCTCTACGTCGAGGATGTCGACAGCAGCCTCCCGCCGGGCGCGGCGGCCGAGGATTGCCCATGGGGCATGCGCGAGGCCAGGCTGACCGACCCTGACGGCAACGTCGTGCACATCGGTTCTCCGCTCCCGAAGCGGGAACCGGCAGCACAAGCCTGATCGGCGGCCGTTCCACATACGTGCCACACATCAGGGGCCGCTATCGCCGAGCAAGCTGTTGATCTTCATAAGGCATTACTTCGCTCGCGTGCTCATTGCGTGCCTATCGGCCTTGCCTCTGGCCTCACGGGCTCGGATCAGCGCCTCCCCCAATGCCGTCGCAATGGCCGCGTCTCGCTCCGGACTTGGCTCAAATTAATGCGCATCGGAGTCGAGGTGGATGCGGTGAAGGGCTTCATGAAGGTCGCGGGGCAGCGCCGGCGGCCGGCGACGGGAGGTTGTCCCGAGCTCGGTAGAACTTTGATGGCGGCGCCCGTGGTCATCATGCTTTCTGGTCCTCATTCTGGCTTGCGCCGCCGGCATTCTCGGTGAAGTGATCTTCGAGCGGGAGGACGCCCGCGGGCAAGAATGTCAGTCCCAGAAGTGAAGATGGGACCAGGCGAAACGTGAAGGCCTCCGAGGAGACAACGGTGAACACGGTCAGCTCACGCGACGGCACGACGATCGCGTACGACAAGGCCGGCGAGGGCCGGCCCTGATCCTGGTCGACGGCGCGCTGACCGTCCACTCGTCCGGCGGCAAGTCGGAGCTGGCCAGGCTTCTCGCGCCGCACCTGACCGTCTACGGCTACGACCGCCGCGGCCGCGGCCGGAGCGGGGACACCCTGCCTTACGCGGTCGACCGGGAAATCGAGGACATCGATGCACTAATCGACCACGCCGGCGGATCGGCGTTCCTCTACGGCCACTCCTCGGGCGGGACCCTGGCCATGCAGGCAGCCGTCCGGCTCGGCGGCAGGGTCAGCAAGATCGCCATCTACGAGGCTCCGCACAACGACGACCCCGATGCCCAGGAGTCATGGAGCGAGTACCTCAGGGAACTGGGACAGCTCCTGGCCGACGGCCGCGGGGGCGACGCGGTGGCCCTGTTCATGCGGTTTGTCGGCACGCCCGACGACCAGGTCGAGGTCATGCGCCAGGCGCCGTTCTGGCCGGGCATGGAGGCCATCGCGCCCACGCTGGCCTACGACCACGCCGTCATCATCGGCGAGCGCTGGTCGGCGCCCGCCGACCTGGCTGCCCGCGTCTCAGTTCCGGCCCTGGTGATCGCCGGCGAGGCGAGCTTGCCGTTCATGCCCCACACGGCCCGGGCGCTGAGCCAGGCGATGCCGCAGGCCAGGCTGCGGATGCTGGAGGGACAGACTCACAACGTGAGCCCGGGCGTCCTCGCTCCGATCCTGGTGGACTTCTTCACCTCGTGACATCAACAGGACCGGCGGCGCTTGAGCTACGCATACGACACCAGGGCGAGCCGGCCCCTTCCAGCACAGCGGCCGGGGCGCTGGCGCGCCGCCGCTTTCAGCGCCTCCAGCCCGGCCTGATCATGCGCCAACCCAATGTGCTCAATATCTCGCGACCCGCGCGCGGCGAGGGCACGATCTGCGCTCCAAGCGGCACCGCCGACCGTTCGGGCGATGATCCTCACTCACCCCCAACATGGCGGGATTCCGCTTATCGGCGCGTTGTCCCGACCGGTGACACGGTAGTGCGCACCTGAAAGGTCGCTGCAGACCACGATCCGGCCCCGGCGAGCGGGCCCGGTGCGTTTCGCAGTCGGTGATTGCGGCCGCCTATCCCCAGATCGCGAGGTCAGCTTCGTTGCCCTCGGGATCGGCGAGAGTCCACCAGCCGGGCGCGTGGGCGTCGCTGACGATCCGGCCGCCGACCGCGAGCGCGGCGTCAATCCGGGCCTGAACCTGGTCGTGCGGCACGTAGATGTCGATGTGGAAGCGGTTGCGCCCGGTCCTCGGCGACTCCATCTGCTGGAACCAGAAACTCGGCCCCTGGCGGTGCGCGTCAAGCAGGTCCTCTTCGCCGGCTGCGGCGTAGCCGAGCACCGCGTGCCAGAACGGCCGAACCTTGGCGATATCCAGGGCGTCGATCGCGACCTGCACGTGCTGCACGGCCGCCGGGTCGGGCTGCACCTGCAGCCGGGCCGCGACCGCCGAGATCTCCCTGGCCAGGCCGGCGTCCCGGCTGGTAAGGCCGCGAATCTCGGACGTGCACAGCCGGACGGTCACGCTCTCGGGCCGCACATCGACGTCCGGGTCGTGGCCGGAAGCGGCCGCCAGCTCGCCGATGGCGGTGACCAGGGCCAGCCCGGCGGCGAAAGACCCGGTCAGGAAGCGGGCCGCCGCATACCCGCCACCCCACAGCACCCGCCAGTCAGTGACGCCGGGGGAGGCCGAGAATTGCGCTGCAGTCAGCCGGCCGCCCATGTTTTCACTTGCCGAGAACTCGGTATCGGTCATAGCTACCACGGTAGGGTCCGCAGCGGACAATCGGCTTCCGGAATCGGCGGAGGTATGGAAATTCCCGGGCAGGTGCCCGGAGGCCGGCGCCCGGCCAGGACGGGAGCGCTCCTATCCAGTGCACGATCTGCACCGGCGCACCCGCCGGGCACCATTCATGGCCCGGCCTCGGTGACTCGCTGTCCGTCAACTGTCAGCCTTTGATGTCGCTCCTGATCAGCCGGCTGGCCCACCGTGACCGGCACCTGATCGGCCGAAGAAGTAGGCAGGTGCCTGGCTGAAGGAGGCCGGAAAGTCCGAGACATATTGGTATTGAACGAAAGCGTTGCATCCAACTAGGGCGGCGAGATCACTGACCTGCGACGGCAAGGCATTGTGCGGCAAGTTCAGCACTACCAGATGGGCGCACTCCAGACCCAGTCCGACGAGTTCTCCTACATTTACGGCAAGATCCTCGAGCATGAACGGCCGGGTCAGGTCGTATTGATAACTGCCTCGCCACGGCGGATCGAGATGAACGACCGAGAGTCTTCGATCCGTACTGACGGCGGAAGCCAGCGTCGCGGGTCCATCGGCCAAACGGTATTCGACGACCCCGGCCAAACCAGCAAGTGCCATATTGTTCACCGCGACGTCGACCGTCGTGCGATCATTGTCGACCGCTTGGACGCGGCAGCCAGCTTTCGCGTAGGAGTACGCCATCTGACCAACGCCGGCGAATATGTCGAGCACGCTGCCGTCTTCCTCCCCACGGCCACCATCAAGATCCGACAGGAGCTCAAGGGATGTGCGAACGATCTCCTCGGCACAAGCGTGCGGAGTCGTCTCCCGCAATGCACGTTGCGTTATCAGGTATCCCGACAGGAGCGCCTCGTTGATCGGCAAGCCGAAGAGATAACGCAGATAACCGGGAGCGCCAAACTTTGACCCCATGGCACGGCAATAGGCGAGAACCGCGTCCGCGTGGTCGTCCGACAGAATGACGTCCCTGCCGACGGCATCCGAGAGCGGGCCGAACGGCAGCATGAGATCCTGCCGCACGTCGTCAGGGAGTGGCGGCACTGTCATAGCAACGCTGATGCTTCCCGGCCCGGCGCGGTGGAGATACCGGACGCACGGCAGAATCGGCAACACCTGGCGGCGCCAGGCTGACAGGTCACCATGCCTCTCCAACAGCCTCTCAGTCGGAATCCCGCTGTCGTCGGCCCACGACAAAGAGTACCTGGACCACTCGCCTCACGATCGGGCTCCAGCGCGTTCCCGCCGCCAAGGCCGGCAAGACCGGCTGCACATCCCTACAGGAATGTGCGTAGGTGCTTGCCACGGCCAGCTCCCGGCCGCAGAAGCCCCAGCTCCACCCGCCGCGTTATTAACGTCCGCCAGGCTCGTCTACAGGCCGCTTTGCGCGACCAGCCGTCCTGAGCTGATAGCGGCGGTGAACGCTTTGTAGTCCCGTTCGTTCTGGTCAGCGTAGGCGGCGGAGAAGTCCGCGATCGCCCGGTCGAAGGCATCCCCGTTGCCGAGGTAAGAGGCGATGGCGATCCGGTCGCCCCAGCGGGCATGGGCGCGGGCGAGGGTCGCGCCGCAGATACGCGAGTACAGGGTAGCTCCCGGCACGAGCATGCTGTCGATGTCCGCACCGCCCTTCCAGTCCTGGAATTGGCGCACATAGTAGTCACGGGTGACGCCGTCGAGCCCTTTTATGCGAATCCAGCCCAGGAAGATGTCAGTTGCCGCCTGCATCAGCCGCTGTCCCGCCACCACGCGGTGGCCGTGGTGCGAGTAGGTGCTCTTGTCAATGAAGCGTTCGAGCACGGAGGCCTCCGCCTCCTTGATCTGCAGGAACAGCGGGTCGTTGTGGTCGCGGCCTACCATCAGCATGATGTAGCAGCGCGTCCCGACACTGCCCACGCCCACCATCTTGTACGCCGTGTGGACATAGCGGTACTCCTCAAGAGGGTGGTGCTGGCTGCCGAGGGTGCGCCGGTAGGAGCTGAGCAGCTTCTTGATCAGCGGAACGGGGTCCTCCCATTCCGATCCCGGCTTTATCAGATCCTCGATCGGGATGATGATCGGCGGGTCGGCGACAATCCGCAACTCGCCCTCGACCTCGTCCGCGCGCCTGGCGAACACCCGGGTGCTGTCCCGGCTATGTGCCTTCTTAATGTCCCGCTCGAAAGCCCGGGCCTCCTTCTTGCTCACTCGTTTGACGCGGACTTCCTTGCGGACCAGGTTGAGCAGCATCCCGGCTTCCAGGTGGTCGTACCACGCGTTCAAGCCCCCCATCCCGGCGGCCTGGCGCATGCGGTCCCGGTACTCAGCGACCCCGGCCATCACGACCGCGCGCCGGTCGGCCGGGGCAAAGCCACGGTCACGTCCCATGACCTCGAAACTGGCCGCGAGGCGCTTGACGTCCCATTCCCACGGACCGGGCAGGGTCTCGTCGAAATCGTTGATGTCGAAAATCATCTTGCGCTCGGGCGTGCCGAACAGGCCGAAGTTCGACAGGTGCGCGTCACCGCACAGCTGCGCAGTCACCCCCGATGTCGGGGTTCCCGCCAGGTCGGCTGCCATGATCAGCGCGGCGCCCCGGTAGAACGTGAACGGCGACACCAGCATCCGCCCGTAGCGGATGGGCACCAGCTCAGGAACCCGGCTCGCCGCCTGCTCCTCCAGCAGCGCTATCGGGTCCGGGCGGTCTGGTGCGGGCTCCCATCGTCCGTGGCTTGACCTGGGCGCTTGCTTGCGAGCGGCCCGGCCCCTGGCCAGACGCTCATCCACGGTCAGGTGCTGACGTCTCCAGGACGACGCAAACGGCGCGATCCGTGCGCCGTCGGCTCCGGCGAGTCCAGCGCCGGTGGAGTGCGTGCTAGTAGCCATGCTGGTCCCCAGTCATGCTGTCAGCTCGGTGAACAGCGTCCTCGCTCAGATGATCCGCCGATGATGCCACATGCCGGCTGGCAGTTCCGTTTCCAGTAGCTCTCGTCTGCACAAGGGTAAGCCTGCCGCGCGTGCTCGGATGCGGCAGTCTTGCTGCTATGAAGCCGGAGGAATGGGATTGGTCCCGGACGGTCATAGACCACCTTGATCTGCACGCGCGGCGATTCTCCGAGAGCGTCCGGTTTTACGAGACCGTCCTCGCGCCGCTGGGAATCCCGAAGCTCTCCCAGCATGAGGGAGCGGCGTGCTTCACGCACCTCAACGTCACCGACGCGCAGCCGCCAACGATGAACCTGCATCTATGCTTCCACGCCGGTTCGAAGGGCCAGGTCGACGCCTTCTTCGCCGCCGGAGTCCAGGCGGGCTTCGAGCCGAACGGCTTGCCCGGTTACCGCGACTACGCTCCTGGCTACTACTCCGCCTACCTACTCGACCCGGACGGAAACAACGTGGAAGCGCTCTACCGCGACGTGGGCAATCCGGGCTACGCCGGGTAGCACCTGGCCTGTCCAGACAGCCTCATGGCCTGCTGAGAGGCAGCAACTCTGAAGTGCCCACGGTCAGGATCAAGGCCGACCGCAGCCAGGTGACCGCAGCAAACGTCGAGGTTGAAGAGCTCATCCGCGCTGCTCACCCCGAACATGACGGGCGCTGCGGGCGTGGCCCTGCAAGCGCTAGGGCGCAGCCGCCAACGGCGGCATGAGGCGCTGCATCCATAGCGAGCTGATGTACTGACCGTCCTTGGCGGCGTACTCGCAGAATGTGCCTACCTCGGTAAAGCCGAACTTCCTGTGTAGCGCGACCGACGCCTCGTTGGGGACGGCTATGCCGGCGAGCGCGACATGAACCGGCTCGCGGGCAAGGCAGTCGAACAGTTCACGGTAGAGCGCTGTACCCACGCCCTGGCCGCGGCAGCCGACGTCGAGCGCGATGCTGACCTCTATGGTCTGCGAGAATGCCTCGAGGTCCCGGTAGCGCTGGCTGCCGGCGTAGCCCACGACCAGGCCGCCGCGCCGGGCCACGAAAAGCCGGTAGCAGCCGGTCGGGGAGAACTGCTCGAACCAGCCGCGCCGGTCAGCCACGCTGACCGGCCGGGTGAAAAAGTTGGCGATCGAATTCGCCGCCGTGTAGTTGAAGATCCCGACGATTCCGGGCAGGTCATCCTCGACCGCGGGCACGATCTCCACGGGATCCGAGGCGGCCGGCGCGCTGACCGGGCTGTCCGGCTTCATCACCCAACGGTAACTGGTGTCTGCGGCCACACCGCCTGATCAAGGAACAGCTCTACGGCGCTCATCACCTGTGCGAGCACCGCGGCGGATGCGGACACCGCCGTCGCCGACGCGGTCCCCGTCCCGGCTAGCCGCGACGACGGGTCCGCCAGCTAGCGATCAGGTCAGGGTGAGGATCGGCCCCCGCTGCAGGCGCTGATCCGCCCCTGGATGCTGAATTGAGCGCCATGATGGCGGGATGGAAGTTCAGGGACATGCTGACCCGCGGTTCGGCCCGGTGCGCGACTGCCTCGCCGAGATTCTCGGCGCGCAGCCGGGCACCGGCGCGGCCTTCGCGGCGTGGTACGACGGCCGGCGGGTGGTTGACCTGTGGGGTGGCTATGCGGACGCCGCACGGCGCCGCCCGTGGCAAGCCGGCAGCGTGGTCCAGCCCTACTCGGTCAGCAAGCCATTCGCGGCAGTATGCGCGCTGCGCCTGGTCGAGGCCGGGCGGCTCGCGCTGGACGCGCCTGTGCAGCAGTACTGGCCCGGGTTCCGCGCTCCGGCTACGGTCCGTCACGTGCTGTCGCATCAGGCCGGGGTCGTGATGCTGGACCAGCCCGCGCCCACCAGCGCCTTCTACGACTGGAACCATCTCTGCGACCTGCTGGCAGCGCAGGAACCGTCGTGGGAACCCGGTACCGCGCACGGTGAATCGCCGCTTTTCTACGGGCACCTGGTCGGCGAACTGGTACGCAGGATAGACGGACGCAGCATCGGCCGTTTCCTGCGCGAGGAGATCTGCGGGCCGGCCGGGCTGGACTTCGCCTTCGGGCTGAGCCCATCGCAGCAGGCCCGGGCGGTGGACCTCACCGGGCTCGACGACGCCTTCGAAGCGGCCACCGCGGCGGGCCGCCCTCCCCTGTACCGGCTCGCGGTGACCAACCCGCCCGGCGCGCACGACAGCGCCGTCGTCAATAGCGTCCCCTGGCGGGCAGCGGAAATTCCCGCCATCAACGGCCACGGAACCGCCCGGGCGGTGGCGGACTTCTACCAGGCGCTGTCAGCGGGCAGCCTGCTCAGCCCGGGGATGCTGGCCGAGGCGATCACTCCGCAGTGCACTGGCCCGGACCGGGTGTTCGGGCACGACAACTCCTGGGGCCTCGGCTTCGGGATCGAAGACGACGGCTACGGGATGGGCGGCCACGGCGGAAACTACGGGGGCAACTGCACGGCCGGCGGTTATGCCATCGGATTCGTGACCGGCCATGTCGGCAGCTTCGACCGGCTCGAGACGCTGGAAAACGCGCTGCGGCACTGCCTGGGTCTCTCCGCGATCCCGGTCGACGACGGCCCGCCCGCTCCGTAAGGCTGACCTTGCGGCCAGGCGCTCAGCGGCGCCGGCCAGCCTCGAAGGACTCCGCGAGGGCCCGGGGCGCCTGGCAGCGCCAGGCGTCCGTGATCAGCTCGGCAAGCTCCCCGGCCCCGATCGCCGGCAGCCGGACGAGCACCGCGGGGAATCCGTTGTAGTGCGGCTCGGTAAAGAACTTCTCCTCATCGGCGGCCAGCAGCATCTCCTTCTCCTGCTGGCTCGCGACGCGGACCGCGAGCACGTCAGGTCGCGCGACCCGGGGCTTCTTGGGGACGATCCGCTCATGCCAGGTCCAGGCGAAGTTCTTCTCCTTGGCCCCGTTACGGACAGCGAACGCGAAATGGTCCGCCGCCTCGGTGGCGCCGGGCAGCGACAGCGCGATACGCCGGACGTCCGACTGGTCAGCCATCGCCTGCGGTCAGCCAGCAAGGGTGACTCTGGGGATCTGCGCCCGCGTGCATCACGACAGCAGCTTAAGCCCGCAATTTTGAAACGGATCGTTCCCCGCCGGTCGTCCTGGCTGAGCGGCTGGCTGCGGCGGACTCGCCGGACCACGACCGCCCGGTGGATCGAGCCCGCGCACCTGGTTCGTGCCCGCCGGTGTCACAAGTCGACGCGGTGCTTCGTCTTAGAGCACGACCACATGGACACAATGGAGCAGAGGAGCCGTCATGCGAGTGTTTGTCGCCGGCGCGACCGGCGTGATCGGCCAGCGGCTGGTGCCTCGCCTGGTCGCGGCGGGCCACCAGGTCGTCGCCACGACCCGCAGCCCGGCCAAGGCGGATAGCCTGCGGGCGCTGGGCGCCGAGCCGGCCGTCGTGGACGGGCTGGATGCGATGGCCGTCGGTGAGGCGGTCGGGCGCGCCGCACCCGAGGTAGTGATCCACCAGATGACCCAGCTGGCCGGGGTCACGAACTTGCGCCGTTTCGACCGCGTGTTCGCGGCCACCAATCGCCTGCGTACCCAGGGCACTGATCATCTGCTGGCGGCGGCAACTGCCGCTGGCGCGCGGCAGTTCATCGCGCAGGGCTACGCCGGCTGGCCCAGCAACCGGGCCGGCCTGCCGGTGCAGACCGAGGCGGATGCGCTGGACGCGGACCCGCCGGCCGCGCAGCGGCAGTCATTCGCCGCGCTCCGCCAGCTGGAGGCCGCGGTCACCGGGGCATCGTCGCTGGACGGCGTGGTGCTGCGGTACGGCTCGTTCTACGGGCCGGGGGCGTCGGAGGAGATCTTCGGCCAGGTCCGCAGGCGCAAGCTGCCGATAGCCGGGGACGGGGGCGGGATCTGGTCTTTCATCCACGTCGACGACGCGGCCGCGGCCACCGTTGCCGCGCTCGACCATGGCAGCCGCGGCGTGTACAACATCGTCGACGACGAGCCTGCCCGAGTGGCTGACTGGCTGCCCTACCTGGCGGATGTGCTCGGCGCCAGGCCGCCGGCGCATATTCCGGTCTGGCTGGCCCGGCTGGCGGCTGGCGAGGTAGGCGTGTCCATGCTGACCCAGATCCGCGGGTCATCCAACGCGAAGGCGAAGGCGGAACTGGCCTGGGCCCCGGCCCGGGCGAGCTGGCGGCAGGGTTTCCGGGAAGTTGTCGCGGCGATGCCCGCGCCGGGCCAGGCGTCAGCGCGCTCGGGGCTGGAGAACGCGACACGGTGAGCGTGGCCGAGGTATTCGAGGACCTGCGCCCGCTGGTGTTCTCGATTGCCTACCGGATGCTGGGCAGCGTCGCGGATGCCGAGGACATCGTCCAGGAGGCGTTCCTGCGCTACCACCGGGTAGTGGCCGATGGCAGCAAGATCGAGTCGCCGAAGGCGTTCCTCTCCTCGGTTACTACCCGGCTCAGCATCGACCAGCTGCGATCGGCGCGCAGCCGCCGGGAGGCATACGTGGGCACGTGGCTGCCCGAGCCGGTGCTGACCGCTCCCGCGCTGTCCGGCGCGGCGCTGCCGGACCCGGTGGTGGCGGGCGGCTGGGCCGGGCCGGACCCGGCCGCTCGCGCCGAGGAAGCCGACTCGCTGTCGATGGCGTTCCTGCTGCTGCTCGAACGGCTCAGCCCGACCGAGCGCGCCGTCTTCCTGCTGCATGACGTGTTCGACTACGGCTACGGCGAGATCGCCGGCATTGTCGGCAGGACGGAGCACAACTGCCGCCAGCTCGCCAGCCGGGCGCGGCAACATATCGCCGAGCACAAGCCCAGGTTCGACACATCCCGCCGTCAGCGGGACGAACTCGCCGCCCGGTTCTTCGCGGCCATGGGCGAAGGAGACATGTCCGGGCTCGTCGGCCTGCTGGCCGCCGACGTCGTCGTCTACGGCGACAGCGGCGGGACCCGTCCCTCGTGGCCGCGCCCGATCATGGGCCGTGACAACGTCCGGCGGCTCATCGCCAGCCTCAGCCAGCAGATCCGTGATATGGGCGTCACGCTGCGCCGCGCCGATGTCAACGGGCAGCCGGGCGCCATGTTCTACGACGCCAGCGGGCTGCTGATCAACGTGATCTGCCTGGATATCGCTGATGGCGCCGTGCAGGCCGTCCGCTCCGTTATCAACCCGGACAAGCTGCATCACCTGGGGCCGCTCTCGGACTTCCGCAGCAGCCGCGGCGGCCGGGCTCCCGGCGATGCAGGACTGCCGTAAGTAACAGCGGCTCAGCGGTCCATAACGTGGAGGATCCGCACGCTCTGAGCGTGCGGATCCTGCACGTTGACGGACTGACGCTTTGCCCGGAGCGCCCGAACGTGGTGAGACCCGGATTCATCGCCTTAGGTGGCGCCTAGCTGGTCGAGGTCCAGGCAGATCAGCGCCCATGGCCGGTCCTGGACCCGGGTCATCACCAGGGTCGCCCGGCGGGAGCCGGAAAGCCTGAGCCGCCGGTGCAGCAGGTCCACGTCGCCGGCCAGGCCGCGGCGGCGGATATCGACCGCCCCGATATCGAGCTGGCGCAGCCTGGCGGGCAGCTGCTTCTGGTGCCAGGGCGCAGAGTCGAGTACCCGCAGCGCCCGCCCGAACGGAGAACGCAGCGGCACGTCAGCCGAGAGGAAGGCGATCTGCTCATCGATCTGCCATGCCCCCAGGCTGCGGGCCAGCTCCTGCACCAGGCTGGCCCGCGTGACGGCGGGGTTGGGGTCGAGCAGGAACTCACCGGGCAGCCGGACATCCACCGGCGGCCCGGGCTCGGGAACCAGGGTGTAGGCCTGGGCCGGGACCGTGCTCGGCTGCGGCGGGAGCGTGTCTGCCGGGGGCGACATGTGCCGCTGAGACAGCATGTTCTCGTGCGGCAGCCCGTGCCCCGGGGGCAAGATGGTGGCCCGGGTGGCGCCCGTCGCGAGCGCCGGAGACCAGGCCACCGCCTCTTTGAGAGCCCGCCCGACAGCGATGAACTCGAGCTCCCAGCCCGGCGGCACCGCCTCATGGGGCAGGCCGGGCGCCGCCTTGATGCCGACCGCGCCAATGCTTCCGGCCAGGCCAAAGCACCAGTCCAGCGGCGGCTCGCTCTGGCCGGCCCGCAGCCGCCTGCCGCCGGCCCGCCGGGCGGGATCGATGAAGACCGCGTCCACGCCGGCCAGGTCGACGTCCCGGACGTCGCTGTGCATCATGGTCACGCGCTCGGCGGCTCCGTAAACCCCGGCGTTGACCCGGGCGATGCGCAGGTGCAGCGGGTCGCTGTCAACGGCCAGCACCCGGCGGCCGGCGGCCAGCACCTGGCGGCCGGGGGCCAGGACCCGGCGATCGGCGGCCAGGACGACGAGGTCCCCGCCGATTCCGCAGCACAGATCCGCCACCCGGGCCGCGGCGCCATAGCGGCCGGAGCGGTGCCGCGCCACCACCTCCGCGGAGGCCTGCTCCAGACCTGGCCGGGTGAAGAACATCTCCATGGCCCTGCTGAACTTGGCTCGTGCCTGCAGCCGCAGCTCGTGCTGGGCCAGCGCGGCGGCCACCAGATCGGCCGGGTAACGCGCCCGCAGCTCCGTGCCCAGCCGCAACGCACTGGCCGCAGGCAGCGTGCCCGCAGTCACCGTGCCCGCAGCCAGCGGGCCCGCTGGCATCGCCTCAGCCGCAAGATGATCGAGTAGCTCGCGGCCCGGCGGGGTCAGCAGCGCCTCGAAGCGCTGCACGCCTGCGTCAGCCATGTCCTAATCTCCCGCTCTAACGACTCCCGACCCTAGGCCGATTGCCTCGCCGCCGGGACCGGCCGGGTAACCAGATCGCGTCCTGGCGCGTGCTATAACGTGCCATGACCGAGACACCTGAGGATGCCCCGCCGAGCCTGGCCGTCAATCCCCGGACAGCCGGGGAGTTCGACGCTTTCTATGCGGGGACGGCTCCCTGGGACATCGGGCGTCCCCAGGCTGCCTTCCTGCGGCTGGCCGAATCCGGTCTGCTGACAGGACGCGTACTGGATGCGGGCTGCGGGACCGGAGAACACGCGCTCATGTGCGCGAGCCTGGGCCTGGAAACCACGGGAATCGATGCCGCGCCAACGGCCATCAGGCTGGCCAGGGGCAAGGCCCAGGAGCGCGGGCTCAATGTGCGCTTCATCGTGGCGGATGCGCTGGATCTGGGCGCGCTGGGCGAGCAGTACGACACTGTCCTTGACAGCGGGCTGTTCCACAGCTTCGAAGACGACGAACGGGCCCGCCTCGTCAGCAGCCTGCGGGCGGCGACCGCGCCAGGCGGACGGTATTACCTGCTGTGCTTCACCGATCAGCAGCCCGGCGACTGGGGCCCGCGGCGAGTCAGCCAGGACGAGATCCGGGCCAGCTTCGCCGATGGCTGGCGGGTCGAATCGATCTCCGGCGCCACCTTCGAAGTCACCCCGGGCACCGGCGGCTCCGGCGGCGCGCTCGCCTGGCTGGCGACGATCACCCGGGTGTAGTGCCGGTGGCGGGCGGCTTGCCTGCCCCGTAGCATTCAGTGCCATGGGATTCCTCTGACTGTGACCTAGCCCTGCGGCACGTGGCCCGCCTGCCCCGTCTGACCTTGCCGGTTGGACGAGGAAGGACAACACGTGACACGCAAGAAATCAGGCACCCGGACGCCCCGGACGGCGCTGGCCGGGGCGTCGCTGCTCGCTGCGGCACTCGCCGTCGAGTTCGTCGACGAGCTGGTCGACGGCACTAAGGGAGCGGCGTTCCCGCTCATCCGGCATGACCTGGCGCTGAGCTATGGGCAGATCGGCCTGCTCGCGTCAGTTCCGCTGCTACTCGGAAGCCTGCTGGAGCTGCCGGTCGGGGTACTGGCCGGGTACGGCCGGCGGCAGCGGATAGCCGTGCTGGCCGGCGGCGTGGTGTTCATCGCCTCGCTGGCGGGCGCCGCCGCGGCGCACTCGTTCGCTGCGCTGCTGGTCGCGTTCGTGGTTTTCTTCCCGGCTTCCGGGGCGTTCGTCAGCCTGACCCAGTCTGGCCTGATGGACGCCGATCCCGCCCGGCAGGAACCGCACATGGCCCGCTGGAACCTGGCCGGGTCGGCGGGCGCGGTTGCCGGGCCGTTCCTGCTCATCGCCGTGCTGGCGGCCGGCGGCAGCTGGCGGACGGCGTTCCTCGTGCTGGCCGGCTGCGCCGCGGCGTCCTGGCTGGGCGTGGCCCGCAACCGCCCGCTACCGCTGCCGTCGCCAGTTGCGGGGAGTCCTGACGATACGGATGGCGGCAGCGCCGCACGACGGATACTCACCGCGCTCGGGCAGCCCGGGGTGATCCGGTGGCTTGCCCTGCTCCAGCTATCTGACCTGCTGCTGGACGTGCTGACCGGGTTCCTGGCCGTCTACCTGGTCGACGTGGTCCATGCCACGCCCGCCGAGGCGGCGCTCGGCGTCGGCGTCCGGCTGGTGGCCGCCCTGGCCGGGGATGTGCTGCTCGTCCCCCTGCTGGACCGGACGGACGGGCTCAGGGTGCTCACCGCGAGCGCCGCCGCGGCCGCCGCGGCGTACCCGGCCTTTCTGCTGGCGCCAGGGCTGTGGCCCAAGCTCGCCGCCCTCGCCGGGCTGAGCATCGCCACCGCATGCTGGTATCCGGTGCTGCAGGCCAGGGTCTACGGCAGCCTGCCCGGCCAGAGCGGCGTCGCGGTGACCCTCAGCAGCGCGGCCGGGCTGGCTGGCGGGGCCGGGCCGCTGGCCGTCGGGTTCCTCGCCGAGCGTTTCGGGCTGACATGGGCGCTGGCCAGCCTCGCGCTCACCCCGGCGTTCCTGCTCATCGGCCTGCGGCGGCGGTAGCGGCCCGCTCCGAGCGGGGTCGGCCCCGGGCGGTAGCGACCCGCCCCAGGCGGGGTCGGCCCGAGCGGGTCGGCCTCGAGGTCAGCCCCGGACGGGGTCAGCCAGGGAGCGGCGGCCCGCCGCTCGTGCTCGTTAATCCGAACAGGGACTGGCACGGCTGCAGGCCACTGACCTGCACGGGAATGGCCCGGTGGGCCTCCCAGGCGGCCCGGTCCAGGCGCAGCCGGCGCGACACGACCGGGCGGCCGCGGACGACGAAACGCTCGAAGCCGTCGTCGGCGTAGCCGAGCTTGCGGGACACCGCGAGCGAGGCGGCGTTGTCCTCGAAGGCGCTGGAAGTGGCGTAATGGGCACCGATCCCCGCGAACGCGAGGTGCAGCACGGCGGCCCGCATCTCGGTGCCGATGCCCTGTCCCTGGTAGCCCCGGCCGACCCAGGAGCCGGTGCTGACCTCGCGCAGCACCGCGTAGTCACGGCTCTCCATGCCCTGCGAGGCGACGACCGTGCCGTCCCGGACGACGACCAGGTTCAGCGACCAGCTGGCTGGCGTCCATGACCCCCACTGTCGCCAGTGGTACTGCAGGGTGCTCTGCGCCCGCTCGGCGGGCTCGGCGTCGGTCCAGGGGATCATGAACGGCTGCACGGCGGGATCGTGCACGCCGCGGGCGGCCAGGCCGGCCAGCGCATCGAGGTCGGCCAGCGTGGGCCACCGCAGTTCAAGCCGGGGCGTGGTCAGCCGCAGGCCGGTCAGCGGCCAGTACTGCGTTGTCATGCCGTTGATTCTGCGGGATCCGGGCGAGGATCCGAAATGTAATATCGGCACCCGGCCCGCTGCTGGCAGCTAGCGCGGCGGCCGGCCGGCCCGCAGCTGCGCCACGTGCTGCTCGTGCTCGCGGCGGAGCCACTCCAGCTCCAGCCGGGGATCGCGGGTGTCCTCGCCGCGGGCCAGCCTGTCCAGGTACGTGACGTCGGCCGCTACCCGGCGGCGGAATTCCGCGGCGTCGCCCACGCTCCCGTGACCAGGGACGATGTGCTGGACGCCGGGAAGCGCGGCCAGCAGCCCCAGGCCGGCCCGGTAGTCGCCGACAGGATCCCGGCCGGCCAGGTCAAGCAGCGGTATCTCGATGTCGGAGAGCATGTCGCCGGCCACCAGCGTGCCGGTTCCCGGCAGGAAGACCGCGCTGTGGCCGGGCGCATGGCCGTCATGCGTGATCACCCGCGCCTGCGGCCCGCCCCACGGGATCGCCTCGTCATCCGGCGCGAGCGCGGTCAGGCGGCCGAATAGTCCAAGGTCGTGACCAGGCGCCGCCGCCTGCATCCCGCTGACCAGATCGTCTCGCCCGGCGGCCGCCGCGGCCGCGGCCCGGCGGGCTGCGTATCTCGGCACGTCACCGAGGTCGCTGCACCACAGCACGTGGTCCCAGTGCGGATGGGTGGCGAATCCGGCTTGCGGCACCAGCCGGGCAGCGGCGAGCTGAGCGGCGATGGCGGCCAGCTCGGGCACCGTTACCGCCGGGTCGATGAGCAGGGACCCGCCGCCGCTACCGCCGGTCACCACGGTCGTGGTCGTGCTGTAGAGCTCGCTGGTGGCAACGAGCACGCCCGGGGCGATCTCGCTGAGCTGGCTCATTCAGCCGTTCTATCACTGCGCGCGGCCACGTACCGGGTGCCGGGTCACGGCCCGCGTTCATCGGCTTCGCCACACCCATCAAATGCGCGTGGCGCCGCAAGGCGTTACGCAGTCGCGCCGGAGGCCCCGGCCGCTGTCTGGCCGTCAGCTGCCGAGCCCGCCACCTCGTGGACAGCGATGGCCTTATCGGACGAGCCGGCCAGGCTCTTCTTTACCGAGTCGAGGATCGTCAGGCCCTGGCCGACCAGCCCGGCGGCGATCTCACTGAGGCCGTCTGCGCCGTTCAGCACGCTCAGGTTCGCGCCTGCCAGCCCGCCCGCCGCCTCCCGCACGATCTGCGGCAGCTGGTCGATCAGCATCCGGTCCAGGGCGATCCGCTGGTGCGAGGCCGCTGCCTCCGCCTGGAACGTGACCCGCTGCGCATCGGCCTGCGCGAGGATGCGCACCTTCTCCGCCTCGGCCTCGGCCGGCCTGATCACCTCGGCGACGAGCTGGCGCTGGCGCAGCTCGGCCTGCCGGTGCGCCAGCTCGGTCTGGGCGGCGAGCACCCCCATCGTTGCCTGCGCCTGGGCGAGCGGCCCGGCCTGCGCGGCCTCGGCCTGCGCCTTGTCTATCTCCGCCTTGTACTGCGCCTGGACCACGGAGGTCTGCCGGGCATACTCGGCCTGCTTTCGCTGTGACTCCTGCTGAGCCTCGGCCGAAGCCTGGTTGGCCTGCGCCTGCGCGATCTGCGCCTGCCGCTGGATCGCGGCGTTATGCGGCGCGGCCATCGCGTCGATGTAGCCGGAATCCATGTCGTCGATGGACTGGATCTGCAGTGAATCGACGGTGAGGCCGATCTTGACCATCTCCGCCTTCGAGCCATCGAGCACTTCACTAGCCAGCTTCTGCCGCTCGGTGACGATCTCCTCCACCGTCATCGAGCCGATGATCGAGCGTAGGTGCCCGGCAAAAATCCGGCCGGTCAGCGTCGACATCTGGTCCTGGTCGGACAGGAACCGCTGCCCGGCGTTGACGATGCTCTCCTCGTCGTTGCCCACCTTGAAGGCGATGACCGAGCGGACATTCAGCGAAATGCCCTGCTTGGTAACGCAGGTCTCGGCCACCTCGGCCTCGCACATGGCAAGAGTAAGAAAGCGGGTCTTCCGGAAAATCGGGAAAATAAAGGCGCCATGGCCTGTCACGACACGGAACGGTGCGCCGCTGCGGCCGTACCTGCCACCGGAAATCAGCATGGCCTCATCAGGTGCTGGAACGCGGTAACCGAACATCTCTCATCTCCAAGCGAGTTGCCGGGGTGAACCCGGGCCTGCATTTCCTGCCAGTCGTCAGTTGCGCCGCTTACCCGCGCTGCCAGTTACGCCGCTCACTGGCCTCGGCAGGTTCGCTACTCATCAGCCTTCATCAGGAAACGGATCGAGGGGGTCGGTCCACTCGCTGACGTCGACGGACCTGGAGCCCCTGGATTCGATGACCAGGACAGTGGCGCCCTTAGGTATCGGAGCGGGCGACCAGGCGATGTAGGCCTCTGATCCGCCGCGGATCTTGACCAGCACCTCGCCCGGGCCGTTCGGGCCCCGGGTGCCGATAAGGAGGACGCCGATAGAGCCGATCACTGACTCTTCCCGAGGCACCGGCAGTCACTCCTCATACCACCCCAGACCTGGCTGCTCAGACTATCCCCGTCTCTCCCGCCGGGCGAGACTCGCTCCTCGGTTCAGGCCCGGACCCGGAAAGCGCCGCCGTCACGTCAATCTCGACGAGCTGGCCCGGGTAGCCGAGCTGCGCGACGCCGAGCAGCGTGCTCGCCGATTCCAGCGCCCCGGCGATCGGCGACTCGCGCAGGATGCGCCATACCTCGGAGAGATCCGCGCGGTCCGCTGAGACGACGTAGATCACCGTGCGAACGACATCCCGGGCGGAGGCGCCCGCGCTGGACAAGGCGATCATTATGTTGCTGGCCACCTGCCCGACCTGAGCCTGCAGATCCCCTGGGCCGGTCAGCTGCCCGCGCTCATCCAGCGGGCACTGCCCGGCAAGAAAAACCAGCCGGGCCGCGTCCGTGACAGTCACGTGAAAGTAGCCGGGCGTCTGATGCAGGCCGGCCGGATTGGTTCGCTCCAGCATGGTCTTCATTCTGGCCCGGCCGGAGGGATCGCGCGACGGCGCGGCCGGGCGCGGCTGTCAGGCCGCGCATGAGTCGGCGGCATCCCATCACCTAGCTGCGCTGCGCGCCACGCCTGGCGGTGAGCAATGCGGCGGGCCGCGGCATTCCGCCCGGCCAATCCCCTCTGCCCTGGGTGTGATACCGGACGCGCCATAAGTCCGATTCGTGGCCGATGTTGAATATGTGTCAGAATTTGAAGCTGAAACAGGAGAGGCTTTAGTCCTGCTTGCCGACATTATGCTCATTCCATCACCACGTCTTGCATGTTAAGGTCCAATTGCCGCACTAACGGGCGGGTTTAGCCGCTATAAGGGGGAGGAGGGCCAACCATGCGATCACGTGCCATCATCGCTCTCGTGTCCGTCCTAGGTTCGTTGGGGGGAGCACTGGCCTTGGCCGGACCCGCCGCGGCGGCTACTGGCCCGCGGTATTTTTCCTCCGAGCAGGCCGGCTATGTAGCCACCGCGGCCCGCTTCCGGCGCGTCCAGAGCACCGTCCGGCTGCCCATGGCGGCGGATTTTTCCTCCGAGGTCGGCGGCTTTGGGCTGTCGGTGCAGCTGTGGACCAGGACCCGGGTTGTGGTACTGGGGGTATCCAACGGCACCGCGCCCGGCCCATACAACGCCGCCGTAGCCGTCTTCAGCCGGTCTACCCACGCCCTGATCTGCAGCACGGCCGGCACCGGCGCCACGCTGTGCCCTAACGTCCCGTCCGGCTGGACGAGCGGTTCGGTCAGCTTCCCTCCCGGTGACAACATGACCCTCGTCATCAGATACGACCGTTCCACCGGACGGGATCACTTCCGCGTGAGCGACGATACGACCGGCGTTACCCTGTCCTATGGCGGGTACGTGCCGGGCTCCGGGAAGAACTACATCCAGGCCCGGGTCGGTGCCGAATTCGCTGGCAGCCCGTGGGACAGCTTCCTCTACACTCCGCCTGGCGCCGAGACCCATCTGGCGACCTTCCGCAACAGCGTCCTGACCACCTATTCCGGCGGCAGGTCAAGCTTCTCCAGCTGGTGGACCCATCACAAGATCGTGGCCACCAGCAACGGCACCTCCACCGGAACTGTCAGGGTCAAGCCGCACAACCTATACAACTCCGGCGCCAACTTCGGCGTCTACTTCCAGCCCTGAGCACAAAGCGCCGGAATAGCACTGCGGCCGGGTGCGTTCAACCCACTGTCGGTGTGCTGTGTCCCCCGGGCCGCATCTACTGCCTTCGCGGAATACCGTTCGGCTGGAGCCGCGTTGCGCCACTCGCCGAGAGGCGACCGCGCACCGGCATGCACACGCCCTCGCCAGCGCAAAGTACCGCTGACGGGGGCGTTGTCATTCCCTGACGCAGGAACCTCCCGGCACGCGCACGCCCGGCGGACGGCCACTCAGCCGGTCAGCCTTTCAGCGCGCCGGAGACAAGCCCGCGCACGTAGTACCGCTGCAGGGCGACATAGACCAGGATGCAGGGAATCATGGCGATGACGGCGCCGGCCAGCAGCAGCCCGAAGTTGATCGAGCCGTAGGTGCCGGTTTCGACGTTGCTGAGCGCGACCGGCAGGGTAAACAGGCTGTCGTTAGTCATGAAGCTGAGTGCCCCGATGAGTTCCGTCCAGGAGAACAGGAACGCGTACAGCGCGGCTGTCGCGATCCCCGGCAGCACCAGGGGCCGGAGCACGGATACCAGCATCCGCATTACCGACGCACCGTCCACCCGCGCGGCGTCGACGAGCTCGCCGGGCACCTGCAGGAAGCTGTTCCGCATCACGTAGACCCCGACGGGCAGGTTGAACGTGGTGTAGAAGAGCGCCAGGCCGATCAGGCTATTCAGCAGGTGGAGGAAGTGCAGCTCAAGGAACAGCGGGGTCAGCACCGCCTGGAACGGGATCATGAAAGCCAGCAGTATGAGGCCGAAGGCGAGACCCGACCTGCGGAACTTGAAGAGGCCGAAGCCGTACCCGGCGAGCGTCGCCACCAGGGCGGTCAGCACGGCCGTGAGCACCGCGACGATCAGGCTGTTGATGACGTTGCGGATGATGTCATCCTGGCCGGCCAGCAGCGTATGGTAATTCGCGAACGTCAGGTGGCTGAAGCTCCCGCTCGTGGGCGCCGTACTGACCGCCGACTCGGGCTGCAGGGAGCGGAAGACTTCCCAGAGCAGCGGCACCACGAACACTGCGCTGACCGCGATGCCGGCGGCCAGGTAAAGCGCCAGCCCGCCGCGGGCACGGCCGCCCCGGGCCCGCTGGTCGCCGCGGTTGCGCACGGATGCCATCAGTCGTCGTCCCCCTGCAGGAAGTGGAACTGGACAAAGGTGATGAGCCCGACGACAACGACGAGCACGACCGACATGGCGCTGGCCAGGCCTATGTCCGTCTGCGCGAACGCGGTGTCGTAGATCGACATCACGACGGGGACCGTGCTCGTCCCCGGACCGCCGTCGGTGATGATGAAGAACTGATTAAAGGCCAGGAACGAGCCAACGACCGAGATGATCAGGCTCAGCGCGATCGACCGGCGCAGCAACGGCAGCGTCAGCCGTCGCTCGGTACGCCACCAGGAGGCTCCGTCGACCTTGGCCGACTCGTAGATTTCGGTCGGGATGGCTTGCATCCCGGCCATCAGCAGCATCATCGTCAGCCCGGACGCGAACCAGATGACGAGGGTGCAGATCGCGGTCATGGCCAGCCCGGTGTGCACGGTCCACGCGGTCGTGCTGCTCACGATGCCGAGCCTGGCCAGCACGAAGTTCACCGTTCCCGAGCTCGGCTGCAGCTCGACCACCGCCATGTAGCTCTCCGCCACCAGCCCGACGATGAAGGGCAGGAAGATCAGCGTCCGGAACACCGTCGCCCCCCGCCGGTTCGACCTGACCAGCAGCGCCAGCGCGTAGCCGACGACGAAGATCGGGACCGTGACGATCGCGGTGTACTTCAGCGTGAACACGATCGACTGGAGGAACACCGAATTGTGCAGGAGCGCGGTGTAGTTCGACAGGCCGATGAAGTGATACGGCCCGATGAGCGGCCAGTTCGTCAGCGAGATGTAGATGCCGAACCCGAGCGGGAAGATGGCGAAGACACAGACGAACAGCAGCGCGGGCGAGACCAGCAACAGGCCCGTCCTGGCGTCTCTGCGGGCGCGGGCGGTCGGCCGCGCGCGCCCGCCCCGCCGCCGGGCCAGCGTGCCTTTCGCCGGTATCGCGGCCGGCGCCTCTGTCCGTGCCAACAGTCCTCTTCCTCTGCCCGCGCCGGCCGCTTCCTCTGCCCGCGCCGGCCGCCTCGAAAGGCCTGCCCTCGCGCCGCGTCCCGCCTGGCCCTCAAGCCCGCGGGACGCGGCGCGAGGCGCCGGTCAGTTCTTCACGGTGTCCAGCGTGCTCTGGATACCGGACTGGCCTTCCTGCAGCCCGGCGCCGACGTTGCCGTTGTAGACGGCATTCTCGAACATCTTGAACCACGGCGACCCTGGCTCGTTGAAGACCGCGTCGTAGGCGAGCGTGTACTCCACCGATCCCTTGGCTAGCGCCTTCAGCGCCACGGCGTCGTAGGGGAACTTAGCCGCGAAGGCAGGAGTCAGCACGTCGCTGCGAACCGGCGTGTCGCCGAGCGTCGGGTACTCGGCCTGCTGCTGCGGCTCGAGTGCCCACTTGACGAATTCCCAGGCGCCGGACGGGTTCGGGGCGCCGGCCGGGATCACGAAGTTGTCGCCGCCGTCGAAGGTGCTGTAGGCGCCGCCGTTGACGGCGGGCAACGGCGCGTCGGCGAGGTCCGCCTTCTGCTGCTTGGTCTTGATCGCGGCAGCGAACCCGTAGTCGCCGGGCAGGATGCCGACCTTGCCCGCCTCGAAGTCCTGACCCCAGGTGAGGCCGTTCTGGGTCTGGTCCGCCGGCGGCACGAGATGCTGTGCCCACAGGGTGTGGTAGTCCGCCAGCATGGTCTTGAGCGGAGCGTTGTTGGCGACGTTGGCCGTCTGCGTGCCGAGCGGCCCGACGATGAGGTGCTGGCCGGACGCCCACAGCGAGGGCAGCATCACGAACCCGAGGCAGCCCTGGCAGTCGCCGGCGAACGAGAACCCGGAAATGCCGTGGCCGAGCGCACTGATTTTCTTGGCATCCGACACAATCTGGGCGTAGCTCGTCGGCGGGGCGTTCGGGTTGAGCCCGGCCCTCTTGAACAGGGCCTTGTTGTACCAGAGGACCGAGAGGTCCGCCAGGTAGGGCACGCCGTAGTACTGGTTGCCGATAGTGGCGAGCTTCAGGTGACCCGGGCTGAGCTGGCTCTTGTACGGCAGCGCGTTAACGTACTTGGTGATGTTCAGCAGCGCGTGCTCGCGGGCGAAGGCCGGCACGTCGATGTCGTTCAGCCCGACGACGTCGGGCACCGAGCCGGCCCGGATGGCCGTCGCCAGCTGGCTGGTGTCGTCGTTCGGCGGCGTGAGGTGGAGTATCACCTTGAGGTCCTTGTGCGTCGCGTTGAACTGGGCGGTCAGCGCCTTTGCCGGCCCGTCGGTTGCCTGCCGGGCCCAGAAATGCACCACGCCCGTGGCGTTCACGCCGAATGTCTTAGCCGACTGACCGGTACCGGACGATGACGACGACGAGCCGCCGCACGCCGCGAGCACCAGCGCCAGCGCTGCACCGGCCGTGATGGCCGCGAGCCGCCTGGAGTGGACACGTCTCATGACCATCCGCCTTTCCTGCCTAGTGCTCGGACCGCGGGCGGGTGCCGTCCGCGTATTACGCCCTTGCATGTCGATGAGCCTCCTCGCTGGGGGGTCTTACGCTTCTTCGGTTGACAGCGGGGCCCGGCTACCTGCCGGGTGGTCCCTGGTGGCCGGCTCGCCGGGCCGGCTCAATGGCATCCAGACCCGCATGGCCTGGCCGTCGCGGTTGTCCCACTGGAAATAGGGGATGGCCACCGCCGCGACGACGTGTTCATCGCCGCCGTCGCCGGGTAGCGGGGAATCGTCCAGTGCCGGTGAATCGTCCCTAGGCGGCGAATCATCTATGCGCGGCGGATCGTCCGGTAGCGGTGAATACGGCAGGCCGCTGCGGCTGACCGGAGGCAGCCGGACCGCGGCGGCCTCGACGACGACGGTCGGCCCGACGCCCGGCAGCGTGGCCTGCCGTTCGCTGAGGCCGTCAGCGGTCAGGGCTAGATCTTCGACACTGGCCGCGCCGGGCTGGTCGACCTGCTCGAAGCAGTAGACGAGAGGGCCCCGTTCTACCGCCGCGGTGCCCCGCAGGGCGTCAATCCGCCTGCCCGGGTATGTCAGGCGCGGCGTCATGTCCATCGACAGGGTCACCGTGTCACCCGGCTGCCAGCGCCGGCGCACGATCAGGTAGCCGCGGTCGTCGGTGCCGGAGGCGTGCGGCCGGCCGTTGACGCTGACGGACGCATCGCGGCACCAGCCCGGGATGCGCACCGCCAGCCCGCAGGCGGCATCCGGGGCGCGGTGCACCCGGATTTCCGCCGTGCCAGCCCACGGGTAGCTGGTGGCCGTGCTGAGGCTGACATTGCCCTGTGGCAGCCGCGCCGCTATCCGGGAGCCGGTCAGCTGGTGCAGGTACAGCACGTCGCCCGCCACGGTCGCGATGTAGTGCTCCAGCGACGCCGTTAGCCGCATGATGTTCGGCGGGCAGCAGGCGCAGGAGAACCACTCCCGCCGCCGGCCGGGATCGTCGTCCTCGAAGTGATCATCGCGGCGCTGTAGCGGGTTGACGTAGAAGAACCGCCGTCCGTCCGTCGACAGCGACGCCGCGAAGCCGTTGTAGAGGATTCGCTCCATCAGGTCCGCGTACCGCCCGTCGCCGGTCGCGAGCAGCAGGCGCCAGCTCCACTGGAAGCTCGCGATGGCGGCGCAGGTCTCGTTGTACGCGCGGTCCGGCGGCAGCTCGAAGCCGTCGCCGAAAGCCTCGCCCGAGTGACGGGACCCGTTACCGCCGGTGAGCGCCGTCTTGGTGGCGACCATGTCATCCCACCGGGTGATCGAGGCGGCCAGCAGCTCCGCGTCGCCGGTCTCGACGGCCACGTCGACGACGCCGCTCTCCAGGTACAGCGCCCGGACGACGTGCCCCGCCTCGGTGACCGACTCGCGGACCGGCAGATCGTCCTGCAGGTAGCGGATGCCGAAGCCGGAGTCGCCGATCAGGCCGTGGCCGCGCTGGTCCACGAATTGCGTGGCCAGCCGGAGATAGCCGGTCTCGCCGGTCTCCCGGTACAGCTCCACCAGGGCGGTCTCCACGATCGGGTGGCCGTCGAGCCCGCCATCCCGGCCAAGGAAGTTATCCACCAGGTGATCGGCGAAGCGCCGGGCGACATCCAGCAGCTGCCCGTCATCAAAAGTCCGGCTGGCCGCGACCGCCGCCTGGATCAGGTGCCCCGCGCAGTACAGCTCGTGACTCGACGCCAGCCGGGCGTAGCGCTGCCCGCCGGACGCCTGGATGCAGGAGTTCAGGTAGCCATCGCTCTGCTGTGCCTTGGCCAGCAGGGCCGTGGCCTCGGCGGCGAAGGCGGCCAGCGCCGGGTCCGCCGCGCGGCCAAGCTCCCAGCTGATCGCCTCCAGCGTCTTGTAGAGGTCGGAGTCCATGAAGGCCGGGCCCCGGTACCCTTCGCCGGTCCCGGCGATAGCCAGCCGCAGGTTGTCGAGGTTGCCCGCCGCCTGCAGCTGCCGCAGTGCCAGCGGCAGGCTCGCCGCGCGATTCCGCTGCTGCCAGTCGTGCAACAGGCCGTCAGTCAGCCGGACGCCCGCGCGGTCCAGCGGCCGGTGCGCCACGGTGGCCGACTCCGTGGGGTACACCGGCCCGCGGGCCGGTGTAACTTTCTCCGCATTAGCCACGTGCGCGACTCCGGTGCTTGCCGACGGGAGATCATGGCCCTGGAGGTCACGATCCGGAGGAATAGGTTTTCCCCAGCAAGTTAGAGTCTGTAGATGTGGGCGTCAAGCCTGTACAGGATCTGTTTTATTACGATATGAAGATGGTGGGCTGAGGCGTGAGATAGGAGCAACCGTTTGCCTGGCAGGGAAACTGACCCGAAACGGGCCACTATCAGGGACGTCGCGGCACAAGCCGGCGTCTCGATCGGCACCGCCTCCAAGGCCCTCAACGGCCAGGGGAAACTGCGCCCCGAAACCAGGGACCGGGTGGCGGCAGCCGCGCGCCAGCTTGACTTCGCGCCGAACGTCCTGGCCAGGGGACTGCTCGCGGGGCGGACCTACACCGTGGGCGTGATCACCACCGATAGCTTCGGCCGGTTCAGCATCCCGGTCATGCTCGGCGCCGAGGACGCGCTGGGCGCGGGCCAGATCTCGGTCTTCATGTGCGATACCCGCGATGACCCGGCCAGGGAACGGCAGTACCTGGAGATGCTGCTGAGCCGCCGGGTGGACGGACTGATCGTGACCGGCCGGCGGATCGAGCCGCGGCCGAGCATCGGCCGGACGCTGGGAATCCCGGTTGTCTACGCGATGACGCAGTCCCTCGACAGCGACGAGCCCGCGATCCTGCCCGACGACTACGGCGGCGGCCAGATCGCGGCCCGTCACCTGCTGGCCGGCGGCCGGACCCGGATCGGGCACATCGCCGGCCCCGAGCGCTTCCTGGCCGCGCGCAAGCGGGCGGGCGGCTTCTGCGAGGCGCTCGCCAGCGCCGGCGCGCGGTTCTCGCCGAATGACGTCCTGTACGGCGAATGGAGCGAGCAGTGGGGCCGCGAGGGCGCTCGCATCCTGCTGCGCAGTTCCCCCCGCGTGGAGGCCATCTTCTGCGGCAGCGACCAGATAGCCCGCGGCGTCTCCGAGAGCCTGCGCCTGCTCGGCTACCGGGTGCCTGATGACATCGCGCTGGTCGGTTTCGACAACTGGGAGCCCATGGTGGCCGGTGCGGACCCCCCGCTGACCAGCATCGACATGTGCCTGGAGGACGTCGGGCGGACAGCGGCTGAGCACCTGCTCGCCGCGATCAACGACGACCCGACGCATGGCGTGCACACCGTGCCGTGCCGCCTGGTCGTCCGCGGATCCACCGATCCTGTCCCCGGCGACCCGGCTGAGATCGGGTCGCAGTGACGCACGTTCGGCGGCGCGCCCGCGCAACCGTCTTCAGCAGCGCGCCCGGGCAACCGTCTTCAGCGGCGCGCTCGCGCCGCCGTCGTGGCTACCGGGCCGGTCGCGGCAGCATCGCCCAGCGCCGGCAACTAGAGGAGGCAAGCCTTGTCCACCGTGACAATCGAAGGCCTGAGCAAGGTCTACGCGGGCGGCGTCGAGGCGGTCAACGACCTCGACCTGCACGTCGACGACGGCGAGTTCGTCGTGCTGGTCGGGCCGTCCGGTTGCGGCAAGACGACGGCCCTGCGCATGGTCGCCGGGCTGGAGGAGATCACCTCCGGCACGCTGCGGTTCGGCGACCGGGTGGTCAACGACCTGTCGCCGCGCGAGCGTGACATCGCCATGGTGTTCCAGAACTACGCGCTGTACCCGCATCTGAGCGTGCACCAGAACATCGGCTTCGCCCTGACGAACCGGAAGGTCGCCAAGGCCGAGCGCGACTCGAAGGTACGCGCGGCGGCGGCCGTGCTCGGGCTGACCGAGGTACTCGACCGCAAGCCCCGGCACCTGTCGGGCGGCCAGCGCCAGCGCGTCGCCATGGGCCGGGCACTCGTGCGCGAGCCCTCGGTCTTCCTGATGGACGAGCCGCTGTCCAACCTCGATGCCAAGCTCCGGGTCCAGATGCGCTCGGAGGTACTGCGGGTGCACCGGCGGATCGGGGTCGCGACGCTGTACGTCACCCACGACCAGACCGAGGCCATGACGATGGGCGACCGGGTCGCGGTGCTCCGCGCGGGAGCGCTCCAGCAGTGCTCGGCCCCGCGGGAACTCTACGACTCGCCGTCGAACATCTTCGTGGCCACGTTCATCGGCTCGCCGTCGATGAACCTCTACCGGGCCGGCCTTGACGTGGCCGGCGAGTCCGCCACCGTCGTGCTGGGCTCGCAGCGGCTGACGCTCCCGGCGGCCATCATGAGGCGGAATCCGGGGCTCGCCCGCTATCACGGCCGCGCGGTCATTGCGGGCATCCGGCCCGAGCACCTGACCGACCCGGCGGTCGCGGGCACGGCGCCCGAGACTGGCGCGAGCCTTACCGCCACGGTGGACTTCGTCGAGACGCTCGGCAGCGAGCAGCTTGTCCATTTCACCATCGACGCGCCCCGGGTCCGCGATGAGGCGGAACTGCATGACCGGACCGACCGCGGGGCTGATTCCGGGCCCGGGAGCGAGGCCGAGCAGGGCGAGATCGTCGCCGCCTCGGTGGCGGAGGGCGTGGCCAGGATCGACCCGCGCTCGCAGATCCAGGCCCGCGAACAGGCAGTCTTCAGCGTAGATGTCCAGCGGCTGCATTTCTTCGACCCGGACAGCGGGGCGGCGATCGCATCGGCCACCGCTGCGCCCTGACCGCCAGGGACGCTCCCGCGACGGTCCGGGCCGCGTTCCAGCAGCCAGGCGCCATGGCCTGACCGCGGGCGGAGCTCAGCCTGTCCGCGCGGATCGGGAAGGCCACGAGACCGGTCGACGTTGACGCTGGCGCGGGCACCCGCCAGCGCACGCTGGCCCGGCTCGCCACGGGCGGCTCCTGCCGCTCGCATGACTTGCATATGCGGAAAGGCTGACTGTCCATGGCTGACGTCCTGCCGGACACTTCGAAGACGACCCTGAACGACCCCTTCGCCGAGCTGACCGGATCGCTGGCCGGGACGTCCCGGCTGCCGCTGGAGGTCGTCGAGTCAGGTTTGCTCACCCCGCATATGCAGCGGCTGCGGCTGACCGCGCCGCAGCTTGCCGGTTTCGGCTACGCCCCCGGCCAGGACGTGATGCTGCTCGTCGACGTTGACGGCAACCGCCCGGTCCGCCGGCGGTACACGATCCGCGCGCTGGACACTGCCAGCCAGACGCTGACACTCGACATCGTCCTGCACGGGGACGGCCCGGGTGAGCGCTGGGTCCGGGCCGCGCGCCCGGGCGACAAGATCGAGGGAATCGGGCCCCGCGGGAAGATCACGACCGCGGCAGGCGCGGACTGGCATCTTTTCGCTGGCGACGAGGCGGCGCTGCCGGCCATCTTCGCGATGGCCGAGTCGCTGCCCGCCGGCCTGCCCGTACGGGTGCTGCTCGAGATTCCCGGGCCAGAGGATGAACTTGACCTGACCACCGCAGGCCAGCACGCACGTCACCTGGCTGCACCGCGGCGGCGGCCGCGCAGGCGAGCCGGACGCGCTGGCGGCGGCGGTTGGCGAGGTGCCGTTCCCGGACGGCCACGGCCATGCGTACCTGCTGGGCGAGGCTCGAGTCGTGGCCCGGCTCCGCGAGGTGCTGGCAGCACGTGGGTTCGAGCCGGACCAGGTCTCCCCGAAGGCTTACTGGGGCCGCGGGCGGGCGAACGCCAGTCACGGCGAGCCGGCCAGGGACGCCTGATCACCTGACCAGCAGGCCGTGCCGCTGATGCCCGCGCAAGCGGCCCTGCCGCTGATGCCGGAGCGGCGGCCGTGGCCGTCAGCTGAGCGCGGCGGGCCAGTTCTCGCCGGTAGCGGCGCGGATCTCTGCCGGGCCCGGCAGCGCTATCTGAGCGCCTCGCCGGGTGGTTGCCGTGGCTCCCGCGGCGCAGGCGGCCCGCAGCGCCGCGGCCGGGGGCAGGCCGGCCGCCAGCGTCACGCCGAGCGCAGCCACGAAAGCATCACCCGCCCCGACGCTGTCGATGCTGCGGACCCGGAATCCTGGCACCGATTCGGTTCCTGCGGCGCCAGCCAGCACGGCTCCCTGCGACCCCGCCGTGACCACCGCATGGCGCGCGCCCCTGGCGGCCAGGCCGGCCGCCGCGCCGGCCGCGTCCTGCAGACCGGCCACCGTCCGGCCGAGGATCGCGGAAGCCTCTGACTCATTGACCACCAGCCAGTCAACTCCTGCCGAGAGCAGCGATGCCGCCTCGGCCGGTACCGGCGCGAGGTTGAGCAGGCATGCCGTTGCCAGGTCGCGGGTACTGCCGAGTACCGCGGCGAGAACCTTCGCCGGGATCTCCGCGGAGAGCACCAGGATGTCGGCAGGGGCCGACAGCGCGGCGGCAGCCTCTTGCTCGCCGGCCTGGCCATTCGCACCGGGTGCGACCGTGATCATGTTCTCGCCAGCGGCATCGACGGTGATCAGCGCCAGCCCGGTCGCGCAACCGGGAACGGCGCGCACGGCGGCGTGATCGATATCCTCGGCCCGCAACGCGGCCTTGATACCGCCAGCGAAGTCATCAGTGCCCACGCAGCCGACCATCCGCACCGCGCCTCCCAGCCGGGCCGCCGCGACCGCCTGATTCGCGCCCTTACCGCCAGGTGCGATGACCGCTCCGGCACCCAGGATTGTCTCGCCCGGCCCGGGCAGCCGGCTGACGGAGACCGAGATGTCCATATTCAGGCTGCCGAGGACGGTCAGCCTGGGCCTGCTTCGCATAAGTCCCCTCCTGGCCAGCGGGCAGCACGGTGAAAGTCTGGCTATCCCGGTTCATTGTTCGCCGGCCGGGCGGTGGCATGTGGCCGGTCCCGCCACGTGAGCGCGGATTACACCGGGCGGCCGGGCTACCGGCGGGCTGGGTTACACCAGACGGCCGGGCTACCGGGCTACCGGCGGCCGCGCCATACCAGACGGCCGGGCTACCGGCGGCCGCGCTATACCAGACGGCCGGGCTACCGGCGGCCGCGCTATACCAGACGGCCGGGCTATAGCCGTAGGCCGGGCGATACGGCGGCCGGGCTGCACCGGCGGCCGGGTTACGTCAGGCGCGGGGGGGCGGCATGGCTGGCCGTTTGCCGCGCGCCGCTTGCCCGCCTTGTTCTCGTTTGCCGCGCGCCGCTTGCCCGCCTTGCTCTGGGGTATGCGCAGGGGTAGGAAACCCGAGTCGAGCCTGCCGAATCTGATGGCGGCCCCGCGGGGAATGGATCGAACGGAAGGCGGCTGTGATGAATATTTCGGCCAGTTCCGGCGGGCCGGCCATTTCCATGCTCCTGGCAGGTGGCCATATCGATCTTGAGTCCGCCGGACGTTCATCCCGTCGCTCGGGCACCACGCATCACACGCGAGCTAGCGCGCACGCCGGCGCAAGGGCTAGCCCGGCAGGCCTGGTGCCCACTAGAATCACGTCGGCGCAGGTGACAGCCATGCATCCGCCTGGTCCGTCGGTGCCAGACCTACCTGCATTCTCGGTTTCCGCCGGGCAGCATCGCGGAATGCACAACAGCTCTGCCCGGCTGCGGGCCCGGGACGCGTTTAAGCCAATTGCCCGTTCTTTCTCAATATGAGCAAAGCTGATCCATAATTGGACGAACCACTAGCGATCCACGCCGGAGGGAGTGCAGCCCGTGACATCTGGGATTACCACGGAGATCTCCGCGCTCCTGTCGAACACCTCGGCCCGGACGCTGCTCCTAGGGATCGACAAGACCGGGCGAATAGTCCAGCACGATCGCAGCGCGGCGGACATCCTCGCATATCCGCGCGACGCCCTGCTCGGCGTCGAGTTCGGCCACCTGATCGTCGGCCCTGCCGGATATGACGAGGCGATCGAGGGCCTGCTCAGCGCCGCCCTGGCGGATCGTGAAGGCACCGCGGTCCTGACGCTGCGGACGGGCAAGGGCGAGCTTGTCGACTCGGTGGTCACCATGCAGCCCATGCGGTCGACTGATCCCACTCTCGCCGCACTGGCGGTGGTGCGTATCCCGCCGGCCTCGGAGGGACGCTTCCTCGATCCCGCGGTAATGCGCCGTACGCTCCTCGACGGTGCCTTCAAGCGGATCGGGGGGGCACTCGATATCGATCAGCTGGCACGTGAGTTCGTCAATATCGTCGTCCCGCACTTCTCCAATTCGGCGGGTTTGCTGCTGCTGGAGAGCATGGTCGGCGGCGACGAGCTTCCGGTGACCGCACCGGACGGGTCGCACCTGCTCCGGCGGATTGCTGTCGCCTACGATGACGACGACCCGGCCTGGGACGCCGCGTTCCCCACCGGCGAGATCCTCCGCTATCCGCCTGGCAGTCCATATACGCGGTGCATGGACTCCGGTGGCCCGGTGCTGGAGACCACCTTGGGCGCTGACGACGTCGCCCAGCTGGCCGCATCCTGGATGCGCAGGCCGGTCGCGCGGCTGCTCGCGGGCACCTCGATGCTGCTGCTGCCGCTGGTGGCCAGGGACCTCACGCTCGGCTTCTTCGTTTGCGCCCGCACCGAGGGCTACCGCCGGTTCGATGCCTACGACACCGAGATCGGGATGGAGTTCGCCTCCCGCTCGGCGATATTCATCGACAACGCCCGCCGGTACAGCAGAGAACGCGCGACCGCGCTGACCCTGCAGCGCAGCCTGCTGCCGACCGGCCTGTCCGCGCCGTCGTCCGTGGAGGTACGCCACCGCTATCTGCCGGGCAGCAAGATGATCGAGGTAGGCGGTGACTGGTACGAGTCGATCGCCCTGCCGGGCGGCCGGGTCGCGCTGGTGATCGGCGACGTGGCCGGGCACGGCGTGCAGGCCGCCGTCACCATGGGCCGGCTGCGGACAGCGATCCACACCCTCGCCATGCTCGAGCTGCCGCCTGCCCAGACCCTGCAGCAGCTCGACGAGCTGATGCGGGAACTCGGAGTACGCGAACCTCACTTCGCTACCTGCGTCTACGCGGTCTTCGACGCCGTTTCCGGGATTCTGGAGGTGGCGTCCGCCGGTCATCTTCCCCCGCTGCTCGTCCGGCCGGACGACACCATCGAGTTCCTCGACGTCTCGCCCTCGCCGCCGCTCGGCGTCGGCACGGGACCGATCCTCAGCAGGTCAATCCAGATCGAGGACGGCAGCCTGTTCGTGCTCTACACCGACGGGCTGGTGGAGAACAGGACCCGCGACATCGACGAGGGCCTGCGGCTGCTCGGCGAGGTCTTCGGCCCCGGTGCGGCGGCCAGCCCGCTGGAAGATCTCTGCCGGGCGTCGCTGGCCAGCGTCTACGGCGATGACCAGCGTGATGACATCGCGCTGCTCATCGCCCGGCTGAACAGGCTCTCGCCGGATCGGCACGTCAGCTGGACGCTGCCGCCCGAGCTGACGTCGGCGCGGCGCGCGCGCGACCTTATCCGGCGCCCGCTGACCCGCTGGAACATAGCCGAGCTCATTCCCGTCACCGAGTTGCTCGTCTCGGAGATGATCACTAACGCGGTCCGGTATGCGCAGGGCCCGATTGAGCTGCGCCTGGTGCTGGAAGGCGGGCTAGTGTGCGAGGTGCTGGACAATTCGGCGGCGCTGCCGCGACTGCGGTATCCCGGCAATGAGGACGAGCGCGGCCGGGGACTCCAGGTAGTCAGCCAGATGGCACAGCGCTGGGGTGCGCGGCGGACGGCGGCCGGCAAGATCGTCTGGTCCGAGCAGGCGCTCCCCCGCCGGGCTGAGACCTCGCCGGCTGAGACCTCGCCGGCTGCGACCTCGCCGGCTGAGACCTCGCCGGGCTGAGACCTCGCCGGGCTGAGCGCTCTCCCTCGCGGGCCCGTCGCTGAGGCCTTGTGCTCGCGGCCACCTTTCCGGCTGTTTTACCCGACTGCAGATAAGCCGGGCGCCTTTCCCCTGTTAATAGCCCATCCGGAACGCCTCGGCTTGGAACGCCGCGGCGGCGTGGCCGTGCCATAGAGCGTCATCCGCTGGCCCGGCCGGGTATAGGTCCAGCTGGCAAATCCGGCGCCCTTCGGGTGGCGGATCTTCCACGCTGTGGTCCCTGGCCGGTCATTCTCCGTGATGACCCACCGTACTTCGATGCCGCCCGGACCCCGGCGGATGGCGGACAACGATGACGCCGCCGACGACGGGCCGGCGTACCGCCGCGCGTTCGGTCCGGTGCTGGCCCCCGTCGCGGTGCCCGGGCGCGGGGACGGCGATCAGTAGTTCATGACCGGTACGCACGTGGTCTTTGCCCAGCGATTCTATCGACGGCAGGCAAATCCAACAACAGCGAATTAATGGTCGTCTTCGAGCCTCGCCACGAGATAATTAATGGCAGCTCGCGGGCAGCCGCCATTAATAGCAGATATGCACCTAAAGAGGCTTGTGGCCAGTATACGCATGAGCCGGCTAGCTGCCCGGTAAGCTCATTTCAATTCCTTCGCCCGAACTGGACGGCGGCACATGCATCCATGGACGTGGCTGGCCAGGACCGCGGCCGGGGCAGCGGCCGCGGTCCTGTGCGCTACCTCCGTCACTGCCTGCGCGGCAGCGCCGCCGCGGCTGCTGCTCGGCGGCATCACCGCGCAGCGCTCGGCGCCGGGTGGCATCAGCGCATTGCCGACCAGCGCCGCGCGGCCGGCCGGCCTGGCTTTCGGGTCGGTTGCCACCTCCGCGCGCAGTCCGGAGCTGAGCTGGCTCAAGGCGGGCTCAGTGCCCGGCAGCACTTTCGTGCAGCGCCAGGTAGCCCGCGACGCACTCCTCGACCTGCGGCTACTCACCCGGCCGGACGGCGCGGTGGCCGCCGCCTGGTTTGGGGAGTGGAAGTTCGCCTGGCCGCGGGATTCGAGCTGGGTGGCTGCCGCGTTCGCTGCCACCGGCCATTTCGGCGACTCGCTGCGGATCCTGCGCTTCATCGCCCGGGTACAGGATCCGGCCGGCACGTGGGCAGCTAAGTACACGTTGTCGGGAGCGCCGGTGTCGACCGGGCTGGGCGTCGAACTCGACGCCGACGGCTGGTTCCCGTGGGCGGTCTGGATCTGGTACTCCGAGCATCGCGGCGGGGCCGCGCCGCGCCGGGCGCTGGCCGGCCTGTGGCCCGCAGTCCGTCGCGCGGCCGACACGGCCGCCGCATCGCTGTCGGCTCGCGGGCTGCCGCCGCCATCCCCCGACTACTGGGAAGACCGGGTAGGCCAGCCGACGATTGGCACGGCCGCACCGCTGCTCGCCGGGCTGCGCGCCGCGGCCCGGCTGGCGGCCGGCCTCGGCGACGTCAGCGACGCGCGCCGCTGGGCATCCTCGGGTGCGCGGCTGGACCGGGGGATCCAGGCTGCGTTCAGCCCGGAATTCAGCCGCTTCCCGACCACGACCGGCGGTCCGGGCACCTGGCTGGCCCTCTTCGGTACCGGCCCCGGCCCCGGGCGTGACGGGCTCGCGGCTGACTCGGTGCTGAACGGGCCCGATGCGGCGGTCACCTTTCTCGGTCCGCCGTTCGCGCCGCCGGACGCGGCGGTCAACGCTGCCGTCGCGCGCGCCGCCCGGATCCTCACGCTGCCAGATGGCGGCATCCTGCCCGGCACCACCTGGCAGGGTGACCGCACCGTCGCCTGGACGCCCGCCACCGCGTTCTTCGCTCTCTATGACGCGGCGTCCGGCCATGCCGCTGCTGCCACGGCCTGGCTGAGCTGGCTCGCAGCTCACCGCACCGCGGCCGCCGCGCTGCCCGAGCAGGTCAACGCCAGCGGGCAGCCGGTATCCGTCGCCCCGCTGGCCTGGACCTGCGCCATCGTGCTGCTGGCGATGACCGCGATGCGGCACCCGCTGCCCATCCCCTGAGCCCGCCATGCACCGGCCGCCGGCGCCCGCATCCGGCCGGGCTCAGGTCAGGTGCGGCCGGATGTCCTGCTTGATGGACAGCTTGCCGTCCTTCATCAGCCCGACCCGCTGCGCCCGGCGGGCAATGGAGCTGTCATGGGTGATCAGGACCATGGTGAGCCCGAGGTTCCGCCAGAGCTTCTCCAGCAGCGTGATGATCTCGTCCCTGGTGCCCTCGTCGAGGTTGCCGGTCGGCTCGTCAGCCAGCAGCACCCTGGGCTTTTTCACCAGCGCGCGGGCGATCGCGACGCGCTGCTGCTGGCCGCCGGACAGTTCTGAGGGCAGGTGCTGCAGGCGGTCGCCGAGCCCGAGGTCCGTCAGCGCCGCCGCGGCGCGGGCCCGCCGCTGCGCCGCGGGCGGCCCGGCCGGCACCAGCGCGGCCTCCACGTTCTCCTGCGCGCTGAGCGTAGGCACCAGGTTGAACGTCTGGAAGACGAACCCGATAGACGTTGCCCGCACCTTGGTGACCTGGCTTTCGTGCATGCTGGCCAGGTCCTGGCCGTCGAAGTCGACGGTGCCGGCCGTCGGCCGGTCCAGCCCGCCGAGTATCTGCAGCAGCGTGCTCTTGCCATGGCCGGTCGGGCCCTGGATGGCGAGCCACTCGCCGTCCTCTATTACCAGGTCGATCCCGCGCAGCGCGGCCACCGTACCGCGGTCCTTGCGGTAGTCCTTCGTCACGCCAGTGAGCTTGTACATGTGCTTCCCCTCTTCGAGGTCCGCGGTGCTGGCCGGCCCGCTGCGCCGCCCGTCATTCGACCCTGGCCAGGGCGTCCGCAGGGCGGAGCCGGGCGGCCCGCCAGCCGCCGAACATCCCGGCGATGAGGCCGCCGGCCAGCGCCAGTGCCACGGCCGCCGCGATGATGCCCAGCGTCACCGGCGCGGTCAGGTGGACGGTCACGGTATGGCTGGCGTCGGCGGCGAACCGCCGGAAGCCGCCGCCGAAGCCGCCGCCGCCGAAGTTCCCCCCGCCGCCGCCACCGCCACCGAAGTTCCCACCGCCGAACGCGCGCGCGCCGCCCGGCGTGGCACTGCCGGTCGTCGGGCCGATCGACGCCGACAGCGGCGGGGACAGCCGGGACACCAGCGTGGCGCCGAGAAATCCGAGGCCGACGCCGGCAATGCCGCCGATCACGCCGATTACGACCGACTCGCCCATCACCTGTCTGATCACCCGCCGGCTCCGCCAGCCGAGCGCCTTCAGGGTGCCGAATTCCCGGACCCGGCGGCCCACCGCTGCCATCGTCAGCAGGCTGGCCAGCAGGAACGCGGCGGCGAGCACGGCGATGGCGAGCCAGCGGCCGAGGTTGTTGGCGAGGCTGGAAGTGCTGGCCAGCGAGCCGGTCACCGTACCGGCCAGATCACTGGAGTCGGTCACGGTGGCCTTGGGCAGCAGCGCGGAAATCTCTTTGGCTACGGCGCTGATGGCCGAGGCGCTGCCCGCCGCCACGTAGACCGTGTTCACCTTGTTCTTCATGCTGGCCAGGGCCTGCGCTCGGGCTAGCGGGATGTACGCGTCAGCGGCGCTGGCGCCGGCTGGCTCGCTGACGATCCCGACTACCTGGAAGCTCTGCTTGGCGATCGTGACCGACGAGCCGACCTTGAGCTTGTCCTGCTTCGCGTAGTCGGAGTCCACGACGGCGACATTGGCGCTCGCGTCCGCCGCGGTAAAGGTCCGCCCGGCCGCGACCTTGCCCGAGCTGAGCGGGCCGAGCTCGCCCTGGGACAGGTCAACGCCGGAAACGGTGAACGACTTGGGGGTGAAAGCGCCGCGGAACCTGCCGCCACCGCCGCCGCCCCACCGCCGAAGCCGCCGCCGCCGCCGGTGTTGATCGCCGGGATTTTCCCGGTGATCCTGGTGTCGGTCAGGGTCAGCCCGCCAGCGGCTCCCGCGACGTTGTGCAGCCGGGAGATGGCGGTCACCGACGAGGAACTCAGGGTCCCGAGCCCGAAGTTGCTCAGCGTGTCGATGTCAATCTTCGTGCCCGCGGCGGGCCGGGTCCTGGTGCCGGTCGCTCCCCCGAACCCGAATGACCGGGGGCCGCCGGCGCGGGCGGCCGGGGCGCGGGTGACGGTCACGTCCGTGCCTACTCCGTACAGCGAGTGCAGCACGGTACCTTGCGCGTTCCGCACGCCAGCCGACAGCGCCGTTACCGTGATGACCAGCCCGATGCCGACGGCAAGTCCGGATGCGATCAGAACGGCCTGGCGCATCCGGCCACGCAGCTCGCGCCGCAGGTAGGTGAAAAACACATGAGCTCCTCAGGGTCGCGAGCGCCGCGGCACGACCGGGCGGCAAGGGCGCGGCGGCCACGCACCAGGCGCGCGGGCAGGCACCTGGGGAGATCATGGCGACTGATTCTGAGCGGACCCTGAAAGCGCTCTGCAAAGTTGCCGGGACCGGTGGCCGTGCTCAGCCCGGGCCCGATGACGGGCGTCCGGCCGGGATCAGTGGGTGCTCAGCCCGGGCCCGATGCGGGCGGCCGGAACCAGTGGGTGCTCAGCCGGCCCTGGCGACGGCCGGTAGACCTTCACCCCGTCAGCCTTGTAGTCGAACCGGAATCCGGTTTCGTGCAGGTAGCGGATGCTGGGCAGTATCCGGCCGCTCCATCGCCACACCAGCACCCAGCCGATGCCGAGGTGGCGCGCATCCAGCCGGGCCGCTGCCAGCTGCGCCGGCGTGCTCCGCTGCCCTCGCCCGACGGCGGCTAGCTGCGTGAGGAAGGCGTGTTTCTTGATCGCGGCCACGGTCGGAGCCGGTATCCGGGACAGGAAGCCGACCGCGCGCGGATGGCCGTCAGCGGTCGCCAGCACCTGCGCCTCCGGATCGAACTGGTTCCCATAGTCATCTGTTCCGCCGCGGAGTCCGTACGGGACATCGACGACGAGCGACCCGGAATGATCCGCCGCGATCGGACGGTCCAGGGCAGGCAGCGCGGTCGGCATCGTCCCGATGTTGGGGTTGCCTGACCAGCCCATCTCAAGAATGCCGAGCGCCAGGACCAGGACGATGACGGGCGCCGCGTGATAGCGCAGCCAGTCCACCGCCGCCCCGGCCAGCAAGGCAGCGGCCACCAGGCCGAGCATCAGGATCCGGGCCGGCTCCCGGAAGCCGGATAGCACCGGGATATGGACGAACCAGGTGTACGGCATCACGCTGGACACCCGCAGGCCGTTCATCGTCACGGCGGCGGGGGTGAAGATGTGGTTGCCGATCCGCAGCACCGGGCCCAGTGCCAGCACGGCGCAGCCGAGCCACAGCAGCGCCAGCAGCCACGCGCTGCGCCGCCGCCGGGCCGCGAGCAGGCCGAGCACGGCCAGCACGGTCAGCACCAGTCCGTAGCTGGGGATCCCGTCGCCGGTCCGGCCGTGGAAGATCAGCGCCGAGGAGGCCGGCAGCCCGAAGGCCGTCACCCGCGGGGAGAGCTCGAACATCCGGGGAAAAATGACGCTGTTCCCGAGGTATGAGGAGGTGAGGGCGCGCGCCGGGGAGGAGGCGCCGCCGGATCTCGCCAGCTGGATCACGGCGATGATCTGCGGGCTGGCAACTACCGCGGCGACGCCCACGGCCAGCGCGGCGGGCCGCAGCCTGGCTGCTACCGCGGGCCACAGCCTCGCCTCGGCCGGGGGGCGGCGCAGCAGCCATGGCAGCAGGGCGACGCAGGCCAGGATCAGGACCAGCACGGCCATCTCCTGGTCGGTCAGCAGCGCCCCGCCGACGACCAGCCCGAGCACCACTGCCTGGCGCCAGCCAGGCCGGCGCGTCAACCGCACCGCGGCCTCCAGCGCCAGCGGCAGGAACAGCACTCCGGCCGCCAGGTTCAGGTGATACCAGGAGCGCCACGTCAGCATCGAGGACAGGCCGAAGAACGCGCCTGCCGCGATCGCGCCTGCCTGCGAGGGCAGCCACAGCCGGCCCACCCGGTACATCGCGTAGCACAGCAGGCCGGGCATCCCGATGGCCAGCAGGTTGTAGGAAGCGCTCGGACCGAAGGCGATGGTGACCGGCATCATGAGCACGCCAGGCAGCGGCATCAGGGCATGCAGGCCTAGCTGCGCCCCCGCCGGAGCGTCGATGTAGCGGGTAAACCATGGATTGCCGAAATGCTCGACCTGGTGCGCGATCCACCAGAATCCCCAGACGTAGCTGCCCGCGTCACGAATGGCGGGCAGGCGGCCTGCGAGGTAAGTAACCCGCGGCCAGCTCACCGCGATGCCGGCCCCGATGAAGCCGGCCAGGACGGCCAGCTGGACGGTGACCGGGTGGCTGGCCAGCGCGCGGAATCTGGTCAGCCTGGCCGGCCCCCGGCCCGATCGGCCGGTGGCTGCTGGCCCTGTATTAGCTAGCCCGGTACCGGCTAGCCCGGTACCGGCCTGCCGCGGGCCGGCCAGGCTCACAGCCATCCTTCGCGGACGGCCTGCTCGATCCACGGAATGACCTCATCGAGCATCTCGCCGAGAGTCGTAGTTGCCTCGTAGCCGAGCACCCGGCTGGCCTTCGCGACATCCGGGACCCGTCTTTGCACGTCGTGCTCGTAGGGTTGGTCGGCCACGAAACGGAACGGGACGTCCGGACCCTTGATCTTGTGCCAGATAAGCCCGGCAAGCTCAAGCACCGTCGTCGACTCGGCGGTGGACAAGTTGAAGTCGTCGTTGACCGTGCCCGGATGCGCCAGCGTGTCGGCAATCCCCCGGGCCAGGTCACCACCGTAGGTGTAGTGACGGACCTGCTTGCCGTCACCGAGGATGCGCAGCGGATCCTGGCCCTTGAGCACCTTCTGCACAAGATCAGGAACGACATGGGACATGGCCAGCCGGACGTTTCCGGAGAGCACCTCGGCTTGGCCAAGTGCCCTTCCCTCGCCGACGCCGACGCAGTTGAAGGGCCGCACGATCGTGTAGGGCAATTTGTACTGCTCCCATGCGGCCCGGGCGAAGTATTCCACCGCGAGCTTCTGGAAGCCGTACGACGAAAGGGGCGGCGGGATCTGCCGTTCGTCGCCCTCCCTGGACGGCCAGTGGTCAGTGCTCTCGTAAACCATCGAGGAACTGACATAGGTCATCTTCTGCAGCGTGCCGGCCTTGTGCGCCCGCAGCGCGGCATCACAACTCGACGCGATGATCCGCTCGTTGGCGGCGAGAAGATCGTAGGCATAGGCATGAAAGTAGGAAATCCCGCCGATCATCGCCGCCCCCGCGATGAAGTGATCGCAGCCTTCCAGCAACTCGGTCAGCAGGCCGGCATCGCGCGCGTCGCCCTCGACGAAGTGGTGATTCGGGTGGTCGTGGAAGCTGCGTTTCACCGGCCCGTACTTGGAGAAGTTGTCGACCCCGACCACGATGTGGCCCCGGCCGAGCAACTCCTGCACGATGTAGCCGCCGATGAAGCCGGCCGAACCGGTGACAAGAACCTTCGTCACGAACACTCCTCCGTATCAGTACTCGCATGCGTGCTCAGGTCAGCGCACCGGCGCGGGAGCCCGCGCATCGTCACCGCGTCGGGCGGTCAGCTTTCCCCGGTGCGCGGTCAGCTTTTCCATGGTCAGCCTGCGACCGAACGCGAATCGGTACCAGCGCAGGTAGTCGGGTAGCCACCGCACCAGTTCGAAACGGGACTCCCCGATCGAGCGGTCCAGCCAGATAGTCGGGATCTCGGCGACCGGGAGCCCCAGCCTGGTTGCCTTCACGGTGAGCTCCAGGCCGATCTCGAACCCGGCCCGCGAGTCGATTCCGGCCTGCCGGACGAATTCGGTGGAATACGCCTTGAAGCTATTGGTGGCATCCCGGGTCCCGACCCGGGCGAACAGCCGCAGCGATACCCCTGCCCCCCTCGACAGCTTGCGCTTCAGCCGCGGGCCGCCGACCTGCTGGCCGCCGGGCATGTACCGGGACGCCGCGGCGACCGCGACCCCTCGTTCCACCAGCCGGGCCAGGTCGTCGATCTGCCGGGGGTCGTCGCTGCCGTCCGCCATGGTCACCACGGTCACCGGCGAGAGCGCCTGGTCGAAGCCGGCCCGGATCGCGTTCGCCGGGCCGGGGCCGTAATCGTTGAGCACGCCGCGCACCCGCGGATCCGACCTGGTGACCTGCTCAATATGGGGCACCGTGGTGTCGTCCGGCCGGTCGTAAACGACGAGCACCTCACACGGCGAGGTCACCGCCTGCAGAATCCTGTCCAGGCAGGGAACAACGGCCGCGCCCTCGTTATAGACCGGAATCACCACGGTGATCTCGGGACTCATATCCGCATGCCCCGGCCGGTCACGCCCCAGATGTCCGCGACCGGCTTGTCGGTGATCAGGCCGTGATACTCGGGATGGGGCGCCGCGATGATCAGCAGGTCCGCCCGGTCCAGCACCTCCGCGAGCGGGGTGAACCGCTCATCGGCGATGTAGGGGTCGGAGCACAGCACTTCGCTGGCCTTGAGAATCAGGATTTTGCGGAGCTTATAGGACAAACTTTCCCGCGGATCATCACTGCCGGCCTTGAATCCCATTCCCAGCACCCCGACGGTCAGCGCGCCGAGGTCGTAGCTGGACTCCAGCCTGGAGACGAGGTAGAGCGGGAGTCCTTCATTGATCAGCATTGCCGCGTGCCCGAGCACAAACTTATTCTGGTTGAATGCGGCAAGCTGCATCGTGTCCTTGAGCAGGCACGGGCCGGCCGCGAAACCAGGCCCCGGCATGTCGGCGGCCCGCGGATAGTCGTGGCGTACTGCCCAGCGAATCCGCTCAAAATCCAGGCCGTAGTCATTTGCCATCATCCAGAACTGATTAGCGGTGGCGAATTTGATATACCGCCAGGTGTTAGTGAAGAGCTTGGCTAGTTCAGCCTCCTCGGGCTGCAGCCGGATAACCTCGTTAGTCAGGATGCGAAAGAATTTCTCCGCCCGGTCACCAGCCTGATCACTTCGGGCGCCGACAATTTGCGGCAGGTCAAACAACTCTTCCATTGCATGTCCCTCAGCAATCCGCTCGGGACAGAAAGCCATATCGACCTTGATGCCGCGTTTACTGAGCATGTGCTCGGTCAATGCGGTAACCGTGGGATGAACGGTGCTGCGCAGAATGACGAGCTGGCCGTCGACCAGGTGCGCGGCGCAACGATCCAGCGCGGCCGGCACCGCACCGAGGTCCGGATTGAGATGCTCGTCAACCGGGGTTCCGACGACAACGACGACGATCTCGGCTGTCCCGGCGACGGCTGGATCCGTCGTCGCCACGAGCCTGCCGTCACGCACGGCCGCACGCAGCGGCTCATCGGCCCCTTCCTCGGTGAACGGCATACGCGCTTTGTTGACAATGCCGACCGCCGCCGCGTTGAGGTCATATAGCCGCACCGATAGGCCGCGGGAGGCCAACGCCACGCCAAAAGGGAGTCCGACGCGACCGCAGCCGCCAATGATCACCACATCGGCCGGGAAGCCGGGGGCATCACGCTGATCCGTGGGCATGCTGTTCCTCGTTCGGGCGCAGGCATAGCGGCATCCGGCGGATTGCCGAACGGTCGTGGAAAACCACAGCCACGTGCACTGCCGCCGCGAAGGTCCGCAGGCACCGGTATATCCCCGATTCCCGCTGACGCCGAAGTGTACCTAGCCACTGCACAACGTAAAAATCCATTACTTTAGCGGGATAAGAACATGGGAATTCCTTGACGCGCGCCGAATGCGCTAGTGCATCATTTTGCACTAGCGCCATGGGCGGCGGGCATTGCGCTGCCAGTGACCCCGGCAGCGGGGACCACGGCGGCACCTGCCCTAACGCCCGGAGAGGCGGTGCCGGCAGAGCATCAGCCAGATGTCACTCGTCCGCCACTTGCGGACCAGCCGGAAGCCCGTGCCGTGCAGCAACGGCCGCCGCCCGCACGCCGGGCGGCCAGCGCAACAATGTGTGCGGGGTCAGGCTCCGCGCATCGCTCGGATTGACTCCTTCAGCGACCCCATCGTGGCCAGCACGGCGGACGGCTCGTAGCCGCAATGCGCCATGCAGTTGGCGCACCTCGGATCCTTGCCCCGGCCGTACGCATCCCAGTCGGTGGTATCGATCAGCTCGCGGTACGTCTTCACATACCCGTCGGACATCAGGTAGCACGGCTTCTGCCAGCCGAGCAGCGAGTACGACGGGATGCCCCACGCGGTGCAGCCGAAGTCGGCCTTGCCCTCCAGGAAGTCCAGGAACAGCGGGGAATGGTTGAGCCGCCAGCGCTGCCGGTTGCCGTTATCGAACGCCTTGCGGAATAGTTCCCTGGTCTCGGTCACGCCAAGGAAGTGCTCCTGGTCGGGCGCCTTCTCGTACGCGTACGCCGGCGAGATCATCATCTCGTCGACCTTCAGGTCGTCGTTGAGGTAGCTGAGCACGTCGATCACGGTCTGCGGCGTGTCCGTGTTGAAGAACGTGGTGTTCGTGGTCACCCGGAAACCGCGCCGCTGGCATTCCCTGATCGCCGCGACCGCCTCGTCGAAGACGCCGTCCTTGCAGACCGATTCGTCATGCCGCTGCGCCAGCCCGTCGATGTGCACCGCCCAGGCGAAGTAGCGGGAGGGCTTGAACTTGTCCAGCTTCTTCGGTATCAGCAGCGCATTCGTGCACAGGAACACGTACTTCTTCCGCTTGATCAGCTCGGCGACGAGCACGTCGATCTGCGGGTGCATGAGCGGCTCGCCGCCCGCGATGGACACCATCGGAGCGCCGCATTCCTCGATCGCGGCCAGCGCCTGCTCCACCGGCATCCGCTGCTTCAGCAGGCTGGCCGGCTGCTGGATCTTGCCGCAGCCCGCGCATTTCAGGTTGCATGCGTACAGCGGCTCGAGCTCGACAAGCAGCGGGAACTTGTCCCGGCGGGCCAGCTTCTGGCGGAGCAGGTAGGTACCCACCCGCATGCTCTGGCGCAGTGGCATCGTCATGATTGCCTTACCTCCTTGGGCAGGCCGAACCGGATATTTTCAGTGGCGATCACGCGCTCGGTGACCTCGACAGGACCGAGGCCGCGCAGCGCGGCGACGATCTCGTCGACCACGGCCGGCGGCGCCGAGGCGCCGGCCGTGAGCCCGATCGTCGACACTCCAGCCAGCCAGCCGAGCTCGATGTCCTCGGGACCATCGATCAGGTAGGCCGGCTTGCCAGCCCGCTCCGCCGTTTCCACCAGGCGGCGCGAGTTGGACGAGTTGGCCGAGCCGGCCACCAGCACCAGGTCGGACTCGGCGGCAACGGCGCGGACCGCGAGCTGCCTGTTGGTGGTGGCGTAGCAGATGTCGTCGCTGCCTGGCCCGCGGGCCGCGGGGAACCGTTCCAGCAGGTTCCCGACGATCCCGTCTGCCTCGTCGGCCGACAGCGTGGTCTGCATCAGGTAAGCCACCTTGGCGGGATCGGCGGGGCGCAGGCTGGCCACGTCGGCCCCGGTCTGCACCAGGACAGTCGAGCCGGGCGCCTCGCCCAGCGTGCCCTCTACTTCCTCGTGCCCGGCGTGCCCGATCAGCGCGACCAGGTAGCCGTCGGCGGCGAACCGGCGGGCCTCCACGTGCACCTTGGAGACCAGCGGGCAGGTCGCGTCGACGGCATCCAGCCCGCGCCGCGCCGCCTCGTCCCGCACCGCGGGCGACACGCCGTGCGCGGAGAACACCACTACCGCCCCGTCGGGGACCTCGCTCAGCTCGTCCACGAAGATCGCGCCGCGGCGCTCCAGGCTGGCCACCACGTGGCTGTTGTGCACGATCTGCTTGCGCACGTACACCGGCGCCCCGTGCATGTCCAGCGCCCGCTCGACGATCTCGATGGCCCGTTCCACCCCGGCGCAGAAGGACCGCGGGCCGGCCAGCACCACGCGGCGCCGCCCGGCCGCCGCGGCCCACCGGGCCAGCGCGGGCGCGGCCAGCCGCAGGGACCGCAGCGCGGCGATGCCGCCGGCCAGCCCGGCCGGGCTCAGCAGCGGCCGCTGCGGGGTGTCCGAGACGGCCCGGACCACGATGGCGGGCCGGTCGGCCGCCGCGGCGAGCAGCTGCGCGGACTCCATGTCGGCGACCAGGGAACCGGCCGCCGCGAGCCGCGCCCGCCCGGGGCCGTGCACGAGGTGGTCCACGGTGACGATCTGGCCGGCCCGGGCGCGCAGTCCCGCCCGCCGCAGCTCGCCGGCCAGCAGCGGGGCCGACGGGCAGCTGATGACCGGCCCGGTGCCGCTGACCTGCGCGCCGACGACCAGGTCACCGGGTGACAGGTCTGCCGATAGCCCGCCGCCGGTTCCGGCGATCGCCAGCATGCCGAACGGGCCCGGGCGGAGCTTCGCCGCCTGCGCTGCTGATTTCCGCGGCCCGTAGCCGGTCTGCCTGACGTCGCCGTCGTCGCCGATACCACGGCGGACGGCGCGCGCCTCCAGCCGCAGCGGCGAGCAGATGAGCAGCCGGTTCATGACGCTCCTCCCGTCGGCCGGACGGGCGCGCCCGCGGTCGCGGCATGCCGGTTCACTGGTCACCCGCCAGGTAACGACCCAGCGCGCTGACCGGGAAGACGAGCCGGTACAAGTGATAGTTGATGTAGAAGTCGCCGGGGAACCCGGTGCCGGTGTACTGCGGCTCATCCCAGGTACCATCCGGCCGCTGATGGTCGGCCAGCCAGCGGACGCCGCGCTCGACGCAGCCGGAATCGGAGCCCGCTCCAGCCCGCCGCGCTTTCCCGGCCGGCAGCGTTTCCCCGTCGGGCTGGCCCTCCCCCGCGGACAGCGTTTCACCGGCGGGCAGCGTTTCACCGGCGGGCAGCGTTTCACCGGCGGGCAGCGTTTCACCGGCGGGCTGGCCCTCCCCCGCGGCCAGCAGCGCGAGCAGCGCCCACGCGGTCTGCGAGGCGGTCGACTCGCCGCGGCCGGCCAGCGCCGGGTCGTCGTAGGACCTCAGGTCCTCGCCCCAGCCGCCGTCCGGATTCTGGTGCTCCCTGAGCCACCCGACGGCACGCCTGATCGGCGGCTTGCCGGGCAGCACGCCCGCCGCGATCAGCGCGGGCACGACCGCGCCGGTCCCGTAGACATAGTTCGCGCCCCACCGGCCGAACCAGGAGCCGTCCTGCTCCTGGGCGCGCAGCAGCCAGGCCACGCCGCGCCGCGCTGCCTTACCGGCCCCCAGTCCCTCGGCGGCCAGCGCCTCGACGGTGTGCGCGGTGACATCCGCGGACGGCGGGTCGATCACCTCGCCGAAGTCGCAGAACGGCAGCTTGGTCACGATCTTCCTGGTGTTGTCCGCGTCGAACGCGCCCCAGCCGCCGTCCTTGGACTGCATGCCGGTCAGCCAGCCGATACCCCGCTGCAGCGCCGCGCCGATCCGGGGATCGGTGGCCGGCGCGACCCGCCGGAGCGCGAGCACGACCTCGGCGGTGTCGTCGATGTCCGGGTAGCCGTCGTTGTCGAACTCAAAGGCCCAGCCGCCCGGGCTGAGCCCGGGCCTGCGGGCCTGCCAGTCACCCGGCCCGCGGATCTCCTCATCCAGCACCCACCGGGCCGCCGATGCCAGCGCCGGATGGTCAGCCGGCAGGCCGGCGTCGGAAAGCGCGATCATCGCAAGCACGGTGTCCCATACCGGCGACTGGCATGCCTCCAGCCGCCGGGTCGGGCCGTCCGGGCCGTCCGCCCAGATGGTGAACCGGTCCAGGCCGGCCAGGCCGCGCTTGATCACGGGATGCTCCAGGCCGTAGCCGAGCAGGTGGAGCGCGATCAGCGAGTACACCCAGGGCGGCTGGATGCCGCCCCAGCAGCCGTCCTGCTCCTGCCGGGCGATGATCCACTCCGCGCAGCGCCGCAGCGCCGCGGTCCGCACGGCGCGGGCCGGGGCCGCCTGCACGCCGCGGCGCTGGTACACCTGCAGCACGCGGTCAAGGCCGCCGAAGAAGGCCGGCCACCCGCGCGAGGCCGCACGGGTGGCCTTCGCGGTGAGGCCGGCCACCGGGCCCGTACTTGCACTCGCACCAGGGTCAGTGCGCGCCGCAGCGTCCGGGCGCGCCGCGCCGCCCGTGGCCGTCCATGCCCGCGCCGTCCGGGCGCGCCGCGCCGCCCGTGCTCGCCACGCCGTCCATGCCCGCCGCAGCGTCCGTGGGCGCCGCAGCGGCCGGGCTGGCCGGCCAGAGTTCGGCCACGCCGAAGGGCAGCGGGCGGACGGGCCGCAGCGATCCGACGATGGTCAGCGGGACGATCGTCTGCCGTGCCCAGCAGGCCCAGTCCTGGGTGTTGAGCGGGAACCAGCCCGGCAGGTAGATCAGCTCCGGCGGCATCACCGGCAGCTTGTCCCAGGACCACTCGCCGAACAGGGCCAGCCAGATCCGGGTGAAGACCCGGGTCGCGGGGATGCCGCCGGCCGCCCGGATCCAGCCGGCCGCCCTGGCCAGGTGATCGGCATCCGGTGAATCGCCGGCCAGCCGCAGGGCCACGTACGCCTCGACGGTCGTGGACAGGTCCGCGTCGCCCTCGTAATAGTTGGCCCAGGTCCCGTCCGCCCGCTGCTTGGACCTGATCCACCGGGCCGCGGCGGCGGTCTCGGCCGGCGTCCGGACGCCGAGGAACTCGCGGAGCAGCAGATCCTCCGCGTCCATCGTGACATTGGTCTCCAGCTCGCCCTGCCACCAGCCGCCGGCGTGCTGCTGGTCGAGCAGGTGGCGGGCCGCCCGGTCGAGTGCCGCCCGCGCGGCCACCGGCGCCGTCTGCCCGCCGCCGGGGCGGGCTTGCGTCACCGTCATGCTGCCGTCACCGCCATCTCGCTCTGCTTTCCCCGCTTCCTGCGTCCCGGCCGCCGGTTCTGCCGTGCGCACGGCCGGCCCGGTCAGCTCCGCCGGGCTCGCCTCCGCCGCGCTCACAGCCGTCACCGTCAGCTCTGCCGCGCCGTGATGAATTCGGCGATCCCGCTGAACTCCGCCCGGACGTCGTCGGGCATGTCGGTCTCGGCCAGGCACTTGGCCGCGGCGGCGAGCTGCGCGTCCGCCTCGGCCTCCGCCCATGCCTTGCCGCCCGCCGCCTCGACCAGGCCGGCCGCGTGCAGCAGGTCATCCTCGCTGAGCGGTTCCGTGCTGGCCAGCAGCGCGCTGAGCTCGTCGCCAGGCTGCCTGCCGCTGGTGAGCGCGGCGACGACCGGCAGTGATTTCTTCCTGGTCCGCAGATCGGAGCGGACCGGCTTGCCGGTGACCTCGGGGGCGCCCCAGATGCCGAGCAGGTCGTCGGTGAGCTGGAACGCGAGCCCGGCATGCGCGCCGAAACCGGCCAGGCCCATCGCCAGCTCGGCGGGAGCGCCGACGTAGATCGCCCCGATGCTGCATGCACAGGCCATCAGCGCGGCGGTCTTGTCACCCGCCATCTCCAGGCACTGATCGAGCGTGACGTCATCGCGCCGCTCGAAGGCCAGGTCCGCGCCCTGGCCCGCGATAAGCCGCTGTACCGAGGCGGACAGGCAGCGGGCCGCCCACAGCCCCTGCGGCGCCGGTCCCTCCAGCAGGATGTCCTGGGCGAGTACCAGCAGGGCATCGCCGGCCAGGATGGCCGCGCCCACGCCGAACACCGCCCACGCCGTCGGCCGGTGCCTGCGCTCGGTGTCGCCGTCCATGATGTCGTCGTGCACGAGGGAGAAGTTGTGCACGAGTTCCACCGCCGCCGCGGCGGCCACCCCGCGCTCCGGCATGGCCCGCGCGGCCCGGGTGGACAGCAGGGCGAGCGCGGGCCGCAGGGCCTTGCCCATGCCGCCGGGCCGGCCGCCGGCGCGCAGCGGCTGGCCATCGGCGTCCGCCAGGCCGAGGTGATAGGCGGCAACGGATCGCACGTCCGGGCTCAGCCGGCTCACCGCCGCCGCGATGGCCGGCCCTACCAGGTCACGGGCCGTCTCTACACCGGCCGGGATGGTTGCGGTCATGACGGCGCTCCTGTCCCGGCCGGCGCGGGCGCTCCGGCCGGGCAGACCAGCTCCCGGCCGGGCGGCATGGCCAGGCCGCGTTTGAGTTCCAGCGCTGCGTTCAGGCCGCTTCGCACGGCGCCCTCCATGGTGTCCGGCCAGCCGGTATCGGTCCACGCGCCGGCCAGCACCAGCCCGGGCAGGCCGGTGGCCGCGGCCGGCCGCAGCTGTCCGCATCCTGGCGCCTGGCGGAATGTCGCCTGGCGCTCCCTCGTCACGAAGAAATCGCTGATCCGCGCCTGACTGGCGGCCGGGAACAGCTCAGCGAGCGCGGGCACGAACTGCTCGCGCAGCCGCGCGGCCGGGACGTCGATGTAGTCGTCCGCGGCGGACAGCGATACCGCGAGGTACTGCTCTGCCGCCGGGCGCGGTGCGGCCGCCGGGCCCGGTGCGGCCGCCGGGCGCGGTCCTGCCGCCAGGCCCGGCGCTGCCGCCAGGCCGGATGAGACGGTCTTGTCGAAGACCCACTGCACCGGCGAGTCCACGGCGGCGGCGAACGGCAGCCTGGTGACCCGCCGGTCGTAGATCACGTGCACGTTCACGATCGGTGACGAGCCGAGCGCGGCCCACGGCGCGCGGCCCGCCTCGGCGGGCAGCAGCCGGGCCGCGGGCGCCGGCGGTACGGCGATCACCACGCCGTCGGCGGGCAGTGACGACTGGGCCCGGTCGGCGCCGGCCGCGGCGCGGACGCTCAGGCCGCCGCCGGGCGCGGGCGTCACGGCGACAGCGGAGGTGCCGAGCCGCACCTCGGCGCCGAGCTGGTGCAGCAGCCGGGCGGCCGCGGCGCCGTGCAGGTCGCCGAGCGGGACGGCGGGCACGCCGATGTCGGCGGCGTCCCTGGCGCCGAGCAGGGCCATCCGGACCACGGTGGCGGCCAGCGCCAGGCTCGCGTCATCCCCCGCGATGTTCAGCGAAGAGACGACGAAGAGGTCCCACAGCGTCCGGCGGGCGCGCTCGCCCTGCCCCCGGGCGGCCAGCCAGTCCCCGAGGCGCTCGCTGTCCAGCCCTGGCCTGCCCGGCCGGAGGAAGCGCATCGCCAGCGCGGCGCGCGCCACCCGGAGCCGTTCGGCCGGCGACAGCAGCGAGTAGCCGGCCAGCGCACGGCCCATCTGCAGCGGGCCGGGCAGCGCGGTCCGGCGCAGCCTGGCCGTACCGCGAGGGGACAGCACGGTGATGTCGAAGCGATCCTGGATCGTCGCCGACCCGGTCATGCCGAGCCTGGCCAGCAGTCCCCGGTAGGCACTGCAGCATCGCAGGAACACGTGCTGGCCATTGTCGATCGTCAGGCCGTCCCGGCTGAAGGAACAGGTCGCCCCGCCCAGCCGGGGCCTGGCCTCCAGCAGCGTGACGCCGATGCCGGATTCCCGCAGCGCGATAGCGGCGGTGATCCCGGCGAGGCCGCCGCCGATGACCACGACCCGGGCAGGCGTGACCGCGCCATCAGCGCGGCCGGGCGCGGCCGCGCTGACCGGGCTCGGCTCAGGTCCGGCGGCCCAGCTCGCGGCGCCGCGCGGGAGTTTTTCCTCGTCGTCAGGTGGCCCGGTCATGGTCTCGCCCCTGACTGCCGGGCGGGCGTGGCGGGAGCCATGCCGGACAGCGACCTGGCCGCCACCATGGCCTTCTCCGCCGTGGACAGTGACAGCCTGCGCCGCAGGGCTGCGGCCGGCGACGCGCTGATGCGCTCAAGCAGCCGAAGGTAGATGCCCGCCATGGCCCCGGCGGATGCCGCGCTGCGCCGGTCCAGCATGGGCATCAGCCGCAGGCCGGTGGCGTACCAGCCGCGGGCGCGCTCGGCCTCGAACCGGACGACGTCCTCCAGCGCGTCGTCCGCGGGCAGTTCGCTGGTGCCGTTGGGGACGAGCACGGCACCGAAACGATCAAGATCTTCAGCCGGCAGGTAGACCCGGCCGGTGCCGAAATCCTCCCGGATATCACGCAGGATGTTGGTCAGCTGCAGGGCCACACCCAGCGCGTCGGCCAGCGGCGCCGCGGCCGCCATATCCTCGCAGCCGAACACACCGAGGGACAGCCGGCCGATCGATCCGGCCACGCACCTGCAGTACTGCTCAAGGTCGCCAAAGGTGGCATACGCCGTGCCGCGCACGTCCGCCTCGCAGCCGTCGATGAGCTCCCCGAAGGCACCGAGCGGGAGCGCGAACCGGGTGGCCGCGTCGGCCAGCGCGACCAGCACGGGGTCACCGGCAAGGCCGGCCGCCGGGCCGGCCAGTGCCGCCACCCGGGAACGGGCCTCGGTGAGCGCCGCCAGCTTCGCCGCGGCGGGCAGCGAGCCGTCACCGATGTCGTCGACCCGCCGCGCGAACGCGTAGACGGCGGACAGGCCACGGCGCTTGACCGCGGGCAGCAGCCGGATCCCGTAGGAGAAATTCCGTGCCTGCGTCCTGGTGATCTGCTCGCAGTGCTGGTACGCGGAACGGACATCGACGGCCGCCGGGACCCGGGTATCCACCGCCGTCACCGCCCCGTCGCCGCGCAGCGGAGCAGCTCCGCCGCGGTCCGGGCCGCGCTGGGGCGCGGCACGGCCCCGAGCACATCGTGATCCGCGGCCGCGATCGCGGCCAGCGCCGCCCGGCCGCCGGCCACGTACCCGGCCACCGCCATCCTGGCGAAGCCGCGCAGCGTGCCGACCAGCGGAGCGCCGGCATCGAGCAGCGCGCGGGCCCGCCGCGTCTCGAACGCGACCAGCGCGCGCAGCGCGGGCGATGCCCGGGGCGCGGAAAGATCGGACTCCGGGCAGCCATACCTGGCCATGTCCTCGCCGGGCAGGTAGATGCGGCCGGCCAGGAAGTCCTCGCCGATGTCTTGCCAGTGCTCGGCCAGTTGCAGCGCCGTGCAGACCTGATCGGAGAGCTCCGCCCGGGCCGGCGTGAACGCGCCGAAGACGTGCAGCACGATCCGGCCGACCGGGTTGGCCGACAGGCGGCAGTAGCCGGCCAGGTCATCGAAGGCCGGATAGCGGGTCACCAGCTGGTCCTGCCGGTTGGCCTGGATCAGGTCGAGAAAGGGCTGCTCGGGTAGCGCGCACTCGGTGACGGCGGGGCGGAGCGCGCGGATCACGCTGAGTTCCGGGGCGGCGCCCTGGTCCGCGCCGGGTCCGGGTCCGGGTAGAGCCTGCCCAGGTCCGACTCCAGCTCATCGAGCAGCCGGGCGCGTTCGGCGACCGGCGCCTTGTCACCGATGTCATCGACAGTCCGGGCGAAGCCGTAGACCGCCATCAGGTGCTGCCGGTGGCGGGCGGGCAGCAGCCGCAGGGCCACCGGGAAATTCTCGCCCGCTGACCGCGCGGCCATCGCCGCCGGGATGTCGTGCCCGCTGCCGGCAGCGCTCCCGGCGGGCGCCCCCCCGGCCGCCGCCACCGCGACCGTGTCGGCCGACATGCTGGGCTGCCCTGCCGGGAGGCCGTCGCCCATTCGGGTCCCGTCGCGTATCACGGACACTATTTCTGCACAGTTCCCGGGGAATTGCAAACAATGACAGAGCCGTCATATGACATGAGTGTCGCCTTTCCCCCGAGACTATGACGCTGATGTCACATGACGCACATGTCGCCTTTCCGCGGAATCATGACGCACATGTCATGTGACCACGGCCCGGATGCCTTTCCGGAGAACGACGGCAGGCCATCGCGGTGAGGCGAATCGTAATGCGATCGTAATGCGCAGACCGGGCCGGCGCCAGGTCTTGTCGCTCGCACGCGATGGCAATGCAATTTATGGCACGGCTGGCTAATGCCTGACGTAAAGGTCATAGCGCCCAGGACGCCCGGCAGCCCCGGCCCGGGCCGCGGTCGGCTGCCGCGAATCCCGCGGGTCAGACCCGCCAGATGAGTACCAGGGCGCAATCGTCGGAGCTGCGCGCGCCCGCCTGCATGGACCGGACAAGCTGGGCCGCCCCGGCGCCGAACCCGGAGGTAACCAGCCGGTCCGCCTCGCCGAGCAGCCGGTCAATCCCGACGTCGATGTCCCGGCCGGGCACCTCGACCAGCCCGTCGGTGTAGAGCATCAGCGCATCGCCCGGCCGCAGCGTGCCCTGCTCGGGCACGCCCCGCAGGTCGGGAACGACCCCGAGGACGATCCCGCGTGCCTGGGTGAGCCGCCAGGTCCCCGCGCCCGCCTCGAAATGCGCGGCCGGCGGGTGCCCGGCCGAGGCGACCACATAGTCACCGGTCGCGAGGTCCACCGACAGATGCACCGCGGTGACGAAACCCTCCGGGGACGGCCCGCGCCGCAGATAGGCATTGCACGAGGTAAGAAACTCGCCGCGGGGCACTGAGCCAAGGAGCCCCCCGAATGCGCCGGAGAGCAGCAGCGCCCGGGTACCCGCATCCATCCCCTTTCCCGGCACATCGACAAGTGCCACCTCAAGGGTCTTGCCGTCACTGGCGGATACCAGGAAATCCCCGCCGAACGACGCCCCGCCGGCCGGCTGCAGTACCGAGGCCGATCGCCAGCCGGCCGGCAGCGCGGGCAGCTTGCCCTGGGCCCGGATCCGGTCCCGCAGATCGATCAGCATCTGATCCCCGCGCATGCCCTGCACGCCGAGTTTCTCCCTCGTCCTGGCCAGCACGAGCGCGAAGGCGGCGGTGACCACGATCGTCGCGATGATGCCGGGGCCGGGGCTGCCGTTCGCCACGTCGTACGCCAGCGTCGCCGCGGCGACCCCGAACAGGACCAGCAGGGCGCGCGGCCAGAGCAGCAGGCCGCCGGCCATGATCGGCAAGATCATCACGCCGGGCGGGAACCAGGACCGTGACACATGCTCACCAGCGATGCCGATGCCTACCGTGACGACCGCGAGGACGACGAAGAGCCGCCGGTTACTGGTCATGAACTGCCGGCGGACCCAGCCGCGCACCCGCGCCGCTGCCGCCTGCGCGGCGCGGACGTGGCGGTGCGGTACCGACGTAACCATGTTGGCCGCACTGTATCGGATGGCAGGCGCTCGCCAAGTCCGTCGCGGTGTCGATATTGTGCAGGCGACTAAATATCTAGGGGGCCAGGCCGACCGTGTTCTCGCGGGTATTTGTCACCAATCGCGGCACCAGCCACCGCCTGCCCATGTTCCTGCCCGTCTACCAGCCGCACCGGCTGACCGGACTGCTGGACGGCTGGGCGGACGGCCCGGCCATCGACGGCTGCATTGTCAACGCCTACTTCCTTTACAAGCAGCGCGACCTTAAGCGCCGGCTGATGACGGAGCAGGACCTGCACGACTACCTGTCGTTCCAGCGGCTGGTGGCCACCGACTCGGGCGCATTCCAGGGCTTCACCCGCCGGCTCTACCTCAAGAACGCCGACATCGTCAGGTTCCAGGACCGCATCGGCAGCGATGTGCTGGCACCGCTGGACCTGGTCACCCCGCCCGGTGATAACCGCGTCACCGCCGAGGCCAAGCTGCGGGCCACCGAGACCCGGATCCGCCAGGCGCTGACGATCGTGGAGCGCGGGGTGCTGGCCGGCGTTCAGCAGGGCGGCCGGTTCCCCGACCTGCGGCATGAGAGCAGCAGCGTGCTGCGTGACCTCGGCGTGCGCTACCTGGCGCTGGGCAGCCTGGTGCCGTTCTTCACCCGGAATCACGACATCCGCTTCGTCTGCTCGGTGGCGGCCGACGCCCGCTCCGTCATCGGGCCGGACGTGCCGATCCATCTCTACGGCGCCGGCGATCCCTGTGAGCTGCCGTTCCTCGTCGCGTCCGGGGTCAGCATCTTCGACTCGGCGTCCTACGGCCACTTCGCGCTGGGCGGCTGGTACATGACGCCGTACGGGTCGCTGCGCGACTTCGGCCCGCTGGCCGCCGGTGAGTACCGGTGCGCGTGCCCGGCCTGCCCTGCGGGCATGACGGAGTTCCCCGGCGGGGACGAGCTGATCCGGCACAACTTGTGGACAATCCTCACCACGGTGGCGGAGATCGGCCGCCGCCTTGACGCCGGCACCCTGGACGCCTACCTGGCCGAGGTACTCGAAGTACACGGCGCCTGGTTCCCCGGCAGCGCACTCGGCGCATCCTGGCGCGCCCTGGAGGACGGACATGACGAACCCGCCTCCTCCTGACGAGCTGCTCGCGCAGCTCGCTGCGGACCTCGCTGATCAGGTGGCGCGGCGTTACCGCATCGATCCCGCGGATGCGGTCGCGCTGATCCTGGCGGACTGGCAGGGCCAGCCGCGGCTGGTCGCGGCGGCGGCCCGCGCGGCGGCGCCCGGCGATGTGCTCCGGCTGCGGATCTACCGGGACGCGGCCGCGGCCGCCAAGCGGGACATCTACTACCGGCTGCGCCGGTACCGGGCGGCCGAGACCGCCTTCGACGATGCCGTGCAGGCACTCGCGGGCCTGGCGCCGGGCTCTCCCCGGCACCTGATCACCGAGCGGGTCACCGCGGTGGCCGCGGCGCACGTGAGCACCGCCGAGCGGCTGCCGCACCTGGACGGCTTCGTCGCGGCGCTGACGGCCGCCGCGGGCGCCTTCGAGACGGTTGTCGACGCCGGCTGCGGTGTCCTGCCGCTGCTGTTCCCGCTCGACGCGCCGGCTTGTGCGGGCGTCCGCGAGTACTGGGCGCTGGACAAGGACCCGCGCGCCATCGCGGCCGCGCGCGAATACGCCCGGATCCGCGCGGACCAGCGCCTCCGGCCGGTCCAGTGGAACATCGCCGACGGCTGGCAGGCCGTGTTCGCGGCCGGCCTGCCGGCCCGCTGTGACCTCGGCCTGCTGCTCAAGGTGGTACCGGTGGTCGGCCGCCAGTCGCCGGAGCTGCTGCGGGTGCTGGCGGCCATCCCCGCCGACCGGCTGGTGATCAGCGGCTGCCGGAGCGCGATGACGAAACGCCGGGATATCGAGCGCCGGGAAACCCGGGAGCTGCAGCGCTTCTGCGCGGAGCATGCGCTGACCGAGATCGGCCGGTTCCGTACCGCGGACGAGATCTGCCTGGTGGTGGAGCGGGACTGAGGGAACTTGCTCGTTTAGCCAGGGAATGGCTGGCCTGGTACCTGATCCGCGGTCAGGCCGGCCCGGCTTCGCCGCGGTATATGCAGCCGCAGGTGCACGTCTCGCGTACCACGACCGCTGACAGCGGCAGCGCCCCGGCCAGCCGCCGCCAGATCCACCGCGCCAGGACCTCGCTGGTCGGGTTGTCCAGGCCGGCTACCTCGTTGAGGTAGCGGTGGTCGAGCTGATCGTGCAGCGGCTGGAACGCGCGGGAGATATCGCCGAAGTCCAGCACCCAGCCGGTGGTCTCGCCCGGCTCGCCCTGGACGTGGATCTCCACCCGGTAGGAGTGGCCGTGCAGGCGGGCGCACTTGTGCCCGGCGGGCACGTTGGGCAGCCGGTGCGCGGCCTCGAAGGTGAACTCGCGGTAGATCTCCACTAGGCAATGCCCGCGTACTTGTGGGTTTGCAGGCTCAGCCGCCACTGCGGGTGCGCCAGGCAGTACTCGATCGTGGCCCGGGTATGCGCCGCGCGATCCGGGTCATCCATCGGCTGCAGCAGGAAATGCGCGAAATCGAGATCCTCGAACCGCTCCGGCTCCGCGCCCGGCTGCGGAAACACCAGCTTGAGATCGTCGCCCGCGATCAGCGTCAGGTCCGCGCCGGCCTTCGGGCTGACGCAGATCCAGTCCAGGCCGTCGGGGGCCGGCCGGGTGCCGTTCGTCTCGACCGCCACCTCGAAGCCGACGGCATGCAGGGCGCTGACCGCGGCCGAGTCCAGCTGGAGCAGCGGCTCTCCCCCGGTGCACACCACGTAGGGCCGGCTGCGCGGATGCGGCTGGCCCTGCCATGCCGCGGCCACGGCGGCGGCCAGGCCTGCCGCGGTATCAAACCGGCCCCCGCCCGGCCCGTCCGTCCCGGTGAAGTCGGTATCGCAGAACTGGCAGATGGCGCGATGGCGATCACGTTCCCGCCCGGTCCACAGGTTGCAGCTGGTGAAACGGCAGAACACGGCCGGCCACCCGGCCCGGGTGCCCTCCCCCTGCAGCGTGTAGAAGATCTCCTTGACCCGGTACGCCGGTCTCACCCGGCAACCGCCATGGCCGGGTCGGTCAGGCCGAGCTCGGCGAAGCCCCGGCCGCGCAGCAGGCACGAGTCACAGCTGCCGCAGGCCCGGTCGCCGGCCGGGTCGTAGCAGCTGTGCGTGAGCCCGTAGTCCACGCCGAGCTCCAGTCCGCGGCGGATCGTCTCCGCCTTGGTCAGCCGGATCAGCGGGGCATGGATCGTCAGCTGCTGGCGGCCCTCGACGCCGGCCTTGGTGGCCAGGCCGGCCATCTGCTCGTAGGCGGCGAGGTATTCCGGCCGGCAGTCGGGGTAGCCGCTGTAATCCAGCGCGCTGACCCCGATGAAGATGTCCGAGGAGCCCAGGGTCTCCGCCCAGGCGAGCGCGAACGACAGGAAGATCGTGTTCCTGGCCGGCACGTAGGTGACCGGAATCGCGTCTCCCAGGTCGTCGGCGCTGTCGTGGTGCGGCACGGCGAGCGCGTCGTCGGTCAGCGCGGAGCCGCCGAACATGCCCAGGTCGATCTCGGCGACCACGTGCGCGGCGGCGCCCAGCGCACCGGCCACCCGCGCCGCGGCGTCAAGTTCCACGGTGTGCCGCTGCCCGTAGCGGAAGCTGAGCGCGTACGCCTGATAGCCCTCGCTGACCGCGATGGCGAGCGCGGTAGCCGAGTCCAGGCCGCCGCTGAGCAGTACCACCGCCTTGCGCTTCACCGCCATAGTCTCCCGCCCTCGGGGCTCGCCCGTCCCGGCGTCCGTTCTTGCTGGCCCGCCGCGATCCAGCGTATCCCCGGTCGTGATCAGCAGTGGCCGGTCTGCCGTGCCGTGCGGTGCGGTGCTGCGCTGTGCTGTGGCTGTGCGGCTCGGTGGCCGGCCGCTCCGGGGGCAGGCTGGCAGCCGTGCGTGCGAGACTGAGCCTGGAGGCCCGATGCCGACGATGAAGATAACGGTGGATGCCGCGATGCGGGCCAGGGACGTGTCCCGGCCGCAGCCGGATGACGTCGCCAGCGCAGCGGTGGCCGACGCGGACCCGGCGGCGGCCGGCCCGGGGGTCGCCGCCCGGGCAACCGCCAGCATCGCCGGCGCAGGAAACCCCGGCGACGCGGCGGCCATGCCGGGCGCCGCGGCGGCGGCCAGCCCCCGGGCTGCGGCGAATGCCGCTGGCCCGGCTGGCGGGCCGGCCGCGGCTAAGCCGGACGCCCGCGCTGCTGTGCCAGGCTCGCCCTCGCCCACGCCCACGCCGTCGCCGTCGCCGTCGTCAGCGGCCCGGCGGCGCGGCCGGCGGCGGCGGCAGCAGCACCGGTAGCCGCGGCCGGCCGATGCGTGGCCGGCGATGCATTACCGGCCGATGCGTGGCCGGCTGATGCATTACCGGCTGATGCGCGGGCGGCTGATGCGTGGCCGGGGCAGTGCCCGGCCAGTCCGGCTGCCCGGGCGGCTAGGCGCCGGGCAGCGGGGGCAGGTCGCCAGTTTCCTCATAGGCAGCGATCATCGCCAGCCGCCGGGCGTGCCGGGGCGCCCCGGAGAACGCGGTGCCGACGAACACCTGGGCAAAGGTCACCGCCTGCTCGATGGGCTGCTCGCGCGCGCCGAGGCTCAGCACGTTCGCGTCGTTGTGCAGCCGGGCCAGCCGCGCCGTCTCCTCGCTCCAGGCCAGGGCCGCGCGCACGCCGCGAATCTTGTTCGCCGCGATCTGCTCGCCGTTGCCCGATCCGCCGATGACGATCCCGAGACTGCCGGGATCGGCAACGGCACGCCCGGCCGCCCGCATGACGTACGGCGGATAGTCGTCCTGGTCGTCCAGCCTCGCCGGGCCGCAGTCCACCGGCTCATGCCCGGCGGAGGCAAGCCACTCGACGAGGCGAGCCTTCAGCTCGTAGCCAGCATGATCGGATCCGAGATATACGCGCACGCAGGCCAGTCTGGCAGCTCCCGGCAGGAACCGCAGGCCCGGGCGCGCACACTGCCCGGCTGGCTGGTCACCAGCCATCCCAGGGGATCCTGGTCACCAGCCGACGGGGAGTCCCGTTATCTAGGACGGATCGCCAACGCCGGTTCCCGGTGGCGGCCCGGCCCCGGGATCGGCAGGATTGGGGCATGACCTCCGAACCGCACCGGCGGGCGATCGGCTCACTGCGGGCCGTGGCGCTGGACGCTCCGGACATCGGCCTCCTGGCCACGTTCTACGAGCAGCTCGCCGGCTGGCGACGCGTCCCCGACGACGATGACGAGTGGATCACGATCAACTCCGGTGACGGCTGGCGGATCGGCCTGCAACGGGCCACCGACCACGTGCCGCCCCGCTGGCCGGACCAGGACCGTCCGCAGCAGGCCCATCTCGACTTCCGGGTACCGGACATCGATGCGGCGGCGGACCGCGCCCAGCAGCTCGGCGCCAGCCTGCTGCGCCGCAACGAACGGTGGCACACACTGGCCGACCCGGCCGGCCACCCGTTCGACCTGTGCGTCAACACCGGCGATCCGCGGACCACCCTGATGAGCGTCATGCTCGACTGCCCCGACGCGAAGGCGCTGAGCCAGTTCTACGCGGGGCTGCTCGGCAAGCCGGTGACGTACGAGGCGGACGGGGTCGCCATGATCGGTGAGGACGGCGCGCAGCCGGTGATGTTCCAGCAGGTGGAGCAGTACACCGCGCCGCGCTGGCCGGATCCGGCGTACCCGCAGCAGATCCACCTCGACGTGACCGTCCAGGACGTGGACGCGGCGGAACGGGCCGCCCTCGACATCGGTGCCACCCGGCTGGACGGCGCCGGCCCGAACTGGCGCGTCTACGCCGATCCGGCCGGCCAGCCATTCTGTCTGGTGTGGACGGCCTAACTAGAACTGCAGGGCCTTGATCTCCAGGTATTCCTCGAGCCCGTGCGCGCCGAGTTCGCGGCCGTACCCCGACTGGCCGAATCCGCCGAAGGGCGCGGCCACGTTCCACGCCCCGCCATTCACCTCCACCTGCCCGGCGCGGAGCCGCCTGGCAATGGCCACCGCATGATCCTGGTCGGCTGACCAGACGGCGGCCGCCAGGCCGTACGGCGTGCCGTTGGCAATCTCGACCGCCTCGTCCTCGGACGTGTAGGGGATCACCGAGAGCACCGGCCCGAAGATTTCCTCCTGCGCTATGGCCATCCCCGGCGTGACATCAGCGAAGACGGTCGGCTGCACGTAGTAGCCGGCGTCCAGGCCAGCCGGCGGCTGCGGGCCGCCTGCAGCCAGCCGCGCGCCATCGGCTACCCCGCGCTCGATATACCCGCGCACCCGGTCCCGCTGGGCCGCGGAAACCAGCGGGCCGAGCCGGATGCCCTCGGCCAGCGGGTCGCCGGTCGTATAACGTGCCGCGTTCTTGGCCGCCTGGCCGACTGCCTCGTCGTAGCTGTCGCTGTGCACCAGCATCCTGGTCAGCGCGTTGCAGGTCTGGCCCGAGTTGACGAATGCCTTGGCCACCCCGACCTTGACCGCGGTAGCCAGATCGGCGTCCGGCAGGATCACGTTCGCTGACTTGCCGCCCAGTTCGAGCGTGACCCGCTTGACGGTCGCGGCGGCGACCTCGGCCACTCTCGTCCCGGCCCTCGCGGAACCGGTGAAGGACACGATGTCAATGCCCGGGTGGCCGGCGATGGCCTCGCCGACCACCGGCCCGACTCCGCTGACCAGGTTGAACACGCCCGCCGGAAGGCCGGTCTCGTGGAAGATGGCGGCCAGTTCATAGGCGGCGAGCGGCGCCACCTCGGTTGGCTTGAGCACGACCGGGCATCCGGCGGCGAGCGCCGCGGCGACCTTGTTCACTATCTGGTGCAGCGGGTAATTCCACGGCGTTATCGCTCCGGCGACGCCGGCCGGCTCGCGCACGATCAGCGAGTTGCCGACCCGCTCGCCGCTGAAGTCGTAGGAAGCAAGTAGTTCCACGTAGCTCGCGAGCACCGCGAGCGGGGTGCCGACCTGAACCTTGCGCGCGAAGGTCAGCGGCGAGCCCATGTCGGCCGCGATGACCGCCGCTACCGTATCCGCCCGTTCCGCCAGCAGTTCGCGTGCCGCCTCAAGGTGGCGTGCCCGTTCGGCCGCCGGGGTGGCCGCCCAGCCCGGGAACGCGGCCCGGGCGGCGCTGACCGCGGCGTCGACATCGGACCGGTGACCCGCAGGAACCCGGTCGATGACTTCCTCGGTCGCCGGGTTCACTACGTCGATGCCGGAGTCGCTTGCCGATGAGGTCCAGGCACCGCCGATGTAGTTGCTACGCATGGCGTCCATCCTTGCCCACCGCGCCCGGCCGGCCAAAGCGACCGTACCCGGGCCCTGGGCCGGCCAGCTCCTCCCTGGCGATGACAGACTCCGGCCAGCTCCTTCCGGGCGATGACAGACTCCGCCAAGTTCCTCTCAGGCGATTACAGAATGTAGAGAAAATTAACTGACAAAGACCTGGATCTTGGCTACAGGTCGCACAACATCTGTGACTATCCGGTGGCGTCCGCCGTGCAAATCCCACGGAGGCGCTCCTCCCGGAGCAAGCCGTTTACCTGAAAAAAAATCAGTAACCCCTGGGTGCGATTTCATTTCGTGATAGAACGCTCCCGGTGAGTGACGGTAGAAAATTGTCACTTTCCGTGACAGATCCCGAAACACGCACCTGAAAGTACCCGGATGACTCGCCAATCCCCGTACGCGTGGCCTACCCAGCCATCTCGCGCGCCTCAGCACGCTGCCGAGGTCAACGGCAATGCGGTCATGCGCGGCCGGGCGCACCGCGTCATGAAGCTCGCCCTGATCGCCAGCGTCTGGGTGGCCGGCCTCTTCGTGGTCGTTGCCGCAGTGACCATGGTCGCGATGGCTACGGCGCCAGTCGCCCGCACCAGCGGCGGCGGCACGCCAGTACAGCGGCCCGCCGGCGGCCACTCGCACGCCGGGGACGGGTCGGCGGCCGGGAACGCCGGGATCGGCGGTTACCACCGGGCCGGCGATGGCCAGGCCAGCCAGGGCGGCACCGGCCAGGCCGGCACCGTCCGCTCGGGCCCCGGCGGGAGCGGCACCGGCCGGGGCCGGACCGGCGACAGCAGGACCGGCCCCAGCGTTGCCCGGCATAGAGCTGCGGCCGCCGGGACATCGGCCCCGACCCGGGTCCACGCCGTGTACGCCTCCACTGGCAGCGCCGACACCAGCCAGTTCACGATCGGCGGCAACGGCACCTGGAAGATCGCCTGGTCCTACAGCTGCGCCGGGCTCGATCCCAAGGGCAGCTTCACGGTCGGCCAGGACGGCGCAAGCAGCGTTGATGGCGCGTACATCACCAGGCTCGGCGCGACGGGACGTGGCGTGACCTGGGCCTACAAGGACGCCGGTACCCACTACCTGGCGATCAGGACGCAATGCCGATGGCGGATCACCGTCACGAGCTAGCCGCAGCGCCGATCAGCCGCCCCCGCGGGGATGCCCGCGAGGGCGGCTGAATCCGCATCAGGCTGGCCGCGGCGGCTGAATCCGCACCGGGCTGGCCCGCGAGGAGGGCTAAGCCCGCACCGGGCTGGCCGCGGCGGCGGCTGAAGCCGCACGGACTGCCGGGGGCTAAGCCCTCGGATGCCGCAGCGAGTCAGTCGAAGATCGGGTCCTTGGTGCGGCTGCGCTTCAGCTCGAAGAAACCGTCCGTGCCCGCGATGAGCATGACGCCATCCCAGAGCCGCGCAGCGGCCTCGCCGCGCGGAATCGGGGAGATGACCGGCCCGAAGATCGCCAGGTCGCCCACCGCGATGACCGGCGTGCCTACCTCGTAGCCGACCCGGTCCATGCCGTCTCGGTGCGACGCCCGCAGCGCCTCGTCGTAGTCCGTCGAGTCCATGGCCTCGATCAGGTCAGCCGGCAGCCCGGCGTCGGCCAGCGCGGCCTCGACGGTGGCCCGGTCCCGCTCTGCCTTCTCGTGGTGGAAGCGCGTGCCGAGCGCGGTGTAGAGCGGCCCCAGCGACTCCGGGCCGAGCCTCTGCTCGGCGGCGATGCAGACCCGGACCGGGCCCCATGCCTTGGCCATCATTTCCTGGTAGTTCTCCGGCATGCCCTCTTTGTTCTCGTTGAGCACGGCGAGGCTCATCACGTGCCAGCGCGGCTGCACGGGGCGCACCTGCTCGACCTCGAGCAGCCAGCGCGAGGTAATCCACGCCCAGGGACATAGCGGGTCAAACCAGAAATCGACCGGGGTGAGCTCCTGCTCGGTCATGCGCGTCTCCTCGGGGTAGCGATACCTCAGCATCGGATCAGTTCCGGGCGCCGGCACCGCGCGCAACTGCCGCGCTCACGCACGTCATGCCCGGCTGCCGCAAATGGCAGGCACAGCTGCCGCGCGCGCCAGGACCAGCAGGCACCAGCGTCCCGGGAGCTGACAACCGGGAGCCGCGCCCGGGCATTCCGCCGCCGCGAGCCGGACTCGGCTTTCGCCGCCGCGAGCCGGGCCCGCGCTGGCAACCGGAGCCGGTCTGGGCAGAGCGGCTCGCACCATGGGATCATGCCAAAACGGCCAGCCCGGGAAGGGGCATGCACATCGTGGCTAGCAACCTCACGCGCAACGAGGCGCGCGATCGCGCACAGCTACTCGAGATCGAGTCCTACCGGATCGAGCTCGACCTGACTGGCGGAAAGACGACCTTCCGCTCGGAGACGACCGTGGGCTTCCGCGCGGCGAGCCCCGGCGCATCCTCGTTCATTGACCTCACCGCGGCCGAGATCCGCGATATCACGCTGAACGGCAGCCCGGTCAGCCCGGAGAACTTCACCGGAGACCGGATCATCCTGGACGGCCTGGCCAGCGTCAACGAACTCCGGATCGTGGCGGATTGCGCGTACTCCCGTACCGGCGAGGGCCTGCACCGGTTCACCGACCCGGCGGACAAGGGCGTCTACCTCTACTCCGACCTCGAGCCCTTCGACGCGCACCGGATCTACGCGTGCTTCGACCAGCCCGACCTGAAGGCCAGGTTCGAGCTCACCGTGATCTGCCCGGACACCTGGCAGGTGATCTCCAACATGGCACCGGACGTGGCCGCGGCCGCGGCCGGGCCCGGCGCGGAGCGCTGGCATTTCCCGCCGTCGCCGGTGATGTCCACTTACATCACCGCGATCGCGGCCGGCCCGTACCACGTGGTGCGCGCCGATCACGACGGCATCCCGCTCGGCATCTACTGCCGCGAGTCGCTGGCCGCCTACCTCGACCCGGACGAGATCTTCGAGGTGACCAGGCAGGGCTTCGACTTCTTCCACGACTGCTTCGGAGTGCGGTACCCGTTCGGCAAGTACGACCAGCTCTTCGTGCCGGAATTCAAGGAAGGCGCGATGGAGAACGCCGGCTGCGTGACGATCGCCGATGAGTACCTGTACCGGTCGCGGGTGACTGACTCGGCCAGGGAGAGCCGCGCCGGGACGATCCTGCACGAGATGGCGCACATGTGGTTCGGCGACCTGGTCACCATGCGCTGGTGGGACGACCTCTGGCTGAACGAGTCGTTCGCCACCTGGGCGGGTAACCTGGCGCAGGCTGAGGCAACCCGGTGGCCGCAGGCCTGGACCACCTTCGCCCAGGCCTGGAAAGCGTGGGCGTACCGCCAGGATCAGCTTCCTTCGACGCACCCCATCGCGGCCGACATCCCGGACATCGATGCTGTCTATGTCAACTTCGACGGGATCACCTACGCCAAGGGCGCGGCCGTGCTCAAGCAGCTCGTCGCCTACGTGGGCCGGGACAACTTCCTGGCCGGGGTCCGTGCTTACTTCGCCCAGCATGCCTGGGGCAACGCAACCCTGGAAGACCTGCTCGCGGCGCTGGCAGCGGCCTCCGGCCGGGACCTGTCGGCCTGGTCGAAGCAGTGGCTGGAGACCGCCGGGACTAACACGCTGCGGCCCGATTACAGCTGCGACGGCGAGGACCGCTTCAGCACGTTCGCCGTCGTCCAGGAGGCGCCGGCCAGCCACCCGGTGCTGCGTACGCACCGGATCGCGATCGGCCTGTACGACCGCACCGGCGACCGGCTGGTCAGGCGGCGGCGGGTGGAGGCCGACATCGCGGGCGGGCGCACCGAGATCCCCGAGCTGGCCGGCGAGCGCCGCGCTGACCTGATCCTGGTCAACGACGATGACCTGACCTACGCCAAGATCCGGCTGGACGCCCGCTCGCTGTCCACGCTGACCAGCGGCATCGGCGATTTCGCGGACTCGCTGCCCGCGGCGCTGTGCCTGGCGACCGCATGGGACATGTGCCGGGATGCCGAGCTTCCGGCCCGCGACTACGTCAGCCTGGCGCTGTCCGGCGCCGATTCCATTGCCGACATCTCCGTGCTCCAGGCCGTGCTGGCGCAGGCGGCCGCGGCCGTGCGCCGATTCGCCGACCCGGCCTGGCGCAGCGGGGGCCTTGAGCTCCTCGCGACCGGGCTGCGTGATCGCGCGCGGGAAGCCGAGCCGGGCTCCGACCGGCAGCTGGCGTACGCCCGGGCGCTGATCCAGGTGGCCACCACGCTGGCCGACCTGGCGCTGCTGGCCGGGCTGCTGGCCGGGTCCGTGGTGATCGAGGGACTCGCCATCGACACCGAGTTCCGCTGGATGCTGCTGCGCAGGCTGGTCAGCCGCGGCGCCGCCGGGTACGCCGAGATCGAGACCGAGCTGGACCGGGACCGGACCGACGCCGGCGAACGGCACGCGGCCGCGTGCCGGGCCGCGATCCCCGACCCGGCCGCCAAGGAGGAGGCGTGGGCGCAGATCGTGAGCGGCGAGCTGCCGAATGCGGTCTTCCGTGCGACGCTGGACGGCTTCACCGACCCTGACCACGACCATGCGGAGCTGCTCGAGCCCTACGGGCCGCGGTTCTTCGACGAGGTCGGGCGGGCATGGCGCGACTGGAGCGCCGACATGGCGCAGTGGTTCGCGGAGAACGCCTACCCCAGGGACATGATCACGCCAGCGGCGATCGCGGCGGCCGACGACTACATCGCCCGCAGCGATCCCCCGGCAGCGCTATATCGCATCCTGACCGAGGGCCGCGATGATGTCGCCCGGGCACTGCGCTGCCAGCAGCGGGACGCCGCCGCGGGCTGACCAGCCAGCCGCCGGGCTCAGGTCCGGGCGGCCGCCATGGCAACCGCCCGGACCAGCGGAAGCGCGGGCAGGCTCTCTAGCAGTACCGCGCGGCCGCCGGAGTCACAAAGCGGGATCCGCCAGTTCGGGTACTCGTCGCTGGTGCCGGGCAGGTTCTGCGCCCGGCGGTCGCCGACGGCGTCGGCCAGCGAGACGCTGACCAGCTGCGCCGCCGTCTTCGCCAGGTAGCCGTAGAGCGCCACCGTGAACTCGTCAGGGCCGGGCCGCGCGCCCGGCCGGATCAGCCCCTGCGCCGCGAGCGTGTCGCGCCAGCGGGAGAGCATCAGCTCCGCGTTGCCCCGTTCCAAATCTTCAGGCAGTTTCAGCAGGCCGAGCCGCGCGCGGACAGTCACCTGCTCGCCGGTGAGGAAGGCGGTGACCGGCGGCAGGTCGTGCGTACCCACCGTGGCCATGCAGCGGCGCCGCCAGTGCTCCGGGCGCAGTGGCGCCCCGTCCGGCTCGCGGGCGAACCAGAGCATGCTGGTGCCGAGGATGCCGCGCTCGGCCAGGTACTCGCGGATCCACGGGTCGACCGTGCCGAGGTCCTCGCCGATCGCCAGTGCGCCGGCCCCGGCCGCCTGGCTGGCCAGCGCGCCCACTGTCGCGTGGTGGTCGTACCGCACGTAGGCGCCGCGGTCCGGGGTCAGGCCCGCCGGCACCCACCACAGCCGCATCAGGCCCATCACGTGATCCACCCGCAGGGCACCCGCATGCCGGAGCGCCGCCTCGAACAGGCCGGTCAGCGGCCGGTAGCCCGCTGCCGCCAGCCGCGCGGGGTGCCAAGGCGGCTGTCCCCAGTCCTGCCCGAGCTGGTTGAACCCGTCCGGCGGCGCCCCGACGCTCATCCCCCGGACGATCTTGTCCTGGTGGGTCCAGGCATCCGCGCCGCCCGGATGCGCGCCGACGGCCAGGTCGCCGATGATGCCGGTGGTCATGCCCGCGGCCAGCGCCGCCCGCTGCGCCGAGGCCAGCTGCTCGTCGGCCAGCCATTGCAGCCAGGCGTGAAAGTCAGCGGCGGCGCACAACTGCCCGGCCGTGGCCATTTTCCTGGCGGCAGCCAGATTCCGTGCCTCATCGGGCCAGCATCGCCAGTCGGGCCCGTGGATCTCCGCCAGCGCGCACCAGGCCGCCCAGTGCGCCAGGTCGCTGCCCTCCCGCTCGCGGAAGCCCAGCAGACTGGCGCGCCGCGGGCCGCTCAGCGGAACCTGGTAGATGATCTCCAGGGCAGCCCGCTTGGCGATCCAGACCTCATCCCGGTCGATCAGGTCGCTGGTGGTGTTGCGGGCCCGCAGCGGCCCGGCGAGCTTGTCGATGTGCTCTCGTTGCTCGTCGGTGAGCTGCTGATACTCGGGGATGTCCTCGATCCGCAGGTAGAGCGGGCTGGTGAACCTCCTGGTCATCGGAAGGTACGGGGAAGGGCTCACCGGCGGCAACGGCTCGGCCGCGTGCAGCGGGTTAATCAGCACGAAGCCGGCACCCAGGTCGCGGGCGCTCCAGGCGGCAAGCTCAGCGAGGTCGCGCAGGTCGCCATGGCCCCAGGAGCCACGGGAGCGCAGCGAGTACAGCTGAACGGCGAATCCCCACGAACGGGCCGCCGGGGCCGGGGCGACGACGTTTGCATCGCTCGCGGCGTCCAGGCCGGGTGCGATCCCTGGGCCGGGTGCGACGGCCGGGCCGGGTGCGACGGCCGGGCCGGGCGCGGCGGCCGCATCGTGCGCGGCGGCCGCATCGTGCGCGGCGCCCGTACCGGGCGGGCTGGAAACGGCGGGCGCGCTAGATGCGGCGGGCGGGTCGCCGAGGGCGGCCAGGATCGCCATGAGGGTTTCCTCGCTCACCGCGACTTCCTCGCCGCGCCAGTCCCGGTAGCGATGCGCGATTCCGGCCGCCTCGGCCCGCCGGATCAGATCAGGGTCCGTCACTGGTCCATGATCGCGTGAGCCGAGGATGGTATCAGCGGCGGCCGGCCATTAACCCGAAGGATCCGGCGCCACCGACGCAGATCCTTCGGGATAACGCGGATCCTTCGGATTAGCGGAGTACGGCAGGCTAGGCCCATGACTACGCCGTTCATTTCGGGGCTGGACCTGGCCCGGCAGTTCCATGCCGAGGTAGTCGGACCGCTGCTGGACCAGTCATTCCCGGGAATTACGTATTCCGCGGCGCTGATCGGCGGGGGATCGGACGTGCTCGGGTTCGACTCGGCGCGATCCACCGATCACAACTGGGGACCGCGCCTGCAGGTCTTCCTGGGCACCGGCGACGCGGACCGGGCGGGGGCGATCACCGGGCTGCTGGCCAGCAGGCTCCCGGCCACATTTCGCGGCTGGCCGACCGCGTTTCCTGACGCCACGGCGGCCAGCACCGAGCCCCGGCACTGGGTGGAAGTAGCGGAACTCGGGCCGTGGCTGGCCAGCCAGCTCGGGTTTGACCCGCGCCGCGGCGTGACCCTGCTCGACTGGCTCGCCACGCCAGCCCAGCGGCTGGCCGAGGTCACTGCCGGAGCCGTGTTCCACGACGGGCTGGAGGCCGCGAGCGGCGTCGGCCGGGCCGACGCACCCGGCATGGCGGGCAGCTCTCCTGACGGGCCTGGCGGGTCTCGGCGGTCTCGGCACCGTGCGGTCCCGGCTCGCCTGGTACCCGCGGGACGTCTGGCTGCACGTGCTCGCCTGCCAGTGGCAGCGGATCAGCCAGGAGGAAGCGTTCCCCGGCCGGTGCGCTGAGGCGGGCGATGAGCTGGGATCAGCCGTGGTCACGGCCAGGCTCGCCCGTGACCTGATGCGGCTCTGCCTGCTGATGCAGCGCCGTTATCCGCCGTACGGCAAATGGCTCGGTACCGCCTTTGCTGCGCTCCCCCCGGCCGCCGCGCCAGGACCGATGCTGGCTGGCGCGATCGCCGCGACCAGCTGGCCCGAGCGCGAGCGGCAGCTCTGCGCCGCTTACGAGACCGTGGCCGGCCTGCACAACGAGCTAGGGATCACTGCGCCGCTGGAGACCACGACCCGGCCTTACTACACGCGGCCGTTCCAGGTCATCTGGGCGGGCCGGTTCACCACCGCGCTGCGGCGGGAGATCGCCGATCCGCTGATCGCCCGGCTGCCATCGACCGGCACAGTGGACCAGTTCATCGACAGCACCGACGCGTTCAACGACATGGCGTGGCTGCGAACGGCGGTCGCAGCCCAGCTGGCCAGGCGCTAGCCCCGGCTGACGCACTGCCGCGGCCAGCCAGGGCGTGCCTCAGGTAATGCCCGGCCGGGCGCCGGCGAGCACGGGCTCCTGCCCAGCCTGACGAGCCCTTCCGCCCGCTCGCCCGGTGAGCTCCCAGCCGGCAGCGAGATCCTCCGGCGCTCATCTTGACCCTTCGAACTTGCACATGCTAGTTTTTATTAGCAGGTGCAAGGAAAGGCGACTCGGACATGGATGCCCTGATCCAGCTCAGTGATGTGACGAAGCAATATGACAGCGCCACGGCCGCCGCGGTGGACGACGTCAGCCTGCAGATCGGGGCTGGCGAGGCGGTGGCCGTGATGGGTACCTCGGGCAGCGGCAAGTCAACGCTGCTGAACCTGATCGCCGGCCTGGACCGGCCGACCGGCGGGACCGTGACCGTCGCCGGCGAGCGGATCGACCGGCTCAGCGAGACCCGCGTGGCCCGGTTCCGCCGCCAGCGGATCGGCATGATCTTCCAGTTCTTCAACCTGCTAGATGACATGACCGTGCTGGACAACGTGCTGCTGCCCGCGCAGCTCACCGGAATGCCGCGAGGCAAGGCCCGGGCCCGGGCCGATGAGCTGCTGGCGGTGCTGCGGATCGAGCAGCACCGGCAGGCTTACCCGGCGCGGTTGTCCGGCGGCGAGCGGCAGCGGGTCGCGATCGCGCGCGCCCTGGTGAACGGGCCGGAATTGTTGCTCGCCGACGAGCCGACCGGCGCCCTGGACAGCGGTACCGGCAAGGAGATCGGCGAGCTGCTGCTGGAACTCAACAGGTCCGGCCAGACGATGGTGCTCGTCACCCACAACCCGGACCTGGCCGCGCACTACGCGGGCCGCATCCTTCAGCTCGTTGACGGCAGGATCGTCAGCGATATCGCGGTCGGGGCGCGGTCATGAAGGCGCGTCATGAAGGCGCGGTCATGAAGGCGCGGCCCGTCATCAGGGCCGCGTCGGGCGGGGTGACCCGCCGCCGGACGCAGACCATGGTGATCTTCCTGGTGCTGCTGGTGTCCACCGCGTCAGCCACGCTCAGCCTCGCCCTGCTGGCGGACTCCAACAGGCCGTTCCAGCATGCGTTCGCCGAGCAGCACGGCGCGGACGTGGCGATCACCGTAGACTCCGCCCGCGCCACGAATGCCCAACTGGTCGCGACCGGCCGGCTGCCCGGGATCACGCAGGCCGCCGGGCCGTTCCCGCAGGCCAGCATCACCCTGCAGAGCAACGGCAACCCCCCGCAGTTGGTCCCGGTAGTCGGCCGCCGCTCCCAGCACGCCCCGCTGGATGATCTCACCCTGCAGGCGGGCCGGTGGGCACGGCGCCCAGGCCAGATCGTGCTCTCGAGCAACCTGGAGATCCTCGCCGGGGTCGGCAGCATGGTCACCGTGTCCACGGCGCCCGGAGCACCGCGGCTGGCCGTGGTCGGAATCGCCCAGTCGGTTACGAACTCCGCCGGTGCCTGGGTGGTCCCGGCCGAAGTGACCGCCCTGCGCGCGCACCGGGCGCCCGCGGAGGCGCAGATGCTGTACCGGCTCGCCAGCGCGGGTTCGGCTGCGCAGGTCCGCGCGGGCGTCGCGGTCGTGTCCGCCGCGCTGCCTGCCGGGACCATCCTCGGCACGCCGGCGTCCTGGCTCGCGGCGGAGAAGGAGGCGAGCGGGCCTAGTTCGATCATCTCGCCGTTCGTGGTCGCCTTCGCCCTCATCGGGCTGGCGATGTCGGTGCTGATCGTGTCCACCGTGGTCAGCGGCGCGGTGGTGGCCAGCTACCGGCGGATCGGCGTGCTCAAGAGCATCGGGTTCACGCCCGCGCAGGTGGTTGCCGCGTACGTTGCCCGGGTCGGGGTGCCAGCGCTGCCCGGCTGCCTGATCGGAGTAGCCCTGGGCAACCTGCTGGCAGCCCCGGTGCTGGGCAAGTCGGCGAACCCGTTCGGCGTCGGCCAGTCAGTTCCGCTCTGGGTCAATGTCGTGACACCGCTGGTGATGTGTACTTTGGCAGTGCTGGCCGCGCTGCTGCCGGCGCTGCGAGCCGGGCGGCTCAGCGCCGTGGCAGCCATTGCCACCGGGCAGGCGCCCCGGCCGGGCCGCGGCTATGCGGCGCACCGGCTGCTGGGCAGGCTGCGGCTGCCCCGGCCGGTGACGATCGGCCTGGCCGCCCCTTTCGCGCGGCCGGCCCGGCACGGCCGGCACGCTGGCCGCGATCATGTTCGGCGCTACCGCGGTGATCTTCGCGGTGGGCCTGACCTCCTCACTCGCCCAGGCAGCCGACGGCCAGCAGCTGACCGCCCCGAGCCAGTTGCAGGTCTGGTTCCCTGCTGGCGGCCAGCCGCATGCGCCGCGGGGGGCGCAGCCGCCGTCCGCAGGCAGCGAGGAGCAGGCAGCCGCGGCCGCCATCCGCGCGCAGCCCGGGACACTCCGGTACGTGGCCGAGGCGACGCCCGCGGTCGGCGTGTCCGGGCTGACCCAGCAGGTAACTACCGTGGCTTTCGAGGGCAACGCCGCGTGGACCGGCTATGACATGATCAGCGGCCGCTGGTACCGCGGCCCTGATACGGCGGACGTCAATACCGCCTTCCTCACGCAGACTGGCCTGACGGTCGGCGATGTCGCCAGCCTCACCGTTGGCGGCCGGGTAGTCACGGTACGGATCGCTGGCGAGGTGTTCGACCCGGCGGGACAGCCTGCGCTGTTCGCCAGCTGGCAGGCGTTGGGCGGCGCCGCGGCCGGCCTGACCGTCGCCCAGATCGACGTCGGCCTCCGGCCAGGCGTCAGCCCGGACGCCTACGCCGGCGCGCTGAGCCGGCGGCTGGGCAACGGGTTCGGTATCAATGTGCCGGGCCAGGGAGGGCATTTCTACACCATCGCAGTTTCCCTGATCGGATTGCTGACGCTGATGATGGCCGTGGTCGCCGGGCTCGGCGTGCTGAATACCGTGCTGCTGGGCACCAGGGACCGGGTGCACGACCTGGGCGTCTTCAAGGCAGTGGGGATGACGCCGCGGCAGACGATCGCCATGGTCGTGTGCTGGATCGTGGGTCCCGCCATCGCCGCAGCGGTGATAGCCGTGCCAGCCGGGACGGTGCTGCACTCCGTCACCGTGCAGGCTATGGGCAACGCTGCGAGCACCGGAATTCCCGCCAGCTTCGTGCACGTCTACCGGCCCGCGGAGGTTGCCCTCCTTGGCCTCGCCGGGCTGGCCATCGCGGTGGCCGGGGCGCTGCCGCCGGCGACCTGGGCGGCGCGGGCCAGGACCGCCGCGGCGCTGCGCGCGGAATAGCTGATCCACTAACGTCAGACAATCGGCATCCGCGACGTCAGGGAGATCCTTCAACGCTCATCTTGACCCTCTGAGCGCTTACCTGCTAGCTTTTCTTTGCAGGTGCTAGGAAAGGTGCTGTGGAAATCACGGGCATGACCGGGGACGCGCTGCTGCGCGTGCTGGCGACGCTTGCTAACCCGCACCGGCTGCGGGTTGTGGCTGCCCTGGCGGAACAGCGCAACTACGTGAGCCGGCTAGCTCGCGAGCTGGGCATTAGTCGCGCCCTGCTGCAGGTTCACCTGCGGAAACTGGAGGCCGCCGGGCTTGTGTCGGCCGCCATCGAAGTCTCAGAGGACGGGAAGGCCATGAAGTTCTACGAGGTAACGCCCTTCGCGTTGCAGCTGACGCCAAAAACGATCATGGTGGCGGCGCGGTCGCTAGGCACCGAAAGCGATCATGAGGCGGAGGCGTAGTGAGATCGAGGCCGGTAGCCCAGACACTGATTATTTGCGCGAGCATCCTGATAGCCATCGCGGTGGTAGTAGCGGGAATTACCGCCTTGCCGCCCAGAACAGCCCAGACCGTAGTCATCCTCGGGAGCATCCTGGCCGCCATCGGGATGGTGATAGGGGCCTGGCAGCTCGGCGCCACGAGAAAGGCAAAGATGGCGCTGACCAGCGGCGAGGAGCATCGCGGGATGGCCGACGAATACCGCCAGCTGGCGGATATGGCCATCACCGCCCAGGAGCACACCGACCTCAAGCTCGGGGACGTCGCTATTCAGCTCGCCCAGTTGCGGGACCAGCTGGAGTCGGTGCATCGGATCCTCAAGGACGTCGAGTAGGCAGCCGGGCCTGGGCGCTCTGGGTTGTCGCCGGTGGCCACTCCCTGTGGATAACCGTTATCAGTTCGGTTTTTGCACGCTGGAGCGTGCAAAAACCGAACTGATAACCGATTGACCGGACCCAAGGGGCGAGCGCGGGCGACGGTACGGGGCGGCAAGGCGAGGTGCGGGGGGCCGGTGCGGCGGGGCGCGAAGACTCCGGGCCGGGGTTGCCGAGTCGCATGCCGAGAACCTGACGCTAGGGCAGGTCTCCGACTTCGGGGTTGCCCGCCGCTTTGCCGGGCGGCCGCTACCGGGCTGGCTTCTCTGGACGACCGATGCGAACATCGACGCCAGGCGAGTAATGCACCAGGGGTGAGCCCTGCGGCTGCGGCAGCCCGGCCGCCGTGATCAGCCGGTCATCGACGACGCTGGCCTGCGCCCGGTGCAGGGGCCATGGCTGGTGACATGCCCGCGCGAACCGGTACCGGGCGCCGGCCACGCTGAACAGGATCCACCGGGCGGTGAGGAAATGATCACGCTCGGCCAGCTCATCAGCACCGAACGGCTCGCCGATCGTGATCCGCACCTGGCTGGTCGCGTCCCGCGGGCCTGGCCACCGGCGGAGACAGGTGTAGGCGACCTCGTGCCCGGTGCCGGAGATCCGCATCGAGGACCAGAAGTACGGCAGCCGGTAAGCGGTCCTGGCCACGGCCACGGCGCCGAGGCGGGCGGCGTCGAGCGAGAAGAACCAGATCCCCGAGCGGCCCTCGCCGTCCCGGACGTACGTCCGGACATTGGTCTCGCAGAAATAGGACGCCCACGGCGCCCCACGGCCGCCGCCGGTGGCGACGCGCATGAAGAACGGCACCAGCCCGACCCAGGCCGCTCCGTCGAAGGTCTCGACGTCCAGGCCGGGCGGCAGCAGCCGCTGGACGGCAGGCGGGTCGAAAGACCAGTGCAGGAACGTCAGCCGCTCCCAGCGCTGCCGCATGACCGGCCTGTCGACCGTGAACGGGCAGGTACCGGGAACCACGCCCGTACCAGCGCGCGCGGCGCCATCTCCGGTATCCATTTTCCCATCATGAGCTTTGCCGACAGGAGGCAGTGTCACTGCCCCCTGGTACGTTCGCGGCGAGCTGGCGTCGGATCCGGCGCCCGGCACGGCGCCGAGCATCGCACCGGGACTCGGCATGGCGCTCAAAGGAGGAAACCGCGGTGGAGGTTGACTGGGGCCAGCTGATCGTCGCCCAGCTTGAGTTCTACTGGGACGTCCACCTCCGGCCGCGGCTGGACGGCCTGACCGACGCTGAGTACCTCTGGGAGCCCGTCGAGGGCTGCTGGAACCTGCGCCTGCGCGAGGACGGCAACTACACGCTCGATACGCAGCGGCCGCCATCAGCACCGGAGCCCGTCACGACGCTCGCCTGGCGGATGATGCACGTCGCCGCCTACTGCCTGTGGAACAGGGCCGGTGCCTTCTTCGGCGGCGACAGCGTCCCCGACGACGCGGACATGTTCGATGCGCGCCGCGTGCCGGCCAGCCTGCCGGCCACGGCCAGCGAGGCGATCGCGTTCCTCGACCAGGCGTACAGCAGATGGCACGACGGCATCGCCGGGCTGGATGAAGATGCGCTGCGGGCGCCGCTGGGACCCAAGGGCGGCCCGTTCGCGGCGGACCCCATGGCCGGGCTGATCGTGCACATCAGCCGCGAGGTGATGCACCATGGCGGCGAAATCTGCCTGCTCCGCGACCTCTACCAGGCGGCCGGGCCAGGGCGCATCTAGGCATCGGGCACCGGCCGGCCGGGCTGCGTCCCGGGCAATACCCGCCGCGCCGCCCGGCCTACCAGATCGGCGGGTGCCGGTCCTTCCACGGCCGGGCCGCCTCCAGCTGGGCGGACAGCGAGATCAGCGTGGACTCCTCCCCCATCCGGCCTGCCAGCATCACGCCGATCGGTAGCCCGGCGGCGTTCCAGTGCAGTGGCACGCTGACCGCCGGCTGCCCGGACAGGTTGTACAGGGCCGTGTAGGGGGTGAACCGCTTCTGCCGCTCGAAGTTCTCGGCTGGCGCCACCTCGTCGAAGTACCCGACCGGCACCGGGGGCGATGCCAGTGTCGGGCTGAGCACGGCGTCATATCCGTTCAGGATTTTCATGGCAGCCCGCATGATGGCCTGCAAGTACGCCTGCGCGAAGAGCAGTTCGGGCGCGCTGAGCGCCTTCCCGCGCTCGCGCAGGTAGCGGGTCAGCGGGAGCAGCTGCTCCTCCTGCTCGGGGCCGATCGGCGCGAGCGTCGCCATCGAGTACCACAGGATCTCGAACATCGGGACGACATCGGGGCCGAACGGGAGCTCGACGTCCTCCACCTCGTGCCCCAGGCTGGCCAGCAGCGCGCTGGCATCCTCGTACGCGGCGACGCAATCGGGATGCACCTCGGCGCCCTCGACCGCATGCTGCAGGGAGCGGCCGATGCGCAGCTTGCCCGGATCGCGGCCCGCGCAGGCGGCAAACGTCTCGCCGGCCGGCCGCGGCGGCTGGGTATACATGTCACCCGGGTGGTTGCCCGTCATGGCGTCGAGCAGCAGCGCGGCGTCCGCGACGGTGCGGGCAAGCGGGCCGTCGGTGGAGAGCCCGGCCAGGTCAGGCATCAGCGGCCCGCCGGAGATCCGGCCGCGCGACGGCTTGATCCCGAACAGCCCGCACACGCTGGCCGGGATCCGGATGGACCCGCCGCCGTCGCTGCCCTGCGCGGCCGGCGCCAGGCCGGCTGCCACCGCCGCCGCGGCGCCGCCGCTGGACCCCCCGGCCGACCGGCTCAGGTCCCACGGCGTGCGGGCCGGGGGCCCGATCCTGGTCTCCGTGTAGCACGGCAGGCCGAACTCCGGGGCGGCTGTCTTGCCGGTCAGCACCGTCCCGGCTGCCCGCAGCGCGGCGACGACGTAGTCGTCCTCGGTCGCGATGTTGTCAGCGAACAGCGCGCAGCCGTAGGTGAGGCGGACCCCGGCGACCATGTTCAGGTCCTTGATCGGGATCGGGATCCCGGTCAGCGGCGGCAGCGCGGCCCCGTCGCCGCGCAGCTCGCTCCTGACGGCCTTCTCGGCAGCGGCCGCCTGCTCGCGCGCGATCTCGGCTGTCACCGTGTAAAAGGCGCCGACCTGCTCATTCAGCCGGTCGATACGCTGCAGGTAGTGCTCCGTGATCTCGACGGGGGACAGCTGGCCGGCCCGGATCGCGGCGGCAAGCTCGGTCACAGTCAGGTCATGGATTTGGGTCACGTTTCCGAACAGTAGACGTCCGGCGTGACCTGGTCCAGAGCGGCCGGCTGCGCGCTCGCGAAGGTACGGCGCACTCGCGAAAGGTAAAGCCAGCACCTCGCTGATGCCGCAAAAGTTTCTCTCAGCTTTACGTATTTATTCAGCTACGCTGAGAGATATGGATCGGGAACCACGGCCAGCCGCAAGATCGACTGAGCCCCAGAACCCGGCCGAGGCCGGGGACCACGGTCCGGACAACGGCGAGGACCAGGCACCGAACACGCCGAGGCCAAGACCCAGGCCTACGCCCAGACCCAGACCCAGGATCGCCAGCCGCCCGATCTACGCGGGCATGGCGGCCGACCCGCGGATGCCCGTCTGGATCGGCCGGGCGGTGGTGGCCGCTGTCGTGGGGGCGGCCGTCTCCTTCTGGATTGGCTGGCGCCTCGGCGTCACCGCGGCGGCCCTGGTCGCGATTGCCGACATCATCTTCCGGTCAAGGACGACGCCGATCGTTCCCGCTTCCGTCCGGGTGACCTCGGCCCAGCGGCGGTCCCGGCGCCGACTTGGGCGGCTCCGGGCGAACGGGTACATCACGCTGAATGCCCGCGCCATCCCGAACACCAAGGAGGTCATCGACCACCTGATAGTAGGGCCGGCCGGCGTGTTCGCGCTGGACTCGGAGCGCTGGGACCGCCGCCTGCCAGTCCGGGCAATCCAGGGCCGCCAGCTTTACCACGGGCCGTTCGACCAGCGGGACCGGCTGGAGCACGCGCGCTGGGAGGCGGCGCAGGCCAGCCGCCTGCTCGGCCAGGCAGTCAAGCGGGTGATCGACGTCCACCCGACGATGGTTATCTACGGGCCGAAGGTTCCGTGGAACGTCATCAGCCTGTACGGCGTCGACGTGTTCAGCGGCAACACGCTGCGCAAGTACTTCCGGCAGCAGGCAAAAGCCGCCGGCCCGCGCCACTGGACGCCGGGCTGATCAGCATGATCCAGGAGGCAGCCGACCGGGTGCTTCCGCCGGTGACCAGCTAGCCGGCCGGCCAGCCCGCGCCGGGACGGCCCGCGCCCCGCGCCGGGACAGGCACGCCCGGGCAGCTGTGATCGGCGCGCCCACTAGGCTGTGACCGGCCGTTTAAACGACGAAGGGCGGGCCGTGGCCGGAGCACGGGACTGGGTGGCTGGTGCCCGCCCGCGGACGCTTCCTGCGGCGATCGTGCCCGTCGTGGTGGGCTCGGGCGTCGCGATTGGCTACGGGCAGCTGGAGCTGTGGCGCGCGGTACTCGCGCTGTTCGTGGCCCTGGCCCTGCAGGTGGGCGTCAACTATGCGAACGACTACAGCGACGGCATACGCGGCACCGACGAAAAACGGGTCGGCCCGGTCCGGCTGGTCGGTTCCGGTCTGGCCCGGCCCCGGCAGGTGCTCGCGGCCGCGCTGGGCTGCTTCGCCGCCGCCTGCGTGGCCGGGCTGGTGCTCGCGCTGGTGACCTCGTGGTGGCTGATCCTGCTCGGCGGCCTGGCTGTCGCGGCCGCGTGGTTCTACACCGGCGGAGACCGGCCTTACGGCTACCGCGCGCTCGGCGAGGTCTCCGTCTTCCTTTTCTTCGGCGTGGCCGCGGTGGCCGGCACTGCCTACGTGCAGATGGACCGGGTGGCCTGGCTGGCCCTGGCGGCTGCCGTGCCGGTCGGGCTGCTCGCCTGCGCACTGCTCGTCATCAATAACCTGCGCGATATCCCGACTGATACGGCGACGGGCAAGCGGACGCTGGCCGTGGTGGCCGGCGACCAGCGGACCCGGCTGCTGTACGCGGCCTGCGCGCTGCTGCCCTTCGTCATCGCCGCCGCCATCGCGCCGGTGCGGCCGCTCGTGCTGATCGCGCTGGCCGCCCTGCCGCTGGCGGTCATGCCGATCCGGCTCGTCCGGGCCGGCGCATCCGGCCCGCGGCTGATCACCGCGCTCGGGCAGACCGGGCGGCTGCAACTGGCGTTCGGCGCGCTACTGACCGTCGGGCTCGCGATCAGGCTCTGACGTCGCGGGCTGGCTCCCCGGGTTCCTCCTCACGGCGCGGCCGGTGCCCCGCTCCGCGTCGGCTGCCTCCCGCTCCAGCGCGGCTACCTCCCGCTCAACCTGGAGTACCTCGTCCCGGGCGCCGGCTGCCGTCGCCGCACGGGCTGCTGCCCCGTTCGGTACCGGGCGGGCCGGCCCGCCGTCGCCGGTCAGGGCAGCGGCAGGGCCTGTCATCTGGACGCGGCCTGCCGGCGGCCCGGCCTTTCCGCCTGGCGCACCCGCGCTGCCCGGCGCGCCCGCGTCCTCCGCCGAGCTACCGAATGCGGTGCTCAGTGTCCGCAGTGCGGTGGTCACCTCGCTCGGGATCACCCAGAAGGTGTTGCCCTCGGCCTGCGCGAGCTGCGGCAGGGTCTGCAGGTACTGGTAGGCGAGCACCTGCGGGCTCGCATCGCCGTCGTGGACGGCCTGGAACACCGTGCCGATCGCCTGGGCCTGGCCTTCGGATCGCAGGATCTGGCCCTGCCTGTCGCCCTCGGCGCGCAGGATCTGGCTCTGCTTCTCGCCTTCCGCGGTGAGGATCTTCGACTGCCGGACGCCCTCTGCGGTGAGGATCGCAGCGCGCTTCTCCCGTTCGGCCCGCATCTGCTTCTCCATCGCGTCAATGACGCTCTTCGGCGGGTCGATCGCCTTGATCTCCACGCGGGTGACCCGGAGCCCCCATTTGCCTGACGCGTCGTCAAGCACGCCGCGCAGCATCGTGTTGATCTTGTCGCGCGAGGTCAGGGTTTCCTCAAGGTCCATGTTCCCGATGACACTGCGCAGCATGGTCGCGGTGATCTGCTCGATTGCCTGGATGTAGTTGACGATCTCGTAGTCGGCCGCCCGCGGGTCGGTGACCTGAAAGAACAACACGGTGTCGATGTGCACGACCAGGTTGTCCTCGGTGATCACCGGCTGGCCCTTGAAAGCCACCACCTGCTCGCGCAGGTCGATTGAGGGCTTGACCCGGTCCACGAACGGGATGATGAAGTTCATCCCGGGCTCCAGTGTCTTGCGGTACCGGCCGAACCGCTCGACGTTGCGGGCCCGCGCCTGGGGCACGATGCGGACTGTCCTCGTCACCATCGCCGCCACCAGCGCCACAATAACGACGGCAACGATCAGGACTGCGAGTTCCACTGCTACTCCCGGGGATAGACGAGGGCTGTCGCACCCTCGATCAGCATGACGTCGACGGTGGATCCCACAGGGATCGTCAGGGTCTCGTCGTAGGGGCGGGATGACCACAGCTCGCCGCCGATTTTTACCTGTCCGGCATGCGCAGTGACCTCTTCGATGACGAGCGCCGTCCGCCCGACCAGCGCTGACGTGCCGCTTCTGAGCAACGGCGGCTGCTTGAGGTGCCGCAGCGCGATCGGCCGCACGACCACAATCCCCGCCAGTGACGCCACGACGAACGCGCCGAACTGGAGTGCCCCGTTCCCGCCGACCGCGCCCACCCCGGCGGCGGCCACCGCGCCGATCGCGATCAGGCCAAGCGCCAGCGTCATGGTGACAATCTCGGCCACCCCGAGCACCGCTGCTGCGATCAGCCAGACAATCCAGATCCCCATAACCGCTCCGGTGGGGAAACTTGACGTGCGCGTTTCTCTGACAGTAACCCCGCCGTGGCCCTCACCGCACCACCGCCTGCGGGCCAGCGCGCCCCGGGCTTCCCCCCAGCAGGCAGAACGGGCACGATGAGGTGACCGGGTGGCATGAACCCGCAGGTCAGAGGCGCTGACCAACTCGCCGTGCTGGGTAGGACTGCTCGGCTGGCCTTGGAGATCATCCGTTCACCGTGGCTCCGCAATGCTGTCTGCCGGTGTGCGTTGGCTCCCCCGTTGGCTCCCCGTTCCAGAAGAACCGTCAGGCAGGGGGCGTATGTTCGGTGCTATGGCCGATGACCGAGACGATCCCATCCTGCGCAACTGCTCGGCTGCCGGTTCGGCATTCTGATCCCTACGCCTGGGAAAACCCTGTCCGGCGTCGCCATCCCTGAGATAGCAGCCCTCGCCGGGGCGCACCCAGACACGGCTGAATGGTTCACCCGCCCTCTGTAGCGCACATAGAGCCTGCAAAGGCCGCCCTCACCAGAGACAGGACCCACATGAAGGTACGCGCAATGTTCACAGCAGTCCTCCCCGCCACGGCCGCCGTTCTGGCGTTATCCGCCAGCGGCGCGAGCGCAACCACGATCAGCGGCGCCGTGCACCACGCCGCCGCTCGCAGGTCGTCCGTCGTAATACGGAAAATCTGGTACAACTCACCTGGGTCGGACACCGGCTCGAACGCGAGCCTCAACCATGAGTGGGTCAAGCTGCACAACCGCACGGGCTTCCCCGTGACCATGACCGGCTGGACGCTGCGAGACGCCAAGAACCACGTCTTCACGTTCGGGACGTACACGCTGCAGCCGCACTCCTACGTGAAGATCCACACGGGCAGCGGCACCAGGACGCAGGCAAACCGCTACTGGGGTCACTCCTGGTACATCTGGAACAACACCGGGGATACCGCCACGCTGGAGCGCCCCAGCGGCAAGGTGAAGTCGCGGTGCTCCTATTCTGACCCGCACGAGCGGCGGGCGCTCAAGGTGTGCTGACGGGCCAGGACATGCGAGACCCCCACCTCGCCGTGGCCCTTACCGCAGCGCCCCAGGGGGCCAGCGCGCCCGAGCTTCCCCCCGGCAGGCAGAACGGGCACGATGGGATGACCCGCGCCTGGAGGAGGATGCGTCATGTCCGGTGGAACTCAGCTGTCCTACAGCCACGGAATCTCGACCGTCGCCCTGCTGGGCGAGACCATCGGGGAGAACCTGCGCCGGGTGGCGGCCGCCTGCGCGGACCAGGAGGCCCTGGTCGACGTGCCATCCGGGCGACGGTGGACGTACCGGCAGCTGGACGCCGATGTCGATGCCGTTGCCCTCGGCCTGGTCTCGGCCGGGATCGAGGCCGCGGACAGGGTCGGCATCTGGGCGCCGAACTGCGCGGAGTGGGTGCTGCTGCAGTACGCGACCGCCAGGATCGGCGCGATCCTGGTCAACATCAACCCGGCGTACCGCAGCCACGAGCTCGGCTACGTGCTGCGCCAGTCGGGCGTGCGGCTGCTGGTCAGCGCGGAGAGCTTCAAGACCAGCGACTACCGGGCGATGGTCGGCGAGGTCCGCAGCGGCGTTCGCGAGCTCGAGCGGGTGATCTACCTCGGCACGGCTGACTGGGACGAGCTGGTCGCGGCGGGAGCGCTGGCGGCCCGCGGCGGGGCAGCCGGCCCGGATGGCGACCTCGCACGGCGGGCCGCCGGCCTGTCCTTCGACGACCCGATCAACATCCAGTACACCAGCGGGACGACCGGCTTCCCCAAGGGCGCGACCCTGTCCCACCACAACATCCTGAACAACGGCTTCTTCATCGGCGAAGGGTGCCGGTACACGCCGGACGACCGGGTGTGCATCCCGGTGCCCTTCTATCACTGCTTCGGGATGGTGCTCGGCAACCTGGCCTGCTCGACGCACGGCGCCTGCATCGTGATCCCCGCGCCGGGGTTCGAGGCCGCCGCGACACTGCGCGCCGTGCAGGCGGAACGGTGCACTTCGCTGTACGGCGTGCCGACGATGTTCATCGCCGAGCTGGGCCTGCCCGACTTCGCCAGCTACGACCTCTCGACGCTGCGGACAGGCATCATGGCCGGCTCGCCGTGCCCGGTCGAGGTGATGAAGCGCGTGGTCAGCGAGATGCACATGTCGGAGGTCACGATCTGCTACGGGATGACGGAAACGTCGCCGGTATCCGCGCAGACCACGGCGGACGACGATATGGAGCGCCGGGTCTCGACGGTCGGCCGGGTGCATCCGTACGTCGAGGTGAAGATCATTGACCCGGAGACCGGCCTGGTGCTGCCGCGCGGGGTGCCGGGTGAGATGTGCACTCGCGGCTACTCGGTGATGCTCGGCTACTGGGACGAGCCGGAGAAAACGTCGGAGGCGATCGACGCGGCCCGCTGGATGCACACCGGTGACCTGGCCGAGATGGACGATGCCGGCTACCTCAACATCGTCGGGCGGATCAAGGACATGGTGATCCGCGGCGGCGAGAACGTCTATCCCCGTGAGGTCGAGGAGTTCCTGTACGGGCATCCGGCGATCGAGGACGTTCAGGTCATCGGGGTGCCCGACGAGAAGTACGGCGAGGAACTCTGCGCGTGGGTGAAGCTGCGCCCGGGCGGCGAGCTGACCGGCGACGAGATGAGGGCCTACTGCACCGGCAAGATCGCGCACTACAAGGTGCCGAGGTACGTCCGGTTCACGAGCGAGTTCCCGATGACCGTCACCGGCAAGGTGCAGAAGTTCAAGATGCGCGAGACCTCGATATCCGAGCTGGGGCTGGAGGCCGCCAGCCAGACCCGGACCGCCTGACGCCAGCCGCCCGGCCCGAGGAAGCCAGCGCCGCGGGATCAGCGGCCGAGGTAGGCCAGCACGGCGAGCACACGGCGGTTGTCGTCATCGGAGGGCTGCAGGTCAAGCTTGGTGAAAATGGTCGAGGTGTGCTTGGCGATGGCCCGCTCGGTGACGACTAGCTGCTGCGCTATGGCCGCGTTGGAGCGGCCTTCCGCTACCAGCTCCAGCACCTGACGCTCTCGCGGGCTCAGCCTGGCCAGCGCGTGATCCGGGGCGCTGTGGGCCAGCAACCGGGCGATGACCTCCGGGTCCATCGCCGTACCGCCGGCCGCCACCCGGTTCACCGCCTCGACGAACTGGCCACCGTCGAGCACCCGGTCCTTGAGCAGGTAGCCGACGGCGCCGGAGCCGTCGGCGAGCAGTTCACGGGCGTAGAGCTGCTCGACGTACTGGGACAGCACGAGTACGGGCAGCCCGGGCACCTCGCGCCGCGCCTGCAGGGCGGCCCGCAGCCCTTCATCGGTGAACGACGGGGGCAGCCGCACGTCCACCACGGCTACGTCCGGGTGGTACTCGGTGACGGCCCTGAGCAGGTCCGGCCCGTTGTCCACGGCGGCGGCGATTTCGAAGCCGTACGCCTCAAGCAGCCGGATCAGGCCGTCCCTCAGCAGGAAGAGGTCTTCGGCGATGACAACACGCACGGCACCTCCATGGTCGCGACAGTCGGGCCGCCCGGCGGGCTGCTCAGCGCAAGGATCCCATCGAATGCCCCGAGCCGGCGCTCCAGGCCGCGCAGCCCGCTGCCGCGGGAGGCATCAGCGCCGCCCTGGCCATCATCGGTGACGTCGATCCGCAGTAGCCCGCGTTCGTGCCTCATGTCGATCCAGATCTCGCGAGCCCCGGCATGCTTGGCCACATTGGCCAGCAGCTCGCTCACCGCGAAATAGGCGGCGGACTCGACGGCTGCATCAGGGCGGCCAGGCAGGCCGGCGACGACGTGGATCCTCATCGGGCTGTCCATGGCCAGTGCCCGCACGGCGTCGGCCAGCCCGCGATCGGCGAGGACCGGCGGATGGATGCCGCGTACCAGGTCGCGTAGCTCGGCGAGCGCCTTGACCGAGGCGTCCCTGGCCTCGATGAGCAGCGCCCGGGCTGCCGCCGGGTTGTCATCGAGCACCCGCTCGGCAGCGCCTAGCGTCATGCCCATGGCCACCAGCCGGGCCTGCGCGCCGTCGTGCAAGTCGCGCTCGATCTGGCGCACCTGCGCGGCCCCGGTGTCCACGACATCAGAGCGGCTGTCGGTAAGGTGCCGCACCCGCAGCGTGAGCTCCGCCTGCCGGGTGGGGGCAAGCAACAGGCGTGCCCACCGGAAATACGTCGTGAGCAGCCACCGGCCAGCCCACAGACCGAGCAGCACGAATACCACGCCGAGTGGAACCGACAGCCAGGCCCCCAGCGGGCCGGTGACGTGGATCATCGCGTACCAGTTGCCCCCGCTAGCCTCGGCGATGGGTTTCCACACGGCCGGCATGACGACCCCGAACAGCCCATAGAGGATCAGGCCGGCCGAAGCCAGCACAAGCCCTGAGCCGACGATCGAGTCGACCGTCAGCCACAGCACGTCCCGCCAGGTCGCGGGATCGGCCAGCAGCCAGCTGAGCCGCCGCCACCCGGTGCGGTCCTTGCCCTCGTCCTCCGGCTGCCGCAGGTACGGGACGGGAATGTCCACGCCGCACCAGTCAGTGGCCAGGCTCCGGAAACGATTGGCTAGCCGGCGGATCGCCAGCAGGGTGCCTGGTATCAGCAACAGCCCGAAACCGAACACGACGAACGTCACAGCGAGGACCAGCGCTGTCCAGAGCACTATCCCGGCCAGCATCAGCCCGGCCAGCGCCAGCCCCCGGCCGGCGGCCAGGAGTCCCTCGCCTATCCGTGAACTCGGCCAGCCCTGCCCGGCTGGGCCGCTCGGGGCTATCGCCTTGCTGCTCATGCTGGAAGCTCCTTCGCACCCCGGTCCCGGCCGCTCCCGCGGAGCTGCCGTCCGGATACACCACCAGTCTGGCCGCAGAGGGCCATCCGCGCAGTGGCGCTGCGCCCCGGAACAGGGGTGTATCTAGGTGTACCCCAAGACGCCGCTCAGCCCCATATCGGACAGCCCTGGACGTCCTTAGCGTTGCCGACAGGCCCGGTGAACCGCACCGGCAGGTCCACCCAGGGAGCTCTCATGACTCCGCGACGCAGCATCCGGGGACGCGCAACCCAGCGACATGCGACCCAGCAGCACGCAACGCAACGGGGCAATCTTGCCGCCTCGCTGGGTGGCTGGAGTACCCGGCACCGCAAGACCGCGATCTTCGGCTGGCTGCTGTTCGTGGTGGCAGCCAGCCTGCTGGGCAGCGCCGCGGGCCAGGTTGGCCTGACCAGCTTTCAGCAGGGCGCGGGCGATTCTGCCAGGGCGGAGCAGATTATCTCCCGGGCCGGCATCAGCCAGCCGGCCCAGGAGGCAGTCCTCATCCACAGCGGCTCGGTGACCGCGGGCTCGGCCAGCTTCCACGGCGCCGTCCGGGCGGTGCTGACCGGAGTTCGCTCCACCGGCCTGGCGAGGAATATTCAGGATCCGTACGGTAATCAGCTTGTCTCGGCTGACGGGCACGACGCGCTGGTGCGATTCAACGTCACCAGCAGCGCGGCCAACTCATCCGCGGGCGTGCAGCCCCTGCTCACTGCGGTGGCGAGGGCACATACCGCCAGCCCGGGCTTCACGATGAAGGAGTTCGGCGACGCCAGCGGCGCCCAGGGGCTGAACGACACCCTGGGCGCGAACTTCAGCCACGCCGAGTGGACGGCCGTGCCGCTGGCGCTCGGGATCCTGCTGATCGCGTTCGGCGCGCTGACCGCAGCCGTGTTGCCCGTCCTGCTCGCGCTCACCGCGTTCGCCGCTGCCCTCGGACTGCTCGACCTGGTGAGCCATGTGGTCGGGGTGAACAGCTACACGAACTCGGTGATGCTGCTCATGGGCCTGGCCGTGGGCGTCGACTACTGCATCTTCTACCTGCGGCGGGAGCGCGAGGAACGGGCGGCGGGCCGCGACAGCCGGGCTGCGCTGCGGGTGGCGGCCGCTACCTCCGGTCGTTCCGTGCTGGTCTCCGGCCTGATCGTGATGGCCGGGATGGCGGGCATGCTGCTGTCCGGCATGAGCACGTTCGAGGGCTTCGGGCTGGCGGTAATCCTGGTGGTCGGAGTAGCGATGGCGGGGTCGGTCACCGTGCTGCCCGCGGTGATCTCGCTCCTCGGCGACCGGGTGGCCTTCGGCCGGGTGCCGTTCCTCGCCCGGCGCCGCCGGCCAGCGGCCGGCGGCGGGCGGGTGACCGCCGCGCTCGGCAGGGCCGTGACCCGGCGGCCCTGGATCTTCGCCCTGCTGTCCGCCACGGTGCTGCTCGGCCTGGCCGCGCCCGCCGCTGGCATGCATACCGAGACGCTCAGCATCGGTCAGCTGCTCCCCTACAACAGCACGCTGGCCACGGCATCGCGGCAGATCGCCACCGCGTTCCCGGGTACCCCCGCGCCAGCGCAGATCGTCATCAAGGCCGCCGACATCCAGGCGCCGCGGCTACGGCAGGCCATCACGTCCTTCGAGACCGCGGCGCTGCGCAGCGGCGCGCTGCGCCGGCCGGTCCAGCTGAGTGTGTACCGCGCGGCCAACGTCGCCGAGATTGTCGCACCGCTGGCAGGCAACGGATCTGATGCCGCCTCGCAGCGGGCGCTGACGGCCCTGCGCCGGGACGTGATCCCGCCGACTCTCGGCCGGGTCCCCGGCACGCAGGCGCTGGTCGGCGGTGATCTCGCTTCCTCAGTGGATTACAACGACCAGCTGCGGCACGCCATCGTCGCGGTCGGCGCGTTCGTAATGATCGCCGCCTTCGTGCTGATGCTCATATCGCTCGGCTCGGTGGTGATTGCGGCCACCGCGATCCTGCTCGACCTGCTGTCGGTGGCTGCTGCCTATGGCGTGATGACGGCAGTGTTCGTGCGCGGCTGGGGCGCGGGCCTGGTCGGCACGCATCCGGTGGGAGCGATCGAGTCCTGGATACCGTTGTTCGTCTTCGTCATCCTGTTCGGCCTGTCCATGGACTACCACGTGTTCGTCGTCTCCAGGATCAGGGAGGCGCATGACGCGGGCATGCCGACAAGGCGGGCGGTATCACACGGCGTCGCCGCCACGGCCGGCGTCGTGACGAGCGCGGCCGCCATCATGGTCGCCGTGTTCGCCGTGTTCGGCATGCTCTCCATGCAGGACTTCAAGCAGCTCGGCGTGGGCCTGGCCGCCGCAATCCTGCTCGACGCCACCGTGATCAGGGTACTGCTGCTGCCGTCGGTGATGACCCTGCTCGGCGAGCGGAACTGGTACCTGCCCCGGTGGCTGTCCTGGCTGCCGCGGATCTCCGTGGACGGCACCCCGGGCTGCGCTGAGGCCGGGCAGGCCGCTGCGGATCCCGTGCACGCGGGCACGCCGTAACCCTGTCCCGGTACTGTCTTCGATCCCGGGATCACGAACCCGCTGGCGAGCCCGCAGGCCGGACCTCAAGCTGGCCGAGCAGGGCGCTGGTGGCGGCGGCGATCGCGTCAACCGCCTGGCCGAACGCCTCGGCGTTGTGCTTGGCCGGGCTCCGGAAGCCGCTGACCTTCCTGACGTACTGAAGGGCGGCCGCCCGCACGTCCTCGTTCGTCACGTTCTCGGTATAGGGCTCGCGCAAGGTCTTGATGCTTCGGCACATAAGTCGACGGTATGCCAGGCTCAGGAGTAGCTGTGCTCGGTCCCCGGATACGTCGCGTCGGCGACGTCGCTGACGAAGCTGCCTGCCGCCTCGGCCAGCACGTCGGCAAGGCGGGCGTACCGCCGGACGAAACGCGGCGCCCGGCCGGTGGTGAGCCCGGCGAAGTCCTGCCACACCATGCCCTGGGCGTCGCAGGAAGGCCCGCCGCCGACGCCGATGGTGGGGATGGCCAGCGCGTCCGACACCCGGGCGCCCAGGCTGGCCGGGACAGCCTCGAGCACGACCGCGAATGCCCCGGCCCGCTCCAGCGCGAGCGCGTCTGCCAGCAGCACGTCGCCTTCGCCGCCGCGGCCTCTGGCCTGGTAGCTGCCGAGCGCGTTGATGCTCTGCGGCGTCAGGCCCAGGTGACCCATCACCGGGATCCCGGCCGCGGTCATGGCCTCGACCTGCGGCAGCACCCGGCGGCCGCCTTCCAGCTTGACCGCCTGCGCGCCGCCCTCCTTGAGGTAGCGGATGGCGCTCTGTAGCGCCTGCGGCACACCTGACTGGTAGGAGCCGAACGGCAGGTCGGCGACGACCAGCGCGGTCTTCGTGCCGCGCACCACGGCCTGGACCAGCGGAATCAGCAGGTCCAAGGTCGCCGGGAGGGTCGAGGAGTAGCCGAATACCGTCTGAGCGGAGGTGTCACCGACCAGCAGAACACGCACCCCGGCACGCTCGAAGATGCCCGCAGTGAGGGTGTCATAGCAGGTCAGCAGCGTCCACCGGTCGCCTCTGTGCGTTGCTTCCCGCAGGTCTCGCACGGTAATGCGGCGATCCTGCGGCCATGGTGATGCAGTCCCGGTCATGCCGAAGTCCTCTGCTCAGGTCGCCACGGATGTTGGCGCCGTTATCGCCAGTATTTCGTCAGCCCACGTCAAGGAGCGATTCCAGGCCCACGGTCAGGCCGGCAGGCAGCGACGCTAGGCCGCGGATCGCGAGCAGCACCCCGGGCATGAACGACCCGCGGTCCAGCGAGTCGTGCCTGATGGTCAGCAGCTCCCCGTGCCCGCCGAGCAGGACCTCCTGGTGCGCCACCAGCCCCGCCAGCCGGACCGAGTGCACGCGCACTCCGTCGGTCAGCGCGCCCCGCGCGCCCTCGGCGGCCGTGACCGTGGCGTCGGGGGACGGGCCAAGGCCCGCCGCCTGCCGCGCCGCCGCGATCAGGGACGCGGTGCGGGAGGCTGTCCCGGACGGCGCGTCTGCCTTGCCGGCATGATGCAGCTCGATAATCTCGGCCGACTCGAAGAACCGCGCTGCCTGCTGAGCAAAGCGCATCATCAGCACCGCACCGACGGAGAAGTTGGCCGCGATCAGCACCCGGACACCTGGCGACTCCGCGAGCCACTCCCGCACCGCGGCCAGCCGCCCGTCGTCGAACCCGGACGTGCCGACGACGACGTTGCGCCCGGCGGCGATGCACCATCGGAGGTTGTCCATGACCGCACCGGGATGGGTGAAGTCCACGATCACGTCGCAGTCCGCCAGCGGCCCGCGGTCATCGCCGGCATCGACAGCGGCGGCCATGTCCATATCGCCGGCCATCGCGACTGTCCGGCACATCTCAGAACCCATCCGCCCCCTGGCGCCGAGCACCCCGACCTTGATCATCGCGCTACCTCGCTGGCTGTGAAGGTTTGTCCGGCAGGCAGTCCGCAAGCGGCCCGATTCTCATCCGGCCCAGCCTTCGGGAGCCGGGCCGGCGCCCGCGCGAAAGGACCCCGGGGATCCTCGCGGAGTACTCTAATGCCCCAGATCATGAATGCCCCAGATCCTGCGGAACCTGCGGTCCGGATCCTGCGGAACCGGCGGAGCGGGCGCGACGTGGGCAGGATGGCGAGACGACGATGCACACCTGGTGCCAGCGCAGCGGAGGCAGGCCGGGCCGCATACTCACACAGAACTCACGCTTAACTCCGACGGCGCCTTCAGGCGCGCCCACCATGATGTCTGCCAGCCCAGTTATCCGCCGGGTCGTAAGGACGACCCGATGAAGGACAGCACCGGCGGTGGCCGGGCCACTGCCTGGCGGGAGCGCAGCTGAGTGGATTTCAGAGCCGACGAGGGGCCTGGCGACGCACGACTGCGCCGCCGCAGGACGATCGTGCTCGCCATCGTGATCGTCGCGCTGATCGCAGCGATCGGCGGCCTGCTGATCTCGACAACCATCAAGTCACCCGCCGACGTCGCCGCGCAGACCCAACCGCCGGGGCTGACCCAGCTGACGGCGACCGTGCAACGGCAGGTCATCAGCACCACCGTGCTGGCCCAGGGCAAGGTCAGCCAGCCCGCGGAGGTATCCGGTCCGGCGGCCTCCGGCGGCGGGGGCCCATCCGGCGCGCAGCCAATCGTCACCCGGATTTTCCTGCACCCTGGCGCGGAGGTGGGGCCGGGCAGCGTGATCCTCGAGGTCGCCGGCCGGCCGGTGTTCGCATTCCCCGGCACGGTACCGGCTTACCGGAACCTCATTCCCGGCGAGACCGGCGAGGACGTGGCCGAGCTCCAGGTGGCGCTAGAGGAAATCGGGCTCGGAGTCGGCGATGACACGAGCGGCGTCTACGGGCCTGGCACGGCAACCGCAGTCGCCGCGTTCTACCAGGACATCGGGTACTCGGCACCAATGATCTCCACCGGTCCGAAGGCCGACCGGGGCGCGATGATGCCGCTGTCGGAGTTCATGTTCATCCCCCGGTTCCCCGCGCACGTGGCCAGCCTCGGGGCCAAGGTCGGCGGCACGGCGAGCGGGAAGCTGGTGACGCTGTCGATGGGCAATCCCGCCGTGGCCGGCCAGCTCAACCCCAACGACCGCGGCCTGGTACGGCCGGGCATGAAAGTCAGGATCACGAACACGGTGACGGGCAGATCCGTCCACGGCCGGATCACGTCGGTTAAGAGCCGGACCGAGACCAAGGGCAGCATCTCCGGGGGCATCTTCCTGCCCATGCGGGTCAGGCCGGGCAGGCCGCTGCCCCCCTCGCTGATCGGCCAGAACGTCACCCTGACGATCACCGCGGCGCATAGCAGCGGGCCGGTACTCGCGGTGCCCGAGGCAGCGGTCTTCGCCAGCGTCAACGGCAGCACTTACGTCACCAGGGTGACAGGCGCCCACTCGCAGGTCAGGGTGCCGGTCCGGACCGGCCTCACGGGCGATGGGCTGGTTGAGGTCACGCCAGTCGGCGGCGCGGCGCTCGCCGCCGGGGACGCGGTCCTTACCGGTGAGAACTACGTAAGGCCTGGCCTCGTCGGCCGCCCGGGCCGCGGCACCAAGCGCAGCATCACCGTGGTGCCGCCGGGATGACCGCGACCGACGCCGCCCCGCCGGTCATCCGGCTGTCGGCGGCCGGCTACACCTATGCGGGGCCGCCGCCGGTCCGGGCGCTGCGCCCGACGGACCTCGTCATCCGGCGCGGCGAGCACGTTGCGATCACCGGGCCGTCCGGTTCGGGGAAGTCGACCCTGCTGAACCTGCTGGGCCTGCTGGACAGGCCGACGGAGGGGGTCCTGCAGATCGACGGCATCGACGTCGGCTCGGCGTCCGAGCGGGACCGCGCGGCGGTGCGCGCGCACCGCATCGGGTTCGTCTTCCAGTCCTTCCACCTGCTGCCGCACCGGACAGCCGCGGAGAACGTCATGCTGGCGCAGGTTTACGCGGACATGCCGCGGCGGCGGCGGCCGGGCGCGGCGCTGGCCGCGCTCGCCCAGGTCGGCCTGGAGCACCGGGCGCACGCGCTGCCCACGGCGCTGTCCGGGGGCGAGCGGCAGCGGGTCGCGATCGCCCGAGCCCTGGTCAATCATCCGTCGCTGCTGCTGTGCGACGAGCCGACGGGAAACCTGGACACAGCAACGACCAGGGAGCTGACCGACCTGCTCGTGTCGCTGCATGCGGGCGGCACGACGCTGGTCATCATCACCCACAACCCGGCGGTCGCCGGGCGCGCAGAGCGCCGGGTCACGATCCGCGACGGCCAGCTGGCCGAGTCGCCGGACGACGGGCCCGGCGGGCAAGACAGCGAGCCCGGCGGGCTGGACGGCGAACCTGGCGGACCCGACAGGTGGCTCGGCGGGCGGGATGACAGCCCCGGCGCGCAGGACAGCCGGCACCGCGGCCGGGATGACAGCCCCGGCGGACGGGACAGCTGGCCCGGCGGGCAAAGCGGTGAGCATGACGCGGGCTAGCCGGCGCCGGGTCATCGGTGCGGCCTCCCGGTTCCGCCTGCATGACCTGTTCAGCGAGGCCATGGCCGGGCTGCTGCAGCGGCCGGGCCGGTCGGCGCTGACCATGCTCGGCACGGTGCTGGGCATCGGCAGTTTCGTCGCGATCGTGGGCCTGTCGCAGACGGCGACCGGTCAGATCGGCAAGCAGTTCAATGTGCTCGACGCCACGCAGGTGACGGTGAGCGACACCGGGGCGAGTCAGGCGAGCAAGCCGACGCTCGACTTCCCGGCGAATGCCGACGCGATCGTGGACCGGATCCACGGCGTGATCGCCGCCGGAGTGTGGTGGACCGTCCAGTTCAGCAACGCCGCGGTGAGCTCCCGGCCGGGAGCCGGCCAGGGCACCCAGCTCAGCCTGCCGGTGACGGCCGCGGCCCCCGGTGCGCTGGCGGCCAGCGGCGCGAAACTCGATCAGGGCGTGCTGTTCAACCAGTTCCATCAGGCGCACGCCCAGAACGTGGCCGTCATCGGCCGGACGGCGGCCGCCGACCTTGGCCTCTTCAACCTGCAGCAGCAGCCTGCCATCTTCATCGGCGGCCAGCCGTTCACCGTCATCGGCATCATCGCCAGCGACCCGCGGCTGCCGCAGCTGAACCTCGGCGTGACCGTTCCCACGTCCACGGCCATCCGCCTGTGGGGCAAGCCGCAGGCCGGCCAGGGCGCCAGCATGCTGATCCAGACCAGGCTCGGCGCGGCCCAGGTGGTGGCCGGGCAGGTACCCATCGCGCTGCGGCCCGACAACCCGAAACTGCTGTCCGCCGCCGCGCCGCCCAGCCCGACCCAGCTCCGGCATGCGGTAGCCACCAGCCTCAACACCCTGTTCCTGGCGCTGGCCGGGATCGCGATCGTGGTGGGCGCCATCGGGATCGCCAACACCACGCTGGTCGCGGTCCTGGAGCGGTCCGGCGAGATCGGGCTGCGCCGCGCGCTCGGTGCGCGGCCCCGGCACATCGGGACCCAGTTCCTGGCCGAGTCCACGGCGCTCGGCCTGTTCGGCGGGCTGGTCGGCGCCAGCCTCGGCGTGCTGGCCACGCTCGTGGTCACGATCTACCATCACTGGACCGCGCTGCTCGACCCGCGCGTGGTACTCGCCGCTCCCATCGCAGGCGGCATCGTCGGCCTGCTGGCCGGTCTCTACCCGGCGCTGCGGGCAAGCACCGTAGAGCCGGCCGAAGCACTGCGCCGCTGACCGAGACCGGAAAGGAGGACGGCATGGCACGGGTCCGGAGCGCCGCGTCCGCACAGGTCCGGACCGCGGCCTCCGCACGAGCCAGGGGCGCCGCGTCCGCACGGGTCCGGACCATGCCTCCGCACGAGCCACGAGCACGGCGTCCGCACGGGTCGGACCGCCTCCGCACGAGCCACGAGCACGGCGTCCGCACGGGTCCGGAGCGCGGCGTACTCGCGGACCCGGCGTGCCACGTCCGTGCTGGTCGCCTGCCTCACCGCCGGCTGCGTGCTGGCCGCCTGCTCCGGCGGTGGCGCCGCGGCGGGCAGCGCTAAGGGCCGGCCGGGCCAGGCGCGGCGGCTCCCGGGCAGCTTCGGCCGGAGGTTTGTCGTGATCGGCGGCGGGGGCGGCCCGACCGGCCTCATCGCCATCGGCGGGCTGGGCGGCGGCAAGAGCGGACGACCGCAGATCTCCGTGCCGCCGATCCCGCCGGCCAGCTCGGCCCGCCCGATCGCGATGCCGCTCGACAGCTACGAGCAGGTCGCGGGCAACGAGCAGGAGGTCCTGGTGGAGGCCAGCAGCCTGCTCACCCAGCGCTGCATGACGGCACGGGGCTTCAGCTACCCTGAGGCGGCCCAGCCCAGCACTGAGCTCAGCGCCCTGCAGCAGACCGAGAACAGCCCGGTCGGGCTCACCAGGCTCGGCCAGGCGCAGATCTACGGCTACGCCAAGCCGAAGAGCGGCGCCGGCAGTAGCGGGCCGGTGTTCTTCGGCCTGGTGGGCGGTCAGGTCTTCGGGCAGGCGATCCAGGACCACGGGGCCGCCTGGGTGACCGCGCTGCTCGGGTTCAGCCCCGGCCCCGTGCAGCAGAACCAGGGGCGTCACGAAGGCTGCGTCCCGCTGGTGACGAGCGAGCTGTACGGTCCGGACCGCGGCAGCTCCAACCCCGATCCGGTACCGGGCATCGCCTTCCAGGCCCTGCAGTGGACGCAGAGCGACCCCAGGATCGTCGCCGTCAACAAGGCGTGGTCGCGCTGCATGACGGCCCGCGGGTACGGCTACGGGACCCCGCAGGAGGCGGCGCAGAAAAACTGGCCGTCCGCCCCGACCACGGCCGAGATCGGCACTGCCGTCGCGGACGTGACGTGCAAGACGCAGACAAACCTGACCAACACCTGGCTGACCGTTGAAGCCGCCTACCAGCTGGCACTCATCGACCAGAACCTGACCGCGCTGTCGCAGCTCCAGTCCAGCTTCAGGGGCCTGCTGCAGCGGGCCGAGGCGCTCGTGGGCGCCGGCGGCCTGCCGGCCGGGCCGTAGCCGGAGCCGGCCAGCGGACGGGCACCGGTGACGGGCACGGTGACAAGGTAGCCGCAGCTGACCGCGCGGGCCGAGGTGACCGTGCGGATGGTGACCGCGCGGGCTTACGCCAGCGCAGTGGCGAAGGCGTCCGCATCGTCGAACGGGCCGACGACGGCGAGTACCTTCGGCCGGGCCAGCACCTCGGCGGCGACCGCGCGGATCTCGTCGTGCGTCACTGCCTCGATCGATGCGAGGATCTCATCAACCGGCTCCAGCCGCGGATAGACCAGCTCGGACTTGCCGAGCCTGCTCATCCGGGAGGACGGGTCCTCCAGGCCCAGCACGATCGACCCGCGCAGCTGGCCCTTGCCCCGGTCGAGCTCGCCGTCGGTCAGCCCGCCGGCCACGACCTTGGCGATTTCGTCCTGGCAGATGGCGAGCACCTCGTCGGCCTTGGCGGGCAGGCAGCCGGCGTAGACGCCCCACATCCCGGTGTCGGCGTGCTGCGAGCTGAAGCTGTACACCGAATAGGCCAGGCCGCGCTTCTCCCGCACTTCCTGGAACAGCCGCGACGACATGCCGCCGCCGAGCGCGGCGTTCAGCACGCCGAGCGCGAACCTGCGGTCGTCGGTGCGCGACAGTCCCACGCAGCCGAGCACCAGGTTCGCCTGCTCGATGCCGCGCGAGACCAGCCGCAGTCCGGTGCCTGCCTCGGTCGGGGACGGCCCGGGCGGGGCCAGCCGGGGCGGCACCGGGCCGGCGTCGCCGGTCAGCACCGGGCCGAACGCGCTACGGGCGAGCTCCACTAGCTCGCCGTGGTCGAGGCTGCCGGCCGCGGCGATCACCAGGTTGTCCGGCGTATACCTCGCGGCGTAATGCTCGGCGATCTGCTCGCGGGTGATCGAGTTGATCGAGTCGACGCTGCCCAGGATGGGGCGGCCGAGCGGGGTGTCGCCGAACAGCTGGGCGGCGAATGCCTCGTGCACCGTGTCGGTCGGATCGTCATCGTTCATGGCGATCTCTTCGAGGATCACGCCGCGCTCGGCATCCACGTCCTTCGGCTCGATCAGCGAGCTGGTGACCATGTCGGAGAGCACGTCGATGGCGAGCGGCAGGTCGGCATCGAGTACCCGCGCGTAGTAGCACGTGTACTCCTTGCCGGTGAAGGCGTTCAGCTCGCCGCCGACGGCGTCCATGGCGGCCGAGATGTCAAGCGCGGTGCGCCGCGGCGTGCCCTTGAAGAGCAGGTGCTCCAGGTAGTGCGTGGCGCCGAAATGAGCGCTGCCCTCGTCACGTGACCCGACGCCCGCCCAGATGCCGAAGGCGGCCGACCTGACCGCGGGCAGCGACTCGGTGATCACCCGCAGTCCGCCGGGGAGGACGGTGCGGGTGACGGTGGATTCGCCACCCGCCTGCCGTCCGGTGTGGTCGCTCATGAGTTGCGCGGCCCCCGGTTGCGCTCCCGGGTGCGGTGGTGGTCGCCACCGCGGTCTCCGCCACTGTCGCCGCCGCGATCACGGCCGCCGTCACGGGACCGGCGGTCATCGTGGCCGCCCAGGTCCTCGCCGGCGGCCTCGCGCTCGACCACCTCGACGGGGACGAGTGACAGCTTTCCGCGGTCGTCGACCTCGCGGATCTCGACCTGGATCTTCTCGCCGACCTTGACGACGTCGTCGATGTTGTCAATCCGCACGCCGCCATGCAGCTTGCGGATCTGGGTGATGTGCAGCAGGCCATCCCGGCCGGGCAGCAGCGAGACGAAAGCGCCGAACGTCGTCGTCTTCACGACGGTGCCGAGGAACCGCTCGCCCACCTCAGGGATGTGCGGGTTGGCGATCGCGTTGATCGCCGCCCTGGCCGCCTCGGCCGACGTGCCGTCGGTGGCGCCGATGTAGATGGTGCCGTCGTCCTCGATCGTGATCTCGGCGCCGGTGTCGTCCTGGATCGAGTTGATCATCTTGCCCTTCGGGCCGATCACCTCGCCGATCTTGTCCACCGGGACCTTGACCGTGATGATGCGCGGCGCGTACTGGCTCATCTCACCGGGTGCCGAGATGGCCTCCCGCATCACGTCCAGGATGGTCAGCCTGGCGCCGCGGGCCTGGGTCAGCGCCGCGGCGAGGACCGAGGCCGGGATGCCGTCCAGCTTGGTGTCCAGCTGCAGGGCGGTGATGACGTCCTTGGTGCCCGCCACCTTGAAGTCCATGTCGCCGAACGCGTCCTCGGCGCCGAGGATGTCGGTCAGCGTGACGTACTCGCCGCCCTCGTAGATCAGGCCCATCGCGATGCCCGCCACCATGTCCTTCAGCGGGACGCCGGCGTCAAGCAGCGCCATCGTCGACGCGCAGACCGACCCCATCGAGGTCGAGCCGTTGGAGCCGATGGCCTCGGAGACCTGCCGGATCGCGTAGGGGAATTCCTCGCGGGTGGGCAGCACCGGGACGAGGGCGCGCTCGGCGAGCGCGCCGTGGCCGATCTCGCGCCGCTTCGGCGAGCCGACCCGCCCGGTCTCGCCGGTGGAGTACGGCGGCATGTTGTAGTTGTGCATGTAGCGCTTGGTGCGCTCCGGGTTGAGCGTGTCGATCATCTGCTCCATCCGGAGCATGTTCAGGGTCGTGACGCCGAGCACCTGCGTCTCGCCGCGCTCGAAAAGCGCCGAGCCGTGCACTCGCGGCAAGACCCGCACCATCGCCGACAGCTGCCTGATGTCGGCCAGCCCGCGGCCGTCCATGCGCAGGCCCTCGGCGATGATCCGCTGCCTGACCAGCTTCTTGGTCAGTGCCCGGAACGCGCCGCTGATCTCGTTCTCGCGGTCCTCGAACTGGCTGGCCAGCTTCTCCTTGGCCAGCGCCTTGACCCGGTCGGTCTCGGCATCCCGGTCCTGCTTGCCGGCGATCGTCAGCGCAGCGGCCAGCTCGTCGGTCACCTGTGCGGCGACGGCGTCGAGAACGTCCTGACCGTAGTCAGCGAAGACGGGGTAGTCCGCGGTCTCCTTGGCGGCATGGGCCGCGATGGCCCGCTGCGCCTCGCAGAGCGCCTTGATGAACGGCTTCGCCGCCTCCAGGCCCTCCGGGATGGTCTCCTCGGTCGGCGCCACCGCGCCGCTGCCGGAGTCGGCCAGCAGGCGCAGCGTGCTCGGGGTGGACTCGGCCTCCACCATCATGATGGCGACGTCGCCGTCGTCCAGCACCCGGCCGGCCACGACCATGTCGAACGTGGCGTCAGCCAGCTGGGGGTGGGTGGGGAACGCAACCCACTGGCCCTTGATCAGCGCGACGCGGACGCCGCCGATCGGCCCGGAGAACGGCAAGCCGGCCAGCTGGGTCGAGAGCGAGGCCGCGTTGATCGCGATCACGTCGTACAGGTGCTCGGGGTTGAGTGCCATGATCGTCTCGACGACCTGGACCTCGTTGCGCAGCCCGTGCACGAACGACGGCCGGAGCGGGCGGTCGATGAGCCGGCAGGTAAGAATGGCGTCCTCGGACGGCCGACCCTCACGGCGGAAGAACGAGCCCGGGATCCGACCCGCCGCGTACATCCGCTCCTCGACGTCGACGGTGAGCGGGAAGAAGTCGAGGTTGTCCTTCGGCTTCTTGGAAGCCGTCGTGGTCGACAGCACCATGGTCTCGTCGTCGAGATAGACGACGGCGGAACCCCCGGCCAGGCGGGCAAGCCTGCCGGTCTCGAACCTGATCTTATGTACGCCGAACGCGCCGTTGTCGATGACGACTTCGGCGGTAGTTGCACCCTCCACGGGTGACCTCCTTGATTGAGGTCCCGCGCGTCTGCCCGCCGCCAGCGGAGCGCCATGCACGGGCTTCGAGCCGTGCTGGCTGGCCGGTCTTCGATCGAAGTCCTCGGCCCGGGCGCGCCGCGCTGGTCAGCGCGGGCGTGTCCCTGACCCGAGAACCACTACCGAGGACCGGCGCGTGGGCGCCCTGAGCGCTCCGGGCCGGGGCCGCGGGACGTCGTTCCTTGTTCCTTCGTGGTGTATTCAGTTATCGGGCCGCCCGGCATGCGGGCGGGCCGTCGTCCTTACCCGCCCATCTCGCGGGCGGGTGCGCCGCAGGCCGTCGCCGGCCTGCCGCACTGCCAACCTACCTGCGCAGGCCGAGCTTCTCGATCAGCGCGCGGTAGCGGGTGATGTCCTCGTTGGTCAGGTACTTCAGCAGCCGCCTGCGGCGGCCGACGAGCAGCAGCAGCCCGCGGCGACTGTGGTGATCGTGCTTGTGCACCTTAAGGTGCTCAGTCAGGTCGTTGATCCGCCGGGTTAGCAGCGCGACCTGGACTTCCGGCGAGCCGGTGTCACCCTCACTGGTCGCGTGCCCGGCGATGATCTCTTTCTTCACCGTGGTCTCAAGCGGCACGTTGCTCCCTATAGTCGTTACTCATCGTCATAGTCGTCACTCATCATCGAGTGCCCCGGAGTCTGGATGGCGCGCCTGGGCAGCGGCCGCCTTGCGGCGACGGCCAGGCGTCGGCGAATGATCAGCCACATAAGGGCACGGCTGAAACGAGCCGGTAACTTCCGGCCAGCAATTACGGTACCACGCCGCCGGCCGTGATCTGGCGGGCCGCGTCCACGTCCCGGTGCATCTGGGCGACCAGTTCAGGTACCGAGTCGAACCGGACCGTGCCGCGGAGCCGGGCGGCGAAATCCACGGCCACATGCGCGCCGTACAGGTCGAGATCATCGGTGTCCAGTGCATAGGCCTCGACGGTGCGCTGCTGCCCGTCGAACGTCGGGTTGGTGCCGATCGAGATCGCCGCGGGCCAGCGCTGCTCTTCGCGGCCGCTGGTGTCGAGGCTGGCCAGCCAGCCCGCGTAGACACCGTCGGCGGGGATGGCGGTATGCGGCAGCGTTTCCAGGTTCGCGGTGGGGAAGCCGAGCGCCCGGCCGCGCCGGTGGCCGCGGACCACGACGCCCTCCACCCGGTGCGGGCGGCCGAGGTCCCGGGCGGCGCCCGCCACGTCCCCGGCGGCGAGCCGGTCCCTGATGCCGGTGGAGGAGATCGTCTCGCCCGCGTCGGCCAGCAGCGGCACGCCCTCGGCGGCGAAGTCGTATTTCTGGCCGAGCTCGGCGAGCAGCGCGACGTCCCCCGCGGCGCGGTGGCCGAACCGGAAGTCCTCCCCCACCACCACCCTGGCCGCGTGCAGCCGGTCCACGAGCACCGCCTGGACGAACTCGTCCGGCCCGAGGCGGGAGAATCCGAGCGTGAACGGCAGCACGCAGACCGCGTCTACCCCCAGGCCGGCCAGCAACTCGCCGCGCCGCCTGACGGTCGACAGGAACGGCGGATGCGAGCCTGGCCGCACGACCTCATCCGGGTGCGGGTCGAAGGTCACGACGACGACCGGCAGCGCCAGCTCGGCGGCGAGCCCGGCGGCGCGGTGGACGTCGCGCTGGTGACCGCGGTGCACGCCGTCGAAGACGCCGATGGTGACGACCGACCTGCCCCAGTCGTCCGGGACGTCGGCCAGGCCCTGCCACCGCTGCATGTGCCATTCCCTTCCGCGCCGCTCCGGCTGTGTCGTCGGTGCCGAGGCCGTGCCCGCCGCGGCGAGGCCGTGCCAGGCACGGCGCCTGCCGCGGCGAGGCCGTGCCTGCCGCGGCGATCCGGCTGCGTACGGCGGTACTCCCAAGCCTGCCATGCGGCCGGCGGCCCGGCCGCAGTACCGTCCGGGCTGCCTTCCTAGGACACGAAGACCCTTCCTAGGGCCCGAAGACGGCGAGCTAGGGCACGAAGACGGCGAGCGAGCGCGCCTGGCCTGCCTCCTCGGTCAGCAGCGCGACCAGTGTGCCATCCGGGCCGAACGCGGCCACCGGCGCGCTGCCGGTCCCCAGCGCGGGCAGCCGGGCGCCGTGCGCGAGCCTGTCCGCCTCCCCGGCGGACAGCTCCCGCCGCGGGAACGCCGCCGCGGCGGCGTCGGCCAGCGGGAGCACCGAGAAGGACGCCGCGAGCTCGTCCAGGCTCCGTGACATCGCGACGTCGTAGGGGCCTACCCGGGTGCGGCGCAGCGCGGTCAGGTGCCCGCCGACGCCGAGCGCGGTCCCGGCGTCGCGGGCTATCGCCCGGATGTACGTGCCGCTCGAGCAGGTCACCTCGATATCGGCATCGAGCAGGTCCCCGTGCCGGCGGACCGCGAGGAGGGAAAGCACCCGCACGGTCACGGTCCGCGCCGCGAGCTCCGGCGGCCTGCCTTCGCGAGTGAGCTGGTAGGCCCGTTTGCCCGCTATTTTGATGGCGCTGATGCCGGGCGGGACCTGCTGGATCTCGCCGGTCAGCGCGGCCAGTGCCGCCGCCAGCGCGTCCGCCGTGAGGCCGTCGGCTGACGCGGCCGAGATGATCTCGCCGTCCGCATCATCGCTGCTGGTGGCCTGGCCGAACCGGATGGTGGCGGCGTAATCCTTCTCGGTCAGCGCGAGGTGGCCGAGCAGCCGGGTCGCCTTCTCGACGCCGACCACGAGCACGCCGGTGGCCATCGGGTCGAGGGTCCCGGCGTGCCCCACCCGGCGGGTGCCGGCCAGGCGGCGGATCCGCGCCACGATGTCGTGCGAGGTCGGGCCCGCGGGCTTGTCGACGATGACCAGTCCGCTCGCGGCGGTCACCTGCGGCTGACCGCCCCGTCCGCGAGATACTCGCGCAGCCCGGCCATGGCCTGCTCGACGGTGCCCCGTGCGGTGAAGCCGGCCGCGCTGCGGTGGCCGCCGCCGCCCGCCCTGGTGCAGGCGCGGCCCACGTCGACCTTGCCCTTGGACCTGGATGACACCATCCACTGGCCGTCGTCAGACTCCTTGAAGACCACCGCGACATCGGCCTCCTCGGCGCGGCGCAGCACGTCGATCACCGACTCCGCGACGTCATAGTGCAGCCCGAAGGCAGCCCGGTCGGCGCGGCTGACGGTCGTCCAGACCAGGCCGTGGCCCGCGGCCCCGTCCGGCTCGAGCACCGCGCGGTCCAGCACCGAGGACAGCATGCCGAGATACCCGAACGGGACCGTGTCCCACAGTTCCAGCGCTACCGCCCCCGGCTCGATGCCGGTCGCGAGAAGCTGCGCCGCGATCTGGTGCACCCGCGGTGAGGTCGTGGAGTACTTGAAGGAGCCGGTGTCCGTGACGATCCCGGCGTACAGGCCGAACGCGATGTCCCTGGTGATCGGGATGCCCAGCCTGCCAATCAGGTCGTGGGCGAGCACCGCGGTGGCCGCCGCTGCCGGGTCGATCAGGTGCAGCGTCCCGAACTGGGTGTTGGACGCGTGATGGTCCAGCACGATCAGCTCCTCCGCCCGCGCGGCGCAGGCCTCGAGCATGCCGAGCCGGTCCGCGCTCGCGGCGTCGAAGGTGACCATCACGCGCGGCCGTGCCGGGTAGGAATCCGGCGGGCTGAGCAGGTCGGTCCCGGGCAGGAAGCGCAGGATCTTGGGGATCTCGAACGGCTGGTCACCGAAGGAGGCGATGATCCGCTGGCCGGTGGACCCGGCCCGCGAGCGGAGCGCGTGCGCCACCGCCAGCATCGACCCGAGCGCATCGCCGTCCGGCCGGATGTGGCAGGCCAGGCAGACCTCGGGCGCGCTGGTCAGGATCGCCACCGCCCGCGCCCAGTCGGCCTCCATGCCCGGGGCGGCGCACAGCGGGCTGCCGGGTGCGTCCGCGGGGAGCGCGCCGCCGGGTGCCAGCGGCCGTTCTGGGGGGATTCGCCCCGGGATGACCTGGCGCTGGACCTGCGTGTGCTCGGCTGTCACGACCGCGAGTATCCCGCGCCGCGCTCTCCGGGTGCTGGGGTTTCGGCGAGATGATCTTCTTGCCCGGGCCGTCCGGCCGGCCCTCGGCCCGCGGGGTCACCGGCCGCGGGCTCATCGCCCGGGAGGGCCTCATCCGCGCCCGGGAGAGCCTCATCCGCGAAATCCTCGTCCGCGAAATCCTCATCGGCACGAGCCGGAACCCGGTACGGGTCGGCGTCGCCGGCCGGCTGCGCGCCCTCCCGGACGGCCGCCACCGCCGCATCCGCCTCGCGCGCCCTGGCGACAAGTTCCTCGATGTTCCTGGCGTTGTCCGGCACGGTATCCGGCCTGAATTCCAGCGACGGGGTATGCCGCAGCCCGGTCTGGCGGCCTATCTCGGACCTGATCACGCCGACGGCGCTGGCCAGCGCTACCGCCGTGCCGGCGCGCTCCTCGGCGGAACCGTAGACGGTGTAGAACACGGTCGCCTCGCGCAGGTCATTGGTCAGCCGCGCTTCGGTGACCGTGACGAAGCCGAGCCGCGGATCCTTGATCCGCCGCTCCAGCATCTCGGCCACGATCTGAGCGATCCGGCCACCGAGCTTTCGTGCCCTGGCTGGGTCCATGAGTCGCTCACTCCTCCTCGTTGAACAGCCGCTGCCGTGCGGAGAGCAGCTCGATTTCCGGGCGCCCGGCCACGAAGCGCTCGCACGCCGCCAGCATCCCGGTGCACTGCGCTGCCGTCGACGCGACGACGGCCACGCCGATCTCGGCCCGCCGGTGCAGGTCAAGGTGCCCCGTCTCGGCCACCGCGGCCGCTGGGTAGCGCCGATGGATGTCGGCGACCAGCGGCCGCACTGCCGAGCGCTTCTGCTTCAGCGAGCGCACGTCGCCGAGCAGCACGTCCAGCGTCAGTGCACCCACGTACACGGCAGCCCCCGGGGGGTCAGGCGCGCGGCTTCTCGCGCATCTCGAACGTCTCGATCACGTCCTCGACCTTGATGTCGCTGTACCCGATGCCGATGCCGCACTCGAAGCCGTCCCGCACCTCGGTCACGTCGTCCTTGAACCTGCGGAGCGAATCGACCGTGAGGTTGTCGGAGATGACGACGCTGTCGCGGATCAGCCTCGCCTTGCTGTTCCTGGTGATGGTGCCGGCGCGGACGATGCAGCCGGCCACGTTGCCGATCCTCGGCACCCGGAAGACTTCCCTGACCTCGGCGGTGCCGAGCTGGATCTCCTCGAATTCGGGCTTGAGCATGCCCTTGAGCGCGGCCTCGATTTCCTCGATCGCCTGGTAGATGACCGAGTAGTAGCGGATGTCCACGCCCTCGCGCTGCGCGAGCTCGCCGGCCCGTCCGGCCGGACGGACGTTGAAGCCGATGATGACGGCCTCCGACGCGATGGCCAGGTTGACGTCGTCCTGAGTGATCGCGCCGACACCGCGGCCGATCACCCGCAGGACCACGTCCTCGCCGACGTCGATCTTGATCAGCGCGTCCTCCAGGGCCTCCACCGAGCCGGACACGTCGCCCTTGATGATGAGCAGCAGCTCTTCCCGCTCGCCCGACTTGAGCGCGGACTCCAGGTCCTCCAGGGTGACCCGGGGCCGCCGCTGGGCGAACATCGCGGTGCGCTCCCGCGCCTCGCGCCGCTCGGCGATCTGCCTGGCCACCCGGTCGTCGTCGACGACGAGGAAGCTGTCGCCGGCGCCGGGCACGGCCGTGAGGCCGAGCACCTGGACGGGCCGCGACGGCGGCGCCTCGGCCACCTGGTCGCCGTTCTCGTCCAGCATCGCCCGGACCCTGCCGTATGCCTCGCCGCAGACGATCGAGTCACCGACCTTCAGCGTGCCGCGCTGCACGAGCACCGTCGCGACCGGGCCGCGGCCCTTGTCCAGGTGCGCCTCGATCGCCACGCCCTGGCCCTGCTGGTGCGGGTTAGCGCGCAGGTCAAGCTCCGCGTCCGCGGTCAGCACGACCGCCTCAAGCAGTGCCTCGATGCCGGTGCCCTGGCGGGCCGAGACGTCGACGAACAGCGCCTGGCCGCCGAACTCCTCGGCCACCAGCCCGTACTCGGTGAGCTGAGAGCGGACCCGCTGCGGGTCGGCGCCCTCCTTGTCGACCTTGTTGACCGCCACCACGATCGGCACGCCCGCCGCCTGCGCGTGGTTGAGCGCCTCAGTGGTCTGCGGCTTCACCCCGTCGTCCGCGGCGACGACGAGAACGACCAGGTCGGTGGTCTCCGCGCCGCGGGCGCGCATCGCAGTGAACGCCTCGTGGCCGGGCGTGTCGATGAAGGTGATCTTGCGATCCTGGCCGTCCACGACCGTGTCGACCTGGTAGGCGCCGATGTGCTGGGTGATGCCGCCGGCCTCGTGCGCCACCATGTTGGTGTTCCTGATGGCGTCGAGCAGCTTGGTCTTGCCGTGGTCGACGTGGCCCATCACCGTCACGACCGGCGGGCGCGCCACCAGGTCGGTCTCGTCGCCCTCGTCCTCGCCGAACTCGATGTCGAACGTGCCCAGCAGCTCCTTGTCCTCTTCCTCCGGGGAGACCACCTGGACCGTGTAGTTGAGCTCGGCGCCGAGCAGCTGCAGCGTCTCGTCGTTGACCGACGCCGTCGCCGTCACCATCTCGCCCAGGTGGAACATCACCTGCACGAGCGAAGCCGGGTTCACGCCGATCTTGTCCGCGAAGTCACTCAGCGAGGCGCCCCGGGACAGCCTGATGACCTGGCCGTTGCCACGCGGGATCTGCACGCCGCCGATGGCGGGCGCCTGCATGTTGTCGAACTCCTGGCGGCGCTGCTTCTTCGACTTCCGGCCCCGCGATGGCCGCCCGCCGGGCCGCCCGAAGGCGCCCTGCGTGCCGCTCCGGCCGCGGCCGCCGCCGCCGGGGCGGGCCGGGCCCATGCCGGGACGCTGGCCGCCGCCGGCGCCGGGACCGCCGCGCGCGCCGGTGCCGCCGCCCGGGCCGCCACGGCCGCCCGGCCTGGCGCCGGTGCCGCCGCCGGGACCGCCACGGCCGCCGGGACCGCCCGCACCCGGGCCGCCGGGACCACGCCCGGGGCCGGCCTGGGCGGCATGCTGTTCGGGCTAGGCCGCGGGCCGCCGGGCCGCGGGCCGCCGGGGCGGGCCGCATCCGGGGCTCCGGGCCGTCCGGTGAATCGCCCGCCGGGACCGGCGGGCGCACCCGGGCGGCCAGCCGGCTGGCCGGGAGCAGGCGGCGCGCCGGGGGCGGTGCCCGCTACTCCCGCGGGACCCGTGCTGGCGGGCTGCCCCGGCCGGGTACGCGGCGCGGAGCCCATGCCGCTCGCGTGCGAGCTGAAGGGGTTGTTGCCGGGACGCGGCCCCGGGCGGGGCCCGCCACGTGAACCGGGGCGCTGGCCGCCCGGCGCCGGGCCGGCCGGACCCGGCCGCGGGCTGGCCGGCCGCGCGGCCGGCTGGTCGCCAGCTGCACTGCCGGGGGCGCCAGGTGCAGGGAAAACGGCATCCGGCTGGGACGCCGGGGGCGCCTGCGGGGCCGGCGGCGCGGCCGGGCGCTGGCCGGAGTCGAAGGCAGGCGACGCGACCGGAGCCCGGGTCTCGCCCGCGCTTGCGGGCGGGCCCGCGGCCGGCGCGGCCGGAGCCCGTGCCGCCGCCTCGGCGGCATCCGCCGCGGCCGCGATGGTGCCCCGGCCGTTCGGGCCGCCCGCGGGAACGACCGTATCCGCGGCGGCCGGCGGCCCCGCGGGCTTCTGGTCGGCTGCCTTGGCTGCCGGTGCCTGCTTCGGCTGCTGCGCCGCGAGCTCTTCCTTCAGCCTGCGGACCACGGGCGCCTCGATCGTCGATGACGCCGAGCGAACGAACTCGCCCATTTCCTGGAGCCTGGCCATCACGGCCTTGCTCTCTACGCCGAACTCCTTCGCGAGCTCGTATACCCGGACCTTCGCCACTGCGCTCCCTCTACTCGGTCCGGAGTAACCGGACCAGTCAGCCGGTCCGGGGCAGCGCGTGCTCCGTCCGGCGTCAGCCTGTGCTGTTCATCGCCGCATGCTCATCGGGCGCTCATTGCCATCTCAGCCTGCTTTCCCTGGCACTGTTCCCGTCCCTACCGTTCATCTGCCTGGCGCCGGGCTGGCAGCCATCCCGCCAGTCCGCGCCGCCCCAAGATACCCGGCGATCCCGCCGGTCCCTAGCGGACCCGGCTGGCGCAGCGCCCGCGGCAACGCCCGGCGCCGTTGTGCTCGCTCAAAGCATCCCTGGCTGGGATGCAGGTATGCGCCCCGGCCGGGCATTCGCGCCCGCGGGTCGGGGACAACCTCATCCCCGGCCACTACCAGGCGAAGCAAATCAGACTTGGCTGCGCGGACACCGCACCCCACACACATCCGGATCGCTGACGCTGGCCGGAGAAGCCGCGGGGACCGCGTGGCCATTTCTGCTGCCAAGCTTACAGTGCCGGCGAGTCCCCGGCACCGGGCGCGGTGCCCGCTAATTTTGCACCGCCGGCCGGCGGTGCCATCGTGTCCCCGGCCGGCCGGGGCGCGCCGCGGCCGGCGGCGGGTGGCGGACCGGCGGCGGCAGCGGCGGGCGAGATGCCTCCGGCGGGATCCGGCGCGGCCGGGCCGGCCGGGCTCCCGGCCGGCTCCCGGTCGGGCCGGATGTCGATCCGCCAGCCGGTCAGCCTGGCCGCGAGCCGCGCGTTCTGGCCTTCCTTTCCGATCGCCAGCGACAGCTGGTAGTCAGGCACGATGACCTGCGCCACCCTGGCCTGCAGGTCAATGATGTCGACCCGCAGGACGCGGGCGGGCGAGAGCGCGTGCGCGACGAACTCGGCCGGATCCGTGGAGAAGTCGACGATGTCGATCTTCTCGCCATGCAGCTCGGTCATCACGTTGCGGACCCGGCTGCCCATCGGGCCGATGCAGGCGCCCTTGGCATTCACGCCGGGCTGGCGCGAGATCACCGCGATCTTGCTGCGGTGCCCGGCCTCGCGCGCGATGGCCGCGATTTCCACCGCGCCGCTGGCAATCTCCGGAACCTCCAGCGCGAACAGCTTCTTGACCAGGCCCGGATGGGTGCGTGACAAGGTAACCGACGGACCGCGGTAGCCCTTCCTGACATGCAGGACGAAACAGCGCAGCCGCTCGCCGTGCACGTAACGCTCGCCGGGAACCTGCTCGGTCGGCGGCAGGATCGCCTCCAGCTTGCCGAGGTCGACCAGCACCGCCCGCGGGTCCCGGCCCTGCTGGATCACCCCGGCTACGACATCACCTTCCCGGCCTGCGTACTCGCCGAAGGTCAGTTCGTCCTCGGCATCACGCAGCCGCTGCAGGATCACCTGGCGCGCGGTGGTGGCCGCGATCCGGCCGAAGCCGTCCGGCGTGTCGTCGTACTCCCTGACCACCTCGCCGTCATCGCCGGTCTCGGTGGCCCAGACGATCACGTGCCCGCTGCCCCTGTTCACCTCGACCCGGGCCGTCGGCGGCGTCCCGTCGGTGCGCTGGTACGCGACGAGCAGCGCGTCCTCGATCGCCTTGATGGCCAGGTCCATCGAGATGTCCTTCTCGGCCTCCAGGCTGCGCAGGACACTCAGGTCAATGTCCATCTGTCTGTCCCCCGTCCACGCGCTCGGCGGCGCGGCCGAATTCGAGGAGTATCTTTCCCTGGCCGAGCTCGGTGTAGCCGAATTCGCGCTGCTGGCCGGCAACCTCCAGCAGCACCGCGTGCTCACTGGCCGCGAGCACCCTGCCCTCGACGCTGCGCGAGCGCCCCGCTCCGTCCGCTGCGGATGGTGAACGCGTCGTCAGCGGAACGCGGACCAGCCGGCCCGTGGCGCGGCGCCAGTGCCGCGGCTCGGTGAGCGGCCGGTCCACTCCCGGCGAGGAGACTTCCAGCGTGTAGGGGGTTTCGCCCATCGCCCCGTTGGCATCAAGCTCGGCGGACAGAGCGCGGCTGATCAGCGTGATGTCGTCCAGGGTCACGCCGCCGTCGGCGTCCACCATCACGCGCAGCAGGCGGCGCCGGCCGGTCGCGGTGATCCGGATATTCTCCAGGTCCATTCCTGCCGCGCTCACCACGGGCTGGAGCAGCCTGGTGATTTCGCCCGTATCCGCCGGGCCTGCGGCCGAGGGTGCGCCGCCCTTGGACGCCAGCCGCGGCGGACTCTGACGGGAGCTACCGTGCATCACGACCTCCTCGTCGGCGACCTGTGCTGTTGTGCTGGTCCTCTAGCCTAACTGCGATCGGGTACCCGATCGTTCCTGTCTTGCGGCCCGGGCGGCAAGGCAGGCCGTTACATGCTTGGATTCCGCCTGGGACAACGTGTTCGCACTGGCGGGAGGTTCCGTGACGGCAGGTTCCGTGACGGCAGGCCGGACGCGGCGAGCCGTGCTCGCGGCGGCCGCGAGCCTGCCGCTGCTGGCAATCTCCGGCTGCAAGGGCGTCGGCGCGCTCGCGACGCCGCCGAGGGCAGCACCGGACGTCGCCGTGCTGCGGTCGGCTATCGCCGCCGAGGAAATCATGATCGCCCGTTACGACGCCGTCATGACGCGGTCGGCCGGCCTGGCCGCGCGGCTGCGCCCGCTGCGCGCCGAGCACCGCCTGCATCTCGCCCAGCTACGGTCCCGCCTGATCGTGCCGCCGGCCAGCGCGGCTGCCGCCTCCCCGGCCCCGTCGCCGTCCGGGCAGCCGCCGGGCGGCCCCGGCAGCGTGCCGGCCGGCGCCGGCGCGGCGATCTCGTACCTGCAGGCCGCTGAGCACGCGGCGGCAGCGAGGCTGCTGCGTCAGCTTGCCGCGGTGTCGCCGTCCCTCGCCCAGCTCATGGCCAGTGTCGCGGCCTCCGAGGCGACCCACGTCAGCGCGCTCGCCGCGGCCGCAGCGGCAGGGCACGGATGACCGGCGGCACGGCGCTGGCGGCATCCGCGGCAGCGGTCAGCGCGCTGCAGGCGGCACTGCGCGCCGAGCATGCCGCCGTCTACGGCTACGGCGTGGTCGGCGCGCACCTGACCGGGGCCGCCCGGACCGCCGCCACCAGCGACTGGATTGCGCATCAGGTCGCCAGGGACTCGCTGGAGGCGATGCTGCGGGCGGCCGGCCGGCAGCCCGCGGCGGCGGCGGTTGCCTACCGCCTCCCCCATCCGGTGCACAACCGGGCCGCGGCGATGTCGCTCGCGGTCATCCTGGAGAACAGGGTCACCACCGCGTACCTCGGCCTGGTAGCGCTGCCTAGCAGCAGATTCAGGGAGCCTGGCGCCCGCGGCGTCACCGCCGCCGCGATCAGGGCCGCCTTCTGGCGCGGGCGGACCGTGGCCTTTCCCGGGTTTCCGGCCGGCACGGCTATCCGATCACCTTAGGTAGCTGATTCACCTCGTAGAGTGATATCTTGTCTCAGAATGCCCGTCCCGCATGCAATATGCAACATGCATTAGGTAAAACGCTGACGTACTCTGGCCGGCACTGGACGCCGTCATGCTGACCTTGCCACACTGAACCACACGATCACGCCTGACCACGCGAGGCACATTGCCGGCTCGTTACGTGGCCGCATGGATGGCATATTTGAATCCCGAATCTGATCCCGCGCGCTCGGCGCGCCAGGCATTCGATCGCCCGTCGGGGGAGTGACGCATGGCCAGCGAGCAAAGCCCGGCTGTCAGGCGGCGCAGGCTTGCGCTCGAGCTCAGGAGGCTCCGTGAGGTCGCGCGCCTGACGTGCGAGGAGGTCGCCGAGCACCTGGAGTGCTCGGCATCCAAGATCAGCCGGGTGGAAACGGGGCGGGTCTCTGTCTCGCCGCGCGATGTCCGCGACATGCTCAAGCTCTACGGCGTGCCCGAGCAGCAGCGGGACAGCCTCGTGCAGCTGTCCCGCGACTCGCGCCAGAAGGGCTGGTGGCACGCCTACGGCGAGATCAATCCCAAGTTCGCGACCTACGTCGGGCTGGAGAGCGCCGCATCGGAGATCCGGGTCTACGAGGTGAACCTCATTCCCGGCCTGCTGCAGACGGAAGAGTACGCCCGGACGATGATCAGGTCCGGGACGATGAACGGCAACCTGGCGGACGTCGACCGCATGGTTGCCCTCCGGATGGCCCGCCAGCCCGCCCTGACCAGGAACGACCCGCCGATGCTATGGACCGTCGTGGACGAGGCAGCGCTGCGGCGCCGGGTCGGCGGCACCGAGCTCATGCGCTCGCAGCTTGAGCATGTGCTGGAGCTGTCCAGCCTGAAGAACGTCGCGATGCAGGTGATCCCGTTCGGCGCGGGCGCCCATCCGGCCATGGGCAGGCCGTTCGTCATCCTGGTCTTTCCCGAGCGGATCGATCCCGACGTGGTGTACCTGGAGGACCTGACGAGCGCGCTCTACCTCGAGGATGTCGATGAGGTAGACCGCTACAACGTGTTCTTCAACCAGCTGCGGGCCACGGCGCTGTCGTTCGACGATTCAGCCGCGCTCGTGACATCCGTGCTCAAGGACCTGTAGCCCTGGCCAGCGCGGACGGCGCGGACGAGCGCGCGGATAGCTCAGCGCAGCGGCGCGGTTACCTCAGCGCAGCAGCACGGATGGCTCAGCGCAGCGGCGCGGGCAGCGGCTCAGCGTGCAGCACCGTCAGCCGGGACACCGCCCGGGTCAGCGCGACATAGAGCCGCTGCAGGCCGCGTGACTCGGCGGCCGCGATGCTCGCGGGCTCGACCACGATGACCTGATCGAACTCCAGGCCCTTGGCGATGGTGACCGGCACCAGGGTGAGCTCTCCGGCGGCGGCATCGGCGTCCAGCACCGAATGCGGCAGGCCGGACCTGGCCAGTATCGCGGCGAGGCCGGCCACCTGATCGTCGGCGGCGATCACCGCCGCCGAGCCGGGCCGCCGCAGCGCATCGGCGCAGGCGGCGGTCAGCGCGGCCGCCATCGAGTCGCCGGGTGCCGGGATGATGACGAGGGAGCCCGCCTCCTGCCGCACGGACCTGGCCGGGGCCAGGCCGGGAGCGATATGGGCGAGCAGCTTGCTGGCGAAATCGAGGATCTGGCGCGGCACCCGGTAGCCGGTATCGAGCACGCGCAGCCGGGCATCCTCCTTGCCCAGGTTGGCGAGGAGCTGCTGCCAGCTGGCCGTCGCCCACGGCGTGGTGCCCTGGGCGATGTCGCCGAGCACGGTGGCCGAGCCGGTGGTGCAGCGGCGGCCGATCGCGCGGCATTCCATCGGGGACAGGTCCTGCGCCTCGTCCACGACCACGTGCGCCAGGCTGGGCGTGCGGCCGATGAGATCGCGCGCCTCGTCGATCAGCACCGCGTCGGCCGCCGACCACCGGGCCGAGGCAGGTCCCCTGGGCGGCGTCGGCCAGGAGATCGATGCCTGCTCGCCGGGATCGAGCAGGCCGCTGGCCGCGCGGGCGAGCAGCGCGGGGTCGGACAGCAGCCGCAGCACCAGCCGCAGCGCGTCGGCCTTCGGCCAGATGCCGTCCACCGCGTCCCGTACCGGCCTGGTCCGCCGGACCGCATCGTGAGTGCGGTCATCACAGCTCTCCCCGGCGGCCTCCATCCTGGTCAGGATCACGTGCGCGATGCGGTGCGACAGCATCTCGCGGCCGGCTCCGTAGCGGACACCGCGGAGCCGTAGTTCGTCGGCCAGCCCGGCGATCTCGTGCGCGGGGACCCGCCAGCGCCGCGAGCCGCGGACCAGCAGGAGCGCCTCGGCCGGCTGGCTGAGCTGCGCCCAGAGGGCATTGCGCAGCACTTCGGCCATCCTGGCGTCGCCCTTGATCCGCGCCGCGGGCTCCGGATCGGCGGCCCGGACCGGCACCGTCGCCAGCAGGTCGGTCACCGATACCTGGGTGACGTCGAGCTCGCCGAGAGCGGGCAGCACGTTGCGGATGTAGGAGAGGAAGGCCCGGTTCGGCCCGACGACGAGCACGCCGCCGCGGCTCATCCGCTCCCGGTGCGCGTACATCAGATAGGCGACCCGGTGCAGGCCGACTGCTGTCTTGCCGGTGCCCGGCGCGCCCTGCACGCAGACCGTCCGGTCCGCGGCCGCACGGACGATGTCGTCCTGGTCCGGCTGGATTGTTGACACGATGTCACGCATCGGGCCGGACCTCGGCCGCTCGATCTCGTCAATCAGGATCCGGCTGACAGCGCCGCCCGGCTCTCCCGGCCGCTCCCCCGCGGCCGGCGCTGGCCCGGGTGAAGTCCTCGTCCTCGTACGCGGTCAGCTCGCCGCCGGAGAATCCGAACCGGCGGCGGTGCGCCAGTCCCATCGGATCGGCCGGGCTGGCCCGGTAGAACGGCCGGGACACCGGCGCCCGCCAGTCGATCACGACGGGATGACCGTCCGGGTCGTGCACATGACGGCGGCCGATGTGGAACTGCTCACCGGGGAAGGCGCTGCCGATCCCGGACGGGCCGGCTCCGCCGTCAGGCTGGCCGGCCGGGTCATCGGCGTCCGTTCCGGTATCCGCCAGGGTGAGCTGGTCGGAGTAGTCGAGCCTGCCGAAGAAGAGCGGCGTGTCCGGGAGATCGTGCAGCGCCTCGGCGCGCCGGTACAGATCGGCCTTCAGGTATTCCTCGGAAATCGGGTCTCCGCCGAGGGCGCGGAGCGAGAGCACGTTCTCGCGCATCAGCCGCAGGAATTCGCGCGAGGACCGCAGGTGGGCGCGCTCAGCGGCGAGAACAGCGTCGGTGTCGGCAGCGGTGTCGGATTCGGCGGGCGAGCTGGGCCCGGCAGCGGGGCGGGTACTGGCCGCCGCCCCATTGTCGGTGCCGCTGGCCGAGGGCATGACTCATCACCTCGAGGGCATTTGGGGGATGGCACAAGGGCCAAGAGCCTAGCAATGCTGACCGCTCCGGTCACCTCAATATTCCGGCGGCGGCGGGATGGCGGACCGGCGGGCGGCGCTGCCTGGCCGCACAGATCCTTGACTGATCAGCTTCAGTTGATCCTTCACACGCCCTGGAGGCCTGACTCCATGCACTGCCGCTACGTCTGGGGGATCAGGCTTGCTCCTGGAGGGCTTGGGCGGTGGACAGGCAGAACGGGTGCCCGGCGGGATCAGCGTAGACGCGGCAGTGGTCGTTTGGCTGGACGTCGTACTTCGTGGCACCGGCGGCTAGTACTCGTGCCTCGGTTGCGTCCAGGTCGTCGACGTCGAAGTCCAGGTGCATCTGCATCGACGAGGCTGCATCGGGCCAGCTGGGCGGTGAGTAGCCTGGGGCGGCCTGGAAACATATGTCCGAGCCGTCAGGGCAGGTCGTCATGGCCCAGGAGTCGCCTGGGACCGTGACCTCGCCGCCGGTGATCTCGGCGTAGAACGCGGCTAGTTCCCCAGCGTGCGGGCAGTCGAGGTTAACCCCGCCGAACTTGATTGAGTCAGACATGAAGTCCTCCCTGAAGGCGCTTGGCATGCTGGGGGCGGGTTCGTCTCGTGCATTATCGTGGCCGAGGCTGACGTCCAGGAAGGCCTGGCAGACCGGCCGGGCGGCCGCACGCAGCACGGCCCTGGCGATGACGCAATACCGCCACGGATGCTGACGGACCCGGTGGCTGCGATCAGCTAACCCGGACGGTCCCTCGTCGCGGTAGCGGCGCAACCACGCGTGCACGCTCTGGCGGCTGACTCCGTATCCTAACCGGCGGGCGGCGCGGTGCCGCGTATTTTCATTACGGCATCCCGCCCGGACTGGCCTGGTGGGTGATCCGCCGAGAGGTGCTGGCATGGACGCCGGGATTCACGGCCATTGCGATCGGCGGTTCAGCCGCGTCGCCGGCGTCTTCGGCAGGCATTTCGAGCGCGGCGAGGAGACCGGCGCGGCGCTCTGCGTCTACCAGGGCGACGACATCGTCGTCGACCTGTGGGCCGGTCATGCCGACCAGCGGGCCGGCCGGCGATGGGAACGGGACACGCCGTGCCTGGCATTTTCGTGCGCCAAGGCAGTCACCGCGGTGTCCGCGCTGCGCCTGGCCGAGGCCGGTGGCTGTGCGCTGGACGGCCCGGTCGCGGCGTGGTGGCCCGAGTTCGCGGCCGCGGGCAAGGAGCGCACGACCGGCGTGCACCTGCTCAGCCATCAGGCCGGGCTGCCCGCCTTCCGCGACCCGGTGACGGTGGCCGAGACCGCTGATCCCGCCGCGCTGGCGGCCAGGCTCGCGGCCCAGTCCCCCGAGTGGGAGCCCGGCACGGCGCACGGCTATCACGCGCTGACCTATGGCTGGCTGGCCGGTGAACTAGTGCGGCGGCGATCTGGCCGGACCGTCGGCGAGTACCTGGCGGAGCACATCGCCGGGCCGCACGGACTGGGCCTGTGGCTCGGCGGGCCCGCCGACGTGATCGCGCGAGCCGCCCGGATCAGCCGCGGTCCGGCCGGCCGCAGCGGCCCGCCGCGCTCCGGCGATCCGGGCCCCGGCGATCCGAGGGACAGCCTGACCGCCGGGGCGGCCGGCGCGGAAGCCCGTGATCTCGCCCGCCGCGCGTTCGGCAACCCGGACCCGACGTCGGTGCCGGGCGGCAGCAACAGCCTTGCGGTGCTGTCGGCCGGCTGGCCTGCCAGCGGCCTGCTGGCGACGGCTGCGGGGCTGGCCGGGTTCTACCGGCTGCTGCTGGCCGGGCGCATCATCGGCCCGGCGACGCTGCGCGGCGCACTGGCCCCGCGGGCGACCGGGCCGGACCGGGTGCTGGGGGTGAGTGCCGCGTACGGCCTGGGGTTCATGCTCCCCTCGGAAGCGTTCTGGGTCCCGGCGGCCGGGCGGGCGGGCGCTTTCGGGCATAGCGGGCTCAGCGGCGCGACCAGCCTCGGCGACACGGCGCGCGGCCTGGCCATCGGGTACGTGACCAGCCGGATGGGCATCGGCGCGGCGGCCGGCACCCGGGCCGCGCGGCTGGTCAGCGCGGTCTACGCGAGCGCCGGCTGACCGGCCACGAGCGAACCGGAGCCGGCCGGGAGCCCGGGCGAGCGCCGAGAGCCGGGGCGGGCGCCAGGAGCCGGGGCGGGCGCCGGGCGAGCGCGGTCCTGGACGACTCAGTCGCCAGTTTCCGGCCAGGTCCAGCGGAAGCCGACGACGACCTTCTCCAGCGAGCGCAGGTAGCGGTGGGCCGAATGCTGGCTGTCCAGCGTCACCCGCTCCTGCTCGGCGATCTCCCCCTGCACGCCGTCCCAGACCACCCACCAGACGCCATCCGGCAGCATGTCCGGGTGGAACTCGACCCGCAGGTCGAAGTTCTCCAGGCTGCTGAGAGCGGCCCGGCGGAACTCGCGCTCGCGGGGGTCGGCGAGATTCCCCGGCAGGTGGAAGGACGTCCAGTACTCGAGCGTCAGGGTCTCGCCGCGGGCGAGCGACCTGGTGAGCGGGATGTCGGTGGCGTAGACGTCGTCCCTGATCCGGTAAAGCGAGCCGGTGGGGTCCCCGCAGCCCTGGCCCGTCTCCAGCGTCGCCGCGTCCGTGTCATAGAGGTAGGGAACCCGGTCCAGCCCGTCGGCGGTCGCCTCCACCACCTTGAGCGTGCGGGTGGACGCGAGCCGCCCGTCGGACCCGACATAGACGTGATCATGCATGGAGACCGTCTGGTACTTGCGCGGTCCCAGCGCGGCGGCCACCTCCGCGAGGTTCTCGGCCGGCATGGCGCTATCCCCGGCCAGGACGCTGATCGCGGCCGTCCCGTCCCACAGCCGCCAGAGCCGATCCTCCTCCTGGCCGGTGAACCCGAAGGTGTCGATGAACAGCGACAGCGCCCCGCGGCTGAGCAGCTTCCCCGACAGCGCCCGGGCGATGGTGTCCTTGAGCTGATGCGCGGTGACGTCGCCGTTGCCGGTCTCGCGGGGATAAGACCAGAGGTGCCGGGCGAGCGCCTCGCCGACGGCCAGCTGATTGATCTCGCCGGCCCTGATCCGGACCGCGTGCTGTTCCCAGATCCTGCGGTACCGGCCCGGCCGGAGCAGTAACTCCCGCAGGTACCCGGCGGCCGCCCGGCGGCCAGCGGCGGAGGGGGCGTCGGTCACGTGACTGCATCCCGGTCTGTGCGAACTTACTGCGACATGTAGGGGTTACCTTACGGCCGCAGGCTCTCGCGGCTGGGGGGAGGCCGCGTGACGGCGCTGCGCCGGGCGCGGCCGACCGGGGATCCGCGGCGTTGCCGGGACCTGCGGCGGCCCGACGGGGGGACCGGCAAGGAGGCCGGCCGGGCAGGGGGGATGCCCGGCCGGCTGGCCGGACTGGCCGGCCGGTGCCGCGTGGCTGGCGGCCGGCAGCCAGCAGGATAAGGGGGGCGGGCCCGCTGCGGACGCGGCGGGCCCCATCTTTTCGATAACGAGCACGTGCTCGTTATCGAAAAGTTCCGGGCGCGGCCTCAGAAGAGGATCGACATGAAGGTGCCGGCTTCGATGAAGCCGGCCCGGCGGTACGCGGCACGTGCCGGGGCGTTGTAGTCGTTGACGTAGAGCGTCACGACGGGCGCGATGGACTCCAGCGCGATGGCCACCACCGCCGCCATGCCGTGCGCGGCGATGCCGCGCCCGCGCAGGTCCGGGGGCACCCATACGCCCTGGACCTGGCAGACCTGCGGGGTCACCGAGCCGATCTCGGCCTTGAAGATGACCCGGCCGCCCTCGATCCTGGCGAAGGACCTGCCCGCCCGGATCAGCTCCATGACCCGGGCCCGGTACGCGGCGCCGCCGTCCACCCCCACCGGCGACACGCCCACTTCCTCGGTGAACATGTCCACGCAGGCAGGAAGCAGGATGTCCAGCTCGCCCGGGCGGACGGCGCGCACCAGCGGATCGGGCGCTACCTGCGGTGCGCCGGAGATGGCCAGCACCGGCTGCACGGCCCGGATGTCGCGGGGCCGGCCCCAGTAGGGCGAGAGCAGATCCCACATTTCCTGGACGGCGGGCGCCGGGCCGACGATCGACGAGCAGCGGCGGCCCTGCAGGCGGGCCCGCCCGGCGAAGGCCGTCGCCGCGCTCGACGTCGCCGCGACCGGCACGAGATTGGCGCCCGAATAGCAGAGCGAGGTCAGCCTGCCGCGGTCGGTGTAGCCCCAGAGCTGGGCGCCGAGCCGGCCCGGATCAAGGCCGGCGGCCCGCAGCCGCGCGCTGACGAAGACGTTCGTCACCGCGTCGCGGTCGCAGATCAGCAGCGCCTCGTCGCGATCGCTGTCGCTCAGCAGGCGCAGCGACGACGATTTCCACGTCCTGGTGCGCAGCACGCGTCAAGAATAACGCCGTGCCGCGGGCGGCCGCTGCGGTGGCGTGCCCGTCAGCGGGCCGCGGGGGCGGGCAGGGCCGCGCAGGTGGCATTGACCAGGCCCGGTTTGCGCGGCAGCGCGCCGGTGGCAAGGTAGCGGTTCAGGTAGCCGTTGACGCAGCTACTGGGCGGGCTGGACAGGGACTGGCCGTGGTTGCCGCCGCCCGGCACGACGACCATCCGGGCGCTCGGCAGCGCCTTGTGCGCCTGCTGCGCCCCCGCGTACGGGGTGGCCGGGTCGAGCGTGCCCTGGATCATCAGGATGCCCGGCAGTCCCTGGCCCTTGATCTGCAGCGGCTTCGCCGGCCCGCGCACCGGCCAGAACGCGCAGGCCGCGTTGAACCACGTGTTGTCCCAGGCCTCGAAGGGCGCGGTCGAGTACACCTTCCTGGTGTCGGCGTCCCACTTCGCCCAGTTGCGCGGCCAGCTGACGTCGCTGCACTCGACGGCGTTGTAGATGGCGAACTCGTTCTCGTTCTGCTTGCCGCCCTCGTCGTACGCGCTGATTAGCTCGCCAGTGCTGCCGCCATGCAGGTAGTTGGCCAGCGCGCTGGCCAGCGTGGGCCAGAAGCTGTTGGTGTAGCCGCCGGTGAGGAACGTGTCGTCGAACTCGTCCGGGCCGATCAGCGGGCCGCCCGGGCCGCTGACCGGATGGGCGGCAAGCCGGGCCCGCGCCTGGTACCAGGCCGCCTGCACCTGCGCCCGGGTGGTGCCGAGCCCGAAGGTGGCGTTGTGCGCGGCGGCCCAGGAGAAGAACGCGTCCTGGCGGCCCTGGAACGCGTAGTCCTGGGCGATGTTGTCCGGGTACCAGATCCCGTCCGGGTTGACGGTGCTGTCCAGCACCATCCGGCGGACCCGGCGGGGGAACAAGGTCGCGTACACCTGGCCGATGTAGGTCCCGTAGGAGTAGGCGAAGTAGCTGATCTGCCGCTGGCCGAGGGCGGCCCGGATGGAGTCGATGTCCCTGGCGGTGTCCGCCGTGGTCAGGTACTTCAGCAGCGAGCCGTATTTCCGCCCGCAGTCGGCGGCGTAGGCCCTGGCCCGGCCGATCATCACGCGTTCGGCGGCCCTGGTGGCCGGGACGTAGTTAGGCCGGACCCCGGCGAAGAAGGACGGGTCGCAGTGCAGCGCGGGGGTGGACGACCCGACGCCGCGCGGATCGAAGCCGATGATGTCGTACTCGGCGGCCACCGACGGGGCCAGGCCCGCCGCCACGGACGAGGCGAGGGCGAGGCCGCTGCCGCCCGGGCCGCCCGGGTTGACGATCAGCACGCCCTGCCGGCCGGACGGCGCGGTGGCCGGCACCTCGTCGAGGGCCAGGGTGATCTTCCTGCCGCCCGGGTGACGGTAGTCAAGCGGCACCTGCAGGCGGCCGCACCGCAGCCGGGTGGCGGGCCCCGGGCAGGAATGCCAGTGCACGCGGGGGCCCGGCCCGGCCGGCTGCTGCCCGGGCCCGGTGCCGGGCGACGCGGCGGCCGTCGGCGGCTGCGCTCCGGCCTGCGGCGAGCTGGTGCCGGTGCAGCCCGCGACGGCGACCGCGGCGGCCGCGGCGAACGCGGCGACGGCCAGGGCATTCCTCATGGGGTCATCCTGCCCGATCCGCGGGACTGCCCCGGCGCCCGGCGGCAGTCATCCCGCCCGATCCGGGGGAGCGCCCGGCGCCCGGCGGGCGGAGATCAGACCTGGACGAACTCGATCCCGGCCAGCTCGCAGAACACCTCCCAGTCCGCCGCGTGATGCCCGAGGTTCATCACCTCATGATGCGGGCCGCCCGCCCGCAGCCATCCGTTCAGGCAGGCCCGCACGCCGGACGCCGGGCGGAACTGGCCGTAGGGCATTTCCAGCGCCGGCAGCAGCTGGCTGTCCAGGTTCTCCCCCTCGGCGACGACGAGCCGGAACCGCTCGCCCTCCAGCGAGACCAGGGCCGCGAGGGTGGCCGGGCCCGGCTGGTACTGGAACAGGAACGTCGGCGGGTCCGCCAGCCGGCCGATGCCGAGCGGGCGCTTGATCAGCCTGACCGGCCGGTCGGTACGCGCGATCTTCCAGTTGCCCTCGCCCATGTGGCTCTGCAGGATCGAGTCGGACGGGAAGTCCATCGCGTACATCTCGGTGAAGTGCGCATCGCCGATCAGCGTGTGACCGGCCGAGACCAGGCAGGCGGTCAGCACGTCGCCCTCGGCGGCATAGCCGTAGCCCTTGGCCATCAGGCTGGAGGCGGCGGCCAGCGGCAGCCTGCTGAACCGGCCGTCATCGCCGATCGCGTCGAAATGCGCCGTGTAGGCGCCGAACCCGCGGTCGGCCAGGATGCGCTCGATCGCGACCTGCATGCGCGCGTGGTCCTCGCGTTCCTCGGCGGACAGCCGCGGGTCGATCTCGAAGTTCGCGTCCTCGAACGCGATCACCCCGGCGGCCGCCGCGCTGGTCACGGCCAGCATCCCGCGGTACATGTCGCCGGGAGCGACGGCCAGGATTTCCGGGCCGAGGCTCCTGACCAGCGCGCTCTCGTCGACCCTGATGTCACCCATGTCGTTCATGGCGTAGCCGAAGATCGCGACTTTCAGCGACTTCCAGGCCGTCACGGCGGCGGCGGCCCGCGCCCACCGGCCCACGTCGGCGCGGAACTCCGCTGACTTCCAGTCATCGGTCAGCACCCAGAACCGCCGCCCGGCCCGCACCATGGCGTTCGCCGTGTCCTGGGCGCCGTGCACGCCCTGGTTGTAAGTCATGTCCGCCATGTCCCAGGCCGGCGTGACGTTGGGTTCCGGCTGGATGTTCGCCAGGCAGATCGGCAGCCGCGACTCCGACAGCAGCCGGGCGACCCGCATGGCGGGCCCGTACGTCAGCATGACCACCAGCACGCCGTCGAGGCCGGCTGCCTCGAAGGCCCGCATCTCGCGTTCCGCGTCCTCGCGGTACTTGACCGGCTTGCTCGGGATGAAGTCGCCCACGTCGGCAAGCTGCGCGGCGATCTCGGCGGCGTAGCCCGCCTGCCGCTGCGCTATCCCCGGGATCATGTCGTCGTAGAGGTCCTGCATGATTCCCAGGATCCCGATGCGCGGCTTGCGGTCGGTCATGAGTAGAACCTCCTGAACGGGCGCGCGCCGGCAGGTGCCGCGCGCATGGCTGGTCAGCGCTGACCGTAGTGATCTTTGTATCGCTGGTGGAGCGCGTCCACCTGGTCTTCGGTAAGCGGCTCCGGGGTGCCGAGCGTGCGGGCAATATGCACGGTGCGGGCGACGTCCTCGCACATCACCGCCGCCTTGACCGCGTCGGCGGCGGCCGGGCCGATGGCGAACACGCCATGGCTGCGCATCAGCACGGCAGGCGAGCGATGGCCGTCCAGGGTGCCGACGATGCCCCGGCCGATCTCGTCGCCGCCGATCAGCGCGAACGGCCCGACCGGGATCTCGCCGCCGAACTCGTCGGCCATCGCGGTGATAACGCACGGGATGGGCTCGCCGCGGGCGGCCCAGGCGGTGGCGTAGGTCGAGTGGGTATGGACCACGCCGCCGACGCCCGGCATGTGCCGGTAGACGTAGGCATGCGCCGAGGTATCACTGGACGGGCTGAGCTCGCCGCCGACCGGCGCGCCCGCCAGGTCGCACACCACCATGGATTGCGGGGTCAGGTCGTCGTAGGACACCCCGCTCGGCTTGATCACCATCAGCTCGGTGCCGGGAACCCGCGCGGACACGTTCCCGGACGTCCAGGCGACCAGGCCGTTCCTGACCAGCTCGGCGTGCAGCCGGCAGACCTCGCGGCGGACCTCGCCGAGGACGTCGTCCGGCGCCGCCGAGCGCCGTCATGGCCGGCCCGCCCGGGCCGTCATCGCCGGCCCCTGGCGCCGTCATCGCCGGCCCGCCCGCGCCGCGAGCACCCGCTCGCGGAGAGCGCGGAGCCGGTGCATGACCTCATTGCCGCCGCGGCCGAAGTAGTCGTGCAGCAGCATGTACTCCGCGTACATCTCGTCGTAGACATCAGCGCTGGCTTCGTCGGGCTGGTAGACGGCTGCCCGCTTGCGGCCCATCACCCGCGCGGCCGCGGGCACGTCGGCGTACGCGCCGGCCGCGACGGCCGCGTGCAGCGCGGCGCCGAGCGCCGGGCCCTGCTCGGAGCCGATCAGGCTGAGCGGGCGGCGGGTCACGTCGGCGTATATCTGCATGATGGCCTCGTTCTTCGCCAGTCCCCCGGCGATGACCAGCTCGGTGACCGGCACGCTGGACGACCCGAACGCGTCGATGATGGCGCGGGTGCCGAACGCGGTCGCCTCGATCAGCGCCCGGTAGATGTCGGGCGGCCTGGTGGCCAGGGTCAGGCCCGCGATCATGCCAGAAAGATGGTGGTCGACCAGCACGCTCCGGTTGCCGTTCAGCCAGTCCAGCGCGATCAGCCCGTGCCCGCCGGCCGGCTGCGTCATCGCCTCGGCGGACAGCAGCTCGTGCACCGACAGGCCGCGTTCCGCGGCCGCGTCGGCGTAGGCAGGCGGCACCGCGTGCTCGGTGAACCAGGCGAAGATGTCGCCGACGCCGCTCTGGCCTGCCTCATATCCCCAGCGCCCGGCGACGATGCCGCCGTCAACCACGCCGCACATGCCCGGCACCTCGGCCAGTTTCGCGCCGTTCATCACGTGGCAGGTGGAGGTGCCCATGATCGCGACCATCTGGCCGGGCTCGGTAGCGGCGGCGGCCGGCGGGGTGACGTGCGCGTCGACGTTGCCGGCCGCCACCGCGATGCCTTCCGGCAGGCCGGTCCATTCCGCCGCGTCGCGGGTCAGCGTGCCGGCCAGGGCTCCGAGCGGCAGCACCGGATGCTCCAGCTTGTCCGCGGCGAAGCCGGCGAACCGCGGATCAAGCGCGGCGAGGAACTCGCGGGACGGGTAGCGGCCGTCCTGCCGGATGCCCTTGTACCCCGCCGTGCACGCGTTCCTCGTCTCAGCCCCGGTCAGCTGCCAGATGATCCAGTCGGCTGCCTCGATCCACCGGTCGGCGCGGGCGTAGATACCGGGATCCTCGTCCAGCAGCTGGAGCGCCTTGGCGAACTGCCATTCCGCCGAGATCTTGCCGCCGTACCTGGCTATCCACGGTTCGCCGCGGTCATGCGCCAGCGCGTTGATCCGGTCCGCCTGCTGCTGGGCGGCGTGATGCTTCCAGAGCTTGGCATAGGCGTGCGGGCAGCCGGCCAGCTCGGGCAGCCGGCACAGCGGCATCCCGCTGCGCAGTACCGGCATGACCGTGCACGCGGTGAAGTCGGTGCCGATGCCGATGACCAGGTCAGGGTCGATCCCGGCCTGGCTGACGGCGGCCGGGACGGCGCGCCGCAGCACGTCGCAGTAGTCCTCCGGGTCCTGCAGCGCCCAGTCCGGCGGCAGCTGCTCGCCGGTGGCGGCGAGCGTTTCGTCCATGACGGCGTGGCGGTACTCGTGCACCGCGGTGCCGAGTTCCGCGCCGTCGCGCACCCGGACCACAAGCGCCCGTCCGGACAGCGTCCCGTAGTCCACGCCGACAACACACGCATCCCGGCCGGCCGCGGCGCCGACTCGGTTGTTAGCGCTAACAGCCATGGGCCTGATCCTGCACGTTGCTTCCCTCCTGCTCAGCCGGGCCTGGCGCACCAGCGGCGTTCACGGCCTGCACCGGGTCGCGCTTGAGCGCACCACAAGCTCCGGCACAACCGGCAGCCGCGACCCGGCCGAATCGTGCCCGGAGATCCTGTCGACCAGCAGGCGCAGCGCCCGGCGGCCGAGCTCGCCGAAATCCTGGCGCACCGTGGTGAGCGGCGGCAGGAAGAAGGCGGCCTCGGGGATGTCATCGAACCCGACGACGCTGACGTCCTCCGGCACCCGGCGGCCGCCTTCGGCCAGCGCGCGGAGCAGGCCGAGCGCCATATGGTCATTGGCGCAGAAGACCGCGCTCACGCCGGGCATCCTGGCGAGCTGGTGGCCGATCTCGTAGCCCGAGCGCGACGACCAGTCCCCGGCGAGCACCTCGGGCTCCGGCGCCCCCACCGACCGGAGTGCCTGCAGCCAGCCCTCGGTGCGCTCGCGGGCGTCCAGCCAGGAGCCGGGCCCGCCGACGTGGTAGACCGTCTCGTGGCCGAGATCAAGCAGGTACTGGGTCGCGCGGGACGCGCCGGCCGCGTTGTCGACGGCGACCGAGGCAATCGGCGCCTGGGTGCCGCAGCCGACGGCGACGAACGGGATCGCCGAGGAGAGGCCGTTGAGCGCGGCCACCGCCGACGTCTGCGGCGCGATGACGATGATCCCCTCCACGGCCTGGCCGAGGAACCGGTCCACCGCGTCCACGACACCGCGATGATCGAGGGCCGGCAGGCTGGCAATGCTGACGAAGTAGGCATGCCGGGCCGCCTGCTCGATGCCGTAGAGCATGGATGCGGGGCCGTAGAGGGTGGTATCGAAGCTGATCACGCCGAGGGTGTGGGTACGCCTGGTCACCAGCGTGCGAGCCGCCGCGTTCGGCCGGTACTCCAGCTCGCGGATGGCGGCGATTACCTTCTCCCTGGTGCGCGGCCGGACGTTAGGGTGCTGATTGAGGACCCGCGAGACGGTCTGGTGGGAGACCCCGGCGAGCCGGGCGACGTCCGCCATCACCGGCGGCCTGGCGGCACTTTTCACCTCCGCCTGGCCGGTCCGCGGAGGCGTCACGTGGCTCATCCTCCCGGACTCGGCAGCGCCGCCTTCCGGGGCGACGGCGTGAAGTGATTGTTATCGTTCACAACGTGCTGGTCAAGTGCCGGCCGCCCGACCCGGATACCCGCCGCCGGCCGGCCCGGCGGTCAGCCGGGCGGGCCGAGCACGCGGTGCGCGCTGGCTGACGGCATGGCGTCGAGGAACTGCGGCGGCGGCCAGTCCCGGCGGCCGAACTCGGCGCGGATCGCGGCCCGGACACCGGCTGACTCCGCTGCCGGAACGAGGGCGATCACGGATCCGCCGAATCCCCCGCCGATCATCCGCCCGCCGAGTGCGCCGGCCCCTGACGCGACCGCGACCGTCACGTCGGCTTCCGGCCAGGAGATCTCGAAGTCATCGCGCAGCGACATGTGCGAGGCGGTGAGCACGGCGCCGGCCTCGCTCAGCCGGCCGGCCCGCAGCAGGGCAGCCATCTCGATGACGCGCTGGTTGTCGGTGACCACATGGGTGGCCCTGCGCCGCAGCACCGGGTCGGCCAGCCGCGACAGCTCCGCCGCGTCCGTGACGTCCCGGAGGGACCGCAGGCCGAGTTCGCGCGCGGCCCGCTCGCATTCGCCGCGCCTGCCCGCGTAGTCGCCGTCGGCCAGTTCCCGCCGGGCGCCGGTGTCGATCACCAGCAAGTCCAGGCCGGCCGCGGCCGGGTCGAACGGGACGGCGGCGGACTCCGACGTGCGGCAGTCCAGCAGCAGCGCGTGACCGGCCTGGCAGAGCAGCGACGCGGACTGGTCCATGATCCCGCACGGCACGCCGACGAAGTCGTTCTCCGCGCGCTGGGCCATCAGGACCAGCTCGCGCCTGGGCACGTCCAGGCCGTGCAGGTCGCTCAGAGCGAGCGCGACCGCGCATTCGAGTGCGGCGGAGGACGACAGGCCCGCCCCGCGCGGCACGTCCGAGTCGATGACCATGCGCACGCCCCCGACCGGGTAGCCGGCCGCGCGCATGGCCCAGACGACGCCCGCCGGATAGGCGGCCCAGCCGGTGACCGAGCCGGGCGTCAGCGGGCCGGCCGGGATCACCGCGGCGCCGCCGGAGACCTGCCGCGAGCGCACCTCGAGCACGTCATCGGCGCGGCGGCTCACGGCCGCGAGCGTTCCCCGGCTGAGCGCGAACGGCAGCACGAAACCCTCGTTGTAGTCGGTGTGCTCGCCGATCAGGTTGACCCGGCCAGGGGCCAGCCAGGCGCCGTCCGGCGCTGTACCGAAGGCACCGGCGAACCAGGCGGCGGCGCGGCCGGCCGCAGGCACGCGGCCGGCCTCAGGCAGGCTCACCTGGCCTCTCGCAGCCTCAGTGCGGCCGTCTCGGGGACGATGTCGTTGATGAAAACGCCCATCGCGGATTCGGTCCCGGCGAGGTACTTCAGCTTGCCCGGCGCCCGCTGGACCGACATCACCCGCAGGTGCAGGCCGAACTCGCTCGCGCCGGCCGCATCGCGGGCCGGCGCCTGGTACCACGCCGCGATGTACGGCGGCGGGCTGCCGAAGAGCGCGTCGAAGCGGCGGAGCACGTCCAGGTAGAGATCACCGAAGGCGCTGCGCGCGTCGCCGCCGAGTGCCGGGATGTCGGGCACCCGCCGGGCCGGGAAGAGCAGCACCTCATACGGCCAGCGCGCCGCGGCGGGCACGAAGGCGGTCCAGTGCTCGTTGCGGGCGACGACCCGGGTGCCGTCGGCCAGCTCGCCGGCGACCATGTCGTCGAACAGGTTGCCGTGGCCGCCGGCTGCGTACGCGCGCGCCTGGCCGAGCATCTGCGCGGTCCGCGGGGTCACGAAGGGAAAGCCGTAAATCTGGCCATGCGGGTGATGCAGCGTGACGCCGATCTCCTCGCCCTTGTTCTCGAAGCAGAAGACCTGCCGCACTCCGCTCATCGCGCCCAGCACGGCGGTGCGGTCCGCCCACGCCTCCACCACCGTGCGCACCCGGCCCGGCGTCAGGCAGGCGAAGGCCGAGTCGTGATCGGAGGTGAAGCAGACCACCTCGCATCGCCCGATCCCCGGGCGCCGGGCGGTGAGCACGTCGGCGCCCGCCGGAGTCGTGCCGGCGAAGTCGGCCGCGGCTTCCCCGGCGGAAGCCTGCCCGGTGTCGGCCGCCCTGGCCTTCGCGCCGTACAGGGAGGGAAAACGGTTCTCGAAGACCACCACGTCATAGTCGGCCGCCGGTATCTCGGTGGGCCGCCCCGGCCGCGACGGGCAGAGCGGGCACTGGTCCGCTGGCGGCAGGAACGTGCGGCCCTGGCGCTGGGCGGCTATCACCACCCACTCGCCGACCAGCGCATCCCACCGCATGCCGGGCTGCGGCCCGGCGGCCGGCCCGGCCCCGGCACCGAGATCCCTGGTGTCGCGCACCTGCGCCCGGCCGGATCCCGGTGACTCGTCGAAGTAGATGATCTCGCGCCCGTCAGCGAGCCGCCCGCTGCTCCTCCAGACCTGGGCCGGCGGTGCGGTGGCCTCATGCACTGCGGTGGCGTGCCTCCAGCGCCGCGCGGTACTCGGCAACGACCAGGTTGGTCAGTTCCACCACCGAGGTATCCGCGCTGTACTTGTCCAGGGTGATCTCGCCGTGCTGGAGCAGGTTCACCCGGTCGCACACCTCGAGCACCTGCCCGTAGTTGTGCGCGATGATGATGACCGACACGTCGCCGCGGCGCTTGAGATCCCGGACCAGGTCCAGGATCATTGCGGCCTCCTTGGCGCCCATCGCGGCCAGCGGCTCGTCCAGCAGCAGGATCTTGGCGTCCGAGTAGACCGACCGCGCGACCGCGATCGCCTGGCGCTGCCCGCCGGACAGCTTGGCGACCTGGACATCGACCGACGGGATGCCGACCCCCATGTCCTCAAGGTGCTCCTTCGCCTGCCGTCGCATGGACTTGTTGTTCAGCAGCGGCCAGTGCACATGCTCCCGCTTGAGGAACATGTTGTGGTACACGGTCAGCTCGTTGATCAGCGCCAGATCCTGATAGACCGCGTCGATCCCGAGCGCGCGCGCCTGGTCGACGGACTTGAGCGAGACCTCCTCGCCGTTCAGCACGATCCGTCCCGAGTCGGGCTGCTGGAACCCGCAGAGGATCTTCAGCAGGGTCGACTTGCCCGCGCCGTTGTCGCCGATCAGGCCGAGTACCTCGCTGCGCGCCAGGCGCAGGTTCACGTCGGTGAGCGCGGTCACCGCGCCGAACCGCTTGCTGATGTGCTCGACCCGAAGAACGTCCTGCGCGTCCTGCGCGGCGACTGGCTCCGGTTGCTCGACGGTCATTATGTTCGGCCCGCCCTTCTCAGCCGTGCAAGCTGCACGTTCGCGATCATGGCCACCAGGATCGCGCCGCCCAGGATGATGGGCAGCGGGTCGGCACTGATCCCGAGCAGGTTGAATCCGTCGCTGAGGATCGCGAGCAGCAGCGCCCCGAAGAAGGCACCGATGATCGTGCCGGATCCGCCGGTCAGGGCGGTACCGCCGAGGACAGCCGCGGCCACCGCGTAGAACATCGGCTGGTATCCGCCGGAGGTCGGGTCAATGTCGCTGACCCGGAAGGCCTCCTGCAAGCCGACCAGCGCTCCCATGAAGCCGCTGATCATGAAGGCGGTCATCTTGATCTTGGCAACGCTGATCCCGGCCTCGCTGGCGCCCAGCATGTTGCCGCCCACTGCGACCGTGTGCAATCCCCACCTCGTGCGGGTCAGCAGAACATGGAAGATCGCGACGAGTACGACCGCCCAGATGATCTCCGCCCACGCGTCGGCGCCAAGCCATTGCCCGACCGACACTGCCTTGGCCGGGATGTTCACCGGCTCGTCGTGGGACGTGACCTGCATGATTCCCAGGATGACGAAGCCCGTGCCCAGCGTCGCGATGAACGACGGCACCCGCAGCGTGACCGTTATGAATCCGTTGATGTAGCCGAATGCCACGCCCATGAGCAGGGCGATCAGGACCGCCGGGATCACCGGAACGCTGTAATAGTCGATCAGGAAATGCATGACGAACGGCGAGAGCACGAAGATGAAGCCGACCGAGAGGTCGATCTCGCCGCAGACCAGCAGCAGTACCTCACCGATCGCGATGATCGCGACCGGAGCCGTAATCTGCGAGATGTTGACGAGATTGTCTTTGGTCGCGAAGGCCGGCGCTGCCGCCTTGAAGTAGATCACCAGCGCGAGCACGACAATGAAGACCGTCGCCTCGCGCTGCTGGCCGAAGATTGTCAGGCCGCGCTTGGCTGTGCTGAGGAAGTTGTTCCCCGGCGGGCTGCCGCCCGGTGCAGCGCTCTGGACTCCTGGGCTTCGTTCGGCCGTGTCGCTCACGTTGCCGTCCGTTCTGTGCTCGTTCAAGCTGCGCGTCGGCGGCGGGAACCGGTCCTGCTCCTGCTGGTCCAGTTATCCCGCCGCCGACGCGTGTCCCTAATTCACATAACCCTTTCCCGCAACACGAGGCCGTTATGCGGTCCCGCTCATGCGGTCCTGTCTCATGCGCCGACGAGCCAGCTCGGTCAGCCGATCGGACCAGACCGGGTCAGCAGCTTCTGGGCGGCAGTCGAGCCCTCGAACCTGCTGGTTGTCGTCTGGTACGGGCCGACGTTGGACTTGGTGACGAAGGTCAGGCCGGTATCGGTCTCCGCCGGGGCCACCAGGCCGCCGGACAGGTTGAACAGATACAAGCCCAGGACCGGCAGGAAGCCCTGCAGGTAAGGCTGCTGGTCGATGGTGAAGTCCAGGAAGCCGCCCTTGATCGACGACAGCGTCTGCGGGGTCAGGTCGAATCCGCCGGTTGCGACCTTGCCCTGCAAGCCGTACTTCTTGACGATCGCGCCTACGGTCTGGGTCGAGCCCGCGTCCACCGCGAAGATGCCCTTCAGGGTGGACTTGTGCGCGAGCACGTAGGCATTGATCGTGGTGTTCTCCTGCGGCAGCTGCGCACCCGACGTGACCGCCGTGAAGTTGATGCTCTTGCCGGACGCCTTGATGGCGGACTTGGCACCGTCGATGCGCGGCTGGATGTTCGACGCGCCCGGCGTGGCGATGAAGCCGACCGCGTCGCCGCCGCCCGACATGGCCGGGGCAGCCACGATCCGGTTGCCGAGCGCCTGGCCGGACGCGAAGAGATCCTGGCCGTAGTAGGCCAGCCGGTTGGTGCCCGGATCACTCGGCGCGTTGCCGTCGGCGTTGTAGGAGACAACGGGGATGCCAGCGGACATGGCCTGGGACGTCGGGCTCTTGAACGCGGTGGCGCTAATGACTGCCACCGCGATCCCGTTCGCGCCCGCCGAGGTCGCCGCGTTCATCGCGCTGACCATCTGCGGCACGTTCGAGGTCGCCGATCCGGTCCAGGCCGGCTTCGGGATCCCGAGCAGGGCCGCGGCGTCCTGCAGCCCGTACTGAGTGGGCACGAAGAACGGGTTCGTGGTGACGTGGTTGACGAAGGTGAACTTCCACGGCGGGGTCTTCGGGAAGTTCCCGGCCGTGCTCGCCGCGGCGCTGCTGCTAGGGCTGGTGGGGCTGGCGCTGCTACTTGAGGAGCAGGCCGCAAGCAGCGCGGACGCCGCAGCGGTCGCGCTGACGAGCCCGGTGCCCTTAAGCAGCCGCCGACGCGTCGGCCCGTCCTGCATGTTGAGCGTCTCGATCGCTTCTTCGACCTTAGGTGGAACTTTGTCCATTACGAACCTCCGGATAGTTTCCTCTGGGCAGAACGCTGCCCCCGTCGTGCCGGGCTGGCTGCCTCGGAATAATAGTGATCTCGCCGCCGTCGGCAGCAGGCCGCGTCATTGCGCGCCGCCGGGCGGAAGCCTGGATCCCGGCCATTGAGGTCCGGCAAGATGCTGCCGTTGCTCATGGCCACCTGACTTCCTGTCTCGTGGCTATCCGTCGGGGGATCCACCTGAGGCTCGGGCGTCGACGGAGCTGTCCGGTACTCCGCCGTGCCCGGGCGCGCAGGCCGCAGGCGCCCTCCTGGCCAGGGCGGCCCGGCTGCAGGACGCCTGTCAAGTGTGAGCGCTCACACGCTTGCATGCTTCAGAAAACGGCGAAGCTGTGATGCCATAAGCTAGAACAGACAGAGATCCTCGTCAATGAACAACTCTCACCAGATATGAACATGTGACACTGGCGTCCTGACTGCGCAGGCGCAATGCGTGCGGCCGGCCTGCCCGCGGCGCTGGAAAGCTGAGAGATGCTCGCCAAGCACCGGCAATCGATGATCCTGCAAGACGTCCGGCGCGCGGGCAGCGCGCGGGTAAGTGACCTCACCCAGCGCCTCGGCGTCTCGGACATGACGGTCCGCCGCGACCTGGAGGTGCTGGCCAGGGCGGGGCTGATCGAGAAAGTGCACGGCGGCGCGGTGGTGCCGGGCGTGCCGAGCAGCCACGAGCCCGGCTTCGATGCCAAGTCCGAGCTCGAGCGGTCGGAGAAAGAGGCCATCGCGAGGGCAGCCGCTGCCCAGGTCACGCCCGGTACCGCTATCGCGCTCTCCGCCGGGACCACCACCTTCGAGCTGGCCAGGCACCTGCGCAAGATTCCCCGGCTTACGGTCGTGACAAACTCCGTCCGGGCCGCGAACCTGATGGAAGGCGCCCGGCCCCCCGGCAGCGGCCCGACCCGGTTCGCGGTGATTCTCACCGGCGGTATCAGGACGCCGTCGGACGCGCTGGTCGGCCCGGTGGCCGATCTGGTGATCCGGTCGCTCCATTTCGACCTGCTCTTCCTCGGCTGCCACGGCATCGACCCGGCGGCCGGGCTCACCACGCCGAACCTGGCGGAATCGGAAACGAACCGCGCCTTCGTCCGCTCGGCGCGCCGGGTCACCGTCATCGCCGACCACACCAAATGGGGGGTCGTCGGCCTGAGCTCGTTCGCCGACCTGGAGGACGTGGACACCCTGATCACTGACGGCCAGCTGCCCGACGAGGCGCAGTCACTCCTCGCCGACCGGGTCGGCGAGCTCGTGATCGCGGACGGCCGGTACGGCCAGGCAGCTCGCGGCTGACCGGCTCAGCCGTCCGCGGGCTCCATCGCGGCCGCGAGCTTCATCGCCTCTTCGATCAGGGTCTCCACGATCTGCGACTCGGGCACCGTCTTGATCACTTCGCCCTTGACGAAGATCTGGCCCTTGCCGTTGCCGGAGGCGACGCCGAGGTCAGCTTCCCTCGCCTCGCCGGGCCCGTTGACCACGCAGCCCATCACGGCCACCCGCAGCGGGATATCCAGCCCGTCCAGCGCCGCGGTTACCTCATCAGCGAGCTTGTAGACGTCCACCTGGGCCCGCCCGCAGGAGGGGCAGGACACGATCTCCAGGCCGCGGTCGCGCAGCCCGAGCGACTCCAGGATCGCGGCACCGACCTTGACTTCCTCCACCGGCGGCGCGGACAGCGATACCCGGATCGTGTCGCCGATCCCCTCGGCGAGCAGCGCGCCGAACGCCACCGCTGACTTGACGGTCCCCTGGAACGTCGGCCCGGCCTCGGTGACCCCCAGGTGCAGCGGGTAGTCGCACTGCTGCGCGAGCTGCCGGTAGGCGTTGATCATGATGACCGGATCGTGGTGCTTCACCGAGATCTTGATGTCGGTGAAGCCGTGCTCCTCGAACAGCGAGCACTCCCACAGCGCCGACTCCACCAGCGCCTCCGGGGTGGCCTTGCCGTACTTGGCCAGCAGCCGCTTGTCCAGCGAGCCCGCGTTGACGCCGATCCTGATCGGCACCCCGGCGTCACCGGCCGCGCGGGCGATGTCGGCGATCTTGTCGTCGAACGCCTTGATGTTGCCGGGATTCACCCGCACCGCCCCGCAGCCCGCGTCGATGGCGGCGAACACGTACTTCGGCTGGAAGTGGATATCGGCGATCACCGGGATCTGCGACTTGCGCGCGATCTCGGGCAGCGCGTCGGCGTCGTCCTGCGACGGCACCGCGACGCGGACGATCTGGCAGCCGGTCGCGGTCAGCTCCGCGATCTGCTGCAGCGTGGCGTTCACGTCCGCGGTGACCGTCGTGGTCATCGACTGCACGGAAACGGGCGCGCCGCCGCCGACCGGGACCGCGTGCTTTCCCTTGCCCACCATGATCTGGCGGGACTTGCGGCGCGGCGCGACCGGCTCGGGCGGCAGCTGCGGCAGGCCAAGATCAACAGTCATTGCGGTGATCGCCTCATTGCACGAAGTGAATCGGATTGAAGATGTCAGCCGTGATGAGAAGCAGCCCGAACCCGACCAGCAGCGCGAAGACGCCGACGCTGACGGGGATCAGCTTGCGCATGTCCACCAGCCCGGGGTCGGGCCTGCCGCGCAGCCTGGCCAGCCACGCCCGCACCTGCTCGTAGAACACCACGGCCAGGTGGCCGCCGTCCAGCGGCAGCAGCGGGAGCAGGTTGAAGAGGCCGACGAAGATGTTCAGCGAGATGACGATCAGCAGGACGATCTGCACCTTCGTCTGCCAGCCGTCCTTGGCGGCCACCGCGGAGGCGGTGAGGCCGCCGACCCCGACCACGCTGGACACCTGCCCGGCCGGGGTGTGCGCCCTGTCCTTGGCGAACAGGTCGGGGATCGCCGCGGGCAGGTGCCCGACGGCAGCCACCGAGCCGGTCAAGACCTCGCCGAACGTCGATCCGGCGTAGGTCACGGCGCGCAGCGGGTTCAGCCGCTGGAAGAGCTCGGCATTCCCGATCCCGAGATAAGACCCGCGGCGGCCGGGGATCGTTGCCGGGCTGGTGTGCAGCACCAGCTGGTGCCCGTCCCGCAGCACGGTAACGGCCAGCGGCTTGCCCGCGGGCTGCGCGCGGATGGCCGCGCCGAGCTGCGTCCAGGTGCGCACCCGGGTCCCGGCAATGGCGACGATCTTGTCCCCGGGCCTGATACCCGCCTGCTTGGCCGGCGAGGGACCGGCGCTGCCCTGGCACGAGCCCGAGCTCAGGGCGCTCGCGCTGGTCGGGGTGCAGGCGCCGACGGTGCCGATCTGGGTGGAGTTCTCATTCACCAGCCCGACGCCGAGCGCCAGCACGATCAGCAGGAAGAAAGCGAGGGCGAAGTGCATGAAGGAGCCTGCCACCATCACGATGGCCCGCTGCCAGCCGGGCTGCCGGCGGAAGGATCGCGCCTCGTCGGCGGGGTCGACGTCCTCGAGCGCCGTCATGCCGACGATCTTCACGAAGCCGCCGAGCGGGATCGCCTTGACGCCGTACTCGGTCTCGCCCTTCGTCCTTGACCACACCGTCTGGCCGAATCCGACGAAGAACTGGGTGACCTTCATGCGGAATTTCTTGGCGGTGGCGAAGTGCCCCGCCTCGTGCAGCATGATCGAGAAGAGCAGCGCGAAGAGAAAGATGATCCAGCCGAGCAGCAGGCTCATCCGGCCACCTTTCCACTCCCGTGTGTCCCGCCCGGGGCGTCAGCACCGCCGCGGGGCACCGTGCCTGTCAGCTCGCGTGCCCGGTCCCTGGCCCAGCGGTCCGCGGCCAGCACATCCTCAATCGCCGCAATGTCCCGTCCGGAACCGTCATGCTCAGAGACTACCCGCGCCACCGTATCGACGATCCCGGTGAACGGGATGCGCCCGGCCAGAAAAGCGGCGACGCATTCCTCGTTCGCGGCGTTGTAGATGGCGGGAGCGGCGCCGCCGGCCATCCCGGCCTGCCGGGCGAGCGTGACCGCGGGAAAGGCATCCGTGTCCAGCGGCTCGAACGTCCACGCGTGCGAGGCCGTCCAGTCGATCGCCGGCGCGGCCCCGGCGACCCGGCCCGGCCAGCCCAGCGCCAGCGCAATCGGGATCCGCATGTCCGGCGGGCTGGCCTGGGCGATCGTGGATCCGTCGGTGAACTCCACCATGGAGTGCACGACCGACTGCCGGTGCACGACCACCTCGATGCGGTCAAAGCCGATGCCGAAGAGCAGGTTCGCTTCGATGAGCTCCAATCCTTTATTAACGAGCGTTGCGGAGTTGATCGTGATGACCGGGCCCATGCTCCAGGTGGGATGCGCCAGCGCCTGCTCGGGGGTGACGTCGCTCAGTTCCGCCCGGCTGCGGTGCAGGAACGGCCCCCCGCTCGCGGTCACCACCAGCCGCCTGACCTCGCCGGCCTGGCCACTGCGCAGGCACTGCGCGATCGCCGAGTGCTCGGAGTCGACGGGCACGATCTGGCCGGGAGCGGCCCGCGATGTCACCAGCGGCCCGCCCATGATCAGCGACTCCTTGTTGGCCAGCGCGAGCACCCGGCCGGCATCAAGCGCGGCCAGCGTGGCGGCGAGGCCGACCGCGCCGGTGACCGCGTTCAGCACGATGTCGCAGGGCCATGCCGCGACCTCGGCGACCGCGTCGGGCCCGGCCAGGATCTTCGGCAGCTGCCCGGCCCGCAGCCCCAGCGTGGCGGCCTGGGATGTCACCGCCAGCTGCAGGTCACCGGCGGCGCTGTCCCTGGCGACGGCCACCACCTCGGCCCCGAACTCCAGGGCCTGGCTGGCCAGCAGGGCTGCGTTGCCGCCGCCGGCCGCCAGCCCGGCCACCCGGAACCGGCCGGGGTTGCGCCGGATGATGTCGGCGGCCTGGGTCCCGATCGACCCGGTCGAGCCGAGCAGGACGATGTCACGGCATGGCCCGCCGTCACGGCCGGGCCGGTTCGCTGATTCCACCCCGCCATTGTCCCCCGTTGCCGCCGGCCGCTGTCAGCCCCTCCGTCCTCGGCGGATCACTGCGACGCGCCAGCGCGTCGGGCGCCTTCGCAACCCCATGGATCGGGCTCTCAGCGGGTCAGGTGCCGCTGAAAGCCCGATCCATCGGGTTACCGCGTGGCGTGAGACGGTGATCCGCGACAGTAATCTGCCAGGATGCACTCCATGACCACGGCCGGCCAGCAGCTGCGGGCACCAGACGGCACTGGGCCCCGTCCCGGCCCGGGGGCTGGTTCCGGCCCGGGGGCTGGTGCCGGGCCCGGGGGCTGGTGCCGGGCCGCTGCCGGGCGCGGCGCTTGGCCCGGCGGACGCCCGGCCGAGCTGGCAGGAACGCGCTGTCTCCCAGCGGCCGAACTGGCCCGACCAGGCGCAGGCTGATGTGGTGGCCAGCGAGCTCGCCCGGCAGCCGCCGCTGGTCTTCGCCGGTGAGTGCGATGCGCTGAAGGAGCGGCTGGCGGCCGTGACCCGCGGCGAGGCGTTCGTGCTGCAGGGCGGCGACTGCGCGGAGACCTTCGACGGCTGCACCGCGGACGCGGTGCGCGGCAAGCTGCAGACCCTGCTGCAGATGGCGGTCGTGCTGACCTTCGGCGCCCGCGTGCCCGTCATCAAGATCGGCAGGATGGCCGGGCAGTTCGCGAAGCCGCGGTCGTCGGCGGCCGAGGTCCGCGACGGCACCGAGCTGCCCGCGTACCGCGGCGATGCCATCAACGGGCTTGACTTCACCGCGGCCGCCCGCACCCCGGACCCGGGCCGGATGATGCGCGCCTACCACTGCTCCGCGGTCACGCTGAACCTGTGCCGCGCCTTCACCACCGGCGGCTACGCGGACCTGCACCAGGTGCATGCGTGGAATCAGGACTTTGTCGCGCGCAGCCCGGCCGGGCAGCGGTACGAGCGGCTGGCCGGCGAGATCGACCGCGCGCTGGCCTTCATGCGGGCCTGCGGGGCCGATCCGGACCAGCTGCGCTCCGTCGAGCTCTACTCCAGCCACGAGGCACTAGTGCTGGACTACGAGCAGGCCCTGACCAGGATCGACTCCCGGACAGGACTCCGCTACGGCACGTCAGGCCATTTCCTGTGGGTGGGCGAGCGGACCCGGGCAGCCGACGGCGCGCACGTCGAGTTCGCCAGCGGCATCCGCAACCCGGTCGGGGTGAAGATCGGGCCCGGTGCTAACCCCGGCGACGTCCTCGCCCTGATCGGGCGGCTGAACCCCGACGGCGAGCCCGGGCGGCTCACCCTGATCACGCGGATGGGCGCCGGCCGGGTCCGCGAGGCACTGCCGCCGCTGGTCCGGGCGGTCACCGAGAGCGGCGCGCCGGTGGCCTGGGTCTGCGATCCCATGCACGGCAACACCTTCGAGGCGCCGAGCGGGCACAAGACCCGCAGGTTCGATGACGTGCTCGACGAGGTGCAGGGCTTCTTCGAGGTGCATCGCCGCCTGGGCACCCACCCCGGCGGCATCCACATCGAGTTCACCGGCGATGACGTTACCGAATGCGTCGGCGGCAGCTACCAGGTCGCCGCCGCCGACCTGCACCAGCGGTACGAGACCGCGTGCGATCCGCGGCTCAACCGCGGCCAGGCACTCGACCTGGCCTTCACGGTCGCCGAGAGCTACCGGCCCGCTAGCTGACGGTCGTGGCGGCAGGTTCCCAGCCGGGACGCAGCGGCATGCCCGACACGCCGTTCGCGCCGAGCCGGACGCCGAGGACCTGGTGCAGCTGGATCTGATTCCGCTCGAACCCGAGCCGTGAGCCGGCCATGTAGAGCCGCCACACCCGGGCCGTGCCCTCGCCCACCTCGGCGACTGCCTCGTCCCAGTGCTCGTCCAGGTTCGCGCACCAGCCGGCCAGCGTCATGGCGTAGTGCTCCCGCAGGTTCTCCTCGTGCCTGACCTCGAATCCCGAGTCGTGCATCAGCGAGACGAGGTAGCCGGGCGCCTCAAGCTCCCCGTCGGGGAACACATACCGGTAGATGAACCCGTCCGGCCGCCGGGCCGGCTCGGTGTTATCCGTCCGGGTGATGCAGTGGTTGAGCAGCCGGCCCTCCGGCCGCAGCTTGCTGAACAGGAAGGAGAAGTACCCGGGCAGCTGCGCCTTGCCGATGTGCTCGGTCAGCCCGATGGAGCTGACCGCGTCGAATCCGGTCTCGGTCACGTCCCGGTAGTCCAGGTGCCGGACCTCGGCCAGTTCGGCCAGCCCCGCTTCCTTGATCGCCTGCTGCGCCCAGGCCGCCTGCTCGGCCGACAACGTGACGCCCAGCGCCCGGACGCCGTACTCCCGCGCGGCGTGCATGACCATGCTGCCCCAGCCGCAGCCCACGTCGAGCAGCCGCATGCCCGGTGCCAGGCCCAGCTTGCGCGCGACCAGGTCGAACTTGTATGCCTGGGCTTCCTCGAGGGTGGCGTCCTCGGTCGGGTAGCAGGCGCAGGTGTAGGCCATCGACGGGCCGAGCACCCACTCGTAGAAGGTGTTGGACACGTCGTAGTGGTGCGAGATCGCGCTGGCGTCGCGGGCCTTGGAGTGCCGCCGCCCGGACAGCCACCTGCGGTTGACCCTGACTTCCTGCGGCGGCGGGGGGACTCGCGGCAGCAGCACACGGGGTCCGCCCAGCTGACGGAGGAGCTTGATCCGCTCGGCAAAATCCACGTCCATCCGCTGCGCACTGATCATGCGCGCCAGGGCGGCGTACATGTCGCCCTCGACGTCGAGGTGACCAGACACGTAGGCGCGGGCCAGCCCGAGGCCGCCCGGCGCCTGGGCGAGGTAGGACACCGCCGTCGGCGTGCGGACGGTGATCCTTATCGGCGAGTCCTCAGCTCCGGCCTTGCTGCCGTCGTAAGCATGGAATTCCACCGGGGCATCGGGCCCCGCGACTCTCTGGAACACATCGGCCAGTGCCATGGCCCCGCTCCTTTCATCACTGCCCGCGAACGCACTTGTCGTACAGGCCGGCGAGCCTCCCCGCCGCGTCATAGTCACTCTTGAGCGCTGTGAATGCCTGGCCGTTGTAGAGCGCCCAGAAGTCCTCCTGCGAGTAGAAAGATGTCGAGTACAGGCCTTTATGCCCGCCGAGGCTGGTGACCAGGTCCTCGACGAGCCGGTTGTGGTAGCCGTTGACCTTGCCGGGCGGCAGCGGGACAGTACCCCAGAAGCCGAAGTTCACGTAGGCCCGGTACGGCTGCAGCGGGTACAGCGGCCAGGTCTGATCGCCGCGCAGCCGCAGCGGGCACATCCAGACCGGGTTCATGCCCACCCCGGCCGCGAACGAGCGCAGGAACTCCGCGCCGCGCTCGACGGGAATCTCCACGTCCTGGATGACGTCCTCGTGCGGCGGCACGCCGCGGCGCGCGTTCATGGCCGCGGACAGGCCGTGCCTGCGATCCAGCGCGACTAGTTTCCGGTACACGTCGGAGCGGCGGTACTTGCGCGGCCAGAGCCGCCTGATCACCGGGCGCTGCACGCCGAAGGGGCGTGAGCACCAGAACCAGTCGGTGTCCCACCGCCACAGGTAGTCGCGGATCGTGAGGAAGTCCTCGTGCGGGCCGCGGATGGACTGGTAGTAGACGCGCTCCCTGGTGTAGTCGCTGCGCCACGGCGCCACCTCGCTGAACGACCCGACCGTCAGGTACGTCTCGTCCAGGCCGAACGCCGTGCCGTCGACGAAATCGGCCCGGTGGCCCTGGTAGCTGCCTTCGCTGGCTATCTGGGCGACCGCGTCCATGCAGGCCTCGGGGCTGCCGAAGCGGAAGTGCCGCAGGTGCACGTACGGCATGACCGGCTCAAGCTCGATGGTGAGCGAGAGCGCGTAGCCGAGCGTGCCGTAGGAGTTCGGGAAGCCGTGGTAGAGCGCGTCATGCTCGTTGCCCGGGGCGGCCGTGACCACCCGCCCGTCGCCGGTGAGGATCTCCATCTCGAGCACCGACTCGTGCGGCATGCCGTTGCGCAGCGAGGTGGACTCGATGCCCAGGCCGGTCACCGCGCCGCCGATGGTGATCGTCTTGAGTTGCGGCACGACCAGCGGCATCAGGCCGTGCCGCAGCGTCGCGTCGACAAGATCCTCATAGGTGGTCATCCCGCCGGTGACCGCCGTCCGGGCCTGCGGGTCGACGCTGAGCACCCGGCCGAAGGCTGACACGTCCAGGCCGGGGACAGCGGCCCGGCTGCCCGCGCCCGCGCTGTCGGCGAACCTGAACAGGTTCGAGGTGCGCTTGGCCAGGCGTACCGGGCTGCCTGGCGGGATCGCGGCGTAGGCGGCCTGCAGGTCAGCGACGGCGGCCCGGTGCGCGGCCGGCTTCGGCGCGGCCGGCCTCGGCGCGGTCTGCACAGGAGCAGCCTGCACAGGGGCAGCCTGCTCAGGGACAGCCTGCCCGACGGCAGGAGACGGCGACCGCGTAATCACCCCGGCCGGGGGCTTTCCCTGGTCGCGATCGCCGGGACCGCCAGTGTCCGTGACGTCGATCACAACGCGCTCCCCGCCTCGCAGCCAGATCCGCCTACCCCGCAGGATGCATGAAGGAGGGCATTATGGCCAGGTCTACACCGAACTAGAACGACTCACTAAGTTTATCGCGGCCCACCCGGCTCCTCCGTGCCCCTCTGCCGGTGCCTGACGGCACCCTGCGCGCAGCCGGCTCCTCCGTGGCCACCGCGCCGGTGCCTGACGGCATCGGCGCCCAGCCGGCTCCTCGTTTATCGCGGCCCACCCGGCTCCTCCGTGCCACTGCGCCGGCGCCTGACGGCATCCGTGCCCAGCCGGTGCCTGACGGCGTGCGCGCGCGGGCCGGCCTGCACTGCGCCGATCCGGCCAATCTCCGGCGGCCAGCCTCCTAGAGTTGGCGCATGCGGATCGCGCTGCTGAACTCCGGCCTGGGGCTGCTGGCCGCCGCCGCGCAACTGCACCGGCTGCGCCCGGACGCAGATCTGGTGCTCTCCATGGACCCGGACGGGATGCCCTGGGGAGCACGGACGCCGGCTGATATCGCGCGGCGCTCGCTGGCCTGCGCGCGAGCCGCCGCTGCCTTCGGGCCGGACGTGCTCGTGTTCGCCTGCAACACCGGCTCGGTGCACGCCCTCGGGGCGCTCCGCGCGGAGTTCGAGCCGGGGATCCCGGTAGTCGGAACCGTGCCGGCCATCAAGCCGGCCGCGGCGGCCAGCGACGCGGTCGCTATCTGGGCGACCGCGGCCACCACCGGCAGCGCCTACCAGCGCCAGCTCATTACCGAATTCGCCGCATCGGCGCAGGTCACCGAGGTCGCCTGCGCCGGGCTGGCCGATGCGGTCCATGCGGGCGATGAGGAAGCGGCCCGCGCCGCGGTGCTGGCCGCCGCGGCCAGGACGCCGCCCGGCTGCGGCGCGATCGTGCTTGGCTGCACCGAGTACGAGCTGGCCGCCGGGCTGATCGGGGCCGCGCTGCCCGGCACCACGCTGTTCGGCTCAGCCGCCGCCGTCGCCGCGCAGGCCCTGCGCCGGGCCGGCCCGACGCGCAGCCACGGCGCGGGCACGCTGCGGGTCCTGCTCAGCGGCCGGGCGGCGAGCTTGCCGGCGGCCGCGCTGCGCTACCCGGAAGGCCGCCTCCTCGCCACCCTGCCAGCCGGCCCGGGCGCCCTGGCCGCTTCCAGGGCGGACGGCTGAGGCTCCCGGAACGGCCAGCCGGGCGGCCGGCCTCAGTGGCCTGACTCGGCGCGGGCGTAGCTCTCCGCGACCTCTTCCGGCGTCATCGGCAGCCGCGCTTCCGATGGCGGCACGCCCGCGTCGATCACGTCACCGAGCAGCAGCGCCATCGAGTACTCGGGGTCCGCGTCCAGGGCGCGCTCGAGCGCGATATTGGCGAGAGTGCCGTCGCCGGCCTGCCAGGCGGTGAACGCGAGCAGCGAGGCCGGCGCCGGCACGTACTCAGGGCACGCCCGGCGGACGATGTCAGTCCACAGCCGCTGGTGCGCTTCCTTGTGGTCCGGGTCCATCCGTGCCCACGCGTCATCGCGCACCCGCAAGTCGGTGAGGGCCACGCTGAGCCAGGCAATCTGGTCATCGGCAAGCCGCCCGCCGCCGCGGTACGCGCTGATCGCCTCGCCGACGGCACGCCGCCCGTGCTCGGCCACCAGCCGCAGCACATCGCCGCCGCGGCCGGAGGCCCGCTGCTCCGCGAGGAGCGCCGCCACCCGGGCGCGCGCCCGCTCCGTGGCGCGGGCCATCGACTCGGCAGCGGCGCCCTTCGCCGGGGCCAGCGTCCGGGCCAGCGACTCCCGGTCAGGGTAGGCGGCCAGCCCCGCCGTCACGAGGGCCGCGGCAGCCGGGTGCGCGACCGGGTCGTACGGCACTCCCTCCGCGGGGCAGCAGGCCGGGTCGTGGCACAGGTAGGACCAGTAGCGGTCATCCTCAACCCGCAGCACCTCCCGCAGCGAGATCCTGGCGCTGCCCGCCGCGCCGCGGAGCGCGTCGGCGACCGGCGTGACCAGGTGCCCGGGGCCGTAGCCGATCAGGATGGCCGCGGTGATCCGCTGGCGGGCCAGTATGGCCGTGGCGTGCGCGGCAATCTCCTGGGTGACCGAGGTATCCGGCGGATCCGGCAGGTCATAGCGGAAGCCGAGCTTGACCCGGGCCCGCGGCGGGGCCACGCCAAGTACGACCAGGCTCCTTCGCGGGTGGAAGCCGAGCAGGTGAGGTACGACGGCCAGCACGCCGGACGGCGAGTCCACCCGGACTCGCTGCATGGGCGCAGCGCGAGCCGGGTCGTCGCCTCCTTTGCTGGCTGGCCGCCGACGGCGGACGGGGGGACGGGACGGGCTGGCGGAACGGTTATCTTCCATGCGGCCAGGGTGGAATCCGGCCACCGGCCGGGTCACCCGGATTTCCGGTGCTCCTGGGGATAACCCCTCGCGGCCCGGCCGCCGTCCACAGGCAGCGGCCGACTCTGGACAGATCGCCCTGCCTGTGTTAACGCAACGCCGCGGTCTTCTTGGCCGGAAAGTAACACTTGCATATCGGAACGGACACATATCAGCCCGGACAGGCCGCCCGGCAACTGCGGCTTCCATCTGGGGAAATGCGCATATCTCCGCTGAAGGTGGCCGACGGCTCGGCCACGCGCCAGATGTTTTGTTTCCTTGGAATGGGGTGATTTTCCGGATGTTAGCGCTCACAATGCGCGGGTGGGGCCAAGCCGGCAGCCATGGCCCGGGCATGCCGACCGCCCCGGCACGCAGCCGACCCGCCGCCCGGCACGCACAGAGAAGGAGCATTCATGCACACAGCGTTGACACGACCGCTCGCGCGCAGAGCCGTCCGCATCGGTACTGCGGCTGCTCTCGCCCTAGGCACCGTAGCCGCGCTCGGCTTCAGCCGGGCGCCCTCCGCAGCGGGATCGGCCGGGAGCTGCCGCCCGACCGTCTCGAAGCAGCCCTTCGGCAAGACCATCGAGCCGTATACCGGGAAGCTGACCCAGGTGTTCCGCTACACCCTGGCCAACTGCAACGGCATGCAGGTCAAGCTCCTCACCTTCGGCGCCATCCAGCAGTCGATCTGGGTGCCCGGCCGGAACGGCAAGCTGGCCGACGTCATCCTCGGCTTCAAGACGCTGCAGGACTACGTCGCCGAGGACAGCCCGCCGGTGACCATGAACGGCGGCCCGTACTTCGGCGAGAACATCGGCCGGTACGGCAACCGGATCGCGCTGGGCAAGTTCACCCTTAACGGCGTGACCTATCACCTGCCCATCAACAACGGCGTCAACAGCCTGCACGGCGGGCTGATCGGCTTCGGCAACCACATCTACGCCGCCAAGGCCGTGCACCGCTCCGGCTCGGCCGGCGTGGCCATGACGATCGTCAGCCCCAATGGCGATCAGGGATACCCCGGCACGCTCACCCAGACCGTCACGTTCACCCTGAACAACAGCAACCAGCTGCGCATGCACTACCACGCCACCGTGGCCGGCAAGGCGACAGTGATCAACTTCACCAACCACAACTACTTCAACCTGGCGGGCGAGGCTTCCGGCGCGACCTACGGCCAGAAGGTGCAGATCAACGCGAACCGCTACACGCCCACTGACAAGACGCAGATCCCGACCGGCGTGCTCGCTCCGGTCAAGGGCACGCCGTTCGACTTCAGGGCACCGCACACGATCGGCTCCCGGATCAACCAGAACAACCCGCAGCTCCTCATCGCCCAGGGCTACGACCACAACTGGGTACTGAACAAGAGCGGCCCGACGATGGACGGCCTCCGGCTCGCCTCCCACGCGTGGGATACGAAGAGCGGACGTGAGCTGACTGTCTGGACCGATCAGCCGGGCGTCCAGTTCTACAGCGGCAACTTCCTCAACGGCACGCTGGTAGGCATCAGCGGCCACATCTACCGGCAGAGCGACGGATACACCTTCGAGACGCAGCACTTCCCGAACTCGCCGAACCAGCCGAACTTCCCGTCCACGGTCCTCAACCCTGGCCAGGTGTTCAACTCGACAACCATCTACCAGTTCTCCGGCTGACCTGCGACGCAGTGGCCGGCGCTGGCCTCCGCGACGGAGGCCAGCGCCGGCGCTGCTCAGTTCCGGTCGGGCAGCTGACTTTCCAGGAAGCGGGCCACCAGGCCGCGGACCACCGTCGCCATCGAGAACCCGTGCTCGGCGCACCAGTCCCGCAGCTGCGCATGCTGCTGCGCCGGGAACCTGACGGGTACCACCTGATAGGCGGTACCCGTGATCCCCCGGCCGGGCTGCCCGGCGGACAGCTGCAGGGCCTGCAGTTCCGCGGCATGCTCGCTCGCCCTGGCGCCGAGTGTCCACTGCCGCGACAACCCGGGGCGCTGCCGCAGCAGCCAGGTGTGCACCAGGTCCCGCTGCTCAGGCGGTAGCTGGCCGACGGCATGGACCAGCAGCCGTACCGGGTCGGCGGAGGCTTCGATCGGACCGGGCGGGCCGGCGTCCTCCGGCGCGGTGAGGGAAACGAAGCCGTCGGCGGCAGCCACGGCGATAGCGGCAGCGGCGATCTCCGCGGGATCGGGCGTACCCGCGCCTGATGGCGATGTACCCGCGCCTGATGGCGATGTTGTCATGATCGTTCCCTGATAGGGCGGAAGAAAAGCGACCGAGCGATACCGCAGGGATATCACGATACCGGCCCGGCATCAAGGCAGCCGGGTATCCCGGGTGGCGCTGTGCTGGTGCGGCTACAGGGAAACGCCGAGCAGCGCGTCGACCACGTCCCTGACCAGCGACGCGGCAGGCGCCGCCGATGCGGCAAGCACGGCGTCGGCCCAGCGATCGACGACGGCGAGAGCGCCTGGCGCGTCCAGGTCGTCCGCCATCCGCTCGCGCACCGCGGCCAGCACCGCTACGGCCCTCGACCGCTCACCTCCGGGCCCGCCCACGCCGAGCGCCACGGCACGGCGCCAGCGGGCCAGCCGGTCCGCCGCGGCGGCCAGCCCACCCGAGGTCCAGTCCCAGTCCTGCCGGTAATGATGAGCGAGGATCGCCAGCCGGATCGCCATCGGGTCGATGCCGTCCGACCGCAGCGCGGACACGAATACCAGGTTGCCCAGCGACTTCGACATTTTCTCGCCGTCGAGCCGCACCATCCCGGCGTGCGCGTACCGCCGGGCGAACATGGGGCCGCCGCCGCCGGCCACCCGGGCATGCGAGGCGCTCAGCTCATGGTGCGGGAAGATCAGGTCAGTGCCGCCGGCCTGAACGTCGAACACGGCGCCCAGGTACTCCGTCGCGATCGCCGCGCACTCCACGTGCCAGCCGGGCCGGCCCGCGCCGAACTCCGACTCCCAGGACGGCTCCCCCGGCCTGGCCGCGAGCCAGACCAGCGCGTCCAGCGGGTCCTTCTTCCCCGGCCTGGCCGGGTCGCCGCCGCGCTCGGCCGACAGCTCGATCATCGCCGCCGGGTCCAGCCCGGACACCGTGCCGAACGCCGGGTCGGACGACCGGGCGAAGTACATGTCGCCGTCCAGTTCGTACAGCGCGCCGTGGCCGGCCAGCGACAGGTTGAACCGCTTGATGAGGGCCATCGCCTCGACCGCCCCGACGAAGCTGGCCGGCGGGAGCACCCGCAGCGCCGCCATGTCCGTCCGGTACAGCTCGATCTCGCGCGCGGCGAGCTCGCGCCAGTCCTCGCCGTCCCTGGCCGCGCGCTCCAGCAGCGGATCATCCACATCGGTGACGTTCTGCACGTAGGTGACGTCGTGGCCGGCATCCCGCCACGCCCGCACCAGCAGGTCCCAGGCGATGAACGTGGCCGCATGCCCGATATGCGTGGCGTCGTACGGCGTGATCCCGCAGGCATAAAGGCTGGCCGCGCGCCCGGCCGCCGCGATGGCCAGCTCGCCGCTCGCGGTATCGGAGATCCGCACCTCATGCGCGTGACCGGGCAGTTCGGGAACGCTCGCCGAGCGCCAGGATTCCATGAGCGCCAGGCTACCGAGCGGCGCCGGCCGTGGCGCCGGCGGCAGTTGCGGCCTGCTCGAACGCGTACGCCAGGGCGAGCAGCCGGGGCTCGCTCCAGGGCGCTCCCATGAAAGAGATGCCCACCGGAAGACCTGAGACAAAACCAGCAGGAACGGATATCGCGGGGTACCCGGCAACAGCGGCCGGAGTCGACGAGCCGAACACGTGATGATCGCCGAGCACGTGATCGGTCAGCCACGCGGGACTGCCGCTCAGCGCGATGACCGCGTCGAGGCGGCCGGCCTGCAAAGCCCCGTCCAGTGCCGTGGTGGCCAGCCGGCGCGCCTCGCACCGGGCGGCCAGGTAGCGCTCATCGGCGAGGTCGCCGCTGGTGGCATCCGCCTGCTCGAACCGCTCCTGGCCGAAGTGAGCAAGCACGGTTGCTGCGTAATTCCTGTTGAAGAGGATCAGCTCGGCAAGACTCGCTGGATGGTCGCCGGGCACCGCGCCCAGGTAGGCGTTCAGGTAGTGCTTGAACTCGTAAAGCAGCGCGAGGTTCTCGGGCTTCCCGATCTCGTCCATGCCGGGGACCTCGACCGGATCGATGACCTCGGCGCCGCTCGAGCGCAGCCGTGCCACTGCCGTGTCCAGCAGCGCGATCGTCGCCGGGCCGGCCGCCGCGGAGCCGTCCCGCCAGACGCCGAACCGGGCGCCGGCCAGCGCCCCGGCGTCGAGGAAGACCGTGTAGTCGCGCGGCTGGCCGGCTGCCTGGCCGGTCGCCGCGTCGGCCGGATCCGGGCCGGCCAGCGCGCCGAGCAGCGCGGCGGCGTCCGCCACCGATCGGGCCATCGGGCCGGCCGTGTCCTGCTCCGGCGAGATCGGCACGATGCCGGCCCGGCTGATCAGGCCGAGGGTCGGCTTGACGCCGACGATGCCGCAGGCACTGGCCGGGCTGACGATCGAGCCGTCGGTCTCCGTGCCCACCGCGACCGGGGCCAGCCCCGCGGCGACGGAGACGGCCGAGCCGGAACTTGAACCGGACGGGTTGCGGCCGGTCCCGTGCGGGTTCACCGCCTGGCCGCCGAGCGTGCTCCAGCCGCTGCTGGAGTGGGTCGAGCGGAAGTTCGCCCACTCGGACAGGTTCGCCTTGCCGAGCACCACCGCGCCGGCTTCGCGCAGCGCGGCGACCAGGAACGCGTCGCCGGTCCCGGCGTCCTGCAGCGCGGGCGAGCCGGCCGTGGCGGGCAGTCCCTCGACGGCGATGTTGTCCTTGATCAGCACCGGGATGCCTTCGAGTGGCCGGCCCGGTGCCCCGTTCGCCCTGGCTGTGTCACTGGCGGCGGCCTCGGCCGCGGCCTTGTCGCTGACCGTGATCACGCCGTGCAGCCGCGGATTGAGCCGCTCGATCCGCGCCAGGTAGCACGCCGTGATCTGCGCCGAGGTCAGCACGCCGGACGTGATCGCCCGCTGAAGCTCGCTGACCGTGGCCGTCGCCGCGTCGATGTCCGTACCGTCGATGTTCTCGCTGAGGGATCCGGCTTCCGTCATGACCGAAGAATAATTGAACGGCCGGTCAAGGCAAGGCCCAGTCCGCATCCCGCCGCGTCGAAGTCGCCGTTGCGTACCCGGGCGGCTACTGGGCACCGTGACATTTGTCGTCCGGGGCATGCGATGGCGCGTAGATGACCACGGACGGGTTCTCGAACACGCGGCGGTACCTGGCCGGGTCGGCGCGGAACCCGGCCAGGTCGGCGGCGTGACCGAACCGGTAGAGCACGACATACCTGACGTCCTGGCTGGCGAAGATGCTGGCCGACCGGCAGCTGGCCGGCTGCGTCAGCACCTCGCGCGAGTCCAGCAACGGCGCGCGGCCTGCCGTCGGCAGCGACCGCGGGTGCGCGATCCGGAACGGGCTATAAGACTGCAGGCCGGTATATCCGCCCATGGCGAGCACGGCCCGGTTGGTGATGCCGGTATTCATCGCCGGGGTGGAGATGACCGTGCCGCCGGTGTTGTGCTCCCCCAGCCAGGCGCCCGCCGCCGCGACTTGCGGGTCCAGGATGCCGGTGTGCACCGGATGGCTCTCGGCCACGGTGGCCCGGATCGCCTGCACGCCCGCGATCGCGACAACGGCGCAGGCTGCCACCGCGGCCAGCACGGCGACCGTGCGCCGGGGTGCCCGCCAGCGCGCCAGCGACTGCAGGATCAGGCCGGCGCCGAGCCCGCCGAGCACCGAAAGCGGGCCGCCCAGGTCGCGCTCGAAACGCTGCGGGAAGCCGTCAGCCGCGGTCCGGCTGCCGGCGTACATCAGGCCAAACCAGAGCACCAGCGTCACGACGGTGAGTACCTGCCCGGGCCTGCGCAGGTACCTGATGCCCGCCACCAGCACCGCGAGGCCGAACACGCCGAGCCAGACGACCGCCGACGACAGCGCGGACAGCACGTTCGTCACGCTCAGCACCGATTGGCTGCCCACCGCGATGGACACCGCGGTGGAGGTCCCCGACGTGCCCGCACCGGAACTCCCGAGCAGGTAGGTATAGCCGGCGTAGGCCACCGCGAGCACGCCGAGGCCGCCGAGCGCGAGCGTCAGCGACCAGGCCAGACGGCCCGCCTCCGCCCGGCCATCCGCGCGCTGTTCCTCGCGCACTGACGCGTGCTGCTCCTCGCGCACTTCGGCGCGGCCCTGGCCGTGCGCTCCGGTGGCGCGCCGGCGCTGGCGCAGCAGCAGGTAGGGCAGGCCGACGACGGCGACGGCGGCCAGCAGCAGCGCCAGGTACAAGGTAGCCACCGAGTGGTAGAGCACCACGGACCCGCCGACGGCGGCGACCAGCACGCCGGACCGGATGGTCGGCGCCCCGTACAGCGTGATCAGCGCGGCGACCAGCATGACCAGCAGGAAGTAGGCGGCAGTCAGGTCGGGATAGCGGCCCTCGGCGAAGCTCGCGTACGGGCCGCGCAGCACCAGACCGGACAGCGCCGCCGCGGCCAGCCCGTACTCCCAGCCCCACACCTTCGTGGCCAGCGCATAGGCGGCCAGGGTGGTCAGCACCAGCAGGGCCGGCGCCAGCACCGGGAACAGGGCCAGCGGCGTCAGCCCGGACACCCGGCAGATCACGGCGGTGAGCGTCGAGAAACCCGGCGGGTAGATCAGGTAGGTGGTGTAGGTGCCGTGCGCGAGCATCTGCTCGGCCATCACCGCATGCGAGAACAGGTCACTGCCGCGCAGGTAGGGCCAGTCGTGGCGGACCGGGCCGGCGTAGGCGCGCACCGCGGTCAGGGCCAGCACCACCGCCAGCACCGGCTCCCGGAGCACGGCGGGCGGCTGCCAGCCGGATTCGGTCCCGGCCGACGCCAGCGCGCCGGCCACCACCAGCGCGGCCAGCATCACGACGAGCAGCCACTGCGGCGATGGCAGGCCGAGCGCGACGGCCAGCGCCACGCCGAAGGCGGCGACGATCAGCGCCAGCGTGCGCCAGTCGCTGATCGCGCGCGGCCGCGGCAGCACCGGGACGGCAGGCCGGCCGGGTGCCCCGCGCAGGACGAGCGCCAGGGCGCCGGAGCCGAGCACCACGACGATGGACACGACGGCCACCCCGAGGGTCACGCCGGTCCCGAAGGCCCGCGCCAGGGCCAGCGCCAGCACCGGCACGGACGCCAGCGACAAGGCCGCCGACCACGCCAGCCGCTCCCCCAGGCCGCCGGCCGGGCGCAGGAAGCCGGCCCAGAAATACCCGGGCAGCACGCCTGCAGCAATCGCGCCAAGCAAGGCGCGCGCCAGGTCCGCAAGCAATTGCCACCGCCGGTAACGGATCGAGCCGTGTGCTCAAGACCGGTTCCCCGGCCGAGTCAATGGTGCTAAGTCATCCGGACCCTACACCCGCCCGCCTCTAGACTTCCGGGGTGACCTTGAGCATCGGCACCCTTGATACCGTCACCGCGCTCGGCCGGCCCGACCTGCTGGCCCCCGCCGTCGCGGCCGCGCTCGCGGCCGCCAATGCCGCGCTGCCTGCCGACGCCGTCGGCGTGGCTGAGATCGACCCCGAGCTCGCTGACACCGCCGCCTTCTGCGAGCGCTACGACGTGCCGCTGAGCGAATCGGCGAACTGCGTGGTGGTCACCGGGCGGCGGGACGGCGAGGCCAGGTTCGCCGCGTGCGTCGTGCTGGCCACGACCAGGGCCGATGTCAACGGCATGGTCCGCCGCCAGCTTGATGTCCGCAAGGCGTCCTTCGCCGCCGTCGACCTCGCCGTCGAACAGACGCAGATGGAGTACGGCGGCATCACCCCGATCGGCCTGCCCGCGCACTGGCCGGTCTTCGTGGACGCGGCCGTCGCGGCCGCGCCGCGGGTTGTCGTCGGCAGCGGCGTCCGGCGCTCTAAGCTGGCGCTGCCCGGCGAGGTGCTCGGCCGCCTGCCCGGCGCGCTGGTGCTCGAGGGTCTCGGCAGGTAAACAAGGATTAACGAGCACGGGTTGCCGGCCCACAGCCCCGCGAGCAGCAGCCGGGCGGCGACCCGCTACGGGAGCCAGGACACGCTACGGGAGCCAGGACACGTGGCCGTGCAGCAGCGCATAGCCGACGAACGCGACCGTGTCGATCAGGATGTGCGCGATGACCATCGGGGTGATCCGGCCCCACCGCTTGTAGAGGTACCCGAAGATCAGGCCCATCGCAGCGTTGCCGAGGAAGCCGCCAAATCCCTGATACAGGTGATACGAGCCGCGCAGGACGGCGCTGAACACGATCGCGTGCCAGGGTTTCCAGCCCATCTGGCCCAGCCTGTGCAGCAGGTACCCGAGGACCAGTATTTCCTCCAGGATGCCGTCCTGCGCCGCGTTCAGGACCAGGACGGGGATGCGCCACCAGATCGCGGGCAGGTTCTCCGGCACGACGGTCAGGCTGATGCCGAGATGGAACGCTGTCAGGTAGAGCGCGAGCCCGGTGCCGCCGATGACCGCGGCGATCACCGCGCCCCTGGCGGCATCCTGGCCAGGGTGACGAGCATCCAGGCCCAGATCCGCGGGCGACTCGCCGGACCGGGCCAGCAGGTAGAAGACGAGCGCGACCGGAGCAAGTCCTTCCGCTACGCTAAGTAGCTGCAAGACCAGATCCAGTAGCGGGCGGCCTGGTGCCAGCGACCCGACGAGCAGTGCCTGCTGCTTCCGCAGCGACTGCGGCGCGGTCAGCGAGCCGATCAGCTCGATCAGCGCGTTCAGGCCGCTCGCGCCTAGCGAAACGGCGAAGACCACGAAAAGTTCCCAGCCCAACAGCCGCCTCGGCGGCAGGCTAAGGCCGGTTTCCTCCCGTAGAGCCACCTCAGGACTTTAGCCGGTGGCTGCGACTCCCCGGCCGGTGGCCGCGATTTCCCGGCCGGCGGCCGCGACTCCCCGGCGGCGGGCTACGGCGGAGCGCCTGCGTGACGGGCCGCCGCGCGGCGGGCCTGCCGTAGCTAGCCGCGTTCCCCGGTCGCGGTAGCCGGGCCGTCGCCGGTGACCCGGGCGATCGCGAGCACCGACTGGCCGAACGGGGGCGCCGTGATAATGCGCTCGGCGAAGCGGACGACGGGCACCACGAGGCGGTCGTAGAACGTCATCGTGCCGCCCTCCGCTGGCGTCTTCCCGAGCAGGCTGGTGAACGCGTAGTAGCAGAGCAGCCCGAGCGAGTTGGCGTACCGCACGGACACCACCTCCAGGCCGGCGCTGGCCAGGGCGGCCCGCATCGAGCGCTTGGTGTAGCGCCGGACGTGCCCGGTCGCGATATCCACCTTGCTCATCGCGAACGGGAAGGCCGGGCAGACGAGCACGACGTAACCGCCGTGCCGGACCAGCCGGCCCATGCTCTGCAGCGCCCCGACATGATCATCGATGTGCTCGAGCACGTTGTAGGCGATCAGGCAGGAATGCTCGGCCCGCTCCGTGGTGGGCAGCATGACCTGCCGCACCGACACGCCGGGGAAGGGGGCCATCTCCTTCTTGAGCTCCAGGACCGAGGCCGGGTCCGCATCGGTGGCGGTGAAGCTGCTTACCAGCGGGATCCATTCCCTGGCGTAGTCACCGAGGCCGCTGCCGATCTCGATCGGGCTGTCCCCGAGATACGGCTCCGCGAACTGCGCGAACCACTTGCGGTGATTCCGGCATTCCGCGAGCGCGACCAGCACATCGCACTGGACCTGGCGGTCCCCCCGGATCTGGGGCACGTCCTTAGCAACGTCCCCCCCGGACCGCGCAGTTTCCATTTGCATTACCTTTCGTAGCCCGAAACCGCAGGAAGGGGACATCGGTCCATCAAACTGACTCCCGAGATGCTACCGGCGCCTGCCTAGCGGTGATGCCACCAGGGAAGTTCTTAACCCGATGGTGGATGATTCAGGCGAGCCAGCAGACAGCCCCGGCAGCGGTATCCGGATTCGGTCATGGGTGCCATCCGTAGCACCCGGCGCCGCCGGAGGATGAATGATCACAGTGACGCGTGAGGAGCAGCCATGTACCAGTCGTATCCGTCCGGCGCGCAGATGCCGGAGCAGCCGCCGCGGCCCGCCGCGCCGCCGCCGGTGCTGATGGCGGTCAAGCTCATGTACGTCGGCGCCGTGCTGAGCGCGGTCGCCGCCATTTACACCGCGGCGACGGCC
>CAVPPJ010000040.1:0-17212 GCA_963707065.1 uncultured Actinomycetes bacterium
CTAGGGAGCGGGTCGGCGGCGGTGCTGACATGCGGGCCAGGCGCTGTCTTCGGGCCCCGCTCGTCAGTGCAGGAATACTGGAAATTACTTGCCTGCTTGGAAAGGTCATGTTACTTTCTAGCTAGGAAAGTAGTTTCTCAGCAGGAGACCAGCATGAGTGACATGCAGCAATCCCAGCCCGCCGGAAGCGGCCCGACCGGCACCGACGCGGCAGCCGAGCTGGCCGAGATCCAGCGGCGGAAGCAACAGGTCATCAAGACCGCTCTCCTGCCAGTCTGGTACTGGTGGCTGTGGGCGCCCCCGCTCGTGGCTATCGGCGCCGCCAGGGACAGCCACGATCGGGTCGTGCTGGCCATCACGATCCCGCTCGCCGTGCTCATCATGGCGGGGCTCATCATCGCGACGATCCCTGGCGTGCGCCGCCGCGTCCGGGTACACAACGCCGTGATCCCCGGCGCCCAGTCCGCGGTCGCGATAACCGGCCTGATACTGCTGGTCAACGCCGTGACCATAACCACCGCGGCCAGCCTGACCGCGAACCGCGTCCCCCATCCCCTCACCATCGGCTACGCCGCCGGAGCTGCCATCCTCGTGATCGCCGGGCCGCCGCTGAACCGGTACCTGGGCAGGCTCATGCTGAGCAAGGCCGGGCAGCACATGACCGACGCGCCGGGGCATCGCCGTCCCTGGCGTGGTCTCCTCGACAGCGATCCTGGCGATCACTCCCCTGATCGCCCTGGGAGCACCAACGACGGAGGCACTCTGTGAGCACGGCCGGTTTCGATGAGCTGATTCACGCGCCGACGCGGCTGGAGATCGTCTCGCTGCTCGCCGCAGCGCAATGGGCCGACTTCAAGTACATCCGCGACGAACTCGGCCTGTCCGACTCGGCGCTATCCAAACAACTGTCCACCCTGGAATCGGCCGGCTACATCGAGATTCACAGAAGATTCGTGGGCAAGCGCCCACGCACCTCAGCCAGCCTCACCACAGCCGGCCGTCAGGCATTCGAGCAGCACGTGAAGGCCCTTCAGAAAATCCTGACCAGGTCACAACAGGATGGCGACGCCGGGCCAGCCGCCGAGGCCGACCGCCGGATCCGCGAACGCTGAGCCACCGCACCTTCGCCGACGGCCCCAGGCCGAGTTCCGAGCCCGTCTTAGTGCGCAGATCCGCTACCGCAAACCGAAAACTCCCAGGTCGGCGACCCGCACGCGCTCCAGACCGCCGACGGTGTCACAAGTCAGGTATTGATCGCGGCAAGATCGATTTTACTATCCGGCCGTGTACGCAGCCGAGCCAGGTAACCAGCGCGCAGCGGTTGCGCGTTGTATAGGCATGGGTTCCCAACGATCGGACTTCGCGGAGTTCTACCGCAGTTCCAAGGATGAATGCCTGTTCACCGTCCTGGTCAGTGTCGGTGACCAGGACACGGCGCAGGAGCTTGTCGCCGAGGCCTTTGCCCGCGCCTGGGCGTCCTGGCGCACGGTGAGCAGGCATCCGGCACCAGCCGCGTGGGTGGTCCGCACCGCGCTGAACGCGAACATCTCCCGGTGGCGGCGCCGTCGCCGGGAGATATCAGTACCCGATCCTGGCACGGTGGCGGACCTGCGCCCGGTCGAAAGGGCCGCCGACGACTCAGTGGATCCGCGGATCATGGCGGCCTTGATGCGATTGCCTGCCCGGCAACGGCAGGTTGTCGCGCTGCGCCTGTTCCTCGACCTGGACATCGGCCGGACTGCGGAAGTGCTTGGCATCGCGCCGGGCACGGTCCAGGCCCATCTGGGCCGCGCCATCGCCGCGTTGCGCGGCGACCTAATGCCCGAACGACAGCAGGAGACCCCATCATGAACGACGACGAACTGATCACCGCGGTGCGCGATCAGCGCAGCAAAGTCCCTATGACCACCCCAGTGGAGGAGATCATCAACCGCGGCCACGCGGTGCGCGCCCGGCGCCGGATTCCCGGCCTGGCCGCAGCCCTGGCCGTGGCGGCCGCTGCGGTATTTGCCGTGACCGCGCTGCTCCCGGCCGGCCACCCGGCCAGCCACCATCCCGGCATCCATCTGGCGGCCTGGACGGTCGTCAAGCAGGCCGACGGCGCAGTCTCTGTCACCATCCGCGAGATGCGTGACCCGGCCGGACTGCAAAGCAGGCTCCGCGCGGACGGCGTCCCGGCAAGCGTCAGTTTCTCCGGCCAGATGAACCGCTCGTGTCAGCGGTACACCGCGGGCATCGACCTGATAAACAGGGTCTACACGGTCCGGCAAGCAGGACGCTTCCCCGTCATGGTCATTCACCCCTCAGCCCTCCCCAGCGGTGCCGGAGTGGAGATCAACCCTCCTGCTCAGTCCGCTATCAGTGTCGCGGTCGGCCTGGTCCACGCCAGCCCGCAGTGCACTGGCACCTGAGCTGTCCCTGGATGGCGTAGCGACACTAACCACCGGATGAAGGGCCACGTGAGCTGCGTGGCCCTTCACCTTGTGCCGTTCGCCTCGTCTGCTGCCAAGCAGTAAACGCCGCATCGGGCGAGTGCGCCGGTTGCCGTCCGGGCGTTATCAGGTGCGTTATTCCGGCCCGGACGGGGCAGGCCGACCGGCACCGCAGACTTTTGCGACCAAGTCCAGTGCTGAAAAATGGCTCATTCGCAAGGAGGCGGAGATCCTCGATGGTGCGTGAATCGACCCCGATGCTGGCAAGATTCCGTTTGGAAGCTACGCATCGGGGTGGATCCGGGACCGAGTTCTCAGGCACCGTACTGGCGAGTTGTACCGCGGTCTTTTCCGGAATCACCTGGAATCGTCTTTGGGCAACTTGAACGTTGGCGACATCGACGAGGCAGACGTTCGGCGCTGGCGTAAGGAACGACTGGACTTTGGTCCGCTAGCCTCGCCGCCTTTTGGCCCTGTGACTGTGGCGAAGGCGTACCGGTTGTTGCATGCCATCCTCGGTACGGCGGCCGACGACGGGCTGATCCGCCGGAATTCCTGCCGGATTAAGGGAGCGGGGGAGGAGTACTCGCCCGAACGGCCGGTGGTGCCGCTTGCGGTTCTCATGGAATTGCTCGACGGAGTGCCGATCCGCTACCGTGCCATGCTGCTCCTCGCGACCTTCGCGAGCCTACGGTTCGGTGAGCTGGCTGCTCTTCGCCGTTGTGATCTGGATCTGGCCGGGATAACTGTCCGGGTCGTGCGATCGACGGCCGAGATGGATGACGGCAGGCTGATCGATGATGATCCGAAATCCCATGCCGGTCGGCGGGTGGTCTCGATTCCCCAGGAGATCGTTCCGGAGTTGCGGTGGCATCTCGAATGCTTCGCCCAGGCTGGCGACGACGGCCTGGTTTTCGTCGGCCCCTTTGGCGGCAGGTTGCGTCGGTCAAACTTCCGCGACCTGTGGATCAAGGCGCGTGATGGCGTCGGCTTGCTTGGGGCTGCATCTGCACGATTTGCGTCATACGGGGAACACGATGGCTGCGGCGACCGGGGCGAGCCTTCGGGAGCGGATGAGCGGATGGGCCATTCCAGCACGCGAGCGGCGATGATTTACCGGCACGCGACCAGGGAGCGAGACGAGGCCATCACGACGGCAATGGGGGAGGCGCTGACCCGAGCCCGTGAGGCGAGAGGCAAGGGCGGATCGGGCACGCAACGGGCACGATCTGGCTCGCGTCGTCCGTGAGGAGACCTGTCGTCTACAAGATTGCTGCGAGTGACAGGCAGAAGCGCGGCTGCCCTGTTCGGGCCGGGCATAGAGAAGCGTGGTTGGCCGAGGCCAACTACATCGAAGCCAGTGAAGCTGCCTGGGCCGTCACGCTCCTCAGTTAATGCCGAGCCGCTATCGGGTACCTATCGGGCAGGCACGGGCTTCGCAGCACGCCGTCTCCACAGACCCGGGGCATGGCTAAGCGCCCGGGTATATCCAGATCGGGCGTTTGGCCGTACCGTGGAACAGGCCCTGCCTGGAACATGCGGCCTGCGGTGCGCCCTCGGGGGCCGCCGCGACCCGGGGGTGATAGTCATGCCCGTCCTCGACGTCTTCCTGGGACTTGCTGTCCTGGCGCTGCTGATCTACCGGCAGATGTCTGCCCGCCAGGTCAATGCCGCCGCACTGCGCCTGTTCGCGATCTTGGTGATCATCGGCGTGCTGCAGACCTATCAGTTCTTGAGCAAGAACCATGCCCACCCGCTGACCATCGCCGCCATCGTCGGCAGCGTGGTGCTCGCGGCCATCTTTGGCTGGCTGCGGGCTAGCACGGTCCGGGTCTGGCTCGAGGACGACGGCCAGGCCTGGTCCAAGGGCAACTGGCTGACCGCCGTCTTGTGGATCGTCTCCCTGGCCGCGCACCTGGGTTATGACATCCTCGTCGCGCATGGTCCGGGCGCCAGGGGCCTGGGGACCGCCACCATTGTTCTCTACCTGGCCGTCAGCCTCGGCTTCCAACGGGTCCTCGTGCTGCAGCGGGCGCATCGCCTGCAGGTGGCCGGGCCGGCCCGGCCCGGCGGCGCTGGCTAGAAGGACGAGGTGCACGGACGCATAGATCTGACCGCCGCGGCTGGCTGCTGACTCTTGGCTATCGGCCAGGTGTGCCGGACGGGCCGCTGCGTGAAGCGGGGCGTGCGGACCTGCGCTCCGCAGCCCACTGCACCACGGGGATCAGCACCCAGCAGTACTTGGCGGCGGTGGTGTTCACCCACGCCAGGCCGACCGACACGGCGACAACGATCACGACCGCCATCGCCCGCGCCCACAGCGCCCATGCTTCCCCGGCGTCGATGTCTCGCGCCATGAGACGCCAACGGCGCCCCAGCACGAACATCGCCCGCGTCGCCAAGACGGCCAGCAGCAGGTTGACTGCGAAGATGTCAACCGCCAGCGGATTGTTTGGGTATTCGCCGAGCAGGCGGCTGGTGAACGGCATGACCGTGATGGTGGCCAGGAACGCGAAGTTCCACCACGCCAGGCTGTCCCGGTGGCCGGCGACGTGACGGAAGACCCGGCGGTGGGTGAGCCAGAACTGGGCGATGATGTAAAACGCGATCACGTAACTGACCAGGTGGCCAGCCTGCTTGGCGAGCTGGGCGGCCAGGTCGGCGGCCGAGGTGGGATCGGTGACCTGAGACAAGGACGGCACCGTCACTTGCAAGACCAGCAAGGTGAGGGCGAAGGCCACCACGTTGTCAGACAAGCTGAGCAGGCGCTCCATGCTCAGCAGGTCAGCGCCCCGGCGGCCAGGATGGGAATTAGTAGTCATCGCTGCTCAGCCTCCAAGATCGCCAGCCGGGCCCGCTGTTCGCGCCGAGGCGGTCATCGCTGTGTTGCGCGTCGCAAACCGGAACAGCGCAACCAAACCCGCTGACCGCCGTGCTGCGAGCGCTGCCGAGGAGGCCGCGCTGGCTTATGTCTGCGAGTGCATAGAGCATGGCACGCCCGACCTGTGACTTCTTTCCTGTCTTCCTCGGAGGAGCCGCCCCGTCGTCTAGCGGCTTGGCAACAGTGTTGGCAACAGTCGAACACCTGCTTGCAACTCGACGTATCTTCCCGGGCTGACATCGCTGACCTGCGCCTGCGGCTGTCCTTGAGTAATCGTGGCATACCGTCGGTGACCGGTGTTAATGGCACGGCGCTCGGCCGCCACTCGTCAGGTCATCTCCTCGGTCGGCACTCTTCGAGCTATCCCGACACTCCTGGAGGGAGTGTCCTCACCCGGTCGTGTTCCGCGGTTGCTGCGGGACGAACTCGCAGCCAAGATCCGTGCCTGTGAAGGAAGCCCGGGAGGGACCGAAGATCATTGCCCGATGGCCGCCACCGGGACGACACTATAGATGAGGGGCAATATGAGAGGGTGACCGCCATGGGAGTAGCTGAGGAAGAGCGGCACGTCCTCGCGGTTATCCACAAGATGCTCGATGCCCAGGAACTGGGCAATGTCGGGCGTGTGCTCGACACGCTCTCCGACCGTCCAGAGGCTGCTCATATGGCCACCGACGGCATCAAGTGGGAGACCAGCAGGGAAGCCGCCCAGGCCGTCACGGCAGTGCCCGGTGACGGTCTTCGGCTGGTAGCAGGCCACTTCGACATTCACCTTCAGGGCGGCGTTGCCTGGGCAGAGGGCCTTGGGCGCATCACCAATCAGAGCGGTGCTGAGCGCCCGGTGCGGATGACTGTTGTCCTTGTCCGCGAACATGGGCAGTGGGTGATCGTGCAGTCGCACGCTTCGCTTCCGGTCCAGGACGCGGAGATCTTCAAGCTAGCGACCGGCTGAGGATTCGAACCCTGACCCCTTACTTGCAAAATCCATTCAGAGTGTCCAGCACAGCCTCTGGCCTGCAATATCTCGCCCTCCACAGTCCATCGAGGTCCGGCGGAGTCCAAGCTCGTTGGTGTCAACCTTGGGTGTCAGCCAGCACCACGATCCGATGCCGACTGTAAGCTGGCCAAGCGCAACCTCGCCCAGCTCACCGTTCTGGTCAAGACCCGGCTCACGCGGATGCAGTACCGCCCGGGCCTGCTCGAGGGCTTCCTCGCCAGCACCGGCCTCGACCTCACACCCTTCTGTAGCCCCCGCAACTAATGATGTTTTAGTCTTTTGACCATCCTGCGGGCGAGGGGTGGTACAGGTGACGGCAGGGCCTGGTGACCAGGGTGCGGCAGACGTGGCAGCCGGTGGCTATCTGCGGGCGTCGCATGCCGATCGCGAGCAGGTGATCGCGGTACTCAAGGCCGCGTTCGTGCAGGGCATGCTGACCAAGGAAGAGCTGGATGCGCGGGCCGGCCAGACGTTCGCCTCACGGACCCACGGGGAGCTGGCCGCGCTGACTGCCGACCTTCCCGCCGGGCTGATCGCGGCCACGCCGCCGGGCAAGACCGTCGCGGCGCAGGCCGAGCCGTCGGCGAATAAGGCACTCCTGTGGGGTTCTTGGGTGGTCGTTCTGCTAATCGTCGGGTTTATGTCGGGCGCTTCTCTCGCCAGTCCCTATTTAGCATTGGTCGTCGGGGTGCTCCCCCTGCTTATCACCGTGCCGGTAGCCGGGACCTTGACGTTCGACGCATGGCGTGAAAAGCGCTCTCATGGGCAGTTGCCACCGGGGACAGCGCGATCCAGCCAGGGGCTCGAGGGCGAGCGGGACAGCGCGACCGGTGATGACCTGATTCTCTGCCAAGCCCACGGCGATACCCGTGTCCATCGGCTGCTTGGGCATAGCGTCACCCAGCGCGTCTGGCGGTCAGTACCGGCTCGCCGGGCCAGCGCAGGCCTGTGCGCCTAACTGCCGTTGCAGTACAGACGCCTGCCGTATAACCACGGCTGTGACCTCAGTCATTGAAGATGTTTAGCTCGTGTTGGTGCTTTACTTCGTTCCACCCTAGAGCGCCGGTCAAGTAGCGGGTCGGGTTCTGGCGTGGTGCCAGCGGGCTGTCATCGGGTGTGCTAATTCCTGTTCGTGGCGGGTGGTGAGGCTTCAGTTACGAATTGGGAGGAAGTTCGGTGCGTCCGGATGTGTGGAGTCCGCCGGTGGAGCCGTCGCCGGCGGAGCAATTGGTGATGAAGGCGGTGCGGCGGGCGAAGTTGTTCGTGTTCTTGCGCCTGCACCGCCGCGAGCTGTTCGATGAGGAGTTCCAGGCGGAGCTGGCCGGGACGTATGCGGACAGCCCGAAGGGGCAGCCGCCGGTGCCGCCGGCGCAGTTAGCGCTGGCGACGATCCTGCAGGCCTACGCGGGGGTGTCTGATGATGAGGTGATCGAGGCGACGATCATGGACCGGCGCTGGCAGCTGGTGCTGGACTGCATGGACGCGGGCAGGCCGCTGTTTTCCAAGGGCACCCTGGTCGGATTCCGCCGGCGTCTGATCGAGGCGGACCTGGACCGGCGGCTGGTCGAGCGGACAGTGGCGCTAGCTGAGACGACGAAGGGGTTCGGGCCGCGGGCGCTGCGGGCGGCGCTGGATTCGTCCCCGCTGTGGGGCGCGGGCCGGGTCGAGGACACGATCAACTTAATGGGACACGCCCTGCGCAAGGCCCTGGGCGTGATCGCGGTCTCGCAGGGGCGGGGGCAGGCCGCAGGGACCGCCATCGTGGCGGCACAGGCGGGAGTGCCGCAGCTGGCGGCCTCCAGCCTGAAGGCCGCGCTGGACCGGGACTGGGATGATCCCGCTGCCCGGGACCTGGCCCTGGCCCAGGTGCTGGGTTTCCTGGATCAGGTGGAGGCGTTCACGGCCGGGCAGCCCGGCGGTCAGGCAGCGGCCGCGGTGGCGGTCGCCCGCCAGGTGCGTGACCAGGACGTGGACAACTCCGGCCCGGCGCCGTCGCTGCGCCGCGGGGTCGCCCGTGACCGGCGCATCAGCGTCGAGGACGGCCAGATGCGCCACGGCCGCAAGAGCAGGTCCCTGCGCGTCGACGGCTACAAGCGGCACGTGCTCCGCGACCTGGACAGCGGCCTGATCCCGGCGGTCGGGATCACGCCGGCGAACCGGCCCGAAGCGGAGGTCACCGGCGATATCAGCGCCGACCTGGACGCCGCCGGGCTGCGCCTGGCCGAGCTGCACATCGACCGGGCCTACCTGTCCTCGGCCCTCGTCCGCGACCGCGGGCCGGACCTGGCGATCTACTGCAAGGCCTGGCGGGTACGCAACGCCGGCGGCCGGTTCGCCAAGGGCCAGTTCAGCATCGACTTCTCCGGCCGGCGGCTGACCTGCCCCGCCGGGGTAAACATGCCCTTTCAGACCGGCAAGACCGTGCACTTCCCGAAAGCCACCTGCGCCGCCTGCCCGCTGCGCGCACGCTGCACCACCAGCAGCAACGGCCGCAGCGTCGCCATCCACCCCGACGAGGACCTGCTGACCGAGCTCCGCGAACGCCAGGCCACCCCCGAAGGCCGCGCGAAGCTACGCGAGCGCGTCAAGATCGAGCACGCCCTGGCCCACGTCGGCCACTGGCAAGGCCGCCGGGCACGCTACCGCGGCACCCGCAAGAACCTCCTCGACCTGCGCCGCGTCGCCGTCGTCCACAACCTCCACGTCATCGCCCGCCAGCCCGCCACCGGCAACTACCAGCTAGCTACCTGACTACCTGACCGGCGCTCTAGCCGCGATCACCTGCTTGCAAAGCGACGTATGCGTGCATCCTCGTGACGCTGACCTGGCCAGTCAGCTGTCCGTGAGTAGCCGTGAGATACCGCTGCTGACCTCTGCTAATGGCACGTTAATCGCACAGCGATCCTGGAACCGACGGGATTCCCCCATCGTTACCCAGCGCCTGGAGCTTCTTCTCATGCTGGCCAGTCTGCGGGCTCCTCCGACTCGCCTTACTCAGTCAGCCCTTGACGTAGGCCAGGCTCTCCGCTACCCGCCCGTCCCGGACCCGCACCAGGTCAGCACCGCGGACATGCCCGCCCGCCCAGCTATAGAGCCACCGGACGATAACCCGGTCACCCGCGCCGAACATCTCCTCAACCTCAAAATGCGAAGCTGGCGAGTCTGTGAAGAAGACCCGCCACGCCTCAAGCACCGCCTCCCGCCCAACGTGCCGGGTCCCATCGGGCGCCGGGCTGGTGGCCTCGAACACGCAGTCGTCAGTGATCAAGTCACCCAGGGCGCCGAGATCCCGGCGGTTGAATGCCTCGTGGAACCTCTCAATGGTGCCGCGTGCCTCGTCATCCATAGCAATGACCTCCCCTTGCCACGAGAGCCCTGGATCCTGCATGCGAGCCCTCGTAGATCATGCCACCCGATGGCGCCGCAGTCGCGCGCCCACAACGATCTGCACCGCCGTGACCACCTGCTTGCAAGGGAAGTGGCCGCGATCGCGTGACGTGTGGCTACGCAGGTCAAGCGCGTTGTCGATTACTCGGCGAGAATCGTGAGTCACCGTAGGTAACCCTGCTTACAGGCACGCGGCGGGCACGGCTGGGATCGTGGGGAAAGGTCGCCCTGATGCCCCGGGACGGGATGCAGATTCCCCGACCTTCTGATCCGTAGGTACCCGCCGAACTTACTGCCTGGTCCACGACTGACGGTCGTGGCCCGCTGACGTGGGCATTGCGATGCCGCGCCCTCCTACGGCTACGTTGAGTGTCCCGCGCTTACCCGCACTAGCCTGGCCGTTCTAGGGCCGTTCTAGGGCCGTTCTAGGGCCGTTCTAGGGCCGTTCTAGGGCCGTTGTAGGGCCAGCCCTAGGGGCGCATACGGCTCCGGAGGCCGCCCGCGTGATCGCACGAACCTTGACGCTGACCTGCGCCGACTGCACGAATGGCGGCGGCGGCAGCGGAGGTCGTTCCGCGCATGTTCCGGATCACCATTTGTCCGGGCTGGGCTAGTGTCAGACCATCGCGTAGGACGATTCCTTCCGGGATCTACGCTGTGACGGTGGAGAGGATTAGCGATGGTTTCTTGTCGTGGCGGCCGTTGATTGCCAGGGACCTTCCCATGCTGGCCGAGTGGTTGCGAGAGCCCCAGGTCGCCCGATGGTGGAATCATGAGACAACCCTTGAGGCGGTCGAGCGCGACTTCGGCGCGAGTACGCGAGGCGAGGAGCCGGGGGAAGACCTCCTCGTTCTCCTCGACGGCCGGCCAATCGGCCTGCTGCAGCGCTCGGCGATTTGCGACTACCCCCAGGATCTCACGAAATTCTCGGCAGTTATCGAGGTGCCAGTCGGCGCCGTCGAGCTTGACTACCTCATCGCGGACCCAGCGCTGCGCGGTCGCGGTCTCGGATCCCGCATGATATCTGCGGCCGTTGAGGACACCTGGAACTCGTATTCTGATGTGCCCGCGGTGCTTGTCGCCGTGGTGGCCGCCAATGTGGCCTCCTGGCGTGCGCTGGAGAAGGCTGGCTTGAAGCGGGTCGCTGAAGGCCCGATGTCGCCCGACAACCCGATTGATGATGCGCTGCATTACATCTACCGTGTTGACCGGCCTGGCGCCGGCTCGCTGGCCTTTAGGCGTTGACACGTACGAACGAATCGCCTGCGCGGGCGGACCTCGGAGCTACTAATTTCGCGGTCGGCAAGAGGATGTACTCATTGAGCACCTGGTCGTGCCCGTCGTCCTCGCAGGCGCAACCTGGCGACGACGGCCTGGTTTTCGTCGGCCCCTTTGGCGGCAGGTTGCGCCGGTCAAACTTCCGCGACCTGTGGATCAAGGCGCGTGATGGCGTCGGTTTGCCTGGGCTGCATCTGCACGATTTGCGTCATACGGGGAACATGATGGCTGCGGCGACCGGGGCGAGCCTTCGGGAGCGGATGGGCCATTCCAGCACGCGAGCGGCGATGATTTACCGGCACGCGACCAGGGAGCGAGACGAGGCCGTCGCGATAGCAATGGGGGAGGCGCTGACCCGAGCCCGTGAGGCGAGAGGCAAGGGCGGATCGGGCACGCAACGGGCACGTGAGTGAGGTAATGCCTCATGAAGATCAACGGGCGCCCGGCGACAGTAGCTCTGAGCTGGTGGTTCTGGGTGGAGCGGGCGACCGGGATCGAACCGGCATGACCAGCTTGGAAGGCTGGGGCTCTACCATTGAGCTACGCCCGCGCAGCGGCATGGCTGGCGCATAGCAGCGTACCGTTTATGGGCGCGAGCAGTATCCTCGTCTGAGCCAGCCCAGGGCTGAGGCCCGCGCTCCGTCCCTGGTGAGCCGGACAGGGTAGGCTTCGGCTGGCTCGACGGGATGTGGCGCAGCTTGGTTAGCGCGCCTGCTTTGGGAGCAGGAGGCCGCGAGTTCGAATCTCGCCATCCCGACCAGTTCAGAGTACATGCCGATCTTGGTGAAGATCGTTTACGGAGCCGAAGCGGGAGCCAGCGTTGGGCAGTTTCGTACGCGGCGGACCGCAGGAGATACATGCGAGGCCGCCGGGGGCCTGGTCGCCGAGTTCGGTGCCCGGACGAGCCGGACTCTCATGGTCGGAGTGGCCTGATGCCTCCGGTGCCCTCCGTGCGCGGTGTGAGCGGATCGTCCAGGTGCTAGAGAGAGCCGGTTTCAAGATCGCCCAGGTCGCCGGGAGCCACCACATCATGCGTCATCCTGACGGGCGCGGCACCACCGTGCCGGTTCATCCCTGCCGCGACGTCGCCAAGGAAACCCCTGCGCGGCATTCTCGCTGACGCAGACATGACGGTGCAGGAACTGCAACGACTCCTGTGATCAACCCGGTATGACCTGGGCAGAGACCGACCAGGACTCCCAGCGCTCTGAACGCGGCAGATCCGGGTGTTCATTGCGTCTCGCTGTCGTGCATAAGTTATGTGGCGCTCGCGGGTGACGCGGACGGCGAAGTCTAGAACGCCGGATGCACGGCCGACCTGCATGCGCACGTGTACCCGCCGTTCTGGTGCGCCGTCCCTATCGAGACCGTTCGGTGCGAGGTTCTGTCGGTCAAGCCGGGTCGTGCCGGGTTCGGGTGGCATCAGTTGCCTGCCTGCCCGGCTGGCTGGAGGGGTGGGCGGCTCCGGGTGGCGTCCTGCTCCGGCGCGGCGCGGTCAGTGGGGGAACGGTGCGATGCCCTTGGCTCGCAGGGCCACCTGGGTCCGGTCCGCAGCCTGGAGTTTGTCGAGAATCCGGGAAACGTGATTCTGAACTGTTTTCAGGGAGATCCCGAGGGAACGGGCGATCTGCCGGTTGTTCGCACCGTCGGCGAGCAGGTCGAGCACCTCTCGTTCCCGCCTGGTCAGGTCGTCTTGCCGGGACGGTGGCGCTGGGCGGGACAGCTGCGCGGACGTCTTTGCCAGGAGCCTGCTGGCGATGCCGGCGCCGAACACGGCGCCGCCTGAGGTGACGGTGCGCAGCGCCGCGGTGATTTCCTCGGCGGATGCGCCTTTGAGGATGTAGCCGCGTGCGCCTGCGGCGAGTGCGGCATAGACGCTGTCGTCGTCGTCCACCATGGACACGATGAGCACGGCGGTGGCCGGGGCAGCCGCCAGCACTCCACGTGTCGCTTCGACACCGGAGGCGCCGGGCAGGTTGATGTCCATGAGCACGATGTCAGGTGCGCTGTCCTGGAGGACCGCCAGCGCCTCCTCGGCGGTGCCGGCGGTGCCGGTGATCTCGACGTCGGGCAGTGTGCCGAGCAGGCCGGCGAGGCCGGCGCGGAAAACGGGGTGGTCATCGACGATCAGGACCCGGGTCATGCGGGGACCGCCGGAACCGGGGGTATCTGTGCGGGCGCGGCCGGCACTGGCAGCACGGCTGTCACGATGACGCCGGGTGAGGCGCCGCTGACCGTCACTGCGCCGCCGAGTTCTTCTGCCCGCTCCCGCATGATGGCCAGGCCGTTGCCGTGATCGCAAGGCGTGAGTAGCCCGGTGCCGTCGTCGGTGACGGTGACGGCCAGTGCGGTCGGGGCGAAGTCGAGCGATACGCCGCAGCGGCGGGCGCTGGCGTGCCGGACGGTGTTGGTGACCGCCTCGACGACGATGCGGTACGCGGCGACCTCGACGGCGGCCGGGAGGCGCAGGCAGATTACCGCTGGCGTGCATGCTGGCGGCCAGATCAGCGCCAGCGGTCAGCCGTTCGACGGCCTGGGTGCACGCACCGGCCAGGCCAAGCTCGTCCAGCGCCGGTGGCCGCAGCCCCTCGACGAGGCGCCGGACGTCCACGACTGTCTGGCGGATCTCCTCGCTGAGGTCGTGCAGCTGTCGTGAGGCGCCGTCACTGCCGGGCGGGAGCAGCGCCCGTGCCGTTTCCGTCTTCAGCGTCAGCCCGGCGAGGGCCGGGCCGATACCGTCGTGCAGGTCGCGGCGCAGTCGGCGGCGTTCTTCCTCGCGGGCCAGGACGAGCCGCTCCCGGGCGCGCTGCAGGTCATCGCGCAGCAGCCGCGCGTGCAGCGCGCCGCCGAGCTGCCGGGCAAGGTCGCGCACCAGCCGCTGCTCGGACGCGCTGAGCTGTCGTTCCGGCGGCCGGTAGGTCAGGCAGCCGACGGTCGCGCCGTAGGCCTGCAACGGAATGGTGACGCCAGTGCGGGTGCCATCGCCGGCGACGGCGGCGCCCCGGGCATCGCGGACGCTGACGTCGCGCAGATCCAGGCCGGTGGTGAGCTCGCTGACGGCGGCGTCCAGCAGCCGGTCGATGTCGGCTGCGGCTTCCAGGCGCTCGCCCAGGTCGGCCAGGACCTCGTAGGGTTCGTGCCAGCGGCCGTAGACGATGCGGGTGACGGCCTGCTGCAACGTTTCGCGCAGCGGGATGAGCAGCAGGGCGGCAATACCGGCTGCCAGGGCAGGCGGCCACCACGTGTGATGGTAGGGAGCGAGCGAAGCGGCAGCGGCAACGACGACAGCGTAGATGCCGACGACGGTGCCTGACATGGCGAGCCACAGCAGCGTGCGGTATGCCGCGCGGCGCAGGTCGTAGAGCCCGTGGCTCAGGGTCGCGATGGCGATCGCGACCGGCAGCGGAAGGAGCACCACGCCGAAGAGCCAGCCGGGAACGCTGCCGGTAAGTATGACGGCGAGAAAGACGAGCGCCGGCGGGCAGGCAGCCAGCGCGAGCAGCAGCAGCTGCTGGCGGACGAGCGGCCCTCCGCGCCGCCACCGGGTGATGAGCCCGGCAACAGCTCCGGCGGCGGCAGCCGCCGCGAGCAGGACCCCGGCGGCGCTGAGTACGTCGGCGACGTGTCCGTAGCGACCGGGCAGGCCGAGCGGGCTCTGCCAGTGGGAGAGCCGGTCCTGCTGTGCGTGCGGGCTGAGCACATTGCCGAGGAACAGGCAGGTCACAGCCGCAGCGGTGCACCAGGCCAGCCAGCGCCAGCGCGGACCGGGCAGGCGGCCGTCCGGGAACACCACGGGCACGCCCACCACGGCGATCAACATCCCCGCCGCTTCCAGGCCCGGCCCGGTCGCGGCCAGGTACGCGGCGCCGGGGACCGAGCCCGGGGCGGTGACCACGCCGTGGACGCCCGATTCAGTGAGCGCCAGGCCGGCCCCCATCACGGCAGCTGCGGCCAGCAGCAGCCAGCCGACACGGTTACCGGGCACCGCAAAGGTGACCACCGCGCCCACCACAGCGACCGCCCCGACAGCGAAAGCGAACGACAGCGTGTCGGCATAAACGGCAGTGTCGGCCCGGTCGTAGGCAGTCGCGACGGCAGAGCCGGCCAGGGCGACCACAACAGCGGCACCGGCCACGGCCGCGGCTAGACGGCCGCTGACCGATACCGGCAGCGGGCTTTCCATGGGCTCATGGTGCACCATGAGCGCGTCTCCGGCGAGAGTCGCTTGCCAGAGCGGACGCAGCGCGTCAGGCCGCGGCCCGATGGCGAAGACGGCCGGCGAGCACCGCGATGGCGCCGATCAGTCCGGCCAGCGACACTAGGGCGAACATGGTCTGGTAAATCCAGTCCAGGGTGCTATGCCGGGCCCAGCCCGAGAACGAGACCACCTCGAACAGGCACAAGATGCCGACGAAGATGGCACCGACGGCGACGCGGCCGCTGCGCAGCAGCCAGGTAGCCAGAAGGAAGAATACGCCGAACACGACGCCACCCCAGGGCAGGCTGCCAGGATATTTCTCCAGCCAGATTATGACCGCACTGCCGAACTCGCCCAGCGCGAGTATCCCGGCGATAGCGGTCAGGACAGTGAGCTTACGACCATACATGCTTGCCTCCCATTGGAATCGGCGTGACAGCACAATGCATCTGCTCGATTCCCTGCCAGAAGAGGCGCCTTCCCGATCACACCGGGAAGTTCTCCCGGCAGCCCGCGGGCACCGGACCACCACGCACTTCCCGTACAGCCAAGTACCCGCGAGCGGTGACCTGCCGGCCGCCCAGCGCTTTTGCGCCTTCAGTAGCGGACAGCGACCCTATGTCGCTACCGCCCTCCCCCGCCAGGCCAGCGCCAGGTAACGCTGACAGGTATCCATTGGCGGTCGCGTATGTTAGCGCAGGGTCTAATGCGGGAACTGGTTCGCCCATAAGCGCAAGATCGGCGTTCGGCGAACCCTTGCCTCAGAATTCGATCCGGTTCGTTCGTCACAGGCAGGTCGCCGGAGTATACGGATCGGTGGATAATCATGCGGGCCATAACGTCCGCTATTCGGCTACTTGGCGAACGTTAGGATCGACGTCCGCACTCGCTCTCAGGTCACCTCAGCTGGGCTGCCATGGATCGATGACATCGATTCCGGTTTCCAGGAAATCCTTAACGTTCCGCGTGGCCAGGGCGGCGCCGCGTGCCCGGCAGATGGCTGCGATCTGAGCGTCGAACCCCTCGATAGGCAGGCCTGCGCCATCACGGCGGGTCACGACCAGTACGTAATGGACTGCTGCATCGGCGTCAAAAGGCAGAACGTAATCGCTGAATGCGGTGAAGACCTCGTCGGCCGCCGCCTTCAGGCGATCCTTGCGGCGTCCGTCAGCCAAGCGCTCAAGGCCGTACCGGATCTCCGCGACTGTGATCGCTGTCGTGTAAGCTCCCCTGCGGGCTGCGAAATCACCCAGTCCCGGACCAGTTCGGACGGCGACGGGCGCATCAGCTCGGATGCGACGTTGGTATCGACGACAATCATTAACGGAAGTCTGCCGCCCGCGCCCGCGCCGTCCGGGAAGGAAGGTCAAGTTCGACGCCGCCAGCCTCACCGAAGCGATGAAGGACCGCCTCGAACAAGCCTTCCGCCTCGCCTGGCTCGCTGACCGCGTCCCTCAGGATCTCGCGGATCTCCGCCCTCCATGGACCGGCCATGGCGGGCGGCCTGCACGCGCAACCGCTCCTTCACCCGGTCGTCAAGGTTCCGGATACTTACTGCTGACAGTGCAACCACCGCCCTCCCTATCGCTATCAATGCTAGCAAATCACTTCGGGAGCGCCTCCCGGGCGAGGCTTTAGAACGCACGTTCATGCAGAATCGGCCGAATGCTCAACGGCACGTGATTGAAGGTAGCCCACGGCCGTGCGGCGTTGTCCGACGCGCCAACGGCCAGCCTGTGAAGGCGCCAACTGTGTCACGTCCAGGCGCCTGCGTGTCTGGTTTCGCCGTGGCGATCTTGGTTCGGCTTAGTGGGGAGAAGTCAAGTCCGGGCCGTCGAAGGTTAGCGGCGCTAACGAGATCTCCGGGAGTGAAGTTGGGAGCCAACAAGGACCGACGTAGAGCGACACCAGGCCACGTCCAGCGATTATCGATGCAGTTCAACGGCGCATCAGGCGATGCCTGGCGATGTCTTGGCGACGGGCGGGGTGTGCTTTGGGAGCAGGAGGCCGGCGAGTTCCGACCCTCGCCATCCCGACCA
>CAVPPJ010000041.1:0-17244 GCA_963707065.1 uncultured Actinomycetes bacterium
CGTGATCCGGCTGAGCGATAGGCTGGCTGGTCGCTGATCATCGCGGGCACGTCATTTCTCATTGGCCACGTCAGCGGGGGGGGCAACCGAATCCGCCGATCGGCGCGCAATAGGCGCTCAGCAGAGGATTTACTCCATCAGGCCACCCCAGGTCAAGCGTAACGGGGGCTCGTCAAAGTCGGTGTGACTGTGCGTGATCGGATGCCTGGGGGTTCGCGGCACCGTGGGGTTCGGGCGAGGGTGTCCGGCGGCCATGTCCGTGACTGTGTATGAGCACTCGCGGTGCCGGGCGGGCGGGATCGCCCGCGACACGGGGCTTAGACGAATCCAGGTCAGGCGTGAGGTAGTGCAAGCCATTGCATGGCACCGAAGCGGGGCAACCCGACCACGGTCAGTGTGCAAATTTTTACTTTGTGTACGTGAGAGAATACTAAGGGCAACTGCGAAGGCGGTGACTGTCCGGAACTGCCGAGTCCGGAGGCCAGCCGCATCATGACAGTTTCGTCATTCACGGCTCAGGTCATTGCATGGCCCGGGCCATGATCGACAAGATCGAACACGTCTAATAAGCCTGCTGGATTCAGGGCCGGCGCGGGCCGCGCGGCCTCGCGCCCGCAAGAAGCGAGGTGGTGACAGGTGTCCGTACCGGCCCGGGCCGTGACCCTGCTGGTGGCGTTGGCCGCAGTGGTCGGGGGGGCGGTGTTCATCGTCATCCATTACATAAGCAGCAGCATGCCGGTGGTGGACTACACCTCCATGGCGCATGGCGGCCAGGTCAATGTCGTGCTGCAGGAAGACCCGCAGAACGACTCCTCCACCAAACCGGACTGGGTCAGCTACTTCGTGCAGAACCCGCAGACCCATCAGTGGGTGCACACCACCCTGTTCAAGGTGCCGGCCAGTACCAGGGTGAACATGACGATCCTGGGGTACGACGGGTGCACGCCGCTGCGCAATAACTTCTGGAGCCAGATCCAGGGCACCATCGGCGGCACCGTGAGCGTCCAGCAGTTCAAGGACACCGGCAAGCCGCTCGGGCCGACCAGGACCACGTCAGTCATCAACTCGTGGGCGCACTGCTCGGTCGGGCACACGTTCGCGATCCCCGACCTCCACCTGTTCGTGCCGGTGGCGTCGCCGAACGCCTCCGCGACCCTCTGCGGCGTGTCGCCGTGCACGTCCGGCCCGTACAGCCTGGAGAAGTTCAGCTTCATGACGCCAAGCCAGGGGCAGGTGCTGCGGTGGCAGTGCTTCGTTCCCTGCGGCGGCGGATTCCTCAACGGCAACGCCGGTCCCATGCAGACCCTCGGGTACATGATGGGCGAGATGGTGGTGGCATGATGGCCGAGTCCCAGGCGCCGGCGGCCGAGCCGCGGCATGGCTTGCGGATCTTCCTGATCTGGATCGTCCTGGCCCTGGCGGCCGACCTGGTCATCTGGTTCGTGTGGTACCCGCACCTGCCCCCGGGTGCCATGAGCGACGCCGCGAAAAGCCAGCAGTTCGACATCGCGGTACTCGCGGTGACCGGTGCCCCCGTCATGCTGTTCGTGTTCGTCTATTTCGGCTATGCCCTCGTGGTGTGGCGGGCCCGGCCCGGAGACGACGGCGACGGCCCCGCTATCCACGGGAACACCCGCATCCAGGTCGGGTGGATCATCGCCACCACGGTCATAGTGCTGTGGGCGTTCGCGTTCGGCACCTATCAGCTGGTCCAGCCGGGCGGCGCAGGCGGGGGGCAGGGGCCGGCGCCCATCTGGCCGCTCAGCGGAGTGCAGACGGCGTCCTGGACCCCGGGCAGCAGCGACATGCTTCAGGTGCAGGTGATCGCCCAGCAGTGGCAGTTCACCTACCGGTACCCGCAGTTCGGCGGGATGCAGTCCACGACGCTGTACCTGCCGAAGGACATGCCGGTCCAGTTCCACGTGACCTCGCTCGATGTCATTCACAGCTTCTGGGCCTACAAGCTCGGGGTGAAGGCAGATGCCAACCCGGGCGTCGACAACGTCGCCTACGTGAAACCGTTGCAGCTCGGCGGTTTCGAGGTGCGGTGCAACGAGCTGTGCGGCATCTGGCACGGCGCGATGTACAACTCCGGCCAGGTCGTGACCCCGGCAGCTTTCGACCGGTGGGCGACCGGTGTGCAGAGCAAGGAGCAGAGCGACGGGCTGCTGGCCGCCATGCCAGCCTTTGCCCTGACCTACGACCCAACCGTGATTCCCCAGCTCGGCAGGGACATAGTCAAGATCGCGGGCATCACCGGGGCGAACGGCTATTACTACCAGGGGCCGCAGATGGGTGTGCCCGGCACCCCGGTGTCGCCATGACTTGGCTCCGGCCGCGGACGGCGGCGTACGCACAGTCAGCCCTTTCGATGGAGAGGTGACCGATGGCCGTCGAGATTCAGCCGGGATCAGACAGGATCCAGCCTGTCGGCGAGGGTCCGGAGTCTGCTCGGCCGTGGTGGCTGAAGCCCGCCTTTCACTTCGGCCTGATCGGAGCGGTGCCCGGCTACTTCCTCGGTCACTGGCTGGGCAACTTCCTGTCCAGCGGGTACGCGAACCTCGCCCTTTCCGACTCCAACAACATCCCGATCGTGCTCGGCTACGCGTTCGCCACGATCGGCTGGCTCGCCGGGCTCGGCGTGTTCAACGACCTGGGCCGATTGGTTGTGGGCAAGCCGATGCGGGACATCGAATACGCCCCCGGCGCCGGGCTTGCCAAGTATTTCAGGTACACCCTGGACCACAAGGTCGTGGGCATCCAGTACCTGTTCGGGATGATCGCTTACTTCCTCACCGGCGGCCTGTTCGCGATGGCGATCAGGACCGAGCTGCTATCGCCCACCTACCACATCATGGGGCCCAACCAGTACCTGATGGTGGTCGGCGAGCACGGCACGATGATGATGATGATGATGTCGTCGGTCATCCTCGGGCCGTTCGGCCAGTACTTCGCCCCGCTGCTGATCGGGTCGAAGCGGATGGCGTTCCCCCGGCTCGAGGCGCTTGGATTCTGGCTCACCCCGGCGGCCTACGTGATCCTGCTGTCCGGCGTCCTGTTCGGCGGGTTCCCTACCGGCTGGACCGGATACGAGCCGCTGGGCACGCAGGCCATGCTGGGCATGGACTCGTACTACTTCGCCTTCGCCCTGATGGGCATCTCGATGATCCTGGCCGGCTTCAACATCATCGTGACCATCATCAACTACCGGGCGCCCGGCATGCGCTGGGGCAGGCTGCCGATGTTCATCTGGTCGATGTTCACCGTCTCCTTCCTCCAGGTGCTCGCGGTGCCGGTGCTGGTCGGCGCGTGCTACATGGCGCTGTTCGACCGGACCTTCCAGAGCGCGTTCTTCGCCAACCAGCTCGGCGGCAGCAGCTACCTGTATGAGAACTTGTTCTGGTTCTTCGGCCATCCGGAGGTGTACATCCTGGCGCTGCCGGGCTTCGGCGTAGTCTCGGAGATCGTCGCGACCTTCTGCCGCAAGCCGCTGTTCGGCTACCGCATCGCCGCGGCCGGGATGCTCGGGGTGGGCATTCTCAGCTTCTTCGTATGGCAGCACCATCTGTTCGACAGCGGGATCAACCCGGACATGCGGCCGGTGTTCATGCTGACCACCGAGCTGATTTCGATCCCGACCGGGTTCATCTACCTGGTGGGCATGGGCACCTTCTGGAAAGCGAAGATCAGGTTCAGCATACCGATGCTGTTCGCGCTGGCCTTCTACTTCAACTTCCTGCTCGGCGGCATTTCCGGGGTGTTCTTGTCGGACGTGCCCGCCGACGTCACCGAGCACGGCAGCTTCTTCGTGATGGCGCACTTCCACTACACGATCATGGGCGGCCTGATCTTCGCGTTCATGGGCGGCATCTACTACTGGCTGCCCAAGATGATGGGGATCAAGCTGAACGAGACCCTGGGCAAGCTGCACTTCTGGACCATGTTCATCTTCTTCAACTCCACCTTCATGCCGCTGTTCGCGCTCGGCATGATGGGCATGCCGCGGCGGGTGTTCGAGTACGCCCGTAGCCTGCAGACGCTCAACGACTGGGTGTCGATCTCCGCGTTCCTGCTCGGCGGGTCGATGCTGATCTTCCTGATCAACGTGGTCATGTCGATGCTGTTCTGGCGGGAGAAAGAGACCGGGAACCCGTGGCAGTCGCGGAGCCTGGAGTGGCAGGTCTCCTCCCCGCCGCCGCCCGAGAACTTCAAGTACGTGCCGGTGGTGCTGTCCGGGCCGTATGACTACGGCGTGAAGGACGCTCTTCCCGTGGCCGACCTGAATCCGCCTGTCGGCGTCATCAGCGCCGCCTACGCCTCGGCGGGACCCGCCGAGGGTGTGGAGGCATAGCCATGGCCGAGGCAGCCACGCCCGCGCCGTCGGGCATGGACAGGGCAGCCGAGATGGACAGGGCAGCCGAGGAGGAAAGCTTTTACCACGAGTCCGCGCTGAACGCGGCGTGGACGGGCTCGCGGCTGGCACTGGGCGGGCTGTCGTTCCTGTTTGGCGCGTTCGCGTTCTCCTACTTCTACCTGCGCTCGATCGACTCGAGCGGCCGGTGGCATGGCTCCGGGTACCACCCGCCGAGCGTGATCATGGGAACGTTCATCATGTTCGCCGTGCTGGTGAGCGCCGGCCTGCAGTACGCGGCGCTGCAGCGGATCAAGGCGGGCAACAAGCAGCAATGGCAGATTGGAGGCCTGATCGCGCTGGTCCTGGGAGTCGGGGCCGTCGCGCTTCAGATCATTGAGTTGCTGTTCCTGCCGTTCTGGCCGGGCAGTTCTGGCTACTCAAGCGTGTTCACCGGCTTCTACGCGGTGTTCCTAGTGATCGTGCTGGCGGCGATGCTCTGGCTGGAGATGCTGCTCGCCAGGTCCCGGTTCATCCCGGCCGTATCCTTCGTGGAGCAGCCGCCCACCTACCAGGAGGCGTTCGGGGTACAGCGCTTCCAGGCGTCGCTGAGTGCCTTCACCACCGTCTGGAATTACCTAGCGGCGGTCGCGGTCCTGTTCTGGGTCCTGTTCTACGTGATCTGACTAGAAGGGAGCGGCTCATCCGGAGGGTCAGGCCGGCCCGCCGGAGGCCACAACCGACATGAACATGGTCGCGTCGCACTGGTCGGCCAGCCTGCTGGTGCTGTCCGCCTGCGCCGCGGTGGCGGTCGTGCACCTGCGCGGGTTGCGCGCGGTCGCCGCCGATGCCAGGCGGCAGGGTCGCAGGTGCCCGGCAGGCACGGCGGGGCAGGCGATCGTCTTCTACCTGGGCGTGCTCGCGGTGGTCCTGGCGCTGGTGTCCCCGGTCGGCTACTGGGCGCAGCGCTATATCTGGGTCCGGTCGGTCCAGGACGTACTCCTCGCGATGGCGGCACCGGGCCTGATCGTGCTGGGCGCCCCGTGGCTGGTGCTTGCCCGCGGCGTCCGGCGCGGGCCTCGGCGGGCACTGGCCGGCGCGTCGGCGCCTGGCGCCGGGGGGGGCACGGCGGCTGCCCCCGCCGCGGCGTCCGGCGCTGGCCGAGCGGCGGATCCGCGGGGCAGGCTATGGCTGACCTGGCCCGTGGCGGTCACGGTAGCGTTCAGCGTTGCCTGGTGGGGATGGCACGTGCCGGCGCTGTATGACGCCGCGCTGCGCCATCCGGGAGTGTACGCGGCCGAGGTGATCTCCTACCTTGGGCTGGGCATGGCGTTCTGGCTGCAGCTCATCGGGTCCGGACCGCTGGAGCCCCGGTTCCCGCCGCTGCGGCGGGTCATGCTCGTGATTGGTACGATCGTGTCGAGTTCGGTGCTCGCCGTGGGGCTCGTCTTCGGTTCCTGGCTGCTGTATCCGGCATACGCCGGGCCGGCACACCGCATTTTCAGCGTTGTGGCGGACCAGCAGGTAGGCGGGGCGGTCCTCTGGACACTCTCATTGCTGCCGTACTTCATCGTGACGGTGGCACTGGTCAGCAGATGGCTCAACGAGGAGGGGTCCGAAGCCCTCATGGCCGACCTCGACCGGCTGCTCAAGCCGAAAACGTCGGCCTGGCCATCCCGGCCAGGTCTCAGATGATCAGAGATGTGCTTCGCAGTAGGAGGCTGAAGTGCCTGGACTGACTGACGCAGCATCGGAGAGCGCATGGACCTATGGTGCGGCGATCATGACGTTCGTGGTCCCGATGCTCTTGTTCCTGATCGTGGCCGCGGTGCTGTGGATCCTGTTCACCAAGCCGCAGGTAGTTCCCGGCCACAGTGACCAGGCGAACGGGCGGTCCGTCTGCTCCACGCGGGTCGCCGGGCCGGCCAGCGAGGTCGGCCCCGCGGCCAGTGCCCAGGCGGACGGCCCGGCCGGGCCTCCCGCCCCGGCCGCGCCGTCCGGGCCGGGTACCGAGCCTGGCACGGCGGCTCCGGCAGCCGGCCGCACGGTCATCGGCGGTACGGAGGCCGGCGAGTGACACAGGCGACGAGCGCACTGCCCGGGCACGGACACGCGCAGCTAGGCGTTCCCATCGGGGGCCGGCGGCCTGTCCGGCTGATCGCCAGGTCGCTCTTCCTGCTGACCAAGCCGCGGATCATCGAGTTGCTGCTGGTCACCACCGTTCCCACCATGATGCTCGCGCAGCGCGGGCTGCCGTCAGCCCGGCTGCTGGCGCTCACGCTGCTCGGCGGCGCGCTCGCGGCCGCCAGCGCCAACACCCTGAACTGCTACCTCGACCGCGACATTGACGCGATGATGAAGCGCACCTCGCGCCGCCCGCTGGTCGCCAAGGGGACGCGGGCGCCGATCAAGCCCGGTGAGGCGCTCGTGTCCGGCATCGTGCTCGGGGCGCTGTCCACGGTGCTGCTCGGGCTGGCCGTCAACTGGCTGTCGGCGGCGCTCGCCGACGGGGCGATCCTGTTCTACGTCTTCGTCTACACGCTGGGCCTCAAGCGCCGGACGGCGTCCAACATCGTGATCGGCGGCGCGGCCGGCTGCTTCCCCGTGCTGGTCGGCTGGGCCGCCGTCACCGGAACCGTCAGCCTGCCCGCGATCGTGCTGTTCGCCGTGATCTTCCTCTGGACGCCGCCGCACTTCTGGGCACTGGCCATGAAGTTCCGCGACGACTACGCGGCGGCCAGCGTGCCGATGCTGCCGGTGGTCGCCTCGCCGGCCACCGTCGCGCGGAAGATCCTCGGCTACTCCTACGCGATGGTGGTGGCCACGCTCGCCCTGGCCCCGGATGCCGGATGGCTCTACGGCGGGTTCGCGGCCGTGCTCGGGGGCTGGTTCCTGCTCGAGGCGCACCGGCTCCGCGGCCGGATCAGCGCCGGTGACGCGCCCGCCCCGATGCGCCTGTTCCACCTGTCCATCGCCTACCTGACCTTGCTCTTCACGGCCATCGCGGTGACTGCCCTGCTGCCGTTCGGGCACTGGTAGCAGCGGCTGGCCGCTGGACGTGAACGTTACATCCTGCGCAGGATTTAAAGCTTTCCTCACTTCGGCCCATCGGCAAGGCCGGCGGCCCATCCTTGCGCTATGAGCCGGCGCGCGGTTTATACCAGAAGAGCATTCATCGGCGGCGCCGTCGCGGCGGCGGCGGTGCCGGCCGCCGTTGCGGTCGGCGGCAAGCTCGCTGGCTCGCGGGACGCCGCGAACGCGGGCACGGCACATGCAGCCAGCCGCCATCCGCGCCACCGCGTGATCGCCGAGAACTCGCTACCCGGTGACCCGCACTGGTGGCTCAGGAATCGGGGCGCCCCGGATGCGATCATGGGGTATGCCGGCCAGGCAAGCGTGCTGCCGGGCGAGCCGGTCCAGCTCTACGTATCCACCACCTCCCGCGAGTTCAAGGTCAAGGCCTTCCGCATGGGCTGGTACGCGGGCGACCTGGCGCGCAAAGTGTGGGAATCAGGCCCCGCGCGCGGTCACCGGCAGCGGGCGGCCACCATGACGGCGGCGACCAACACGGTTCATACCGACTGGGGAATGTCGCTGACAGTACCGACTGCCGGCTGGCCAGCCGGCTCCTACCTGCTCCGGCTGGACGCGCACTCGGGCGCGCAGCGCTTCGTGCCGGTTACCGTGCGATCGCCGAGCACGGCGGGAAAGGTCGTGATCAAGAACGGGGTCGCGACCTGGCAGGCCTACAACACCTGGGGCGACTACGACCTGTACACCGGCCAGGGCGGGGGGTACGGCAACCGCGCGCTGGCTGTCAGCCTGGACCGTCCCTACGATCAGGATGGCGCCTACCTGTTCCTGATCTACGAGCGGAAGCTGATCAACCTGGCCGAGCGCATGGGCCTTCCGCTCGCCTACGTGACCAGCGCGGATATCGCCGCTCACCGGCACTTGCTGGACGGGGCAAGCGCGCTGATCTCGCTCGGGCACGACGAGTACTGGTCGCCGCCCGAGCGTGCGAACGTCACCGCGGCCAGGAACGCGGGAGTCAACCTGGCGTTCCTCGGCGCCAACGCGATGTTCCGGCGCACCCGGCTCGCCCCGACGAAGCTAGGCGCGGACCGGCTCGTCATCTGCTACAAGACCAGCTACCAGCAGGATCCGATGTACGGCGTAGACAGCGCGCTCGTCACCAGCGACTGGCGGGAGCCGCCTCACCCGGACCCGGAATCGTCGGTGATCGGCACGCTGTACGAGGGCTTCCCGGCGATCGCGGACTACGTGGTGACCACCCCGGACGCTTGGATGTTCAAGGGAACCGGGGCGCAGAAAGGCACCAGTTTCGGCTCGCTCGTGGGAATCGAGTACGACAGGGTCAATCCAGGCTCGCCGGTCGAGCGGCCGATCCAGATCCTCGCCCATTCCCCGGTTACCTGCCATGGCGTGCACAGCTACGCCGACTCCGCCTACTACACGCACAGGGGCGGGGCTGGGGTGTTCAACGTGGGCACGATGCGCTGGGTGGAGTCGTTCGGTCCGCCGACCTACGGCTGGCGTATCACCAGGAGCTGCGGGCGCTTCACCCGCCGGGTGACGGCCAATGTACTGCGGGCATTCGCTGACGGGCCGGCTGCTTCGTCGTATCCCGCGCACGACAATCTGCACGCGATCAAGGAGTGGCCCGGCGACCCCATCGCCGCCGGGCACAATCTGTGGTGAGTTCGCGCTGGCGGCCTGTGGTGAGTTCGCGCTGGCGGCCATGGCTGTGGAAGTTACCTGGCCAGCCCGTGGCTGCCGGATGGGAACTCAGCTGCCCAGCCGGCGGTGCTTCGCTGGCGCGCTGAGATGGCGCGGGCTGGCCGGGCTGCAGCGGCAGTAAACTGTATTCGGTTCCGGACGCGGTCATGCGATTTGGTCCCGTGCGGCAGCGAGCGAGGTGGCTCATGAGGACGACGCCGAGGTTCTCCCGCCAGGTACGGTGGGCGGTGCCGTTCGGCGCGGTCGCGGTCGCCGGGGTCGTGGCGGCCGGATCCGTGCTCACCAGCGCCCAGGCCGCGCCGGCCCTGCCGGCCCGCACTCCGGCGCAGCTGATCGCCGCGATCGCGGCGAACAAGTCGGTGCCGTCTGCGCTGAGCGGCACGATCGTGACGAATGCGGCACTCGGGCTGCCCGACCTCCCGGCCGCCGGCGGCCCGGCGGTAATCCCGTCGGTGCTGACCGGCTCGCACACTTTCGAGTTCTGGTACGCCAGGCCGCAGCAGCTCAGGCTCGCGGTTCCGGTGCCGCTGGGCGAGACCGACCTGCGGGTCAACGGCCGCCAGGTATGGCTCTGGGACAGCAAGACGAACACCGCGACCCATATCGAGCTGCCGGCCGAGACTGGCCCGTTCCCCCCGCACCCGGGTGGCCCGGCGGGCGCGGCCTACCCCGGGGGCTCGTTCTACTCCCCGAACAAGGCCCGCACGGCGACCTCCTCTTACCGGTCCAGCCAGGCCTACCGGAGCACGCTGTCGGTCAGCGTGCCGACACCGCAGCAGGCCGCCCAGCGGCTGCTCGCCATCCTCGGGCCGACCACCACGGTGACCGCGGCGAGCAACGTCGTGATCGCCGGGCAGGCCGCCTACCAGCTCGTGCTCGCGCCGAAGGACCCGGGTTCCCTCATCGGCCGGGTCAGCATCGCGGTCGACGCGAGCAACTACCTCCCGCTGCGGGTGCAGATCTTCGCGCGCGGCTCGGCCAGCCCGGCGTTCCAGATCGGGTATACCTCGATCTCATTCGCCCGCCCGGCCGCGTCCAACTTCACGTTCACGCCGCCGCCGGGCGCGAAGGTGAAGATCGCTAAGGTCCCGGCCGGGCCGGCTGGCCTGGCCGGCCCGCTCGGGGCGATGTCCGGCGGCAACGGCGTCGGCTTCATCCATTTCCCCGGCGGCATGGCGCCCGCCCACGTCGGCGCGCCGTCCAGCAGCATCTCGGTCGCGCCGGGCCTGCCGACGGGTAACAACGCCAAGCGCCTCCGCAGCGAGTCACGTGCCGCCCGGCTGCATCCCGGCGCCGGCTGGCACGGCGCCGGCTGGTACGGCTACGCGCCGATGACCGGCGGGATGTTCCCGCCCGGCGTGCGCGCGCCGCGGGTCATCGGCAGCGGCTGGACGGCCGTCGGCGTCTTCCCGGCGGGCGGCCTGACCGGTTCGCCGGGCGGCGTGCCCGGCGCCCTGCTGCGGTCCGCCACGCCGGTGCACGGCTCCTGGGGAAGCGGCCGCCTGCTGCGCACCAGCCTGCTCTCGGTGCTGATCACGAGCAACGGCAAGGCACTGATCGGTGCCGTCGCGCCGTCCGTGCTGTACGCCGCCGCAGCACAGGCGAAGTGAGCGCTGGCTACCGCGCTGCCGGGCAGCGGGACGAGGTTAGCTTCGGGAACGTCGATGACGAGCCGTTGCCCGCTAAGGCCGGCCCGCGGGCCGGCCGCCCGCGCGCCGCCGGGGCGCAGGCGGCGATCGCGACCAGCGGGCTGAGCAAGCGCTTCCGCGGCGGCCAGCTCGCGGTGGACTCCATCGACCTCGCCGTTCCCCGCGGCAGCGTCTACGGCTTCCTCGGCCCGAACGGCTCGGGCAAGACCACCACGATCCGGATGCTGCTCGGGCTGGTCCAGCCCACCAGCGGCAGCCACCAGCTGCTCGGCACGGCGATGCCCGCGGGGACTAACGCCGTGCTGCCGCGGGTCGGGTCGCTGGTCGAGGGCCCGGCCTTCTACTCCCAGCTGTCCGGCAAGGCCAACCTGGCCAGGTACGACGCGGCGGACCGGACCGCCGACCCGCGCACCGCCGGGCCGCGGATCTCGGCCGCCCTGGACCGGGTCGGCCTGCTCAGCGCGGCCAGGAAGCATTACCGGGCCTACTCGCTGGGCATGAAGCAGCGGCTGGCGATCGCGGCTGGCCTGCTCGGGCCGCGCGAGCTGCTGATCCTGGACGAGCCGACCAACGGCCTTGACCCGCAGGGCACCCGCGAGGTGCGCGGCCTGATCAGGGAGATCGCGGCCGACGGCACCACCGTCTTCGTGTCCTCCCATCTGCTCGCCGAGGTAGAGCAGATCTGCACGCATGTCGGGGTGATGCGGACGGGGAAGCTGGTGTTCCAGGGCACGCTGGACGAGCTGCGCAGCCGCGGCACCGCCCGGATCCTGGTCCGCACCGCGCAGCCTGCCCGGGCCGCGGAAGTGCTGTCCGGCCTCGGCCTGCCGGACGTCCGGACCGGCGAGCACGAGGCGAGTGCGCAGCTCGGCGGGCAGCCGCCGGAGGAGATCTGCGCGAAGCTGGTGCACGCCGGAGTCCCGGTCGCCGGACTGGCCAGCCCGCGGCCGAGCCTGGAGGACCTGTTCGTCGAGCTGACCGGCGAGGGCTTCGATGTCGACGGCTGAAGCCAGCGGCCCGGCCGCCGAGATCACCGGCGCACGGCGGGAGCCGCCCCCGCTGCCGGGTCATCCGGCCGCGCCCGTCATGCACTGGATCCGGTTCCTCTCCTCGGAGCTGCGCCTCATCTTCCTGCGGTGGCGCAATCTCGCGCTGCTCGCCGTGCTCGCGGCGCTGCCGGTACTGATCGGGGTCGCGCTGAAGCTGTCCACGCCCGGCGGCGGCGACGGGCAAGGCCCGCCGTTCATCAGCCAGGTGGCAGGCAATGGCGTGTTCCTCACGCTGGCCGCGCTGACCGTGCTGCTCACCCTCGTGCTGCCGCTCGCCGTCGCGGTGGTAGCCGGGGACTCGGTGGCGGGCGAGGCCGGTCACGGCACGCTGCGCTACCTGCTCGCCATCCCCGCCGGGCGGGCCAGGCTGCTCGGCGTCAAGTACGCCGCGGTGGTCATCTTCTGCCTGGCCGCGTCCGCGGTGGTCACGGCGGCCGCGCTGGCCGTCGGCGCGGCACTGTTCCCGGTCGGGCCGGTGACGCTGCTGTCCGGCACCACGATCTCGCTCGGCGCCGGGCTGCTGCGGCTGGTCTTCGTCACCCTGTACGTGGCGGCCGCGCTGGCCGCGCTGGCCGCGATCGGGCTGGCGATCTCGACGCTGACCGAGCACCCGATCGGCGCCATCGCGGCCATCCTGGTGCTCGCGCTGGCCAGCGAGGTGTCGGACAGCGTGCCGCAGTTCGCCGTCGTGCACCCGTACCTGCCGACCCACTGGTGGCTGTCGTTCGACGCCTTGCTCCGCTCGCCGATTGCCTGGCCGGACCTGGAGCACGGGCTGACCTCGTTCGCCCTCTACGTGATGATCTTCGGCGCGATCGCCTGGGCACGGTTCACCACGGCTGATGTCACCAGCTGAAGCTGATCAGCGTGCGCTGAGCACCCGGACGATGCTCCGGCTCGCGGCCTCCGCGTTCGTGGTGCTCGCCGCCGAGCCGTCTTTCGTGCTCGTCGACACGGCTGTGGTTGGGCACCTCGGGCCGGTGCCACTCGGCGCGCTGGGCATCGGCGGCACGCTGCTGTCGCTGGTCGCGATCATCGGCGGATTCCTCGAGTACGGCACCACCAGCCGGGCGGCGCGCTGGTTCGGCGCCGGGCAGCGCGACCGGGCCATCGAGGAGGGGGCTACCGCGTCGGTCCTCGCGCTGATCCTCGGCGCGATCGCGGCCGGCGCTGGCGAGCTCTTCGCCGGGCCGCTGATCCGGCTGCTGGCGGGCGGGCCCGGGCCGGTAGCCAGTGCCGCCGAGACATGGTTCCGCATCGCGGTGCTCGGCGTGCCCGGGATCATGCTGGTGCTGGCCGGCAATGGCTGGATGCGCGGCGTGCAGGAAACCCGCAGCCCGGTCCGGATCGTGCTGATCGCCAACGCGCTGTCGGCGGCGGCGTCGCCGATCCTGGTCTATCCGGCGGGCCTCGGCCTGGCCGGCTCGGCGATCGCCAACGTGGGCGCCCAGGCGGTCGGCGGCCTGCTGTTCCTGCGGGCGATCCGCCGTGAGCGCGCCCGGTGGCGGCCCCGCTGGGTCGTGCTGCGGGCGCAGCTCGGGGTGGGCCGGGAGCTTTTCCTGCGCGAGGCCGGGTTCCAGGCCGCGTTCCTGACCGCGGCGGCAGTCGCTGCGCGGATGGGCACTGCGCAGGTCGCGGCGCACCAGATCGGGCTGGAGCTGTGGGTGTTCAGCGCGCTGGTGCTCGACTCGTTCGCGATCGCCGCGCAGTCCCTGGTGGGAGCCGCGCTGGGCAGCGGGGATGCCGGCGCGGCCAGCCGGACCGCCTGGCAGGTGGCACGCTACGGGCTGGCCGCGGGGATCGCGTTCAGCGTCGTGCTGGCGGCCGGCTGGTTCCTGATCCCGGATGCCTTCACCTCGTCTGACGCGGTGCGGCACCAGGCTCACCTGTACTGGCCGTACTTCATCGGACTGCAGCCAGCGGCCGGGGTGGTGTTCGCCCTGGACGGCGTTCTCATCGGGGCCGGTGATGTCGGCTTCCTGCGGACCGTGACGCTGGTTGCGGCATTGGGAGTCTTCGTCCCGATCACGCTCGCCGCGCTGCATTTCCACTGGGGGATCGGCGGGGTGTGGGCCGGGCTCGCCGGGTTCATCGGAGCCCGGCTGATCGGCATGCTGGTGCGCACCGCCCGTGGCCGGTGGGCGGTGACCGGAGTCAGCGCGTAACGCGCCTGACACGGCTGTGCGCCTGAAGGAGCGCGGTTACGCGCGGATCTGCTCCCGGACGGCCGCGGTGACCTGCTCGGCGAGCGCGATGATGCCGTCGGCCTTGCCGGTCTCGGCGATCATCTCCAGGCTGGCCTGCTCGTCGGTGATGCCGGCCAGGTTGATCTCGACATTCACCCGGGCGGTGGCCGCCGCGGCGCGGGCGGACTCGGCGGCGGCGGCGACGTCGCTGATGACGTTGCGGTTGCCGATCTCCACCAGCGCCTGGGCGAGATCGGCCACCATCCCGGCGATGCTGATCACCTGGGCCGGCGGCCAGGCCGCGCCGACCAGCGCCTGGCCGATGCTCGCGGAGCGGGCGGCCTTCTCCTCGGCAGTGGACTTGGGGAGCCGGTAGGCCTCGGTCACGGCAGTGAACGCGTCGGCGTCAGCGTCGGCGAGACGCAGCGCGATACCGCGCAGTTCGTCGACCTCGGTGATGATGCGGCCGATCGTCTCGGCATGCTCGGCGTACTTCTCACCGGTCGTATAGCGAGCGACCATGCCGAGTAGCGCGGCACCCTGCGCGGCGTGCAGGGCCGCGGTGGCGCCCCCGCCAGGGACCGGCACGCGGTCGGCGAGCCGGTCTAGGAAATCGCCGAGTTTCTCGTCGCTGATGGCCACTCGTCCTCCGGGGTAGGTGCGCGGGCCGCGGCCCGCGCGAAGATCCTCCCACGACCTGCCCGCCGCCGGAATTCCGTGCGCACGTACTTGCTGAGCCGACCGGGGACCGGCAACTACTCCAGGGCAGAGTTGCCTGTCGTGCCGCAGGTCGTTCGTGGCTGGCTTTCGGAACGTCGGCGCAGGCGCGCGGCGGCTAGCGAAGGTCCCCGGTCGACTCCAGCGCGGACGCGGCGGCGGCTGGCGGGCCCGGCGCCGTTATCCTCGGTTCACCGGGCACGGGCGCCCAGCCCTGCGGCCACATATCGCTACGGCATATCACCAGCCGGGCAGGAGAATCACGATGCTTGTCGCCTTCTCGGTGACGCCGCTCGGGGTAGGCGAGGCCGTCGCCGAATACGTCGCGGACGCGGTCCGGATAGTACGTGACAGCGGCCTGCCGAACCGGACCGACGCCATGTTCACCACGGTCGAAGGCGACTGGGACGAGGTCATGGACGTGGTGAAACGCGCCGTAGAGGCCGTCGCGGCCAAGGCGCCGAGGGTCAGCCTGACGCTCAAGGCCGATGTCCGCCCCGGGGTGACCGGGGCGCTGGAGTCCAAGGTCGAGACCCTGGAGCGCTATCTCGGCACCTGACATGCCGCCGCAATGCTGGACTTGTCGGCCGGCTCACACGGGCTCTGCGGATGCGGCCGTCCTTTCCTCAAGGGCCGCGCCGGACAGCCATGCAAGCCCGCGCCGCGCAGATGACATAGTCGCCCGCGCCCATCGGTTCGCCGTCCCAGATGCCGGCGTACAGAACCAGCACCCTGGCGGCCTTCACTTGAGAATTCCGGGTCGCGGACGGAGATCCAGGACCGGCGCTGCCAGGGTTTGAGGGCATCAGCGGCCAGCCACCGGCCGATCGTGGACGCCGAGGCAGCGATCTGGCAGCGGGCCGCCAGTTCCCGGGCCAGTTCCGGGCAGCACCACCTGGCCAGCGGCACGCCGGACTCGGCGGGCAGCGCGCGCGCAAGCGTTACCGCCTCGGCCCGGTCGGTGGCGGTGAACACCGGCGGGCGCCCACTACGCGGGGCATCCTTCAGCCCAGCGCCTGGCCACCCGGCCCCCGCGAACGCTGGCCCAGATCGCCAGCCTGCACATCCGCCACCACGGGACCTTCAGCTACATCAACGCCACCTGACCGACGCCACCACGCTCAAGCTATGCCTGCGGTATGTCCGGCTCTGCGCACCAATGGCAGTTCGCGATCCACCGCGCCAGCCACACCGACTACGACGAATCGGTCTTCCCCACCGGCCTGCCCATCGGCACCTGCCAGCAAGCCCTCGACACCGCATGCGGTGTGGACGCACTGGTCCGCGCTGCTCGCCTTAGTCAGCGCGGCGTAGCACAGTCGGCCTTAGGCAACAGGTTTGTCGGTGACGTCCCATTGCGCCAGCGGGCGGCCGTCGACGCGCCACTGGTGCTGACCAGCCGGAATCTTGGGCCAGCCCGCCGGGGAGTCTTCCCACGGTTCCTGCCGCCCGAACACGGTGCGGTCCAGCATGCCGTACGACCAGAAGCCAGCCTCGTTGCCGCGATCGGTGGTCCAGTAGGTCTCGTAGACACGGTCGTCATCGTCACGCATGTAGCAGCCGAGCCAGCCGAAGCCCCGGTCGGCCAGCAGCCCAGCGCCCGCGTCGCGCGCGGAGTACCACGGTGCCGTGTAGCCCATGAAATCTGCGTACGGCCGGCTCTCCTCGTAGCTGCCCTCACACAGGTACGCCAGCGTCACGTCGCGCGCGTGCAGGTGCGCAAGCGGACCCTGTACCTGGGATGCGAAGTAGGTGCAGCCGATGCACTGCCCTTCCCACGGCTGGCCGTCGTGCCACATGTGAAAGTAGGCCACGAGCATCCGGCGCCCCTCGAAGACGTCCAGGAACCGAACCTCGCCCTTCGCGCCGGCCACGGTGACGGACGCAGGAATCTCGATCATCGGCAGCCGGCGGCGCTCGGCTGCGATCGCATCGCCCTCGCGGGTGTGTGCCTTCTCCCTGACTAGCAGTTTGGCGCGGGCGGCCTCGTACGTGTCGCGACTGGTGACGGGCGGCAGCGCGGAGACTGCCAGCGGTTCGGTGGGCAGGTGGCGCACCATCTCTCCTTCTCTCGACCGTGCCCGGCACGGCACTGGCTTCGCCTCACGTCCAGCGCCTGGACCAGGCTCCACGAACCTAGACGAGGCGCGGAACGCGAACTCATCGGGGGGGCCGAATCCAGTGATCACCAGCCCGCCTCAAGCGCGTGGTGTAGCCGCTACCTCAACGACCCCACCGCCTGGACCTTAACCCACGACGAACTTACGGACGAGACCACTTAGCCGGAGTGCATTCGTCTGCGCATATCTGCGCATATCTGCCTGCTGCGCATATCAGCCGGTTCTGCGCGCCTGCTGCGGTGGCTGTGATGGCGTATCTGGGCCGGTTGTTCCGGGTGCCGTGGCTGACGGGCGTAGTTCGCTGCTTTGGTGGGTGTCGCCGGCGATCCAGTCGCGGATGAGGCAGGACGGGCGGGAGGGGCCGAGGTCGCCAATGTCGCGGTGCCGCGCCAGCCACCGCCAGCTACTACT
>CAVPPJ010000042.1:0-447757 GCA_963707065.1 uncultured Actinomycetes bacterium
CCTGCCTCCCGACCCACTGGTTCGATCCCAGTATCGCCCACCCAGCTCAGACGGCCGACCCTCACCACGAGACCGGCCGTTTCTGGTCCTCGTGCGGCAGCAGGTGCAGCAGCAGGTAGATGACCGAGAAGACCACTCAGCGATCTCAGCCCACGAGACCGCCTAGATGATCGATTCCAAGGGGTCAGTGGTCATAAGCCAGGAGTGAGCGCTTGACGGGCTGGCCGGCTTGATCGTTGTGCCAGATGGCGGCCAGGTCAGGGTCAGCGGTGAGCATGCCGGCCAGGATCTCGCGTTCGTCGGCTTTCGCGCCGGCCAGGGCGAAGGCGACGGGCAGGCCGTGCCGGGTGCACACCAGGTGCAGGCGCAGTCCCCAGAACCAGCGCGAATGGCTCGCGCAGTATCCGTGCTGCGCCCATCCGGCCAGGTCAGAGCGCCTGGCGGTCTCCCGGGAGCGGCCGCATTCGACCGGGGTTGAGTCCACTACCCAGACATCATCGGTCCAGATGCTGGCATCGGCGGCCAGGACGCGGATGCAGTGCCGGATCAGCAATGCGGCGGCGCGCAGCCGCTTGTTGTAACCGCTGCTGGGGCAGGTGCCGCAGGTGAGCACGGGCATGCCGCAGCCGCGAGAGGGGCCGAAGGTCCTGCCGATGGCTGACGTTCGGGCCTGGGCGACAGGTATCAGGAACTGTTGGCTGGCGATACGGGCGTCAGGGCCAGGTCAGAGTGAAGGAGAGACACGATGGACGCGTTTGAGGTGCCGGCTGCGCAGCTGCCAGCGCAGGCGCAGACTCCTGAGGAGATCACCCGGTTCATCGTCGGTGCGGCTGTGCACGCTCCTTCGGTCCATAACACCCAGCCGTGGTGGTTCAGCTACGGTGATCTTGGCATCACCGTGCATGCCGATCCTGACCGGAAGCTGGGGGTTGCCGATCCCGGCGGCCGGGAGATGATGATCAGCTGCGGCGCGGCGTTGCTGACCGCCAGGGTGGCGCTCCGCCAGCTGGGATACGTGCCGGAAGTCACCGTGCTGCCGGATCCGGACATGCCCAATCTGGTGGCGCGGATCTGCTGGGATCGTCAGGTGCCGCCGTCAGATTTTGAGCGGCAGCTGTTCGGCGAGGTGGAGCGGCGTCACACGCACCGCGGCGGATTCAGTGCCGCCGTGTTGCCGGCCAGGCTGCTGGACGCTCTGCGCGCGGAAGCGGCCAAGGAGAAAGCGCGGCTAGGGTTCATGGCCGACGGCGGCCAGCAATCCGCGCTGGCCGGGATTGTGGGGGTGGGCGACTATGTGGTGCGGACAGATGAGGCCCGGGCCCAGGAGCAGGCTAACTGGGCACCCCCGCCGGGCAGTTCCCGGCGCGATGGCGTGCTGCCTAGTGCCTACCCGGCTGTCCCGGACCGGACGGAACCGTACTTCGCCGGCCGTGATTTCGCCCGCGGCCATGGCTGGGGCATACCCCCGCGCGCCGACGGCGGCCAGGCCTCGGCCGGAGTGGCCTGCCTGCTGACGACCCGGGGGGATGAACGGGGCGACTGGCTGCAGGCCGGGCAGGCGCTACAGCGGGTGCTGCTGCTCGCCAGCAGCTGCGGAGTGTCAGCTGCCCTGCATAGCCAGCCGCTCGAGGTTCCGGAGCTGCGTGACTTCATCCGGACTTACTTTGCCGCACAGGCGTATCCGCAGCTAATACTGCGGCTCGGGACGACAAGCCAGGAAGCCGTCAGCCCACGGCGCCCGCTGCCCGAAGTCCTGCTCTGACCAGCAGCCCCGCCAGGTGCCCGGCCGGCCGATCGCTGCGGCCAGGGTCTAAAGGCCAGGCGGGGCAGATCATCGAGCAAGTCGCGCATCCGTCAGCCAGGGACGACCTGCGCGAGGCAGGCCGGAGCCTCGGACTCAAGCCGTCCTGAGCCAGCGGCAGTGCCTGCCAATACCAGAGCAAGAATCACGCACCCTTCCATATCAGCTGCGGCGGCGTGACCGGGGCATTGGTTATGTCTGGGGTGTTGTTGCGGGCTGGTCGGGAGGGGGGGTTGGCGATGTGCCGGGGGTGGCCGGATGGTTTGTGCTGGCGGGGGTGCTGGCGCCGGGGGCTGAGTGGTACCAGGAGCGCCAGATGAGGCGGTGCACGGGGATCAGCCTGGGGATGTCGCGCAGGCCGGGGATGAACGGGATGAGCAGCAGCAGGATCGTGCAGATTCCGGTCAGGTAGACGGCCCAGATGTCGACGCTGGCGGAGCTGGCGAACGGGGATACGTGGTACCAGAGCTGGAATAGCCACAGCCATGGCTGACCGGGGTAGCTTCCGGTCTCGTTCATGACGCCCCACTGGTCACCGGTCAGGTGCATGTTCGACGCGAGGGTGTTGTAGTAGCCGCCGTCGGCGATGAACAGCAGCGGCTTGGTGAAGTTGGTGCCGTAGAACTGCCGCTGCGCCAGCAGGTCAGAGTCCAGCGCTCCGTTCCTGGCCATGGCCAGCTCGGCTGACATCAGCACCGGCACCGGCCCGGCGGCCGGCAGGTTCAGGTCCCCGTTGTTGAACGGCACCTTCTTGGCGCCCGGGGCGGTCGCGGCGTCGTATGCGGACGCCCACTTTTGCTGCTGGGCCGGCGGCGCGCTGTTGTAGGTGCTCAGCGCGCTGGCCAGGGCCGGGCTGGTACGGGCGATTACGGACAGCGGACTGAGTACGAAGTCCCGTGCCGCGTTGACGGGCTGGGTGATGCCGGCCAGCTTTTGCCAGTTGACCGGGCCGACCTGCTGCACCGACCCGGACTGGTTGTTGTAGGGCGGCCCGTAGCTTGCCGCACCGCCGGTTCCGTCCAGTTCGGTGGCCGCTGTATTGACGAAGCCGACCTGGTCGATCCTCGCCCAGGTCTGAACGGTGACCGGCGGCACGTCCGGCGAGGAGAGCACCCCGGCCATCACCAGCACCAGGGCCGTCACGATCACCGTGGCGATGGTGCCCTCCTTGAGGATGTCGTAGCGGCGGTTCGGCCCTCGCCACGGGCCGGCATCGGCTGCGGCGGCCGCCTTGCGGGCGGCCCGGCCACGCACCGACGTGCGGCGCTCGGGCAGCGGGTGGCTGACACCGCGGACCCGGACCAGCAGCACGTGCGCGCCGACAATGGCGACCAGGACGATCGGGATCAGCACGATGTGCCACATCAGCATCTGGCCGAAGTTCATCACGTTGAAGAACGCGCCAATGCCCATCGCGTTGAGCGCGTCCTTGCCGTTGGTGGCGATCCACTGCGAGTCGAAGTTCTGCTGGGCCACATAGCCGGTGAAGCACTCCACGATCGAGGCGAGGAAGGCGACCACTCCGGTGATCCAGGTCATCGCGCGGCGACCGCGCCAGGCCGCCATCCAGAACTTCCCCCACAGGTGGATCACCAGCAGCGCCATGAACAGCTCGACGCTCCACAGGTGCGTGCTGTTGAAGAAGTGGCCCACCGGGTTGTAATGCCACCAATCCGGGCCGCCGAGCGCTAGCGCGAAGCCGGACACAATCGCGATGCCCAGCGCGACCAGCGAGGCCACGCCGAACACGTACACCCAGGAGGCCACGTACGCGGGCTGCCGGTCGGGCAGCAGCTTCTTCGGAGGCAGCAGCCTGGCGGCCGTGGTCCGCACCCTGGCCGTCCACATGCCCTCGTCGCCCGGCTCAGCAGCCGCCGCGACCGTGGCCGGGTCGGGGCCGGCCTCATCAGGGTCAGCGGGGCCCGCAGCACCGGCAACCTCGCTGCCCGCGTGGAAGGGGATCAGCAGGGCAGCGCCGAAGATGACGACCATCACCGCGATCACAATCAGGTTCGCGACGGTGATATCAAAGATGCCCCAGCTGAGGAGCTTGCCCGGCTGATTCAGATTGCCGGCCAGTGGAATCGCGTGTAAAAGCGGGAGCGCAATCATGTCGGTTTCCTTGTCAGTTAGTCGGGATTGCCAGCAATCTATTTGTGCCGGGAAGCCACGCCGGGCTGATGGCGTGAATATCCCAGGCGAGCCGACCCGCGACCGCGAGCTCGAGCGCTTTGGGCAAACTCATAGGGCAAATCTTGCCGCTGAGTGGCGGGATTGTCATCGACGTAGCCAGGTACTCGGGGCCATGCCGCATCTCGCGCAGCTCAACCCGGTCCAGGTCATCCAGATGAATCCCGCCGTGAAGCAAAGCTCATCTCCTTTCCCGAGCGCGTCCCGGGAGCCCGCAGCGGACACCGGCCCGCCCACTGTGCGTGCTGGCGGCCCTCCTGCGGGAGGGCCGCCAGGCCTGTGATCTTGGGACTTACGTCCCGAATCAGCTCACCATGACCTTGCCGGGGCTGTTCAACTTCGGGAACACCTCAGCAGTCGGCTGACGCGCCGGGTATGCACCAAGCCGACGGCTGAGAGGCGTTCAGCAGCATGCCGCGCAACGTGGTGCCCTTGAACACGGTGCTGCCCTGGGCAGCCAGTACGGCGTTTGCGGCTACGCCAGTGCCTTGGCCGACAGCTGGGAGTAGGTCAGCCCGCCGCCGATCACCTGAGGTGGTTGCCCCACTGGAAAGCATCCTGTCCGGTTTGGGGGTGCCGAAATCTCGTCCACTTCACGCGACCAGGCGGTATTCGTTGATCAGGCCACCGGCGCGAGACTGTTTTCGCATATCGCGCAGTGGTCAAGAGGTCGACCGGTTCGGGCAGCGGTTTCAGCGGCGCGGCGGCGTGCGGGGGAGCGGTGCGGCCGGTGCTGATTGTGGTGGGTCTCGTAGTCGCGGCAGAACTTTCCGCCGGCACCTGTCAGGGTCCCTGGTCCGCTGAGATAGGGCCGTTTGGCACTGCCGGTCAGCGCTCGCCTGGGCGAGGCTGGCGTGCGGGGTGGTGGATATGCAGGAGACCGCAGGGTACGGTGGCGGACCGGCGCACCCGGGAGGTGTCCCTGGCCGGCGGCTGAGGGCGGATCTGGTGATGAAGCCTGCGGAGTTCGCCTACCTTGCGGCGACGGCGGCCAGGGCGCCATCACTGCACAATAGCCAGCCGTGGCAGTTCCGGTTCCGCAGGGATTCCATTGAGCTATACGCGGACCCGGCCAGGAACCTGCAGCAGGCCGATCCGCTGGGCCGGGAGATGCTGATCAGCTGCGGGGCGGCGCTGTACGGGCTGAGGCTCGCCATGCGTAATCTCGGCTACTTGGCCGGGGCCGAGATCCTGCCTGATCCGGCGCAGCCTGGCCTGCTCGCCCGTGTCTGGCCTTGCGGCCATGAGCCGGCCAGCTGGCAGGAACGGGAGCTGATCGCGGCGATACCGCACCGGCACACTCACCGGGGGCCGTTCGCGCCGGGCCGGGTATCTGCCCGGCTGCTCGCCGCGATGTGCCGCGACGCGGCCGCCGAAGGCGCCAGCCTGGTCCTGCTGGACCGGCCCGGCCAGGTGCGTGATCTCGTCGGGCTCACGGCCGCCGCGGGCCAGGCCCAGCAGGCAAGCCCGCAGATCCAGGCCGAGCTGCAGATATGGGCCCGCCCGGCCGGCAGCGCGGCCCGGGACGGTATCCCGGGGCACGCGCAGGCCGCCCCGGATCCGGCGGACGAGACCGGGGCGCCAAGTGCCCGGCAGCCGCGGCCAGAAGAGCCCGCGCATGAGCGGCTGCCGCAGCGTGACTTCGGGATACCCGGCACGCTGCCAGGCGGCGGCCCGCTGCCCACAGCGACGGCAGTGCTGATCACCCGGGCCGACGAGCCCGCAGACTGGCTGAAGGCCGGCCAGGCCCTGGACCGGCTGCTGCTGCATGCCGCGAGCCGCTGGGTGTTCGCCCGCCTGCAGTCCGAGCCGCTGGAGTCACCCCGGCTCCGGGCCGAAATCCGCTCTCGCCTGTGCCTCAGCGGTGTCCCGCAACTGCTCCTGCAATTCGGCCGGGCCAACATCGCGCCCGCGACGGCCCGGCGCCCGGCCGCCGAGTACACCGTGTCAGACCCGGCCGGGCCATCGGCCTCAGCATGAGTCCCCCTGATCAGCGGCTCAGGATTACCTTGAGCGCTCTTTGCCATCTGCGCGGCGGAACATGCCGGAGGCTCGGCGGAATCGCCCAGGTCAAATCATGCGTGGCGAACCACGCGGCGTCGATCGGGTGGCTGGCGAGCAGCCTCAGCGGGATCGGCGTGGAGTGGGTGCCTGACGGTCAGCCGGCAGTCGGCTGAGGGCGCTCTGGGCCGCGGTGGCCGGAGCCTCCGCGGTCGGCGGCGGCGCGATCTGCCAGGCAGGGCCAATGGTCCCGGGTTTGTCCCGGCTGCCAGGGCCCTTGGACCCTGGCTGGCGCCGGGCACGCGCAGTGGGATGGGAACGGAAGGAAGCAGGGGCGGGCCACCTCCGGCCTGCCATCCTCCGCCGGAGGGCATAGATAAGGAGCGTGCACGTTGACCAGACATGCCAGAGCTCTCGTTGAGGAGCTGGACGAGACGGAATGCCGCCGGCTCATCGAACCGGGCGGCATCGGCCGGATTGCCTATCACGGGCGGTACGACCTGACCGTCCTTCCCGTCAATTACCGCGTCGTCGACGGCGCCATCTTGTTCCGCACGGGCCGGGACAGCCCGACAGGTGAGGATCTTCGCACCGGTATCGCGCACGCCGACTACAAGGTGGCCTTTGAGATCGACCGTCTGGACGAGAAGGCCCGTGAAGGCTGGAGCGTCCTCATCCAGGGCCCCGCGCACCATCTTGATTCTGACGCAGAGCAAGCGGCAGCACTGGACGCGGGGGTCACGCCATGGGCAGCCGGAGAGAAGGATCACTTCATCCGGATCACCCCCGCGCGCATGACCGGGCGGCGTATCCGCCAGGCACTCTAGCCGGTCCAGAGGGAAGCCGAGAAATGGGGCGCGGTTGTTCACGGAGCGCGAAGAGAGCGCTGTTACTGGCCCGCCAAGCGAGGGTGGTCTTGAACTGCCGGGTTGTGTCGGACCTCCGGTTTCGTGGCCCGGCAGGTGCGTGCAGAGCCGTCTGGCCTGGCGTTCTTGTGAGTGATGCGGCTGCACGGCGGGGCCACGGCCCGGATCCGACGGCTGAGATTGCCCCGCTTTGAGGTCTGGGTTGATGACGTGGTCAGGCTGCTTTCCGGGTTGCCTGCTGCCCGGTGGGGTGCCCGGCTTCGCTGGGTCTGAGCGGATCGCGTGGATCGTGGCGGCGTGACCGGGGGCCGGGTTATGTTGCGGCGGTAGCGGCGAGCACCGCGAGCACGATCGTGGCCATGGCGGTCAGGCCGTGAGCGGCCGGGATGAGCGGCGCCAGGTGCCATTTTGGCGTCCGCGCGGCCGGCGGGCGGGCGGCGAGCATGCTGGCCAGCAGGTCGTTGACGAGCCTGCTCGTGAGCTCCTCGTCGCGGAGCGCGCGGGCAAGCATCTCGTCGGTGAGCATGCCGGCCAGCGCGTCGTCGCTGTGTGCGGGTGCAGCGGGCGAGGCGGCGGCGCCGGCGCCGGCCCGGTGATCGCCCGGGCCGTCGTCCGCTGTTTCGTTGCCGGGTCCTTCGCTGCCCGGGCCCTGGCCATCGGGACCGTTACCGCTGGGCGGCGTCCTGGCTCCGGCTCCGCCGCGGCGTGCAGGGTAGGGGGTCCATAGCGTCACCGTGGAGATGCCGAGCCCGACCGCGGGAATGAGGAAGCCGACGGCCAGCCAGGCCAGCGCCGGCGAGCCCGTCACCAGGTAGCTGACCCAGCCGGCGAACCCGGTGAAGGCCAGGCCCGCGTGCCCGAAGATCACCGGCGGGGGCAGGCCGCCGGGCCGGGCGCGCTGCTGGCGCGGGCCGCCGGCGGCGATCCAGGTGCCGAGCATGTAGGCGCCGAGGCCCTCGGTGATCAGCCAGCTGACGAGCGTGGCGAGGCCCAGGGCGCGGCCGCTGGCGAGCCCCGGCGCAGTGCCCCTGGCCGCGAGCAGGCAGCCGTGCAGGCGCCATCCCGCCGGGCCGGCTCCGATCGCGACGTTGATGCGCATCATCCCTGGCGTCGCCGCCAGCTGGCAGCATCGCGGCGATCTCCTCTATCACAGGATGACCTGCGTGCGCGATATCGCAAGCCCGCCCGGGCCGCCATGCGCTTCGGTCGCCAGACGGGCGCCCTGAAGTTGGCTGCAGGCCCTTGCCGAAGCGCTGGCGCGGGAAGACCTCATATTTCTCCAGATCATCCAGCAGGGCATGGCCGTCAGATTGTTCATGCGGTTCTTTCTTTCTTGAAGACGGTTTTCCAGTCGTTTTTCATGCTGACGACCGTCCAGCCCAGCTCGTTTGCTTTAGCCAGCGACTTCTCGGCACCCTTGGTGTAGCCGAACTCGCGCTTATCATCGTCATGGTTAACGAGTACGGAGAATCTGGCGGCCTCCAGCATCTCGATGTCTACGTCGGCGTTCCCGCCCGCGAAAACCGGAAGCCGCCCGGTCTGAGCGAAAATGTGCTCCGGCTTGCCCGGGCCAACGTCGAGGTTGCCGAGAGCGTGCTCGGCGCGGACGATCTTGCCATCGGCGTAGGTGTACTCGGCAGCGGTGCCGATCACATTCTCCTTGTAGATGCCCCATGTCTCCTCGGCGAACACTCGCATGAAATCGCGGCCGCCGCCGGAGCATACAAACACCCGGAACTCGTGTGCCTTGAGCAGATCGAGCAGTTCGAGCATTGGCCTGTACACAAGCTCGATGTATGGCACGCCCAGCTTCGGCTGCTTGACGGTCCGAAGCCACTCGCGCACCTGCGCGTCAAACTCATCCGGCGTGGTGCCCGCCCAGGTACGAGTGAAAGCCTTCAGAAGGGTCCCCACCACCTCCGGGTCCTGGACCGCCACGCGCTCGAAGAACGTCATGTCTCTCTCGATGATCGCCTTGTATGGCTGCTGACTTGCGAGCGACGGGTCCTGCTTGATCTCCTCGCCCCACTTGCGAAACACGAAGTCGAACTGCGGAGGCAGCGGCTGCTCCACCCACAACGTGCCGTCGTTATCGAACGTGGCTATACGATCCGCCACCTCGACGAAACCCGGACCTGGCGTCGTCGCCGATGCCACGTAATCAGCAATGGCCTGCTTAGCTGGTCCATCGTTCCAGCTTTCAAGCACTGTTTTAGTCATGAATACCACCATTTCCGAACGCTATTACTCTCAGTGTGTGGCGCCGATCTTCAGCGGCCCTCGCCAGCACCAAGCCCCTTGCTCGGCGGCGTGACCGCGCTCTGTCCTGCCCAGACTCCCCACGGCCCCCGCCCCGAGGGGCGTCCATCGCGTGGTGCTGGACGACAGGCTTGCCTGCACGCTCGATGCTGGCTGCCAATATGTCCGGATCCTCAGGACTTGCCGGCTTCGTAGGCCTCGGTGAACAGGTCGCCTTGCGCGGCTCCGAGGGCGGACTTGTCGCCGCCGCGGCCGCGCAGGACGAAGGCGATGACCACGGCGAGGACGGCGCCCGCGATCGGCCCGGCGATGTAGACCCAGTAGCTGGTGAAGGTGGTGGAGGCCAGGTCGGGCCCGAAGGTGCGGGCCGGGTTCATCGAGGCGCCCGAGATAGGGCTGCCCCACAGGCCGGCCAGGGCGATATACGCCCCGACCCCGAACGCGCCGATGACACCGACGTTCTGGGCGCCGGACGCCGTGCCCAGGATCACGCTGACCAGGCCCATGGTCAAGATCAGCTCCATCCAGAACGCGGCCCCGGCGGAGTAGCCGGGGGCGGGATAGTTGGACCCGTACTTGGCCGAGACGTTGATGACCGCGTGCAGGAACAGGGCCGCGAGCGTGGCCCCGGCCAGCTGCACGACGATGTAACCGGGCACCCGCCACCACGGGAAGTCGCGGCGCATGGCGAAGGCGATGCTGACGGCCGGGTTCAGGTGCGCGCCGGAGACCTTGCCCATGAACAAGATGATGGCCATGACCGTCAGCGCCGGGGCCGTGACGGCGGCGGTGTGGCTGATCACCCCGGGGAAGGCATGGCCCATCATCCCGCCGCCGGCGGCTGCCAGCACCAGGAAGAACGTGCCGAGCAGCTCGGAGAACAGCCGCCGCCACTCCTGCCGCGGGTCATTGAAGTCCTTGATGCGGTCGATAACGCCCTGCTCGTAGCGCGACAGGGCGCCGCCGGGGTTCGGGGCAGGTGCTTCTTGTTCTGCGGTCATGGCTACCTCACCTCGGTGTCAGGTCGCGGCGCCCGGCCCCGGAGCAGCCGGGGCCAGCAGGGGGAAGATGGTGGCGAGGAAGTTCCGCAGCACAGTCAGCAGCTGCTCTGGAGGCACGTCATCCTTGGGGTCCTTGGGCAGGCCCTCGACCTCGACGTTGTTCTGAGCCGCGTACTCCCGTATCCCCTGGGCCAGGGTTTTGCCGAGCGTGGACAGGCTCGTGCCCAGGGCCGCCGGGTCCTCCATGAACGCAGGCACCGGCCGGTGCTGCGGGGCGGGCCAGGTGGCCGGGTCGCGCGGGGTGTCGAGGGTGAAGACGTGGGAGAACGTCCGGGCGGCAGCATCGCGTGCGGTGAACGGGTCGCCCAGCCCCCACTGCTCCCGCAGCGTGGCGATCAGGGAGGTATGACGGTGCTCCTCGTTGAACACCTCGCCTTCGGCCACCCACGGCGACACGATGATGGCCGGGACCCGGTAGCCGGAGCGGTCGAAGGTGAAGCCGTGCTGGCCGGCCGGGGCGGACGGGTCCGGTGGCGGCACCGAGGGGGGCGGAACGTGATCGTAGGTGCCGCCTGGCTCGTCCCAGCCGATCAGCAGGGCCGTGTTCCAGACGTTAGACCCCGTCGGAGACTGCATCGCCTTGTAGGCGTTGTAGAGCCGGGACAGGAACGCCTCACCGCCCAGGATCGAGGACGGCGGGTCAATACTCTGGATCGCCATGCCGTGCCCCATGGCCCGCCCGCACGCCGGGTGGTAGTCGTTGTGCCCTATCCCCAGGGACGGCTCGACGAACGAGAAGTCGGGCAGGTCCCCGTTAGCGGCGTCGGCCTCGAACTGGGCGAACGGCACGAAATGCGTCGCGAACCGGTCCTTCAGCCGCGAGAAGTGGATCAGCCCGGTGCCCGAGAGCCGCATCGGCTCGGCGATGTACACCTTCCAGGTCTTGCCGTGATCATCCAGCCGGTTGAAGATCGTCTCCGCGGTGTTCTTCTGCACGAAATTGCCGACCGGCCCGTTCACGGAGAATCCCGACGACGTCGCCGCGGTCCAGAACGACCGGTTGGGCAGCGTCTGCGACGGCACCTCGCAGAACCAGTGATCGAACACCCCGAACCCGCGCGCCAGCCCGTTCAGCACTGGAACCTGCTCCGGGGTGAACCCGGTCATGATCTGCGAGTACTCCTCGTAAGTGGGCTGGCGGCCCATCTCGGCGGTCCAGCAGCTGATGTAGTCGGTGACGTAGCCGTCCATCGTCGGCACCTGGCCGGGCGCCGGGGCGTTGTACGGCGCGGTGATGTCGTCACCGAGCTTGAACCGGTTCTGCTCGTTCTGGATGTTGAATAGCTGGGTGTTGGTGTGCGGGTACTCCTCGCCGGAGTCGGGATTGGGGCTGTCCATGTCGGTGGCCACCGTGTACGGCACCACCTTGCGCTCGGCGCCGTGCTCGGCCCACTCCGGGATCGGGTTGCTCAGGTCCTTGCCGAGCACGCCCTCGAACGTCTTGCCGTCCCCCGGCCCGTACAGGCGCCCCAGCATGTTATCCAGCGACCGGTTCTCGAACAGCACCACGACCACATGATCCAGCGCGTTATCCCTGCTCGGACCCGCCATCCCGCAACCTCTCATCTCTCGGCATGAGCGCCTCTGCCCGGCCAGGCACCGACATTCAAATGGCAGTGCTCTGCCCGCCGTGGCCAACGTAGGCAAGCTGCGCCAAAGATGACTCACCCGGCCTGGGTGACCTTCGCTGGGTGACCGGACATCGCGGCATCAAGACCAGCAGCGCGTGCAGATGGAGAACGGCAAGATCTGGCCGAGGCCATGGCCGGAACGCTGGAGCGGCTTGACGCGCGGTGCGCCCGGCAAGGAAACCAGCCCAGTCCGTCGTAGGCCCGGCTGGCCGGGGATCGCGGTCAAGGGCCGCAGAGTTGCCCGCCGTTACGGCTGCACTGAATTGATCGCATTCATCCTGGCGCTCGTTTCCAGATCGTGAGCTGGGGCCGGACCCCGGGGTAGGGATCGAGTGCCCTGACAGGCGCCGTGGCAACCTTCGTGAAGGCTTCGTGCAGGTGGTCCAGCCTGGCGGTGCGGTAACCGCCGTCCCCGATGTAGGCGACGGTGTCCCCGCGGTAGTAGGCCAGGCAGTCACCCAGCGACGAGAACAATGGCGGCCAGCACAGAAACAGGCCACGGTCAGCGTAACCGGACAACACGCTCTGCTCGCCCTGCTCGACGCGGGTCCATGGCCGGGTACGCGAGTGGTACCGGTTGGTACGTTCCCCGCCGAGGGGCGCCTGGTCGAAGGCGACAATATCCACGCCGATCGAGCGCAGCCTGTGCGCCCAGTATCCCGTGCCGGCGCCGATCTCCACTAGTGGTCCTAGCCCGGCGAGCATTGCCAGCGTGGAATCACCGGGAAAGACATACGCGTAATGCTGAGCCAGCATCAACAGCATGTCCTCGGCATCGACTGCCGAATCAGGAAGACAGCCGTTATCGAGCATCTCAAGCGACTGGCTGAACTGATCGTCTCGCATGTATGCCTCCCGGCTGGCAATTGTAAGAGCGGCGCCGCCGAGCTGCCGTCGAGGCGCAAGGGCAGGCACCACTGCGTGATGAGCAAGACGGTCCCGCGCAGCTAGGACGAAACCCCGGCGCTTGAGCGCCTTACGGGCGTCATAACATTTCCGGGTGGAAACAGGGGCGGAGCGGCTGGAAGCAGAGGCAGCGTCGGCCGACCGGCTGCGGCGTGCTTCCTCATTCGGCGCCGCCGCCGCGCAATACGCGCAGTACCGCCCTGGCTACGCCGAAGCGGCAATCCGCTGGTGCCTGGCACCGGTCAGCGGCGCACAGCCGGTGCGGGCGGTGGATCTGGGCGCTGGGACCGGCATCCTGACCGGCGCGCTCGCCCACCTCGGTGCCGATGTCGTCGCGGTAGAGCCGGACCAGGCAATGCTCGCCGAGCTGCGCCGCCAGCTGCCCGGAGTGCGAGCCGTGGAAGGCAGCGCCGAGGCACTCCCGCTGCCGGACCAGAGCGTGCACGCGGTGCTCTGCGGGCAGGCGATGCACTGGTTCGACATGGACCGGGCGCTGCCGGAGATCGCCAGGGTGCTGACGCCTGGCGGCGTGCTCGCCGGGCTGTGGAACGTGGAGGACGACCGGGTCGGCTGGGTCGCCGAGTTCGCCGCGATCAGCAAGAGCGAGACTACGCTGTCACGCTGGCGGGCAACCCCGGAAGCGGACACCGAGCAAGGCGTGCTGCGCGCAGGCAGCAGCTGGTTTGCCCCGGTGCAGGAGCGCGAGTTCGGCAATGCGCAGCTGCGGAGCGCCGACTCGCTGGTCGCCACCATTGGCACCCACTCGCGGATGCTGGTGACGGACGAGGCGGAGCGCGCCAGGACGCTCGCCACGATCCGCGATTTCCTGCACCGCCAGCCAGAGACCTCGGCCGGCGAGTTCACCCTGCCGCTGGTAACCGCCGCGCTGCGCGCCGTGCGCCGGCCTTAGCACCCTTCACCCGGAGGCATCGTTGATGCGGTATTGGTCCGGGAGTAGGTTTTGTCAAGTGAAGCCAGAGGTCATCGGTGCGCCGCAGGTGATCTCTAGGGGAGATCGCGGAACCGCACCGATGCTCACCTTTGACCTCCTGGAATCGAAGTTCCACCCCCCCGTGGCCCGTGCTGGGATCGTGACCCGGACAGCGCTAGTCGACCGGCTGGCGGTTGTGCAAGCGCCGGTCATCACCGTCGTCGCCCCGCCCGGCTATGGGAAGACAACGCTGCTGGCTCAGTGGGCCGAACGGGCCGGGACGCCGGTGGCGTGGGTTTCCTGCGACGACGGCGACAACGACCCTGTCGTGCTGCTGAGCGCTATCGCGGTGGCGCTGAACCGGATCGAACCCATCGAGCCGACGGTTTTCACTGCACTTGCGTCCTCGGGCGCCGGCATCACCTTCATCCCGAGGTTCGTGTCGGCAATCACGTCGGTGCGCGGGCCCGTCACCTTGGTGCTCGACCATACCGAGGCCGTGACGAATAAGCAGTGCCTGAACACGATCGCCGAGTTCGCCCTACGCCTGCCGGCCGGATGGCGGTTGGCACTGGCGTCGCGCACCAGTGTGCCGCTGCCGACCGCGCGGCTGCGCGCTCAGGGTGGCATCCTTGAAGTCGGCGCCGAAGATCTGGCGATGACGCCGCAGGAGGCATCCTCGCTGCTGGAGGGCGCAGGAGTCGAGCCCGACGGCGCGAGCATCGCCGAACTCATCCAGCGGACTGAAGGATGGCCGACCGGGCTTTACATCGCCGCGCTGGCCATAAAAGCCGGCACCGGACAGAACGAAACAGGCTTCGCTTTCGGCGGCGACGACCGCTTCATGGGCGACTACCTGCACTCCGAGCTCCTCGACCGTGTCTCGGGCGCGGAGGTGTCATTCCTCACCCGCACTTCTATCCTCGACCGAATGTGCGGGTCGCTTTGCGACACGGTCCTTCAGGAGCATGGATCCGGGCGGGTCCTTGAGCAGCTAGAGAGCCGGAATCTGCTGGTGATCCCGCTCGACCGCCGCCGTGAGTGGTACCGCTACCATCACCTGCTCCGGGAGCTGCTGCAAGCGGAACTCCGGCGACGAGAGCCCGGTCTGGTCCAGGATCTCCACTTCCGGGCGGCCGGGTGGTACGAGACCAATGCCATGCCGGAGGCCGCGATCGAGCACGCCCAGGCGGCGGGAGATTACGATCGAGTAGCGAGGCTGATCCTGGACCGGGCGCAGCCCGTGTGGGCCAGCGGGCGCGTCGAGACGGTGCTGCGCTGGATGGAGTGGCTCAGGGACAAGACTTCAGCGAAGCACTATGGCGCGATCGCCGTACACGGCTCGCTGATCTTCGCACTCCTCGGCCAGCCGAGCGAGGCGGAGCGCTGGGCGGCCGCCGCAGAGCGCGTGTCTGCGGCGGGAATCCTTCCCGACGGAAGCACGATGGAGAGCACGCTGGCCTATCTGCGCGCGATCTTGTGTCGCGCGGGCATTGCCGAGATGCGGCGCGACGCGCAGATCTCCTGCGACGGACTGACTCCGACGAGCCCGTACCGGGCGACGATGCTGCATACCGAGGGCATCTCCTACCTGCTGGAGGGTGATCCGGAAAAGGCCGACCCGATCCTCGCGCACGCATTCGATGTCGCGACCCGCTCCGGCGCGCTGCCGTTGGCCGCCCTCATCCTCGCCGAACGCTGCATTGTGGCAGCCGAGCGTGATGACTGGCCCGAGGCCATGACGCTCGCTCAGCGCGCGGTCGTCCTCGTCGAGGAGGGAGGTTTCGAAGATTACTGGACGAGCGCCCTCGTCTACGCGTGGGCGACCCGGGCCGCGTTGCACCGGGGGGATATCCCGAAGGCCCGGTATTACCTTGCCCGGGCAGCCCGGCTGCGGCCCCTGCTCAGCTATGCGCTCCCGGCAGTGTCGGTGCAGGCGTTGCTTGAGCTGGCGCGCTCCTACATCGCGCTCGCCGATCCGGGGGGCGCCGGAGCAGTTCTCCGGCAAGTCCATGACATTCTCCAGCAGCGGCCGGATCTTGGCGTCCTGCCGGGACAGGCCGACGAGCTGCTGCTCAAGCTCGCGAAGATCAAAGCGATCGCCGGCGGGGCCTCGTCGCTGACGGCGGCCGAATTGCGGATTCTGCCGCTGCTTTCCACGCATCTCTCGTTCCGGGAGATCGGCGAGCGGCTGTACGTCTCCTCGCACACGGTGCGGACCCAGGCGTACTCCATCTACCGGAAGCTCGGCGTCTCGTCACGCAGCGAGGCGGTCGCCCGGACGCACGAGCTCGGCCTGGACGTCTGAGGGCTGCCTGGCCCTGAATAGCGCCGGGGCATGGCGCCCGGGCCGGGTTTCATACCAATCGTATGATGCGCAGCCGGATCCCGCGGGCGTTGGATGGCTACGAGAGCGAATAGCTCTCCGGGGCCAGAACCAGAATTTCCAGCCGGCGACACGTCATCGTGGGATCGCGGATGTAAGCGACCGCCGGCTCGCCAGCCTGGGGAGGAGGCGGGTACCTTATGGCGACCGCTGTGGCCAGCCGGGCGGTGACCCGCACCAAACAGCAGCGGGTCCCGGCCGCTGACCTGGTCCTGCCGTCCAAGATAACGCCGCCCGTCCTGCCGGACTGGAGAGTTGCGCGTCCGCGCATCGAGACGCGCATCGCCGAGGGCGCGAGGGCCGGGTTCGCCCTCATAACGGGCCCGCCGGGCGCGGGCAAGACGACGGCCATCGCCTCGTGGGCGGCTACCGACCCAGGACCTAGCCCGATTGCCTGGGTCCGCCTCGACGAGTACGACAACCAGCCGACAGCATTCTGGTCTTGCCTTGTCGCGGCACTCCGGCGCGCAGGCGTCGCCGTTCCGGGCGTGCCAGCGGCCCGCGGCCGACGCGACACCGCGGATCATGAGTCGCTGCTTCGAATCTCGGCCGCGCTGGCCACGCAAGACCCGCCGGTGGTCCTGGTGCTCGACGATCTGCATTTGCTGACTGCGGCCGGTCCGCTGGAGGGACTGGCATACGTGCTCAGGCACGCAAGGCCGGGCCTGCGCCTTATTGCCGCATCACGCATGGACCCGCTGCTGCCGCTGCACCTTTACCGGCTGGCAGGCGAACTCACCGAGATCCGCGCCGCGGATCTGGCATTCACCGCGGAGGAGGCCGCGTCGCTGATGGGCCAGCACGCCATCACGCTGCCGACGGGGTCCCTGGAGTGGCTGACCGAGCGCACCGAGGGCTGGGCGGCGGGCCTGCGGCTGGCCGCAATCTCATTGGGCGCGTGCGACGACCCCGAGCGATTCCTTACCGAATTCGCCGCTGATGACGGCCTCGTGACCAGTTATCTGGTGGAGGAGGTTCTGAACAGTCAGTCTCCCGAGGTCCGGGACATGCTGTTGAGCACAAGCATCCTGAAACGTGTCAACGCTGATATCGCCAGCGAACTAGCCGGCCATGAGCAGGCTGCGGGGATCCTGCCGGCGGTGGCGCACGCGAACGCGTTCGTGCAGCCGCTCGGCGGCGGGTGGTACCGCTACCACACGCTGTTTGCCGAGGTACTGCGCCTGAAGCTAAGGCACGAGCAGCCGGACCGGATGGCCTCGCTGCACCGGCTGGCTGCCCGGTGGCACGAGCGGAACGGCTCGCTCACCGACGCGGTGTGGCACGCCGCCGAAGCCGGTGACTGGCAGCTCGCCGCCTCCATGGTCATCGACGGGCTGGCGATCGGCGAGATCATCGAGCCCCGCGGCAGCCAGTCGCTGGCCGACGGGTTCCGGCGCATGCCGCACAGCGAAGCCTGGGTTGAGCTTAAGCCGTTGCTGGTCTCCGCCGCCCTCGCGTTGTCCGTTGACCAGCACGACCTCAGCATCGCCTCACTGAGCGTCGCGGAAGGCATCCTCGCGCGCCTGCCCGCCGATCAGGAGGCAGCGTCCCGGCTGGCCGCCGCGATGATCCGGCTGGCCGCCTCCCGTCGCACCGGGGACCTTCTTGCCGTGGCCGCCGCCACGGCCGACGCGGAGGTGCTGATCGACAGGGTTCCCGGCGACAAGCTGGCCCGGCATCCTGAAATCCGCGCGCGCGTGCTGTCGGGTCGCGGTGCCGTGGAGCTATGGTCGGGCCATTTCGATGAGGCCGCCCGGGTCCTCGATTCTGGTGTGGCCGCAGGAACCGGTTCGGACGGTGAGTACGAACGTGCCGATTGTCTCGGAGATCTCGCGCTGGTGGAGGCCTTGCGCGGCGACCTGTGCCGCGCTGCCACGCTGGCCGCCCGGGTGATAGCGGCCATCAGCACCGACGGGCCGCGGCCGCCTGTCCAGTTCCCGAACCCCGCTGCGCTCGTCGCACTCGCCTGGGTGCACCTGCAACGCAATGAGCTGCGCGCGGCGCGCGACCGGGTCACGCAGGCGAACGCTGCCCTGGACGGCCGCCCGGACAAGCTGGTTAGCGCAGTGGCCTGCCTGGTAGCGGCGTGCGGCGGCCTGGCCGATGGGCGTGCCAGCGTGGCTGCGCAGATGGTCGTCGGGGCACGGCACGGGTGGTCGGTTCCGCCTTGGCTCGAGCAACGCCTGACCCTGGTCGAGTCGCAGGCGTGCGTGGCGGCCGGCGACATCCCGGCGGCAGTCGCCGCGGCCGAGCGGGCCGGCCGGGACGCCTCGCCGGAGGCGGCCGTGGCGCTCGCGTACGCGTGGGCGGCTGCCGGAGACGGCACCAACGCCAGGCTCGCGCTCGCGCCCGCGCTGGCGGCCCCCGAGGAGGTGCCCGAACGAGTGCGCCTGCAGGCGTGGCTGGTTGACGCCCGGCTCAGCTACGACAGCGGTGACCGCGGACGAGGTCGTCGGTCACTTGAGTCCGCGCTGCGGCTGGGTGAGCGAGAGCAGCTTCGGCTGCCGTTCGCCATGGAGCGTGGCTGGGTGGGGCCGGTGCTGCGGCATGACCCTGAGCTCGCCCGCGCCTATCGGCGCCGGTTCGAACCTGCCCTCAGCCGCGATCAGCGGCCGGCTCAGTTGCCAGCGCCGACCACGATCGTGGTGGTCGAGACGCTCACCGAACGCGAGCGGCAGGTGCTGGGACACGTGTCCGGCATGCTGAACACCGCCGAGGTCGCTACCGAGATGTACATCTCCGTCAACACGGTCAAGACGCACCTCAAAAGCATTTACCGCAAGCTGGGGGCGACTCATCGCGGCGAGGCCGTCCGCCGGGCGCGGCAACTCGAACTGATCTGATCTCACCTCGTGCATCGCAGCGTGGCGGGGGCTACTCAGGTTGCCTGCCGTGCCTCAGCGGCCAGCCCGGCGTCCTCGTCGCGGTAGAACAGCCGGTGCAGCCCGGCCGCGAGCGCGCCTCCCACCAGGGGCGCCACTATGAAGAGCCACACCTGGCTTAGCGCGGTGCCGCCGACGACGAGAGCCGGGCCGAGGCTGCGCGCCGGATTCACTGATGTGCCGGTGATCGGAATGCCAACGAGATGGACAACCGTCAGGGTCAGCCCGATGGCTATGGCCGCCGTCGCCGCGTTGCCTGTCGCCGAGGTGACCCTGAGCACGACGAAGACGAAGATGGCAGTCAGGACGACCTCGAAAATAAACGCTCCGCCAACGCCGATGTGGATCATCGACTGCTTGCCCCAGCCGTCGGTTCCCAGGCCAGTGACTGTCCTGCTGTACAGCGGCGAGGTGCTGAACGTTCCCCACAGCGCAAGCGCGCCGACGATCCCGCCGGCGAACTGGGCGATCCAGTAGCCGGCCGCCTCCACCAGCGGGATGCGCCCTGCGAGCAGTGCCCCCATGGTCACGGCCGGGTTGACATGACAGCCAGATACCGGCCCGAGCAAGTACACCAGCGATAGCAGCGTCAGGCCGAAGGCTAGCGCCGTGGTCACCACCCCCGCGGCCACGCTGGCGCCGTCGAACTTGAAGCCGAACATCAGGGTGGCTACTCCGACGGCAAAGAACACCAGGATCGCCGTCCCCAGGAACTCAGCTGCGAACTTCCGGATCATTTCCCGCCCCTCCGGTCGCACATGAACATAGGTCACAGTCGTGCCGTGCTGTCACAGTCACGACGTTACTGCGTGCCTGGTGCCTGATACCGGAGGGGCACAGTGAGCGCCGCGAGTCGTTGCCGCACGGTGGAGCTGTTTGAGTTCGACTACCAGCTGGAGATGTACAAGCCCGCCGCCAGGACGTCCGCTGGGGGTACTTCGCCGCTGCCGATGCACGGGAACCAGGACCGGCTGGCAGGGAAGCTCGACTGGACCTCGCGCTGCCCGGCGGACCGAGCACCTGAGCAGACGGGCTATCCGGTGACTGCCCGAGACCAGCCATACTCTGGCTAGATGAGCCACCTCGATGGGTTCTCCGGCGCCGCGCTCGCCCGGATCGACGAAATCGTCGCGGGCGCCGTAGCGCAGGGCCAGCTGCCGGGCGTCGTCGCGGCGGTGGCCCGCGGCGATGCCGTGCATGTCGCGACGGCGGGCGTGATGGCAGTCGGCGGGCCGCCGATGCGGCGGGACACGCTGTTCAGGATTTCGTCGACCACCAAGCCGATGACCGCGGCGGCCGTGCTCTCACTGGTCGATGACGGCCTGCTGAAGCTGGACGGGCCGGTCGACGAACTCCTGCCCGAGCTGGCCGGCCGCCGCGTGCTGCGGCGCCCGGACGGGCCGCTGACGGACACGGTCCCCGCTCAGCGTCCGGTCACCGTGCGCGACCTGCTCACGTTCACCTGGGGATTCGGGATGCAGGGCGCGATGTTCATGGCACCGGAGCCGTGGCCGGTCGTCAGTGCGGCGGAAGATCTGCAGCTGGCGACCTTCGGGCCGCCGCAGCCCGGCGCCATGCCAGACCCGGATACGTGGATGTCGCGGCTCGGGCAGCTGCCGCTGCTGGCCCAGCCGGGCGAGCGGTGGCTCTACCAGTCCGGCTCCCAGGTACTGGGAGTCCTGGCCGCCCGCGCCGCCGGCGCCCCGTTTGAGGACGTCCTGCGCGAGCGGGTGCTCGGCCCGCTCGGCATGCAGGACACCGGATTCCACGCGGCCGACACCACCCGGCTTTCGACCGCGTACGAGAGCCGTGACGGGCGGCTCGTGGTGAGCGATCCGCCGGACGGGCAGTGGTCACGCCCGCCGGTGTTCCCCGACGGCGCCGGCGGCCTGGTGTCATCGGCCGATGACGTCGTCGCGTTCGGCCGGATGCTGCTGCGCCGGGGGAGTCCCGTGCTGAAGCCGGCCACGGCCGCCGAGATGACGCGCGATCAGCTGACAGCCGCGCAGCGGGCGAACGTCTGGCCCGGCTTCAGTTTCCTCGACGATCGCGGCTGGGGCTACGGGCTGTCGGTACTCGACGACGGGCGCTACACGTGGGAGGGCGGGCTGGGGACAACCTGGTCAAACGTGCCCTCGCAAGATCTCACGGTCGTGGTGCTGACCCAGCGCGCCGCGGACGAGACGGGGATGCCTGCCGTCTGCGACGACGTGCTGGCGGCGGCTACCGCATAGCCGTGCTCCAGGCTCTCCGGCGGCTCCCGCCGGGGCGGACCGGCCCGGCGTTTCCCCCGCGGGAAACAAGGGGAAGTCCAGACGGAACTACAGGGAGGGCCGTGGTGAGCGTGGCTGGCGAATCTGACTGGTACGACCCTGCTATTTACCCCGAGATCCGCAGCGGTCCCCCGTGGGTGATGGAAGACATGATCGAAGCGCAGGTGACGCTCCCTGAGGCGCTGAGCGAATCGCTGGCCACCTCAGCGCCCCGGCTCGCCGAGATGCTGCACTCGGCCGCCGACGCTGGCGAGCCGGTCGTGGTGTCGGCGGTGGGAACGTCGGGACACAGCGCCCGAGCGGTGGCCGTTATCCTCAACGACGCGATGGGGCAGTCGGCTGTCGCCGCGGGCCCGGCCGAGGCACGCGAGTCGGCCGACCAGGCCCTGGCGCCCCGCCGGAAGGGCCTGTGCATCGCGATCTCCCACGGCGGGCTGTCCAAGTCGACGGTGCGGGCGCTGACCGCCGCCCGGATAGCCGGCGCGCGGACCGCCCTGATCACGGCGGCCGGCCGGACGCCCGCCCGGGACCTGGCCGATGTCGTCCTGATGACCCCGCTGCGGGACAAGTCGTACTGCCACACGGTCGGCTACACCGCGCCGATGCTGACCGGATTCTGCGTTGCCTCGGCATACCGGGAAGAAGCGTTCCCGGCCGCCGGTTTCGGCCGGTACCTGCGCGACCTGCTGACGATGCGCCCGGGCGCCCTGGAGATCGGCCGCGAGCTGGGCAAGGCGGAACGGCTTATCGCCGCCGGGAGCCTCATCGACGTTCCGACGGCGCGCGAGCTGGCCCTGAAGATCGCCGAGGGCGCCTGGCTGCCGACCGCCATGCTCGGCGTGGAGGACACGCTGCACGGCCACCTCGTCGCGCATGACTCCGGCAGCGCGCTGGTCGTCGTCGTCACCGGCGGCCCGAACGCGGACGCCGCGGCTGACCAGGCACACGAGCTGCTGATGGCCGCCCGCAGGATCGGGCTGCGCACGGCGGCGATCGTCAGCCCCGACCTGAGGAACAGGATCCAGGCCGCGGACGTCAGCGCCGGCCTGCTGGTGATCCCGCACGCTAACCTGCCCGAGATCGTGACCTCGCTGCTCGGCGGCGCGGTGGCGCTGCAGTTGCTCACCACCGGGCTGGTGCACGCCCGGAAGACGAACCCCGACCTGCTGCGAAGAGAGCAGGCGCCGTATCGCGAGGCCGTCGCGGCGGGCGGGGCAAAGCACCCGCGGCGCTGACCGAGCGGCCGTCGTCAGTACGACGGGGGCCGTCATGAATCCGTGTCCTTTTCTCGCTTGATTCTTTATCCTGACCGTGCCGCAGCAGTTGCATCCGCCGCCTAGAGTCGCAGGCGTAGAGTGCCTGGGACGCGCCGGGCAGGTAGCAGATTTGCCCGCCGCCAGGGGGGCCAGGTACGTCGAGGGAGCCTGTCTTGCTCAGTGTGGGACGTCTGCGTGGCCGGGTTATCATCCTGGCCACAGTCATCGTTGCGCTGCTGGCCGGGGGGACCTGGTTCGCGCTAACCCACGCGCAGGCCAAGCAGGCCGGCCCCGCTGCCGCCGGCGGGCACGGCCAGCAGCACGCCTCGCAGACATCGTCATCGACAGGACCGCTGCAGGTGGTGTCGGTGACCCCGGCAAGCCATGCCCGCAATGTCAATGGCGCCGCCCCGGTGCGCGTGCAGTTCTCGGCCGCGGTCGCGGCCAGCTCGCCGCTGCCGCACCTGACCCCCGCCACCCCGGGCAGCTGGCAGGGAGCGGGCACCAAGGTCCTTGAGTTCGTGCCGGCGAAGGGCTTCGCCCCGCAGACGCACGTCACCGTGCACATCCCCGGCGGCAAGTCCGGCGTGACGTCGGCCACCGGCAGCGTGCTGGCCCATCACCTCGTCGTGCGGTACCGGGTCGGTAGCTGGTCCGACCTGAGGCTCGACCAGCTGCTAGCCCAGCTCGGCTACCTGCCGCTGACCTGGACGCCGATGGCCGGCGCCGTCAGTCCCGCGGCGACCGACCCGGCCGGCCAGCGGGCCGCCGCGTTCAGCCCGCCGGCCGGGGCCTTCACCTGGCAGCACGGGTACCCCCGCGAGCTGCGCACCTTCTGGAAAGTAGGCAAGCCAAGCCTGGTGCAGCAGGGCGCGATCATGGCCTTCGAGTCGGATCACCTGATGACGATGGACGGCATAGCCGGGACCGCGGTCTGGCACGCGCTGTTCAAGGCGGTGGCGGCCGGCCAGGACAACGCGCACGGCTACACGTACGCGCGCGCCACCAAGGACAGCCCGGAGACGCTGACCATCTGGCACGACGGCCACCGCGTGTTCCGCAGCCTGTCGAACACCGGCATCCCGGTCGCGCCGACCGCCGACGGCACCGCCCCGGTCTACCTGCGGTACCGCTACCAGGTCATGAAGGGCACGAACCCGGACGGCAGCAAGTACGCCGACCCGGTCCAGTTCGTCGCCTACTTCCGGGCCGGCGAGGCCGTGCACTACTTCCCGCGGTTCTCCTACGGCTTCCCGCAGAGCCTCGGCTGCGTCGAGCTGCCGCTCGCGGCGGCGGCGAAGGCCTGGCCCTACCTCACCTACGGCAGCCTCGTCACCGTCTCGCCGCCGCCCGCCTGACCGGCAGGCGCGGGGACGGGCACGGGGCCGGCCGCGCATCGATAGCATCGTGGTACCGGCGGCGGTCGCCGCCGCTGCCATCCATGTGCCCTAGGAGCCGACAGTGCCTGCCGACAAGCTTCACCTCACCCTCGCCGGACGCGAGCACGTGGTGGAAGCGGGCACGACGGCCGGCCAGGCGCTAGAACTGATTCCGGGCGAGAACGAGCATTCCCCCGCCAGCGCCGTGATAGCGGCGAAGGTCAACGGCGAGCTCAGGGACCTTGACTGCGCGCTGGCCGACGGCGACACCGTCGCGCCGGTGGACACCGGCAGCCCTGATGGCCTGGCCATCCTGCGGCACTCGGCCGCGCACGTGCTCGCCCAGGCGGTGCAGGGGCTGTTCCCCGACGCGAAGCTCGGCATCGGCCCGCCGGTCGAGAACGGCTTCTACTACGACTTCGACGTCGAGCAGCCGTTCGGCCCTGATGACCTGAAGGCCATCGAGCAGCGGATGCGCCAGATCGTGAAGCAGGGCCAGCGGTTCGCGCGCCGCGTGGTTACCGAGGCCGAGGCGCGGGCCGAGCTGGCCGGCGAGCCGTACAAGCTGGAACTCGTCGGGCTCAAGGGCGCCGCGGCGCCCTTGACCGACGCAGACGAGGCGGTCGAGGTCGGCGGCGCCGAGCTCACCATCTACGACAACATCGACCCGGCCACCGGCGAGGCATGCTGGCGGGACCTGTGCCGCGGCCCGCACCTGCCCACCACCCGGCAGATCCCCGCGTTCAAGCTGATGCGGACCGGCGGCGCGTACTGGCGGGGCAGCGAGCAGAACCCGCAGCTGCAGCGGATCTACGGCACCGCCTGGCCGACCCGGCAAGCTCAGGACGACTACCTGAAGATGCTCGCCGAGGCCGAGAAGCGTGATCACCGCAAGCTCGGCGCCGAACTCGACCTGTTCTCCTTCCCGGCCGAGATCGGCAGCGGCCTCGCGGTCTTCCACCCCAAGGGCGGGATGATCAGGAAGGTCATGGAGGACTACTCGCGGCAACGGCACGAGGAGTCCGGCTACGAGTTCGTGAACACCCCGCACATCACCAAGTCGACCCTGTTCGAGACCTCCGGGCACCTGCAGTGGTTCGCCGACGGGATGTTCCCGCCGATGGAGATGGAAGGCGCGAAGTACTACCTCAAGCCGATGAACTGCCCGTTCCACATCCTGATATTCAAGGCACGCGGGCGCTCCTACCGTGAGCTGCCGCTGCGGCTGTTCGAGTTCGGCTCCGTCTACCGGTACGAGAAGTCCGGCGTGGTGCACGGCCTGACCCGGGTGCGCGGCCTGACCATGGACGACGCGCACATCTTCTGCACCCGCGAGCAGGCCGGGGCGGAGATCAAGAGCCTGCTGTCGTTCGTGCTCGGCCTGCTCAGCGACTACGGGCTGAGCGACTTCTACCTGGAGCTGTCCACCCGGGGCGAGGCCAAGGAGAAGTTCGTCGGCACCGACGAGGACTGGGCGCACGCGACCGAGGCGCTGCGCGAGGCCGCGCAGGAATCCGGGCTCGAGCTGGTCGACGATCCCGGCGGTGCCGCGTTCTACGGGCCGAAGATCTCCGTGCAGGCCAGGGACGCGATCGGGCGGACCTGGCAGCTGTCCACGATCCAGCTCGACTACAACGAGCCAAAGCGGTTCGGGATGGAATACCAGGCCGCGGACGGCTCCCGGCAGCAGCCGATCATGATCCACCGGGCGCTGTTCGGGTCAGTGGAGCGGTTCCTCGGCGTGCTGGTCGAGCACTACGCCGGGGCGTTCCCGCCCTGGCTGGCGCCGGTCCAGGTGGTCGGCATCCCGATCGCCGACGCGCACGTGCCGTACCTGGAAGACGTCGTCGCCCGGCTGCGGGAGCGCGGGATCCGGGCCGAGGTCGACACCGGCGACGACCGGATGCAGAAGAAGATCAGGAACGCGCAGCGGCAGAAGATCCCGTACATGCTGCTAGCCGGGGACGATGACATCGCCGCGGGCGCGGTCTCGTTCCGGTACCGCAGCGGCGAGCAGAAGAACGGGGTGCCCGTCGACGACGCGATCGCCGAGATCGCCGACGCGGTCGCCGGGCGGATCCAGGTCTGAGCGGTCATGCCGAGTGCGGTAACTCCCCAGCCCGACCAGCCTGGCGAGATTTCCCCGGCGGGCGCGCCCGCTGCCGCCGGCGAGCTCATCGAGCAGGACGGGGCCGGCCCGCCGGACGGGCTGCAGCGGCTGTGGATGCCGCACCGGATGGCCTACATCAAGGGCGCGGGCAAGCCGGCCGGCGGGGGCGACGGCGAAGATTGCCCGTTCTGCCGTGTTCCCGGCCTGCCGGACGGGGAGAGTCTCATCGTCGCGCGCGGCGCGCTGGTCTACGCCGTGCTCAATCTCTACCCCTACAACAGCGGCCACCTGCTGATCTGCCCCTACCGGCATGTCGCCGACTACACCGGGCTGGACGGCCCGGAGACCGCCGAGCTCGCCGATTTCACCAAGCGCGCCATGACGGCGCTGCGGGCGGGCTCCGGGCCGCACGGATTCAACATCGGGATGAACATGGGCTCCGTGGCCGGCGCCGGGATCGCGGCGCACCTGCATCAGCACGTGGTGCCGCGGTGGGGCGGCGACATGAACTTCATGCCGGTGATCGGCCACACCAAGGTCCTGCCGCAGCTGCTGGCCGACACCCGCAAGCTGATCGCCGACGCGTGGCCGGCCTGAGGCGGCGGCCGGCCACGCCCCGGCGGATCAGCCGGGCTTGGATGCCTCGGCGACCTTCTCGGCCAGATGTGACGGCAGCGGCTCGTAACGCAGGTACGACCGGGTGAAGGACCCGGTCCCGTGGGACATCGACCGCAGGTCAATGGCGTAGCGCATGATCTCCAGTTCCGGTATCTCCGCCTTGACCAGCGTCCGGCCGCCGGCTACCGGCTCGGTGCCGAGCACCCGCCCGCGCCGCGAGGACAGATCCGACATCACCGCGCCGACATACTCGTCGGCGACCAGCACGGAGACCTCGTCCACGGGTTCGAGCAGCAGTACCTGCGCCTGCTCGGCCGCGTCCCGCAGTGCCGCCTTGCCTGCCTTCTGGAACGCCATGTCGGAGGAGTCCACCGCATGCGCCTTGCCGTCGTACAAGGTGACCCTGATATCCACCATCGGGTAGCCCGCCAGCACGCCGGCTTCCATCTGGGCGCGGATGCCCTTCTCGACCGACGGGATGAACTGCCGCGGCACCACCCCGCCGACGATCTTGTCGAGGAATTCCAGGCCCGAGCCGGACGGCCGCGGCTCCACCTCGATCCGGCAGATGGCGAACTCGCCGTGCCCGCCGGTCTGCTTCACGTTCCGGCCGAGCCCTTGTGCCTTGCCGCCCATCGTCTCGCGCAGCGGCACCCGCAGCGGCGTGGTCTCGACCGCCACGCCGTACCGGCTCGACAGCCGGTCGAGCAGCAGGTCCGCGTGCGCCTCGCCCATGCACCAGAGCACCAGCTGGCGGGTCTCGGCGTTGTTCTCCAGGCGCAGCGTCGGATCCTCGGCGACCAGCCTGGACAGGGCCTGCGACATCTTGTCCTCGTCGGCCTTGGATTTCGCCGTGATCGCGATCGGCAGCAGTGGCTCCGGCATCGCCCACGGCTCCATCAGCAGCGGCTGGTCCTTGTCCGACAGCGAGTCGCCGGTCTCGGCGCTGCTGAGCTTGGCGACGGCGCAGATGTCCCCGGCGGTGCACAGCCCGACGGTGCGCTGCTGCTTGCCCAGCGGCGAGGTCAGCGCGCCGATCCGCTCGTCCTGGTCGTGATCGGCGTGGCCGTGCTCGGCCCGGCCGTGGCCGGACACGTGCACCACGCCATCGGGCCGCAGGCTGCCGGAGAACACCCGGACCAGGCTGATCCGGCCGACGTACGGGTCCGACGCCGTCTTGATCACCTCGGCCAGCAGCGGGCCGTCGGGATCGCTGCGCAGGCTGGTCACCGGCTTGCCGTCCAGCGAGGTCACCGCGGGCAGCGGGTGCTCGTCCGGCGCGGGGAACGCTTCGGTCATCACCTCCAGCAGTTCCGCCAGGCCGATGCCGTGCGGGGAGGCGGCGGCGAGCACCGGGTAAAAGCTGCCGCGGGCGACCGCCTTCTCCAGGTCCTCGATGAGCACCTTGACCTCAATGTGCTCATCGTTGAGGTAGCGCTCCATCAGCGACTCGTCTTCGCTCTCCTGGATGATCGCCTCGATCAGCGTGCTGCGGGCCTCGGCCATCCGGTCGGCATCGCCGGGATCGGGATCGCTGTCCGCCCGGGTACCCGAGGAGTAGTCGTAGAACCGCTCGGACAGCAGGCCGAGCAGGCCCTTGACGCTGCCCTGCTCGTCGGTCACCGGCAGGTACAGCGGCGCGACCGAGTCGCCGAACGCGTCCCGGCAGGCGGCGAGCGCCTCGTCGAAATCGCCCCGCTGATGGTCGATCTTGGTGATCACGACCGCGCGGGGGGTGCCCACCGCGGCGCATTCCTCCCAGAGCATCCTGGTCAGGCCGTCGATGCGGTCGGCGGCTGACACGGTGAACAGGGCCGCGTCGGCGGCCCGCAGGCCCGCCCGCAGGTCGCCGGTGAAGTCGGCGTAGCCGGGCGTGTCCAGCAGGTTTACCTTCACGCCGCCGTGCAGCACCGGCGCGAGGGTGAGGTTGACCGAGCGCTGCTGCCGGACCTCGACCTCGTCGAAGTCACTGACGGTGGTCCCGTCCTCGACGCGGCCGGCCCGCTGGATCGCGCCGGTGTGCGCGAGCAGGGCCTCGACCAGCGTCGTCTTGCCTGCACCTGAGTGGCCGACCAGCACGACATTGCGCACGCTGTCGGCCTGGCCGGCCGCGGGCGCTCTGCCCGCGGCTCCCGAGCTGCCTGTCCTATCGGCCATGGCCGTCGCCTCCTGTTTCATCCGCAGGTTGGATCTGCACGGCAGCCGCGACGGCCGTCGCACGAACAGCCTTTACCTCCCGGCCACCGGATCACAAGACCCCGGCCACACAATCACTGCGCTACCGGCCGGTAAGATCGGGCCGGCCCGACCGCCAGTAGGATCAGACGGCCATGCTGAACGTGCTGCGACCAGCGATCGCCCGCCTGCTGACCCCGGTCGGCGAGGCGCTCGCCCGCACGCCGGTCACCCCGAATGCGCTGACCATCACCGGCACCCTCGGCGTATCGGCCGGCGCGCTGGTCCTGTTCCCGACCGGCCACCTGTTCGCGGGCACGCTGGTCTGCACCGGCTTCGTGTTCACCGACATGCTGGACGGGATCCTGGCCAGGATCAAGGGCACCACCGGGGCGTGGGGCGCGTTCCTCGACTCCACCCTGGACCGGGTCGCCGACGCGTCGGTCTTCGCCGGGCTCGCGGCCTGGGCGGTCTACGGCGGGCACAGCAGGCTGCTGGCTGGCCTCGCGGTGTTCTGCCTGGTGGTCGGCGCCCTCATCTCCTACGCCAAGGCACGCGCCGAGGGCCTCGGGATACGCTGCGACGTCGGCATCGCGGAGCGGACCGAGCGGCTGGTGATCGGGCTGGTGGCAGCCGGCCTGACCGGGCTCGGCGTGCCGTACGTCATGGCCGCGGGCCTCTGGCTGCTCGCGGTGCTGAGCACTGTCACACTGGCCCAGCGGGTGCTTGCCGTCCGCCAGGCGACAGCGGAGGAGAGGACGGATGCCCGGACTCAAAGACAGGCTGATTGACGCCGGATACGGCCTCGGCTGGTCCGTCGTGTGCCGCGCGCCCGAGTCCTGGGCGCGGGCGGCGTTCATGTCCGCCGCGGGCATCGCCTGGCGGCGCCAGGGCCCCCGGGTCCAGGTCCTGGAGGCCAACCTGCGCCGCGTGCTGGGCGACGCGGCGGACGGCGGCGAACTGCGGGCGCTGTCGCGCGAGTCGATGCGCTCGTATGCCCGTTACTGGCTGGAGGTTTTCCGGCTGCCGGTGATTCCCACTAGCAGGCTCGTCGACGGCATGCAGGCCGAAGGGGACGTGCAGATTGCGTTCGACTACACCGCCGCCGGCCGCGGCGTCGTCTTCGCGTTGCCGCACATGGGTAACTGGGATCAGGCGGCCGCCTGGATTATCGCCAGCGGGGCGGGCTCGTTCACCACTGTTGCGGAGCGGCTGAAGCCTGAGTCCGTCTACGAGCGCTTCGTCGCGTTCCGCGAGAACCTCGGCATGGAAGTGCTGCCGGCCAGCGGCGGCAGCCGGCCGTTCGGCGTGCTGGCACAGCGGCTGCGGGCAGGCAAGATCGTCTGCCTGCCGTGCGACCGGGACGTCACCGGCAGCGGCATCGAGGTCGAGTTCTTCGGCGAGAAGGCGCGCATGATGGCCGGCCCGGCCGCGCTCGCGGTGCAGACCGGCGCGGCGCTGATCCCGGCCACGCTCTGGTTCACCTCCGGCGGCTGGGGAGTGCGCTTCCACGACGAGATCCCGGTGCCGGCCGACGGCGACAGGAAGCAGCGGACCGCGGCGATGACGCAGCAGATCGCGCGTGCCTTCGAGGACGGCATCAGCGCGCACCCGGCGGACTGGCACATGCTGCAGCGGATGTTCGTGGCTGACCTTGACGCGGACCGGCTGGCCGCCGCGGAAGCCGCCGTCGCCGCTGCGGAAGCCACCGCCGCGGATGCCGCCGCCGGGGATGCCGCCGTCCGGGATGCCGCCGCCGGGGATGCCCCTGCTGCGGGTGCCGCGGCCGGGGATGCCGCCGCGGAGGCCGTGCCATGAGGGTCGGCATCGCCTGCCCGTACACCTGGGAAGTCCCCGGCGGCGTGCAGGAGCACATCAGGGACCTGGCCGAGGCGCTGATCGACCTCGGGCACCAAGTCTCCGTCATCTCGCCTGCCGACGATGACACCCCGCTGCCGGATTACGTCGTGCCGGCCGGCCGGGCCGTGCCGGTGCCGTATAACGGGTCCGTCGGCAGGCTCGCGTTCGGCTTCCTGTCAGCCAGCCGGGTGCGCAGATGGGTCAAGGACGGCCAGTTCGACGTGCTGCACGTGCACGAGCCCATCGTGCCGAGCCTGGGCCTGCTGGCCTGCTGGGTCTCCTCCGGCCCGATCGTGGCGACCGTGCACACCGCGAATCCGCGCTCCCGCTGGATGCTCGCCGCGCGGCCCGCACTGCAGTCGGCGCTGGAGAAGATCAGCGCCAGGATCGCGGTGTCCGAGGCAGCCAGGACCACCCAGGTCGAGCACCTGGGCGGCGACGCCGTGCTCATCCCGAACGGGGTCTCGGTGCGCAGGTACCAGAAGGCGGACCCGCTTCCCGGCTGGCCGGGGGCGGGTGGCGCGCTCGGCTTCCTCGGCCGGATGGACGAATCCCGCAAGGGCCTGGCGGTGCTGCTCGCGGCGTTCGAGATCCTCGGCCCGCAGCGGCCCGGCCTGCGGCTGCTCGTCGCCGGCCCGGGGGATACCGAAGAGGTCCTGGACAAGGTGCCCGCGCCGCTGCGCGACCGGGTGGTGATACTCGGCCAGGTCAGCGAGGCGGATAAGGTCCGGGTCTACCACTCGGTGGACGTCTTCTGCGCCCCGAACACCGGCGGCGAGAGCTTCGGGATCGTGCTGGCCGAGGCGATGGCCTCCGGCGCGCCGATCGTGGCCAGCGACCTGGACGCGTTCCGGACGGTACTGCGCGGCGGCCGGGCGGGCGAGCTGTTTGCCACCGGCGACGCGAGCGAGCTGGCACGGGCGGCCAGCCGTCTCCTTGACGACCCGCAGCGGCGCGCGGAATTGTCGAAGGCCGCCGCCACGGCGGTGCGGGCGTATGACTGGCCGGTGATCGCGCGCGACGTGGTGGCCGTCTACGAGACGGTGACGCTTGGCGGCGTCAAGGTCGGGGTGGTGGCGTGATGGCCGGGGGGCTGCCGGGATGACCGCGACCAGTGTCATCCTCATCGTCGGCCTCGCGCTGCTGGTTGGCGTCTACATCTCCTGGCGGGCGGGCCGGCTTGACCGGCTGCACGCGCGGCTGGAGGCTACCCGTGCCGCGCTCGACGTCGCGCTGTTGCGGCGCAGCTCGGCGGCACTGGAACTGGCCTCCACCGGCCTGCTCGACCCGGCGACGAGCATGCTGCTGGCCGGCGCCGCGCACGACGCCAGGATCGCCGACGACAACGCGAGGGAACTGCGGGAGAGCGACCTCACCCGCGCCCTGCGCGCCGCGTTCGGCCAGCCGGAGTTCCGGGCGTCGCTGGACAGCGGGCACGGTGCCGAGGAACTGCTCGCCGAGGTCGAGGCCGCGGCCCACCAGGTCTTCCTGGCCCGCAAGTTCCACAACGACGCCGTCGCGGCCACCCGGCTGGCCCGCCGCCGCTGGCTCGTCCGGCTGCTCCGGCTGGCCGGCGGCGCCGAGCTGCCGGAGTTCTTCGAGATCGACGACTCCATGGTCGCGCCCGGCGGTGACGGGCTGGGCACCGACATGCCGCGGCTAACCGGCTGACCTGCCGACCCGGCGGCCGCCGCGCTGGCTGGCGGCTAGCTGACCGGGCGCTATCGATCAGTGGCCGCCGCCAGCACTTACCATGGAGGCAGCCACTAGAAACGATCAAGTGAGGTCTCCGTGTCAGTCCACAGTGCTCCCGCCAGTACCACCAGTTCCGCCAGCGGCGCGGCTCCGGGGACGGGGACGCAGCGGGTCAAGCGGGGCATGGCCGACATGCTCAAGGGCGGCGTCATCATGGACGTGGTCACGCCCGACCAGGCCAAGATCGCCGAGGACGCGGGCGCCGTCGCCGTGATGGCGCTGGAGCGCGTGCCGGCCGACATCCGCGTGCAGGGCGGCGTCGCCCGGATGAGCGACCCCGACATGATCGACTCGATCATCGCCGCGGTGTCCATCCCGGTGATGGCCAAATGCCGGATCGGGCACTTCGCCGAGGCCCAGGTGCTGCAGGCGATCGGGGTGGACTACATCGACGAGTCCGAGGTGCTCACCCCCGCCGACGAGGCGCACCACGTCGACAAGTGGGAATTCACCGTGCCGTTCGTGTGCGGCGCGACGAACCTGGGCGAGGCGCTGCGCCGGATCGCCGAGGGCGCGGCGATGATCAGGTCGAAGGGCGAGGCCGGCACCGGTGACGTGGTGGAGGCCACCCGGCACATGCGCGGCATCAGGGCCGAGATGCGGCGCCTCGCCACGCTGTCGGCGCAGGAGTTGTACAGCGCGGCCAAGGACCTGCAGGCACCGTACGATCTTGTCGCCGAGGTGGCCGCCGCCGGGAAGCTGCCGGTGGTGCTGTTCACCGCGGGCGGCCTGGCCACCCCGGCCGATGCGGCGATGATGATGCAGCTCGGCGCCGAGGGCGTGTTCGTCGGCTCCGGGATCTTCAAGTCGGGCGACCCGGCCGCGCGCGCGGCGGCGATCGTCAAGGCAACCACCTTCTACGACGACCCCGACGTCATCGCCAAGGTCTCCCGCGGCCTCGGTGAGGCCATGGTCGGCATTGGCCTGGATGAGCTGGCGCCCGGGCAGCGCTACGCCGGCCGCGGCTGGTGATGAGCCCCGCTATCGGGGTCCTTGCGCTGCAGGGAGACGTGGCCGAGCACCTGCGGGCGCTCGGCGAGGCGGGCGCCCGCGGCGTCGCCGTGCGCAGGCCGGGGGAACTCGACGATGTCGACGGGCTGATCATCCCCGGCGGGGAGTCCACCACGATGTGGAAGCTCACGGTGATCTTCGAGTTGCTCGACCCGCTGCGCAAGCGGCTCGGCTCCGGCCTGCCCGTCTTCGGCTCGTGCGCGGGCATGATCATGCTGGCCGACCGGCTGACGGACGCCGCCAGCGGCCAGCAGACGCTCGGCGGCATCGACATCAGCGTCCGGCGGAACGCGTTCGGCCGGCAGGTGGACTCGTTCGAGAGCGACATACCGCTGCACGGCATCGGCGGCCCGGATTTCCGCGCGGTCTTCATCCGCGCGCCCTGGGTCGAGGAAGCCGGCCCCGGCGTCGAGATTCTCGGCACCGAGCGGCGCACCGGTAGGATCGTCGCGGTCCGCCAGGGGCCCGCGCTGGCCACGGCATTTCATCCCGAGCTGACGCCGGACCGGCGGATCCACGAGTTCTTCGTCGACATGGTGAGGGAAAGGTCATGAGCGGCCATTCGAAGTGGGCGACCACGAAGCACAAGAAGGCCGTCATCGACGCCCGGCGCGGGAAGCTCTTCGCCAAGCTGATCAAGAACGTCGAGGTGGCCGCGCGCACCGGCGGTGCCGACCTGGCCGGCAACCCGACGCTGTATGAGGCCGTGCAGAAGGCGAAGCGGAACTCGGTCCCGAGCGACAACATCGACCGGGCGGTCAGCCGCGGCGCGGGCCTGGAGGCGGGCGGCGCGACGTACGAGGCGATCACCTATGAGGGCTATGCCCCCGGCGGGGTCGCCGTCCTGGTGGAGTGCCTGACCGACAACAAGAACCGGGCTGCCGCGGACGTGCGGACCGCGCTCACCCGCAACGGCGGCTCGATGGCCGACCCGGGGTCGGTGTCCTACATGTTCGCCCGCAAGGGCGTCGTCATCGTCCCCAAGGCGCCCGGCGTCACCGAGGACGACGTGCTCACCGCGGTGCTGGAGGCCGGCGCCGAGGAGGTCAACGACCTCGGCGAGTCCTTCGAGGTCGTCAGCGAGGCCACCGACCTGGTCGCGGTCCGCAGCGCGCTGCAGGCGGCCGGCGTCGAGTACGAGTCGGCAGAGGCCGCGTTCCTGCCATCGGTCGAGATACCGCTGGACGAGGAGCAGGCCAGGCGGGTGTTCCGGCTGATCGAGGCGATCGAGGACTCCGACGACGTGCAGGACGTCTACGCGAACTACTCGGTCCCCGACGAGATCATGGAAAAGCTGGGATGAGCCGCCAGCAGGCCGGGCGCCGGTGACCGGGCGGCCGCGGGCGGAGATCCGCAAGCTCACGCCGGACGACGACCTCGAACCGCTGCTCGACCTGGCCCGCCGGTCGTTCGGGCCGTTCGGCGGGGCGGCCAGGGACCACCGGCTGGCCGATGCGCGGGAGTCGATCGCGGCGGGCCGGCACCTGGGTGCGTTCGACGGCGGGCGGCTACTCGGCGCGGCGAAATTCCTCGACCTGGCGCAGTGGTGGCACGGGCGGTCGCTGCGGGCGGCCGGGGTGGCCAACGTGGTGGTGGCGCCGGAGGAACGCGGCCGGGGCACCGGCAGGGCGCTGATGGACGCGCTGGTCACCGAGATGGGTACCCAGGGCTACCCGCTGTCCGTGCTGTACCCGGCCACCGCCACGGTCTACCGCCGCGTCGGCTACGAGCTGGCCGGCGCCCAGTACCAGGTGTCGATGCCGGCCAGGTCGCTGCGCTCGCTGTTGCCGCCGGACGTCCCGGTCAGCCCGGCTGGCCAGGCGCTGCCGGCCCTGCGCCGGGTAGGGCCGGACGACGCGGCCGAGATCGACGCCGTCATCGCGCGGGTGCACGAACTCGCCCGCGCCTGCGGGCCCGTTACCTTCGACGTCGAGGTATCCCGGCGGCAGCTTGATGACGAGGACCTGTTCTGCTACCTCGCCGACGACGGGTTCCTCGCCTACACCTGGTCCGGCGGCCACAGCGAGATCCAGATCTACAACGTGGTGGCCGGCTCCGCCGCGACCGCCCGCGCGCTGTGGTCGGTCATCGCCTCGCACGACTCGATGGCCGGCACCGTCCGCGCCTTCGTCGGCCCGGCCGACCCGGTCAGCTGGCTCACCGCCGAACCGGACGTCAGCCTGGCCCGGCGCTACCCGTGGATGCTGCGGGTGGTCGACGCCGAGGCGGCCATCGCCGGGCGCGGGTTCCCGCCGGCCGCCGAGGCAGCGGTCACGCTGCGGCTCGGCGACGAGCTGTGCCCGGCCAACGCGGGCCTGTGGAAACTGGAAGTTAGCGGCGGCAAGGGCGGTCTCCAGCGGTCCGGACCGGATCCTGCCCCGGTCGGCCCGCTCACCCCCGGCCCGCTCGCCCCCGGGGCGCCCACCCCTGACCCAATCGCCCTCGGGGCGGCCACCCCCGGCCCGCTCACCCTCGGGGCGCGCGGCTTTGCCGCCCTGTACGCCGGCGCCCCGATGGCCACGCTCCGGGTGGCCGGGCTGGCCGCTGGGGGAGACCCGGCCGGGGACGCGGCGCTCGACGGCGCGTTCGCCGCCGCGGCGTTCATGCTCGACTACTTCTGAGCCGCATGCGCCCCCGGTTCCTGGCGGCCCGGCTGTCCCTGCCCGGCCCAGGGATCCCGTCCGGCCGTGCGTCCTATCCAGCCCGTGCGTCCTATCCAGCCTCGCCTCACCCGCCACATCAGCCTCAACTCTACCAAGATCAACTTAGCGGTTAAGTTATGTCCGGTTATGGCCGGACATAACTTAACCGCTGACGGCCCGGCTGGCGCCGGGGGCTGGCTGGCCCGGGTGGCTGGCCCCCGGCTCCGGCTGGCTGGCTCGGCTGCCTGGCTCCGGCAGGCTGGGCCCGGTCGGCTGGCTGGCCCGGCTGGCTGGCCCGCGACACGCCGGGGCATGTCGCGCCGCCCGGCCACGGCGCCCGGTAGGGTCGGGACCACCGAACAGGTGTTCGTCAGCGACCGGGATGGTGAGCGGATGCGAGTGCTCGGCGTCGATCCTGGCCTGACCCGGTGCGGCATTGGCGTCATCGACGGAATGCCCGGCCGGGCGCTGACGCTGGTGGCGACCGACGTGATCTGCACCCCGGCCGGCGATGACATCGCGCTGCGGCTGCTCGCGCTGGAGGAAGGCTTCGAGTGCTGGCTGGCCGAGCACAAGCCGGACGCGGTGGCCGTCGAGCGGGTGTTCAGCCAGCACAACGTCCGGACGGTGATGGGCACGGCGCAGGCCGGTGCCGTCGCCATCGTGTGCGCGGCGCGGCGCGGGCTGCCGGTCGCGCTGCACACGCCGAGCGAGGTCAAGGCGGCGGTGACCGGCAACGGCCGGGCAGATAAGGAGCAGGTGACAGCGATGGTGGCGCGGCTGCTCCGGATGGACAATCCGCCGCGCCCGGCCGACTCGGCTGACGCGCTCGCCCTCGCGATCTGCCATCTGTGGCGCGGTGGCGCGCAGCGCCGCCTGGCCACGGCCGCCACGACGGCCCGGCAGGTGACGGCAGCCCGGCAGGTGGCCGCGGCCAGGCAGATCGCGGCGGCCAGGCAGGTGGCCGCCCGGCAGGTTGAGGCAGCGCGGCAGGTTGAGGTCGCCCGGCAGGTCGCGGCGGCCCGCGGCGGTGCCCGGTGATCGCCCACCTGGACGGCACGGTCTGCTCCATCGCGCCCGATGGCGCGGTCATCGATGTCGGCGGCGTCGGGCTGCTGGTGCAGTGCACGCCCGGCACGCTCGCCGGGCTGCGCACCGGGGAGCGGGCCAGGGTGGCGACATCCCTGCTGGTGCGGGAGGACTCGCTGACCCTGTTCGGCTTCGCCGGCGAGGACGAGCGGAACACCTTTGAGCTGCTGCAGACGGCCAGCGGGGTGGGCCCCCGGCTGGCGCTGGCGATGCTGGCGGTGTTCAGCCCGGACGCGCTGCGCCGTGCGGTCCTGGCCGAGGACCTGGCGGCGCTGATGACGGTGCCCGGCATCGGCCGGAAGGGCGCCCAGCGGATCGTCCTGGAACTGGCCGGGCTGGGCTCACCTGGCCAGGGGCAGGCCGGCCCGGCTGATGGCGGCGGCCGCGAGGCTCCGCGGCTGGCGGCGCCGTGGCGGGATCAGGTGCGGGCCGGCCTGGTGAACCTGGGCTGGCAGCCACGCGACGCCGACCTGGCGATCGCGGCGGTTGAGCCCGAGCTGCTCGCCGACGCGGCCAGCGCCAGCGCGGCAGGCGGCGGCCAGGACGTCGACGTGGCGGTGGCGCTGCGCGCGGCACTCAGGGTGCTGGGGCGAGGATGACCAGCCCCGGCAGCGAGGCGGCCGACCGGGGTGCCCAGGCCGGGCCAGGCGAGGTCCGGCCGGCCAGGGGGCTTCAGCCGGCCAGGAGGTTTCAGCCGGGCCGGGGGCTTCAGCCGGGCCGGGTGGTCCAGCCGGACGGGGTGGTCCAGCCGGGCCGGGTGCGCAGGCCAGCGAGGAGCGGGTGGTCTCCGCGCTCGCCGATGCCGACGACCGGCTGATCGAGGGCGCGCTGCGGCCGAAGCGGCTGGCCGAGTTCGTTGGCCAGAAACGGGTACGCGAGCAGCTGTCGCTGGTGCTGGAAAGCGCGCTGCGGCGCGACCGGGTGCCCGATCACATGCTCATCTCCGGGCCGCCTGGCCTCGGCAAGACCACCATTGCCATGATCATCGCGGCCGAGCTCGGGAAACCGCTGCGGATCACCAGCGGCCCGGCGATCGAGCGGGCCGGGGACCTCGCCTCCGTGCTCTCCACGCTGAGCGAGGGCGAGGTGATGTTCATCGACGAGATCCACCGGGTGGCCAGGCCGGCCGAGGAGATGCTCTACCTGGCCATGGAGGACTTCCGGGTGGACGTGGTGATCGGCAAGGGCCCCGGCGCGACCGCGATCCCGCTGGAAATTGCGCCGTTCACCCTGGTCGGGGCGACCACGCGGGCCGGGCTGCTGCCCGCGCCGCTGCGCGACCGGTTCGGGTTCACCGCCTATCTCGACTTCTACGAGCCGGCCGAGCTCGGCGTGATCGTCCGCAGGTCCGCGGGCCTGCTCGGCGTCGCGCTGCGCGATGACGGCGCGGACGAGATCGCCGGCCGGTCCCGCGGCACGCCGCGGATCGCCAACCGGCTGCTGCGCCGGGTGCGCGACTTCGCCGAGGTCCGTGCCGACGGCGTGGTGACCAGGCAGGTTGCCCGGGCCGCGCTGGAACTGTACGAGGTGGACGACAACGGCCTTGACCGGCTCGACCGGGCGGTGCTGTCCGCGCTCGTCCGCAGGTTCGGCGGCGGCCCGGTCGGCCTGTCCACGCTGGCGGTGGCGGTCGGCGAGGAAGCGGAGACCGTCGAGGTGGTGGCCGAGCCCTTCCTGGTCCGGGAAGGGCTGATGGTCAGGACGCCGCGCGGCCGGGTAGCGACGCCTGCCGCCTGGGAGTATCTCGGCCTCGCCGCGCCGGGGCCAGGCGGCCCCGGCCATCCGGGTGCCGGCACCCTGTTCGGCTAGCTGCCCGGCCGGGCAGCGGAGGCGCACCGCGGCCGGGCCCGCCGGAGGCAACGGCAGGCTACGCCCGGTTGCGGCCATGTCACGATCGCTCGCCTGAGCCCGTAGCCTGTTGGTGCGCCGCCAGCGCGCCGCTACACTTCGGCAGTTGGCCAACGACAACCGCCCCGGCGGGGGTGCCGGCCAGGCCGGTTAGCGGTGACGGCCGGGCGGTGGCCGCTGTGGCAAATCAAGCGGAAGGAAGCCCCGGCGATGGGGAACATGTTTCTCGCGGTGGCAGACGCCACCACCAAAAGCAAGTCTGGGTCGTACACGTCCATCCTGATAATCGTCGTGCTCTTCGGCGCCGTCTACATGCTGCTCATCAGGCCGCAGCGCAATAGGCAGCGCAGGGCGCAGCAAACCCAGGGCGAGGTCACGCCGGGCCAGCGGGTCACGACTACCGCAGGCATCTACGGCACCGTCACGTCGGTCGACGGCCAGGACCTGGAGCTCGAGATCGCGCCGGGCGTCGAGATCCGGATCATGCGCCGGGCCGTCATGAACATCCTGCCCGAGGACAGCCCCGAGGATGACGCCCCGGCGGAGCCGGAGACGGACTTCGGGGAGAAGCCAGCGGACGACTGGGACTCCACGGATAAGAACCCGTAGCGCCTGCGCTGGCCCGATCGATCAAAGGACAGACGAGAAGTGGCACCACCGAGCAGCACCAAGTCCAGGCCGGGCCGCGCCCTCGCGGTGCTCGCGGCCCTCATCATCGTCATGCTGGTGGGGATCCTCGGCAAGGACGCGTTCCAGCCCGCCAAATGGCAGAGCAACTTCCGGGTGCAGCTGGGCCTCGACCTGTCCAGCGGCACCACGGTGACGCTGAAGGCGGTCACGGTCCACAACACGCAGCCCTCGGCGGCCGCCATGACCACGGCCATCGCCATCATGAACAGCCGGGTCAACGGAGCCGGCTTCACCGGCGCGGTGGTCCAGCAGCAGGGCAGCAACGTTATTACCGTGGCGGTGCCGGGCAAGGGTGGTGCCCAGGTCGTCAAGCTGGTCGGCACCACAGCTCAGCTGCGGTTCCGTCAGGTGCTGCTCGAGGCGGCCAATAGATCCCTGGCGGCCCCGGTGCCCACGCCCACCCCGAGCGCCTCGGGCTCGCCGAGCCCCTCGGCGTCCCCGAGCCCGTCGGCCAAGGCCAGCTCGTCGGCCAAGGTGAGCCCGACACCAAGTTCCTCGGCCGCCGCTATCGGTGCGCCGGGCGCGACTTCCGGTGGCCACAGCCTGTCGTCGGCCGCCCGGCAGCTGGCGGCCCGGCCCCGCGCCGCGGCGTCGGCGAAGCCGACTTCCTCGCCCAGCCCGACCGCGAGCGCGTCGCCCAGCCCGAGCGCCACTACCCCCCCGGCTACCCACCTGTCGACCACCGCTGACGCGCAAGGGAACGCCGCCCTTGTCGGTGCCCCGGTGCAGGCCCTGTTCGACAAGCTGAACTGCGCCGACCCCAACTGGCAGCAGCAGATCTACAACGGCGACCCCACGAAATGGGACGACGTCAACAGCCAGATCGTGTCCTGCGAGAAAATCAACGGAGTGTGGATTAAGTACGCGCTGGCCAAGGCCACCGTGGTCGGCACCATGGTCACCGCCGCCACCGCCACCCTCAGCACCACGAGTAGCTCCTGGCAAGTCAATATCAGCTTCAACGGCGCGGGCACGACCGCATTCGGCAACCTGACCACATCGATGTTCGACAGCTACGGCAACAACGGCAACCCGACCTCGCCGCTGGACCAGCTGGCGGTCGTCCTGGACGGCAACATCGTCTCCTCGCCCAACGTGATCTCGCCGAGTACCGCCGGGCAGACCATGATCACCGGCAGCTTCAACGAGCAGCAGGCCACCTTGCTGGCCAACCAGCTCAGCTACGGGCACCTGCCGCTGACCTTCAAGAACCAGTCGACCAACTCGATCTCCCCTGAGCTCGGCTCGTCCCAGCTGCACGCCGGCCTGATAGCGGCCGCAATCGGCCTGCTCCTTGTCGTTCTCTACTCGTTCCTCTACTACCGCGGCCTCGGCCTCGTATCGGTCTCCAGCCTGATCATCGCGGGCCTGTTGTCCTACCTCTCGGTGGTCCTGCTCAGCAAGTACCAGGGCTACTCGCTATCGCTGTCCGGCGTGGCTGGCCTGATCGTCGCGATCGGCATCACCGCGGACTCGTTCGTGGTGTTCTTCGAACGGCTCCGTGATGAGGTCAGGGACGGCCGGTCGCTGCGGGCCGCGGTGGAACGAGGCTGGCAGCGCGCCAGGCGCACGATCCTGGTCTCGGACACGGTGTCCTTCCTCGCCGCCCTGATGCTGTGGTATTTCTCCATCGACGATGTCAAGGGCTTCGCCTTCACGCTCGGCCTGACCACTTTGATCGACATCATCGTGGTGTTCCTGTTCACCAAGCCGATGGTCACCTTGCTGGCCAGGACCCGCTTCTTCGGTAACGGGCACCCGCTGTCCGGTCTGGACCCGGCCCGGCTCGGCGCGCGAACTCCGTGGCGGGGCGCCAAGCGGGTCACGGCCAGGCCGGCCACCAGCGGGGCGGCCGGGGCCACGGCGAGCCCGCAAGCCCGGACCACCCCGAAGGAGGCGTGATGTCCCGGCTCGGCAACATCGGCGGCCGGCTCTACCGCGGTGAGGTCTCGGTCGAGTTCGTCGCCAGGAAGCGGCTCTGGTACGCGATCTCCGGGTGCATCCTGGTGGTCAGCATCGCCGCGCTGCTCTTCCGCGGGCTGGACTACAGCGTCGATTTCAAGGGCGGCTCGGTCTTCCAGTTCCGCGCGCCCGCCGCGACCGCCGTCCAGCTCAACCAGGTCGTGGAAACGGCGGGCGGCGGCAACGACGCGATCGTCCAGACGGTCGGGATCGGCAGCAACTCCAGCTGGCAGGTGCAGACCGCGAAGCTCTCGTTCAACGAGCAGACCAAGGTCCAGGACGCGATCGCGGCCGCCGTCAAGCTGCCCGTCAACAGCGTCAGCACGACCTTCGTCGGGCCGAGCTGGGGCGGCCAGATCTCCGAGAAGGCGCTGGAGGCGCTGATCGCGTTCCTCATCGCGATCGTGATCTACCTGTCGATCGCGTTCGAGTGGAAGATGGCCACCGCCGCCCTGATCGCCCTGGTGCACGACATCGTGATCACGATCGGCATCTACGCCCTGACCGGCTTCCAGGTGAGCCCGGCCACGGTCATCGGCCTGCTGACCATCCTCGGCTATTCGCTCTACGACACGGTGGTCGTCTTCGACAAGGTCAGGGAGAACACCGCGGGGCTGCTCGGCACGGGCAGGATGACGTACAGCCAGGCCGCGAACCTGGCCCTGAACCAGACCCTGGTCCGGTCCATCAATACCTCGTTGATCGCGCTGCTGCCGGTGGCCGCGATCCTGATTGTCGGCGTCGCGCTGCTCGGGGCCGGCGAGCTCAAGGATCTGGCGCTGGTGCTGTTCATCGGCATGCTGTCCGGCACCTACTCCTCCATCTTCATTGCCACGCCCGTGCTGGCTGACATGAAGGAGCGTGAGCCGCAGTACAAGGCGCTGGCAAAACGAGTGGCGCTGCGCGCGGCCGGTGGCCGCGCCGCCCAGCGGGCGAAGGCAAAGGCCGGGAAGGCAGCCGCCGTCAGCGGGACCGATACGCCGCAACTGGAGCAGCCGCCCGACGACGAGGCTGACCCTGACGCCCAGCAGGAGGCCGGCGAAAGCCAGGCGGCACCGCAAGCCGGCGAGTCGGTGCCGGCCGGGCGGCCAGCAGCCGGCACAGCGCCGCGCAGCCAGGCCCGGTCAGGACCGCGCCAGCAGCCGCGGCGCAGCAGCGCGGCCAAGCGGCGGCCCAGCGGCAAGAAGAAGCGGCGCTAGCCGGTGCCGGCCGGCCAGGAGGCGCTCCCCGGCGCGGGGATAGCCGACCTGATCTCCTCGTCGATCCGCGACGTCCGCGACTATCCCCAGCCGGGCATCGTCTTCAAGGACATCACCCCGCTGCTTGCTGACGGCGCCGTCATGGCCGCGGTTGTCGGCGCGCTCGCCGCCGGGCACGGCCGGATCGACAAGGTGGCCGGGATCGAGGCCCGCGGGTTCATCCTCGCGGCGCCGGTCGCCGTCGCCCTCGGCGCGGGCTTCGTCCCCGTCCGCAAGCAGGGGAAGCTGCCGGGCGCCACGATCGCCCGGACCTACCAGCTCGAATACGGCACCGCCACGCTCGAGGTGCACGAGGATGCCTTCAACGCCGGCGACCGGGTCCTCATCGTCGATGACGTGCTTGCCACCGGCGGGACGGCCGCCGCGACCGCGGACCTGGTCAGGCGCAGCGGCGCGGAGGTCATCGCGATCGCGGTCCTGCTGGAGCTCGGCTTCCTCAGCGGCCGTGCGCAGCTGCCAGGCCTGGAGCTGCGATCGCTGCTTGTGGCGTGACCTAGCGCGCCGAGCCGGGCACGTACCGAATCGTCCGCCGATAGACTGTGTGTTTCGGCGGACGTGAGGAGCATAAGTGGCGGGGGATATCGTAACGGCCGCCGCGGCCGGAGCCGGTGTCACCCAGGCCGCTGACGGGCAGCCCGAGCAGGAGAAGCCGGCCGTGCCAGCGGAGCAGGTCGGGGTGACAGCGGAGGACGCCGCGGACGGCACTGCGCCGGGCGGCGCCGCCCGGCGCCGCGCCCGTCCGCGGGCCGCACACCACGGCGCCGCGCAGCCCGATGACGACCGCGACGGAGCGGCTCAGCCAGCTGCTGACCAGCTCGATACCAGCCGGCCGGGTGCCGGCCAGCCGGGTGCGGGCCAGCCGGGTGCGGGCCAGCCGGATGCTGCCGAGCATGCAGCGGGCCAGTCTGGAATGACGTACTCCGGTGCCGGACAGCCCGGCGGCAGGTCCGGTGCGGCCAGGCCCGCGGCGGTCAAGCCTGCGACCGCCAAGACCGATTCGGCCAAGCCCGCTGCGGCCAAGCCCCGGGCGGCCAAGCCTGGCGCCGTTAGCTCGCGGGCGACGGCACGCCGCGCCGCAGCCGCAGCCGCCGCCGCATCCCCGGCTGGCGCGCAGGCACCGAACGGGACGTCCGGGTCAGCCGGCACGGCGGGCGTCCGCCGTCGGCTGGCCAGGCTCGGCGCACCGCGCGGCGGCCTCAACCCGGTGCTCGAGCCGCTGATCAAGACGGTCCGGGCCACCCACCCCAAGGCCGACGTCCGGGTGATCGAGCGCGCCTACGACATCGCCGCGGAGCAGCACGCCGGCACGCTGCGCAAGAGCGGCGACCCGTACATCACCCATCCGCTGGCAGTGGCCACGATCCTCGCCGAGCTCGGCATGAACCACGAGACGATCTGCGCCGCGCTGCTGCACGACACCATCGAGGACACCCCGTACTCGCTCGCCGAGCTGCGCAGCGAGTTCGGCGACGAGATCGCCGAGCTCGTCGACGGCGTGACCAAGCTGGACAAGGTCAAGTACGGCGATGCCGCGCAGGCGGAGACCGTGCGCAAGATGGTGGTCGCGATGTCCCGCGACATCAGGGTTCTCGTCATCAAGCTCGCGGACCGCCTGCACAACATGCGGACGCTCCGCTACCTGCCGCGGCCGAAGCAGGAGCAGAAGTCGCGCGAGGTGCTGGAGATATTCGCGCCGCTCGCGCACCGGCTGGGCATGAACACCGTCAAGTGGGAACTTGAGGACCTGGCCTTCGCGACCTTGTTCCCGAAGCGCTACGACGAGATCGCGCGGCTGGTCTCGGAGCGCGCGCCCGGGCGCGACGTGTTCCTGCAGGAAGTCGTCGAGGACGTGTCGGCGGACCTGCGCGAGGCCAAGATCAAGGCGAGGGTGACCGGGCGCCCCAAGCACTACTACTCCGTCTACCAGAAGATGATCGCCAGGAACGTGGGCTTCGACGATATCTACGACCTGGTCGGCATCCGCGTCCTTGTCGACTCACTGCGGGACTGCTACGCGGTGCTCGGCACGGTTCACGCCCGGTGGAATCCGGTCCCCGGGCGGTTCAAGGACTACATCGCGATGCCGAAGTTCAACATGTACCAGTCGCTGCACACGACCGTGATCGGCCCGGAAGGCAAGCCGGTCGAGCTGCAGATCAGGACCTGGGGCATGCACCGGCGGGCGGAGTACGGGGTGGCCGCGCACTGGAAGTACAAGGAAGAGTCGGTACTCGGCACCCGCAACTCGGACCTGGCCTGGCTCCGCCAGCTGGTCGACTGGCAGCGGGAGACGGCCGACCCGGCGGAATTCCTTGAGTCCCTCCGGTTCGACCTGGGCGCCGCCGAGGTCTACGTCTTCACCCCGCGCGGCCAGGTGGTCGCGCTGCCGCAGGGCGCGACGCCCGTCGACTTCGCCTACGCGATCCACACCGAAGTGGGCCACCGCACCATCGGGGCCAGGGTGAACGGCCGCCTGGTGGCGCTGGAGAACGCGCTCAACAACGGCGACACGGTGGAGATCTTCACCTCCAAGGCGCTCGACGCGGCGCCGAGCAGGGACTGGCTGGGCTTCGTCAAGAGCGCCAGGGCACGTAACAAGATCCGGCACTGGTTCTCCAAGGAGCGCCGGGAGGCCGCCGCCGAGACGGGCAAGAGCGCCATCGCCCGGATCATGCGCAAGCAGGGACTGCCGCTGCAGCGGCTGGCCACCGGCGACGCGCTGCTCGCCATCGCCCGTGACCTGCACTACACCGATCTCTCCGCGCTGTACGCGGCGGTCGGCGAAGGCCACGTGAGCGCCCAGTCGGTGGTCGGCAAGCTGGTCAGGTCGGCCGGCGGGATCGCGGGCGCGCAGGAGGACCTGGCCGAGACGGCGCTGCCCACCAGGCCGCCCAAGCCGCAGCCGGCCGGTGATTCCGGCGTCGTCGTCGAAGGCGCCGCTGACGTGTGGGCGCGGCTGTCCAAGTGCTGCACGCCGGTGCCCGGCGACGAGATCACCGGGTTCGTCACCCGCGGCCACGGCGTATCCGTGCACCGGGCCGATTGCGTCAACCTCAGTCACCTGCTCGAGTCCCAGTCCGAGCGGGTCGTCACGGTCCGCTGGTCACCCCGGGAGGGCTCGCTGTTCCTGGTGGCGATCCAGGTCGAGGCACTTGACCGCACCGGCCTGCTCTCGGACGTGACCAGGTCGATTTCCGATCAGCACGTGAACATCCTGTCCGCGTCGGTGACCACGACCAGGGACCGGGTCGCCTTCAGCAAGTTCACGTTCGAGATGGGCGACCCGAAGCACCTCGGTCACGTGCTCCGCGCGGTCCGCTCGATCGACGGGGTCTACGACGTGTACCGGGTCACGAAGTAGTCAGCAGCCCCGCAGGCCCAGCCGAAGGCCACGGGCATCAGCCGGCGGCGGGCCGGCGCCGGCTGACGCGCCGGCGGCGGGCGCGGCGCCTGGTGTCAGCCGGAAAGCTCGGCCAGGGTCCGCTCGGCCTCCTGCAGCCATTCGCGGCGGGCGGTCAGCGCCTCCTCGGCGCGCTGCATGGCGGGCTCGTCGCCCGCAGCCCGCGCCCGCTCCAGCTGGGTCTCCAGCGCCTTGATCGCGGCGCGGATCTGCTCGACGGTGCCCTTCGCCCGGGACAGCGCCTCGGGATTGGAACGCCGCCAGTGCGTGTCCTCGGCCTTGCGGACCGCTTCCTCGACCCGGCGCAGGCCGCCCTCGAGTTTTTCCTGGGCGTCGCGGGGCACGCCGCCGACCCGCTCCCAGCGCTCCTGAATGCCGCGCAGCGTGGACCGGGCGGCCCTGGCGTTCGTCACCGGCAGCAGCTTCTCGGCCTCCGCGAGCAGCTCGGACTTCACGTTCGCGTGCTCGCGAAGCTCGGTGTCCTTGGCGGAGAAGATCTTCGCGCGCTCGGCGAAGAAGCTGTCCTGGGCGGTCTTGAACCGGCTCCACAGCTCTTCCTCGGCGCCGCGGTCGGCCCGGCCCGCGTCCTTCCACGACCGCATCAGCTCCCGGTAGGCCGTGGCCGTCGGCCCCCAGTCGGTGGAATCCGCGAGCGCCTCGGCCTCGGTGACCAGCTTTTCCTTCCGCAGCCTGGCGCCTTCCCGCTCATCCTCCAGCCCGGCGAAGTAGGCCTTGCGGCGCTTGGTGAACGCGTTCCGCGCCGCGGACAGCCGCTTCCAGAGCGCGGTCTCGATGGCGCGGTCGGCCCGCGGTGCCGCCTTCCACTCCTCCAGCAGCTGCCGCATGCGCTCGCCGCTGATCTTCCAGTGCGTCGCCTCGGCGGCGATCCGCTCGGCCTCGGCGACGATCCGCTCCTTGCGCTCCTGCGCCTCGCCGCGGGCCTGGTCGCGGGCCGCCTTGTTCTCCTCTCGGCGATGGTCGACCAGCCCGTTCATCGCGTCGAGCTTGCTGCGCAGGCTGTCCAGGTCGCCGACGCAATGCGCCTCGGCGACGGCGGCGAGCAGCCTCGTGATGGTGGCCCTGGCCTGGCCGGGGGCGAGGTCCGTGGTGGAGATCCGCTGCTGGAGCAGGCTGACCTCGGTCTCCAGCGCCAGGTACTTGCGCTGGAAGAAGACGAGGGCCTCCGCCGGGGTGCCCGCCTGCCAGGAGCCCACTACGCGCTCGCCGTCGGCTGTGCGCACGTAGACGGTGCCGTCCTCGTCTACCCGGCCCCACGGATCGTTGGCGGTGCTCACCGCGAACCTCCTGCTCAGTACCTGGCCGGCCAGGCGCGTGCCGGTCAGGTCTTCTTGATAGTCACGCTCTTGATGACGACTTTTTCCTTCGGATGACCGTCACCGGAACCGTTGGAGTTGTCGCTGCCTGCCTTGGCCACATTCTGGATGATATTGAGTCCTCTGACGATGGTGCCAAACGGCGTGTACTTGGGCTGCAACTGCGAGCTGTCCTTGTAGACGAGGAAGAACTGGCTGCCGTTGGTATCGGGGCCGGCGTTGGCCATCGCCACCGTGGCCGCCGGGTATTTCGCCCCGGTCAGGTTCTCGTCGTCGAACTTGTAACCCGGGCCGCCGCTGCCGGTCCCGGTCGGGTCCCCGCACTGCAGCACGAAGATGCCGCTCGTCGTCAGCCGGTGGCAGTCGGTGCCGTTGAAGTACTTCTTGGCGGCCAGGAAGACGAAGGAGTTCACCGTGCAGGTGGCCTTGCTGTTACGCAGGTTGATGACGATGTCACCGCGGTTGGTGTGAATCGTCGCCCGGTACTTGGCCTTGAAGTCGGGACGGACGGGCGGCTTGCCCACGTTGCGCGAGGCCGGCGGGTTGGCCGGGTACGTGCAGTGCCTGGCCGGCTCGGCCCGCGTGGGAGTGGGCGTCGGGGTGGGCGTGGCGGCCGTGGGGGTGGGCGTGGCGCCGGCGGACGGCTTGGTGGCCGCCTGCGCGTGCTGGCCGGGCCCGCGGAAAATGAAGAAGCCGCCGACGGCGACCGCGACGACAAGCAGGCACACCACGCCGATGGCCGTCCACCGCCGCGTCCGCTGGTATTGCTGCGCCTGCCGGGCCGCGCGGCGCTCGTAGCGCTCGCGGGCGAGCCTGCGCTGGCGTTCCTTCTTTCCCGCCACCTGTCCAGCCCTCCGTGTCCGTGCCCCGTCCGTGCTGATCAGCGAAACCTCGCGAATCGTACCTGCACCCGGACTCCAGTGAAACCGCCGTTACCGGTTCGAGCCAAGGCCGTCGTTGCGCTGCCACCGAAGCACGCCAGAATCCCGCCGCAATCGGCCCGGATAGTGACCCCGAAACTAGCCGAAGAGGCGCGGCCGGCCGGGGCCCGCCATCCGGGCCGGCGAGACCGGACTGGCCAGCGCCGCCGCTGGCCGGCCCGCTCGGTAGCCTGTACCAACGTTCGGTAGCCAGCCGGGCAGCCACCCGGGAGGAGGACGGCCATGCTCATCGCCGGATTTCCGGCTGGCGCGTTCGCCGCGAACTGCTACGTGGTGGCCCCCGGGCCGGGCGAGCAGTGCCTGATCGTGGACCCTGGCCAGGACGCCGAGCCGGGCATTGAGGAGATCATCCAGCGGTACCGGCTGCAGCCCGCCGCCGTCCTGCTCACGCACGGCCATATTGATCACATCTGGTCGGTGGTCCCGGTCTGCGGCGCGAGGAACATCCCCGCCTACATCCACCCGGCGGACCGCGCGCTGCTCAGCGACCCGGCGAGCGGGCTCTGGCCGCAGGCGGGCTCCGCCCTGCTAGGCGGCCTGACCTTCACCGAGCCGGACGAGGTGGCCGAGCTGGCCGATGGCGCGACCCTGCAGCTGGCCGGCGTCGAGGTAGTGGTGGATCACGCCCCGGGGCACACGCCGGGATCGGTCACGTTCCGGCTGCCCGGGGCTGGCCAGCCGGGTGCCGGCCAGCCGGGCGCCGGCAGCTGGTGCCGGCGGTCCGGGCGGGGGCGAAACGGGTAACAGCGGCCATCCGGTGCTGCTGACCGGCGACCTGCTGTTCGCCGGGTCGATCGGGCGCACTGACCTGCCCGGCGGCGACTATGCGACGATCATGGACAGCATCGCCCGGGTGTGCCTGCCGCTGCCGGATGAGACGGTGGTGCTGGCCGGGCACGGCCCGCAGACCACCATCGGCGCTGAGCGGGCCGCTAACCGCTTCCTGGCCGGCCTCGCGCCCGCGCCCGGGCCCGCCAGGGGACTCTGACCGGCCGGATGGGGGCGCCGGTGGCCTGGCCGGACGGCAACGCAGGCAGACGGCATACCGACGGATGACACATAACGGAGAGGTGAGCGAGCGATGATCCGCACCCATGAGGCCGGCACGCTGCGCGCGCCGCTGGCAGGGCAGCAGGTCACGCTGGCGGGCTGGGTAGCGCGCCGCCGCGACCACGGCGGCGTGGTCTTCATCGACCTGCGGGATGCCAGCGGGGTCGCCCAGGTGGTGTTCCGCCAGGAAGACCTGGCGCATGACCTGCGCGCCGAGTTCTGCATCCGGGTGACCGGCGAGGTACGGCAGCGGCCGGCCGGCAACGAGAACCCCGAGCTGCCGACCGGCGAGATAGAAGTGGCCGTCGCCGAGATGGAGGTACTCGCCGAGTCCGACCCGCTGCCGTTCCCGGTGGAGAGCGGCGGCGAGCTGAGCGAGGAGGTGCGGCTGCGCTACCGCTACCTCGACATCCGGCGGCCCGAGATGTCCGCCGCGCTGCGCGCCCGCTCGACGGCCGCCTACCTGGTCAGCGACGTGATGCGGGACCGCGGCTTCGTGAACGTGGAGACCCCGTTCCTGACCCGGTCCACGCCGGAGGGCGCGCGCGACTTCCTGGTGCCGGTCCGGCTCCGGCCGGGCAGCTGGTACGCGCTGCCGCAGTCGCCGCAGCTGTTCAAGCAGCTGCTGATGATCTCCGGGCTGGAGCGCTACTACCAGCTGGTCCGCTGCTTCCGCGACGAGGACTTCCGGGCCGACCGGCAGCCCGAGTTCACCCAGATCGACATCGAGATGTCGTTCGTCACCAGGGAAGACGTGGTCGAGGTCGCCGAGGACCTGGTGGCGAGGCTCTGGTCCGAGATCGCCGGATACGAGGTGCAGCGGCCGATCGCCCAGATGACCTATGCCGATGCCATGGCCAGGTTCGGCTCGGACAAGCCGGACCTGCGCTTCGGCATCGAGCTCGCCGACCTGACCGGTTACTTTGCGCAGGCCGCGTTCCGGGTTTTCCAGGCCGAGCACGTGGGTGCCGTCGTCATGCCGGGCGGCGCGAGCCAGACCCGGCGCGAGCTGGACGGCTGGCAGGAGTGGGCGCGCTCGCGCGGCGCCAGGGGCCTCGCCTACGTGGCGATCGGCGCGGACGGGGCCGTGTCGGACGCGGGACCGGTGGCGAAGCACCTGTCCGCCGCCGAGCGCTCCGGCCTGGCCGCCGCGACCGGCGCCAGCGCCGGCGACTGCGTCTTCTTCGCCGCCGGGCCCGCCACCGCCGCGCGCGCCCTGCTCGGCGCCGCGCGGCTGGAGATCGGCCAGCGGTGCGGCCTGATCGACCCGTCCGCCTGGGCCTTCACCTGGGTGGTTGACGCGCCGATGTTCGAGGAGGCCGCCGAGGGCGGCTGGACCGCCGTGCACCACCCGTTCACGTCGCCGCTGCCGGAATGGGCGGACAAGTTCTCCAGCGAGCCCGGCGGCGCGCTCGCCGACGCCTACGACATCGTCTGCAACGGCACCGAGATCGGCGGCGGGTCGATCAGGATCCACCGCCCCGACATGCAGCAGCGGGTCTTCGACGTCATCGGGCTGTCCCGGGAGGAAGCCCAGTCCCAGTTCGGCTTCCTGCTGGACGCGCTGCGGTTCGGGCCGCCGCCGCATGGCGGCATCGCGTTCGGCTGGGACCGGCTGCTGATGCTGCTGACCGGGCGCGACTCCATCCGCGACGTGATCGCGTTCCCGAAGGCAGCGTCCGGCCACGATCCGCTGACCGGCGCGCCGACGCCGATCACCGCCGCGCAGCGCAAGGAAGCCGGCATCGACGCGACCCCCGCAGCACAGCCAGGCCCGTAAAGATCATTCGCCCCTTTCGTCGCCGGGCGGCGGGCCGGATACTGTCAGGCTGTGGCCAGAACCGAGGCCGGCCGCGACGAGAGCCTTTTCGACGCGGCCGAGCAGGAAGCAGCGCTCGCCGCGGCGCCGCTTGCCGTCCGGATGCGGCCCCGGACGCTCGCCGAGGTGATCGGGCAGCGGCACCTGACCGGCGAGGGGACCCCGTTCCGCAAGCTGGCCGATCACGACGCGGCGATGTCGCTGCTGCTGTGGGGGCCGCCGGGCACCGGCAAGACCACGCTCGCGCAGGTCGTCAGCCACGTCACGAAGCGCCGCTTCACCGAGCTGTCGGCGGTCACCGCGGGCGTCAAGGACGTCCGCGCGGCCATCGACGCGGCCCGGCGTGACCTCGGCCTGACCGGCCGGCAGACCGTGCTGTTCATCGACGAGGTGCACCGGTTCAACAAGGCGCAGCAGGACGCGCTGCTGCCGGCGGTGGAGAACCGGTGGGTGTCCTTCATCGGCGCGACCACCGAGAACCCGTTCTTCTCCGTGGTAGGGCCGCTGCTGTCCCGGTCCCTGCTGCTGACCCTGGAGCCGATCAGCGACGAGGACATGCGCGCCGTGATCGAGCGGGCGGTCACCGACGAGCGCGGCCTCGGCGGCGCCGTCACGCTGGCGGACGGGGTCGCCGACCTGCTCATCCGGCTGGCCGGCGGCGACGCCAGGCGCGCCCTGACCTACCTGGAGGCGGCCGCGCTCGGCCTGCCGGCCGGCGGCCTGGTGGACATCGCCATCGTGGAGCGGGCCGTGAACAGGGCGGCCGTGCGCTACGACCGCGGCGGCGACCAGCACTACGACGTGATCAGCGCCTTCATCAAGAGCATGCGGGGCAGTGACGCCGACGCCGCGCTGCACTACCTGGCCAGGATGATCGAGGCAGGCGAGGATCCCAGGTTCATCGCCCGCCGGCTGATCGTGCATGCCAGCGAGGACGTCGGGATGGCCGACCCGTCGGCACTGCAGACGGCCATCGCAGCCGCGCACGCGGTCGAGTTCGTCGGCCTGCCGGAAGCCAGGATCAACCTGGCCCAGGCCGTCATCCACGTGGCCCTGGCGCCTAAGTCCAACGCGGTGATCAAAGCGGTCAACTCCGCCGCGGCCGACGTCCGGGCCGGCCTGATCGGCCCGGTGCCCGCGCACCTGCGGGACGCCAGCTACCGGGGCGCGGAGCGGCTCGGGCACGGCGCCGGTTACCGCTACCCGCATGACTTCGCCGAGGGCGTCGTCGCGCAGCAGTACGCGCCGGACGCGGTCGCCGGCCGCCGCTACTACGAGCCCTCCCGGCACGGCGCCGAGGCCAGGTACGCCGACCGGACGGAGAAGATCAAGGCCATCCTGGACGACGGCCGCGCCCAGGCCAGCCCGCCGCCGGGCAGCGACGACAAGACTTCCTGAACGAGCAAACGCCGGGCTGCCGCACCAGCCAGGACGCGCCCGCGGGGGGCCGGGCGCCGGCCTCGCATCCGCCCGTGCCGCCACCCGGCAGGCGGTAGGGTCGGGCAGGTAAACAGGCCGGGCAGGAGTAGCCAGGCTGGCCGGTAGCAACGCCGGGCGAGCTGGCGAGGGAGCAGCGGACGTGAACACCGGGCAGCTAGCAGAGCTGATAGCGGCGGGATTCTTCGCGGCGGGAGTGTGCGCCGCCATCTATGTCCTTTTCCGGCTGGCCAGGCTCATCGCCACGGCCACCACGATGATGTCGGATTACCGTGATAGCGCGGACCTGCTCATCGACCGCGCCCAGGCGGCCGTCGACCGGGCCGGCGAGCAGCTCACCAGGGCCGACGCCATCACCTCCAGCATGGACGATGTCACCGCCAACATGGCGGAGCTGTCCGGGCACGTGTCGGCCATGACGGGCCTGGCCAGGGCCATCTCCGGCGGCTTCGGCGCGCCGCTGCTCAGGCTGTCGGCGCTCGCCTACGGCGTGCGCCGGGCCACCGGGCTCCGGCTCGGTGCGGTGGCCGGCCGCCCGGCAGGCGAACTGGGCCGCCGGGCACCCGGAACCCGCCGGGCCGCGCAGGTACCGGCCCACGCGCCGGCGCCTGCCATCGAACTGCGCAGTTCTTCCGGCGGAAACGGCTCCTCCGCAGCAGGCAGGGGAGCGCGGCGGTGATCGGCAGGCTCGGCTGGCTGGCGGCCGGCGCGGTGCTCGGCGTGACCGGATACCGGCGCGCCAGCAGGCTCGCGCGCTCGATCCGGCCGGGGAATCTGGCCCGCCAGGCGCTGCCCGCGATCCGGCCCGGCACCCCGGCGGCGGCGCGCCGGGCCGCGGGCGAGCGGCGCGGGATCGCGCCTTTCGTGCATGACGTGCGCGATGGGATGGAGATTTACCTGGATCGTCATTCCGGCCAGCTAGGCCCTACCCTCGAAGGTCAGCAGGCGGCGGCACGGCCCACCGGACAGCCGGGCATGAACGGCCGCTACCCCGATACCGACAATGCGAAGGATGGCCGATGATGGAATCGGCAGAGATTGCCCGCCGTTTCCTCAGCTATTTCGAGCGGCACGGGCACACGGTGGTCCCGTCGGCGAGCCTGATCGCTGATGATCCGACGCTGCTGCTGGTGAATGCGGGGATGAATCCGTTCAAGCCCTATTTCCTCGGCCAGCAGACGCCGCCGTTCCCGCGGGCGACCAGTGCGCAGAAATGCGTGCGCACGCCGGACATCGAGGAAGTCGGCAAGACCACCAGGCACGGGACGTTCTTCCAGATGCTGGGCAACTTCTCGTTCGGCGACTATTTCAAGGACCGGGCCATCCCCTATGCGTGGGAGCTGCTGACCGGCGCCGAGGCGGACGGCGGATTCGGCTTTCCCCCCGGCCGGCTGTGGGTCACCGTCTACCACGACGATGACGAGGCGGCGAAGCTCTGGCGGGACCTGGTCGGCGTGCCCGAGGGCCGTATCCAGCGCCGTGGCATGGCCGACAACTTCTGGTCGATGGGCGTGCCCGGGCCGTGCGGGCCATGCTCCGAGATCTACTACGACCGGGGGGCTGAGTACGGCCGAGAGGGCGGTCCGGTGGTGGACGAGGACCGCTACCTGGAGGTCTGGAATCTCGTCTTCATGCAGTTCATCCGCGGGGAGGGGGCCGGCAAGGAGGACTTCACGATCACCGGGGAGCTGCCGTCGAAGAACATCGACACCGGGATGGGCCTGGAGCGGATGGCCGCGCTGCTGCAGGGCGTCGACAACATCTACGAGATCGACACCATGTGGAAGGTGCTCGACCGCGCCGCCGACCTGACGGAGCAGAAGTACGGCCGGGACCAGCGCACCGACATCGCGCTGCGGGTCGTCGCCGACCATGTGCGCACCGCCGTGATGCTCGTCGCCGACGGCGTGCTGCCGTCGAACGAGGCACGCGGCTACGTGCTCCGCCGGATCCTGCGCCGCAGCATCCGTAACCTCCGGCTGCTGGCCGGCTCGCAGCGCGGCGGGTCCGGCGGCTCGCTGGACGCCGACCGGGGCGGTCACGGCGAGCGGTACCTGCACGAGCTGGCCGCGGTCGCCATCGACGCGCTCGGCGACCAGTACCCGGAACTGCACCGCGACGCGCCAAACATCCACACCGTGATCGATGCGGAGGAGTCGGTTTTCCTCGGCACGCTGCGCACCGGCACCGCGATCTTCGACGCCGCGGTCGAGGAGACCAGGCGGCGGCGGGCCGACACCATCCGCGGTGACCAGGCGTTCCAGCTGCACGACACCTACGGCTTCCCGATCGACCTGACCCTCGAGATGGCCGCCGAGCAGGGCCTGGCCGTCGACGAGCCGGAATTCCGGCGGCTGATGACGCAGCAGCGGCAGCGGGCCAAGGAAGACGCGGCCGGGAAGAAGACCGGCAACGCCGACATCTCGGTCTTCGCGGCCATCCTGGAGCGGTCCGGGCCCGTCACGTTCACCGGCTACGACGAGGTGGCGGGCGACGCCACGGTCACCGGCCTGCTGGTCGGCGGCGCCGCGGTTCCCGCCGCCGGGGCCGGCACCGAGGTGGACGTGGTGCTGGACCGGACCCCGTTCTATGCCGAAGGCGGCGGCCAGCTCGCCGACGCCGGGCAGATCACGGCGGGCGGCGGCGGCGCCGGCGACGGCGCCCGCGTCGAGATCACCGACGTGCAGCGCCCGGTGCCCGGGCTGATCGTGCACCGGGGGAGGGTCACCAGCGGCGAGCTTGCCGTCGGCGCTCCGGTTTACCTGGAGATCGACGTCGAACGCCGCCGGGCGATCTCCCGCTCGCACACCGCGACGCACCTGGTGCACCGGGCCTTCCGCGGCGCACTCGGCGAATCCGCCGCCCAGGCAGGCTCGGAGAACTCCCCGGGCAGGTTCCGGTTCGACTTCACCGCCGCGGGCGCGGTGCCGCCATCGGTGCTGGCCGATTCCGAGGACGAGGTCAACCAGGTTCTTATCACCGACGCCGATGTGCGCGCCTTCCACACCTCGATCGACGAGGCGCGGGCGATGGGCGCGCTGGCGCTGTTCGGCGAGAAGTACGGCGACCGGGTCCGCGTGGTCGAGGTCGGGGACTACTCCCGCGAGCTGTGCGGGGGCACCCACGTCGAGCGGTCCGGCCAGCTCGGCCTGGTCAAGATCCTCGGCGAATCGTCGATCGGCTCGGGAGTACGCCGGGTCGAGGCGCTGGTCGGCATGGACGCCTTCCGGTTCCTGGCCAGGGAGAACGTCCTGGTCAGCCAGCTTACCGAGCAGCTCAAGACACCCAGGGAGGAGCTGCCCGAGCGCATCGCCGGACTGGTGAGCCGCCTGCGGGACGCGGAGCGCGACCTGCAGCGGCTGCAGTCCAGCCAGCTGCTGGGCGCCGGCTCCGAGCTGGCCAGCGGCGCCGAGGATGTCGGCGGGGCGGCGTTCGTCGGGCACCAGGTCCCCGACGGCACGGCCGCCGACGGGATCAGGAAGCTCGCGGTCGACCTCCGCGGCCGGCTGCCCGCGGAGCGCCCGGGCGTCGTGGTGGTGGCCGGGATCCCGGCGGACCGGCCGACAGTCGTCGTCGCCGTCAACGACGCGGGCCGCAAGGCCGGCCTTGCGGCCGGCGCGCTCGTGCTGCCCGCAGCCCGCGTGCTCGGCGGCCGCGGCGGCGGCAAGGACGACATCGCCCAGGGCGGCGGCGCACCCCTCGGGGACGGGGCGCAGGCGGCTATCCTGCAGGCGTTTGCAGCGGTTCGCGCGGTTGTCGGGGCGGCGATGGGGGAGCGTGGCGTAGCGTGAGACCGTGCTGCAGCCACATTGTTGCCCAGCTGATACAAGCGGTCCCGGGATCCTGTCCTTGAGGCCCGGCGTACGGCTGGCCGTCGACGTCGGGTCCGCCCGGATCGGCGTTGCGCGCAGTGACCCGGGCGGCTTGCTAGCCAGCCCGCTCACCACCGTCACCCGGGGCCGCGGCGATCTGGACAGCCTGGCCGGGCTCGCCGTCGGCCACGATGCGGTGGAGATCATCGTCGGGCTGCCGACCGGCCTGTCCGGGCGGGAAGGCCCGTCCGCGGCCGACGCCAGGACATTCGCGGCGGCACTGGCCGGGCGGCTCGCGCCACGCCCCGTGCGGCTCGTCGATGAGCGGTTCACCACCGTCATCGCGCACGAGGCGCTCAGGCAAGGCGGCCGGGACGGCAGGGACCGGCGCGCAGTGGTGGACAAGACGGCGGCGGCCCTCCTGTTGCAGGGGGCGCTCGATTCAGAGCGCTCGACCGGCCAGCCGGCCGGCGAGCTTGTGACGATAGCCTCCGGAGCCTCCCGATGACCGGCGACGGACGCCAGGGGGGGAGCCTGCAGGACGGGGACGAGACTCGCTGGCCAGCCGACTCGAATACGCAGCCGCCGAACGGCTACGGCCCGGCGGGCAGGCCGGCCGCGGGAAGCAGCCCCGGCCCGGCAGACCCTTACCCCCCGCAGCACCCCTACGCCTCGCAGCACCCCTACGCCCCGCAAGCCCCCCATGGCCCGCAGGATCCCTACGCCCCGCAGGATCCTTACGCCCCGCAGGATCCCTACGCCCCGCAGGATCCTTACGGTCCGCAGGATCCGTACCGCTCGCAGGGGCCGCAAACCGAGCCGGACGTGTACCGCCCGCGTGATCCTTACGCCAGCCCCGATAGCTACCCCGCGCCCGGGCCTTACGCTGCGCCGGAGCCGTACGGCGGCCGCGATGCCGTCAGCGCATTCGATCCGCGGCCGGCCAGCGACCCGTACGGCACCAGCCAGCCCCCGGGCCCGGCGGATGGATACGGCCGCCCGCCGGCGCCGTCGCCCCGGTCCGGCAGCTACCGGCCGCAGGATCCCTACCGCGGCCAGGATCCGCTCGATCCGTCAGTGCCGTACGTGCCGCTGGACTCCGACGGGCCGCCGCCCTATCGCGAGTCGCATCCGCGCGCCGGGTCACCATCGCGCGCCGGGTCGCAGCCGCAGCGCCAGCCGGATGCGCTCAGCCAGACCGATCCGCTCGGCGGTCACGACCCGTACGGCCGCGACAGCTCGCCCGGCAACGGGCGTTCCTCTTACGGTTCTGCCGGCCCGTACGGCCCGCCCGGTCCCTACCGGCCGCCCGGCTCGCCCGATGCAACCGGGCACTATGGCTCGCCCGCATGCAACCGGGCATTTGGCTCGCAGGGCTCGACGGACGCCTACGGCTCACCCGGTCGCCGGGGGCGACTGAGGTCTACGGCTCACCCGGCCGGAACGGGCAGTCCGCTGATTTCGGCGGGTATCCGCCCAGTGCGCCCGGCCAGCCGCCGGGCTTCAGGCCGCAGCCCTCCGGCCCGCCGGGGCATGACTCACCGTCCTTCCCGGGCGGAAAGGCCGGCCGAGCCCGGCGCCAGCGGGCCGGGTCAGCCGCCCATCTTCGGCCGCCCTGACGACACCGCCGGGTACTTGCACCAGAACGGGCGATCTGGCCCGGGCCCGGCCGGTCCCGGCCCGGCCGGCTACGGCCCGCCGGAATACGGTCCGGCGGGATCCGCGCCAGCCGGTCAGAGCACCGAAGTCAACCCCGGCTATCTGGCGGACGGCCCCGGCTTTCCGCCTGGCGGCCCCGGCTATCCGCCTGGCGGCCCCGGCTATCAGCCTGGCGGCCCCAGCCTTCGGCCGGGTGGCGCCGGTTATCCGGCTGGCGGTGAGGCCGGCCTGCCCGGTAGTGATCCCAGGAATCCGCCGCAGCCGCCCGGCAAAGGCGGCCGTGGCCGGCGGCCCTGACGCCGCGGCCGGGCCGCCGCCAGCCTGGGTGCAGGGCGGCCAGGGTCTCCCGCCCGGCGCCGGCCGCGGTGCCGGCACCGCGGCCGGCCCGAGAACCGGGCCCGGCGACCCCGCTGCGCAGCGGGCGGCCACGGGCGGCAGGAGCAGTGGGCCGCGCGGCGGCGGACCGGGCCGGGGTGCCGGGAAGCCCAGGCAGTCCGGGCGCAAGCCAAGGCGCCGCAGCGGCGTGGTCGCAGGGCTGATCGCCTCGCTGGTGATCGTCCTGGCGCTGGCTGCCGGGACCTTCTACGTCTACCGTGCCTACGAGGCCAAGTACCATCCGGCGGACTTCGCCGGCGCTGGCCAGGGCACGGTCACGGTGCAGGTCCCGGCCGGGGCTACGGCCACTTCGCTGGCACCAGTCCTGCTGGCCAACGGCGTCATCGCCAGCACCCGGGCATTCGTGCTGGCGGCTGACGCCGCCGGTACCGGCCCCGGCAAGCCCGGGCTGGAGCCAGGGACCTTCAGGATGCACAAGGCCATGAGCGCCGCGGCGGCCTACAATCTGCTGGTCAACCCGAAGAACCAGATAAAGACCACGGTCACGATTCCGGAGGGCTACCGGATATCCCGGGTCCTGAGCACGCTCGTCCACGGCGACCCGAAGATTACGCTCAAGCAGTACCAGGCGGCGCTCAAGAACCCGGCCGCTCTCGGGCTGCCCGCCTACGCCCACGGCAACCCGGAGGGCTACCTCTTCCCCTCGACGTATCAGATTCAGCCGCATGCGACCGCCGCCTCCGTGCTGAACGGCATGGTCACGTTGTTCAAGAACGAAGTGGCGACCCTCGATCTGCCCGCCGCGTCGAAGACCGCTGAGGTGTCCCAGAGCCACATCATCATCGTGGCCAGCCTGGTTCAGGCCGAGGGGGGCAGGCTCACGGACTATCCCAAGATCGCCCGGGTGATCTACAACCGGCTGAACCATAACATCAAGCTGCAGCTCGACAGCACCGTGCTGTTCGCGCTCGGCAAGTACGGAATCCAGGCCACCGACGCGGAACTGGCGACCAACTCGCCGTACAACACCTACCGGTTCGCCGGCCTGCCGCCCGGCCCGATCGACAACCCGGGCGATGCCGCGATCAGGGCCGCGCTGCACCCGGCGCACGGCACCTGGACCTACTTCGTCACGGTCAACCCGAAGACGGGCCTCACCAAGTTCACCTCGAGCCAGGCCCAGTTCGATAAGTTCCAGGCCGAGCTGCGGGCGAACGAGGCGAAGCAGAAGGGCTGACCCGCCATGAGGGCCGCCGTGCTCGGCTCGCCGATCGCGCATTCCCTGTCCGCGGTACTGCACACCGCCGCCTACACCGAGCTCGGGCTGGCCGGCTGGAGTTACCAGGCGATCGAATGCACAGCGGACGGATTGCCCGGCCTGCTGGCCGGATGCGGCGAGGACTGGGCTGGCCTGTCGCTGACCATGCCGCTGAAACGGGCCGTGCTGCCCCTGCTCGACAAGGTCGATCCGCTGGCCGCCGACGTGGGCGGGGCCAACACGGTGACCTTCGCCGGCCGCGTCTGCCGCGGGCACAACACCGACGTGCCGGGCATGATCGCGGCGCTGACCGCGGCCGGGGTGACCGCCGCGGATATCTCGGCGGCCGGCCCGGCGCTCATCCTCGGCGGCGGGGCGACCGCCTGCTCGGCGCTGGCCAGCCTGCGCGGGCTCGGCGCCGCCGGGGCGACCGTCGCCGTCCGCGACGCCGCCCGCGCGGCTGACCTGCTGGCGGCCGCGGACCGGCTCGGCATGGCTGTCCGGCTGACCGCATTCGGCGATGAAGAGCACGCGGACCGCGCTCCCGGGCTGCTGATCTCCACCGTTCCGGCCGGGGCGGCCGACGGCTATGCCGGGCGGATGCTGCGGGCGGGCGGCGCGCCCATGGCCGTTCTCGATGCTGTCTATCACCCGTGGCCGACCCGGCTGGCCGCGGCCGCGGTAACCGCGGGCGCCGTCACGGTCAGCGGCTTCGAGTTGCTGCTGCACCAGGCAGGCCCGCAGGTGCAGCTGATGACCGGGCGGCCGGCGCCGCTCGAGGTGATGCGGGCGGCGGGCCTCGCCGAACTCGCGCGCCGGGCTTCGGCGTAGCCGCCGGGCCGCGGAATACCATCACCCACCCTGATGCGTTAGTCTGATGTGACGATAGGTCCGGCGCTGTGTGCCGGATATGCAAGCGGAGGACCACCTCGGCCACCTCCCACCTGGCCAGCTCAGCTGCTGGCGGGTATGACCGGGCAGTCCGTGCGGGCTGGCTGATCAGGCCGGACGTCGTGGCAGCTGTGCGTGATCCGCATGGCCGGCCGGCGTCGCGTGGCGGAGCCGGACCGGGCATGCCCGGGGGACCGGCGCCGTGGCAATGGTGGCCCCGCATGCATGCCGTGCGGGGTTTTTGCGTCGATGGGCGCGGCAGGCCCGCTGAGCTGCGGCAGGCGTCATGCAGACACCCGCCAGGGGGACGTCCTCTGGCCGGGACAGTGACACAAGGAGGTCACATCAGCACCGAACCCCGCATCAACGAGCGCATTCGCGTCCCCGAAGTGCGACTTGTCGGCCCGGCCGGCGAGCAGGTCGGGATTGTCGCCATTAACGATGCGCTTGCGCTGGCCCAGGAAGCCGACCTCGATCTCGTCGAGGTAGCGCCGACCGCGCGGCCACCGGTCTGCAAGCTGATGGATTACGGCAAGTTCAAGTACGAATCCGCGCTCAAGGCCAGGGAGTCTCGCAAGAACCAGACCCAGACCGTCATCAAGGAGATCAAGCTCCGCCCGAAGATCGACCCGCACGACTACGGCACAAAGAAAGGCCACGTCGAGCGGTTCCTGAAGCAGGGCGACAAGGTCAAGGTGACGATCATGTTCAGGGGCCGCGAGCAGTCCCGGCCGGAACTCGGCTACCGGCTGCTGCAGCGGCTCGCCGAGGACGTCCAGGAACTGGGCTTTGTCGAGGCTCAGCCCAAGCTGGACGGCCGCAACATGATCATGGTGATCGGGCCGCACAAGCGCAAGGCCGACCAGAAGACCGAGCGCAGCCCGGCACGTGCCAGCGCGCGTGCTGCTGCGCAGCAGAGCACCGATGCCCAGGAGGCCGAGGCCGCGCAGCAGAGCGCCGATTTCCTGGAAAGCGTGGCCGCGCAGCAGAGCGCTCCCCGCGAGGCCGCGCCTGCGCAGCAAAGCGCGCCTGCGCAGCCGAGCGCGGCTCCCCGGAGTTCCGGGCCTGCGCAGCCGAGCGCTGCTCCGCGGCCTGCGCAGCCGAGCACCGGTGCCCGCGAGGTCGCGGCCGCCCGGCCCGGCGCCGGTTCCCGGGAAAGCGCGGCTCCGCAGCGGAGCGCTGCTCCGCCGCGCAGCGCCGGTCCCCGGGATGTCGCTGCCGCCCGGCCGAGCGCTGCTCCGCGCGATGCCGCCGCTGGCCGCGAAGGCTCCGGCGGTCAGGCCGGGGAGGCAGTTCCGGCCGCTCCGCCAGTTCCGGCCGCTCCGCCAGTTCCGGCCGCACCGCGCCCGGTGCCAACGCCGCGGGCGCCGCGTGCGCCCAGGGTGACGGCGGCCGCCGAGCGCGGCCCGGCGAAGGGCTAAGGCGGGTGAGTATCCGGCGGCGGTAGCTCACCGGCCAGCCCGCGGACGGGGGCCGGCCGGACGCTGAGCGACACGTGCCGGCCGCACGTCAGGAAGGTCGTGCCCAGGGCACGCGAAAGAACCCGTGCCGAAGGCACGCCAGATTGCACCGTGCCGAAGGCACGCCAGGGAACGGAGACGACGGCGACATGCCGAAGATGAAGACGCACAGCGGTGCCAGTAAGCGGTTCCGGCTGACCGGCACCGGCAAGATCATGCGCCGCCGTGCTAACCGCCAGCACTATTTCGAGCACAAGCCGACCACCAGGACGCGTCGGCTGGCGGGCGATGTGGTGATCTCGCCCGCGGATAACAAGAAGATGAAAAGACTGCTGGGGAAATGACCCAGCCCGCTTAAGGAGTCGAAGAAATGGCACGCGTGAAGCGGGCGGTCAATGCCCACAAGAAGCGCCGGGTCGTCCTGGAGCGGGCGAGCGGTTACCGTGGCCAGCGGTCACGGCTGTACCGCAAGGCCAAGGAGCAGCAGCTCCACTCAATGACCTATGCGTACCGCGACCGTAAGGACCGCAAGGGCGCGTTCCGGCGGCTGTGGATCCAGCGCATCAACGCCGCTGCCCGCGCCGACGGCATGACCTACAACCGGTTCATCCAGGGACTCAAGGTCGCTGGCGTCGAGGTGGACCGCCGGATGCTCGCCGACATGGCGGTCGCCGACGCGCCCGCGTTCTCCGCCCTCGTCGAGGTGGCCAGGAAGGCGCTGCCCGAGCTTGGCGAGGCGGCGAGCACGACCGCTGCCTGACACGGCAGCGGCGGGCAACCGGGCGACTCGGGCACCCGACATGGCGGAAGCTGGCATGGCGTCACCAGCTGGCCCGGAGATCACCAGCATCCGCTCGCCGCGGGTCAGGGCAGCCAGGCAGCTGGCCAAGCGTGCCTTCCGGCAGCGCGCCCGCGCGTTCCTGGCCGAGGGACCGCAGGCGGTCGGCGAGGCGCTGAGTTCCGGCGCGACCATCACCGAGCTGTTCGTGACGGCACCGGCCCGGGACCGCTGCGCCGAGCTGGCTGCCCAGGCGGCCCGCGGCGGCGCGGCCGTGCACGCGGTCAGCGGTGAGGTGATGGCCGAGCTCGCCCAGACCATCACGCCGCAGGGACTGCTCGCGGTGTGCCGCTTTGTTGACGTGCCGCTCGCCCGGCTGATCGCAGCCGGGCCGCGGCTGGTGGTCATCCTGGCTAACGTCCGGGACCCAGGCAACGCCGGGACCGTGCTGCGGACCGCCGACGCGGCCGGGGCCGACGGCGTGATCTTCGCCGGGGCCTCGGTCGACCCGTACAACAGCAAATGCGTCCGGGCCTCGGCCGGCAGCCTCTTTCACCTGCCCGTGGTGGTGGGCGCGACCGTCGCGGACTCGGTGCCCGCGCTGCGCGGCGCCGGGCTGCGGGTACTGGCCGCCGACGGCGGCGCCCCGCGCACGCTCGACGAGCCGGCCCTGGCGGCACGGCTCGGGCAGCCAACCGCATGGCTTTTCGGCAACGAGGCATGGGGCCTGCCCGGCGATCTGCTCGCGCTCGCGGACGAGGCTATCGCGGTGCCGATCTACGGCCAGGCCGAGAGCCTCAACCTCGCCGCCGCGGCCGCCGTCTGCCTGTACGCCTCGGCGGGCGCGCTGCGGACCGGCCCGCGGGCCGCCCGGGCGGAGATTTCTCCCCCGGCGGGCTAATTCCTGCAACCGCTTGCATTCTCCGGCCCTCGGGGGGTGCCGCGCACCATTCCGGACGCGCTAGAGTCTGACCTGATCACGTTGCGTCATGAGTGACCAGATTGGTCACCGGCAATCGCCGGCGGCGCGGCAGTGCCAGCCCGCGGGTACCCCCCCGGACCCAGGGCTGGTGGTACGTCATGGTCCGGGGCTGGTGCCGGGCAGAGGCGGCGTGCGAGTGGACGGGATGATGTCGGGCCGGGCTCAGGCCGCGGTCGCAGGCACGCCGCAAACCGCCGACGACTCCGCCGGCGGGCTGATCGAGGCCGATGACCTGCCGGACGGGCTGGTGATCGCCGACCACGCGGGCCGCGTCACCGTCTTCAACCGGGCGGCCGGGCGGCTCACCGGCATCGTCCCCGGGCACGCGCTGGGCCAGGATGTCCGGCACATCCTGCCGCTGCAGGACACCGACGGCCGTAACTGGTGGGCGCACATCAGGCCCTACCACGGCCTGTCCACCCGGACCCGGCACCCTGAGCGGTCGCTGTACCTGCCGTGCGGGACCGAGCTGCTGATAACGCTCGGCTACGTGCGCGATCCGCGCGGGGAAGCGCGCGGCGGGTGGCACCGTGATCCCGGCGCCGTGCGCCGCATCGTGATCAACATCCGCGGCGCGCAGCAGCGTGCGCGGATCGAGCGCACCCGCGCCGACCTGGTCTCCACCGTCGCGCACGAGCTCCGCTCGCCGCTCACCAGCGTCAAGGGATTCACCGCGACGCTGCTCGCCAAATGGCCGCGGTTCACCGACGACCAGAAGAAGGTCATGCTGGAGACGGTCAACGCCGACGCGGACCGGGTCACCAGGCTGATCACCGAGCTGCTGGACGTATCCAGGATCGAGTCGGGCCGCCTGGAGGTGCACCGTCAGCTGGTCGACGTCACCGAACGGGCCGACCGGATCATCGCCGGGCGGGTGGCGGCCGGCGACAGCCCCGGCCGGTTCCGGCTGGAGGTACGCGGTGACCTGCCGGAGACCTGGCTGGACCCCGACAAGGTCGACCAGATCCTCGGCAACCTGATCGAGAATGCGCTCCGGCACGGTGCTGGTACCGTTACCACCATGGTGGAGCCGCTGCGCACCGCAGGTTCCCCTGGAATCGCGGTATCGGTCCGGGACCAGGGCGAGGGCATCTCGCCCGAGCTCGCGCCCCGGGTGTTCCGGCAGTTCTGGCGGGTGAAGCGCCGCGCCGGTGCGGGCCTCGGCCTGTTCATCGTCAAGGGACTAGTCGAGGCGCACGGCGGCACCATCGCCGTGCACCAGGCGCCGGGCGGCGGGGCGGAGTTCCGATTTACGATGCCCGTCGGCACGCCTGACTTCGGCTGACCGGCGGGCCTGGGGAGTCCCTGGACTGACTGGCCGGCCCTGGCGGCGCGGCGAGCCAGGCCCCGGTGGCTGAGCTCGGTTGAACGGATCACCAGCACCGCGTCATCCGTTTCAGAAAAAATGAGGGCCAGCCCTGTCCATGTCGGTGACCGCAGGAGAGCAAGAGCGCAATGTCCGCACCGAACAAGAGTTATGACCCCGTGGAGGTCGCGGCGCTGTCCGCGGCGGAAGTGCAGCGCATGGTCGATGACGCGCTGAGCGCCATCGCCGCCGCGGCCGACCTCGACGAGCTGAAGGCGGCCCGGCTGGCGCACGCCGGCGACCGGGCGCCCATCGCCGAGGCCAACGCCGAGATCGGCGCGCTGCCGCCCGCCGCGCGCGCCGACGCCGGCCGTCGCGTCGGGGCCGCGAAGTCGGCCATCAAGGGCGCGCTGACCCACCGGCAGGAGGAACTCGAGGCCGACCGGGACCGCCGCGGCATGGCCGACGAGGCCGTCGACGTCACCCTGCCGTGGGACCGCGTGCCGCCCGGCGCGAGGCACCCGGTGACGACGGTCGGCGAGCGGCTCTCCGACATCTTCGTCGGCATGGGCTACGAGATCGCCGAGGGGCCTGAGGCGGAGGCCGAGTGGTACAACTTCGACGCGCTGAACTTCCCGCCCGACCACCCGGCCCGCGAGATGCAGGACACCTTCTTCGTAGCCGGCCCGCACGGCGAGCCGCGCTCCGGCGTCGTGCTGCGCACGCACACCTCGCCCGTGCAGATCCGGTCGATGCTCACCCGGCCGCTGCCGCTGTACGTGGTCAGCCCGGGCAAGTGCTTCCGCACCGACACCCTGGACGCCACGCACAGCCCGGTCTTCCACCAGATCGAGGGCCTGGCGGTGGACGAGGGCCTGACCATGGCCGACCTGCGCGGCGCGATCACCGCGTTCGTCGAGGCGATGTTCGGCGCGGGGCTGCGGACCAGGCTCCGGCCGGACTTCTTCCCGTTCACCGAGCCGTCAGCGGACGTATCGATGGAATGCCACGTATGCCGCGGGGCATCCACCCGGCCCGGCGGGAACCCGTGCCGGGTGTGCCGGTCGCAGGGCTGGATCGAGATCGCCGGCGCCGGGATGGTCAACCCGCGGGTGCTGGTGGCGTGCGGCATCGACCCGGACCGCTATAGCGGCTTCGCCTTCGGGCTGGGGATCGAGCGCAGCCTGATGATCAGGCACGGGGTGACCGACATCAGGGACACCGTCGAGGGCGATGTGCGGTTCAGCCGCGCATTCGGAATGGAGGCGTGATGCGGGTCCCGCTGTCCTGGCTGCTGGAGTACGCGGCGCTGGAGCCCGCCGACAGCGAGCCCGGCATCAGCCTGTCCGCCGCCGGGCTGTCCGACGCGGTCGCCGCCGAAGTGGCCAGGCGGCTCACCGCGGCCGGCCTTGAGGTCGAGTCGGTGGAGCAGGTCGGCCATGACATCACCGGCGTCGTGGTCGGCCAGGTACGGGAGATCGAGGAACTGAGCGGCTTCCGGAAGCCGATCAGGTACTGCCGCATGTCGATCGGCGGCGGCACTGAGCACCATGTCATCTGCGGCGCGACCAACTTCGCCGTCGGTGACCTGGTGCCGCTCGCGCTGCCCGGATCCACGCTGCCCGGGGGCGTCCAGATCGGCGCGCGGCAGGCCTACGGCCGGACGTCGGAGGGGATGATCTGCTCCGCGGACGAGCTTGCCGTCGGCGATGACCACGACGGCATCCTGGTGCTGCCGGCCGACGCGCCGCTCGGTGAGGACTTCGCCTCGTACGCCAGGCTGCGCGATCACGTGCTCGACATCGCGGTGACGCCGGACAAGGGCTACGCGCTGTCCATCCGGGGCGTCGCCAGGGAACTGGCGATCGCGTTCGGCGCCGAGTTCACCGACCCGGCGGACGCGGTGCTGCCCGGCGACGTGACGGCGATCTCGGCCGACGTGTACCCGGCCAGCATTGAGGACGCCAGCGCCTGCGACCGGTTCGTGCTCCGTGAGGTACGCGGAATCGACGAGAGCCGGCCCGTGCCGCTGTGGATGCAGGTGCGGCTGGCCCGGGCCGGGATGCGCAGCGTGTCGCTGGCCGTGGACGTGACCAACTACCTGATGCTCGAACTGGGCCAGCCGATGCACGCGTTCGACCGGGCCAAGCTGACCGGGCCGGTCGTGGTCCGCCGGGCCCGGCCGGGCGAACGGCTGGAGACCCTCGATCACGTGGTCCGTGACCTTGACCCCGATGACATCCTGATCACCGATTCCTCCGGCCCGATCTCGATGGCCGGCACCATGGGCGGGCTGGCCACCGAGATCTCGGCCGGCAGCTCCGACCTGGTCATCGAGGCCGCCCACTTCTCGCCCGAGGGCACTGCCCGGATGAGCCGCCGGCACAAGCTGAACAGCGAGGCATCCATGCGGTTCGCCCGCGGGGTGGACCGCGAGCTGCCGCTGCGCGCCTCGGCCAGGGCCGCGTCGATGCTGGCCTCGCTGGGCGGCGGGACGGTCGTGCCCGGCTGCACGCACGCAGCGCAGGATGTCCCGCCGGTGGCGGTCGTGATGGCGGTTGACTACCCGGACCAGGTGGCCGGGGTGGTTTACGGACTCGCCGTGGTCGCCCGCCGGCTGCGCCAGGTCGGCTGCGAGCTGACCGCGGACGGCGAGGCGGCTGCCGCCCCCGCCGCGGCCGCCGCGCCGAGCAAGCACGTCCGGCACGATCACGGCAAGCACGACCGGGCCGGGCAGCGGCTCACCGTCGTCCCGCCATCCTGGCGGCCCGACCTGACCGACCCCAGCGACCTGGCCGAGGAAGTCATCAGGCTGGAGGGCTACGAGAACATCCCGGTCCGGATGCCGCGCGCGCCGGCCGGGCACGGCCTCACGCCGCGGCAGCGGATGCGCCGGACGATCGGCCGGGAGCTGGCCAGCGCCGGGTACGTCGAGGTGATCAGCAACCCGTTCTGCTCGCCCGCCGACGCCGACCGGCTGCAGCTGGCGCCCGATGACTCGCGCCGCAGCGTGCCCCGGCTGGTGAACCCCATCAAGGAAGACGAGCCGCTGCTGCGGGGCACGCTGCTGCCCGGGCTGCTGCGGGTCCTCGGCCGCAACATCGGCCGCGGCTTCGCCGACGTCGCGCTGTTCGAGCTCGGCCAGGTCTTCCTGACCCGGCCGGACGGCCAGCGCGTGGCGCCGATCCTGCGGGTGGACCGCGGGCCGACCGTCCAGGACCTGGCCACCCTGCAGGCGGCGCTGCCCGACCAGCCGCTGCATCTGGCCGTGGCGCTGGCCGGCAACCGGGAGGTACCCGGCTGGTGGGGGGCCGGCCACCCGGCCTGCTGGGCAGATGCCGTCGAGGCGGCACGGCAGGTCCTGCGGATCAGCCGGGTGCCGTTCTCGGCCCGCGCCGACCAGCATGCGCCCTGGCATCCGGGCCGCTGCGCTGCCCTCTACGTGACGGCCGGCGAGGGCAAGGAATGGCTCGCCGGGCATGCGGGCGAGCTGCACCCGCGGGCGGTGCAGGAGTTCGGCCTGCCGCCGCGTACCTGCGCGATGGAACTGGACATGTCCGTGATCGAGACCGCCGCCGCCGCGCTGGGCACCGTCCAGGCGCCCGCGGTGTCGCCCTATCCGGCGGCCAGCCAGGACGTGGCGCTTGTCGTGCCCGCCTCGGTGCCCGCCGCCGAGGTGGAGGCGGCCCTGGTCGCCGGGGCGGCGGCCGCCGGGCGCGCTGCTGATTCCGGCGCCGCGGCTGCCGATGCGGGCGCTGGCGCGGATGCGGGCGCCGGTGCCGATGCGGGCGCCGGTGCTGGTGCCGGGACCGGGGCGTTCCTTGAGTCCATCCGGCTCTTCGATGTCTACACCGGCGAACAGGCAGGCGAGGGGCGCAAGTCGCTGGCCTACACGCTGCGGTTCCGCGCGCCGGACCGGACGCTGACGGCCGAGGAGGCCAGCGCCGCCCGGGACGCGGCGGTCGCCGAGGCGCAGCGGCGGACCGGCGCGGTTCTCCGCGGGGCGACCTGACCGGCCGCACCATGCTTTCGCACCGCCAGCAGGTCGCGCGCATGCGGCAGCCGCCCTACGGCGGCCTCGCCCATCTCGATGACTTCATCGCTGCCCGCGATGTTGCCTTCGGACTGTGGTTCGCCGGGAACGCTCAGGTCAGCCCCGCCTTCCGGGCCGACCTGGACGAGGTGCTGGCCAGCGTCGGCCGGTCGCTGGGCGCCCTGCTCGGAGACTGAAGCGAACGCAGCCGACGGCCATCAGGTTGTGCTGGCCCGCGATCTGCGGCGGGCCGGTTGCCTGAATCCCAGCGCGTCAGGCCGGTGCTGGCAGGATGGCCAGGATCTCATTGGCTCCCTTGACGCACTTGGAAGCATTCCCGGTGCGCAGCACGACCGGGGTGGCGAAGCCCTGGCACGTCCAGCCGCCGACATTGACCGGCCCGCCGCCGCCATTACCCGGCGCCTGGCCGGCCAGGATCGCGCTGGCGTAGTGCCGCTCGACGCTCATCGCGGCCTTGCAGGTCTCCCGCCCGTGCTGGACTTCGATGCGCACCGGCACGTTGGCCGCCGTCTTGGTCGTCCCGCACGACTTCACTGCCTTGTCGGTGTGCACGTGCGTGGGGGAGGGCGAACTAGCCGGACTTGACCCGGCAGAGCTGCAGCCGGCCACCGCAATCACGGCGGCGACCAGGCCAGCCAGCGCGCAGCACGCCGGGGAGCGCAGCGGGCCACCGGCCATCGGGCGTCTCCTTTCGGCGCCTCTCATCATGCCGTTCGCCATCTGACCTCCCCTACCCGACTCCCCGGTTAGACGCTGTCCGATGCCGGTTCGTTGCCTCGGCTTCGTTGCCTCGGCGTCCTGTCATCCGGCAGGATGCGTGTTTGCATAAACAAGCAAGGTTAAGCATAATCATTCATAGGCGTGTCACGGACGGCTCGCTGGCTGCCGTCTGAGGAGGGGTGCATGGGAGCGCGGGTTGCGGTGGCCGGCGCCAGCGGCTACGCCGGGGGAGAGCTGCTTCGCCTGCTGGCAGGCCACCCGGACCTGGAGCTGGCCGCGGTCACGGCGGACAGCAAGGCGGGCCAGCCGATCGGCGGTGTCCATCCGCAGCTGGCGGGCGTGCCGGCGCTGGCGGACCGCCAGTTTGCTGCCACTGATCCTGCGCTCATCGCCGGCTGCGATCTCGTCTTCCTGGCGCTGCCGTCCGGGCAGTCCGGGCCGCTGGCCAGCCAGCTGCCGGCCACCACTCCGATCGTCGATCTGGGCGCGGACTTCAGGCTTGCCGATCCGGCGGCCTGGGCCAGGTTCTACGGCACGCCGTATGCGGGCCGCTGGGTCTTCGGACTGCCCGAGCTGCCCGGCGCGCGCGACGCGATCAGGGCGGCGACCAGGGTCGCCGCGCCCGGCTGCTACGCCACCGCCGCCATCATCGCGCTCGCGCCGCTGCTCGCGGCGGGCCTGGCGGAGCCGGCTGACGTGGTGATCGTCGCCGCCTCCGGCACCTCGGGCGCCGGGCGGGCCGCCAAGGCGGAACTGCTCGGCAGCGAGGTGATGGGCTCAGTCTCCGCGTACCAGGTGGCCGGCCTGCACCGGCACACGCCGGAGATAGAGCAGGCGCTGAGCGAGGCCATCGCCGCAGCCGGCCAGCCAGCGGATACGGCCCGGGAGTCCGGTCCCGCAGCCCGCGGCGATGCCGCCGGGGCGCGAGATGCCGGGCCGCGGGTGACGATCTGCTTCACGCCGCTGCTCGCGCCGATGCCGCGCGGCATCCTGGCGACCTGTACCGCCCGGCTGGCCGGAGGCCAGCGGGACGGGCCGGCGGCCACGGCCTCGCTGCGGGATGCCATGTCCGCCGCCTACGCGGGGGAGCCGTTTATCTGCCTGCTGCCGGCCGGCCAGTGGCCGGCCACGGCGTCCGTCGGCGGATCCAACGCCGTGCACCTGCAGGCGGCCGCCGACCTGCACGCCGGGCGCGCCATCGCCGTCGCCGCCATCGACAACCTCGGCAAGGGCGCGGCTGGCCAGGCCATCCAGAACGCGAACATCATGCTCGGACTGCCGGAGACCACCGGCCTCACGACCTACGGAGTAGCGCCATGAGCGTCACAGTGCCCCTCGGCTTCCGCGCGGCAGGCGTCACCGCCGGGCTGAAGGTATCCGGTGACCCCGACGTCGCGGTGGTGCTCAACGAGGGGCCGTCGCATGCCGCCGCGGCGGTCTTCACGTCGAACAGGGTGAAGGCCGCGCCGGTGCGCTGGACGGAGCAGGTGGCGCGCGGCGGCCAGGTGCGCGCGGTGGTGCTGAATTCCGGCGGCGCGAACGCCTGCACCGGCCCGGCGGGCGACGCTGACACCCGGCTGACCGCGCAGCGGCTGGCTGACGCGATCTCCTGCCCCGCGGCCGAGATCGCGGTTTGCTCCACCGGCCTCATCGGGCAGCGACTGGCGATGGACCTGCTGCTGCCCGCCGTGGACAAGGCAGCCGTGGCGGCTGACAGCGGCGGCGGCGGCGCTGCGGCCGCCGACGCGATCAGGACCACGGACACCATTGCGAAGGAGGCGTGCCTGCGGGGCGCCACCTACGCCATCGGCGGCATGGCCAAGGGCGCGGCCATGCTGGCTCCCGCCCTGGCGACAATGCTCTGCGTGCTCACCACCGACGCGGACCTGCCGCCGGCCGAGCTTGACGCCGCGCTCCGGGCGGCGACGGGCCAGACCTTCAGCCGGCTCGACACTGACGGCTGCATGTCCACCAACGACACCGTCCTGCTGCTCGCCAGCGGGGCGTCCGGCGTGCGCCCGGACCCGGGGGAGTTCGCCGGGCTGCTGACCGGCGTCTGCGCGGACCTCGCCCGCCAGATGCAGCTGGACGCCGAGGGCGCGGGCAAGGTCATCGACATCGAGGTGACCGGCGCGGCCAGCGAGCAGGACGCCGTCACGGCGGGACGCGCGGTAGCCCGCTGCAGCCTGCTCAAGTGCGCCATCGGCGGCGAGGATCCGAACTGGGGCCGGGTGCTCGCGGCGGTCGGGACCACCGACGCGGCGTTCGATCCCGACCAGCTGAACGTGGCCATCAACGGCGTGTGGGTCTGCCGGAACGGATTCGCCGCCGACGACCGGGCCGGCGTGGACCTGCGGCCCAGGGACGTGACCATCACCGTCGACCTGCGCGCCGGGCAGCACGCCGCCACGATCCGCACCACCGACCTGACGGCCGCCTACGTGCACGAGAACTCGGCGTACTCGACGTGACCGAGACGCTGGGTGAGATCACGGATATCCTGCCGGGCCGCACGGCGGCGCTCGCCAAGGCGGCGACGCTGATCGAGGCGCTGCCGTGGCTTGACCGGTTCCACGGCGAGACCGTGGTGATCAAGTTCGGCGGGCACGCCATGGCCGACGAGGCACTGCGGCTGGCGTTCGCGCAGGATGTCGTCTTCCTCCGCTACGCCGGGCTCCGCCCGGTCGTAGTGCACGGCGGCGGCCCGCAGATCAGCGCCCAGCTCGAGCGGCTCGGCGTCGCCACCAGCTTCACCGCCGGGCTGCGCGTCACCACCCCGGAGACCATGGACGTCGTGCGCATGGTGCTCACCGGCCAGGTCAACAGGGACGTGGTCGGGCTCATCAACCGGCACGGCCCGTTCGCCGTCGGCATGTCCGGCGAGGACGCCAACTTGCTCACCGCTACCCGGCGGCACGTGCTGGTGGACGGCGAGTGCGTCGACATCGGCATGGTCGGCAAGATCGACGCGGTGAACCCCGGCGCGGTGCATGCCCTGCTCGACGATGGCCGCGTGCCGGTCATCTCGAGCGTCGCGCGGAGCGAGAGCGGTGAGGTCTATAACGTGAACGCCGACACCGCCGCGGCGGCGGTCGCCGTCGCGCTCGGCGCCGCCAAGCTGGTCGTGCTCACCGACGTGGCTGGCCTCTACCAGGACTGGCCAGCCAGCGCCGGCAGTGCGGCCGCGGCGGGCGGCGAGGAAGCCGCCGGCCAGGTCATCAGCCAGCTCACCGCCGCCAGCCTGGAGACGATGCTGCCGGGCCTGAACGAGGGCATGATCCCGAAAATGGAAGCCTGCCTGGCGGCGGTCCGCGGCGGCGTCCCGCAGGCGCACGTGCTCGACGGGCGGCTGCCGCACGCCATCCTGCTGGAGATCTTCACCGACTCGGGCATCGGCACCATGGTGCTGCCCGACCGGCCACGGAATGTGCAGAGCGACGGAATGAGCGATATCTGATGAGCATCCCGAACGGGCCCAGCGGCCCGCAGCCGGCCAGCGGCCCGGAGCCGGCCAGCGGCCCGCACGGAAAGACCAGTACCGAGCAGCTGCAGGACCGCTTCGCCGCGGTGATGATGCCGAACTACGGCATCCCGCCGGCCGCGCTGGTGCGCGGCAAGGGCTGCCTGGTCTGGGACGCCGACGGCCGTGAGTACACCGACCTGATCGCCGGCATCGCGGTGAGCGCGCTCGGCCACGCGCATCCGGCCATCACCGAGGCCGTGACCCGCCAGGTGAACAGCATCGCGCACACGTCCAACCTGTTCCTGCACGAGGGCGAGATCGCGCTGGCCGAGCGCCTGCTCGCGCTGCTCGGCGGCGGCAGCGGCAGCGCGGCCAGCGGTGGTGCGGGCGGCCCGGCCGACGGGCGGGTCTTCTTCGCCAACTCGGGCGCCGAGGCCAACGAGGCCGCCGTCAAGGTGGTCCGCCGCCGCCAGGGCACCGGCCGCTCGGTGATCGTCGCGGCCGAGGGCAGCTTCCACGGGCGGACCTCGGCGGCACTGGCGCTGACCGGCAAGAGCTCGATCAGGGATCCGTTCGGGCCGTTCGGGCTTGACGTCAGGTTCGTGCCCTTCGGTGACACCCAGGCACTGCGCGCGGCGGTGCGGCCGGACTGCGCTGCGGTGTTCCTCGAGCCCGGCCAGGGCGAGGCGGGCGTGATCCCGGCGCCGGCCGGGTACCTGGCGGCAGCGCGGGAGGCGTGCGACTACGCCGGCGCGCTGCTCGTCCTCGATGAGATCCAGAGCGGGATCGGCCGGACCGGGGCGTGGTTCGCCCACCAGCAGGCCGGCGTGCTGCCCGACGTGATCACGCTGGCCAAGGGGCTCGGCGGCGGCCTGCCGATCGGCGCCTGCATCGGCCTCGGCGACTGCGGCACCGCGCTGCGCAAGGGTGACCACGGGAGCACGTTCGGCGGGAACCCGATTGCCTGCGCGGCGGCGCTGGCCGTGCTGGACACCATCGAGGCCGACGGCCTGCTCGGGCAGGCCGCGGCGATCGGGCAGCGGCTCGCCACCGGGATCACCGCGGCCGGCCACCCGCTGGTCGCCGGGGTCCGCGGCAGCGGCCTCTGGCTTGCCATCGAGCTGACCGGGCCGGCCGCCGTCAGCGCCGAGGCTGCCTGCCGGCGGGCCGGGTACCTGGTCAATGCGGTGCAGCCGGACGCCATCCGGCTGGCGCCGCCGCTGATCCTGACCGCCGCCCAGGCGGATTCCTTCACCGCCGCGCTGGCCGGGATTCTCGATGACGCCGGCCCGCTCGCCGCGCTGGATGCCTGATCATGCCGCCGCTCCCGCCGCCTCAGCGGCACGCATCGCCGGCCAGGCTGGCATGAGCCAGGTGAGCCCGGTGACCAAGGCCGCCAGGCACGCGCAGATCGCCGGCATCCTGGAGCAGGCGGCGGTGCGCTCCCAGGACGAGCTCGCCGACTGGCTGGCCCGGCGCGGAGTGCGGGTCACCCAGACCACGCTGTCGCGTGACCTGGAAGAACTCGGCGCCGTGCGGCTCCGCGGCCCGGACGGAGCGCTGTTCTACGCGCTGCCCGGCGTGCCCGGCGGCCCCGGGTCACACCCCGGCGGGCTCACCGAGTCGATGCCAGGCCGCGGCGGCGGGTCCGGCGGGGCTGACGGCGGCGGCAGGGTCAGCGAGCCTGGCGCGGCCGCGGGGTCCGCTGCGGCCGGCCTGCCCGGCCAGGCCGGCCGGACCGGGCCGGAGCACGGCGGCCTCGCCGCGGAACCACGGGCCCGGCTGGCCCGGGCCGCGGCCGAGCTGCTCGTGGCCGCCGAGGCGAGCGCCAACCTGGTGATCCTGCGCACGCCGGCCGGCGCCGCGCAGTTCCTGGCCTCGGTCCTCGACCATGCGAGCTGGCCGTCGATTCTCGGCACCGTGGCCGGCGACGACACGGTCCTCGTCATCGCGCGGGATCCGGCCGGCGGCGAGGAACTAGCCCAGGCGCTGCTCCGGCTCGCCGAGCGGCGAGGTTAGCGCAGCCAGGCCCCGCGCCAGGGAAACACGGCAATAACGAGCACGCACCGATGAAGCACCGCATTGACCAGGCACCGCATTAACGAGGAGGACCCCATGACCCAACGCATCGTGCTCGCCTACTCCGGCGGCCTGGATACATCGGTGGCCATCGGCTGGATCGCCGAGCAGACCGGCGCCGAGGTCATCGCGCTGGCCATTGACGTCGGCCAGGGCGGCGAGGACCTGGCGACGATCCGGCAGCGGGCGGTGGCCTGCGGCGCCGCCGAGTCGGTCGTGGTCGACGCCAGGGAGGAGTTCGCCGCTGACTTCTGCATGCCAGCGCTGCGCGCGAATGCCCTGTACATGGACCGCTACCCGCTGGTTTCCGCGCTGTCCCGGCCGCTGATCGCCGCGCACCTGGCCGCCGTGGCCAAGGCGCACGGCGCGAGCATGGTCGCGCACGGTTGCACCGGCAAGGGTAACGACCAGGTCCGGTTCGAGGTCGGCCTGGCCTGCCTGGCGCCCGACGTCACGGTCATCGCGCCGGTCCGGGATTCCGGCATGACCAGGGACAAGGCGATCGCATTCGCTGCCGAGAAGGGACTGCCGATCAGCGTCACGTCCCGCTCGCCGTACTCCATCGACCAGAACCTGTGGGGCCGCAGCTGCGAGACCGGGCACCTGGAGGACATCTGGGAGGCGCCGCACGACGACGTCTACGGCTACTCCAGCGATCCGGCGCTGCCCCGCGAGCCGGACGAGCTCGTCGTCAGCTTCGCCGCGGGCACCCCGGTAGCGGTCGACGGGCGCGAGCTCAGCCCGCTGCAGATCATCACCGAGCTGAACGCGCGCGCCGGGGCACACGGGATCGGCCGGATCGACATGGTCGAGGACCGGCTGGTCGGAATCAAGAGCCGGGAGATCTACGAGGCACCGGGCGCGATCGCGCTGATCACCGCGCACTCCGAGCTGGAGAGCGTCTGCATGGAGCGGGATCTTGCCCGGTTCAAGCGGCAGGCCGAGCAGCGCTGGACCGAGCTGGTCTACGACGGGCTCTGGTTCTCCCCGCTGCGGCATGCGCTGGAGGCCTTCATGGACGATGCCTCCCGGCACGTCACCGGCGACGTCAGGCTCCGGCTGCACAGCGGCCGGGCGGTCGTTACCGGCCGGCGCAGCCCGGCCGGGCTGTACGACTACGGGCTGGCCACCTACGACACCGGCGACTCCTTCGACCAGGCGCTGGCCAAGGGATTCGTGGAGCTCTGGGGGCTGCCCAGCAAGATCGCGGCGGGCCGCGACCGGCAGGCAGCCAGCTAGGCCAGGTATGCTCCCGGCACTGCCGATCAGCCACGACCACGAAGGTGAAGGGAACCCGTGGCAGACAACGAATCCGGTTCTGCGATCAGGCTCTGGGGCGGGCGGTTCGAGTCGGGCCCGGCCGAGGCGCTGGCCCGGCTGTCGGTCAGCGTCCAGTTCGACTGGCGGCTGGCCCGCTACGACCTGCTGGCGTCGGCCGCGCACGCGCGCGTGCTGCACAAGGCCGGGCTGCTCGATGACACCGAGCTTGACCGCCTGCTCGCTGCCCTGGACAACCTCGGCCAGGCGTGCCGGACCGGCAGCTTCCGCCCGACCGCGAGCGACGAGGACGTGCACACGGCGCTGGAGCGCGGCCTGCTTGAGCGGGTCGGCTCGCTCGGCGGCAAGCTGCGGGCGGGCCGCAGCCGCAACGACCAGGTCGCTACGGACCTGCGGCTCTACCTGCGCGACCATGCGCGGCTTATCACCCTGCGGCTGGCCGAGCTGGAGACCGCGCTGGCCGGCCAGGCGGAACGGCACCTCACCACGGCGGCACCCGGGCTGACCCATATGCAGCACGCCCAGCCGGTGCTGTTTGCCCATCAGCTGCTCGCGCACGTGCAGGCGTTCGCGCGCGACGTCGGCAGGCTGCGGGACTGGGACAGGCGCGCGGCCGTCTGCCCGCTCGGGGCCGGCGCGCTGGCCGGCTCGTCGCTGCCGCTCGATCCCGAGACCGTGGCCGCCGAGCTCGGCTTCGACTCCGCCGCGGCCAACTCGATGGACGCGGTCAGCGACCGGGACTTCGCGGCCGAGTTCTGCTTCGCCGCCGCGCTGCTCGGCGTGCACCTGTCCAGGCTCGGCGAGGAGATCGTGCTGTGGTCATCGCACGAGTTCGGCTGGGCCGAGATCGACGACGCGTACGCGACCGGGTCCTCGATCATGCCGCAGAAGAAGAACCCGGACGTGGCCGAGCTTGCCCGCGGCAAGGCCGGCCGGCTGATCGGCGGGCTGACGGGGCTGCTGACCACGCTGAAGGGGCTGCCCCTGACCTACAACCGTGACCTCCAGGAAGACAAGGAGCCGGTGTTCGACGCCGTGGATACCCTCCTGCTCGTCCTGCCCGCGATGGCCGGACTGATAGGAACGATCCGTTTTAATTCGCAGCGGATGTCCCGCAGTGCTGCCGCTGGCCACGCGCTCGCCACCGACCTGGCCGAACATCTGGTCCGCCGCGGGGTGCCGTTCCGCGAGGCGCATGAGGTGGTAGGGCACCTGGTGGTGTGGTGCCAGGTGCACGAATGCGAACTCGCCGACGTGAGCGAGGACGACCTGGCCCGGGTCTCCGCGCACCTGACACCGGACGTCCGGGAGGTGCTGACCGTGCCGGGCGCGCTCGCGGCCAGGAACACTTTCGGGGGCACCGCGCCCGCCCGCGTGGCCGAGCAGCTCGCCGCGCTGCGGGCCGCCGTCGACGAGCACGCCGCGTGGGCGGCGGACTGACGGCCGGCGTGCCGCCCGGGCCGACCGCCGGCCTGCGGCCGCCCGTCCCTGACCAGCCCGGCCCGCCGTCACCGGGCCCGCCCTCGGCGGCGCCGCTGCTGCCGCGCGGCTTCTTCGACCGTGCCGCCCCCGAGGTCGCGCCCGGGCTGCTGGGCTGCGTACTCCGCCATCAGACCCCGGACGGCGCCGTCGCGGTGCTGGTGACCGAGACGGAGGCCTACGCCGGAACGGCGGACGCCGCCTCGCACGCGTTCCGCGGCCGCACCGCCCGGACCGCCGTCATGTTCGGCCAGCCGGGGCACGCGTACGTGTACTTCACCTACGGCATGTACTTCTGCGTGAACCTGGTCTGCCTGCCCGAGGGCACCGCGTCGGCGGTGCTGCTGCGGGCCGGCCGGGTGATCGAGGGCGAGGAACTCGCCGCCGGGCGCCGGACGGCCACATCCCGGGGGACCGCAGCGGGCCGGGGGAGTGCGGCGGGCCCGGGCAGCGGGACCGTGGCCGGCCGGGCCAGGACTCCGATCGCCGCGCGCGACCTGGCGCGCGGCCCGGCCCGGCTCTGCCAGGCGATGGGCATCGACCGCGGGCTCGACGGCGCCGACGTGTGCGGTCCCGGCTCGCCGCTGCGCGTCAGCGGGCCGGTGCTGGCCGTGACGCCAGCGGATATCCGGCAGGGACCCCGGGTGGGGATCAGCCGCGCGGCAGCGGTTCCGTGGCGGTTCTGGATCGCCGGGGACCCCACCGTGTCCGCCTACCGTGCCTACGCGCCGCGCCGGGCCGCGAAAGCCGATTCCGCTCCGCCGCACGATGGTGGGACTATGCAGCGGTGACGGACATCATCGACGAACTGACCTGGCGCGGCCTGCTGGCCATCTGCACCGACCTGGACGACCTCCGCAAGGACCTGGACGCGGGCCCGGTGACCTTCTACGGCGGCTTCGACCCGACCGCGCCCGGCCTGCACATCGGCAACCTTGTGCTGCTGCTGACCATGCGCCGGTTCCAGCTCGCCGGGCACCGGCCGATCGGGCTGGTCGGCGGGGCTACCGGCCTGATCGGCGATCCTAGCGGCAAGTCCGCCGAGCGGATACTGAACCCGCGCGAGGTGGTAGCCGGCTGGGTGGACCGGATCCGCGCCGAGGTCGGCCGCTTCCTGGACCTGACCCCGGGCCCGACCGGGGCGCTGGTGGTCAGCAACCTGGACTGGACCGAGGGCCTGTCCGCGCTGGAGTTCCTGCGCGACATCGGCAAGCACTTCCCGGTCAGCCAGATGCTCGGCCGGGAATCGGTCCGGGCGCGCCTGGAGGCCGGCGGGATCAGCTACACCGAGTTCAGCTACCAGATCCTGCAGGCGTTCGACTTCCTGGAACTCCACCGCCGGCACGACTGCGTACTGCAGCTCGGCGGCAGCGACCAGTGGGGCAACCTGGTAGCCGGAGTTGACCTGATCAGGCGGGTCACCGGCGATTCCGCGCACGCCCTGGCGACCCCGCTGATCACCAGGCCGGACGGGTCCAAGTACGGCAAGACGGAGGGCGGCGCGATCTGGCTGAGCCCGGACCTGACGAGCCCGTACGCGTTCTACCAGTTCTGGGTCAACCGGTCCGATGCCGAGGTTCCCGGGCTGCTCCGGATCTTCACGTTCCGGTCTCGTAACGAAATCACGGAGCTGGAACGGGAAATCATTGCCCGGCCCGCGGCCAGGGCAGCGCAGCGGCTGCTGGCGGAGGACGTGACGACACTGGTGCACGGGCCGGAGGAATGCGCCCGGGCCGTGGCCGCCAGCCAGGCCCTGTTCGGCCGGGGCGAGCTGCGCATGCTGGACGAGCGAACGCTCGCGGCGGCCCTGGCCGAGGTGCCGTCGGCCGTCATCACCGCCGGGCGGGCGGCGGCCGGCCAGGACGGCCCTGGCGGCGATGGCGCTGGCGGCGATGCCGCCGGCCAGGGCGGCCTGCCCAGGGTGGCCGACCTGATGGCGATAGCAGGGATCACGGCGAGCAAGTCGGAGGCCAGGCGGGCGATCGCCGGGGGCGGCGCCTACCTGAACAACGTGAAGGTGACCGATCCTGACGCCGTGCCGCAGCCGAGCGACCTGCTGCACGGCCGGTACCTGGTGCTACGGCGCGGGAAGCGCATGGTCGGCGGCGTGGAAATAGCCCGTGACCCGGCCCGTCAGAGCACCGATTTGACTTGATCGTCAATGCTCCCTAGAGTTTCGTCTTGCCCCCGGGACCTGCGGGAAGCCAGTCAGGCGGATCGCTGACGGGGGCCCGGCAGGACACTCTCCCAGGTATTTCGCTCCGGGCAACCGGCGCGTCGAAATGTGAGGGTATGCTGGGTGCACGACGAGTAAAGAACTAAGTCGGTTCCAGAACTTGGTTGACAACCTCTGGTTGCTCGGGTAAGTTCGTAGGGTTGCCCCGGAAGAGATTTGAGAGTCTCGGATGGTGTGCGTCCGCTCCTTGAGAACTCAACAGCGTGCTAAAAGCCAGTGCACATGCAAAAACCCCGTCAGGGGCTGAGCCGGTAACGGTGCAGCTCCATACGACGGATGCCACGATCGCCTCCAGGTCCGGTTCGCCGGTCCGAAGAGGCATCTCTGGAGTGTCAGCACCCCGCACGGCCGGTCCTCGGATCGTGCCTGCGGTTTGCCTATAGACATTCAATGGAGAGTTTGATCCTGGCTCAGGACGAACGCTGGCGGCGTGCTTAACACATGCAAGTCGAGCGGAAAGGCCCTTCGGGGTACTCGAGCGGCGAACGGGTGAGTAACACGTGAGCAACCTGCCCTTAGCTTCGGGATAGCTCCGGGAAACCGGAATTAATACCGAATATGACTTCTGCTGACATCGGCAGAAGTGGAAAGTTTTTCGGCTAGGGATGGACTCGCGGCCTATCAGCTAGTTGGTGAGGTAACGGCCCACCAAGGCGACGACGGGTAGCCGGCCTGAGAGGGCGACCGGCCACACTGGGACTGAGACACGGCCCAGACTCCTACGGGAGGCAGCAGTGGGGAATATTGCGCAATGGGCGAAAGCCTGACGCAGCGACGCCGCGTGGGGGATGAATGCCTTCGGGTTGTAAACCCCTTTCAGCAGGGACGAAGCGAAAGTGACGGTACCTGCAGAAGAAGCGCCGGCTAACTACGTGCCAGCAGCCGCGGTAACACGTAGGGCGCGAGCGTTGTCCGGAATTATTGGGCGTAAAGAGCTCGTAGGTGGTTTGTTGCGTCCGCTGTGAAAACCTGGGGCTTAACCCCGGGCCTGCAGTGGATACGGGCAGACTAGAGGTAGGTAGGGGAGAATGGAATTCCTGGTGTAGCGGTGAAATGCGCAGATATCAGGAGGAACACCGGTGGCGAAGGCGGTTCTCTGGGCCTTACCTGACACTGAGGAGCGAAAGCGTGGGGAGCAAACAGGATTAGATACCCTGGTAGTCCACGCCGTAAACGTTGGGCGCTAGGTGTGGGGTCCTTCCACGGATTCCGTGCCGCAGCTAACGCATTAAGCGCCCCGCCTGGGGAGTACGGCCGCAAGGCTAAAACTCAAAGGAATTGACGGGGGCCCGCACAAGCGGCGGAGCATGTTGCTTAATTCGACGCAACGCGAAGAACCTTACCAAGGTTTGACATGCAGGGAAAAGCCGTAGAGATACGGTGTCCGTAAGGGCCCTGCACAGGTGGTGCATGGCTGTCGTCAGCTCGTGTCGTGAGATGTTGGGTTAAGTCCCGCAACGAGCGCAACCCTCGTCCTATGTTGCCAGCGGGTAATGCCGGGGACTCATGGGAGACTGCCGGGGTCAACTCGGAGGAAGGTGGGGATGAGGTCAAGTCATCATGCCCCTTATATCTTGGGCTGCAAACATGCTACAATGGTCGGTACAGAGGGCTGCGAGACCGCAAGGTGGAGCGAATCTCAAAAAGCCGGCCTCAGTTCGGATTGGGGTCTGCAACTCGACCCCATGAAGTCGGAGTCGCTAGTAATCGCGAATCAGCAACGTCGCGGTGAATACGTTCCCGGGCCTTGTACACACCGCCCGTCACGTCACGAAAGTCGGCAACACCCGAAGCCGGTGGCCTAACCCGTAAGGGAGGGAGCCGTCGAAGGTGGGGCCAGCGATTGGGACGAAGTCGTAACAAGGTAGCCGTACCGGAAGGTGCGGCTGGATCACCTCCTTTCTAAGGAGCAACTGGCGCGCTCGCCGAGATAATCGGGGATGTGCGTCCAGGACCATTTCTCGGACGAATGAGCCGAGATGGTCGCTCGTTAGTGGAGCACTGGTTATTCGGTTCGGGCTGCTGCCCGGGCCGGTTAGTACGCCCGCTGGGCGGCTGCGCAAGCAGCTGCTCGCACAGCGGGACGGAAAGCTGGCCAGGGAGTCGTCCGGGCCGAGCACGCTGTTGGGTCCTGAGGGAACGGCCGCCAGTCGGCCTGACCTCGACTAGGACCGGGTCCCTCCGCCGCAAGGCGTCTGGGGTCCGGGACCGCCCGTATCTTGAGAACTGCACAGTGGACGCGAGCATCATCTGTAGTTGCCAAGTTAATAAGGGCACACGGTGGATGCCTTGGCACCAGGAGCCGATGAAGGACGTAGGAACCTGCGATAAGCCCCGGGGAGTCGGTAACCAGACATTGATCCGGGGATTTCCGAATGGGGAAACCTAATGAGCGTAATGGCTCATTGCCCCTGCCTGAACACATAGGGCAGGTGGAGGTAACGTGGGGAAGTGAAACATCTCAGTACCCACAGGAAGAGAAAGCAACCGCGATTCCCTGAGTAGTGGTGAGCGAAAAGGGAACAGGCCAAACCGATCACGTGTGATAGCCAGCAGGCGTTGCGTGACCGGGGTAGCGGGACCGTCCGGCCGGATCTGCTGATCCGGCAGGGAGTAAGAAATCGTTTGGGTAGCCGAAGACGTTGGAAAACGTCGGCATAGAGGGTGATACCCCTGTAGGCGAAACTCAGGCGACTCCCGGACGGGATCCCAAGTAGCACGGGGCCCGTGAAATCCCGTGTGAATCTGGGGGGACCACCCCCTAAGCCTAAATACTCCCTGGTGACCGATAGTGAACAAGTACCGTGAGGGAAAGGTGAAAAGTGCCCCGGTGAGGGGTCGTGAAATAGCACCTGAAACCGTGTGCCTACAAGCCGTGGGAGCGATTCAGCCTTCGGGCTGAGTGAAGTGACCGCGTGCCTTTTGAAGAATGAGCCTGCGAGTTACGGTATGTGGCAAGGTTAACCCGTGTGGGGTAGCCGTAGCGAAAGCGAGTCTGAATAGGGCGAATGAGTCGCATGCTGTAGACCCGAAGCGGAGTGATCTATCCATGGCCAGGTTGAAGCGCGGGTAAGACCGCGTGGAGGACCGAACCCACCAGGGTTGAAAACCTGGGGGATGAGCTGTGGATAGGGGTGAAAGGCCAATCAAACTCCGTGATAGCTGGTTCTCCCCGAAATGCATCTAGGTGCAGCGTCGCGTGTTTCTTGCCGGAGGTAGAGCTACTGGATGGTCTAGGGGGCCTACAAGCTTACTGAAATCAGCCAAACTCCGAATGCCGGTAAGCCATAGCGCGGCAGTGAGACTGCGGGGGATAAGCTCCGTAGTCGAGAGGGAAACAGCCCAGATCACCAGCTAAGGCCCCTAAGCGTGTGCTAAGTGGGAAAGGATGTGGAGTCGCAGAGACAACCAGGAGGTTGGCTTAGAAGCAGCCACCCTTAAAAGAGTGCGTAATAGCTCACTGGTCAAGTGATTCTGCGCCGACAATTTAACGGGGCTCAAGCACACCGCCGAAGCTGTGGCATTTGCGCAATAGCTCGGCCCTTTGTGGCAATGGTTACTGATGTCTCAGTCGTAGTGGCTTCGGCCGCTCCGGCTTAGTCTAGGTTTCCGGACGCCTTTAGGGTCCAAGTGCGCGGATGGGTAGGGGAGCGTCGGGTGGCGAGAGAAGCGGCGGAGTGATCCAGCCGTGGACGCCACTCGAGTGAGAATGCAGGCATGAGTAGCGAAAGAGGGGTGAGAAACCCCTCCGCCGAATGACCAAGGGTTCCTGGGGCAGGCTAATCCGCCCAGGGTAAGTCGGGACCTAAGGCGAGGCCGACAGGCGTAGTCGATGGACAACGGGTTGATATTCCCGTACCCGCTTAAATGTGCCCATGCTGAATCTAGCGATGCTAAGTGCACGACGTCGGTGAAGTCCTTCGGGACCAACTGACCGAGTCCGCGAACCAGACTGGTAGTAGGCAAGCCGAAGGGGTGACGCAGGAGGGTAGCTCTACCGGGCGATGGTTGTCCCGGAGTAAGGGTGTAGGGCGATGTGTAGGCAAATCCGCACATCATTAAGCCTGAGACCTGACGCCGAGCCGATTTAGGCGAAGTGAGTGATCCCATGCTGCCAAGAAAAGCCTCGCGGCTAGCATTTTAGCGGCCCGTACCCTAAACCGACTCAGGTGGTCAGGTAGAGAATACTAAGGCGATCGGGTGAACCGTGGTTAAGGAACTAGGCAAATTATCCCCGTAACTTTGGGAGAAGGGGAGCCGTGTCCGGTGAAGGAGCTTGCCTCCTGAGCTGGGTACGGTCGCAGATACCAGGGGAAAGCGACTGTTTACTAAAAACACAGGTCCGTGCAAAGTCGCAAGACGACGTATACGGACTGACGCCTGCCCGGTGCTGGAACGTTAAGGGGAGGGGTTAGTGACCTTCGGGTCGCGAAGCTCTGAACTTAAGCGCCAGTAAACGGCGGTGGTAACTATAACCATCCTAAGGTAGCGAAATTCCTTGTCGGGTAAGTTCCGACCTGCACGAATGGCGTAACGACTTTCCCACTGTCTCAACCACGGACCCGGCGAAATTGCACTACGAGTAAAGATGCTCGTTACGCGCAGCAGGACGGAAAGACCCCGGGACCTTCACTGCAGCTTGACATTGGCGTTTGGGACGTCTTGTGTAGGATAGGTGGGAGACTGTGAAGCAGAGACGCTAGTTTCTGTGGAGTCATCGGTGAAATACCACTCTGGTCGTGCTGGATGTCTAACCTAGGTCCGTGATCCGGATCAGGGACAGTGTCTGGTGGGTAGTTTAACTGGGGCGGTTGCCTCCTAAAAGGTAACGGAGGCGCCCAAAGGTACCCTCAGCCTGGTTGGCAATCAGGTGTCGAGTGCAAGTGCACAAGGGTGCTTGACTGTGAGACAGACATGTCGAACAGGAGCGAAAGCTGGGACTAGTGATCCGGCGGTGGCATGTGGAAGCGCCGTCGCTAAACGGCTAAAAGGTACCCCGGGGATAACAGGCTGATCTTCCCCAAGAGTCCATATCGACGGGATGGTTTGGCACCTCGATGTCGGCTCGTCGCATCCTGGGGCCGGAGCAGGTCCCAAGGGTTGGGCTGTTCGCCCATTAAAGCGGTACGCGAGCTGGGTTTAGAACGTCGTGAGACAGTTCGGTCCCTATCCGCTGCGCGCGTAAGAGACTTGAGAGGGGCTGTCCCTAGTACGAGAGGACCGGGACGGACGAACCTCTGGTGTGCCAGTTGTTCTGCCAAGAGCACGGCTGGTTGGCTACGTTCGGAAGGGATAACCGCTGAAAGCATCTAAGCGGGAAGCTCGCCTCAAGATTAGGTCTCTCTCGGAGTTAATCCGGTAAGGCCCCCAGCAGACTACTGGGTTGATAGGCCAGAGGTGGAAGCACGGCAACGTGTGTAGCTGACTGGTACTAATAGGCCGAGTGGCTTGGCTCCTACTTATAGATCCTGCTTGCGTCCACTGTGCGGTTCCTGAGATGCGGTCGGCCCTGCGTGGCCGGACGTGAGTCCGGTTGAGCCGCAGGTGCCTGACATCTCCATAGTGTTTCGGTGGCCATGGCGAAGGGGAAACACCCGGTCCCATTCCGAACCCGGAAGTTAAGCCCTTCAGCGCCGATGGTACTGCGCGGGGGACCGCGTGGGAGAGTAGGACGCCGCCGGACATTCTTCCGCTGAGGGCCGCTACCGTAACAGGTAGCGGCCCTCAGCGTTTTTCCGCCATGGGGCGGCTTTCATCGTGGCCTGGGAGGTCGAACGTGGTCGGGAAAGGGCGCGGAGCCGGCGGAAGTGGCTCGGGAAACCGCGGCGGTGCGCCCCGGCCCGCACGGCGGACCGGATCCGGCGGCGCGGTGCCGCCTGGTGGCGGTGGCCGCGGGACGGGCGGGCGGCGAGGCGGGCAAGGCGGCGGCGCTCGTGGCACCGGCCGTGGGCCCGCCGGCCAGGGCGGCACGGGCCGGGGGACAGGCAGCTCGCGGGGGACCGGCGCGGGCCGCGGCACGGGCGCCGGCCGGCCCGGCCGTAGTGGCGATGGTGCACAGGCCAGTGGTCCGGGCCAGGGCGGGACGGGCGCCGGCAGGCCGGCCCGTAGTGGTGACGGCCCGCGGACCGGCGGGCCCGGCAGGAGCGGTGCAGGCACTGGCAGGCCCGCCCGCAGTGGCGACGGCCCGCGGACCGGCGGCCCCGGCAGGAGTTCTGGCGCGCCGGGGCGCCCGGCTGGCAAGGGTGCTGGCAGACCCGCAGCACACGGCAGTCAGCGGCGCCCGGCGTCCGGAGAGGGCGCGGGACGCGACGCAGCACGGCCGGCCGGCGGACAGTGGACAGCAGGCAGCCCGCGCAGTACCGGCAGTTCACGCGCTGCGGGCGGTTCGCGTACTGCGGGCGGTTCGCGTACTGCGGGCGGTCCGCGTACTGCGGGCGGTTCGCGTACTGCGGGCGGTCCGCGTACTGCGGGCGGCCCGCGCACTGCGGGCGGTCCGCGAAGCTCCAAGGGCTACCGGGGCGCGGGAGGCCCAGGGACAGCGGGCGGCCCGCGCGCGACCGGTGCCCCCCGCAGTACCGAGGGCTCGCGTACTACTGGCGGCCCGCGCGCCCCGGGAGGACCGCGGTCCTCAGGCGGCGCGCGGGGCACCGAAGGCGCGCGGTCCTCGGGCGGTCCGCGCGCTACCGGAGACGCCCGGACGGCTAGAGGGTCTCGTGGCTCGGGGCAGCGTCGGCCCAGCGGCGCGTCCAGGCCTGGCTATGCCGGTTCTTCAGGCCGGGACCGCGGCGGTCCGCAGGGCGGCCAGGCCCCGGAGGCCCGCGGCGGCCCGCGGCGGTCCGGCGAGGGATCCCTGCCGGAAGTGCCCGCGAGCATAACGGCTGACCAGCTGGATCCGGCGGCCCGGGACGAGCTGAGCACGCTGCCCGGCGACCTGGCTGACGCCGTCGCCCGGCAGCTGATCGCGGCGAGCATCGACGACGACCCGGACCGCGCATACCGGCACGCGCAGGCGGCCCGGCGGCTCGCGGCGCGGGTCGGCGTCGTCCGCGAGACGTGCGGGATAGCTGCCTACCGGGCCGGCGCCTGGGCTGACGCGCTCACCGAGCTCAGGGCGGCCCGGCGGCTGACCGGGCGAAGCAGCTACCTGCCGATGATGGCGGACTGCGAGCGCGCGCTCGGCCGTCTGGACCGCGCGCTGGCACTTGTCACGGGACCTGAGTCACGTGGCCTCGACCGGGCGACCGAAATCGAGCTGCGCATCGTCGAATCGGGCATCCGCCGGGACCAGGGCCTGGCCCGCGCGGCCGTGGTCGCGCTGCAGCTACCGGAAATCACGGATGGCCGGCCCTACAGCGGATCGGCCAGGCTGTTCTACGCGTATGCCGATGCCCTGCTGGACGCCGGGCGGGAGGAAGAGGCCAAGGACTGGTTCGGCCGGGCGGCGGCTGCGGATACTCGCGACGAGACCGATGCCGCCGAGCGTTTCGAGGACCTGGACGAGATCGACTTCGCCGACCTGGATGAATTCGCCGACCTGGACGAGCTCGCCAGCCAGGAGGATGCCGCCAGCTCAGCCGATGCCGTCAGCCCGGTGGATGCCGCGAGCCCGGTGGATGCCGTCAGCCCGGCGGATGCCGTCAGCCCGGCGGATTCCGCCTGAGTCAGGCTGCCCCTTGCTTGTCGAGCCACCTGGCGATGCCGGCCACATTGGCTGACGCGCTGCTGATCCGGTCGAACTTGGCGGCGAGCGCCGGGTCGGCGCCGTCGGCGAGCACGGCGTACCGGCCCCTGGTCCGCTCGGCCACCATAGCCGCGGCGTGATCAAGGCCGAGGCCGGCTCCCCGGGCACGCCGGGTCTCGTCCACCCATAGCCGGATCTCCTCGGCGGACCGCCCGAGGGTATCCTCGACCGCATCCACCGGCCCGTAGTGGCTGAACAGCAGCCGCGAGGGCCGCAAGGCGGCGAACGTGCGCAGCGACTCAAGCGCGGATTCCAGGTCGAAGTCAGGCGGCGGAGTGGCGGGCCGCATGTCGCCGGTCTCCTGGATATAGATCCCGGCGGCATCACCCACGTACAAGTCGCCGCTGACGGAGTCGACCAGCCCGATGTGATGTTTCGCGTGGCCGGGAGCGTAGTGACTGTCCAGCCGCCTGCCGCCGCCAAGATCAACAATCCCGGTGCCGTCGACCGCCCGGATCCGCTCGGCCGGGGTAGCCGACAGCGTGCCGAACAGCTCGTCGAGTTCATCCCCGTACACCATGCGGGCGCTGGCCATCAGGCGCGACGGATCGGCCAGATGCCGGGCACCCCGCTCGTGCACCACTATTTCCGCGCCCGGGTACATCGCGGCGATGTCGCCCACGCCACCAGCGTGATCGAGGTGAATGTGCGTGACGACAACCGTGGCCAGATCCGCTTTGCCGATGCCGAGCCGGGCGAGAGCGGCCGCGACCACCGGCGCGGATGGTGCCGTGCCGGTTTCCACCAGGCAGGGCCGGTCCGAGCGGATGAGGTACCCGGCGGTGATCCCGTCGTATCCGGCCATCAGGGTGTCGATCTGATGGACCTCATGGCCGAGATCGGTCGTGGTCGCCGTCCTGGCCGGGTCCGGTACAGCACCGTTCATCCGCCGATTCTCGCAGACCGGCCGTCGGGCCCTTCGGCCCGGCCGAAGAGCCCCTCGGCCCGGCCACCGGGCCCGTCCGTTCGGCCGCGGGCATGCTGGGCGGTAGTATCTGGTCGCCCGTGGATCGGGAAGCGCGGCGTGCCGCGGCTGGTCCCGGCACGGGCTGGTCGCGATGCCCAAGGACGGCAGCTGCGGCATTCGTGATGATCATGAGCGGACTCCGGTTTGCGCTGAGGGGCCGAGTGGGGAACAGGGCGTGAGCGATACCACCGTGCGGTCGGCGGCAGGTCCGCCACGCGACGATGCGACCGCTCACCGCAGCTTGCGGCGCCTCGTCCCGCGTACCCCGGCTGGCATCGTGATCGCGGCGGCGACCCTGCTCGGGCTCGTGCTCCGCGGCTACCAGCTGTCCCGTTCCGGCCATCTGCTCGGCGTCACCGAATACGACGACGGCGCTGACTTCGGCAGCGCTCTCCGCCTGGTCAACGGCGCGATTCCGTACCGCGATTTCGTCACCGTCCAGCCGCCGGGGATCACGTTGCTGATGCTGCCGGCCGCGCTGCTTTCCAAGCTGACCGGCACGGCCGGGGCGATGGCGGCCGCGCGGATCCTGACCGCGGCGGCCGGCGGCGCCGGCGTGCTGCTCGGCGGGCTGCTTGTGCGTCATCGCGGCCTGCTCGCCGTCATCGTGACCTGCGGGATCCTGGCCGTGTACCCGGGCAGCGTGCAGTCCGCCCATACTGTCCTGCTGGAGCCCTGGCTGGTGCTCGCCTGCCTGGCCGGCGCCGTGGCGGTCTTCGACGGCGATCGGCTGGCCGGCGGCCGCCGGCTGGCCTGGGGCGGCGCGGCGCTCGGCTTCGCGGGCGCGATCAAGGTGTGGGCGATCATCCCGGTGGCCGTCATCCTGGTGCTGAGCCTGCCCAGGCCCCGGCAGGCGGCCCGGTTCGCCGGTGGCGTGGTGGCCGGATTCCTCATTCCGGTGCTGCCTTTCGCGCTGGCCGCGCCCCGCGGGCTCTATGACGGCGTGATCGTCGCGCAGCTGGCCAGGTCCGGCGCGCGGATACCGCTGGCGTTCCGTATCCAGCAGATGACCGGGCTGATCGCCGGGCATCCGCCGGACGTCCTCCTGGCGGTGGCGGCGGTAGTCGCCGTCGTGCTCGTGGCCGGCCTTTTCGTCGGCGCCTGGCTGGTGACCAGGCGCCCGCCGCCGGCGCTCGACTTGTTCGCCGTCGTCTCGGCGGCGCTGGTGGTAGTGGCGTTCCTGCTGCCGGACGACTTCTACTACCACTACCCAGGCTTCCTCGCGCCGTTCCTGGCCATGTCACTGGCACTGCCGGCCAGCACCCTGCTGGCCGGCCGGACCGGCCGTGACACCGCCGCCGCGGCGCAGCCCGGCGCCCCGCGGCCCGGCCGGCTCCGGTGGATCGTGGCCGGGCTGGCCGGGCTGGTGCTCGTGGTGCTTCCGTTCGCCGTCCCGAAGGCCGAGGACGCCCCGACGCCGGTCTTCCGGGTATCCGCGGTGCAGCGGGTAATCCCGGCCGGGGCGTGCGTGCTCACCGACCAGGTCTCGCTGCTCATCGCAGCCAACCGGTTCACCTCGAACGTGCCGGGATGCCCGCTGATGGTGGACGGCACCGGGACCGACTTCGTCCTCGGCCATGGCCGGGACGGCTTCTCCGCGGGCAGTGTGCCCGCCGTGGCCGCGGTCTGGCGGCAGGCATTCGGCGCCGCGCAGTACGTGCTGCTGACGCCCTACAACACCCGGCGGATCGCCTGGACGCCCGCACTCAGGTCGTACTTCACGCGGAATTTCGTGCTTGTCCGCGGCTCCTGGCCGCCGCTGAGCCTGTACGTCCGCCGGGGCGCCCGGATTCAGCCCTGAGCGAACGTGCGGATCACCAGCCCGGTTCGCGGCTTCGGCCCGAAAGAGGTCGACTTGCGCGGCACCCGCTCGCCGTTCGCGGCCACCGCGTAGACATCCGCGGCCGGCATCGCCGGGCAGATCACCGCGGTACCCCCGGGAACCTCATCGGCGGCGCGGATGGCCCTGGCCGCGTCGTTGTGCACGACCCGGACGCTGCTCTCGTCATCGCGGATGCCCCAGACGCGGGTCAGCAGCAGTTCCTGGAGGACTGACGCGGCCAGGCCGCGCCAGCGGGGCGAATGTCCCGGCGGCATGGCGGCACCAAGCTGCACCGGATCGGGATCGCTGAGCAGGTGCGCCTCGCCGCCGCCGGCCACCAGGAACGCCACGGCGCCGCCAGCGGAGGCATCGCCGAGCGCGCGGAGTGCCGCGGGCAGGTCGCGGGTGCCGCCGGGCAGCGGCCGGACGCTGAACGAGCCCTTCGCCAGGTCCACGGCCGAGGCCGGCGCCAGGCCCGGAATGACGCGGTGGATCGCGCCGATCTGCGGCGGATACGCGGCCGAGTCGACCAGCAGGGCCAGGCCGTAGTCCCACGGGCCGTCGGCATAGCCCGCGCTGCGCCGCCGCGCCTGCAGCTGCAGGTAGGCCGCATAGCGATGATGCCCGTCGGCGATCAGGGCCTGCCGCGGCGCCAGGTCAGCGGCCACCGCGGCGAGTTCCGCCGGGGCGGTGAGCGCCCACAGCCGGTGCCGCACGCCGTCCGTGGTCAGCGCCTCGAGCAGCGGCGCCCGGCCGGTCGCGACGGCCTCGACCAGGCGCGTCGCCGCGCCGGGCGCGCTGCCGTCGTACAGCAGGAAGATGGGCTCGAGGTTTGCCTGGGTGGCCTCCATCAGCTGCCGGCGCCCGATCACCGGGCCGGCCACCACGTCCTCGTGCGGCAGCACGATCCCGGCATCGGCCGGGACAAGGCGCAGCGCGCCGATCAGCCCGCGCTGCAAGATGCTGTGCCCGGCCGCGTCCGGCCCGGCGCCGGCGTGACCGTTCTGGCTGGCCAGAGCGTCGCCGCTGACGGTGGCCTGCTCGTACACGTACAGCCCGGGAACCTGGTCAGGCACCATGATCTGCTCGTCCAGCCAGTCCTGCAGGGCCAGCGCGGCGTCGGAGTAGATCTCGTCGGGGCGCCCGGTCGCGCTGCGCGGCAGGATCAGGCGGACCACGTTGTGCGGATCCGCGGCGATCAACTGGTCCTCGATCTCGTGCGCAATGACGTCGTACGGTGGTGAGGTGACCTCGGCCAGACCGCTCACCCGGCCCGCGGCATACCGGACCCCGCGAAATGGCGCCATCGCGAGGCCGGAACGCGCTGGTCCCGGCGGAACCTGCGGCTGCGCTGGCTCGTTGCCGGACGGAAGGATCTGCACATATGACAGAAGCACCGCATGGCGGCAAGGATTCCCGGCTGGACAAAGATCTGCGCGCCCAGGGCCAGCCGGAGCAGGCAGGGCTGGACGGCACTGACACCTACGCCCTGTACCGGCGGGGGCTCGATCTTCTCGGCCGGGGCAGTGCGGCCGCCGCCGCGCAGCTGCTGGAGCGGGCCGCCGCGGCCGAGCCGCGGTCGCCCAGCGTCCTTGAGGCGCTGGCCCGGGCGCAGTTCGACGCGCGCAGGTACGCCGACGCGGCAGAGAGCTTCCGGCAGATCGTGGAGGCGAGCCCCAGCGACGACTACGCGCAGTTCGGCCTGGGCCTTGCGCTGGCCAGGGCCGGGAACCCGGCCGCGGCCACCGAGCACCTTGCCCTGGCCGCCGCGATGCGGCCGGACCTGCGGCATTACACCGATGCGCTGCGCCAGGCACGCGCTACCGTCCGCGCACGCGGCAACGCCACGCCCGATGACAAATAACGGGGGCACCGGCGCGCCCGGTGTGGCAGCGCCCGGCGCGCCGCCGCGGGACGCCGCGGCAGGTGCCCCGCGTGGCAGCGCCGAGCCGCTCAGCAACGCCTACGACGTTGCCCTGCTAGATCTTGACGGCGTCGTGTACCTCGGCAGCGCTCCCGTCGCGGGCGCGGAGGAAGCGCTGCGCGAGGCCGCGTCCCGCGGTATGCGGCTGGCCTTCGTCACCAACAACGCGTCCCGTACGCCGGCCGCGATCGCCGCCCAGCTCACCAGGCTCGGCGTGGCCGCGACGGCCGGCGACGTGGTCACCTCCGGGCAGGCCGCCGCCCGGCTGCTGGCCCGGCGGCTGCCGCCAGGTACGCGTGTCCTCGTGGTCGGCGGCAACGGCCTGCGCATCGCGCTGCGGGAACGCGGCCTGCGGCCGGTATCGGCGGCCGCCGAGCGGCCCGCCGCGGTCGTCCAGGGATTCTCGCCGGATCTCAGCTATGCGCTGCTCGCCGAGGGTGCCCTCGCGGTGTCCCGCGGTGCCCTGTTCGTCGCCGCCAACGCGGACGTCACGCTGCCAACGGCGCGCGGCGCTGAGATGGGCAACGGCTCGCTGGTGCAGGCGATCGTCACGGCGACCGGGTGCCAGCCGCTGGTGGCAGGAAAGCCGGAGACGCCGCTGCACGCGGAGGCGGTGGACCGCACCGGCGCGAAGCGCCCGCTAGTGGTGGGCGACCGGCTGGACACCGACATCGAGGGCGCGGTCCGGGCGGGCGCCGACAGCCTGATCGTGCTGACCGGGGTATCCAGCCCGGCCGACGTGGTGCTGGCGCCCGCGAGCCGGCGGCCTTCGTACCTGGCGGCCGACCTCGCCGGGCTGCTCGAGCCGCATCCCGGGGTGAGCACTGCGGACGGCGCCGCGCAGTGCGGCGGCTGGACTGCGCGACGCGAAAGCGGTGACGGGCGGTTCAGCGTGACGGGTTCCGGCAAGGCCATCGACGGCCTCCGCGCGCTCTGCGGTGCCGCCTGGCAGGCCGGGCCGGTGACCGCGGCCATGGTGGCGGCCGCCCTGGCGGAGCTCGGCTTCGCTGACTGAAATCAGCCCATAGTCGTACCCCGGTCAGCCCGCTGGCCGATGTGGCGGTGCCGCCTGCCCGGCCAGACTGGCAGGGCGGGCCGGGCAGACGGCCGGGCCTGCCGGAAAGGACGATTTCCATGATCGAGGCACGCGGCCTCACGAAAAGATACGGCGGCACGCTCGCCGTCGACCAGCTGTCGTTCAGCGTCGAGCCCGGCAAGATAACGGGCTTCCTCGGCCCGAACGGCGCGGGCAAGACCACCACCATGCGGCTGATCCTGGGCCTGGACCGCCCGACCGACGGCACGGTATCCGTCAACGGCAAGCCGTTCGGCCAGCTGGCCCGGCCCATGCACGAGGTGGGCGCGCTGCTGGACGCCAAGGCGATGCACGGCGGCCGAAGCGCCTACAACCACCTGCTCTGCCTGGCCCAGACCAACAACCTGCCCCGGCGGCGCGTCGGCGAGGTGCTGGAGCTGGTCGGCCTCAGCGAGGTCGCCAGGAAGCGCTCGAAGGGATTTTCGCTCGGCATGGGCCAGCGGCTCGGCATCGCCGGCGCGCTGCTCGGCGACCCGGCCATTCTCATGTTCGACGAGCCGGTGAACGGGCTGGACCCCGAGGGCATCCTGTGGATCCGCAACCTGATGAAGGCACTGGCCGCCGAGGGGCGCACGGTCTTCGTGTCCAGCCACCTGATGTCGGAGATGGAGCACACGGCGGAACACCTGATCGTGATCGGCCGGGGCAAGCTGATCGCCGACTGCACGGTGGCCGAGTTCATCGCGCAGAACTCCAGCGAGACCGTCCGGGTCCGCACGCCGCAGCAGGACGTGCTGGCCACCGCGGTCGCGGAGGCCGGCGGCACCGTGCTCGACGACGGTAACGGGGTGCTGGTGGTGCACGGCCTGACCGCGGGGCGGGTCGGCGACATCGCGTTCGACAACGCCGTGCGGCTGCACGAGCTCGCGCCGGCCCATGCCTCGCTGGAGGAGGCGTTCATGGAGCTGACCGCCGACAGCGTGGAATTCCAGGCCGGCCTGCCCGGTGCCGGGGCGCTGGCAGGCCACGAGCGCGTGCCCGCGGGAGAGGTGGCCTGAGATGGCGATGACATCGACTCAGCAGGCCCGGCTGGCCGGCGGCGCGTCGCTGCCGGCCACGGCGGGCCGGGCCGGCTTCGGCGGCGCGCTCCGCTCGGAGTTCACCAAGATCCGGTCGGTCCGGTCCACCTACTGGACACTGCTCGCGCTGGTGCTGGCGTGCATCGGCATCGGGGTGCTGTTCAGCCTGGGCGAGGCCTCGCATGTGCAGTCCTTCGCCGGGACCAGGGCCGCCCCGCACGTCGTCGCCAATGCCAGGTCTATCGCGGTCCCGCTGAGCCTGTTCGGGCTGCTGGTCGGCCAGCTGGTGATCGCCGTGCTCGGCGCGCTGACGATCACGTCGGAGTACTCGACCGGGATGATCAGGACATCGCTGACCACGATGCCGCGCCGGGGCACGGTATTCGCCGCGAAAGCGATCGTGTTCGGGGCGGTCGCGCTGGTCACCGGCCTGATCACCAGCTTCGGGTCGTTCTTCGCCGGGCAGGCGATCCTGGCCACGCAGAACGTCGGCGCCTCGATCGGCCAGCCGGGCGCGCTGCGCGCGGTGATCGGCGGCGGGCTGTTCCTCACCGTGTGCGGGCTGCTGTCACTCGGCATCGGCGCGATACTCCGGCACACGGCAGGCGCGATCACCGCCTCCATCGGCCTGCTTTTCGTGCTGTTCGTGCTGAGCGGCTTCCTGCCGTCCAACTGGGCGGCGCATGTCGACAAGTGGATTCCGTTCAACGCCGGCGGCGCGATCTGGGAGCAGTCCTCCGGGCAGAACATGTTCGGGCCGTGGACCGGGTTCGCGGTGTTCTGCGGTTATGCGGCCGTGGCGATGATCGGCGGCCTGGTCTTGTTCCGCCAGCGCGACGCGTAGCGGCGCCGCTGGCTGGCAGTAGCGGTGCGCCCCCGGCGACTCCGGGGGCGCACCGCTCTTTGCCTGGCCTGCGGTGCTCCGGCCGTTTGGCCTGGCCTACGGTGCTCCGGCCGTTGCCTGGGCTGCGGTGCTACCAGGGGATGCTGGTCAGCGACCTCGTCCCACGGCCGTGGCACGGGCACCGGTGTTGACTGCCCGGTCGCCACGTCGTACCTGGCGAGCCGCGGGGCGTGGCCCTGCTGACCGAGGCCGTAACCGACCAGCAGGTCGTTACCCGCCGCGCCGAACAGGCAACCTCCCGGCCTGAAGGTGCGCAGGACCGATGTGGCCCCGGTGGCGATGTCGTACCCGCGCAGCACCATGGCGCCGCCCGAGGGCTGACTGGGGTTGCGCTGCGTGCAGAAGTACAGCGTCCGGCCGGCCGGCGCGATGGCGGCCGAGTTGAAGGTCTCGCCCGGCGTCACCCGGGACATGGTCACCGCGGCGCGGCTGCGCTGGGCGGCATTTCCTGGCGGCGCATCGGCCGGCAGCAGCCGGATGGTCCGGGGCGGCAGGGTCTGTCCCGAGCCGGGGCCGGTGATCTTATTCGGCGAGGCCGCGTACTCGATCGTGCGCCCGTTCGCGGTGATGGATACCGATCCGGCGGTCTGCCCCGGGTTAGGCCGCCATGGCCACTGCCTGGTCTGGCCGGTAGCCGTGTGCACCACGCCGATAGCACCGGGCGAGTCGGAGCTGCTGGCGCAGAACGCCGTCGCGTAGGCGATCGTGCGGCCGTCCGCGCTGGCGGCCAGCGCGGTAACCACGCCGCTGATCTTCGGGATGGCCAGCGGGGCGAGGCTGGCCTGGCCGCCGCGGGCGGTCAGCCGCAGCCGGTACAGCGCCGTGGTGCTGCAGCTGGAGCCGGACTCGACGGTGACCACGAACGTGCGGTCGTCCCCGGTGGCCGCCGCCGTGTCGATGACCGAGCCACGCGGCGCCTTGATGACGGCCAGCTGCCGTCCCGTGGTGGCGCTGAAGACGGCCATCCGGTCCCCGGTCGGGTTATTCGGCGCCGCCAGGAAGAACCTGGGCAGCGCGCCGGGCACGGCAGCGCCGCCGCGGCCCGGCGGGCTGGCGGGCATGACCAGCGATGCCGTGACGGCGATCGCCGCGACGGCAGCGGCCGCGGCCAGCGGCACCAGCACCCGCGCCCGGCGGGACCTGGCCGGTGATGCGGCGGCGAAAGGCCGGGCGGCTGGCCCGCGTTGCCTGGTCAGGCAGGCCCCTGATGCTGTCCGGCCGGACGGTCTCGGCGGCCGCCCGGTAGGCGTCCCGCAGCTCGTCTTCCATCGTGGTCACTGTTCCTCCCGTAGGTCACGAGCGAGCGCGGTCAGCGCGCGGGACGCGGTGGACGACACCGTCCCCCTGCTGATGCCGAGTGCCGCCGCGATCTCGTGATCGGGCAGGTCGAGGTAGTAGCGGAGCGCGAGTACCTCCCGGGCGCGGCGGGGCAGCCGGGCGACCGCGGTCAGCACCGCCCGCCGGTCCTCGCCCGCCATCGCCGCCGACTCGGCCGACCAGACCGGGGGCTCGTGCGGTATCCGGCGCAAGGCGGCCCGTTTCCTGCCCCGCAGCACCGACCGGGCGCCGTTGATCACCGAGGTGCGCAGGTAGGGGAGTGCCTTGGCCTGGTCCCTGATCCTGGGCAGCGCCCGGTAGAGGCCGATGAAAGCGTCCTGCACCACGTCCTCGGCGCTCGGCTGGTCGCCGACGAGCAGCACCGCGACCCGGATCAGCCCGAGCGCGTGCGCCCGGAACAGGTCGCTGACGAGCTGCTCGGTCGCTTCCGATGACGCGCCCGGGGCGCGGTCCGTGTGAGTCGGCATACTCCTATGACGCCGCCCGCGGGCTGCTGCTGAGTCGCGGGCGGGCCCGATCACCGGCCGGGGTCCCGCCTGATCACCCGGCGGCGTCCGGCTGGCAGCGGGGGCACCAGAAGGTGACGCGCTCCTGCAGGTCCTGGCGCTGGCTGGCGTGGCCCGCACTGCTGATCGGGGTGCCGCAGCGCCGGCACGGCCGGCCGCGGCGGCCGTAGACCCAGTTCTGCTCGCCGCGCCGGGTGCTGCCGGTGGTGATGTGCCCGGTCCGGTCCTTGTTCGCGTCCAGCAGCCTCCTGGCCAGCTTCACCAGCGCCTCGGCGTCATCGATCTGGCCGGCCGGCCGCCAGGGGCTGAGGCCGCGCAGGAACAGCACCTCGCATTTGTACACGTTGCCGATCCCGGCCAGGTTGCGCTGGTCCAGCAGCGCCTCGCCGATGGGCCGGTCCGGCCGGCGCCGCAGGCGGCGGACCGCCTCGGCGCTGTCCCAGTCCGGGCCGAGCAGGTCCGGGCCGAGATGGCCGACGACAGCGTGCTCGTTCTTGCTCGGTAGCACCTCCACCATCGCCAGCAGGTACCCGACCGCCAGCCAGTCGTCATTGCCCAGCACGAGCCTGACCCGGTGATCGGCCGGCGGCGGCCGGCGCCGGCCAGATCCGCCAGGAGCCGTCCATGCGCAGGTGCGAGTGCACGGTCTGGCCGTCGTCCGTCCGGATGAGCAGGTGCTTCCCGCGGGAGACAGCGGCAGTCACGGTGCTCCCGGTCAGGTCCGCGGCGGCGAACCGGGGGACCCGGAAGTCGCTGCGGGTGAGCACCCGCCCGGCCAGCGCGGCGTGCAGCTGGCGGGCGGCGCGCCAGACGACGTCACCTTCCGGCATCTGGCCGGCCTTCCAGGCCGCTGTCGCGCAGCGTGATGTTGAGGCGGCCGGACGCCAGCCCCGTTTCGGGCCCGCCGGTTCCCGGCAGGGTCCTGGGCACCCCGTGATAAGCGAGCCTGGACGGCCCGCCGAAGACGAACAGGTCGCCTGATTCCAGCTCGACGTCGGTCCACGGCCGGTTCCTGCTGGCGGTGTTGCCGAACCGGAACACGCACGAGGCGCCGAGGCTCAGCGACACCACCGGCGCCAGGCTGCGCTCATCCCGGTCGGCGTGCATGCCCATCCTGGCCTTCTCGTCGTAGAAGTTGACCAGCGCGACATCCGGCCGGTAGGCGGCACCGGCTTGCTGGTCGCCGTACGCGTCGGCCACGGCGCGCCTGCCCAGGTCAGCAAGCCAGCCGGGGAACGGCTTGACCGGCGCGCCGTCACCGTCGTCGACCGTGCGCGAGTACCGGTACGGGATCCAGTGCCAGCCCAGGCAGACCATCTGCACGGACATCACCCCGCCGGACGGCAGCCGGGTCGCGCGCAGGCCGGCCGGCGGCCGGGCCCACTCCCGGCAGGCCGCCACCAGGTCACGCTGCTCGCCGGTGGTGAGCCAGCCGGGCACGTGCACGGCCCCGGGCGCGATGTCCGCCCGCGGCCGTGGAATCAGCGCCGTCACCTCCCCGAGTATGCCGCGCGCCGCCCGCGCCCACCGCAAGGCCCGCGGGCGGCTCGGGCCGGCCGTCCCATCGAGGTGGCGATCGTCCAGCGGGGCGGCCGGAGGCAGCGGCCGAGCGGCAGGGCGGCGGTTACGACATCAGCTTGCGGAGGCGCAGCAGGTCGAACAGGTTGCCCTCGACCTTTAGCCGGCCGGTGAGCCACGCGCGGGCGAAAATGCCCGGGTCGGCGGCGATCGCCACGACGTCGTCGCTGCTGGCGGTGAACCGGATCTGGGCAGCGTCATCCGCCGCGGTCGCCGCCCTGACCGGGTCCGCGCCGTCCGGCCCGAGCCGGGTCAGGAAGATCAGGCCCAGATCACTGACCTTGCAGCTCAGGGACCGGTCTGCCAGCTGGGCAGCGCGGTCTTCCGGGCTCATCTCCGAGATGCGGGCCGTGAGGCTCTGCAATGCCTCGCGGCACTCCTTCGCCGTCGCCATCCTGGCCTCGCTTTCCAGCTCATTGTCCATCTCCCGGGGGGCCCGGGCCGCCGTGCGGGTAGGCCACGGCGCTCAGGTGCGCCGGTTCGTCGTTCCCGGACGGTAGCGTTTCCGGGGGAGCGGCGCACGCACTGGCCCGCGCCGTCCCAGGGAGCGTGATGGCTGATGCAGGATGAGCAGGCGAGCCAACGGCGGCCTGCCACCGGTGAGAGCAGGGTGGATGAGGCGCTGGCAAAGCTCGATGAGCTGGCAGGACTGCCGGTGACCGAGCACCCGGCGGTCTTCGAGCAGGTGCACAGGCGGCTGCGGGAAGTGCTCGGCGAGCTGGACTCCGGCGAGCCCGGCGGCGCTGGCGCGCCCGGGCCGGGCCGCTGACCGGCCGCGGCCAGCCGGTGGGCAGGAGGATGCGGCTCGATACCGAGCTTGTCCGCAGAGGGCTTGCCCGGTCCCGTGAGCAGGCGGCGGACCTGATCGGAGCCGGCCGCGTGCTGGTGGCCGGGCAGGCGGCGGCCAAGCCGGCCACCCAGGTCGGCCAGGATGCCGCGATCACCGTCCGGGACCTGGGCACGGAGCCGGATTATGCGTCGCGAGGGGGCCGCAAGCTGGCGGGCGCGCTCACCGTCTTCGCTGGCCTGGCGGTGGCCGGGCGGCGCTGCCTGGACGCCGGCGCGTCAACCGGCGGGTTCACCGACGTGCTGCTGCGGGCAGGCGCGGCGCACGTGGTCGCCGTCGACGTCGGTTACGGCCAGCTGGCGTGGTCGCTGCGCAGCGACCCGAGGGTCACCGTGCTGGACCGGGTGAATGTGCGCCAGCTCAGGCCCGAGCAGGTGGCCCCGGCCCCGGCGCTGGTGACCGCGGACCTGTCGTTCATCTCGCTGACGCTGGTGCTGCCCGCGCTGGTCCGCTGCGCGGCGCCGGACGCCGACTTCGTGCTGCTGGTCAAGCCGCAGTTCGAGGTCGGCAAGGGAAAAGTCGGTGCCGGGGGGGTAGTACGTGATCAGGCGCGGCGGGCCGAAACCGTCGCATCGGTCGCGGCCGCCGCCGCGACGGCCGGCCTGGGAGTCCGCGGCGTGACGGCCAGCCCGCTGCCGGGCCCGGCGGGGAACGTGGAGTACTTCCTGTGGCTGCGCAGGGGCGCTCCGCCGCTGGATGCCGCCGCGGTCCGGCGCGCGATCGAGGAGGGACCGCAGTGAGCCGGGCCCGGGCCGCCGGGCCGGGCCCCGGCCAGCCAGGCCGGGACGAGCGCCCGGGCGAGACGGAAGGATCACAGTGAACTCGAAGCGGGCGGTGCTGCTGGTGGCGCATACGGGCCGCCCGGCAGCGCTGCGCAGCGCCCGCCTGGTCGTGGACCGGCTGACCGCGGCCGGGCTGGCGGTGCGGGTGCTCGCCGCGGAGGCACCGGAGCTGAGCTGCCTGGCCGCCACCGAGGTGGCCGCGTCGGCGGACGCGGCGGCCGGCGCGGAGATGGTCATGGTCATCGGCGGGGACGGCACGCTGCTGCGGGCCGCCGAGCTTGCCCGGCCGGCCGGCGTGCCGCTGCTCGGGGTGAACCTCGGCCACGTCGGCTTCCTGGCCGAGGCGGATCCGGAGGACCTGTCCGAGGCCGTTGACCGCGTGGTGGCCGGCCGTTACGCGGTAGAGCGGCGGATGACTATCGACGTCACCGTCCGGGTGAATGGCGGCGTTGCCGCCACCACCTGGGCACTGAACGAGGCCACCGTGGAGAAGGTCGCCAGGGAGCGGATGCTCGACGTGGTGACCGAGGTCGATGGCCGCCCGCTGTCCCGGTGGGGCTGCGACGGCGTGGTGTTCGCGACCCCGACCGGGTCCACGGCGTACGCGTTCTCGGCTGGCGGCCCGGTGGTCTGGCCGGAAGTCGAGGCGCTGCTGCTGGTGCCCATCAGCGCCCATGCCCTGTTCGCGGGCCCGATGGTCGTCTCGCCGCGGTCCGTGCTGGCCGCCGAGGTGATCGGCGGCACGGCCATGCGGCAGCAGGCAGCCGCCGGGGACGGCCAGGGCGCCGGAGACGGCCAAAGTGAGGCGTCCGGCGCGGTTCTGTGGTGCGATGGGCGTCGTAGGGTCGATCTGCCGCCCGGCTCGCGGGTCGAGGTGCGCCGCGGGGCCAGGCCGGTCCTGCTGGCCCGGCTGCGCGGCGCCGGCCCGCGTGGTGCCGGACGCGGCGACGCGGCTCCGGACGGCGCCGAGATCGGCGCGCTGTTCACCGACCGGCTGGTCGCCAAGTTCGGCCTGCCGGTAGCCGGCTGGCGCGGCCAGGCGGCCGCCCGGCGCGCGACGGCGACGGCCGGCCAGCGAGAGGAGGGTCCGAGCAGCGATGCTTGAGGAAGTCCGCATCACCGGGCTCGGAGTTATCGACGACGCCGTCCTCGAGCTGTCCCCCGGCCTCACCGTGGTGACCGGCGAGACCGGCGCCGGCAAGACCATGGTGGTCTCCGGGCTCGGCCTGCTCTTCGGCGGCCGGGCCGATCCGGCCCGGGTGCGGCCGGGCGCCGAGCGCGCCAGCGTGGACGGCCGCCTGCGGGTCGATCCGGATGGCATGGTGGCAAAGCAGGTCATGGAGGCAGGGGGCGACCTCGACGACGAGGGCGGCGCGCTGATCATCAGCCGCTCGGTATCCGCGGAGGGCCGTTCGCGCGCCTACGCGGGCGGCCGTTCCGTGCCGGTGTCGCTGCTCACCTACCTCGCCGACGACCTGGTGTCCGTGCACGGGCAGGCGGATCAGCAGCAGCTGCTCAGGCCCGCGCGGCAGCGCGCCGCTCTCGACCTGTTCGCCGGCCCGGAGCACGCCGCCGTGCTGGCCGCCTACCAGCGCGCGTACCAGCGCCTGCGGGAAATCACCGAGCAGCTGGCCGAGCTGACCTCGCGCGCCAGGGAGCGGGCCATCCAGGCAGCGGACCTGCGCCGCGGGCTGGACGAGATCGCCCGCGCCGAGCCCGTGGCCGGCGAGGACATCGAGCTGCTGGCCGAGGAAGAACGGCTCTCGCACGCGGACGCGCTGCAGGCGGCGGCCACCACGGCGCATGAGGTGCTGCAGTCCGATCCGACCAGCGGGCAGTACGAGGCCGCCGACGCGGTCACGCTGCTCGGCGGCGCCCGCCAGGCACTGGAGGCGGTGGCCAGCCACGATCCGGCGCTCGCCGCGCTGGCCGGGCTATCCGAGGCGGCATACCTGATTTCCGACGTGGCGGCCGAGCTAGCCTCGTATGCCCAGGCGGTGGACGCCGACCCGGGCCGGCTCGCGGTCGTGCAGGAGCGCCGCGCGGAGCTGGCCCGGCTGGTCCGGGCCTACGGCTCGGAGGGCGGCGGCCCGGCAGGCGGCTATGGTTCCGGCGGCGGCCTGGCGGCCGTGCTCGGCTGGGCTAAGCAGGCAGCGGCCCGGCTGGGCGAGCTGGACGGCGACGATGAGCGGATCAGCGGGCTGGCCGAGGAGGAAACGGCGCTGGCCGCGGCCGCCGGTGAGCTGGCCGGCCAGCTCACCGCCGGCCGGCAGGACGCCGCCCGGCGGTTCGCCGCCGATGTCACCGCGGAGCTTTCCGCGCTGGCGATGCCGCATGCCAGCCTGACGGTGGCGGTCATCCCGCTGGGCGAGTCCGGCCCGCACGGCGCCGACGACGTCGAGATCAGGCTCGCCGCCCATCCGGGCGCGCCCGCCCTGCCGCTGCAGAAGGGCGCCTCCGGCGGGGAGCTGTCCCGGATCATGCTGGCGATCGAGGTCGTCTTCGCCGGCGCGGACCCGGTGCCGACGTTCGTGTTCGACGAGGTGGACGCCGGGGTGGGCGGGAAGGCCGCGGTGGAAGTGGGCCGCCGGCTCGCCAGGCTCGCCCGGATCGCCCAGGTCATCGTCGTGACCCACCTGCCGCAGGTCGCCGCCTTCGCCGACGCGCACCTGGTAGTGGAGAAGTCCGACGATGGCTCCGTCACCAGCAGCGGGGTGAGCAGGCTGGACGACCAGGGCCGCGTCCGGGAACTGTCGCGGATGCTGGCGGGCCTGGAGGATTCCGAGTTCGGCCGGGCGCACGCCGAGGAACTGCTCGCGGCCGCGGCCGCCGAGCGGGCCGGGCCGGCGGACGGCGCCGGGCTGCCGGGCCGCGCCGGGACGTGACGGCGTGACGGGCCGCCGGGGCGGGACGGGCCGCCGGGCCGCGACGCTGGCCGGCGGCAGTGCCTGGGCCAGCCGGGATAACGTGCCGCGAAGGGCCGGATGGCGCGGGCGGCCACTGGGATCTGGCAAGATTACTGTGCGATGAAGGCATGGTCTCGCAAACTACCCAGGCTACGTCGGAGCAGGTCTCACGAGCTGCCCGGCATATCAGCGACGGCTCGTCTGGACCGCCGGACCAAGAATCTCACCAAGCGGCTGCAGCCCGGTGACATCGCGATCATCGATCATGCCGACCTTGACCGGGTAAGCGCGGAGGCCCTGATCAGGCGCCGGGTGGCCGCGGTGGTGAATGCGGCGCCCGGCATCAGCGGGCGCTATCCCAATCTCGGGCCGCAGCTGCTGGTCGAGGCCCTCATCCCGGTGGTCGACGACGTGGGCACCGATGTCTTCGAGCAGGTGTCCGACGGCCAGCGGGTCCGCCTCGACGGCGAGACCCTGTACCTGGGCGAGGAGGTCGTCGCCAAGGGCACGGTGCAGGACAGCGAGTCGGTCGCCACGGCGATGGACGAAGCGAAGGTAGGCATCGCCGATCAGCTCAAGGCATTCGCGTCCAACACCATCGAGTACATCAGCCGCGATTCCGAGCTGCTCATCGACGGCATCCGGGTGCCCGAGCTGCGGACGAACGTCGAGGGCAAGCACGTCCTGGTGGTCGCCCGCGGCTACCGGCACCGCGATGACCTGCAGGCGCTGCGGGCCTACATCCGCGAGTTCAAGCCCGTCATGATGGCCGTGGACGGCGGTGCGAACGCACTGATCGAGGCCGGCTACAAGCCCAATCTCATCGTCGGTGACATGGACTCGGTGTCCGACAAGGCGCTGAACTGCGGCGCCGAGCTTGTCGTGCACGCCTACCGGAACGGGGTGGCGCCCGGCCTGGCGCGCGTACAGGATCTCGGCCTGGCGTCGGTGCTCTGCCCGGCCACGGGCACCAGCGAGGATCTGGCCGTGCTGCTCGCCGACGAGATGGGCGCGACCCTGATCGTGGCGGTGGGCATGCGGTTCTCGATGGCGGAATTCCTCGACAAGGGCAGGTCCGGGATGGCAAGCGCGGTGCTGACCCGGATGCGGGTCGGCGACAAGATCGTCGACGCCAAGGGCGTGAGCAGGCTCTACCGCAGCCGGATCTCCGGGTGGGCACTGTTCACCCTGGTGCTAGCGGCCTTCGTCGCCATTGTCGCGGCCGCGTCCATCTCCGAGCCGACGAAAGTGTTCGTCGGCTTCCTGCTTGCCCAGTGGGACGCCTTCAGGTTCTGGCTGACCGGGCTGCTGTAATGATCGATTTCCGGTACCACCTGGTATCCATCATCGCGGTGTTCCTCGCGCTGGCGATCGGCATCGTGCTCGGCACGACAGCCCTCAACGGCCCGATAGAGAGCAAACTCAGCCGGCTTGAGGAAAGCGCCCGCAACACGGCCGACTCCCTCCGCGCGCAGAACAGCCAGCTGCAGCAGCAGATCAATAACGACCAGTCCTTCGCCCAGGCTGCTGCCCCGGTGCTGCTCCCGCATCTGCTCGATGGCAAGAGCGTCGTGCTGGTCGTCGCCCCCGGCGCCATGCCGCAGGTGACCAGCGGCGTCACCGCCGCGGTGCGGCAGGCGGGCGGTGTGGTGACCGCGCAGGTGGAGCTGCAGCCGCAGTTCTTCGACACCAGCGCGACCACCGAGCACAGCCTGAACGCCCTCGCGCAGCTAGTCCCCCCGGGAACCCTGGTGGCCGGCCAGAGTCCCCAGCCGACGGCCAATCCGCAGTTGTACGGCCAGACCGAGGCCGGCCGGGTGCTCGCCGCCGCCATCGTCACCAACGACGGGCCCGCGCTGTCCACGACGCAGAGCCACGCCATCCTGGCCGGCTTCGCGCAGGGTGGCTTCTTGCAGGTCAGTAAGCCAGTGCTGACGCCGGCGACGCTCGCCGTGGTCATCATGCCGGCGACCCCGCCGACGGCTGGCGCCGCCGACCCCGCTAATCTCGCGCTGATCTCCATCACACAGCAGCTCGGCGTGGCCAGCCAGGGCGCTGTCCTGGCCGGGTCCTTCCCCGGTTCCGGGCCTGGCAGCGCGATCGATGAGCTGGCCAGCGGAAATACCGGGATAGAGGTGTCCAGCGTGGACAACGCCAATTACGAGACCGGCCAGATCCTCGTCGTGCAGGCGCTAAGCAAGCTGCTGGCCGGGCACAAGCCCGCCAGCTACGGCGTGGCGCCCGGCACCGTCCCGAGCCCGGCACCCACCCCGTCCGCCAGCCTGCCCCCGCTGCCAACATCGACACGGCCGGCTAACAGGCAGCGGACTAAGCCCGCGCACCGCAGGCCGGCCACGCCGAGCCCGTCCGCGACGGCGGCGGCCCCGTGAAGCCCCCCGCGGGGAATGGCGGCGGCCTGCCCGCCACGGCCGCCACGGCCGTGACCGGCATGATGGCCGCCGTGACCGCCAGGGCCGTCCATGCCGTGCTTTCCCGGCGCCCCCCGGCGGGCGCGGCCACCTGGGCCAGGACCAATCACCGGGGCGAGACCGTGACGCTGCTGGAAGGGCCGGCGGTTGCCGTGGCCGCGGTGGCGGCGAGCGCGCTGGCGCCCGGCCTGCCTGCCCGCAGCCGGGCGGCGCTGGCCATCGCCGGGACGGGGGCGGCCGCCTTCGGCTGCTACGACGACCTGGCCGGCAGCGGCCAGCGGCGCGGGTTCCGCGGCCATCTCGGCGCCCTGGCCCAGGGCGAGCTAACCAGCGGCGCGGTGAAGATCGGCGGAATCGGCGCCAGCGGGGCGGCGGCCGCCGCGGTGCTCGGCGGCCCGGCCGCCGACATGGTCATCAACGCCGGCCTCGCCGCTGGCGGCGCGAACCTGCTCAACCTGTTTGACCTGCGCCCCGGCCGCGCCATCAAGGTGACGCTGGCCGCCGCTGCCCTGCTCGGGGCCGGTACCCAGGCGGCCCGGCCGGCCACGCGGCGGGCCGCAAGGTGCGCCGCCGCGGCGCCCGCGGGCGCCGCCCTCGCGCTGCTCCCCGAGGATCTCGGCGAGCGGGCCATGCTGGGCGACGCCGGGGCGAACGCCCTCGGCGCGCTGCTGGGCACGGCCGCGGCGGCAACCCTGCCGCGCACGGCGCGGGTGGCAGTGCTCGCCGCCATCCTCGGCCTGACCGCCGCCAGCGAGGCCGTCAGCTTCACCAAGGTGATCGAGCAGACCCCGCCGCTGCGCTGGCTGGACATGCTCGGCCGCCGCCCCGCCGCCGCGGCGGGGCAGCAAGCGCCGGCCGGCGAAGAAGCACACGCCGGGCCGGCGACGGCGGGCGCTGCTGACGGGGGCGCAGGCATCCCGGCCGGGCCGCGGGCACCGGCAGCAGCCGCCGGCCCGTGACCGGCCCGGCCGCCCAGGTCGCCGAGCCGGAGGACGTGCCGCAGACGGCGAGCAACATCGGGCGCGCCGCGATGCTCATCGGCGGGCTCACCGTGCTGGCCCGGGTAGTGGGCCTCGGCCGCCAGATCGTCTTCGCGCATACCGTCGGGAACGCCTGCCTCGGCACGGCCTATGCGACCGCCAACCAGCTGCCGAACATTATCTACGACATCGTCCTCGGCGGCGCGCTGACGGCCATCATGGTGCCGGTGCTGGCGCGGCCCGCCCGGCGGGCCAGCGCCGACCCGGCCGCCGCCCGGGAGGTCAGCCAGATCAGCTCGGCCATGCTGACCTGGACCATCGTCATTCTGGTGCCGGCCAGCGTGGCCCTCGCGATCGGCGCAGGACCGCTCGTCTCGCTGCTCATCCCGCTGGGCCGATCGGGCTGCCCGCATGCGGACCAGGTAGCCGTCAGCTCCCGCATGCTGGTGGTGTTCGCCCCGCAGATCCTGCTCTACGGCCTGGCCGTGGTGCTCTTCGGCATCCTGCAGGCGCACCGCAGGTTCACCGCGCCCGCCCTGGCGCCGGTGCTGTCCAGCCTGGTGGTCATTGCCGCGTACCTCGCCTACGTCCCGCTCCATTCCGGGGACCCTACTGCCCTGGCCGGGCTGTCCAGGGCCGCCGAGCTGACGCTGTCGGTGGGTACCACGGCCGGTGTCGCGGCACTGGTGGTGACCGCGCTGGTGCCGGCCTGGCGGCTGCGACTGCGGCTGCGCCCGGCGCTGCGGTTCCCCGGCGGCGTTGCGCGCCGCGCCCGCGCCCTGGCGGCGGTGGGGATCGCCACGCTGGTCGCGCAGGACGCATCGGTCCTGATCGTCACCCGGCTCGCCAACGGGCACGGCGGCCAGGGTGCCGTCGTGCTCTACGGCTACGGCTGGCAGCTGTTCACCTCGGCGTACGCCGTGCTGGCGATCCCGGTCGCGATCAGCGCGTTCCCGGCGCTGGCCGCCAGCCGGGGCAGCGCGTTCGATGACACCGCGGCCAGCTCGGCCCGCGCGGTATTGCTGATGTCCTGCCTGGGAGCCGCCCTGCTGGCCGGCGCGGCCGTGCCGGTGTCCCGGGTTTTCGCTTCCCCGGCTCAGGTCACGCAGCTTGCGCTGGCGTTCGCCGCGTTCGCTCCCGGCCTGATCGGGTACGGCCTGGCGGCCTGCCTGTTCAGGGTGCTGCTCGCCGACGGCAGGAACCGGCTGGCCGCCACGGCCATGTCGGCCGGCTGGCTGCTGGTGATCGCCGTCGACGTGGCCGCCGTGGAGCTGGTGACCGCGCGCTGGGTGGTGCCGGTGCTCGCCCTCGGCAATACCGCGGGCCTGACGGTGTCCGGTGCCGCCTTGCTGGCCGCGGTCCGGCGGGCCAGGGGGGCGGCGGCGCTGCACGGCATGGTCCGCGCCGGTGCGGCTGGCCTGACGGCGGGGCTGACGGCGGCCGGGGCGGCCGCGGCGCTGTCCGCTGTCGGGCCGGCCGCCGGGGTGATCCAGAACGGGCTGCTGGCGGTGGCCGCCTGCGTAATCGCCTGCGCGGTCTTCGGCGCGATCGCCTACGCGCTCGACGGCGGGGACCTGCGTGCCGTCGTGGCACGGGTCAGGCGGCGGTCGCAGCGGTGAGCGCCATGCGGATCGCTTACGTACTTGGCACCACGGCCGGTGGCACCGGCCGTCATGCCGGCATGCTCGCGGCAGGCTGCTCCGGACGGGGCCTAACGGTAAGCACATTCGGCCCGGCAGGCATCCAGCAGGTGCTGGGGCCAGGCTCGTCCTCGTTCGTGCCGGTAGAGATCGCGGACCGGCCGCGCCCTGCCCGCGACGCGGCGGCGATCCTGCGCTTGCGCAGGCTGCTGGCCTGCTTCCGGCCCGATGTCGTGCATGCGCACGGCATGCGGGCCGGCGCGGTCGCCGCCCTCGCGCTGACACCGGCGCTCCGCGACGATCCAGCACTGCTGGTGACCGTGCACAATGCTCCGCCAGCTGGCGGAGCCGCAGGGCCGGTCTATCAGGTACTCGAGCGGATCGTCGCCCGGCGAGCCGACGCGGTCCTCGCCGTCTCTCCGGACCTCGTCGCCCGGCTGCAGCGGCGGGACATCCGTGATGTGGGGCTGGCAATCGTGCCGGCCCCGCAGTCGGCCCCGCCGTCGGCGGCGGAGATCGGGACGGCGCTGGCGGACATCGGCGCTGACGGCGCTCCGGTGGTACTGGCGGCCGGCCGGCTCGCTGAGCAAAAGGGCTTCGCCGGACTGCTAGATGCCGCAGCTGGCTGGCAGGACCTCGATCCGCGGCCGCTGCTGGTGATCGTCGGGTCCGGCCCGCTGGCCGGCCCGCTGGCCGGCCAGGCCCGCGCGCAGCGGCTGGCAGCGCGGTTCCTCGGCCAGCGCGACGACGTGCCGGCGCTACTCGCCGCCGCTGACGTGGTCGTGGTGCCGAGTCACTGGGAAGGGCAGCCGCTCATCGTCCAGGAGGCACTACGGGCGGGCACGCCGCTGGTGGCGTCCCGGGTCGGCGGGATCCCGGACCTCACCGGCGAGGACGCGGCCCTGCTGGTGCCGCCGAGCGACAGCGTCCAGCTGGCCGCCGCGGTGCTGGCGGTGCTCGGCGACCAGGCGCTGGCGGCCCGGCTGCGCGCCGCGGCACTGGCGCGGGCGGGCGCGCTGCCGTCGGAGGCCGACGCGGTAGACGCGGCGATCGCGGCGTACCGGCGGCTGGCCGCCCGGCGCGGCCAGCCCGGCTGAGCGACGCCCGCCGGCCGCCCGCGGGCGGGCATTCCCGGCGATGCGTCCGTCCTCGCCGCCGGGGACGGACGGCCCTTGCTCGTATCACCGGGTGTCAGCCGCCAGGCGGATTGCGTTTCGCAAATTGCAGTCAGCAAAATGCAAATAGCAATTCACGGTAGATTATAGCGTTTTGGTAACAACAGCCTATTTCGCCTGAACTCGCTGGTCAGCGTGTGCTGGGCTGGCCGACTGAGGCCACGTTTGCCCCCGTCCGCGGCCTCATGGGGGGTTACCGCGTATGGGCGTGCCCAGCCGTGGCCTGCCACCGGACAGGTGGTCAGGCGGCGACGGTGACGCGGCGCCTGCGCGCAAGCTGCCGGATCCCCCGGCCGAGCCGTCCTGGCCGACGGTGCTGGCCACCACGTGCCGGCTCTGGCTGGAGCGCCGGGGGCTGCGCAGGCCAGTCAGCGCGGACGCCGTACCCAGGTCAGCGTGGCGCCGGTTCGGGCTGCTCGGCCTGGCGCTGGTGGTCTTCGCCGCGGGCGCGCTGACGGTCGCGCTGATCCGGCAGACGGCAAAAGACGCCGCGGCCGATCCGGCCGGCCCAAGCCTGCGCGCGGCCACGGCCGTCCGCGATGACGCGGCGGCCTGGATCGTCAAGCGGGTCAGCCCCGGCGCGATCGTCGCCTGCGATCCGGTCATGTGCTCCGTGCTGCAGAAACGCGGTTTCCCTGCCGGGAGCCTGCTGGCCCTCGGCCCGTCGGCCGGCGACCCTCTCGGCTCCGCCATCGTGGTCGCGACAGCGGCGCTGCGCAGCCAGTTCGGCCGCCGCCTGACCGGCGAGTACGCGCCCGTCGCGATCGCGGGCTTCGGATCGGGCCCGGCCGGGATCCAGGTCCTGGTGACGGCGCAGGACGGCGCCGCGTCCTACCTGACCGCCCTGCACGCCGACCTGCGGGCCCGGCGGCGCGGCGGCGCGCAACTGCTGGGCAGCGACCGTATCGGGTGCTCGGCAGCGGCCGCCGCGGCGCTTTCCGCCGGGCGGGTCGATGCCCGGCTGCTGATGACCCTGCCGGCCCTGGCCCATCAGCAGCAGGTGCAGGTCCTGTCCTTCGGCGGGGCGGCTCCCGGCGCGAATCGCGATGTCCCGCTGCGCACGGCTGAGCTGGCGATCCCGGCCGGCCCGGCCGGCCGCGGCTACCTGCGGTCGGCGCTGGACCTGCTGCGCGCCCAGCGCGCCCCCCTTCTCGCCTCGAGCATGACGACCACGAGGCTGGCCAGCGGCCGGACCGTCCTGTTCGTTGGATTCGCCGCACCGAGCCCGCTCGGGCTGCTCGGCCCGAGCACGCCCGCGATGCACACGACGACGTCCGAGCACGCGAAGAAGTCCCCCGGCGAGAAGAAGTCGCGACGCAAGAAGCATTAGCCGCAAGACGCATCTAAAGGACCTGGAAATTGACCGGCCGCCTGGCCCGTCATGGGAGGGAAAGATAGACGATGAGAGCTACTAGGAAGATCGGGCTGACGGCCAGGCTGGCCGCGGCCCTCGCGCTGGCATTCGGCCTGATCGGGCTGGCCGGCCCGGCCGCATCGGCAGCGGCCGCCGGATCGGCGTCGGCCGCCGCGCCCGCGTCGTCGCATGTTGGCTGGCTGCGGCTGGCCCACCTGTCGCCGAACACCCCGGCGGTGGATGTCTACCTGTACTCGTTCGGCAACCCCAGCGCCCTGGTGGTGGTGCCGCACGTCACTTACGGCACGGTCTCTGCCTACAAGTCGGTAGAGGTCGGCGAGTACACCGTCGCGATGCGCGGGCCGGCGCTCCGGCCAGTTCCAAGCCGGTGCTGTCGACCACCGTCAACATTGCGCAGGGAAAGGCCTACACCGTGGCGGGCATGGGCCCGGCCAAGCGGCCTTCGGCTGCAGGTTCTCCAGGACAGGCTGACCACCCCGCCCGGCAAGGCGCTGATCCGGATCATCCAGGCATCGCTGGAGCAGCCTAAGGTCACCGTGACCGCCGGCTCCCATGTGCTCGCGCATAGCCTCGCCTTCGCCGCCGTCACGTCCTACCAGGAGGTCACCCCGGGAACCTGGAACGTGCGCGCGGCCGGCCAGACCGACAGCGCCACCGAGAGCATCCCCCTGGCGGCGGGCACCATCCACACCCTGGTTATCCTCGACGACCCGGGCAAGCTCTCGATCGACAACCTGACCGACGCAGCAGGCAGCCAGGTGCTGCCCGACGGCGGCGCGGCCACTGGCTTCGGCGGTACCGCCGCGGTCCCCGGCTCGTCGCTGATCCCGTGGCTCGTCATCCTGGCGGCCGGGCTGCTCGTCTCCGTGGCCGGGATCGCCCGGCTCCGGAAGTCCCGCGGTGCCGCCCTGCGCGTGAGGTGAGATGACGAAACCGGCCGCCGGCACGCCGCGGCAGCCCGCCGCGACGTGCCGCCCGCGCCCCGGCGGCAGCGGCACCGCCGCCTGCGCCCCGTCAGCCGGCGGGGCGCGGTGGCGGTGCTGCTCTGCGGGCTGCTCGCGATCGGGACTGGCGCCTGCGGCATGGCCATCGCCAGCAACTCCGGGCATCCCGCGTCGACGCCGTCCGGCAAGCCGGCATTCGTTCCGGTACCGCGTGGTAAACGGGCACCGGTGCCGCAGCCATCCGGCAGCGGGAAGGTCGCCAAGCCGGCCAGCCTGATCATCCCCTCGATCGGCGTCAAGACCAGGCTGATCAGGCTCGGGGTCGCCTCGTCAGGCGCCTTGCAGGTGCCGGTCAGCACGGCGGTGGCCGGCTGGTACACGTTCAGCCCGCGGCCGGGGGCGATCGGCTCCTCGATCATCGCCGGGCACATTGACTCCTATCTCGGCCCGGGGGTCTTCTACCGGCTGCGGGAGATGAAGGCGGGCGAGCGGATCTACATCCGGCGGACGAACCGCACGGTCGCCGTCTTCCGGGTAACCGCGAAGCACACGTTCCTGAAGAGCCAGTTCCCTACCCAGGACGTGTACGGGCCGACGCCGACCGCCCAGCTGCGCCTGATCACCTGCGGCGGCACGTTCGACGTCGCCACCGGCCACTACCTCAGCAACATCATCGTCTTCGCGGCGCTGATCAGGTAACCCGGGAATCCCCTGGACGCGGCCGGCCGGAGCGGGCAGTGCACTGACGGCCGCCGTGGCCGGCGCCGCCCGCGGTGCTCGTTATGCAGGTACGAGCCTGATGTCACCTTGATCCGCTGCCTGCGGCCGTTCGCGGGCTGAACCGGCCGAGGCTGAACCGGGCCGCCGCGAAACCGGACAGCGGCAGGCCGGCCGGGTCGCCGGCGGCCAGGCTGGCCAGCCAGCTGCCGAGCAGCGGCCCGAACTTGAAACCGTGCCCCGAGGTCCCGCTGCCGACCACGATCCGGCCGGCCCGGTCGACGATGAAGTCCTCGTCCGGGGTGTTGTCGTAGATGCATCGCTCGGTCCGCACCGGCTGCGGGCGGTAACCCGGCACGTGCCGCGCCGCGAGCCGGGCCGCCCGCGCGGTCAGCCCGGCGTCCTCATCCTGGCGCTGGCGGTCCGGATCGGCCGCGGGCCCGCTCTGGTGCAGCCCGATCTTGTAGAGCGGGGAGTCAGGCACCGGCAGGCCGTACGGCATCGGGGCAGCCGAATGGCTGATGAAGATCGGCATCTGCGGCGGCGGGGGGCCGGCCGGCTCAAGGTAGGCGACCTGCTCCAGGGTGGGCGCCGACGGCACCGCTATCCCGGCGGCGGCGAGCAGCCGTGCCGTCCATGGCCCGGCGCAGACGATGACATGGCCGGCGGTCAGCACGGCGCCGCCGTCCGCGCGGATGGTGACCTGCCTGCCGTCATCCTCGATGCCGGTGACGCGGATCCCGGCCCGGACCGGCAGCCCGCTGGCGGCCAGGCCGCCGGCCAGTCCAGGGCCGGCCAGCGCACGCAGCGCCTTGTCGGCAGCGATCACGGCGGACTCGGGCTCCAGCAGCGCGGGCCCGCCGACGGTGATGCCGGGGAACCTGGCCGCCGCCTGGCCGGCCGTCAGCAGCTCGCAGGGCGCGCCGGCGCGCTGCATCCCGGCCAGCACCGCCGGCAGCCCGACGCCGAACGTCAGGTGCGGCGCCGGGCGCAGGATCCGCTCTCCTGACTCGTCCTCGAGCTCGCGCCACAGCTGCCGGGCCGCCCGGGCCATGGCGACGTAGCCGGGGTCGTCGTAGCCGAGCCGGAAGATGCGGCAGCTGCCGTGCGAACCCGCGCCCTGGTGGCCAGGCTGGGCCTGCTCCAGGACGAGGACGTCGCGGCCCCGGCGGGCCAGCGCCCGCCCGGCCGCCAGGCCGAGCAGGCCGGCGCCGACGACGACGAACTCGTGATCCGGCGGCACTACCAGCCCCGGGCGCGCCACTCAGGTACGTGCGGGCGCTCGGCGCCGATGGTGGTGTCCCCGCCGTGCCCCGGGTACACCCAGGTACCGTCCGGGAGCTCACCGAAGATCCGGTCCTCCAGGTCGGTCATGAGCTGGCCGAACCGCTGGGCGTCGCCCTGGGTGTTGCCGGGACCGCCGGGGAACAGCGAGTCGCCGGTGAACAGGTGCGGCTCCGCGGCCAGCGCGCCGCCGGAGTCGTAGCAGAGCGCGATGCTGCCGGGAGTGTGACCGCGCAGGTGGATGACGGACAGCCGGGCATCGCCGACGGCGATCGTGTCGCCATGCCCGACCAGGTCGGTCACCTCGACCGGCAGCGCCTTCGCGTCGGCGGGGTGGGCGAACGTCGCGGCCCCGGTAGCCTCCTGCACCTCGCGCAGCGCCTCCCAGTGGTCCCGGTGCTGGTGGGTGGTGACGATCTTGGCTGGCGGGGCGTCGCCGATCAGCGTGAGCAGCGTGCCAGCCTCGTTCGCCGCGTCGATCAGCAGTGACTCCCCGGTGCTCGTGCAGCGCAGCAGGTAAGCGTTGTTATTCATGGGGCCGACGGCCACCTTCGTGATGGTGAGCCCGGGAAGCTCCCTGGTCTCAGCCGGCCCGCCGACGCTGACGTCTCCTGTGTAGCTCATGCTGAATTCCTACCACGCCGGCCGGGCCGGGAGCGGCCCGGGCGGGTCGGCGGCCAGCCCGGTGCCGGCGCTGCGGCCGGTCAGCCAGGCCAGCAGCAGCCATCCGGGCCCGGAAATCCTGACGGCCGGCGGCGTGCCGCCGTGGCCGGCCGGGGCCGCAGCTATCCGGTACTCCCGGCCGGCGCCGCCATCGGTAACCCTGAGCAGGGCAGCCAGCGCATCCTGCTGCTCGTCGAACCGGGCAGAAACGGATTCAAGCTGGTCAGTCACGAACCAGCCGGGCCAGTCGGCCGGCTGGTATCCCGCGGCCAGATCAACATGGTGGATCTCCACCTCCGAAAGCCGTCGCGAGAGGGTGTACCAGGCAGGGTGCCCGCGGCCGCGGATGCCGTGCACGCTGACCTGCCAGCTGCCCGGCGGCATCCCGGCCGCCTCGGCGGCGAACGCGGCCGCCGAGTCCCGCAGGTCGGCCAGCAGCCCGGCGGCAGGGCGGCCCGCGCCGGCCTCGATCGCCGCATCGCGTGCCTGCTCGCTCGGGTACTGCGGGGTCACCACGCCGGTCCGCGCCCAGATGAGCAGGTTCCGCAGCCCGTCGGCGTTGCGGGCCAGGTGGGTGAGGACGTGCCCGCGGCTCCAGCCCGGCAGCGGCGAGGGCTCCCTGGCCTGGCGGTCGGTCAGCCCGGCCGCGGTGGCCAGCAGGCGGCCGGTCGCGCCGGCCAGCCGGTCCTGCAGCAGCAGGACCGGCGGCCCGCCCGGATCATCGTGCCCGGCGCTGCCATCCCGCCCATCAGTCGTCATCCGCCCATCCTCGCCTACCGCCCGGCGGCCCCGGCCCGGCAGGGCAGCGGCCGGCCCGGCACGGCCCGGCCCGGCAGGGCAGCGGCACGGCAGTGGCCGGGCAGCGGCATGGCAGTGGCGGGCAGCGGCATGGCAGCGGCACGGCGGCGGGGGAATGCGGGCAGGCGCCGGGACGTTTCCGCAGGGGTACCGGCACCGGTGCCGCAGGCCGAACCACCATGTTTTGTCAGACCCCCCGGATACCATGGACGGGTCCCGTGATCCTGGGGGGATATGCCTGCCTGACCCCGGAGAACTTCGTTTCCCGACCCCGGAGAACTGAGCGGAAGTGGCTGATCGCCTCGTTGTTCGCGGTGCACGCGAGCATAACCTCAAGGACGTTTCGCTCGACCTGCCCAGGAACTCCCTGATCGTCTTCACCGGGCTGTCCGGGTCGGGCAAGTCCAGCCTGGCCTTCGACACGATCTTCGCCGAGGGCCAGCGGCGGTACGTGGAGTCGCTGTCCGCCTATGCGCGGCAGTTCCTCGGCCAGATGGATAAGCCCGACGTGGACTTCATCGACGGGCTGTCGCCGGCCGTCTCGATCGACCAGAAGGCGGCTGGCCGGAATCCGCGCTCGACCGTCGGCACGATCACCGAGGTTTACGACTACCTGCGGCTGCTGTACGCGCGGGTCGGCAAGCCGCACTGCCCGATCTGCGGCAGGCCGATCGCGCGGCAGAGCCCGCAGCAGATCGTCGACCGGGTGCTCGAACTGGACGAGGGCACCAGGTTCCAGGTGCTCGCGCCGGTCGTGCGCGGCCGCAAGGGCGAGTACGGCGAGCTGCTGCGGGAACTCCAGGCCAAGGGCTTCTCCAGGGCCAGGGTGGACGGCGTCGTCATCCGGCTGGACGGCGGCGACTCGGCGGGGACCGGGGCCGGCGGCCTGCCCGCGCTGAAGAAGTACGAGAAGCATCACATCGAGGTGGTCGTCGACCGGCTGGACGTCAAGGCGTCCGCGCGGCGGCGGCTCACCGATTCGGTGGAGACCTCGCTGGCGCTGTCCGGCGGCGTCGTGGTACTCGACTTCGTGGACCTGCCCGACAGCGACCCGCACCGTGAGCGGATGTACTCCGAGCATCTCGCCTGCCTCTACGACGACCTGTCGTTCGAGGAGCTTGAGCCCCGGTCGTTCTCGTTCAACTCGCCGTGGGGCGCCTGCCCGGCCTGCACCGGCCTGGGCACCCGGATGGAGGTCGACCCCGAGCTCGTCGTGTCCGACCCGGCGAAGACATTGGCCGACGGCGCGATCGGGCCGTGGAGCGGCGGGCACGTCAGCGACTACTTCATCCGGCTGATCGAGGCGCTCGGCGAGTCCATCGGCTTCACCATCGACACGCCGTGGCGCAGGCTGCCCGCCGCCGCGCAGCACGCGCTGCTGCACGGCTATGACCAGCAGGTGCACGTCAGGTACAAGAACCGGTACGGCAGGGAGCGGTCCTACTACACGAACTTCGAGGGCGCGATCCCCTACATCGAGCGCCGGCACGCGGAGGCGGAGAGCGACTCGAGCCGGGAGCGGTTCGCCGGGTTCATGCGCGAGGTGCCCTGCCCGACCTGCCACGGATCACGGCTGAAGCCGATCTCGCTGGCGGTCAAGGTGGACGGCCGGTCCATCTCGGACTACTGCGCGCTGCCGATCGGTGAGCTGGCCAAGCTGCTGCTCAGCCTGGAGCTCTCCGAGCGGGACCAGCACATCGCGGGCCGGATCCTGAAGGAAGTCAACGCCAGGCTCGGCTTCCTGCTCGACGTCGGGCTGGACTACCTGTCGCTGGACCGGGCATCGGCGACGCTGGCCGGGGGAGAGGCGCAGCGGATCCGGCTGGCCACGCAGATCGGCTCCGGCCTGGTCGGCGTGCTGTACGTGCTCGACGAGCCGTCCATCGGGCTGCACCAGCGGGACAATCACCGGCTGCTGGAGACGCTGGTCCGGCTCCGCGACCTCGGCAACACGCTCATCGTCGTCGAGCACGACGAGGACACCATCCGCGCGGCCGACTGGATAGTCGACATCGGCCCGCGGGCCGGCGAGCACGGCGGCAAGATCGTCGTCTCCGGCTCCCTCGAGGACCTGCTCGCCAGCGAGGAGTCGCTGACCGGCGCCTACCTGACCGGCCGCGAGTCGATCCCGCTGCCCGCCGCGCGCCGGAAGCGGGTCCGCGGCCGGGAGGTGGCGGTCAAGGGCGCCAGCGAGCACAACCTGCGCAGCGTGGATGTGACCTTCCCGCTCGGCTGCTTCATCGCGGTCACCGGCGTCTCGGGCTCGGGGAAGTCGACCCTGGTCAACGACATCCTCTACAGCGCGCTGGCGAAGGAACTGCACGGCGCGCGGACGGTGCCGGGCCGGCACGTGCGGGTCACCGGCATGCAGCACCTCGACAAGGTGGTGCACGTGGACCAGGGGCCGATCGGCCGGACCCCGCGGTCCAACCCGGCCACCTACACGGGCGTGTTCGACCACGTGCGGAGGCTGTTCGCGATGACGACGGAGGCGAAGGTCCGCGGCTACCAGCCGGGCCGGTTCTCCTTCAACGTCAAGGGCGGCCGGTGCGAGGCGTGCGCGGGCGACGGCACGATCAAGATCGAGATGCAGTTCCTGCCGGACGTGTACGTGCCGTGCGAGGTCTGTCATGGCGCCCGGTACAACACCGACACCCTGCAGGTGCACTACAAGGGCAAGACGATCGCCGACGTGCTGCAGATGCCGATCGAGGAAGCCGCGGAGTTCTTCGAGCCGGTGCCCGCCATCCACCGGCACCTCAAGACGCTGGTCGACGTCGGGCTCGGCTACGTGCGGCTCGGCCAGCCCGCGCCGACGCTGTCCGGCGGCGAGGCGCAGCGGGTCAAGCTCGCCTCCGAACTGCAGCGCCGCTCCACCGGGCGGACCATCTACGTACTGGACGAGCCCACGACCGGGCTGCATTTCGATGACATCCGCAAGCTGCTCGGCGTGCTCGGCAGGCTGGTCGACGGCGGCAACACGGTGATCGTGATCGAGCACAACCTCGACGTGATCAAGACCGCGGACTGGGTGATCGACCTCGGCCCGGAAGGCGGCTCGCGCGGCGGCAGCGTACTCGCGACCGGCACCCCGGAGCAGGTGGCGATGGCCGAGGACAGCTACACCGGCCAGTTCCTGAAGAAACTGCTGAAGCTGTAGCAGCGGCCGCCCGACCGGCGGGCGGCCGAGCCGGGCTGCGCTGACCGGCGGGGACTACGAGGCAGTCGGCGACGTACGCTGCGGTCGTGGAGATCCGCACCGGATACGGGGCCGCGCGGGCCGAGCTCGATGAGCCCCGCGGGCCGGCCTTCCTGCTCGTGCTCACGCACGGCGCCGGCGGCGGAGCGGACACGCCCGACCTGCTGGCCGTCCGCGATATGGCCGCCGGGCTGGGCGGGGCGGTGGCCCGGGTAACCCAGCCGTACCGGCTGCGGGGGGCCCGGGCGCCCGGCTCGGCCGACCGGCAGGACGCCGCCTGGCTGGAGATCATTTCCGCGATCCGGGCGAGGTTCCCGGGGATTCCGCTGGTCCAGGGCGGCCGGAGCAACGGCGCGCGGGTGGCCTGCCGTACCGCCCGGGCCGCCGGCGCGCGCGCTGTGCTGGCGCTGGCCTTCCCGCTGCACCCGCCCGGCCGCCCGGACCGCTCCCGCGCGGCGGAATTGCGGGCGGCCGGCACCGAGGTACTGGTGGTCAACGGGGACAGGGATCCGTTCGGGGTACCCGGCAGCGCGGACGCCAGCAAGGTCGTCGTCCTGCCGGGCGAGGCGCATGCGCTGTCGCGGAATCCGGCCGCCGTCGCCGGCGTGGTGCAGTCCTGGCTGCGCGAGATCCTGGATCTGAAGTGAAGTAGCTGGCGCCGGCAGGCCGGCGCCCCCGGCCCTCCCGGACGGTGCGTCAGGCCGCCGGGGAACTACGGTACGTGCCCGGTGCCCGGGGCGCCATGGCAGGCTGAATCAGGTCGGTCGGCCGGTGCGGCGCGATGGTGTCCCCGTCGGGGAGTAGCTCGCCGGTGTCCTCGAAGCTGACGACACCGTTGCAGAGCAGGCTCCAGCCCTGCTCCGGATGGCTGATAAGGGTCCGGGCCGCCTCACGGTCCGGAGCTCTCGCATCCGGGCAGGGCGGCGTATGCGGGCACATCGTGTGCCTCCAGGTCATTCATCGCTGTGGTCTTGATCACACTCTACTGTGCCAGCTTTGGTCCCCGGCCGGCATGGCTCATTGTGACGGTTTTTAGTCTCGTCATTTGTAGTTTCTATTCGATATACGTTCTGACACATAACTACCACTGATAGTTAATTGTAGTCAGGACAGAAGCCCCGGCGGTCAGGCGGCGTAGGAGCGCGGCAGCGGCGGGATCCCGGTGAGCATGTGGGTCTCCCGCAACGTCAGCAGCCGCTCGGCCTCGTCGGTCCAGGCGTGCACGGCGGGCTTGGCCTTCGCCTTGCGCCGGAAGATCCGGTCGTCATAGCCGCGCGGGCCGATCTCGGCACGCTCGGCGGCGTACGCGGCCCGCATCGCGTCCGTCAGGGCGGCGGACAGGGCCACGGCCAGGGTGTGCTGGTCAAGGAGCGGCGCGTGGGCCGCCTGCGCTTGCCGGAAGGCGCGTTCGGCCGTGCGCGCGCTGCTGAGCAACTCGTCGAACCTGGCTGCGAGCGCGACATCGGCGTCGTGCTCGGCGCTGGCTTTCTCGCTGACCTGTTTCCTGCCCCTAGTCACGCTGGCCAGCCTAGCGGACGGCGGGCTGCGGGCCGGCTAGCCCCGCGAGGCTACCTGGCGAAGTAGTGCCAGCCGAGCCAGAGCCAGCCGAGCAGGATCAGGGCCCGCCCGGCCCGGGCGCGCATCAGGTACCCGAGCCACTCGCCGAGAGTCGGGACGCGGGTGGTCCGCCGCCGTCCGATGATCTCGAGCGCAACGAGCGCGGCGATCACGCCGGCGAAGCCGATGATCGTCACGATGCGGGTTACCACCGCGGCCTCACCGCCTCACCAGCGCCCATCCGGCCAGCAGCCAGATCAAGATTGCGGCGCTTTTCAGCGGATGGGGAGCTATCAGCGGATTGACCAGGTCGGTCAGCGCCGGGTGCCACCAGGATGAATTGTCCTTGAAAGCGGCTGCTTCCCATTCGAAGAGGGCGGCGACGCAGATAGCCCAGTAGGAGAAGCCGGCCACGTCCATCCGGCCCGGCGGCGGAATGCGGGCACCCGGCCGCCAGACCGCGATGACCGCGATCACCGCGCCCGGCAGCAGCACGACGAGCAGCGCCCCGGCGCTGAACGCGGCAGTACTCGCCGCCGCCCAGGAGTACGCGGCCAGCGCGAAACCGATCGCCAGCTTCCTGGCCAGCCGCCCGCGGCCGGCAGGCGCGGTGCCTCCGGCCCGCGGCCGGGCTGGCCGCGGGTGCGGGAGACGTCATCAGCCGCCATCAGACCTCCGCGAGCATGATCTCATTGCCCGTTCGCGCCCGGCAAACGTGCCGCGGGGCTGCCGCCTGATCAGGCGAGGCTGTCGCGCCAGCTGGCGTGCAGGGCGGCGTACTCGCCGTCCCGGGTGAGCAGCTGCCCGGGCGGGCCGTCCTCCACGATACGGCCGTCGTCGATGACCAGCACCCGGTCGGCGATTTCGACCGTGGACAGCCGGTGGGCGATGATCAGCGCGGTGCGCCCGGTCAGGATGGTGCGCAGGGCCTCCTGCACGAGCCGCTCGCTCGGGATGTCGAGCAGCGAGGTGGCCTCGTCGAGTACCAGCACCGCCGGGGCGGCGAGGAAGGCGCGCGCGAAGGAGATGAGCTGCCGCTGGCCGGCCGACAGCCGCCCGCCGCGCTTGCCGACCTGCGAGTCGTAGCCGTCCGGCAGCGCGGCGATGAACTCAGTCTGCCCCGATGGCCGCGGCCGCCGCCTGCAGGCCTGCCCGTGAGGTGCCCGGCTTGCCGAGTTCGATGTTGTCCGCGATGGTGCCGCTGAACAGGAAATTTTCCTGAGTGATCATGATGATCCCGGCGCGCAGGCTCTGCTCGGACAGCTGCCGGAGGTCAACGCCGTCGAGCAGGATGCGGCCCTGCACCGGATCGTAGAAGCGGGCGAGCAGCCGCGCGATGGTCGTCTTCCCGGCGCCCGTGGCGCCGACGAGGGCAGCGGTCTGGCCGGCCGGGATGCTCAGGTCGAGCCCGGGCAGCACCGTCGTGCGCCGGTAGCCGAACCGGACCGCTTCGAAGGTGACCGCCCGGCCGCCGCTCCCGCTGGGCAGCGGCGGCAGCGCGGCCGGCTCGGCCGGCTCGGCTACCTGCGGCTCCTCGTCCAGCACGCCGGAGATCTTCTCCAGGGCCGCCGCGGCGGACTGGAAGGTGTTGTAGAACTGCGACAGGTCCTGCAGCGGGTCGAAGAAGCGCTGCAGGTAGAGCAGGAACGTGACGAGCACGCCGACCTTCATGTCGCCGTCGATGACCCGGAGCCCGCCGTAGAGCAGCACCGCGCCGATGGCGAGGTTTCCGACCAGGGTGATGCCCGGCGAGTAGATGGCGATCAGCCGCGACGAGCGCAGGCTGGCCGCTGCGTAGCGCTCGTTGAGCTCGCCGAAGATCTCCTCGTTCCGCTGCTCCCGGCGGAACGCCTGGACCGCCTGAATGCCGCCGAACGTTTCCACGAACTGCACGATGACGAGGGCGATCGTGTCCCTGGTCCGCCGGTAGGCGAGGGCGGACTCGCGGCGGAACCAGGCGGTCAGCCAGATCAGCGGAGCGAACCCGGCCAGCACGACCAGGGCGAGCTGCCAGTCGAGCAGCAGCATCCCGACGCCGACAAGCAGCAGCGAGAACACGGCGAAGACCAGCGAGTCCAGCCCCTCCTCGAAGAGGTCGGAGATCGAGTCGATGTCGGAGACCTGCCGTGAGATGACGCGTCCCGAGGTATAGCGCTCGTGGAAGGCAACCGGCAGCCGCTGGAAGTGGGCGAATAGCCGGCGGCGGAGTTCCAGCACGACCGTCCCGCCGAGGCGGCCCATCGCGGCGATGAACGCGCGGGTAGCGACCGCCTGAGTCAGCACCGCGACGGCAAAGGCCGCGATGATGGCCACCATCGGCGCCAGGTCCTGGCTGCTGGTGAGCTGCGGTACCAGGTCGACGCCGATGCCCACCAGCCATGGTCCCGCCAGCGCCCCCAGGTTGGCGATCAGGATCAGCACCAGGATCGCGAGCACGCTGCGGCGATGCGGCCGGAGCAGGTCCTGGAGCAGGCGCCTGCCGCGCCGCCGCAGCAGGGTCGACAGGCTCGCGCTGATGTCGTCGTTGTCCTCGGCCGCGACGCCGCGCCAGGCCTCGGCTGGCTGGCTCACCGGTGCGCTCCGGTCAGGCCGTGCCCGGCCGAGTCGCCGGGATCGGTGCCCTCGTCGCCCGCGCCGCCGTCATCGCCGCCGGGCTCGCCGGGGAGCGGGACCGCGCTCATCAGGTCCCGGTAGCGCGGGTGGCCGGCGAGCAGTTCCCGGTGCGTGCCGAGCGCGCTGATGATGCCGCCCTCGAGCAGCGCAACCCGGTCGGCCAGCAGGACGGTGGACGGCCGGTGCGCAACGACCAGGGCGGTCGATGCCGACAGAACCCGGCTGAGTGCCTCGGTGACTTTGGCCTCGGTGTGCACGTCGAGGGCCGACAGCGGATCGTCGAGCACCAGGACTGACGGCCTGGCCAGGATCGCGCGGGCGAGCGCGACCCGCTGCCGCTGGCCGCCGGACAGCGCCATGCCCTGCTCCCCGATCCGGGTGTCCAGGCCCCACGGCAGGTCGTGCACGAAGGCCGCCTGGGCCGCGGCGAGGGCATCCTCGATCGCGGCCTGGCTGGCGTCCACCGCGCCGAAGCTGACGTTCTCCCTGACGCTGGCGGAGAACAGAGTGGGATCCTCGAACGCGCAGCCCACCCGGGTGCGCAGCAGCGGCAGGGTGAGCTCGCGGATGTCGGTCCCGTCCAGCCGGATGGATCCGGCGGTAACGTCGGCGAGCCGGGGGATCAGCTGCAGGAGCGTCGTCTTGCCGGATCCGGTCGCGCCGACCAGCGCGAGCGTCTCGCCGGGCTCGAGCTCCAGCCGGATGTCGCGGAGCACCGGCCGGGGTGCCCCCGGGTAGCGGAACTCGACGTGGTCGAAGGCCAGCCGCCCCGGGCGGGCCGCGCCGGACGCCACGCCGTGCCGGGCGGCGTCGCGCTGCCGTGGCACCATGGCCGGCCCGGCGGTGCCGGGGTCGGTGATGGCCGGCTCGGTGTCGAGGATCTCATAGATCCGCTGGGCGGCCGTGGCCGCCTCCTGGCCGGAGGCCAGGATGTACCCCATCGCCTCGATCGGCCAGACCAGCAGGAGGGTCAGCGTGATGAACGCGACCAGACCGCCGATGCTTAGCTCGTGCCTGCTGGCGGCGAGCGTGCCGAGCAGCAGGACTAGGCCGATCACTGCGTTAGGTATCAGATCGAGGCCGGCCCAGAACGTGCCGCGGAGCCTGGCCATGTCCAGCTGAGTCCGGTAGACGCGGGATGCCTGGGCCGTATGCCGCCCGGCCGCCTCGTCGCGCCGGCCGAGCGCCTTCAGTACCCGGATCCCGGCGGCGGCGTCCTCCACGTAGGTAGCCAGGTCGCCCTGCTGGTCCTGGGCGCGCCGGGAAAGTACGCGGTACCGCCGCTCGAACCGGAAGCAGGCGACGGTCACCGGCAGGAAGACGCAGCCGGTCACCAGGCCGAGCCACCAGTTCAGGTTGATGAGCAGGGCGATGACGATCAGGAACGTGACCACGTTGGTGATGAAGAAGATCGTGCCGAAGCCGGCGAACCGCCGGATCGCGGACAGGTCGGTGGTGGCACGGGACAGCAGCTGGCCGGACTGCCAGGAGTCGTGGAAGCCCGTGTGCAGTCGCTGCAGGTGCGCGTAGATGTCGTCGCGCATGGCACGCTCCATGCCGGTCACCGCGCTGGCCTGCACCCACCGCCTGATGAGGTTCAGTGCCGCCTGGGCCGTGCCGAGCGCGATCGCGGCCAGCCCGAGCGGCAGCAGCAGCTGCCGTTCGGCGTGCGCGATGGGCCCGTCGATCACCGCCTTGATCAGCAGCGGGATCGTGATTTCCGCGGCGATCGAGCCGAGCGCGGCCGCCAGCATCAGCACGAGCTGCCAGCGGTAAGGCCGGAGATATTCGCGGGTACGCCACAGCGCCTGGAACGGCGTCTGGCCGCCCGGGGCATGCGGAAGCTGGGCGGCTGGCTCAGAGGGCATTTCCTGGAGGCTAATCGCCCGGCCGCCGGACTGTCACCTGGTTTTCGCTCAGAGCGACATCCGGCACCATACCGGGAGCGCTCCGGCAGCCGGGTGCTCTCCGGCGATTAGCCATAATCGCCTCAAGGTAGCGGGCGGCCGGCAACTCTGGCACCCTGGCTAGTCCGGGGGGCTCACGGCGCTGGCCGTTGGCAGGGGAGGGACCCATGGAACGCACCGATTCCTGGGAGCGGCCGACGATCCGGTGGTCGCCAGTCCCGGTGCTGGCCGCGTATTACGACGCGGTGATCGTCGTCTGCGAGCTGGCCGGCCAGTTCAGCGACGAGGCCTGGAGCGCGCCGACGCCCTGTGCCGACTGGCGGGCCGCCGATCTCGCCGGGCACCTGCGCTGCATGGCGGACGACTACCACGAGTACCTCGACGACGCGCCGGTCAGCCGGCTGTCCCGGCTGATGGCGACCGGGGCCCATCCCGACGCCCTGGCACGCAAGCTGGCCAGGCAGAACTCAGCCGAGCTGGCCGCGCTGCCGGACGCCGGCGGCGCCGAGCACATCGCCGCGTTCGCCGAGTCGGCCCGGGCGTACGCCCGCAGGCTGATGCCGGTCTGGGACCTGCCGCATCACCGGTACCGGGGCACCGTGGTGACCGTGGCGGGCATGGCCGGCGCTGCGTGCGCCGAGTGGCACCTGCACGCCTGGGATCTCGCCAGGGCGCTCGGCAAGGACTACCGGCCGGCCGCGCCCGGGGTCGTGCTGGGGGGCTGGCGGGCCGGGATGCCGCAGCTGCCGGTGGAGCCGGCCGCCGGGCCGGATGGCAGCCGCGGCGATCTGTGGTGCGCGCTGCTCCGCGCCTCCGGCAGGTCGCCGGAGTGGAGCGATTCGCTCCGGATGCCATGATGTCCCGTATGGCCGCCATTCACCGGCCACCGGACAGGTAGCCGCGGCCGGCAGCGAGCGAGGCCACGGCAGAGGGAGCGCCGCGGCCGTGACATTCGACGTGAGCAAGGTACGGTCCGCCTACCCCGCCCTCGCTGACGGCTATGCGTACCTGGACGGGGCCGCGGGCACCCAGGTGCCGGAGGCGGTGATCGACGCGATCAGCGGCGCCTACCGGGCCGGCCTCGGCAATGCGGGCGGCGCCTTCCCGGCCAGCCGCCGGTCCGATGCCATCACCGCGGAGTGCCGTCAGGCCGTGGCCGACCTGACCGGGGGCGAGCCTGACGGCGTGATACTCGGCCCGAACATGACCACCCTGACCTTCCGGCTGGCGAACGCGCTCGCCGCGGGATGGGGCCCGGGTGACGAGGTGATCGTCACCCGGATGGACCACGACGCCAACGTCCGGCCATGGGTGCGCGCCGCGGCCAGGGCCGGGGCGGCCATCCGCTGGGCCGACGTGGACCTGCCGGCCGGCGAGCTGCCCGCCGGGCAGTTCAGCGAGCTGGTCAGCGACCGCACCCGGCTGGTCGCGGTCACCGCCGCGAGCAACATCATCGGCACCCGGCCGGACGTGGCGGCAATCACCGCGATCGCCCGCGCGGCGGGCGCGCTCAGCTACGTCGACGGGGTGCATGCCACCCCGCACGGGCCGACTGATGTCCGCGCGCTGGGCGCTGACTTCTATGCCACCAGCGCCTACAAGTGGTCGGGACCGCATATCGGCGCGGTGATCGCCGACCCCGCCCTGCTGGAGACCATCCGCCCCGGCAAGCTGATACCCGCGCCGGACGAGGTGCCCGACCGGTTCGAGCAGGGCACCCCGCCGTACGCGGACTTCGCGGGCGTGACCGCGGCGGTGGACCACCTGGCAGCCCTCGGCGACGCGGCCTCCGGGACGCGGCGCGAGCGGCTGCTCGCCGCGATGACGGCAGTGCGCGAGCATGAGGACCAGCTTGCCGCCGTGCTGCTCAGCGGGCTGGGCGCGATGCCGCACGTGACGATCTACGGTGCCCCGCGCAGCCGGACGGCGACCGTCTACTTCACCGTGGCCGGCCGGACGCCGCGCCAGGTGGCCGAGCGCCTCGCCGAGCGCAGGATCAACGTGTGGGACGGGCACAACTACGCCTGGGAGCTCACCGGCGCCCTCGGCATCCGCGATGCGGGCAGCGCGATCCGGGCCGGGCTCGTGCACTACAACGACCGCAGCGACGTGGACAGGCTGCTGGCAGCCGTGGCGGAACTCGCCGGATAGCCGGCGGTGGTCAGCGCGGCGGGTTCCCGGCTTCGCGCCCGGCCGCGCGCAGCGCCGCGATGCGCAGCGCCACGGCGTCTGATACGGCGACGGCGGCCACGATCAGCGTCGCGGCCGCGAGCAGCGCCAGCGGCGGCGTGATATCCCCGGCCGGGATGAGGGCGGCGAGTATCACCACGGCGGCGATCCGCGGCACGGAGGTCACGCCGAAGACGGCTCGCTTGAAGAGCGTCTGCCCGGCCAGGTAGAGGGCCGGGCCGCCGAGGATGACGGCGGCGGCAGCGAGCCGCGCCGGGCCGCCCGGATGGCTGATGACCAGCTCGTCGCCGACGGCCGCGGCGATGATCCCGGCCACCATCGGCAGGTGGAAGTAGGTATAGGCGGACCGCCCGAGGCGGCCGGGATCGGCAGCCGAGACGATCGTCTCGCTGCTGGCTCCGGCCGTCCGGTCGAAATACACCCACCACAGCGCGACGCTGCTGAGGAAGGCCACCACCAGCGCGGCTAGCACCGCCGGCCGGTAGGCGAGCCCCGGGCGGCCGGCGGTGATGCCGATGTCCACGATGGACTCGCCGAGCGCGATCATGATGAAGAGCTGGCAGCGCTCGGCAAGGTGGCCGCCCTCGATGGTCCAGTCGCTGGTCCGCGACCGGCCGAGGCCGGGCACCGGGAAGCCGACGGCCGGCCCGCAGGAATCGGCCGCCGCGGCCGCGACCCACAGCCAGTCCCGCGCCGCGCCGGAGACCAGGCCGCCGGCGATCCACAGCGCCCCGGCCGCCGCCGCCCAGGCCAGGATCCGCTGGAAATTACGCCGCAGGGCGGGCTGGCTGCCCAGCGCGGCGACGGCGAAGAGGGAACGGCCCAGCTGGATCGTGACGTAGGCGACGGCGAAGATCAGCCCGCGCGACCCGAATGCCTCCGGCAGGGCGATCGACATCACCAGGCTCACCAGCATCGTGGCCAGCAGCAGGGCCCGGACTGCCCGGTGATCGGGATGGAACCAGTTGGTGATCCACGCCGTGTCCACCCATGCCCACCAGACCGCGAGCAGCAGCAGCGCGGTCTGGGCGGCGCCGCGCAGGCTCAGCTGCCCGAGCAGCAGGTGGGCGAGCTGGGTGATGGCGAACACGTACACCAGGTCGAAGAAGAGCTCGGTGTTCGTGACGCTCTGGCCGCGCTGGCCGCGGGGCCGCAGCAGCCGGCCCGCGCGGCCGGCCGCGGGCACCACCGGGGACCGCGCGGCGGGACCGGTGGCGCGACCAGCGGCGGAAGCAGCCGCCGGCGGCCCCTCGGGCGGCTCCCCGGGCGGCCGCGCCACCTCAGTCCCGGCTGAGCGCGTAGCGGTACACCCGGGACTCGCGGACCGCGAACCCGGCCCGCTCGTAAACCGGCCGGCCGCGACCCGGGACGGCCGCGAGGTGAGATCGACGGTCCTGGCGCCGGCGGCCTCGGCCTCGCGCAGCGCCGCCTGCATCAGCGCCCCGCCGATGCCCTGGCGGCTGGCGGCCTCGTCTACCACCACGTCCTCGATCCAGGCCCGGAGCCCGGTCGGGAGGGGGAACATCGCCAGCGTCAGGGTGCCGGCGATGGCCCCGGATGAGCGGGCGACCAGCACCGTGATCGCCGGACTCGACACGATGGTGTCCAGGGCCGCGCGGTCCAGCGGCGGGGCACTGCCGGACAGCTGCGGCAGCAGGCGGCTGAACGCCTCGACCACCTCATCGGTCACCTCGCTGAGCACCTCTACGTGGACGGTCACGCCGGGCAGGATACCGCGCGATGCCGGGGAATTCCTGGTCAGCCCACGCCGAGCGCCCGCAGCGCGGCCGCGGTCCCGGCGGCCGCGACGATGACCACGAGGAACGGCGCGCGGGCCAGCAGGGCCACGGTGGCGGCGCCCATCCCGGCCAGCCGGGCCGGGTCGGCATGCAGCGACTGCCCGCTGGCGAACACCTGCACGGCGATGAGCCCGGCGAGCAGCGCGACCGGGACGAGCTCCGCGAACCGGCGGGGCAGCGGCCGGTCCAGCAGGCGCTGCGGCACCGTCAGGCCGGCCAGCTTCAGCGCGTAGCAGCCCGCGGCAGTGGCCAGCACGGCGATCCATGCCGCGGTCATGGCAGCCCGCCCGCCGGCCCGGCCGGCTGCTGCCGCGGCCCGCCCGCCGCGCTGTCATCGCCGCGCCCGCCTGCCAGCGCACCCGCCAGCGCGGCGAACGCCGCGAGGATCACCGGGACGCCCGGCGGGCAGAACGGAGTGGCGCCGAGCGCGATCAGCGCGCCGCCCGCGGCCACGCCGCGCTCGATCCAGCCCGCCCGCAGCCGCGGCCAGATCAGCGCGAGGAACGCGGCCGGCCCGACCACGTCGAGCCCGAGTGACTGCGGTGAGGCAAGCCGGCCGGCGCCGAGCGCGCCCAGCGCGGTAGCGGCGTTCCAGCTGAGGTAGAGGCTGGCGAACGTCGCGCGGAAACCGGCCCGGGCGGACGCTGCGTCGGGCTGGGCCAGCGCGACGGCCGTGGTCTCGTCGGTCACGCCTTGCGCTGCCAGCAGCAGGCCGGCGCCGTGCACCCGCAGCAGGCTGGCCAGCCGCAGCGAGTACAGCGTGTTCCTGCTGCCGAGCAGGACAGCGCTAACGGTGCCCGCGGCCAGGCCGCCTCCCGCGGCGATGGCGCCGGCCAGCGCGAACTGCGAGGCGCCGGTATAGGCGAGCAGGCTCAGTACGCACGCCTGCGCGACGGTCAGCCCGGAACTGACCGCGGCCGCGCCGAACGCCAGGCCGGAGGCGCCCACGGCCACCCCCAGCAGCAGTCCGTCGCGCACCGGCCTGGCCGCGGCGCCCGCCGGGGCATGCTCAGCCTGTTCTGCCATGACCGGAGGCTAGCGGCCGGCCCGCCGGCGAATCTTGTACGTTCTTGCCGCGCCGGGCGCCGGCCGCGGCGTCGCGCTCCCGCTGGTAGGCACCGGGCGGGACGCCGACCACCCGCTTGAAGTGCCGGCTCAGGTGCGGCTGGTCGGCGAATCCGGCCCGTGCCGCCACGTCGGCCGGCGGCAGCCCGCTATCCAGCAGCCGGCGGGCAAGCCGGACCCGCAGCTGGTTGAGGTAGGCGTGCGGCGGCAGGCCGGTCTCGTCGCGGAATGCCCGCAGCAGCGCGAACGGGCTCATCCCGGTAGCCAGCGCGAGCTCATCGAGGCCGGGAGGATCGGCGAGCCGGTCCGCGAGCACATCGCGCACCGCGGTGACCGCCGCAGATGATTTACGAGCACGTGCTGGCCGGCCGGCGTAGCCGGGGAGCCTCGCATGCGCGCTGAGTATGCCCGCCAGCGCGGCGGTCAGCAGGCTGGCGGAAGCGAGCCGGTCGCCGTGCTCGGCGGCGAGGTGCGCTGAGCGCAGCAGCCGCGCGCAGCGCGCGTCGTCGACCACCGTCTCGTCGAAGGCGGGCGTGCCGCGCGGAGCGCCGAGTTCGCTGGCGAGGCCGGCCACCAGGCTGACCGCCGGGTAGAGCATGCGGTAGGACCAGCCCTCCGCCGTGCCGGCCTGCCCGGTGTGCACGACCTCCGGATTGAGTAGCGCGACAGCGCCGGGGCCGGCCCGCAGCAGCGCGCCGCCGTAGTCGAATTCCTCCACGCCGGACTCAATCACGCCGACCGTGTAGGTCTCATGCGCGTGCCGCGCGTAGCGGTGCGTCACGTACGTGGCGCGCAGCAGGTCGACGCCCGGTACCGCGCCATGCCGCCAGTAACGGGCTGTCTCGGTGGGCATGCCGTCATGCCTACCCGATGAGAGGGCGGCGGTGGTCGTGGCCTTGCGTTCCACGCCGCCCAGACGATATGCGTGCGACAACAGCTGAGGCCGCGGCACGCGTCTCTTGCTCGTTATACCGGTGCCGGAGTCCGCAGGATAATCACGTCAGTCGTTAGCCATCCGGCAGCTGGCGCGGCCAGCTGCCGGATGGGCAGCCCGTTAGCTGGCGTAGTCCAGCAGCGGCTGGGCGCGGCTCGGGTGGCGCAGCTTGGACAGCGACTGCTTCTCCAGCTGCCGGATCCGCTCCCTGGTCAGGCCGAGAACCTTGCCGATCTCGTCCAGGGTGTGCGGGTTCCCGTCATACAGGCCGAACCGCATGGCCATGATGGTCGCCTCGCGCGGGGTCAGCGCGTCCAGCGCATGCCGGAGCTGGTCGGCCATCAGCTGGCGGTCGACGAGTTCTGACGCAGCGGGCGCGTCCACGTCCTCGATGAGGTCCCCGATGCTCGTCTCGCCGTCCTCGCCGATCGTGGAGTCCAGGCTGATCGGCTGACGGCTGGTGCGCAGCAGCTCCTCGATCTGATCCGGCGTCCGGTCGAGCTCGACCGCCAGTTCCTCGGGGGTTGGCTCCCGGCCGAGCTTCTGGTGCATGTCGCGCTCCACCCGGCTCAGCTTGCTGAGCATCTCCAGCACGTGCACCGGCAGCCGGATCGTGCGCGCAGAGTCGGCGAAGCCGCGCTGGATCGCCTGCCTGATCCACCACATGGCGTAGGTCGAGAACTTGTAGCCCTTGGTGTAGTCGAACTTCTCGACCGCCCTGATCAGGCCCAGGTTCCCCTCCTGGACGACGTCGAGCAGGGACAGCCCGCGGTCGCTGTACTTCTTGGCCACGGACACCACCAGGCGCAGGTTGGCCTCCAGCATGTGGGCCTTGGCGCGCTGGCCGTCCGCGGCAACCTCGCCGAGATCGCGGCGGTAGTCCTTGCGCAGGCCCTTGGCGGTGGCCAGCTTGTGCTCGGCGTACAGGCCAGCCTCGATCCGCTTGGCCAGGTTGACCTCCTGCTCAGCGGTGAGCAGGCTGGTCCGCCCGATGGACTTGAGGTAGGTATGCACCGAGTCGCCCATCACGGACGAGTGGTCGTCGAGATCAACCTCGGCGGCGGCGCTCTGCGCGGCCGCGGCGGCGGCGGCTTCCGCGGCGGCCTGGTCTGCTCCGTCGGCCACGGCGGCATTCGGGACCCGCCCGGCGGCCGGGCGCTCCGGGTCGTTACCCAGCTGCACTCCGGCCTCAGCGAGCTCACGGAGAATGGACTTGGCCTCAGTCGCGGAGATGCCGGCCCGCACGAAGGCGGCACGCAGCTCCGGCAGCGACAGATGACCCTGTCCGCGGCCACGCTGGACCAGCTCGTCCACGTGGGTCATGATTGCCTCGTCGTCGTGTCGCGGGGAACTCGCAAGTGCTGTCCTCGGCATGAGGCACCTCCCTTCGTGGCGCGTATCGCGCGCGTACTGCTCACTGCGCCAGGCGGCGCGGCCTATCGGCGGGGGCCCGCAGCAGTCGCCACTGTGCATCGCAGGCACTACTTGTAACGCTCTGCGAGCTGAAATGTTCCCGTATCACGCCTGCATGCCGGCTTGCGTGGCCATGGAACGGAGTAGTTCCAGGTCGGGCTTGCCGGACGGCAGCAACGGGAGCCGCGCGAGGAGCATCAGCGCACGGGGCGCCGCGTGCGCCGGGAGTTTAGCCCGGGCGTGGGAGCGGATTTCGGCCAGCGTCGGCGGCGCGGCCGGGTCGGCCGGCACGACCATCGCCGTCACCAGCTGCCCCCACTCCGGATCAGGCCGCCCGACGACGGCGGCCTCCCGCACTCCCGGGCAGGTTCCGATGACGGCGGCGACCTCGCCGGCGACGACATTCTCGCCGCCGGTGATGATCATGTCGTCGGCCCGGCCACGGACCAGCAGCCGGCCCGAGGCACTGACCGATCCCAGGTCGGAGGTGATGAACCAGCGCCCGTCACGGGCGCTGGCGGACAGGTCAGGCCGGAGCCGGTAGCCGGAGAACAGCACCGGCCCGGCGATCCGGATCCGGCCGTCGGCGCCGGCCTCGGCCGATACCCCGTCCAGCGGCAGGCCGTCGTAGACGCAGCCGCCGCAGGTTTCGGTCATCCCGTACGTCGTGATGACCGTGGCGCCGGCCGCCCGCGCGGCCGCCAGCAGGGCGCCTGGTATCGCGGCACCTCCCAGCAGGATGGCCCGCAGCGCCGTCAGGTCAGCGCCCGCGTCCAGCAGGCGCCGCAGCTGGGTGGGGACTAGCGACACGTAGGCGCAGCCGGCCGCGGATATCGTCCCGGCCGTGAGCGCGGCGCTGACCACCGGCGCGGTGCCCGCCAGCAGCGAGCGGACGAGCACACCGATGCCAGCCACGTGACTGGCCGGCAGGCAGCACAGCCACCGGTCGCCGTCACGGGCGCCGATCCGGCCCAGTGACGCGCGGGCGGACGCCAGCAAGGCGGCGGCGGACAGTTCCGCGCCCTTAGGCTGCCCGGTCGATCCCGAGGTCGCGATAACAACGGCCACCTCGGGCCGCACGCCGGGCCGCGCGGCCGCGGGACCCGCCGGGGCCAGCCGGGTGGTGCCTGCCGCGGTCTCGATGGCGGCCGGGGCGAAGGCGTCGAGCAGCGCCGCCAGCCGTTCCGGCGGCAGTTCCGGGTCGAGCGGCAGGATCGCCGGGCCCGTTCCGTCCAGGGCCGACGCCAGCGCCTCCAGGAGCCTGCCGCCGGCCGGCAGCAGGACCGCGTGCAGGGGGCGGGACGTCACGGTCGTAAGGTTAATCCGGGCAAGATCAGGCAGTGACCGGAGGGCGGCGCGTGATCGACTGGCAGGCGGCGGGGCAGGACTACGCCGACATCGTGTACGAGACGGCCGAGGGCATCGCCAAGATAACGATCAACCGGCCGGAGGTGCGGAACGCGTTCCGGCCCGCCACCTTGTCCGAGCTGTCGGCGGCCTTCACCGCGGCCCGTGACGACCCGTCGATCGGCGTGATCATCCTGACCGGGGCCGGCACCCTGGCGTTCTGCTCCGGCGGTGACCAGAAGATCCGCGGCGACGACGGCTATGTCGACGCCAGCGGCGTGGGCCGCCTCAACGTCCTGGACCTGCAGGTCCAGATCCGGCGGACCCCGAAGCCGGTCATCGCCATGGTGGCCGGCTACGCCATCGGCGGCGGCCATGTCCTGCACGTCTGCTGCGACCTGACGATCGCCGCGGACAACGCGGTTTTCGGCCAGACCGGCCCGCGGGTCGGCTCGTTCGACGCCGGATACGGATCCTCGCTGCTCGCCGCGACCGTGGGGCTGAAGAAGGCGCGGGAGATCTGGTACCTGTGCCGCCAGTACAGCGCCGCCGAGGCACTGGACATGGGCCTGGTGAACGCCGTCGTCCCGCTGGACAAGCTGGAAGAAGAAACCGTCTCCTGGTCCCGTGAGCTGCTGCAGAAGTCGCCGCTGGCGCTGCGGATGCTCAAGGGCGCGCTGAACGCCGTCACCGACGGCGCGGCCGGCATGCAGCAGTTCGCCGGGGACGCGACGATGCTCTACTACATGAGCGAGGAGGCGCAGGAGGGCCGCGACGCCTACGTAGCCAAGCGCGCCCCCGATTTCGCGAAGTTCCCGCGCCGGCCGTGACCGGGCGGCCCGGGCCGGATCAGCGGGAACTCCTGGCCGGCCTGCTGCCGGGGGTGCGCGCGTTCGCGATCCCGATGCGGACCAGGTTCCGCGGCATTTCGGTGCGGGAGGGCGCCGTTATCGAAGGGCCCGCCGGGTGGGGCGAGTTCTCGCCGTTCGCCGAGTACGGCCCGCGTGAGTGCGCCCGCTGGCTGGCCTGCGCCATCGAGGCAGCCGTCACCGGCTGGCCAGCGCCGGTCCGGGACGCCGTCGGGGTGAACGTGACCGTGCCGGCGGTTGACCCGGGGCAGGCCCGCGAGATCGTCGCCGCGTCCGGCTGCCGCACCGCGAAGGTCAAGGTGGCCGAGCCCGGCCAGCCCGCGGCCGCGGACCTGGACCGGGTGGCGGCAGTGCGGGACGCGCTTGGCCCCGGCGGCAGGCTCCGGGTGGACGCCAACGGGGCCTGGAGCGTCGGCCAGGCCGCGCGGATGCTGCGCGCCATGGCCCCGTTCGGCCTGGAGTATGCCGAGCAGCCGTGCGCGACCCTGGCCGAGCTCGCCGACCTGCGCCGCAGAGTGGATGTCCCGCTGGCCGCCGATGAGTCCATCCGGCGGGCCGAGGACCCGCTGGCGGTCCGCGCGGCGGGCGCCGCCGACATCGTGGTCCTGAAGGTGGCGCCGCTTGGCGGCGTTGCCCAGGCGCTGCGGGTCGCCCGCGAGTGCGGGCTGCCGGTGGTGGTGTCCAGCGCGGTGGAGTCGTCGGTGGGCCTGGCGGCCGGGGTGGCACTGGCCGCCGCGCTGCCTGAGCTGCGCTATGACTGCGGCCTCGCCACCATGAGCCTGCTGGCCGGGGACATCACGGCCACGCCGCTGGCGGCCGTGGCCGGAACGCTGCCGGTCAGGATGGCCGTGCCCGACGCCGGGCGGCTGGCCGCCTGGGAAGCCGATCCCGCACCGTGGCGTGCCAGGATGACCGCAGCGGCGCAGTACCTGGGCGCCGGATGAACCCGTCGACCGCGTTCGGCACCGTCTTCATCGACGAACTGGTGCGCTGCGGCCTGCGGGAGGCCGTGCTGGCGCCGGGATCACGCAGCGCCCCGCTCGCGCTGGCACTGGCCGATCGCGCCGGGCCCGGCGATCCGGGCGAGAGGGCCCAGGGCCAGGGGGATCCGGGGCGGTCGCCCGCCGGGCCTGGCCGGCCGGCCGTGCGGCTGCACGTGCGGATTGACGAGCGGTCTGCCGGGTTCCTCGCGCTTGGCCTGGCCAAGGCGAGCGGGCGGCCGGTCGTGGTCCTGTGCACGTCGGGCACGGCCGCGGCGCACCTGCATGCGGCGGTGATCGAGGCCGACGAGGCGGGCGTGCCGCTCATCGTGCTCACCGCCGACCGGCCGCCTGAGCTGCGCGGCACCGGCGCCAACCAGACGATCGACCAGCTGAAGCTCTACGGGAGCGCGGTCCGCTGGTTCTGCGAGGCAGGCGTGCCGGAGGCACGTGCCGGGATGGCCGGCTACTGGCGGTCGCTGGCCTGCCGGTCCTGGGCGCTGGCGTCCGGCGCGGGCGGCGCATTTCCCGGTCCCGTGCATGTCAACGTGCCGCTGCGGGAGCCGCTGGTGCCCCAGTCAGCCGCGGCCGGTGACCCGGCCGCGGCTGGCAAGCCGGACGGGGCCGCCCGGCCGGCCGAAGCGGGCTGGCCGGCCGGGTCTGGCTGGCCGGCCGGGGATAGCGGCTGGCCGGAGTCACTGGACGGCCGCCCGGGCGGGGCGCCGTGGACCAGTTTCGGCACGGGAATGACCGCCGGGGCGCCCGCATGGCCTGCATCGTCCGCTGGGGTGGCCGGCCTGGAGCTGGACTGGGCGCGGCGCGGGGTCATCGTCTGCGGGGACGGCGACTATCCGGCCGAGCCATTGCTTGAGCTGGCGGAACTGGCTGGCTGGCCGGTGCTGGCCGAGCCGTCCTCGAACGCGCGCCGCGGCCCGAACGCGCTGTCGGCCTACCCTTACCTGCTGGGAGCGCCCGGGTTCGTGGCCGCGCACCGGCCCGAGCTGATCGTCTCGGCGGGCCGCCCCGGGTTGTCGCGGAGCCAGCTCGCGCTGCTGAAGGCGGCAGGGCCAGCCGGCCATCAGGTCCGGCACGTCGTGCTGGCGCAAGGCCCGGGCCGCTGGGCGGATCCGGCCCGGACCGCCAGCGACGTGGTCAGCGGGATCCGGCTGCGCCTGCCGGGTGGCAGCACGCCCCGCCGCGAATCGGCCTGGCTGGATTCGTGGCGCCGGGCTGACGCCGCTGCCCGCCGGGCCGTCGACGCGGTGCTGGACGGTGACCGGGCCTGACGTGACCGGGCCTGACGTGACCGGGCAGCTAACCGAGCCCCTGCTGGCCAGGGACCTGGCCGCGGCACTGCCGGACGGCGCGCTGCTGTGGGCGGCATCCAGCCTGCCGGTCCGTGACCTTGACCAGCAGATGGCACCGCGGACGGGCCTGCGAGTGCTGGCCAGCCGGGGCACGAGCGGCATCGACGGCCTGGTTTCCTCGGCGATCGGCGCGGCGCTCGCGCACCAGGCGGCCGGCGGGGGAGCGGCCTGCGCCCTGCTCGGCGACCTGGCCTTCCTGCACGACGCGCCCGGCCTGATGCTGGGCCCGGCCGAGCCGCGGCCGGACCTGTGCCTTGTGGTGGTCAATAACAATGGCGGCGGGATCTTCTCGGAGCTTGAGCAGGCGGCGATCCCGGGGCCGTTCGAGCGCGTGTTCGGCACCCCGCACGGCGCCGACCTGGGCTACCTGGCCCGAGCCGCAGGCCTGCCCTATGCGCGGCTCGAGCATCCCGCGGACCTGCCCGGCCTGCTGGGCGGTCGCGGCGTGCGGGTCGTCGAGGTGCGCACGGACCGGGCCGCGGGAGCCGCACTGCGCGCCCGGCTGCGCCGGCAGGCTGCCGCCGCCATCGGCGCGATCCCAGACGTCGGCGACGGCTAGCTGCGGAGCTGGCGAACCGGAGTCAGGCTATCCGCACGCGCGGGTCGAGCACGGCGTAAAGCACGTCCACGATGATGTTGGCCGCGACCACGAAGACGGATGCGAGCAGGACGAAGCCGATGATTACCGGCAGGTTGCCCTGGGAGATGGCCTGGACAGCGTCTGAGCCGAGGCCGGGCAAGCCGAACACCTGCTCGACGACTATGACCCCGCCGAGCAGCGCGCCGATATCGATGCCGAGCTGCGAGACGACCGGGGTCAGCGCTGCCCGCAGCCCGTGCCGGTAGATCACCCGCCGTCTCGGACAGGCCCTTGGCGCGCGCGGTGCGGATGTAGTCCTCACCGAGCGTGTCGAGCAGCGATCCGCGCGACAGCCGGGTGTAGACGGCGGCCTGCACGGCGGCCAGCGTGATCCAGGGCAGGATCATGTGCCCCATCCACGGGATAACGCCCTGGGACAGCGGATAATAGCCGGTCTGGATCCAGCTGATGCCGTGCTGGTTGAGCGGCAGGAACACGCCGATGATCAGCAGCTCGCCCAGCACGAACACCGGCACCGACAGGCCGGCCAGTACTCCCACCGTGGATAGCCGGTCGAACAGGCTCCGTGGCCTGGTCGCGCTGAGGATGCCGACGCCAATTCCGACGATCAGCCAGAGCACGACGGCGCCGACCACCACCGATGCGGTGATCGGCAGATCCTGAGCCAGGATTGTCTTGACCGACTCCTGGGTGAAGTACGAGGTGCCGAGGTTGCCGTGCACCGTGTTGTCGAGGAAGTGCCAGTACTGCACGAGTATCGGCTGGTTCAGCCCGAGGTTCCTGATCACCTCGGCGATGACCTGCGGCGATGCCGCACGGCCAGCGAGTTCCCTGGCCACGATCTGCACCGGCCTGGAAAAGAACAGGAAGAACGTTCCGGTGGCGACGATCCACAGCACGACCAGGCCGCTCAGGATCCGCCGGATGAGGAACCGCGTGAGTCCCATCTCAGGTCACTCTCCCAGTCCCGAAACTGTCAGCGGAGGCAGGGCTCCCGGCTCCGCAGCCGGGCCCTTCGGCTTCCGGCGCTTGCTGCCAGCGGCGAAAATACGCTCGGTGCGCGGGTCCATCGCGTCCCTGATCCCGTCACCCAGGAGGTTGAAGGCGAGGGTGGTGATCAGCAGTGCTGCGGCCGGGAAGACCACGTACCACCACGCCACCTGGTAGAAGTTCTGCGCCTCGGAGAGCATGCTGCCCCACGACGCGGCGGGCGCCGGAATGCCGATGCCGAGGAAAGACAGCGTTGCCTCGAACACGATCGCGGTCGGTATGTACAGCGTCGCCAGCACGAGTACCGGGCCCATCAGGTTCGGCAGGATATGGATGAACATGATCCGCCACGGCCCGGCACCAAGCGATCTGGCCGCCTCGACGTACTCCTTCTCCTTGATCGAGAGCGTCTGCCCGCGCACGATCCTGGAAATGCCCGCCCAGGAGAAGAACGTGATCACCCCGATCACGATGGCCAGGCTTGAGCCGAATACGGCTGCGAGCGCCAGGGCCAGCACGATGAAAGGGAACGCGAGCGCGGTGTCGATGAACCGGGCCAGGATCGTGTCGACCCAGCCGCCGAAGTACCCGGCGACGAGGCCGATGCTGACCCCGGCCACGGTGGCGATCGCGGTGGTGAGGATCCCGACGAACAGCGATACCCGCGCGCCGTAGAGGATCCGGACCAGCAGGTCACGGCCGATGTAGTCGGTGCCGAGGATAAAGCCGTGCGTGCCGGGGCCGACCGGGAGCCCGGCCGAGGTCAGGCCCGTGTTAGTGAAAGCCTGGTAGACGCCGTGGCCGATCAGGCGGGCGGACAGCGGCGCCGTGATGGCCAGCAGGATCATCACCACGATGACGATCACCGACGCGATCGCCATCTTGTCACGACGCAGCCGGCGCCAGGTGAGCTGCCACTGGCTGCGGCCCTCAATCGCCTGTTCGGGCGCGGCCTCCGCTGCTTGCGCCTGGAACTCAAGTGCGGTGACGCTCATCGTTGATCCCTTCCGGCCACCCTGGCCAGGGACTCGCCTTCCGCTACGGGGTAATGACAGGCGGTCTGGTGAGTGGCTGGATCACCCGGCTTGACTTCCAGCGGGGGCTCTTCCTGGCCGCACAGCTCCTGCGCCTTCGGGCAGCGCGGATGGAATCGGCAGCCGCTGGGCGGATTGATCGGGGACGGCACGTCGCCGGTGAGGATGATCCGCCGGCGACTGGCAGCCGCGTCAGGGTCGGCGGCCAGCGCGGCGGACAGCAGAGCCGCGGTGTAAGGGTGCCTGGCCGTGTCGTAGACCTGGTCCTTGGGGCCGGTCTCGGCAATCCGCCCCAGGTACATCACGGTGACCGCGTTGCTGACATGCCTGACCACTTCCAGGTCATGCGCGATGAACAGGTAGGACAAGCCGAAGTCACTCTGCAGGTCGGCGAGCAGGTTAAGTACCTGCGCCTGAATCGAGACGTCGAGCGCGGAGACCGGCTCATCGCAGATGATGAGCTTGGGACGCAGCGCCAGCGCCCTGGCAACGCCGATCCGCTGGCGCTGGCCGCCGGAGAACTCAGCGGGGAAGCGGTTGTAATGCTCGGGGTTGAGCCCGACCCGCTCCATAAGTTCCTGGACGGCTCGCTTGCGCTCCGCTCCGGTGGCGGTCTTGTGCACGGCGAATGGCTCGCCGATGGTCGCGCCGACCCGGCGCCGGGGATTCAGCGAGCCGTACGGGTCCTGGAAGATCATCTGTATCTCCCGGCGGAACGGCTGCATCGCCCGCCGGGACAGGTTGGTGATATCACGGCCCTCGAACGTGACGGTGCCCGAGGTGACCGGGATCAGCCCGGCAATGCACCGGGCCAGGGTCGACTTGCCGCAGCCCGTCTCGCCGACCAGGCCAAGCGTCTGGCCCCGGCGCACGACAAGAGAAACCCCGTCCACCGCCTGCACCTGGCCTACGGCCCGGCGGATCAGGCCGCCGCCGTAGACCGGGAAGTGCTTCACCAGCTTGTCCACCCGCACCAGTACGTTGTCTTCCGTATCCGGGTCCGGTGGCAGCGGCAATTCGGCGTCGCGCGACAGCACGTCACTCACGCGATCACGCTCCCTTCGGCCTCGGGGCGTTCCGCGATGGTCTCGGCGACCTTCGCCGCCGCCGCGCGGCGGCCCTGCCTGACAGCTTGCCTGCGCAGTTCCTCGGTTTCGGCGCTGAGGCCGAACGCGGTGACCGGGAGCCAGCACGCCGAGACATGATCGCCCGCGTCACCGACCGGGGCCAGCCTGGGCTGCTCGGTGAGGCACCGGTCCATCACGTATGCGCACCGGGGGTGGAAAGCACATCCGGACGGCAGCCTGATCAGGCTGGGCGGCTGCCCGGTGATCGGCTTGAGCCGCCCCCCAGCGGCCGAGCTGTTCGGGATCGACTCGAGCAGGCCCTTTGTGTACGGGTGATGTGGCTGGTAGAAGATGTCGTGCTTGCTGGCCTTCTCCGCGGCCTTCCCTGCGTACATGACCATTACGTCATCGGCGATGTCCGCGACAACCCCGAGGTCATGCGTGATCATGATGAGCGCGGTGCCGTACTCCTGCTGCAGCCGGAGCAGCAGGTCGATGATCTGTGCCTGGACGGTGGCGTCCAGTGCGGTAGTCGGCTCATCCGCGATGATCAGCTGCGGGCTCAGTGCGAGCGCCATGGCGATCATGGCGCGCTGCCGCATCCCGCCGGAGAACTGATGCGGGTAGTCATTCACGCGCTCGGCAGGCCGCGGGATCCCCACCCGGCCGAGCAGATCGACCGCTCGCTTGGTTGCCTCAGCCTTGCTGATGGACTTGTCATGCGCCCTGATCATCTCGACGATCTGCCAGCCCACCTTGTAGAGCGGATGCAGGCTGGTCAGCGGATCCTGGAAGATCACGGCGATCTGCGCGCCGCGGACTTTCTGCAGCTGGTCCGGCCGGAGGCCGAGCAGGTCGGTGCCATCGAAGACCGCCTTGCCCTCGACCCGCCCGCCCGCGGTCAGCCCGAGCAGCGTCTGGGTGAGTACCGTCTTCCCGCTGCCGGATTCCCCGACGATGCCGAGCGTCCGGCCGCTGTCGACGCTGAACGATACGCCGCGCACGGCCTGCACGACGCCGTCCGCGGTCGGGAAGCTGACCCGCAGGTCTGTCACGGTAAGCAGGCTCACGAGTTCCCTCCGATGTGACTGCCTGGCGGCCGCCGGACGCGCCCGATGTGAGTCCGCTCGGCTTTCATTGCACAGCGTGCCTTCATTGCACAGCGTGCCACCTGCCGTTGTCCGTGACCAGAGGGTACGGATCCTGCGTGCTTGCGCCCGGCCGGGTATGCACTGGCATACCCGGCCGGGCCTGGTGCTAGCTAGATCGGATTATCAAGGGGTGTTCGGGTTGAGCCACAGATTGGTCATGTCGGGATCCCCGATGGTGGGGAGGCTGACGATGGCCGACGAGCCCGCGTTGTGCACCCGGGTGCTGGAGAAGTACGGAATATTCTGGCTCAGCAGCGGGACGATGACCGAGTCCTGCATGGCGAGGCTGTCGGCCTGGCCCCACAGCGTCCCGGCCGCCGACACCGTCGGTGCGGCCTCCGCCTGCTTGATCAGCGAGTCCATCTTCGAGCTGCTGTAGCACCCGTAGTTGATGGTATTGACCACGCAGTTGGTCTGGAAGAACGGCGGGATGATCGTCCGGCCGTTGTTGCCCCACCAGTCCGGGAACCATCCGGCGCTGGTCGCCACATCCCACTGGCCAGGCTTGTTGTTCACCGGCGCGTTGCCAAGGTCGGTGAAGTAGCTGGACGCGGGCTCCGGCTTGCTGCTCAGGTTGATCCCGCAGTTCTTCAGGCTCGCCTGGATCGCCTCGAACACCTGGGTGTTCACGCTGTCGTTGATGTACAGGCCGGTGAGCGTGATGCCGTGCGGGAAGCCGGCCTGGCTGAGCATCGACTTGCACGTAGAGACGTTGCCGTTGCCGTTGTTGTTCTGGTACGGGTTCTTGGAGACGAAGCCCACGTTGCCGGGCGGGATCACGGTGTTGATGATCTGAGCGACGTTCGGGCCGCCGTAGGCCTTCTGCACAGCCACCTTGTTGATGCCGTACTGGAACGCCTGCCGCACCTTCAGGTTGGCCATGGCGCCCTTCGAGTCCGGGCTGCGCAGGTTGAACACGAGGTACGGGAGGTTGTTGCTATTGGGCCAGATGGCGAACTTCGGGTTCTTGCTGGACTGCATGGCCGGGATGGCGGTCGGCTCGAATGGCGTGTCCTGGACCAGGTCGTAGGTGTCGGCCTGCTCGTCGGCCAGCTGGGTCTGCGCCGAGGCGACCCCGATCGTCAGCGTGATCTTGCTGACGTACTGGTGCCTGAGCGGGTCAGAGGACTGCTTCCAGGCCGGGTTCCGCGCCATCGTCAGCGACTTGCCCGGCACTACCGAGGTGATCTGGTACGGGCCGTCCGAGATGGTGTGCTGGTTGAACTGACCGCTGGCCGGCACGTAGCTGTCGTATTCCACCGGCCTGGCGGAGGTGAACGGCATCGCCATCATGTTGAGGAAGTCGCTGGCCGGGTGGATCATCTTGATCACCAGCGTGGACGAGTTCGGTGCCGAGATGCCGGAAATAGTATGCGAGTTCTGGAAGTTGCTGATGTTTTGCGCGGTGGGTGAATGGGACTTGACCGCGAAGTACTTGGTCTCCGCGTTGTCGTAGGCCTGCAGCCCCTTGATCGTGGCGTTGAAGTAGAACGGGGCTCCGACCGGCTGCACCGGGTTGTAGAACGCCTTGAACTCGCGAATGAAGTCGCTCGCGGTCACCTGGCGGGGCGGGCTGGTGTTCCACATCACGCCCGACCTGATGTGGAAGGTGTAGGTGAGGCCGTTGCTGGAGATCCCGCCGTTCGCCGTGCTCGGCACCACGGTAGCGACGTCCGCGGCGGGGGTGGTTACCTTCTTCCAGCCTGCGTCCCCGACCTTCTTAGTGACCGCGTAAGGGTAGGTCAGCATCTGGCGGGCGTATGCCCGTTCTAGCATGTAGTCAGCCGTGTAGTACGCGGCCACGGTGTCCAGGTGGGCAAATCCACTGGCGGCGACAATCCGCAGCGTGCCCCCGGAGACCGGCTTGCTGGACGTCGACGTCGACGTCGACGGACTGGAATTCCCGCATGCGGCAAGCCCGGCAGCGGCCAGTGCAGCTACTGCCAGGGCGGCAACTCGCTTGAGCATAGGTGTCATGAGCGGACTCCTTCGGGCCTGACAACGAGCGCAGGCAGGTGTGTGGTCACCCTTTGTGGGTACACGCCCGGCGGGACGCTGTCTACCCGTCCGGACGAAGCGGTCGAAAGCATTTACGGAACCGCAACCGCATCGTGACCATGCCTTCCGCCAGCGGCAATCCCGCCGCCCATCCCAGCCATCCGGCCCCGGTGCCCGCTCAGCCCGCCAGCCCCTTGCCGTCCCTCGCTAGGGCAATGCGCCCCCGGTGGCGAGGGCAGCGCGCCCGCCGTGCCCAACGCATGATCCTTCCGGTCCGGCGCGGGCCGTGCTAGATTGCTGCGCAAAGATTTCCCCATCAAAACAATAGGATTAATAGGATGAAAGCTCTCGCGGCTACCCGGACCCAAGTCAGCCAGCAGCGGCTCGGCCGCATGGTCGCCGCCATCGCGGCGCAGCCCGCGAGCTGGCGCGACATCGTCCGGTTCGACGCGGGCCAGCGCTGGTACCAGCGCCTTGACCTGACGGACGAGTACGAGGTGTGGCTGCTGAGCTGGCTGCCCGGCCAGCACACCGGCTTTCACGACCATGGAGAGGCCGTGGGCGCGTTTGCCGTCGCGCAGGGCCGGCTGGCCGAGCGCACCGTCCCGGCCGTGCGGCCCAGGGCGCGGAACCGGACATTCGTGGCCGGCCGCATCAGGCCGTTCGGGGCCGGCCACGTGCACGATATGGTCAATGCCTCGGCCGCTCCGGCCGTCAGCGTGCACGCATACTCGCCGCCGCTCACGGCGATGCGCCGCTACGAGCTGACCGCGGCCGGCCTGGTCCACACGTCCACCGAGCACGCGGAGCTGAACTGGTGACCATCGCACCGCCTGATGGCGCACGCACGATCGACCAGGTACTGGCCGACGCGCGGAGCAGGCTTGACCGGCTGAGCCCGGCAGCGGCGCTGGCGGCCAGCCGCGACGGGGCGCTCATCGTCGACATCCGCCCGGCGGCGCAGCGCGCGGCCGAGGGCGAGGTGCCCGGCAGCCTTGTCGTCGAGCGCAACGTCCTGGAGTGGCGCTTCGACCCCGCGTCCGGCGCCCGGCTGCCGCAGGCCCGCTACGACCTGCGCGTGATCATCATGTGCTCGGCGGGCTACACGTCCAGCCTGGCCGCGGTCGCCCTGCAGGATCTCGGCCTCCGGAACGCCACGGACCTGGATGGCGGCTTCCTGGCCTGGGCCGCCGCGGGCCTGCCGGTCGGCCCGGCCGGTCACAGCATCGACAGCTGAACGTCCTGGCTGGCCGCGGCCCGGCCCGGCCCCGGCGGCCGGCGGGCCGGCCGGAGTCTCCGGGCGCTGGCCGGGCTGGCCCGGCCGACGCCGTACCGCTCGGCCAGTTGCCGCACCTGCTCGGTGATATGCCGCTGGTAAGCACGGGGCGCGTACGCGCGCGTCCCGTACAGCCCCCGGTAGCGCGGGACAAGCTCCGGGTGCTGCTCGCCGAGCCAGCGCAGGTACCACTCGCGGGCGCCAGGCCGCAGGTGCAGCACGATCGGGCTGACCTGCGCCGCGCCGGCGTCCGCGATCTGCCGGACGGTTGCCGCCAGCTGGCCGGGGGAGTCGGACAGGAACGGCAGCACGGGGCCCATCAGCACGCCGCACCGCAGGCCGCGGCCGGTGATGGCGGCACACGCCTCCAGCCGCCGCTGCGGGCTCGGCGTGCCGGGCTCGACCGACCGGCAGAGCTCCGGGTCAGCGGATCCGACCGACAGGTTCAGCCCGACGTCGGTGACCTCCGCCGCCCCGGCCAGCAGGTCCAGGTCGCGCAGGATCAGGGTGCCCTTGGTCAGGATGGAAAACGGATTGGCGGCATCCCGCAGCGCCGCGATGATCCCTGGCATCAGCCGGTAACGGCCCTCGGCCCGCTGGTAGCAGTCCACGTTGGTGCCCATCGCGACGTGCTCGCCCGGCCAGCGCGGCGCCGCGAGCTCCCGCCGGGCCAGCTCGGCGGCATTCACCTTGACCACGACCCTGGAATTGAAGTCGGCCCCGGCATCCATGTCGAGATAGGTGTGAGTGTTCCTGGCGAAGCAGTTGTGGCTCACCACGCCGTCCGCGATGAAGTCGCCGGTCCCCGTCGTGATGTCGAACATCGGCAGGTCCAGGCCGAGCGGCTCGACCGAGACTACGCCTAGCCTGGCATCACCCTTGATTGCCGTGCCCGCGATCGCGGGCTTGCGGGTGATTGCGGGGTCCATGGTGTGGAAGTACCTGAGCGCCTCCTTCAGGCCGCCGCGCGGCCGGACATATGCCATCCCGTTCGGGCGATTGGTCCGCTCGATGACGGCGTCAAAGCCTAGCGACCGCATGGCGATGTTGGCATCGCCGCGGACCATGCCGCAGAGGTAGCCGCGGCGGTAGTCGGCGGACTCCTTGGGCGGCGCTGCGAAGGCGCCCACGCCCATCAGCTTGTCGTTGGTGGTCAGGTGCGGCCGACGGGCAGCGCCCTGCTCCGTGCCCGTGACATGCTTCCAGCCGCGGCCGGTGAGGAAGCGGTGGTCACCGCTGCAGATGAGCTGGGTACCGTCCTCCAGCGCGACCCGGTACGCCGGCTTGATCGTAGACCAGTGCGCGAGCACCTCGGTGATCACGTACCGGCGGTACGAACCCTGGCGGACCGTGCCGTAGATCGCGTCGCCGACGCGAACCTCGGCCAGAGCCTTGGTGCGCCCGTCGGCCATCAAGATCTGCGTCTCACCCGCCAGGCAGTAGGCGCACGCGTGCGAGCAGCCGCGATAAGGATTGATCGTCCAGCGGAACGCCATCTGTGACGCCGGCGGCACCCTGTTGATGATCGTGCGCGCCCGCACCTCATAGAAGGTCATGCCGCGGAAGCCCGGGGTGTCAAACGTCCTGGCCACCGTGCCCGTCTCGAAGAGCGGGAGCGCGCTCTCGCGGCCAGGCGCGGTCTCGCCGCGGCCCGGATCAGCGTCATGGTCCCTCAGGTTGTCCCAGCGCACCGGTCCAACGATAGAACAGCAGTTCGATTCGGGCAAACACGTATTCGATGACCGGTGCCGTTTCCTGCCGGAACGAGATGGCAAAGAGGGGATAAAAATCTCGCGGTGGGGGATAGTAGAAGTCAGTCCCCACTGTGCGCTGGGCGGAGGTGGCGCCATGGCGCTTTCCATGGAAGAGCAGCGCATTCTCGCTGAGATCGAGCGCCAGCTCGCCGACGAGGATCCGTCGCTGGCTGTGCGCCTGTCGACGTTCCGTCGTCCCGGCCTGACGGCCGGCCTCCGGACGCCCCGGGGCCGGATGCTCGTTTCCCTGTTCGTCGTTGCCGCCGTCGCGCTGCTGTCGCTGATGGTGTACTCGCTGATGCCGCTCCGGGTGCTGCCGGGCCGCGGCGGCGGGGGATCGACGGTCGCGCCAATCCAGACCGGGCTTGGGACGCAGGCTAGCCAGGTGGTCAGCGGAGCGCGGTCGGCAGGCAAGGGGCACGCGCATGCAGCCAAGAGGCACGAAAGGCAACGCCACGAGCACGAAGGCAGCTCGGGCAACCACGAACCGGCAGGCGCCGACACCGAGCGCCGGCCCGGTCGGCTAAGAGCGGCAGCCCGGTCGGCCAGCAGCGAGGTAGCCCGGCCAGCCCGCTAGGGCATCAGGCTTCGCGCCACAGCTGCAGCAGGTACTGCTCCAGCCCGTCCAGCTGCTTGCGTGCCCGCTGGAAGTCATCGCCGAGCGGGTCGAAGTCCTGCTCGAAGAGCTCGCCGTACAGCCGGACGACCTCCGCCCGGTTGCGGGCGTAGACCCGGATGCCGTAGTCGCCCACGCCGCCAGCCAGGCGCAGGCTGCGGATGGCGTGCCCGGCGGACCCCATATCCACGCTGAGCTGGCCGCGCAGGTAGAGGACGCACTTGGCCTCGTCCTCGTACCCGTCGCTGAACGCCGGCGGCGCGCTGTCCCATTCCTCGATGGTGACCCGCACCCCGACGGTTTCCTGCAGGCTCATCACCAGCATCTGGTCCCGGTTAGAACTGACCAGGGCGTCGTTCAGCGGCGCCGGACCACCCCGCGCGTCTGGCTCATCCGTCGCGTCATGAATCCGGAACATCCGCCGGTCAGGGAAAACCGGTATCTCGAGCCGGAGCAGCCTGCGACTCACAGTGCCCCCCTTATTAAGGCGCAGCATCGCACTTACTAGCATGCCTCGAATAGATGCGGCACAGGCGGGCAATCGGCCACAAAGGCGCATATGTGACTCTGTGTTGCGGTGCCTAGCAGTCCGTTAGGTCCCTTCCGGGCGGTTCGGGCGGCTATCCTCCCCGTCATGACGGGGCCTGGCGCTGACCTTACCGGAATCACTCATCGGGACCTGGCAGTGCGTGGCCTGCGGATGCATATCGCCGAGGCGGGCAGCGGCCCGCTGGTGCTGCTGCTGCACGGCTTTCCCGAATCCTGGTACTCCTGGCGTCATCAGCTGACCGCGCTGGCCGCGGCCGGCTTCCACGCCGTCGCGCCGGACCAGCGCGGGTACTGCCGCACGGACCAGCCCGCCAGCCCGGACGCCTACACGATCCTGCACCTGGCCGGTGATGTCATCGGGCTGATGGACGCGCTCGGCGAGCAGCAGGCGGTCGTGGCCGGGCACGACTGGGGCGCGCCGGTGGCCTGGCATACCGCGCTGCTGCGGCCGGACCGGGTCCGCGGGGTGATCGGGCTGAGCGTGCCGTACCGCCCGCGCGGCCGCAGCGCGCCGATCGCGGCCATGCGGGCCGGCCTCGGCGATGCCTTCTACATGGTGTACTTCCAGGAACCCGGGGTGGCCGACGCCGAGCTCGGCCGCGATCTGCCCGGCACCTTCCGCAAGCTCCTGTTCAGTGCATCAGGTGACGGGCCGGGCGGGCTGCCGCTGGTGCCGCCCGGCGGGGGGTTCCTGGACATCTGCGCGGACCCGCCGGCGCTGCCTGGCTGGCTGACGGACCACGACATCTCCGTTTTCGCCGCGGAGTACGCGACGGCTGGCTTCACCGGCGGGCTGAACTGGTACCGGAACCTGGACCGCAACTGGGAGCTCACCGCGGCCTGGCACGGCGCGCCGGTGACGGTGCCCGCCTTGTACATGGCCGGCGAGCGCGATCTCGTGGTTAATTTCCCCGGCGCGCGCGAGCTGCTGCCGAGGATGCGCGAGTACATTCCGCGGCTGCGGGACACGGTGCTGCTGCCCGGCTGCGGCCACTGGACCCAGCAGGAGCGGCCCGCCGAGGTCAGCGAGGCAATGACCGGCTTCCTGCGCGGCCTCGGCTGACCGGACCGGTCAGCCGGGCCTTGGCCGCCGGCAGCCCGGCGCGCTTGCGTGCCTCCGCCCACAATTCGGCGTAGCTGCGGGCTGCGGTGCTGCGCGGCGAGAACGCGGTCACCGGCGCGCGCCGCAGCGACATCTGCTCGATCAGCGACAGGGCCGGGATAGCCGTGGCCGCCACATCCGATCGCTGCCCGGGCAGCGTGGCGGCGATTTCCTTGTGCAGGCTCTTGCGCCGGTCGATCATGGAGAAGAACGCGAGGATGTCCGGCCGGTCACCGTCGAAGTCGGCGATGAACTCGGTCAGCTGGTCCAGGGTGCGGACCGACAGGGTGGTCGGGATCAGCGGCACGAGCAGCACGTCCGCGGCGTGCAGGACGCTCTCGGACAGCAGCGAGATGCTGGGCGGGCAGTCCAGGAAGACGACGTCATACTCGGCCCGCAGCGGCCCGAGCAGGCGCCTGAGCTTGCGCGTCGGCTTCTTCGCCGCGTCCAGCAGCAGGTCCAGGTTCCGGTAGGTGAAGTCGGCCGGCAGCAGGTCCAGGTTGTCGAAGTCGGTGCCCTTGATCGCCGCGTCCAGGCTGCGGGTGCCCTGGACCAGCGCCTTGCCGCCGCCCTTGACCCGCGGCCGGACGCGGAACAGGTAGGTGGCCGCCGCCTGCGGGTCGAGGTCCCAGAGCAGCACCCGGTAGCCGTCCCTGGCCGCCAGGTAGGACAGGTTGACGGCAGTGGAAGTCTTACCCACCCCGCCCTTGATGTTATAAGTGGCGAAGATCTTCATGACGCTGCCGTCTCGGTCATGGCCAGGATCCGCTGTTGGCTGGCCGGGCTGGCGAAGTCGCGGAATCGGCCGGCGAATTCGCTGCGCGCCTGCCGCTGGCGGATGGCTAGCCCGGCGGCGACCTCTCCCATGGCGAGCAGCGTCGCCGCCGGAGCGGTCCGGTGGCCCATCATCTGGGCAGCGAACGTCCGGATCTCGTCGCGCTGTACCTCGGTGTCCTGGAACTCGCCGAGGCAGTCCTGCAGCGACTTCAGTTCCCTGACGGCCTGCCAGTGCTCACCGGGGTCATACAGCGAGCCGAAGATCTCCAGCAGGTAGCGCAGGTCCTTGCAGCGCTTGCGCAGCTCGTGCATCCGCTCCGGAGCCGATGCGGCGGTGATGGCTCCGCCGTCGGCAAGGACCTGCCGGTGCGCCTTGCGGATCCGGCGGCCGGCCAGCTGGGCGGCCGCCGGATCCGCCTTGCGGGTAGCGGCCGCTCCGCCCAGGGCTTCCCGCCAATCGGCGGTGAGCTTCGAAAACCGGGTATTACGCAGCCCGCGGGCTAGCTGCCGCTGCTCCGCCGTGCGCCGCCTGGCTAGCTGGTCATGGAATGGCCGCAACTCGGCCGGTGACGCCGCCACCAGGCTGGCCGCCATGGCGTCAAAGCCCAGCAGGTACACGTCGAGGTCCCTGGTCGGCGTGGTCAGATCGCCCAGCCACTTGAACTCGGGCCGGAACCGGCTGGCCAGGCCGTCCGGCAGCACGTCCCCGGCCAGCTTCAGCGTCGACCGGGTACGCCGCACGGCGACGCGCAGGTCGTGCAGGAACTCTGAGTCGATGTCACGCAGCACGCCGCCCACGTTGGCCAGCGCGGTGTCGAATAGCTGCTCGAGCACGGCCGCGACGGCGGTGACGGCGGGGGCATCCGGGGCCAGCTGGACGCTGATCTTGCCGGTATAGTCGCCGGGGTGGCGGCCAGCCGCCGCCAGTGCCGCCTCCAGTGCGCTGGCCCCGCCGCCGGTCACCCCGCGCGCGGCCAGGATCTCAGCCAGCCGGTCCGCCTGTGCCTGGTAGCCGCGCAGCGCGGTGACCGTCAGCCGTGGCGGCAGCACTGTCCTGGCGGGGTAGCTGACCGACATCCGGTCGACGGTCACCCGGGCGACCGTCTTGTCGTCGGAGTTGAGCACCCGCAGCTCGCGGGTGGTACTTACCGCCCGGGCGACCGGCATCAGCGCCCGCACGCCGACGACCGGGCGCAGCCGCTCGCGGAGCGGACCTACCGGCAGCGCGTCCAGCAGGGCCGGCCATTTCGGCCGGCCGCCCGCGGCCCCGGCGTGCTGGGCGGCGACCACGGCACCGTCCCGGCCGGTGAGCGCCAGCTCGCCAGTGCCGCGCCCGGTGGTGAGCTCAAGCGTCAGCCCGGCCCGGTAGAGCCGCCAGTCGAAGGTATCCAGCCAGGCCCGCCGGACGGTCCTGGGCCTGCCGTCGCCGCGCCAGCGCAGCCGCGGCCCCAGCGCCACCAGGTAGTCGTCGGACTCCGGCATGCCGCTGTCATCGAGCTCGAATTCTCGCAGCGCGGTGCGCAAATTATGGCCTCACGAAGGGTGACGACGATCTGGTTCGCATAAGCGGGCAAAATGGGATATTAGACGCCTATTTAGGCGGTAATTAGTCTAGCAGCGTGAACATGCCCGGGGTGACAAGTGTGAGCATGCCAGCGCAGCAAGGGTCCATGCTGGCCTAGCCTTGGCTTCGTGACTAACCCGGACTGGGCCACGATCGCCTCGCTGGCCACCGCGGGGGGCACCCTGGTCCTGGCGGTGTCGACCTTCGCCTCGGTTAAGTCGGCGAACCGCGCGGCCCGCGCGGCCGAGCAGTCCCTGCTGGCCGGCCTGCGCCCGCTGCTGATGCCGTCCCGCTTGCAGGACGCCGACCAGAAGATCCTCTTCGGCGACGGGAGGTGGATCCACGCACCGGGCGGCGGGGGAGCGGCCGAGGTGGCGGCCGGCGGGGAGATGGGCGATCTGTCGGCCCGCGGCCGATTCGGCCGGGACGCGGACGGCGGCCACGACTGCGTTGTCTACCTGGCGATCTCGCTGCGCAACGCCGGCACCGGAATCGCGGTCGTGCACGGCTGGCGGTTCTCGCCCACGCCCCTGCTGCCAGATTCCGTGCACCCGTCGCCTGAGTTCCGCCGCCAGAGCCGCGATCTCTACATTCCGGCTGGCGACGTGGGTTTCTGGCAGGCCGCGTTCCGGGACCCGGCCGATCCGCAATACTCCGAGGCGAAGAAGGTAGTCGAGTCACGGCAGGCGATAACGATCGACCTGCTGTACGGCGATCACGAGGGCGGGCAGCGGATGGAGAGCCGTTTCAACCTGCTGCCGGGCGGCGAGGACCGGTGGTTCGCGTCGGCGGGGTGGCACCACAACGTGGACCGGCCCGACCCGCGGTAGTCCCGGTACCGTTGCCGCTCGGGCCCCGGGCCGGCCTGCAGCGGCAGCGGACCGGCCCGCCGGATGCACCCGGGGGCGCCAGGGCTTTCAAAAGACGGGCCGGCGTGGTCACACTGGTGATCGTGCATGACTTTGACTTGCTAGTGATCGGTTCCGGGCCGGGCGGCCAGAAGGCCGCGATTGCCGCCGCCAAGCTCGACCGGCATGTCGGCATCATCGAGAAGCCGAACATGATGGGCGGGGTGTGCGTGAACACCGGCACGATCCCGTCCAAGACGCTCCGGGAGGCGGTGCTGTACCTGACCGGGCTCGACCAGCGGGAGATGTACGGGCAGAGCTACCGGATGAAGGACGAGATCACCATCGCCGACTTGTCCGCCCGCACGGAGCATGTGGTCAGCAGGGAAAACGATGTGGTCCGCAGCCAGCTGGCCCGTAACCGGGTCAGCATCGTCACCGGGACCGCGCGGTTCGCCGGCCCGAACGTGATCGAGGTCGACGACGGCAACGGCAGACTGCGCACCATCAGCGCCGGCAACATCGTGATCGCGACCGGCACCACGCCCGCCCGGCCGGCCAGCGTCGCCTTCGACGAGCGGACCGTCATCGACTCGGACGGGATCATCCACCTGGAGCGGGTGCCCCGCTCGATGGTGGTGGCCGGGGCCGGCGTGATCGGGATCGAGTACGCGTCGATGTTCGCCGCCCTGGGCACCAAGGTCACCGTCGTCGAGCAGCGCGACCGGATGCTGGAATTCTGCGACCTGGAGGTCGTCGAGGCGCTGAAGTACCATCTGCGCGATCTCGGCGTGACGTTCCGGTTCGGCGAGACCGTCTCCTCGGTGGAAGCGGGATCAGGATGCGCGATCGCGTCGCTGCGCAGCGGGAAGAAGATCCCGGCCGACACCGTCATGTACTCGGCCGGCCGGCAGGGCATGACCGACGAGCTCCGGCTGCCGGCCGCTGGCCTGTCCGCCGACGCGCGCGGCCGGATAAAAGTGGATGAGTTCTTCCGTACCGCGGTGCCGAACATCTACGCGGTCGGCGACGTGATCGGCTTCCCGGCGCTGGCGGCCACTTCCATGGAGCAGGGCCGGCTGGCAGCGCACCATGCCTGCGGCGAGCCGGTGCACTCCGCCAGCACACTGCAGCCGATCGGCATCTACAGCCTCCCGGAGATCAGCTTTATCGGGAAGACCGAGGATCAGCTGACGCAGGAGTGCGTGCCCTTCGAGGTCGGCGTCTCCCGGTACCGCGAGCTGGCCCGCGGGCAGATCATCGGTGACTCGTACGGCGTGCTCAAGCTGCTCGTCTCACCGGCGGACCGCACGCTGCTCGGCGTGCACGTGTTCGGCACCGGCGCGACCGAGCTTGTGCATATCGGGCAGGCGGTGATGGGCTGCGGCGGCACCATCGACTACCTGGTAGATGCCGTCTTCAACTACCCGACGCTGGCGGAGTCGTACAAAGTCGCCGCGCTGGACGCGACCAACAAGATGCGGCAGGTCGAGCGGTTCGCCGGCTAGCGTCCTGCGGCCGGCCAGCGGGCAGATTTCAGGTCAGCGGCCAGATCCGGTCAGTAACTCCAGGAGAAAGGCGCCGCGATGCTCTACGCATTTGGCTTCGAACGGGTAAGCGTGCTGATCAGCGACCTGTACTTCATCGATCCGGAGCCGCTCAGAGGTCAGGAGAGCGCGGAGCGGGGAGTCCGCCTTGAGGTCAGGATGCTGGATCGCGGTGAGCTGAAGGGCTCCATCTACTCAGCCCAGCCGATCGGGATCGGCCGGCCGGCCTGGCGGGCCGACCTGCTGGAGTCGGTCGACAGCCCGCCGGGCAGCCTGGACCGTGCCCATCATCACCCGTCGTTCGCCGGGTGGGAGCCCGGCCACCGGGTCTTCGATGCCGAGCTTTCCGCGGACCCGGTCCGCTGGGTGGGGGCGCAGCTTGCCGACCTGGAGGGACTGCTGCGCCGGTCCGGCATCGCCGGGGACGAGCCACCCGCCGGGGACGGCTCGTTCGCCCGGGACGCCGAGAGCCTTCGCGGCTGCGTCCCGGAAATCATGGCGGTGGTCGGCCGGCTGCTCGGCCGGGTGAAGGCCGGTGAACTCGCCACCACCCCGGGCAATGGCGCCGGCCGCGCGCCGCTGATCAGCGCGCGAGTGGGCTGGCTATAAGAGCCGGGTCAGAACGGGGTGTGCTCGAGCCAGCGGGAGAGCGCCGCCGGGTCGCCCAGTACCTCGACCGACGGGTCGTCCGGCGGCAGCCGCCGGACCAGCACGAACAGTATCTGCGCGGCCGGGCCCCGCAGCGCGACGTCACCCTTGGCGTGGCCGTGCTCCATCGTGATCCCGGCCGGGGTGCGGTAAACGGTCAGCTCGCCCGCACCGTCCAGGCCGTCGTCGGTGGCGTGCACGTGCAGCGAGCAGCCGGCCGGCAGTGCGCTCAGGCGCGGGTCATCGGTGCCGTCGGTCATCAGCCCGGACATCATGCCCAGCCACTCGTCGATGGCGTCCGCGGCAAGCTCAGCAGCCAGGTCCGGGGCCCGGCCGACGGCAATCTCGGCGTCGGCCCGGTGCACGGCAGTCTCGTGCGCCATCCGGCGCGCCCAGAAGCCTGCCGGGCGCAGCTCGTCAAAGGCCCAGACCCGGTCGCGGCCGGCCGTCTGCACGGTGTCGATCAGCCGCGCGGCGCCGGCCCGCAGCCACGAGGCGCGCTCGCCGGGCTCAGCCGGGAACTTGCCGTCCGGTATCGAGCGGAACGGGATGAACTCGGCTGACCGGGTGCCCACGATCTCGGCCGCCCACCGGTGCGCGCGGCCGACGTGAATGGCCAGTTCCCGCAGCGTCCAGTCCGGGCAGGTGGGCACTCGCTGGGTCAGGTCACCAGCACCGGCCAGCCCGGCGATGGTCGCTGTGCTCGCGTCGATCTCGGCGCAGAACTGGCCGACGCTGACACCCGGCACCTGGTCAGCCGCAGCCGCAGCCACCGCCGCAGCAGCCTCCGCCACCGCCGCCACCAGCCGGGCCGGCGCTGGCCCGGCCGCCGACGGCGACCGCGGACAGCAACTTCACGGTGTCATCGTGGCCGTCCGGGCAGGCGCACGGCTCGGACGCCTCGCTCATCGGCCTGGTTCGCTCGAAGGTCGCCCCGCAGGCGCGGCATCGGTACTCATATCGTGGCACGGGCCAAGCCTACGCCAGATCCCCGCGGCCATGATCTGGCCGCGCGGGCCCGGCCGTCGCGGTGGGCACGGGAGTTGCGGGGCGGGCTGCGTAAGTCCCGGCGGTGGCCGCCGGCGCGGACCCGGGCGATGCGTCGCCGCTGCCGGGCGCGTCGTAGTAGAACTGCCTGCCGCGGGTCAGCGAGACGAGTGCGCCGGCCACCGACATGGCGATCGCGGCCGAGAAGACGATCACCAGGCCGTGGTGGAACGGGCCGGAGATCAGGTGCGGGAAGAACTGCTTGCCGGTCAGCACGGCGACGTTACCGGCCGGCAGCTTGCTGAGCTCACCCGATTGCGCGAGCAGATTGCGGATCGGGTTATAGCCGAGGAACGAGGCGAACAGCGTGCTCACCGGCGGCAGGCTGGCCATGTGCGCCGCAAGGGATGCGGGCACGCCCTGCGCGCGCAGCCCGCTGGCCAGGGTGCGCGGCAGGGTCGACGCCAGCCCGGCGATCATCAGCGAGAAGAAGATGCCGATCGACAGTGACATGCCGGAATTCTGGAACGTGGCCCGCATCCCCGATGCCGCGCCGCGGTGCCTGGCCGGGACGCTGCTCATGATGGCGGAAGTGTTCGGCGAGGCGAACAGGCCGGACCCGAGCCCGTTGCAGAAGATCAGCAAGGCGAACTCCCAGTACGAGAAGTCGACCGGCAGGAAAAGCAGCCCGATGAACGCGGTCGCCGTGAGCAGCAGCCCGGAGGTGGCGAACAGCCGCTGCCCGTAGCGGTCGGACAGGTAGCCGGAGACCGGGCCGGCGGTGAGGAAGCCCAGGGCCAGCGGCACCAGGTAGATGCCCGCCCACAGCGGGGTCACGATGAAGTCGTAGCCGTGCAGGGGGAGCCAGATCCCCTGCAGCCAGATGATCAGCATGAACTGCAGGCCGCCGCGGGCGATCGCGCCGAGCAGGCTGGCGATGTTGCCGAACGTGAAGGCGCGGATCCGGAAAAGGCTCATCTGGAACATTGGTTCCGCGATCTTCGTCTCCAGGATGCAGAACGCGGTCAGCAGCATGATGCCCGCGCAGAGCCCGCCGAGTACGAACGGACTCGTCCACCCGGTCGGATGCCTCCCGTAAGGCTGGATGCCGTAGGTGATGGCGACAAGCAGCAGCCCGGCGCCGAGGGCGAAGGTGATGTTGCCTGCCCAGTCGATCCTGGCGCGCCGGGTGGTGGCGATCTCGTGCAGGCTCCGGTATGCCCAGATGGTGCCGAAGACGCCAATCGGCACATTGACCCAGAACACCGCGCGCCAGTCCCAGGCCGCGAGCAGGCCGCCGAGCAGCAGGCCGATCAGCTGCCCGGAGATCGCGGAGATCTGGTTGATGCCCAGCGCCATGCCGCGCTGCCTGGCCGGGAACGCGTCGGTCAGGATGGCGGCTGCGTTGGCCATCAGCATCGCCCCGCCGAACGCCTGCACGATCCGCCAGCCGATCAGCCAGAGCGCACCGGAGTTGCCGGTGAACGGGTCGAGCGAGAGCGCGATCGATGCGCCGGTGAAGACGACGAAGCCGAGGTTGTAGATCCGCACCCGGCCGTAGATGTCGCCGAGCCTGCCGAGCGTGACCACCAGGACCGCGATGACGAGCAGGTACCCGAGGATCATCCAGAGCAGGTAGCTGATGTTTCCCGGGGCCAGCGGGTTCAGGTGGATGCCGCGGAAGATGGCGGGCATCGAGATGATCACGATCGACGCGTCGATGGTTGCCATCGTGATGCCGAGCGTGGTGTTCGACAGTGCTATCCACTTGTAGCGGTCACTGGCGCCACTGCGGTCACTGGCGCTACTGATCGTGCCCGCCTGGCCGGTCCCGGCGGCATCGCCGTTGCCGCCGGCGCCCGGCCGCCGCCGCCGCAGCCTGCACGTCCTGCCCGGAGAATCGCCGCACGCCTATCGACACTACAGCCAATCAGTTGCTTGATGGCAACTACCTAACGGCAAGCCTTATCCGGTACGTCCACCACCAGGTCCGCGGCCGGGGGAGCCGCCGTGCTGCCACCGCGCGCAGCGTGGTCAGGCCCATTTCCTCTTCCGTCGCGCCGTCCGCCAGCAGCGCGACGGCGCCGCCCTGGCTGAGCGCCACCGCGACGAGCCGCGCGGCGTCACCCCGCTCGCGCCCGTGCACCGCTATCTCGGTGGCGTAGCGGAACAGCCCGCTGCGCCGCATCCGGACGAGATGGTCCTTGCCCGCGTGCGGCGGGCTCAGCCCGCGCGCGGTTTCCAGGTCGCTGATGCGCTGTGCCGCGGCCGCGTAGGCGGCGTCGGTCTCCCAGTCGATGCACGGCGGCCAGTCGCAGTCGTAGGCGGCGAGCACGCCGCCCGGGCGCAGCACGCGGGCAATCTCCGGCAGCGCGCGGTCCGCGTCGAACCAGTGCATCGCCTGGCTCGCGGTGACGATGTCGGCGCAGCCGGCCGGCAGCCCGGTGTGCTCTGCCGTCGCGTCCGTCACCGTGAACTCGGTCGTTTCACCGGTCGCGCGCATCTCCGCCAGCCGGCTGATGGTGACGGCGCGCATGTCGGCGGACGGCTCGATCGCGGTGACGGTCGCGGCGTGCCCGGCCCAGAGCACGGTGGACAGGCCGGTGCCGGCGCCGATGTCCACGACATCCGGCGCCGCGGCTCCGGACCATTGCATGATCACCTGGACCAGTTCGGCCGGCGGCGCTGGCCGGGCAGCGTCGTACTCGCTGGCGAAGCCGGTGAACCGGGAGACGGCGTCAGGCATCCGGGGTTCCCTCCCGGCGCTGCCCGGTGTCATGCGTTGCCGCGGGCCATGGCGATCAGGCGGTCGAGCACCCGGCCGTTGCTGACCCGCAGTCCGTCGTGCTCGTACTCGTTCGTCACCCAGGCCCGCAGCCCCCGGATCGCGGCGCCGGTCTGCAGCGAGTACTCCCGCGGCACGTACATGTCGTCGTGGTAGACGGCAGCCGCGGCCGGCACATCGTTGGCGCGCAGCCGGGCCGGGTCGTAGAGCATCGGCCAGGAGCCCCGCTCGGCGAGGAGGTCGGCCGCCTGGCGGAGCGGCCGGAGCACCGGATCGGTTTCGAACATCCACGGGTAGATCATCTCGCCGGTGAACAGCAGCGGGCCGTCGCCATCCACCGCTGCCTCCGGACTGAATTCCGGGAACTCTGCCCTGACCCGCTCCGCGGCCCAGCCGGTCGGGCCGCCCCCGGCATAGCAAGCCTCGTGCAGCAGCGCGTACAGCGGGCCGGCCGCGAAAGTCAGCCGGGACTGCACCCGGTACAGGAAGTCATCGGAGAGCTCGCCGCCGGCGAACGGGTCTTCCAGCAGGTAGTGCAGCTCATGGCTGCCGGTGCTGGAGCCCAGCGCATTGCCGAGCGACTGGAATGCCTGCACGGTGAGCCGCCCCCCGCTGGGCAGCAGCGTCTCGCTGCCCGCGAGGTGCCTGGCCACCTGCCTGGCCTGCTGCACGTCCAGCGGGTAGCGCTCGTAGTGCGCGAGATTCCGCGCCGCGACGATCGGATAGGTGGCCCGGTACACGTCGTCGGCCGTGGTCTCCAGGCCGGGCAGGCCGCCGGTCAGGAAGGCCTCCCGGACGCCCTCCGGCGCGAACGACAGGTAGGTCACCGTGCAGAAGCCGCCGAAGCTCTGGCCGAGCACGCTCCACGGCCGGCCGCCGGTGAGCTGCTGCCTGATCAGCTCGGCATCGGCGACGATCGAGTCGGCGCGAAAGTGGGCCAGGTAGTCAGCCTGCTGACGCGCCGTCGGGTGCAGCGCGAGGGTCTGCCGGCTGGCGGGGGAGGACCTGCCCGTGCCGCGCTGGTCGAGCAGCAGCACCCGGAAGTCGTTCAGCGCCCGGTCCAGCCAGCCATCCCGCCCGTTCGGCCGGTGCGCGCCGAAACCGGGGCCGCCCTGCAGGAACAGCAGCCACGGCAGGTCCGAGGGCTGCTTATCGGCAGCGACTACCTCCCGGGCGAACAGCTCGATCTTCTCGCCGCCGGGGGCGGAATGATCAAGCGGCACGGTGAACGTGAGCTCATTCAGGAAGGTGCCCGGCTGCCGGTACGAAATCATGAGGTAACCGTAGCGGCGGCACAGCGGGTCCTGAAGGCACGGGCCAGGCCCGGAAATCCGTGTCACGCCATGCCGGAAAGACGCTAACCAGCCAGTACCAGCCGCTGCTGGCTGGCCCCGGTGAGGCACACGGCAAGGCCGAGCACGCCGACATCCCGGAGGGTCAGGTCGGAAAGACCACCGGTCACCGTCAGCGAGATGACGATCTCAAGCACCAGCACCGCGGCCACCGCGGCGGCAGCCCGTGCCGCGACGCCCGCGACCAGTGCCACCGCCAGCAGCAGCAGCACCCAGCCGTGGGCCAGTACCAGGATCACCGCGAGGCCGGACGCGGGAGACAAGACGGGCACATACCCGGTCCACAGGGATGGCCGGACAAGCTCGTGATAACCGAACCATGCGAGCACGAGGCCGAGCAGCACCCGGGCCGCGGCCGGAGCCCACGCCGCGGCGAGCTGGCCCGCCCGCGCCGCTGCGGCGCCGGCGGCGGGCGACCGTGTCCGCAGCCGGCCGGCCCCGCGGCCCAGCGGGGCGCCGGCCCGGAACCGGACCGCGTGACCTGCTCACCGGATGACCGATCCCTGAGCACTGGTAACCACCAGGCCATCGTCGCCCAGGCTGTAATCGGTGTTGCCGGAGTCATCACCCAGGGATGCCTCCACGACGTACACGCGCGCGCCCAGCGGGTACAGCCGCGGAGCGGGTACAGCCTGCCCGATGACGCCCGCGGCGACCAGCAGGCCTGATCCCTGGCGGTGCACCGAGATCTTCAGCCCCGTCAGTGCCAGCCGTGCCGCGGCGCTCCGGGTACCTGGCCAGATCTGATAGGCCTCCCTCGCGTAGGGCTCTGAGCTGAGCAGCGGGCCGCGGCCGCCGAACGATGGATGGCCCGGCGAGCCAGTCGGGCGGGGCGCCGCTGACACCCGGGGCGCGGCGGTCGAGCCCGCACCGGCGGCCAGAGATCCCGGCGGAAACCCCGCACCACGGACCATCCAGCCGTGTACGCCCAGAATCAGGCCAGCCGCCCCGGTAGCCGCCAGCAACGCCAGCCCTCGCCGCCCCACCCGCTCGGAACCCACGCGCATGCCAACTCACCCATCCCCCTGGCGCTGAGGAATCACCGGGAACGCATATTCGCCGACCAGCCAGGATCTTATGATCAGCTCTTTCCGGGTATCGCGTCATGGTGGCAGATGGCCCCCGCGTACGAGATCCGCCAGCCCGGCAACATCGCCAGCGCGCCTCATTGCGGTGCCTGCCGGATGCTGCCTGGCCACATAGCGGTCCAGGAAGTCGGTGGTTACCCGCGCCACAATTGCCTCCGGCAGTCCGTTGCCCTCATAGGGGGAAAGGTGGCCGGCACCGAAAAGGTCCAGATAGAAGCGCGGGCCAGTCGTGTCTGCCCGGTACATCATCAGGCTATCTGCCGGGAGGTTGATATTGTCGGCGTCGCCCTGCACGAACATGATGGGCGGGGTGCCCTTCGGAAAGTAAGAACCTCCCATCGGCGGCCACTCCGCGCCGGCCAGGACAACGGCCGCCGCCACCTTGTGGTCCAGGCAGCAGGTGTTGGCCGCGATGGCGGCCACCGTGTCGCCGCCGTCGGAGTGGCCGGCCACGGCGACGTCCGCCGGATCCACCAGGCCTGACAGCACGCCGTGCTTCCGGCCGCTGATCACCAGCAGCCGGCTGATGACGTATGCCATGTCACCGGGCTGGTTCACCAGGTCAGCCTCATCAGGGCTGCTGGCGTGACAGCTGGTGCGGGGGAAGGTGACTGCGGCTACCACGTACCCGGCGCTGGCCCATGCGCGCAGCAGGGAACGGTAGCTTCCCTCGCACTGCCGGTAGCCGGGCGCGAAGACTACCAGCGGAAACAGCCCTCTCCTCAGTGATCCGGCGGCGCTTGCCCCGGCTGGGAGGACTGGGTAACGGACGAGGGTGGGCAGCGCCCGCCGCCCTGCGGCCCTCAGGCGGGACCGGTCCACGAGAAGGAGCGATCGGTCCGCGACGGCGTAGTCGCCGATCGTTCCGACGGGCAGCGCTGCGGCGGGCCGGGGACGCGGCGAGGGGGTCCTGGCGGCCGCGGCAGATCCCGCTGCCCGGGCATGATGCCCCAGCGGCGAGCCGGTCGCGGCAGTTATGGCCAGGAACGCGCCGCCGGCCAGCGCGGCAACGACAGCAGCGCCCGCAGCCGCACGCGGCCACCGGCGCGCGGCGGCGACCCGACCGTGGCTGCTCGCCCGGGCGGGCGCATTCGGATCAATGCTCCGGGTCACGCTTGCAGGCTACCTGTCCGCCCGCCCGGAAGGCTAAGCGCGGCCGGGGGAAGCAACGTCCTATCGCGCTTTCTGGGCAGCGGCGAGTAAAGGTTGAGTCATGATTCCGGTTTCTTAATGAAATCTTCATGAAACTCGAATTCTTAACCAGATCTGAAAGCGCTAGAAGACGCGGTAGGCGCAATTATGGATAGCCTGAGTAAATGAATTCGGGCAATCCGGCACTAGATCCCCGGCGAGGCCAAGACGCGGGCCGGCATTCACTGGCCAGGTTCGCGACGGAGAACGCGGTCCGCCGCCAGCGCCGGGTCTGGTCAGGCCGGGTAGCAAGCTGGGACCAGCACGGCTCGGCCGGGCTGGTGAAGGTGACTGCCGCCGTCCTCGACGCGGCCGCCGCCGCGCCGGATACCCAGGTTGTCGATCTCGGCTGCGGGACCGGGCAGATCAGCCTGCCGCTGGCGATGCGGGGCGCCCAGGTGCTGGCCGTGGACGTCAGCTCGGCCATGGTGCGGGGCCTGCAGTCGGAGGCCGAGCGGCTGGGCGTGACCCGATTGGAAGGCCTGGCCCTGCCGATCGAGGAGCTTGCGCTACCGGCGGAGAGCGTCGATCTCGTTGTCTCCAGCTACGCCCTGCACCATCTGCGGGATGCCGATAAGGCCCGCCTGGTGTCGGCCGCCTTCTGCTGGCTCCGGCCCGGCGGGCGGCTCGTGGTCGCTGACATGATGTTCGGCCGCGGGGCCTCCAGCAGGGACCGGGCGATCATCAAGTCCAAGGTGGCGGCCCTGGCCAGAAGAGGCCCCGGCGGCTGGTGGCGGATCGTCAAGAACGCCGGACGCTATCTGCTGCGGGTCCAGGAACGCCCTGTCTCGATGGATGCCTGGACCACGATGCTGGCGCACAGTGGATTCACCGGGGTGGCCTCGACCACGATCGTGGCCGAGGCCGGGCTGGTGGTAGGCCACCGCCCGGCGGTCCTCATGCCTCGCCCGGTAAGTGAGGACAGCCGGTGGCTGCGGCAAATCCGGTCAGATTCTTAGCCAGATCTGAACTGGATTCAGAGGGCGTCTTAGGAGCCATGCAGGCAACCTGGGCTGGAAATCTAACGGAGGACCACATGCGCGGTGTCCGCCAGGCCACCGGGATCGCCGCTGTGCTCACGATGGCGGCCTGCGCATCGACTGCGCCGGCGGCCCAGCAAACCACGCCAGCCCCGGCTACCGGTGGCCCGCGAGCCACCACAAGCACCAAGGTGCATGTCAGCAAGGCGCTGCCGAAGCCGAAAGCGGTCGTTTCTCACTTCCGGGCCGCGGACGGGAAGGTCGTGACCCTGGCACGGTTCCGCGGCGCGGTGCGCTACCGGCTGCACAGCGGCAGCCAGGACCCCGGCCGCGCGGCGCTATCCGTCGTGCATGCCGGACCGAGCATCGGTGGCCGTGAGCGCCGGCGGCTGCTCGCTGCCTTCAACGGCGGCTTCCTGCTGTCCGCGGGCGCCGGCGGCTACGAGCAGGAGGGCCACATCATCAGCCCGCTCAGACGTGGGCTGGCGAGCATGGTCATCGACCGGTCGGGCACCGCGAGCATCGGCGTATGGGGGTCGGGCCTGCCCTTGCCGCATGAAGCGGTGTTCAGCGTCCGGCAGAACCTGCGGCTGCTGGTCAGGCACGGGCACGCCAGCCGCGCCGCTGCAGACTGGACTGCCTGGGGATCCACCATCGGCGGTGGCAAGTATGTCGCGCGCAGCGCGCTCGGCGAGAACGCGGCAGGCGATCTCATCTACGCCGGCGCCATGTCGGCCACGCCGGCGGACCTGGCGGCGGCTCTCGTGCACGCGGGCGCGCGCACTGCCATGGAACTCGACATCAATCCCGAATGGGTCCAGCTGGACGTTGCCCCGCGACCGGGACATGGCCTGCGAGCGGTTATCCCCGGCCAGGTCCGCCCGGCTGACCAGTATCTCGTCGGGTGGACACGCGACTTCATCACGGTTCTCGCCTCCTGACTGACCAGTCCGCCGGCACCGGCCCGCGGGTCGGCATCATGGTGCCCGGCGCGCCGGCGCCTCGCTGGCAGCCCCGGGCAGCGCGGGACGCGACGCTGGGCCGTGCGGCCGTGCCGGGGAGCGGCGCCATGAGACCTCGAAGAGCGCTCCGCCTAGCCGGGAGTCGCCGACTCGCCAGTGACCGTCCGTGGAGCGCACGATCGAGTCGGCAATGGCCAGCCCGAGTCCCGCTCCGGCGCCCTGTTCTGTCGCCCGATGGAAGCGGTCGAACAGCCGCGCCCGGTCAGCGGCCGGGATACCCGGGCCGCTGTCTTCCACCATGATGCTGACCTGGCTGCCGCGCACCGCCACGCTGATCCGCACGCTTCCGTCAGGTCCGGCATAACGGCAGGCGTTGTCCACCAGTACCCCGGCCAGCCGGTCGATCCATTCTGGCGGCGCGCTGATCCACGCGGGCTCCGGCCCGGCGGCCGCTACCGATATCCCGGGCTGCTGGGATCGCGCGACCGCCTGGAAGCGTCTGGCGCACTCCTCGGCGATGATCGACAGGTCGAGAGGCTCGGCACCTGGTGGCGGTGGCGCTGAGTCGAATCGGGCCAGCCAGAGCAGGTCCTCGACGATGCGGCGCAGGCGCTGGCTCTCGCCCTGGATGCGCGTCAGCGCGGCTCGGTACTCGCTGGCCTTCCTCGGGGCGCTCAAGGCAATGCTGGTCTCTGCGCTGATGACGCTGAGCGGGGTGCGGAGCTCGTGTGAGGCATCCGCGGTGAACTCAAGCTGACGGCGGCGGGACTGCTCCACCGGCGACAGCGCCCTGAGCCCGATCACCAGCGACCCTGCGAACATGGCCAGCAACAGCACCGGAGCTGCCAGCGCTTCCCCGTCGCGGAGCACGCCCTCGATGTGATCCTGCTCGGCGAGGCTCTGGCCGGCGACCAGCCAGACGCGATCCAGGCGGACCTCATCCAACCGGAAAGGGCTGGAGCCCAGCTGGACGGTGACCGGACGCCCGCTGGCCGGAGCCCTGCTACCCGGCAGCGACGGTGCACCGGCGGTCAGCTGCACTACGCGGCGGCGAGGGGCAACGTGCCAGAGAAACACCGGAGCCTCGTCGGCATCGTTATCGACCCTGCCGGTGCCCGCCTGACCGCGATCGATGACGTCAGACAAGCGCTCCTGCAGGCGGGTGTCGACGGCGGCCGTCAGCCTGCCCGTCACGACCTGGTCGAGGACCGCGACGCATCCCACGTAAACGATGCCGACCAGCAGGGTCGCGGCCAGGGCAACCCTCGCCGCGTGAGCGACCTGCGGTGACAGCCACCGGCGTGGCCCGGTCTCGCGGCGCATGGTCACCTGGCCACGATCCGGTATCCGACGCCGCGCACGGTCTCAATGCGCACCTGGCCGCCCGCAAGCTTGGAGCGCAGCCTGGCCAGGTGGACATCGATGGTGTTGGACCCCAGCGCGTCGGCATCGTTCTCCCAGACATGCTGGGCGATAGCCCTCCGCGCCACCACTGCGGGTGATCGGCGCATGAGCATCTCCAGGATGCCGCGCTCGGTTCCGGTGAGGGCGGGCCGCTGTGTTCCTACCCGCACTTCGCGTGTCGCCGGATTGAAGAACACGTCTCCGACCACCAGCCGAGGTGCCTGGGCGGTCCGGGGCCTGCGCTGCAATGCCCGGATCCTGGCTAGCAGCTCGGCGAAGTCGAACGGCTTGATCAGGTAATCGTCGGCACCTTGGTCCAGGCCGGTGACCCGGTCCGCCGGCGCGTCACGGGCGGTCAGCATCAGGACGGGCGTTGGCACGCTTCCGCGGCGCATCCACTGCAGCACCTCGAGGCCGGACATACCGGGCATTCGCCAGTCGAGCACCGCCACTTCGTAGTCATAGCTGCGCAGGTAGTTCACTGCCGTCTGGCCGTCGGGCACAGCATCGACCGTATAGCCGCTCTCGCGCAGCCCGCGGGTGAGCACGTCGCGCAGGCCCCGGTCATCCTCGGCCACCAGCACCCGCATCAGCGACTCCTCCGGCACGCCGCGCCAGCAGGCGCCCATATGAGCGGGGGCAGGACCCGCGCGGTCGGCTGCCAGGGCTGTAGCCCACGGCAACAGCATCAAAACACACGCATGTGCGCCGGGCACCCCAAGCGACAGGTCTACCCGGGCAACATGAAGACCGGATTAAGCCAGCGGCGGCACGCCGTCCAACTTCGTCGCCCGGCGTTCTCCGGGCGCTGTCACCCAGCCAGGCTTCGGCATGCTGACCGCTGGCGGCGGCTTCCTGGGCATTTGCCGTGGAACCTCCCGCTGGCGGCATCAGGACTGGTAGCCGTATGGTCGCGGGGGAGTAGCCCCGCGACGAAGAGGATCATCGGATGCCTGCTCCCGGCCGGCCGCCTGCAGGCCCCGCAGCGGCCATGTTCGAGGCGGACAGGGCATCGAGGAGTGCCGGCATGCGGCTCCTCGCTGCCGGTGACGGCACCGCCACGGTGCAGCTGACGATCGGCCCCGTGATGGTCAACGGCCACGCCATCGCGCACGGGGGATACGTTTTCATGCTCGCTGACACCGCGTTCGCCTGCGCCTGCAATAGCCAGGGCCAGGCAACCGTGGCCGCGGCCGCCGACATCACGTTCATCGCTCCCGCGCGGGAGGGCGATGTCCTGGTGGCGACGGCCGAGGAGCGCGTCAGCTATGGCCGCAGCGGAATCTACGACGTGACCGTGCGGCGCGGCGATCAGGTTGTCGCCGAGTTCCGCGGCCGGAGCCGGGCCATCGGCTAGGGATCGACGGCCTCGCAATTCCCGTGTCCCGCCTGACCGCCCGGTACGGGGGGAGCGCGGACGCCTTTACCGGGTCCGCGCCGCGGCGGCCGCGGCGGCAGCGATGGCGCGGGGCTCGGCTGCGACGGGGGCGCCCGCGACGAGCACCGTCGGCGTGCCGCTCACCCCGGCCGCCGCGGCCAGCTCCGTCACGTACGGCGGCCAGTCGAGATAGCGGCCGCCGAGGACGCAGCTGCTGAACGCGGCATCGGCCAGCCCGGCCGAGGCGCCGAGCCCGATGAGCTCGGCATCGGAAAGACCCGGGCCGCCCTCCGGGGGCTGGCTGACGAACAGCGCGCGGAGGTATTCGCGGAACTTCCCGCCGTCGGACGCGCAGCCCGACGCCGCTGCCGCGCGGGAGGAATAGCGCGTGCTGGAGGCTTCGTCCAGGAAGGACATCGGGTGGTAGGCGAGCCTGATCAGCCCGTCCGCGACCATCGCGGTCAGCGTGTCCTCCGAGGCGAGCTCGAACTGCCGGCAGTACGGGCACAGGAAGTCGATGTAGGCATCAACCGTGACGGTGCCGTCTCCGATGAGCACGCCGTCGCCGGCCGCGGTGGCGTTGGCCGGGAGGTGATCCGGGGGCGTGGCTGAGGTCATGGCGTCCGCCGCGGCGGCTGGGCCTTGTGGTCGGACCGCTTGGCCTTCTCGTCGTCGATCTGGCGGGTCAGCTCCTTGCGGGCTTCGATCAGCGCCTGATCGAGGTCGCGGTGCGCGGCGGTGGCCACGACCAGGCCCAGGCCGGGCAGCAGCGCCTCGAGAGTGACCTTCTGCTCGGGCCCGCCGCGGTCCTTGACCGAGATCTCGAGATCTACCTTCTCCGGCCGCCACCGGGCCAGATGCCGGGCGAGGCTGGAGATGAGCTCCAGCACGTGGCCGCGGTCAGCCAGCCCGAAGCCGGCGCCGAGGCGCAGCCTGTCGCTGAGAACCTCTGCCGGGCTATCCCAGGTGTCACTCATGGGTCCACCATTCCACAGCCGTGGCCACGCGATGCAGCGCTAGCAATGGAACTCGGTGAGGGTGCTGTCGCCTTCGTTTCCTACCGCCCAGAAGCCGCCACGATGCGGGATCTCGGCGATGCCGGAGAGCCCGTCGTTTCCGCTACCCGGGCTCGGCGTGCTCACGACCCGCCAGCGGGTGCCGTTCCAGCGCTCAGCGAGCGTGGCTGAGCTGCGTTCGATGCCCGGCTGGGTGGTGCCCACGGCCCAGACCCTGGTCGCGCTGCGCACCGCTACGCCCTGCAGCGCGTTGTAGTGGCGCCCGGGATTCGGGGCCGGTGTGACCGACCACCTGGATCCCCGCCACCGCTCGGCGAGGATATGCGTCCTGATCCCGGTTCGGCTCGCGTCGCTGCCGACTGCGAAGACCCGCCGGGCCGAGTGCGCGGCTACTGCCTGCAGGGAGCGCGAACGGTGGCCGCGATTCCTGGTCGGAACCACTGACCAGGAGGAGCCATTCCATCGCTCCGCTAGCGTCGACCCGTCCGAGTTCGACTCGGTGCCGACCGCCCATGCCCGGGCCGCCGACACGACTGCGACGCCGAACAGGCGGCTCCCTGTCTTTCCTGCGTTCGGGCTGCGGACAACCTGCCAGGTCGTGCCGTTCCAGTGTTCGATAAGTGTTCTCAGCCTATGCGGGCTGACCTGCTGCCGGTAGCCGACCGCCCAGATGTCGGTGGCTGTCCGGGCTGCCACTGCCGTCAGGGCGTTCAGGCCCGGCCGTTCACCCGCGCTGGGGATGATGGTCCAGCTGGTGCCGTCCCAATGCTCGATCAGGGGCTGGGAGACTGAGTCAGTCACGGTGGACCCCACCGCCCAGGCGTTCGTGGGGGATAGCGCCGCGACCCCCGCCAGGCTGACCAGGCTCGGCGCTCCGGGCACGGCGGGGGATGGGACAGTGCTCCATGCCGAGCCGTCCCAGTGCTCAATAAGCGCCACGGTCGTCGCGCTGGCCGGGTTAAGCCAGCTGCCGACCGCCCACGCATCCGTGCTCGACGTCGCGGCGACTGCGGCCAGCGCCGATGAAGAACCCGGGCCCGGGCTAGGCACGACCTGCCAGCCTTGGCACGCCAGGGCGCTCGCGCCGGCGCTGCCAGCGCAGCGGGCCTGGCTGAAGTCGCGGATGCTGGCAGCTGCAGGCCAGCTGCTACCACGAAGGCCCCTGCCAGCAGGCCAAGGATGCTGAGACGGCGCACGATCACTCCTAGCAGGCAGAGCTAGATCGCCCCGCGTTGGGGGAAAGCGCTGACTGTCCATCACCGTACCTTCGCGGCCCAGCTGATCCGCGTGCTTAGCCTCCTTGATCCCGGACGGATCGGCTCCCGTTGATCCTTTGTGCCTACCCGTGCTCCAGCGTCGCGATGTAGGGCAGGTTGCGGTAGCGCTGGGCGTAGTCCATGCCGTAGCCGACGATGAATTTCGGCGGAATCTCGAAGCCGAGGTAGCGCACCGGCACTTCGACCTGCACCAGCTCCGGCTTTCTCAGCAGGCTGAAAATCTCTACCGAGGCCGGGGATCGCGAATGTATGTTGGCGGTCAGCCAGGACAGGGTCAGCCCAGAGTCCGTGAGGTCTTCGACGATCAGCACATTGCGGCCCGCGAGGTCGGTATCGGGCTCCTTGAGCAGGCGGATGACCCCGGAGGATGACGTGCCGCTGCCGTAACTCGACACGGTTACCCAGTCCACCTCGACCCGGTCGTGCTTCAGCAGGCGGGCCAGGTCCGCGGTGACCATCATCGCGCCCCTGAGCACGCCGAGCAGCACCAGATCGCGCTCCTCGTAGTAGGCATCGACATCCGCCGCAAGCTCACGGAGCCGCCGCATGATCTCGTCCTCGGTGATCAGGACGTCCCCGATGACCGGATCCGATGATGAAGTCACGTGACGGGACCTCCCCATTCCACCTGTCAGATGCGACATTCTTTCATCGCGCCGCACGGGATACATGGGAGACAAAACGCATCACATTGGTGTAATTCGCCCGGCGTGGCCGGTAATACGCTCGGCCACACGCGGCGTCACGCGCATCAGGCCCGGCGGGCGACGGCAGCCGCGGCGCTGGGATGCAGTAGCGGGCGGTACCCGGCGGCGATCACCGCGACGGTCGCCGGCGGCGTCAGCAGCTCGGCCTGCATACCCGGCCGCAGCGCGACCGGGGCCAGATAGCCGGCGAACGACCACGGCAGAAGGCAGCCGCCGGCCAGCAGGCCGGTCGCGCCGTCATGACGGATCATCACGCCATCAGGCAGCTGGCCGGGCAGCGCCTGGCGGGTCAGCTGGCGGCGCGAGCGCTGCGTCGACGCGCTCGGCGTGCAGCCGGGCGTCCATCTCGTCGGCGCCCGGGCGCCGGGCAAGCCCGCGTGCACGGCGCCACGCCGCGGCGAAGGACAGGAACTGCTCGCGGCGGCAGTACGCGCACGGGCGATGCCCGGCGGCGAACGCGGTTGCCTCGTCCAGGAAGAAAAGCGCCGTCCACCGCCCGGGCGGCATCGGGTCGCGCTGAACGCCTTGCCAGTCCAGCACGCAGCAGATCCACCGCTTCGAGCGCCATCGCGCGGTACCGAGCCTGCGATCAGGGCCGTGCAGGCAGCCGCGATTGCCCATCAGCAGGCCGCGCCCGGGGTCAGAAACAATCTCTCCCGCGGGCGTGACGCGATTCTGCAGTGGCGTGCCCTGCGTCCTGGCCACCAGTTCACCTCCCGTGCCGCCCCGGCGGCGACCTAGGCCGGCTCCATGCCGAACCTGGCCATCAGCGCGCGTTCCTCACCGGGTGACGGGGGCTCGTCACGGTTCCACAGGTCGTGCAGCCCGGCGAAGTAGGCATCCATCGCGGGGGCGTGGATCACCAGCAGCCGGGCCTCGCTCGCCGCGGCATTGCCGAAAGTGTGCGCGGTGCCCCGGGGCACGAGCACGAATCCCTCCGGCCCGACGGCCAGTTCCTCGTCCTCGACCGTGACCGAGACCAGCCCGTCCAGCACGAAGTACGCCTCTGAGCAGTTGACGTGCCGGTGCGGCGGCGGCCGGCGGCCGCCGGGCGGCAGCGTGCGCTCCATCAGTGACAGGTCGCCGCCGTCCTGCTCCGCCAGCGCCTTGAAGAGCATGACGCTGCCGCGGGCGGTGTAACGCCGCTGTCCCTCGCCACGCCAGAGAACCCTGCCAGTCATCGGTCGCCTCCCGTGCCGGATGCTAGCCCAGCCGCCACCAGCGCTCGGCCAGCGCGCCGAGCGCCGCCATACTGGCCTCCGGCCAGCTCGCAGTAGACCCGCCGCCCACCCTACGGCTGCCCTGCTTGCACTGTTTATCCCGTTTGACCGTTTCCGGCATGCGCCGCGGGGGAGAGGCCCAGGGGAGGGCGCTCACGCGGTCAGGCCCGCGCGCAGCCCCGGCGAGAGGCTCCGGCAACTGCATGACGTTGCCCTCCGGATCGGCGCCGTCGCAGCCCGGAGGCCTTCGGAAAATCCCGCCGGGCAGTCGCTGGATCGAACCTGGCCGCCAGGCTGGCCGGAGATCGTCAATGCCCGGAACACCGAACGCGAGACGGCATGTGCCGGGCTTCTTCCTCTTGCCGGCGGCCTTGTCACCGGCGCCGGCGTGCCCGGCCGACGGCCATCCTGTCGCCGGGGGCGGGGCGGGCGGGAACACTGCCGGCGAGGACCTGCCGGGAGAGCCCGGAGAACTCTACTTTACATAATGTGCATTATCGGCTAGCGATGGCGTGCCGGGAAGGGGCCATGGTCGCCGCTCCGGCCTGCGCGACCGCGTCCAGCCCGGCCGCGCGCAGCAGTCAAAGACCGACCAGCAGATGTCGTTCCGCAACCGCTGGTCGTCAAGTACGAGCTCGCGAATCGCCTCCGGGAGCTGGTCACGCTGCCACCGGCACTCGAGTCGCCCTGCGGCCTCGCCCTCGCCCTCCGGCGCAGCAGCACGTGCGGCCTTGATCGCATAGGCGGCCGCACCGAGCTCGTGCGCGGCGACGTGTGCGACGGCTCCAGCCTGGCCAGCAGCGTACGCAGCATGCCGTGCCGCCCCATGCAGGTCTCTGGCCGCGCCCATTGCATGGCCGCCCGCCGCGCGAGCCTGGGTCATCTTGACCTCGCCGCGCACCCAGGCGCGGGCATGCTCGATCGCCTGACGCGGCCGTGGGTCCTCAGGCTGAGCCGACTCGAAGAGGTCAAGGACGTGCTCCGCGCAAGATGCCGCCCAAAGAGCGAGGAGATGGTGATCCGAGTCAGTGAGGGTCCCACCGCGGCGGATCGTCACGAAGCGAGGGTCCCGGACCTTCGGGAGGATCATGGCTGGGACTCCTTCTGCTTGCATCCGCCCAACACCGAAGGGCGCACGCGCGCGAAAAGGTACTCCCCCAGGCAAAGCCTGCAAAGCTTACGCACAGACCCACGCCAGGATTCGAGCGTTCACCGCTGTCGGCTTCTCGACCTGCGGGAAATGGCCGGCGCCCTCGACGACCTCCATTCTCGACCCGGTCGCGAGGTGACGCCCGGCGTCGGCGACAAGGGCGAGATCGATGCATCCGTCGCGGCTTCCGTGCAGGTACAGAGTCGGCTGCGGTCCAGCGCTGGCCAGGGCCGCCTCCTCGGCCGCGTAGGCGCCATCGGCGCTGAAGCGGTTGAGTCCCGGCTCCCCGGCCCGGTAGTAGCCGATCGCCGCCTTGAGGTTGCCCTCGCCGCGCAGGCACCGCCTGACGTTGCGGAGATCTTCGCGCGCGTCGTAGCAGGGCGACCAGTCCTGCCATAGCCGACCGAGAAAGGCCATGTCGTCAGCGGCGACCACGGGCTCGGCGAAGGGCGTCTTCAGAAAGAACAAGTAGAAGAACCGCTTCAGCTGATCGTAGTCGGCGAAGATCAACTCATCGAGCGCTAGCGGGGGCACGGCGAGCGTGACCACTCGCCGCCAGCGATCCGGAGCGAACGCGGCCGCGCCGTATGCCGTCTCGGCGCCCCAGTCGTTGCCGATCAGTACTGCCCGCTCGTCGCCGCCCAGCGCGTCGTGCAGTCCGACTGCGTCGGCGACGAGCGCGCCCAGCCGGAAACAGCCGTCCGCGGGGATGCCGGTCGGCGCATACCCGCGCATGAACGGCGCCACGGCGTGAAAACCCGCATCGGCCAGCGCTGGCAGCAGATACCGCCAGGTGTGAGCTGAGTCGGGGAAGCCGTGCAGGCATAGCGCGAGCGGCCCGCTGCCCGCCTCCAGGACGCCGAACTGCAAACCGTTCGCCGTCACGGTGCGGGCGTGCAACCGGCCGGTCATGCGCAGCAGTATCGGCGAGTCAGGGCCGAGTCGCAATTGCGCGACTGAACGTTCGCGCGCCACCCGTCCGGATCCGCTACACCGGGAACGGACGGCTGCCGTCGAGGAACGCCGGGCGGGAGGATGAGGACGTGGCCATGCGGTTAGCCCCGGAGGAGCCAGCAGCAGGCCCGTGGCGCGCAGCACGGCTTGCCGTGGTCATCGCGGCGCTGACCCAGCTCGGCACGGCCGGTCCAGGGACTGCCCGTCCCGTGATCCTGGCGGTCGACGGGCGCAGCAACAGCGGCAAGACCACGCTGGCAGCGCGGATCGGGGATGCCGTGGCCGGCTCGGCTGTCGTTCACACCGACGACATCGCGTGGGGGCACTCCCGCTTCGGCTGGGCCGATCTGCTCATCGACGGGATCCTCACGCCCCTCCGCCAGGGCGGCGCGGTTGCCTTCCGTCCGCCGGGATGGGCCGGCCACGGCCGGACGGGATGCATCCAGGTTCCGGCCGGCTGCCGCCTGGTGGCTGTCGAAGGGGTCGGGGCCGGCCGCAGGGAAGCCGCGTCCCTGATCGATGCCCTGATCTGGGTGCAGTCCGACGAGGGCGAGGCCGAGCGGCGAAGCCTCGCCCTCGTGGGTAAGCCCGGAAAGTCCCCTACCCGCTGGCACGCGCAGGAGTGGATGGCCGAGGAGAGGCCGTTTGTCGCCGCGGATCGGGCCTGGGAACGTGCCGACATCGTGATCTCAGGAACCCCGGGAATCTCCTACGACCCGGTCACCGAAATCGTCGTCGCGCCGCCGCCGCCAGCGGCCGCGAGCTCCTCCCCCGCGCATGATCGTTGATCTTGGCCGGCGAAGTGTGCACGCGGTCCTGCCTTGGCTGCCTGCCCAGGCGGCCGAGGTCGGTACCATCTGATCCGGATGTCTCACCCATTCGGCCCACCCGGGGAGAAATGATGTCGTCGGCCTGGCGCCGCCGGGCGGGATGGGCCGCCGGGCTCACGGCCGCGGGCGCCGTTCTCTTCCTGTGCTACCTGCGGCTGTCGCGGACGGTGCCGGTCAATGCCGACGGCGCGTCCAACGCCCTGCAGGCCTGGGACATGCTGCACGGGAACCTGCTGCTGCACGGCTGGTGGCTGTCAGATGTGTCCTTTTACACCACCGAGCTGCCGCAGTACATGCTCATCGAGTCCGTGCGCGGCCTGGGGCCTGACGTGGTGCACGTCGCGGCGGCGATGACCTACACGCTGCTTGTGCTGCTCGCGGGCCTGCTGGCCAAGGGCCGCGCTACCGGCCGCGAGGCCGCGGCACGCGTCCTGATCGCGACCGGGATCATGCTTGCCCCGCAACTCGGCAACGCCAGCTACACGCTCCTGCTGTCCCCCGATCACGTCGGCACCGGCGTGCCGCTACTGCTCCTCTGGCTGGTCATCGACCGCGCCCGGCCGCGCTGGTACGTGCCGGTGACCGCCGGGCTGCTGCTGACCTGGGTGCAGGTCGCCGACTCGCTCGCGCTGATTATCGGAGTGATCCCGCTGGTCATCGCGTGTGCTGTGGGTGCCTGGCAGGAGCGGACCGGGACGGAGATCGCCCGCGAGGATCGCAAGGAGGCGGCGGTCCGCCGCCCGGTCCCCCGTGACCGTGCCCCGCGCTGGTATTACCCGAGCCTGGCCGGAGCCGCGCTCGCATCGGCCGCGGCCGCGGCGCTGGCGGTCCGGCTCATTCACGGGCTCGGCGGATACTCCGTCTACCAGCCCAGGACGATGCTCGCCACGGCCGGATCCTTGCCCCGGCACCTGGCGCTTGCGTATCAGGGGGTGGCGGAGCTCTTCGGGGCCGGCTTCCCGGGGCGGCAGCCGGGCGTTGCCGTGTTCTTCGCGGCAGTGCACCTGGCCGGCGTCGCCCTGGCCGCGGCGGCGCTCTGCCTGGCCGTCAGCCGGTTTTTCCGCTGGGAGGACCTGCTTGTCCCGGCGTTCGCCGCCGCGATACTCCTGAACCTGGCCGCATTCATCGTCAGCGTCACGCCGGTCAACATCCGGAGCGCCCGTGAGATCGCCAGCGTCATGCCGCTGGGGGCCGTCCTCGCCGGGCGGCTGCTGGCGGGCCCGATGATCAGGATGGCGGGCCCGGTCAGGATGGCGGGTCCGGTCAGGATCGCGGGCCCGGTCACTGTGGCGGGCCGGCTCGCCCGGCCCGCGCTGCTGTCGGCGGCCGCACTGGGCCTGCTCTGCTATGCGGCCGCGCTCGGCTACGACGCTGCCCAGCCGCCGGTGCCCGCCAGCGACCAGGCCCTCGCCGGGTGGCTGGCCGGCCATCACCTCAGCGACGGGCTGGCCAAGTACTGGCACGCGAACAACACGACGCTGGACAGCCGCGGCCGGGTCCTGATGACCACCGTGGCCGTGCGCGACGGCAAGCCGGTCTTCGGCCACGCGCGGGAGACGAACCTGTCGTGGCGCGACCCCCGGTCGCACTACGCGAATTTCGTCGTCACCGCCGGCCAGCCGCCCGGCCAGGCCGCGGCCATGTCGCAGGCCCTGCTGACGGCGTTCGGCCAGGCCCTGCACCTACCGCTTCGAGGCCTACACCATCCGGGTCTGGGACAGGAACCTGCTCAGCGCGCTGGGCGGGAAGGACACGTTGCATGACTGAGAGCACGCCGGAGCTGACGGCCGAGCTCGTGGTGGACGGTGCCGTGCCGCTGCAGCCGGTAATCTCCCCCGACGGGCGCTGGGTCGCCTACGCCGTCGCCCCGACCGGAAAAAGGGGGGAACGCCGCCTCAGCGCACTCTGGCTCGCCACCGCGGACGGGAGCACGCCGCCGCGGCAGCTGACCGCCGGCACGGCGGCGGACTCCGCCCCGCGCTGGGCGCCGGACTCGGCGTCGCTGTTCTTCGTGTCGGACCGCACGGGCGCGGCCCAGCTGCACCGGATCCGGCCCGACGGCGGGGAAGCGGAGACCCTGACCAGCTGGCAGGGAGTGATCTCCGGGACCTGCCCGCTGGCGGGCGGCCGGCTGGCTGCCGTGGTGGCCACGGATGAGCCGACCGAGGAAGAGCTGCGCAGGCGAGCTGACCGCGACGACGCGCTGGTATGGGCCGACCGGGTACCCCCCAGCCGGCTGTGGCTGCTGGATCTCGGCGCCGGGGAGCTGAGCGTGGTGGGCGGGCTCGGCGGCCGGCACGTCGTCGAAGTGGCGCACCGGCCGGGCGGCGGGCCGCTGGCCGTGATCAGCTGGGCCACCCCGGAGATCGACCCGGGCGTCACCACCAACGAGCTGCACCTGATCGATCCGCAGACGGGCGCGGTCCACGATCTCGGCCAGGCCGGCCGGGGCGCGAACTCATTGGCCTGGTGGCAGGCCGGGGACGGCTGGCACCTGGCCTACCTGGGCATGCCTGAGCTAGTCGGAAGTGCCGCCGTCTACGACATGCTGGTGCCTGCGGCCGGCCCCGCGGCGCAGCACCGCATCCTGACCGGGGGCATGACGGCCTGCCCCACCGAGCTGGCGCCGGCCGGCGGCGGGCCGCCAGTAGCGCTGTTCGCTGACGGGCTCGACACCGCGATCTGCCGGCTCGATCCAGGGCAGCAGCGGTTCCAGTGCCTATCCGTGCTGCACGGGCTGGCCGATTCGCTCACCGTCAGCGACTCGGGTGAGATGGCTGCCGCGCGGGTGAGCACGTCGTACGAGCCGGTGGACGTCCATGCCGGGCCGCCCGGCGGCCCGCTGCTGCGGCTCAGCGACACCCGGCCGGCCCTGCGCCAGATCAGCTGGGGCACGCAGGAACGCCTCTCCTACCCCGCCGCCGACGGGCTGCGCCTTGACGGGCTGCTGATCCTGCCGCCCGGCCAGAGCCGGGCGGACGGCCCGTTCCCGCTCATCACCTGGGTGCATGGTGGTCCCTACGGCCGGTTTGATGACAGCCTGATGCTGCACCCGCACGCCCCCGGGCAGTGGCTGGCGGCCGCGGGTTACGCCGTCTTCCTGCCTAACCCGCGCGGCAGCCAGGGTCACGGCCACGACTTCGCGGCGGCCGTCGCGGGCGATATCGGCGGCGCCGAATGGAGCGACATCACCGGTGGGATCGACCTGCTGGTCGCCGAAGGAGTCGCCGACCCGGGCCGGCTCGGCATCGCCGGCGGGAGCCACGGCGGGTTCATGGCCGCGTGGGCGATCGGGCAGACCGACCGGTTCAAGGCCGCGCTGATGGCCGCCGGGATCTGTGACTGGGGGATGCTCGTCGCAACCGGCGAAGCGGGCACCCTGGAGGCAGCGCTGGGCGGCAGCTGCGGCTGGGAGGGAACCGGCCCGCACCCGCACGACCAGGTCAGCCCGGTCTCGTTCGCCTCGAAGGTCCGCACCCCGGTCCTGATCGTGCACGGCGAGGACGATACGAACGTGCCGCTCAGCCAGGCGATCTTCTTCCACCGCGCGCTCAGCCAGTTCGGCGCCGAGCACGAACTCGTCGTCTACCCGCGGGAAGGGCACGGCTTCACCGAGCGCAACCATCAGCTCGACCTGCTCCGGCGCACGCGCGCATGGTTCGACCGGTGGCTCGGTGACCCGGTGCCGCGACGGCCGTTCTTATCGCCGGTACCGTAGAAAATTTCCTCCTCCTGAGGGCAAAATGTATGCAAAGAGCCGCAAACCCGTGCGGCGAGGAGGGATACCAGATGCGAGCGATCCTGCGAATAGCAGCTACCACCACGGCGGCGGGGCTGCTGCTGGCCTCGGCGGCCACCATGGCCTCCGCCTCTACCGCGTCGCCTCATCCGGCGGCGACGCATGCCGCGAGGGTGCACCTGACCAGCGGCGAGACATCGCTCACCACCGTGCCCGGCCTCGCCGAAGAGCTGGTCGGGGACGGCAGTCGTGCCGTTCGCCACCACGCCAGGCACAGAGACGCTGGTCGGCACGAGCAGCGACCCGCAGTTCAAGTTCTCGTTCCCGGTGACCGGCGGCCGGGTAAACCCGGCCCGGCTGACCGGGACCATCAGGCACCGGGGCGGCATCCTGTTCGTCAATACCCGACGAGCGGGGAGACGATCAAGCTGAGCCGCTTCAGGATCAGCCTGACCAGCAAGCGCCTGTCCGCGATCGTCAGCACCGTGGGCAGTGCGGGTGACGGTGGCGAAGCTCAGCTTCTCCCATGCCAGGTTCAGTATCGGCCGTAGCCACGTCAAGGTACGGCGGATCGGCGTGCACCTGACCACGGCGGCCGCGAACGCGCTGGACAACGCGCTCGGGACGACGGACTTCAGCCCGGGCCAGAAGATCGCGACCGCGCGGACGCTGGTGCGGTTCTAGGCACCACAGGGCGCCCGGTCCGCCTGGCGCTGATCTGGCGGACGGGCGCCCGCGCCAGCGTCCCGCGGACCGGCCCGCATACGGGCGCCGACCGCAGCGCGGCGGGCAGCCTGGCGTTACTCGACCTCGGCCATGGCCTGGGCGAACTGGGCGGCGTACAGCCGGGCGTAGGCGCCGCCCGCCGCTAGCAGGCCGGCGTGCGTGCCCTGCTCCACGATGCGGCCGGATTCCATCACCAGGATCAGGTCCGCGTCGCGGATGGTGGACAGCCGGTGCGCGATGACGAAGCTGGTCCGGCCGCGGCGCAGCGAGTTCATCGCGTGCTGGATGAGGACCTCGGTGCGGGTGTCCACTGAGCTCGTCGCCTCGTCCAGGATCAGGATGGCCGGCCGGGCCAGGAACGCCCGGGCGATCGTGATCAGCTGCCTCTCACCCATGCTGACGCTGGAGCCCTCGTCGTCCAGCACAGTGTCGTAACCGTCGGGCAGCATGCGCACGAACCGGTCCACGTAGGTGGCCTGCGCCGCCTCGATGATCGCCTCCCGGGATGGCCGGCCGGCGCCGTAGGCGATGTTGTCGGCGATGCTGCCGCCGAACAGCCAGGCGTCCTGCAGCACCATCCCGGTCTTGGAGCGCAGCTCGTCGCGGGTCATGGCGGCGATGTCGGTCCCGTCCAGCGTGATGCGCCCGCTGTCGATCTCGTAGAACCGCATCAGGAGGTTGACCAGCGTGGTCTTCCCGGCGCCCGTCGGGCCGACGATGGCCACGGTATGGCCGGGCTGCACGGTCAGCGACAGATCCTCGATCAGCGGCACGTCCGGCGAGTACCGGAAGCTGACATCGCGGAACTCCACCTGGCCGCGAATCTCGGCGGGCACCAGCGGCTCGGCCGGGTCGGGCTGCTGCTCGTCGGCGTCCAGCAGCGCGAAGACGCGCTCGGCCGAGGCCACGCCGGACTGCAGCAGGTTGGCCATGCTGGCGACCTGGGTCAGCGGCTGGCTGAACTGCCGCGAGTACTGGATGAACGCCTGCACGTCGCCCAGCGACAGCGCACCCGAGGCCACCCGCAGCGCCCCGACCACGGCAACCAGGACGTAGTTCAGGTTGCCGATGAACATCATCACCGGCTGGATGGTGCCGGAGATGAACTGTGCCCGGAAGCTGGAGCCGAACAGCTTCTCGTTGTGCTCGGTGAACGTATTGGAGGCCTGCTCGGCCTGGCCGAAGACCTTGACCAGCGAGTGCCCGGTGTACATCTCCTCGATGTGGCCATTGAGCTTGCCGGTGGTCGACCATTGCCGGACGAACTGCGGCTGCGCGCGCTTGCCGATCCGCGCCACCAGGAAGACCGACAGCGGCACGGTGACCAGCGCGATCAGCGCGAGCAGCGGCGAGATCAGGAGCATCATGGTCAGCACGCCGACGATGGTGAGTACCGACGTCACCATCTGGCTCAGCGTCTGCTGCATGGACTGGCCGAGGTTGTCGATGTCGTTGGTCACCCGGCTGAGGATCTCGCCACGCGGCTGGCGGTCGAAGTAGCTCAGCGGCAGCCGGGTCAGCTTCGCCTGGACCTGCCCGCGCATCCGGAACACCGCGCGCTGCACGACGGTCGTGGTCACCCGGCCCTGCATCAGGCTGCCGACCGCGGAGAGCGAGTAGATGACCAGCACGGTCATCAGCACCCGCCCGACCGCGGCGAAATCAACGCCCTGCCCGGGCACCAGGTGCATCGAGCTGATCATGTCGGCCAGGGTGCCCTGGCCGTTCTCGCGCAGCCGGGTGACTGCCTCGGCCTTGGTCTGCCCGGCCGGGATCTGGCTGCTCACCAAGCCGGAAAAAATCAGGTTCGTCGCCGCGCCGAGGATTCTCGGCCCGAGGACCGATAGCGTCACGCTGGCGGTGGCCAGGGCCAGTGCGAGCGCGACGAGCGCGCGCTCCGGCCGCAGGGTCCGCAGTAGCCGCCGGCTGGAGCCGCTGAAGTCCAGCGACTTTTCGGTCGACCGGCCGGCCATGAACGCGGCGGGCCCGCGCGCCGTGCCCGGAGCCGGGCCCGGGCCGCGGCCCGGCACCGGCCGCTCCCCCGGGCCGCTGCTGCCGCCGGCCGCGCCCCCGGATGGCGTGCTCATGCCGCGGCCTCCTGCTCGGTCAGCTGGGAGAGCACGATCTCCCGGTACGTTTCGTCGCTGCCCATCAGCTCGTCATGCGTGCCGGTGGCGACCACCCGGCCCGCGTCGAGGACCACGATCTGGTCCGCGTGCCGGATGGTGCTGACCCGCTGGGCGACGATGACGACGGTCGCCTCGGCGATCTCATGGGCAAGCGCCGCGCGCAACGCGGCGTCGGTGGCGTAATCCAGGGCCGAGAAGGAGTCGTCGAACAGGTAGATCTCCGGCCGGTGCACCAGCGCCCGGGCGATGGCCAGGCGCTGCCGCTGGCCGCCGGAGACGCTGGTACCGCCCTGCGCGATCGCCGCGTCCAGGGCGTCCGGCATCTGCTCGACGAAGTCGCGGGCCTGCGCGATCTCGAGCGCCCGCCAGAGATCGGTGTCGGTGGCGTCCTGGTTGCCGTACCGCAGATTCGAGGCAACGGTGCCGGAGAACAGGTATGGCTTCTGCGGCACGAAGCCGACCGCGTCCGACAGCACCGCCGGGTCCAGGTCGCGGACGTCCACGTTGTCGATGAGGACGCTGCCGCCGGTGGCGTCCATCAACCGCGGTATCAGGTTCAGCAGGGTCGTCTTGCCGCTGCCGGTGCCGCCGATGATGGCGGTGATCTGGCCGGGCCGGGCAGTCAGGCTGATGTTGCAGAGCACCGGCTGCTCGGCGCCCGGGTAGCGGAATTCCACGTCCCGAAGTTCCAGGTTGCCGCGGGTGGCCGGCAGCCGCACCGGGTTCGCTGGCTGGACGATATCGGGGTCAGTGTCGAGCACCTCGACGATGCGCTCGGCGCATACCTCGGCCCGCGGAACCAGCATGAACAGGAACGTCGCCATCATGACGGACATCAGGATCTGCAGGAGGTAGGTCAGGAAGGCGGTCAGCGAGCCGATCTGCATCGAGCCGCTGGCCACCAGGTGCCCGCCGAACCACAGGACGGCGACGCTGGAGAAGTTCAGCACCAGCATCACGGACGGGAACATCAGCGCCATCAGCCGGCCGGTGCCGAGCGATACGTCCAGCAACTCGGTGCTGGACGCATCGAAGCGCTCCCGCTCCTGGCCGTCGCGGACGAACGCCCGGACGACGCGGACCCCGGTGATCTGCTCGCGCAGCACGCTGCTGATCCCGTCGATGCGCTCCTGCATGAGGCGGAACAGCGGCCGCATCCGCGAGATGATCAGGGTGACGATGATCGCCAGCAGCGGGACGGCGACCAGTAGTAGCGAGGACAGCTCGACGTTCTGGTTGAGTGCCAGCACGATGCCGCCGACGCACATGATCGGCGCCGATACCATCATGGTGAACGTCATCAGGGTCAGCATCTGGACCTGCTGGACGTCATTGGTCGTCCTGGTGATCAGCGACGGCGTGCCGAACCTGCCGACCTCGCGGGCGGAGAAGTCCATCACCCGGCTGAAGATGGCCTGGCGCAGGTCCCGGCCCACCGCCATCGCGGTGCGCGCGCCAAAGTAGACGGCCCCGGTCGCGCAGACGATCTGGACCAGGGCGACGACCAGCATGATCCCGCCGGTATGGATGATGTAGCCCGTATTGCCGGTGATGACGCCGTTGTCGATGATGTCGGCGTTCAGGGTCGGCAGGTACAGCGTGGCCAGGGTCTGCACCAGCTGCAGCAGGACCACCGCCGCCAGCGGCTTGCGGTACGGCCGCAGGTAATCGCGCAGGAGTCGGATCAGCACGGGTCACTCGCCAGGTCGTGGTCAGGCCGGGGCCGCCGCCGGAGCATATGAGCCGGGTGCGAGCGCGGGATACTCATTTTCCCGGCGCCGCATCTGCTGGCGCGGCCCGGCCCGGGAGGCCCGGGGACGCGGCGGCGGGCAGGGCTTCGGTGAGCTGGCGCAGCGCGCGCCGGATCAGCGGGCCCAGCGCGGCAGGCGGGTCGGCGAACAGCCAGCGTTCCATCGCAACCTGCGTCGCGGCCGTGACCGCGCCGGCGATGACCTGCGGGAACATGTCGCTCCCGGCGTCGGTTCCGGTCCGCTCGGCGATCGCCGCGGCGAGGACATGCTGCATCACGTACGTCGACTTCAGGTACTCCCCCTGCAGCCCGGGCGAGCTGACCACCAGGCGCACGCCGGTGATCCAGTCCTTCTCCGGCGCCTGGTCGGCGGCGGCATACTGCTGCAGTACCGCATGGGTGATCGCGTCCCAGAGCGGCTCGGCCGCGGGCCGCGCGCGCAGCGCAGCGCCGATCAGAGCCGCCCGGTCCATCGCGAGCGCGCAGATGGCCTCGTATTTGCTGGAAAAGTAATTGTTGAACGTCCGCGGCGACACCCCGACCGCGGCCGCGATGTCATCGACGAGCACATTGTCCAGCCCGCGCTGCACCGCCAGGCGCATCGCGGCAATGCCCAGCGCTTGCCGCGTCGCCAGCTTCTTGCGCTCCCGCAGCCCGGCCGGGCCGTGGCCAGGCAGCCGGGGGCCGTCGGCCGGGTCCGGCAGGGCTTCGGCGGTCATGGCAGGTAGCATACATATAACTACGTGACACGCAAAATTGCTGATCCCGCAACTTAAGACCTCCGGCCGGCGGTGCTGGCCGCCGGCCAGCGAGGCGGGCCCGGAGTACCCGTCCGGTAGCGGTTTCGCGACAGCACCGTGCCAGCGCGCGGCGTGCTACGTCCATGTCGTATTTTCGCTAGACCGGGACGCTCCCCCGGGCTGATGCTGGTCGGGTGCATAACGATACAGAGCGCTGCGTGCGGGCCGTCCAGTCCAAGGACGCCCGCTTCGACGGCTGGTTCTACACGGCCGTCGTCACCACCGGCATCTACTGCAGGCCGAGCTGCCCGGTGGTGCCGCCCAAGCCGGAGAACATGCGGTTCTACCCGAGTGCCGCCGCGGCGCAGCAGGCAGGATTCCGCGCCTGCAAACGCTGCAGGCCCGACGCCACGCCGGGGTCACCGCTGTGGAACGAGCGCGCCGACCTGGTCGCCAGGGCGATGCGGCTGATCGCCGACGGGGTCATCGACGCCGGCGGCGTACCGGGACTCGCCGCCCGGCTCGGCTACAGCGTCCGCCAGGTTGAGCGGCAGCTGCTCGCCGAACTCGGCGCCGGGCCGCTGGCGCTGGCCAGGGCGCAGCGCGCGCAGACGGCGCGGCTGCTGATCGAGACGAGCGCGCTGCCGATGGCCGATGTCGCGTTCGCGGCCGGGTTCGCCAGCATCAGGGCCTTCAACGACACCGTCCGCGAGGTGTTCGCGCTGTCCCCGACCGAGTTGCGCCGCCGGGCCGGCCGCGGCCAGCCAGCCGCCGCCCCTGGCGTGCTGTCCCTCCGGCTGCCATTCCGGCTGCCACTCTGCCCGGACAACCTGTTCGGTCACCTGGCGGCGACAGCCGTGCCCGGCGTGGAGGAATGGCGGGACGGCGCCTACCGGCGTACCCTGCGGCTGCCGCACGGCCGCGGCATCGTGGCGCTGCGGCCGGGACCCGAGCACATCGGCTGCCAGCTCGCCCTGACCGACCTGCGGGACCTGGCCATCGCGATCAGCCGGTGCCGGCGGCTGCTCGACCTGGACGCCGACCCCGTCGCGGTCGCCGACCTGCTCAGCGGCGACCCGCAGCTCGCCCCGCTGGTGGCCAAGGCACCCGGCCGCCGGGTGCCGCGCACCGTCGACGCGGCGGAGTTCGCCATCCGCGCGGTGCTCGGCCAGCAGGTGTCGACCGCGGCGGCCAGGACGCACGCGGGCCGGCTCGCTGAGACCAACGGCGAGCACGTCGATGACCCGGCCGGCGGCCTGTCCCGGCTGTTCCCCGAGATGGCCGCGCTGGCCTCGGCCGACCCGGCGACGCTCGCGTTCCCGGCGGCCCGGCGGGCGAGCTTCGCCGCGCTGGCGAGCGCGCTGGCCAGCGGGTCGGTGGACCTGGGCGCTGGCAGCGACTGGGCACGAGCCCGGGCCGGACTAGCCGCGCTGCCCGGCATCGGCGCCTGGACCATTGAGATGATCGCGATGCGCGGGCTCGGTGACCCCGACGCCTTCGTGCCCGGTGATCTGGGCGTCCGCGCCGCCGCGAAGGGACTCGGCCTGCCCGTCACCCCCGCGGCGCTGCGGCGGCATGCCGCCGCGTGGCGGCCCTGGCGCTCGTACGCGGTCCAGTACCTGTGGGCCACCGGCGAGCATGCCATCAACCGGCTTCCGGCCGGCTGAACGAGAAAGCAAGGGAGTTTCCGTGATTACCAGCACAAGAACATCGGGATATACGCAGTCCGTCGTGGCCAGTCCGATCGGGCCGCTGACTCTCGTCGCGGCCGACGGCGGCCTGGCGGGCGTCTACATGGACGCGCAGCGGCACCTGCCGCCAGCCTGGGCGCTCGGCGAGCCGTCCGGGCCGGACGGCCCGGATGCCGCGCTGCTGGCCGAGGCCGCCGATCAGCTGGCCGGATACTTCGCCGGGGAGCGCACCCGGTTCGAGCTGCCGCTCGTGATGGACGGTACCGGCTTCCAGCGCGGCGTCTGGGCCGCGCTGCGGGATATCCCGTACGGAGAGACGATCTCCTACGGCGAGCTGGCCTGCCGGATCGGGAACGCCTCGGCGTCGCGGGCGGTCGGCCTCGCTAACGGCAAGAACCCGATCTCGATCATCGTGCCGTGCCACCGGGTGGTCGGCTCGGACGGGAGCCTGACTGGGTACGGCGGCGGCCTGGACCGCAAGCGGTTCCTGCTCGCGCTCGAGCAGCGGGTCAGCGGCCGGACGCTGGCCTAGCGCCAGCGGCCGGGCGCCGGCGTGCCGCTGAGCGCCGGCCTACGGGACCTGCCAGGTCCCGTAGGCGCGCACCGGGAACGTGCCGAACGGCCGTAGCTTCGGTGGCACGGCGCTGAACCGGAAACCCTCGGCCGGCAGCGCGCCGAGGTTCGTCAGGTGCTCGCCCAGTGCCGGTCCCAGCCGCGTGTGGATGAGCACCGCCTTGCCCCGGCAGTCGTACGGCAGCAGCAGGCCGCGGTCGACGGCCCGGGTGCCCTCCGGGTCGATGTCGATATGGCCGTTACCAAGATAGGCACCCGGCGCCGGGGCGTTACGACCGCAGGTAGCGCAGCACGGCCAGCACCCGGCGGTTGTCGCCCTCTGACTGGGGCAGGCCCAGCTTCGCGAAGATGCTGGCCACGTGCTTCTCGACGGCGCCGGCCGACACCACGAGCGCGGCCGCGATCGCGGCGTTGGACCGGCCCTCGGCCATCAGCGAGAGCACCTCCCGCTCGCGCCGGGTAAGGCTGTCCAGGCTAGCTGCCTGGCGGCTGGCGGACAGCAGCTGGCTGACGACCTCCGGGTCGAGCGCGGTCCCGCCGCCGGCCACCCGGGCCAGCGCCTCGGCGAATTCCGCGACATCGGCCACGCGGTCCTTCAGCAGGTAGCCGACGCCGGATGCGCTCTCGGCGAGCAGCCGCGTCGCGTAGCGGGTCTCCACGTACTGGGAGAAGACCAGGACCGCCGTCTCCGGGTACTCGCGGCGCAGCTGGATTGCCGCGCGCAGGCCCTCGTCCGTGTACGTCGGCGGCATCCGCACGTCGACCACGGTGACGTGCGGATGGTGCGCGGCCACGGCCGCCAGCAGCGACTCGCCGTCGGCGACGGCCGCGCATACCTCGTAGCCGCGGTCGGCGAGCAGCTGCACGAGGCCCGCACGCAGCACGGCCGCGTCCTCGGCGATCACGACGCGCATGCCGCGCTCCTCATGCGCTCAGCGGCAGCTCGACGGTGATCACGGTCGGGCCGCCCGCCGGGCTGCTGATCTCGAGCCGGCCGTCCACCGTGCGCACCCGCTGCCGGAGCCCGGCCAGGCCCGTCCCGTGGCCGGGGTCGGCGCCGCCGATCCCGTCGTCGCTGACCGTCAGCCACAGCGCGCCGTCCCGGGCCGCCGCCTGCACCGTCACGTGGCTCGCCGCGCTGTGCTTGGCGACGTTGGCCAGCAGCTCGGCCGCGCAGAAGTAGGCGATGGCCTCGATCGCGGCCGTGGGCCGGCCCGGGATGCTAGCCGACAGCTCGGCGGGCACGGCGCTGCCCGCGGTCAGGGTGGCCAGGGCGTCGGGCAGGCCGTTGTCGAGCACGGGCGGGTGGATTCCGCGGGCGAGATCACGCAACTCGGTGAGCGCCTCCTTCGCGCTGCGGTGCGCGCTGTCCACGAGTTCCCGCGCTCGCGGCACGTTGACCGCTGCCCCGTCGCTGCCGAGCTTCTCCCTGGCCATGCCCAGGTTCAGCGCGAGCGCGACGAGCCGGACCTGGGCGCCATCATGCAGGTCGCGCTCGACCCGTCGCAGCGTCGCCGCGGAATCATCGACCGCGTGTGCCCTGCTCTCCTCAAGCTCGCGGACGCGCTCGGCCAGCGTCGCCGCGCCCAGCAGGTTCCTGGCCAGCCAGCGGTCGGCCGTGACGACCAGCCGGACCGCCCACGGGGCGGCCAGCAGGAGCGCGGCGCCGAGCACCGGCAGCACGAAGGCGGCCGGCCAGGTCACGATGCGCACGCCGCCCGCCGGGAACGGCGTCGTCACCGGCGACGTGCCGGCCGCCAGGCCGCGGGAGATCCCCCACCACACCGGGTAGGTCAGGTAGAACAGGCCGCCGATCCACAGGGCGGCCAGCAGGCCGCAGCCGAGCAGCGCGAGCGGCAGCTTCAGCAGCACGTAGGCGATGGCCCGCCAGCCGGTGCCGTCCCTGAGCCTGGCATCGACCCGGCCGAGTAGGCCGTGGCCGGGCACGAAGGGGCGCGGCGCGGCGGCCAGGTCACCGGGCCAGCGCTCGGCGAGCCAGCGGGCAGCCAGCCGGCGGTGCGCCGAGCCGAGCCGGCGGCCGAGCCGGATCACGGTGACGAGCAGCGCCAGCCCCGCGATCGTCCCGGCCACCGTCACGGACAGCGCCAGCCCCGGCGCGAGCAGGGCGACGACCAGGACGAACCCGGCCACGCTGAGCGGCAGCCCCGCCGCGCAGTAGGCCAGCTCCGACCAGGTCCGGCGGCTCGCCAGCGCGCCCAGGGCCGGGCGGAGCACCGGCGCCGCGATTATCCGTTCCATCCCCTCCATTGTCCTGCTCGCGACGGCCATGCTGGTCATGCATCACGCCGGGCGAGCAGCAGGCACCCCGCACCGAGCACCACCGCGGCGTACAGGCAGAGCATGCCCAGCCCGGCCCATGGTGCGAGTGAGTACGGCACCGGGCGCGAGATGGCCAGCGAATTCTCCGCGATCAACTCAGGGAGGAACCGCCCGGCGGCATTACGGATCGAGTCGGGGAATGTGACCAGGATGGCAGGGAGCACGAGTATCACGCCGACCAGCGCCGCAATGGCGCCGGCCGAGTGCCGGATGATCGCGCCGAGCCCCAGGCCGATGAGCCCCACCAGGCACAGGTAGGCACCGATCATCAGGACCGCCCTGAGCGCGCCCGGCTGGCCGAGCGTGGCGTGCGGCGCCGGGCTGGTCAGCGTCGCCTGGCTGATCAGGAAGGTGGTGAGCGAGAGCAGTTCCCCGATGGCCAGTGCCGCGGCGCCGAAGACGGCAGCCTTGGCGGCGAGCAGCAGCGGGCGGTTCGGCACTGCGGTCAGCGTGGACCTGATCATGCCGGAGGAGTACTCGCCGGTGATGGCGAGCACGCCGAGCATGCCCATGACCAGCTGAGCCAGCGCGACCCCGGTGTAGCCCTGGTTCACCGGGTCGAAGGACGCCTTGTCCGCGGCGGACATGTGCCGCCAGTGTGCCGGGTAATACCGCAGCACGAGAATGCCGAGGCTGATCATCCCGGCCGTCATGATCAGCAGTGTCCATCGCGTCGACCGGAGGCTGCGTAGCTTGATCCATTCCATCCGCGCGACGCCGCCGAACCCGTAGTGCGGGACAGGCCTGCTGGCCGGGCGGGTGCTGGTGATATTCATGACTGCCTCGCTTCGTACTCGGTAGTTCCGCTGGTGAGCTGCAGGAATGCTTCCTCCAGTGACTCCGCCCCGGCGGACAGCCCCGCCACGGTTGTCTGCGCGAGCAGCCGCCCCTGGCCGATCACCACCAGCTCACCGGCCATCAGCGCCATCTCGCTGATCAGGTGGCTCGACACGAGAATGGTGTGGCCGTGGGCGGCCATGGACCGCAGCAGGCCGCGGATCCAGCGGATGCCCTCCGGGTCGAGGCCGTTGACCGGCTCATCGAGCAGCAGCACGCCGGGATCGCCGAGCAGCGCGGCCGCCACGCCGAGCCGCTGCGCCATGCCGAGCGAGAACTTCCCGGCCCGCCGGTCGGCGGCCGCCTCGAGGCCGACGATCCCGAGCACTTCGTCCACCCGGGCGCGCGGGATGGCATTGCTCGCCGCCAGGGCGCCAAGATGACTGCGCGCGCTGCGGCCGGGATGGAAGCTCCTGGCCTCCAGCATCGAGCCCACCTCGCGCAGCGGCCAGCGCAGCTCGCGGTAGGCGCGGCCGCAGATCGTCGCCCGGCCCGCGTCCGGCGCATCCAGACCCATGATCATCCGCATCGTGGTGGACTTGCCTGACCCGTTCGGGCCGAGGAAGCCGGTCACCATGCCGGGCGTGACGTCGAAGGTGAGCGAGTTGACGGCCGTTACCCGGCCGTATCGTTTCGTCAGGGACTTGACCGCGATCATCGGGATCTCCTTGCGGCACGCGTCTGCATGCCATCGGAGATCACGCTACGAACATCAAGGCCGCCGCGGAATGCGGCTGCCAGCCCTCTTCCTGCGGGGGATAGCCCTACCTACGGCCATTCCGGGCCGGTCATCAGCGGGGCGTCGAACAGGGCACTGACCGATTCGCCTTCGTGGATGCGGCGGATCGCCTCGGCCAGGGCCGGCGCCAGCGAGATGACGTGCAGTTTCGGGTTGCGCTTGCTGTCCGGGATCGGCACGGTGTTCGTGGTGACGATCTCCAGCACGTCGGGCTGGCTGGCGATCCGCTCCAGCGCGCCGTCGCTGAACAGGCCATGCGTGCAGGCGACGCGTACTGACCGCACGCCGTGCTCGCGCAGCCGGGCCAGCAGCTCCATGATGGTGGACCCGCGGGCGATCTCGTCGTCCAGGATGATGACGTCGCGGCCGGCCACGTCCCCGATGATCGAGCTGATCGTGACCAGCTCATCGGTCTGCCGTTCCTTGGCGCCCGCTGCCACCGGCACGCCGAGCATCCGGGCCAGCGCGGCGGACTGCTTGGCGTTGCCCAGGTCGGGCGAGACGACCACCGCATTGGACAGATCCAGGTCACGGTAGTGGCCGGACAGCTCGCGGAGCGCGTGCAGGTGATCGACGGGCACCGAGAAGAACCCGTGCACCTGCGGCGCGTGCAGCGTCACGGTCAGCACCCGGCTCGCCCCCGCCGTGACCAGCAGGTCAGCGACGAGGCGGCCGCCGATGGACACCCGGGGCATGTTCTTCTTGTCCGAGCGCGCGTAGGCGTAGTGCGGGATCACCGCGGTGACGCGCGCGGCCGACGCGCCGCGCGCGGCGTCCAGCATCAGCAGCAGCTCGGTGAGGTGCTCCTGGACCGGCGGGCTGAGCGGCTGGATCAGGAAGACATCGCGTTCCCTGCAGTTGGACTGCAGCTGGACCTCAAGGCAGTCGTTGGCGAAGCGCCTGGTCACGACAGGCCGCCTCGGCACCTCCAGCAGGGCGCAGATCTCCTCCGCGAGCTGAGGATGGGCGCTGCCGCTGAATATCGCGATCTCCCGCACAGGCTAAGGCTAGGTCCTCGGGCCGGCTACGGCGCCACTCCCCCGGTCCGCCGCGAGCAGCCGCCCGGCCAGGCGCAGCCAGCGGGCCGGATCACCGCGGGCCGCGGCCGTGCTGCCGGCCAGCTCGCTGAGCGAGACGCCCTGCCAGCGGCCGGCCGGCAGCCCGGCCGCGATCGAGCCGGCCACCAGCGCGGCCGGAACGCGGGCCGCGGCGGCGGCCGCCAGCACCGTGCCGGTCACCTTGCCGGCCATCGAGGTCCGGTCATAGCGGCCCTCGCCGGTGATCACCAGGTCTGCCCGGCCCAGGGCGGCGTCCAGCCCGGCAATCCGGCACAGTTCGGCCGCGCCCGGCACGATGACGGCGCCCCAGGCCGTCATGAAGCCGTACCCGGTGCCGCCCGCGGCGCCCGCGCCCGGCGCGGCCGGGTCGCCGCCGAGTACCTGAGCCAGCCGGGCCAGCCCGGCTTCCAGGGCGGTCACCTGGCCAGGGCCGGCTCCCTTCTGCGGGCCGAAGACCGCCGCCGCGCCGAGCGGCCCGAGCAGCGGGGCCGTGACGTCAGTCAGGCAGGTCACACCGCCGGGCGGCGGCGGCCGCAGGGCACTGAGATCCGCCGATGCCAGCCCGGCAAGGGCTCCGCCGCCGGCCGCCAGCCAGCCGCCGGCCGCGTCGGTGAACCGTGCGCCGAGCGCCGCGAGTGCGCCGGTGCCGCCGTCCGTCGAGGCCACGCCGCCCAGCGCGAGGACGATCCGGCCCGCGCCCGCGTCCAGCGCGCGGCCGATCAGCTCGCCGGTCCCCGTAGTGTGCGCCCGCAGCGGATCCGGGCTGGCCAGCAGCGGCAGTCCGCTGGCCCGGGCCAGCTCGACGACCGCGGTCCGGCCGGGAAGCTCCAGCCAGCAGCTGCTGACGGCCTGCCCGCCCGGCCCGCTGACCCGGGCCCGGTGCCAGCGGGCACCCGGCTCGGCGGCGGCGAGCACGTCGAGCGTGCCTTCGCCGCCATCCGCCAGCGGGACGCAGGTGATCTCATCGCCGCCGCGGGCATCGCGCCAGCCCTCGGCCAGCGCCGCGGCCGCCGGGGCAGACCCGATGCTGCCCTTGAACGAGTCGGGCGCGATGACGATCCGCACTGGTCAGCTGCCGGGCACCCGGCGCGCCTGGCCATCCGGCTGGGTGCCCGCCTGGCCGTCCGGCTCGGTGCCGGCCTCGGCCGGCACCGGCATCGCGCGGGGCGGGAGCCCGAGCTGGGCCCGGATCGCCTGCTGCACGATCTCCCGGTCCGGGCGCGCATCGACCGTCACGACGTACTCCTTGCGGCGGAAGATGTCGAGCACCGGATTGGTCTTCTGGTGGTAGTCGCGAAGCCGGACGGCGAGGGCCTCCTCCGTGTCGTCTTCCCTGGGCACGAGCTCACCGCCGCAGACGTCGCATTTACCGCCCACCCGCGGGCTGCTGGCGAGCAGGTTGTAGTCCATGCCGCAGCCCGCGCACAGCCGCCGGGCCAGCACCCGGCGGCGGACTTCGCTGTCCGGCATGTCCAGGTGGATGACCCCGTCGATGTCGTAGCTCTCCAGGAAGAACTCCGCCTGGCGCTCGTTGCGGGGGAAGCCATCGATGATGAAGCCGAAGTTCCAGTCGTGATCGGCGAGCCGGGCCTTCACGACCCCCTCCACGAGATCGTCGCCGACCAGCTCGCCGCCGGCCATGGTCCGCCTGACCTGTGCGCCCAACTTGGTGTGGTGCTGCACGTTCCAGCGGAAGATGTCGCCGACGCTGATATGCACGAGGTCGAGATCCTCGGCGAGCAACGCGGCCTGTGTTCCCTTGCCGCTGCCCTGCACGCCCATGATGACGTATTTACGCATGTCGCCACCCTGGCACGCGGCGGCTCGCCTGGCCACCGATGACACTCGCGCTCGCTGCCGGGTCAGGCGCGCGTACCAGGCACATTATCCGAGCCCCGCAGCGCGAACCGGCGCTCGCACCACCGGCGCAGCCTGGGGTCGAGCGAAGCGCGGATGAGCGGCCAGTCGTCCCTGAGCAGCCCCGGGTTGAGGAAGCGGGCCACGTCGTTGCGCCTGCCCTGGGTGAGCAGGATGCCGTACATGCTGCGGCGGACCCGGTCATCGGAGAGATCGAACTCGCGCATCCCCGGCCAGGACAAGTGCCGCGGCAGCACCACGACACCCCGGACCGGCCCGCGTAGCTCGTCAAGGCGCTGCGGCAGCCGGCCGCCGGGCCCGTTCCGCCCGGTAAGCAGCTCGGCAAGCGACATGAGTCCGATTATGGCTGACCGCTCTCACTACCGGACAGTGACGCACGGAATTCAGCATGCTACGATGTGTGCCCGGCGGAAAGGGCAGGCTCGGGCCGGTGAGCGGGCGGCGCTAGGCTCTGAGCATGCCCAGCGTCCGGCCAGCCCCGCGATGGCTTTTCCTGGTTTCCCCCAGGTGGCTCGGCTGGCACGTTTTCGTGATCTTCGCCGCGTGGGGCATGTTGTGGCTGGGCGACTGGCAGTTCCACCGCGCCGAGTCCGGCAACGCGCTCAGCTGGGCATACACGTTCGAGTGGCCGCTGTTTGCGATATTCGGCGTGGTGTTCTGGATGAAGACCATCTACGACGAGTTCCATCCGGCCGGCGATGACGAGGGCGAGCAGATCGAGCTGCCCGGCGGGGCGGGCCCGGCGCTGCAGGCCAGCCTTCCGGCCCGCGGGCCGGAAGGCGACGAGCAGGATCCGGAGCTTGCCGCCTACAACGACTACCTGGCCCGGCTCAACGAGCAGGTGCGGGGCCACGGCCGCTGGCACGGCCTGCGATAGAGAGAGGTGCTTGCGGTGCGCGCAGCTGTGCTCCGTTACCGGGTGATGGCGTACGTGACCGGCGTCGTGCTGATCGTGCTGTGCTTCGTCGGCATCCCGCTGCAGGTGTTCGCGCACGACGACGCCGTGGTGAACTACGTCGGCACCACGCACGGCATCCTCTACATCATCTACCTGGCCACCGCATACCAGCTGTCGCGGCTGCTGAAGATGAAACTGGCCAGCCCGCAGACCGTGATCCTGCTGCTGGCAGGCACCATCCCGGTACTGACCTTCGTGGTCGAGCGCTGGATGACCCGGCGGTACATCGACCCGGCGCTTGCCGCGGCGGCCGGCGCCGGGGCGGCCAGTGCGCCGACCACCGCGCAGCCGCAGGCCCGGTAAGCGCGGCCCGGCCGGCCCGTGAGCGAGCACTACTTCACCGGGCAGCCGGCCGCGCCCCATCACCCCGGCCGGGTGCATGTGGTGCTGCCCGACGTGCACCTGGACCTGGAGACGGACTCCGGCATGTTCTCGCCAGGCAGGCTGGACGCCGGTACCCGGCTGCTGCTGGAGACCGCGCCGCGGCCGCCGGCCGCCGGCCACCTGCTCGACCTGGGCTGCGGGTACGGGCCGCTGGCGCTGGTACTGGCGGCCCGCTCCCCCGGCGCCACGGTCTGGGCAGTCGACGTGAATGAGCGCGCGCTCGCACTATGCGCGGCCAACGCGCAGCGGGCCGGCCTGCCGAACGTCCGCTGCGCCACCCCGGAAGACCCCGCGCTGCCCGCCGAGTTCGGCCTGATCTGGTCCAATCCGCCGATCCGGGTGGGCAAGGCCGCGCTGCACGAGCTACTCGCGGCCTGGCTGGCCAGGCTCTCGCCCGGCGGCGCCGCCTACCTTGTCGTGCAGCGCAACCTGGGCTCGGACTCGCTGCAGCGCTGGCTGGCCGAGGCAGGCTGGCCGGCCCGCAGGCTGGCCGCACGGGCCGGATACCGGGTGCTCGGGACCGGCGCATGACCAGCCCCGGAGCGCCGCGGCAGCTGCGGCCCACTGACATCAAGCGGCTGAACCGGTCCTGGCGGCGGCTGACCCAGGCGAGGCTGGCACTGCTGCTTGACTCGGTCGGCCAGCCGTTCAACGTCGGCTCGATCATCCGGACCGCCGCCGCGCTCGGCGTCGAGCGGATCTGGCTCTGCGGCAACTGCGCATCGCCCGATCATCCGTCCGCGCGCAAGACCGCGCTCGGCACCGAGCGCCTGGTCAGCTGCGAGTGCGAGCCGTCCGCGGCGGCGGGCGCGGCGGCGGCCGCGGCCGACGGCCTGCGGGTCATCGCCATCGAGCTGACCGACGGCGCGGTCCCGCTGCACGAGGCGCCGCTCTCCGGGGATGTCTGCCTGGCTCTCGGCAACGAGGACCACGGCTGTTCCGCCGCCCTGCTGGCCGCCGCCGACGTGGTCGCCTACATCCCGCAGACCGGCCGGGTGGGCTCGCTGAACGTGGCCGCCGCCGCGGCGATCGCGCTGGCAGAGGCACGCCGCAGGGAGTGGTCGGACGGCTGACCGGCACGCTGTCATCCGTTCGTCCTGCTGGGCACCGTCATACTGGCACGGTGCCGCGTAAGTTCCTTGACTTCCCTGGCCCGCTGGCCTTCGCGCACCGCGGCGGGTCGGCGTACGGCCCGGAGAACACCTGGCGCGCCTTCGAGCACGCCGTCGGCCTGGGCTACGCCTACCTGGAGACGGACGTCCGGGCGACCGCGGACGGGGTGGCCGTCGCGTTCCACGACAAGACGCTTGACCGCCTCACCGGGCGGCCAGGGCGGATCGCCGCGCTGCCGCACCGCGACGTCGCGGCCGCGCGGATCGGCGGGACGGAGCCGATCCCGCTGATCGAGGACCTGCTCGGGGCATGGCCGGACGTCCGGTTCAACATCGACGTCAAGGACGCCCGCGCTATCGCGCCGCTAGCCGGCGTGCTGCGCCGGACCGCGGCGTGGGACCGGGTCTGCATCTGCTCGTTCTCGGCCAGCAGGCTGCGGGCAACCCGGCGGGCCCTCGGCCGGCCGGTCTGCACGGCCGCCTCGCCGGCCGGCATCGCCGCGGTACTGCTGGGCGGGCCGGCCGCGGCCTCCGCGCAATGCGCTCAGATACCGGTGCCGGTCGCGACCGCGCCGTTCCTGCGGCACGCGCACGGGCGCGGACTCCAGGTCCACGCCTGGACAGTGAACGACCGCGGCCTGATGGGGACGCTGCTGGATCTCGGCGTGGACGGCATCATCACCGACGAAACGGTGGCGCTGCGCGAGGTGCTGACAGCGCGCGGGCAGTGGCATCCGCGGCAGGCTGCCTAGCATTCCGCGGATCCGGCAGTCCGTTCTGGGGTTGGAAGCATGCCGTGGCGGGAATCTTGACCGGGAACTCACCGTTACCATGTAGGACGGCTGAGCGCTGGGAGGCAGCAGACTGATGGCCGAACGCTCTCTTCGCGGTACCAGACTCGGAGCCACGAGCTACGAGAATGACCGTAACACCGATCTGGCCCCGCGTCAGGATGTGGCTTTCGATTGCCCGAAAGGCCACAGTTTCACCGTGCCGTTCGCGGCTGAGGCAGAGATACCGACTACCTGGGAATGCCGGGTATGCGGGGCGACCGCGTTCACCACGGCCGGCGATCTACCCGCGCCCAAGAAGGTCAAGCCGCCGCGCAGCCACTGGGACATGCTGCTGGAAAGGCGCTCCGTCGCGGACCTGGAAGAAGTGCTCGCGGAGCGCCTTGCGGTGATCAGGGGCCAGCGCGGCATCGAGGACGATGTCGTGGCGACCGCGCATGCGCGCCGCCAGCGCAAGAGCGCCTGAGGCCCGCCCGCCGGACCGCACCGGTCCCGCCACGCCGTTACGGCAACTGGCCAGCTTCCTGCTGGCCTGCGGCCGTGCTAACTGGCCAGCTTCCTGCTGGCCGGCCTGCGGCCGTGCAGCCGGGCGGTGATCCCCCACTGGGTGACGCGCCACAGCGCCTCGACCATGACGGCCCGGCTCATCTTGCTCGCGCCGCGGGTCCGCTCCACGAAGGTGATGGGCACCTCGACTACGGTCAGGCCGGCCCGGATGGCCCGCAGGGCCAGCTCGATCTGGAAGCAGTAGCCCTGAGATTCCACCTCGTCGAGCGCGATCTGCCGCAGCGCTGACGCGCGGTAGGCGCGGTACCCGCCGGTGGCGTCCCGCACCTTGATGCCGAGCATCACGCGTGCGTAGGTGTTGCCGCCACGCGACAGTACCTCCCTGGATTTCGGCCAGTTCAGCACGGTGCCGCCGGGTACGTAGCGCGAGCCGATCACCAGGTCCGCGCCGGCCTCCAGCGCGGCCAGCAGCCCGGGCAGCTGCTGCGGCTGGTGGGATCCGTCGGCGTCGATCTCCACGAGCACGCCGTAATCGCGCTCGAGCGCCCAGCGGAAACCGGCGAGATAGGCGGAGCCGAGACCGGATTTCCCCGGCCGGTGCAGCACGTGAATGCGGGCGTCCGCGGCGGCCAGCTTCTCCGCGGCCTCGCCGGTACCGTCCGGGCTGTTGTCGTCGACCACGAGCAGATCGGCCGCCGGAACCGCGGTCCGCAGCCGGGCGGTGATCTCCTCCAGGTTCGGCCGCTCGTTGTAGGTCGGCACGATGACGGCCACCCGGCCCAGCGGGCCGCCGGGGCGGTCAGTTTCTGTCACGCTTCCCTGCCTCAGGCTGGTCCTGACATCACGGGCATCCGGCTCGCCAAACGCACGCGCCGTCCAGCAGGTTCCCCGGATGCCTGCCAGCGGCGCGGAAGGCCAAGGATAGCGGTGCGCAGGAAGAGGAGGGTCCCGGGAAGCCCTTCGGACCGGAGTCCGTCCCGCCGGAAACGGGCTCGGCCTCCGTTGTCTACTGGGTGCCCGGGGCCACTCCCGGTCCTGCCCCCGGCCCAGCCGGGCCCGCGGAGCGGCCTTCGTGCGCTGCGCCTGGCGCGAGGCCCGGGCAAATCTGGCCTCATGGCGCAGCGGGGCCGGAGCGGCTGACCGTCCCGGCCGGCTGGCCCGGTGCTGGACCGGCTAGAAACATACCGTCGATCGCCGTGATGTCAACCCCTCCTGGCCGGGCTGCCGCCTGGGCCGATCAGCGGCCGGGCGGGCCCTGTTCGCTGTTGTCCGGCGGCGATACGATTGATCGTCTCCCAGCGTGCGAGGGCCGGATGGCAAGGTTGTCAGCGAGCGTCCGGTGTGCGGTGCAGTCGCCGTGCGCCGCGGCTTCATCGTGGCTGGGTTCCGCAGTACCCGGGACGCGCACCCGCTCCGTGCGCCGCGAGCACTTTCCTAACGTGGGAACCCGCCTGGCGGGATTCATCTTGCAGCTGGAGGACGAGGAATGACAGAAAACCCGGAGTCGCAGGTCTCTGAGTCACAGATCGCCGTGCACTGGCGCGAGGAAGAGTACTACTACCCTCCGGAGTCATTTAAGCAGCAGGCGAACGCGGCGGACCCGGCGATCTTCGACCGGTTCAGCGAGGAGAACTTCCCCGACTGCTTCAAGGAGTACTCCGACCTGCTCAGCTGGGACGCGCCGTGGGACACCATCCTGGACACCAGCAACGCGCCGTTCTGGAAGTGGTACGTCGGCGGCAGGCTCAATGCGTCCTACAACTGCGTCGACCGGCACCTGGCCGCCAGCGCCAACAAGGCGGCCATTATCTGGGTGCCCGAGCCCGAGTCAGTCGAGCCGGTCGCCATCACCTACCGGGACCTCTATCACCGGGTCAACGAGTTCGCCGCGCTGCTGCGTGACTTCGCCGGCGTCAAGGCCGGCGACCGGGTGACGCTGCACATGCCGATGGTCCCCGAGCTGCCGGTCGTCATGCTTGCGTGCGCGCGGCTGGGCGTCATCCATTCCCAGGTATTCGGCGGGTTCAGCGGCAACGCCTGCGGCACCAGGATCGCCGACTCCGGCAGCCGGATCCTGATCACGATGGACGGCTACTACCGCAGCGGCAAGCTCATGCGACCACAAGGTCAAGGCCGACGAGGCGGTCGCCGAGGCGCTCAAGCAGGGCCAGGAAGTCGACAAGGTGCTGGTATGGCGGCGCGCACCCGGGCCAGTACGCCTCCGAGACGCCCATGGTGGACGGCCGGGACTTCTTCGTCGACGAGGTCATCGGGCAGTACCGCAGCCAGCTCGTGGCGCCCGTCTCGATGCCCGCGGAGGCGCCGCTGTTCCTCATGTACACCAGCGGCACGACCGGGCGGCCCAAGGGCGCCCAGCACAGCACCGGCGGCTATCTCGCCTACGTGACCGGCACGTCCAAGTACTACCAGGACATCCATCCGGACGACACGTACTGGTGCATGGCGGACATCGGGTGGATCACCGGCCACTCCTACATCGTGTACGGGCCGCTGTCGCTGGGCACCACGACGGTGATCTACGAGGGCACGCCCAACTACCCGGACGCCGGCCGTCCGTGGCGGATCGCCGAGCGGCTCGGGGTGAACATCTTCCACACCTCGCCCACCGCCATCCGGATGCTCCGCAAGGTCGGCCCGGACGAGCCGAAGAAGTACAACTACCACTTCAAGCACATGACCACGGTGGGCGAGCCGATCGAGCCCGAGGTCTGGCGCTGGTACCACGAGTCGGTGGGCAAGGGCGAGGCCGTCATCGTCGACACCTGGTGGCAGACCGAGACCGGCGGATTCCTGGGCAGCTCGCTGCCCGCGCTCAAGCCGATGAAGCCGGGCAGCTGCGGCCCGGCGGTGATCGGCATCTACCCGGCCATCTACGACGAGGACCACAACGAGGTCCCGGACGGCAAGGCCGGGAACATCTGCATCCGCAACCCGTGGCCAGGGATCATGCAGACCATCTGGGGCCAGCCGGAACGGTTCGTGTCGTCTACTACGAGAAGTACAACACGAAGCCGGACAGCAAGGACTGGCATGACTGGCCGTACTTCGCCGGCGACGGCGCGGTCCGCGCCGCCGATGGCTACTTCCGCATCCTCGGCCGGGTGGACGACGTCATCAACGTTGCCGGGCACCGGCTCGGCACGAAGGAACTGGAGTCGGCAGCGCTGACCGTGCCCGAGGTCGCCGAGGCGGCCGCGGTGCCGGTCGATGGACGACATCAGGGGCCGTGCGGTGGAGATGTACATCGCGCTCAAGCCAGGCGTCGAGGCCGGGCAAGGAGATGGAGGCCAAGGTCGTCACGGCGATCGAGGTGGAGATCGGCAAGATCGCCCGGCCGAAGAACGTCTGGATCGTGCCGGACATGCCGAAGACCCGGTCCGGCAAGATCATGCGCCGGGTGATCGCCGCCGATCTCCAACTTCACCGACGTCGGCGATGTCACCACGCTGGCCAACCCGGAGATCGTCGACGGCATCCGGCACCAGGTGCAGAGCGCGAAGGTCGCCAAGGGCGACGCCCCGCGTGAGCTGACCGAGACCGAGCGCGCCGAGATCGAGTCGTTCGGCACCGAGTAGCCCGGGACGCGCCGAGCCCGGGACGCCGGGCGGCTCGCAGGCTGATCCCGGTCGCCTGCGAGCCGCCCGGCGTCGCTTTTGCCCGCTTGGCGCACCGTCGTGACGGCGCGCCTTCACCCAGCGATCACGCTGCCGGGGCGACGACCGTGCCGGTAGCGGTGACCACGATCACTGGCTCGCCGAGGACCCGGGCGGCGGACGGGCCGCGCTCAGGGTCGGCGCGGCAGACCACGCGGGCCTCGAAGGTGATCTCGCGGCTGCGCCGTCCGACCCGGGCCACCGTGGCGGTGACCTCGATCACGTCACCGGCCAGCAGCGGCGCCCGGAACTGGACGTCGGAGTAGGCCGCGAACAGCCCCTCGTCGCCGTCGGTCCGGATGGACAGCTCGGTGCCGGCGTCGCCGAACAGGCCGAGCACGTACGCGCCGTCGACCAGGTTCCCGCCGTAGTGGGCGTGGCTGTACGGCACGTACCGCCGGTGCGTCACGGTCAGGCCAAGCCGGGGGTCAGCGTTCACGCGGTGCCTCCTGCCGTCGCTTGCGGCGCTCCGGGAGCCGCCGCGGATGTGCCGGGCTCCGGGGCCAGGGCATGGACCAGGTAGCTCGCCACTTCCCCGGGAGCCGTGCCCTTTCCGAAGATCTTGTCCACGCCGAGTGCCGCCGCCGCGCCCGGATCGAACCTGGGCCCGCCGACCACCAGCAGGGGCCGGTCCGGGCCTGCCGCCCGGAACGCGGCGGCCATCTCGCGGGAGTTGGACAGGTGCGCGTCCCGCTGCGTGACCACCTGGCTGACCAGCACCGCATCGGCGCGCTCCGCGCGGGACCTGGCGACCAGGTCGGCCACGTCCACCTGCGCGCCGAGATTGACGATGCGCATCTCGCGGTAGTACTCCAGGCCCTTCTCCCCCGCATGGCCCTTCACGTTCAGGATCGCGTCGATGCCGACCGTATGCGCGTCGGTGCCGATGCAGGCCCCGACCACCACCATCTTGCGGCCGAGCGCCCCGCGGATCCGCAGGTTGATCTCCGGCGATGACAGCATCGGAAACTCCCGCTCGGCCACGATGACCTGCGAAAGGTCGACAAGGTGACTGACCCGCCCGTAGACAATGCAGAACGTGAAGTCCGGGCCCATGCCCTTGGCGTGCACCACCATGGCGGGTTCCAGGCCCATCTTGGCGGCCAGCTGCAGCGCGGCGCCTTCCGCGCGGGCACGCTCCTCGGGGGTGCCGAACGGGACCGGGAGCGTGAAGGAGACCTGCACCCGCCCGTCGCCGGTGGTGTCGCCGTACGGCCGGATGATCTCGCCGGTCATCGCTCCTCCGCTGCGCTGGCTTCGTCCGTGCTGGCTTTGCCGGGGCCGGCTGCCTGCGCGCTGCCATCCGCCGGGCCGTCCGCCTCGAGTATCTCGGTGGCCGGGTTGAAGTAGCCGTCCGCCTGGCGGATCACGCCGTCCAGCCCGCGGCCGCCGTCCGGCGGGCGCCGGGTGATGCCGAAGGTACCGCCCGCGATCGCGGTCAGCAGGCCCTCGTCGCCGATCTTGCCGAGCAGTTCCACCGCCTCGCCGAGCACCTCGGTGGCGCGCTGCTCGATGAAGCCGCCCGGGGCGGGCCGGAAGCTGTCACCGAGCCGTCCTGCCGCGTCACGCACGTACCGGACGTTCTCCAGCGCCAGGTCACGGTCGGACAGGAACGGGGTGTGAATCCCCTCGGTCATCATCCCGATGAGCAGGATCGACTGGCCGGTCATCATGCCGCACAGGTTGAAGAACGCGTCGAGCAGGTAGCCGGCGAACACGTTGCCGGTCATGTGCTTCGTCGGCGGCATGTACTTCAGCGGCGCGTCCGGGAACAGCTCGCGCACCAGCTGCGCGTGCGCGAGCTCGAGCAGGAACGAGTCGGGCACGTCGGGGTTGATCTCGAACGCGTGCCCGAGGCCGAGCTGCCCGTCGGCCAGCCCTGCCTCCTTGCCGAAGTACTCGTTCAGCAGCTGGCTGACGATCACCGTGTGCGCGGCATCGACCGCGTCCGCGGTGGTCAGGTAGTTGTCCTCGCCGGTGTTGATGATGATTCCGGCGCGGGCGTGGACCTGGCGGGAGAAACGCTGGTCGATGAAGGTCCGGCGGGGGTTGATGTCGCGGAAGATGATGCCGTACATGCAGTCGTTCAGCATCATGTCGAGCCGCTCAAGCCCGGCGAGCGATGCGATCTCCGGCATGCACAGGCCGGACGCGTAGTTAGTCAGCCGCACGTACCTGCCGAGCTCGCGTGAGGTCTCGTCCAGCGCCGCGCGCATCAGCCGGAAATTCTCCCGGGTCGCGTAGGTGCCGGCGTAGCCCTCCCGGGTGGCACCCTCCGGCACGTAGTCGAGCAGCGACTGGCCGGTGGACCGGATCACCGCGATGATGTCCGCGCCTTCCCTGGCCGCCGCCTGCGCCTGCGGGATGTCCTCGTAGATGTCGCCGGTCGCGACGATCAGGTAGATCCACGGCTTCGGCGGATCCGAGGTCTCGCTGATCATCGCGTCCCGCTCGGCCCGGCGGGCGTCGATGGTGGCGATGCCGCGCCGCACGCCGCGGGCGGCGGCCGTGCGCGCGCGCTGCGCGTCGCCGCCGTCCGGGATCCGGAACTTCACCTTCCCGGCGGCCGCGTCCCTGGCCAGCGCGGCCAGGCCGGGGTACCCGCCGGTGAGCATGGCGTCCCAGGCCGGCAGCGCGACCCCGTGCTCCAGGCCGGCGGTTTCACGCACCGAGTCGGACAGCCTGTTCACCCAGGGCATGCCGTCGTCATCGGCGCCGTCCAGGCCGGCCAGCCTGAGCACCGCGCGCTCCACCGACACCGTGGTATGCGTCCGGGCCAGCTCGACGATCGGCTGCCCGGCGCGGCGGGCCAGCTCGCGTGCCTGGCGGACGATGGCGGGATCCAGCCCGAGCCTGGCGGTCACCGTGCTACCTGCGTCCATCGCCGTCCTCCCTGGACTCCTGCTGCCGGTCTGGCTGCTCGTCGATCCGGTCCTCGAACATCGCGCGCACGCGGGGCTCGGCGCGGATCAGGTCCAGGGCGAACTCTGCGTGCCCCGGCACGTACCCGTTGCCGACCAGCATGGTGACGTCCGCGGCGACACCCTCGGCGCCGAGCGCGGCCGCGGTAAACGAGGTCGCCATGGAGAAGAAGATCACGGTACCGCCCTGTGCGGTGGACAGGATCGCACCGCCCTCGCAGCCCGGCACGTCCACGCACACCACCGTGACGTCGGCGGGGCCCCCGGCCGCGTTGATCGCCGCCGCTACCGCCACGGCGTCGCGGGCGTCGGCGACCACGACCTGGTCGGCGAGCCGGGCGCCGCGCAGCACGGCTGCCTCCTGCTCGTGCGGGACGACCCCGATGATGGTCCCGGCACCCGCGCGGCGCGCGGCCGCCGCTGACAGCGAGCCGCTCTTGCCCGCCGCGCCCAGGATGGCCACCACCGGCCCGGCGCGGCCGGCCTTGCGGGCCAGCACGGCCTCGGTGACCACCCGGTGGGTGAGGGCCGGCGCACCGCACACGTCAAGCACCGCCAGCGCCAGCGGGACGGGCAGGTCGCCCGGCAGCACGGCGGCGATCGACCGGCCGAACAAGATCGCGTGCCCGGCACACGGCACCTGCTCGGACCGGCCGTCCCAGCCGGCCAGCCCGTCGGTCACCACGAGCGGCGTGAGGCTGAGCGAGACGAGCGTCGCGATCCTGTCCCCTGGCGCCAGCCCGAGCGGCGAGCGGCTGCCCGCCTCCTCGACCACCCCGGTGAGCATCCCACCGGAGCCCGTGACCGGGTTGTGCATCTTGCCGCGGCTGGTGATGATCTCCAGGACCGCGGTCCTGATCGCATCCGGGTCGTCGTTGCTGGCCTCGCGCAGCTGCCGGAACGATGCCGCGTCAAGGTTCAGCCGGTCCACCCGGACCCGCACCTCGTCCGGCCAGATAGCCGGGCTCGGATCCAGCCGCCAGGCCGCCTGCGGCAGCAGGCCGGCTCGGCCACCCGGTGCAGGCCGAGCGGGGAGCCCTGCTGCGTTATCGATTGGGTCACGTGATCATCCTTCCCGGCCGGCGGCAGGCATGCACGCCACGGCGCCGGCCAGTACCGGGCCCGGCTGGCGGCGGTCTCGTGCCAGTCCCGGCCCGAAACCGGCCGATCCTTGGCCCTGGACCTACGATTCGATAGAATCTACTGTTGAAAGCTATATTGACAATAGCTTCTTGCGTGACATGCCAGGACAACGGGTTATCGCTCCGCAGACGGCGACTAATCCGCAGACGGCGACTAATGAGGGGCAGGTGCCGCGATGATTGAGCAGCCATACGCCTACCGGCGCAGAGAGCTGGCCGAGCCGGACTGGCGGCGGCTGCCCGGGTGGGCGGACGTCACCGCGGCCGAGTGGGCCTCCGCGCAGTGGCAGCGGGCGCATTGCGTGAAGAGCATCCGCCAGCTCCGCCAGCTCGTCGGCACCGGACTTGACGAGGCGTTCTACGCCGACCTCGACCGCGACCAGCGGGAGCGGGCGACCATGTCAATGCTGGTGACGCCGCAGATGGTCAACACCATGGCGCCCGCGGTCGCGGCCAGCGATGCTGGCTTCACGGACGCGTTCTACGCTGACCCCGTCCGCCGGTACATGATCCCGGTTTTCAGCGACCGCCGCACCGACTGGGCGTCGCACCCGGAGGCGTCGAGGGACTCGCTGCACGAGGCGGAGATGTGGGTGGTCGAGGGGCTGACCCACCGTTACCCGACGAAGGTGCTCGCCGAGGTGCTGCCTACCTGCCCGCAGTACTGCGGGCACTGCACCCGGATGGACCTGGTCGGCAACCCGACCCCGGTGACCGACAAGCACAAGTTCGGGCTGGCCAGGGACGACAGGCTCGGCGCGATGCTCAGCTACCTGCGGGCCACCCCCGGCGTCCGTGATGTCGTCGTCTCCGGCGGTGACGTGGCCAACCTGCCCTGGCCGCGGCTGGAGGCGTTCGTGGCCAGCCTGATGGAGGTGGACAGCGTCCGTGACATCCGGCTGGCCACCAAGGCGCTGATGGGCCTGCCGCAGTTCTGGCTGTCCGACGAGGTGCGTGCCGGGATGGAGCGGCTCGCCGCGACTGCCCGCGAGCGCGGCGTCAGCATCGCCATCCACACGCACGTGAACGCGGCCCAGTCGGTCACCCCGCTGGTGGCCCAGGCCGCGAAGGCCATGCTGGAGACCGGCATCCGGGACGTCCGTAACCAGGGCGTCCTGCTGCGCGGCGTGAACGACAGCCCGGAGCAGCTGCTTGACCTCTGCTTCGCCCTGCTGGACGAGGCGAAGATCATGCCCTACTACTTCTATCTGTGCGACATGATCCCGAACAGCGAGCACTGGCGGCTCACCCTGGGCGAGGCACAGCAGCTGCAGCACAAGATCATGGGCTACCTGCCCGGGTTCGCGACGCCCCGGATCCTGTGCGACGTGCCGTACGTGGGCAAGCGCTGGGTCCATCAGGTGGGCCGCTATGACACGGAGCGGGGCATCTCCTACTGGACGAAGAATTACCGGACCGCGGTCGAGGCGGACGACCCGGCCGCCCTGGACCGGGAGTACTCCTATTTCGACCCGATCTACATGCTGCCGGAAGAAGGCCAGGCCTGGTGGCGCGCGAGGAGCCAGGCACCGGCACTCCCGGAGCCGGCCAGCATCGGGCTAGCCAGCGCCAGCCCGGCAGCCACCGCGCCGGTCGGCGCGGCGCGGGCCTAGGCTCCGCTCTTGTCCTCGATCTCCCAGGCATGGTCGAGCACATGCCAGGCGATGCGGCGCGCGGCGTAGCGGACCGGCCAGCCGCCCGGCGGCGGCGCAGTCTTATCCGGCGGCTGGCGGAGCGCCCCGATGATCGCCGAGCGCATCGCGGCGATGGCGGGCTCGTCACCGGCCGCGGGCCGGCGGTGCCGCAGCCCGATCTTGCGCCCGAACGAGGCCTCGGCGCCGATCACGTGCTCGATGATCTGATCGGTGTCCCGGCCGCCGCCGCGCGGCCCCTTCCGCAGCTGCGCCGGGGCGGCCCTGGCGACGTCACCGAATACCGCCCACGAGGCCTCGACGAGAGCGGCGATCCGGTCGGCCTCGCCGCCCGGCAGCGGATCGTAGTCGCCCGCGGCGATCTCGCCCGGTGCGCCGAAATCCGTGTAGCCGGCCGTCCCCGGTAGCCGCTCGGTGACGGCAAAGGCGTCCGCGGCGGCGGGCGGCAGTGCCAGCCCGGCCCGTCGCGCCACCAGCGCGTACCGCGGCAGGTACGCGGCGAGCGTCTCCAGGGCAAGCTCCTCGCTCCGGCCCGAACGGCACCAGCCCGGCCAGGCGGCGGCGCAGGCGAAAACCCGCTTCTTGCCGATCTCGAGGATCACGTCGGTGACTGGCTGCGCGGTCATGCCCAGGATCATTCCAGCCCGGTCTGACAGCTTGCGTGCCTCCGCCCTGGTCGCGACGGCCCAGACTGGACGGGCAACGGCCCGGGCCGCAGCGGTGGCCTGATGGGGAGAAGTGCGGCGGTGTCGGGGTTCCCGCCTCGGGCTGGGTTTGCCGGCCGGCCGTTCGGTCAGTCCTGACCGTGCCTGCCGGGAGAGGCAGGGCCGCGCGCGCCGGCGGCCGTATGCTCCAGTTCATCAACGGCCAGGCTGTCGTCGCGTTCGGCAGCCAGCCAGGTCGCCATTCGCCGGGCGGCGGCGCGATAGCGCGGATCTTCGATCACCTGGGCGGTGGCCGCACGCAAGGCGCTGACGCTGGCATTTTTCCGCAGCCGGGTGCCCGCGCCGGCGTGCACCACCCTGGCAGCGTTGTCAGGCTGGTCTCGGCCGAGTGGTACCACGACCAGCGGTACCCCGGCCATCAAGGCCTTCATGACGGTGCCATGCCCGCCGTGAGTGATGACGGCCGAACAGTACGGCAGGACATCGGCGTGGCGCACCCACCGCGTGACGGTCACATTCGGCGGGGCCACGATCACCGCCGGGTCCACGGCCGGGCCCGTGGTGATGAGCCCCCGCACCTGAAGCTGCCCGAGGGCGTCGGCGGCCCGCTGCAACAAGCCTTCCTGCAGCATGACGGTGCTGCTCAGGCCCACGAGCACCAGCGGCCGGCCGGGCGGTCCGGCCCACGGATGGCCGGAGGCCGCGCTGGCCGCGTCGTCGAGCTGGGGCCCGACGTAGCAGACGTTGGCCGGGACCGAGCCGGGTGCGAAGTCGTAGCACGGGCTGGTGCAGACCAGTATCTGGTCAGCCTTGCCCATCAGGTCGAGCCCGTCCCGCAGCGGCTCCAGCCCGAACTCGGCGCGGGCCTGATTGAGGGCGGGCAGCCCGGTCCGGAAGACAGCGAGTGCGAGCGCGGCTGCGGACCGGTCACGCAGGCGGCCAAGGCTCCCCCTGGCGGGCATGAAACCCGTCCCCAGCGGCGGCACCTCAGCGCGGGGAACCATGTAAGGGCCGTGCATCACGATGACCGCAGGGACCCCGGCCGCCTCCGCGCCAAACCGCGCCGAAGGAATCAGGGTGTCGACAACCACGACATCGGCCGCCTCCCGGTGCAGTTCCTCGACCACATCCCGGCAGAAATCGCGCGCGGGCCCGCACAGCAGCCGGTCCCGCACCCGGGCCCACAAGCTCAGCGGATTGCGCGTCTCCCAGTCCTTCAGCAGGTCCGTCTCAGGCTGCCGCAGATCGTTGTCGGGAGCGTACTTATAGGGGAGGAATACCGCGCCCGCCGACTCGAACCTGGACCGCAGCCCTTCGGTGCCCAGGACCCGCACGTGATGACCGCGCGCGACCGCCCGCCGCACCACAGTCTGAACAGCTTCCACGCCCCCGCCGCTATCCCAGCCGGCCACCAAGATCTTCACGGGCTACTCCACGTCAGCTACGGCAGCTGCTCCGCGCGAGCAACCTGCTCAGCTGCCAGTCTCCAGGACAAGCCCGCGGTAGCCAAGCGCGCCGATCTGGTCACCCGTCCTGCCGGGGCGCCGGCATCGCCGCCCGGCGGCCGCCCTGATCAGGGCGCCGCCGGCGCCGGGGTGATCAAGGCCGGTGCTGGGCCGGCGCCGGCTCGCCGCCGGGATGTTCCCGGGCGTCGAAACGCCACAGCATCGGCAGCGCCGCGGTCACCAGAGCGGCACCGAGCACGCTGAGAACGCCGCCGGAGACCACCGCGATCCGCACCGAGCCGGTCACCGAGGCGACCAGGCCGGCCTCCAGGTTGCCGACTGGCTCGCCCGTGGTGTAGCTGATCATCTCGAGTCCGGCGAGCCGGCCGCGCAGGCTGGCCGGGATCGTCTGATTCCACATGGTCATCCGGAAGATGCCGCTGACCATGTCGGCCGCGCCGGCCGCGGCGAGCGCGGCCACCGCCCACCACAGGCCAGGCGCGAAGCCGAACGCGACGATGCCGGCGCCCCAGCCGCAGACGGCCAGCACGATAGCCCGGCCGTGCCTGCTGACACGCCTGGTCCAGCCGCTGGCCACGCTCATGATCAGGCCTCCGGCCGCCGGCGCGGCGTACAGCACCCCGAGGACGGCCGGCCCGCCGAGCTGGGCGGCGATGGCCGGGAAGAGGGCGTAGGGGGCGCCGAAGAGCATCGCCGAGATGTCGATCAGGTAGGTGCCGAGCAACTCGGGCCTGCTCCTGGCATACCGCAGGCCCTCAGCCACGCCGCTCAGGCTCGGCCTGGCCGCGTCAGGCGGTGGCGGGGTCGCGCGCATCCGGCGGAAGATAAGCAGCCCGGCCACGCAGGCCGCGCTGTCGGCCAGGTACGCCACCGGAAGCCCGCCGGCCGCAATGGCGACGCCCCCGAGTAAGGGGCCGGCCAGGCTCACGGCGTTCCCGAGCAGCCCGGTCAGCGCCGCCGCGGCAGGCAGCTCGTCCCGGCGGACCAGCACCGGCACCAGTGCCTCCAGCGATGGCCGCTGCAGGCCGTACAGCCCGGTGCTCAGCACCGCGAGCAGGAACAGCAGCCAGAGCTGATGCCAGGCCGCCGCGTTCAGGGCCAGCGCCGCCCCGCTGCCGCACAGGAAAAGCTGGCATCCCCTGATCAGCCGGCGCCGGTCTACCGCGTCGGCCAGCGCGCCGCCGAGCAGCGCCGTCGCCACCAGCGGCACCAGTTCGGCGAAGCTGAGCAGCCCGACCACGAGCGAGGAATGCGTCAGCTGGTAGGCCTGATAGGGCATGCCGACGAAGCTGATCGAGTTGCCGGCGTACGACCACAGCTGGCCGGCGTAGAGCCGCCGGAACTCATCCGACCGGCGGAGCAGTGCGATGTCAGGCCCGAGCCCAGCGGCCAGCCGGCGGATCCGCGCCCGCCTGGATGCAGGCACGCCCGGCGGACGCCCGTGCCGTCCGTGCTGGCGTTGCCGTCCGTGCTGGCGCCATCGTCCGGGGTCGCGCCGCTGCCTGCGCCCCCGCTATCGTCCACAACCAGTCAATGCTGCCTGGTTACGCCGCCGCCGTCGAACGGTTTCTCCCGATGCTGCGCTAGCGTGGTGCAGATGAGCAGGGTTCACGACATGGGCGGCCAGGGCGGATTCGGGCCAGTTCCGGTCGGCGGCGACGATCCGGTCGGTGGTGACGATCTGGCCGGTGGTGACGATCTGGCCGGCGGCGGCGAGCCGTCATTCCCCGCTGACTGGGAGATGAGAGTCGCCGCCCTCGCGGCGGCGCTCATGCAACGCGGGACTTTTACCGGCGACGAGTTCCGCGATGCCATCGAGCGGATCCCGCCGGCGGACTACCTGGCCATGTCTTACTACGAGCGCTGGCTCGCGGCGGTGGAAATGCTGCTGGCCGAGAAGGAACTGCTCACCGGGCACGGCCCGGCGGCGCACGGCCAGGCCGCCGGGGACGGGCAGGCTGCCGGTGGCTAGGTTCGGGATCGGCGCGAGGGTACGGGCCCGGCCGGGCGATCCGGACGGTCACACCAGGCTGCCGCGCTACATCCGCGGGCAGCAGGGCGTGATCGTCGACGATCACGGCAGCTGGCCGCTGCCCGACGAGGCGGTGCGCGGGACCGCCCGCAGCGAGCCGGTGTATGCGGTCCGGTTCGCGGCGCGGGACCTGTGGGGCGCTGGATCGCACTCAGTGACCGTCGACCTGTGGGAGTCCTATCTGGAGGAGGCGCAGTGAGCGGCGATCATGCGGAACTGCCGGCGGCCGCGCGGGTCCGCCAGCTTGAGGACCGGGTCATCGCCGCCGGGCTGACCACCGACGCCGAGCTCGACGAAATCCTGGCCGCCAGGTACCGGACCGGGTCCCCGGCCAACGGCGCCCGGATGGTGGCCAGGGCGTGGGCCGACCCCGGTTTCAGGGACCGGCTGCTGGCGGACGGCAACGCGGCCGCCGCCGAGGCCGGCTTCGGCGCAACGGGCGGAGGCGGGTACGGGTACCGGCTCAAGGCCGTGGAGAACACCCCGCAGCGGCATAACGTCATTGTCTGCACCCTCTGCTCGTGCTATCCCACGACCCTGCTCGGGCCGTCTCCCAGCTGGTACAAGAGCTTCGCGTACCGCGCGAGGACGGTCCGCGAGCCGCGGGCGGTGCTGGCCGAGTTCGGTCTCGAGCTGCCGGGCGGGACCGAGATCGTGGTGTGGGACTCCAGCGCCGAGACCCGCTATCTGGTCGTTCCGGCCCGCCCGGCATCCTCGGCCGGCCTGGATGAGGATGCGCTGGCACGCCTGGTCACCAGGAACGGGATGATCGGCACCGCCGCGTTCTGAGCGCGGCTAAGTCTCCGTCGCGTTACTGGGCACCGACTCCGTTGGCTCAGCGGGAGCGGCGTCACCCTTCCGGCGCTGGCTCACGATGAACCACACGATGCCGGTGATGGCCAGGACGGTGGCGATGTAGGTGTTGAGGCGCAGGCCGAGGAAATGCTCGGAGGAGTCGATCCGCAAGGACTCCTCGAAGATCCGGAACACCGAGTAGCCGGTCACGTAGAGCGCGAACAGGCCGGGCGGCCGGATGCTCCGGTGATGCCCGAGCCACACCAGCGCCGCCGCGAGCGCCAGGTCAAAGATCAGCTCGTACAGGAAGGTCGGCTGGAACGTGCTGAATGCCGTATAGCCGGCCGGCCGGTGGGCCAGCGAAATCTCCAGGCCCCAGGGCAGCTGAGTCGGCTTGCCGAACAGTTCCTGGTTGAAGTAGTTGCCGATGCGGCCGACCCCCTGGGCAACGAGCAGCGCCGGGGCGACGGCGTCCATGAACACCCGGACGTCGGCGCCCGCCCGGCGGACCCGCCATACGCCGGCGGCCGCACCCGCGGCGATGCCGCCCCATACGCCCAGGCCGCCCGACCAGACCGCGAAAACGCCCCACCAGTGCGGCGGGATATCCGCCGGGGTCGTGATGTCGAAGTAGATCCGGGCGCCGATGATGCCTGCTGGCACCGCCCAGGTCGCCACGTCGGCGACCAGCGCCGGATCACCGCCTTTTGCCTGCCACCGCCGCCGGGTGATGAGTATCGCGAGCGTGATCCCGACCACGTACATCAGCCCGTAGACATGAATGAACGCGGGGCCGACGTGAAACCCGCTGTCCGACGGGCTGGGGATGTACAGGGCCATGGACCGAGGGTAGACCCGCCGCCCGGGTGCTCAGCGCGCCAGGGACGGCCCGATCGGCTAGCGTGAGCGCATGTCCAGCCGAACCGGGAAGCTCAGCCCGCAGCTGCATGCCTACCTGCTTGCCCACAGTGCCCCGGCCGATCCGGTGCTGCGCGAGCTCGCGGACGAGACCGCCCGGCGGTTCCCGTCCGCGGCCGTCATGCAGATCGGCGCGGAGCAGGGCACCTTCATGACCCTGCTGACCCGGATCGCCGGTGTCACCGACGCCGTCGAGGTCGGTACCTTCACCGGCTACTCCTCGATCTGCCTGGCCCGGGGCCTGGCCGACGGCGGCCGGCTGCTGTGCTGCGACGTCAGCGAGGAGTGGACGTCGATCGCCCGGCGATACTGGCAGCAGGCCGGGGTCGCGGACCGGATCGAGCTGCGCATCGGCCCTGCGCTGGACACCCTGCGCGCGCTGCCGGCCGGGCCATCGCTCGACCTGGCCTTCATCGACGCCGACAAGCCAGGCTACATCGGGTACTGGGACGAGATCGTGCCACGGATCAGGCCAGGCGGGATCATCCTGGTGGACAACACGCTCTACGGCGGCCAGGTGATCGACCTGGCCGACCAGGATGCCAGCGTGCAGGGGATCAGGGATTTCAATGATCACGCGGCCGCCGACGACCGGGTCGAGCTCGTGCTCCTTCCGGTCGGCGACGGGCTCACGCTGGCCAGGAAGTCGCCGGCGTCCCGCGGCTGACCCGGCCCGGCGGCGCAGGCCGGCCAGGTCAGGCTGATGCGGCCCTGGTGGGCTCGCGATCCTGGCCGCGGCGCGCACCCTGGCCGGGGCTCGCGCCCTGGCCGGGGCTCGCACCCTCGCGCCCTGGCGGGCTCGCGACCCTGGCCGGCCCGCGGTCCAGGTCGGCCTGCGGTCAGCAGCGGCAGGCTGCTCAGCGCGATGCCCGCGAGGACGGCAGCGCCGCCGAGGATCTGCAGCGGGCCGGCCGGGTCGCCGAAGACAACGACGCCCACCACCGCGCCGACGAGCGGCTCCAGGTTGAGGAAGGCCCCCGCGACCTCGGCGGATACCCGGCTCTGCCCGTAGGCGAACAGCGTGAAGGGCAGCAGGGTGCCTGCGGCCACGAGCCCGATGGTGGCCGCCACGGCGCCCGAGCCGCTGGGGGCGGCTGGCATGCCCTCGGTAATCAGGGCGACCGGGCCCGTGGCGACGGCAGCAGCCAGGAACTGCGCGGCGGTGACAGCGACCGGATCGCGGCCGTGCAACAGGCGGCCCTGCGCCACCGTGAACGTGGCTGACAGCAGCAGGGATGCCAGTACCAGGCCATCGCCGCTCACCGTCGCGCCGCCGCCCGGGCCGGCCGCGATAAGGCCGACGCCGGCCAGTGACACCGCGAAACCGGCCCACGCCACCGGGCGCGCCACCCGGTGCTGCCAGCAGGCGGCGATGATCGCCACCAGCACGGGCGTGGCGCCGACCAGCATCGCCGCGTGGCTGACGCTGGTCCGCGCTATGCCGGCGTTCTGCACGATGACCGATCCGCCGTATCCCACCGCGCCCCAGGCCAGCACAGCCGGGGTGCAGGCAAGGCGGAGCCTGGCGCGGACGCCGCACGCCAGCAGGATGGCCGCAGCCAGGCCGAAGCGCGCGAAGGTGAGCCAGGCGGGCGCCAGCCACTCCAGCGCCAGCCTGGACGCCGGCACCGTCGTGCCCCACAGCAGGCCGGCGGCGGTGAGGGCCGCGAAGGCGGGACGGCGGTTGGTGTTCATAAAGCCATCGTGCGGCAGGCTTGGCACGAAATTTGCTGCCCAGGCACTAACGCAAACTAATATTTCGTTACATGGCCATTGAACTTGATGAAGTTGACGTAAAGCTCCTTACCGCCCTGCAGACCGATGCGGATCGCACGAACGTGGAACTCGCCCGCATGGTCGGCTTGTCCCCTGCCGCGACGCTGCACCGGGTCCGGTGGCTGAAGGAGTCGGGCGTCATACGCGTCATCAGCGCCCGGCTCGACCCGGCTGCCGCCGGGTTCCCGCTGCAGATGTACGTCACGGCCAGCCTCTCGCGCCATGACCCGCGCTCGACCCGCATCTTCGATGACCAGGTCCGTGCGCTGCCGCAGATCATCACGGCGGACAACGTGGCCGGCGAGACGGACTACCTGCTCACCGTCGTGGCCAGGGACGTCACCGAGCTGCAGCAGGTGCTGGCTGCGCTGGCCACCCACGGCGGGCACCGGCTGGTGACTTACCTGCGGCTGGAGGAGATCAAGCCCCCATCGCGGCTGCCGCTCACGCCGACCACGCCGGCCGCCGGCCGCCCGGGCCGCCAGCGTCGCCGGGCAGCCAGCCGCTAAGTCGCCGGGCAGCCTGCCGCTCAGTCGCCGGGCAGCCTGCCGCTAACCTGCGCCGGCCGGCGCCTGCCTGCCGCCTGGCCGCCTCACCGGTAGAGGCCGGGACGCCGGTCCGCGTGCACGTCGTTGCGCGGGCTGTTCGCCTTGCAGCGGGCCAGCCGCAGATCGCAGTCGGCCACCAGCACGGCCGGCTCATCGGCGCAGACCGGCCCGGCCAGCGGATAGCCGTCGACGCCCGCGATGACGGTGCCGCCCACCCAGCTCACGCCGCGTTCGGTCCCGCACCGGTCGGCCGCGGCGATGAAGATCCGGTTCACGCTGGCAGCGGCCTGCACGTTGAGCACCACCATGGGCCGCTCGCCGGGCGGCCGCGGCTCGGCGGGCCAGTTGGTCGGCACGGCCAGCAGGTCCGCGCCGGCCAGCGCAGGCTTGCGCACCCATTCGGGGAACTCCGCGTCGTAGCAGACAATGACCCCGATCCGGCCGTGCGCGGTGTCGACGACCGGCGGGTCGCTGTCCCCGGGAATGAAGAAGTCCGGCTCGGCGTCCCACAGGTGCGCCTTGCGGTAGATCGCCCTCGTGCCGCTGCCGTCGACGATCGCCGCGCTGTTGAGCACCTCCCCCGACTCGCCCAGCTCGCAGAAGCCGCCGACGATCACCAGATCGTGCTGCGCAGCGAGCCGCTGCCATTGGCTGACAGTCGGCCCGTCGGCCGGCTCGGCGAGGGACCTCGCCTCCGCTGCACTGGCGAAGACGTAACCGGAGGAGACGAGTTCCGGCAGCACGATGATGGATGCGCCCTGACCTGCCGCGATATCGATGGCGTCGCGGGCCGCGGCCCGGTTACGACCAGTCTCGCCAATCCGCAGGCTGAGCTGGCAGGCGGCTACGCGCACGGAATGGTCGCTGCCCCGGGACGTCATCCGGCCAGCCTAGCGAGCGGCGGCCCGATCCCTGCTCACCGCGGTAGCCCGGCTCGCATGCGCAAGTCGGACACGACCGCGCGGGACGGGGTCCCGGTCGGTACGATGTGCCGCCATGGCGGCATTGTTCAACCGGATCATCCCCATTCTGTTTGTGAGCGACCTCGAGGCCGAACGTGACTTCTACGTCCGCCTGGGATTCCACGTCACGTACGAGGGTCCCGAGTACCCGCACTTCCTGGCCCTGGGCCATGGGTCCGTCGAGTTCGGCATCGAGCGGAAGGCCGGGTTCCGCAGCGACACGCCTGATCACGTGCTGACCTGGCAGTTCGGCGTCGGGGATATCGGCGCCGCGCGGCAGCGGCTGGACGAGGCCGGCGTGCCGTTCAGCGAGCAGCTGATGACGCCCAGCGAGGACTGGACTTACCGCGTCCTGCACGCCCGCACCCCGAACGGCTATCACTTGCTGCTGGAGGAAGGCAGCGACTAGCTGCGGGCGCGGCTGGTGCCGGCCAGTCATGCGCAGGCCCGGTGCTCCGGCCGCGCGGTTTGCATGCTGGTCGTCCGCAGGTGGCGGCGCGCAAGCGGCAAGGACGAGTGCAGGTTGCCAGGAAGCGCAGCCCACCGAGCAGCGGATCACAGAGCTATACGATCGATCCACCGAGCGGCCTTCGTGGATTCTCTGGCAGGAACTCCGCTGACCGGCTATGTGCGGGCCTTCGTCGGCCCCGTCTCACCCAACGCGCAGGAGGAACAATGGGCACATCTAGTGCAATCGGCGACAGCGCTATCGAGTCCGTGAACGGCTGGCCCAGGTACAGCAGCTCGGAGATGGCGCGTCGGCATGGTGCTCTCGCGAGGATGATGACCGAGCGTGACTTGCTGGCCGTTGTTGTTTGCGGGGCGACAGGCATCAATGAGACTTCAGTCCACTACTTCACCAACTGGCCACCGCTCACCGAAAGCTACGCGATCTTCTTCGCAGCGGGGCCGCCTGTTATGTTCGTGCGATTGTGGAACCACCTACCGGACTCCCGGCTTATTGCGGTCGTCGATGACATCCAATACGGCGGTGACACGCCGTACCAGCAGGCAATGAACGTTGCGCTTACGCTTCGCGCGAACGGGTGTGAGACCGCGTCAGTCGGCTTCATAGGCCCGCTGCGGTACTCTGACATGGTCGTACTGCGACGAGAACTCCCAGAGACGACTTGGGTGGACCTGAACGCACACTATTCAGGCCTGCGCCTGATAAAGAGCCAGGAAGAGCTAATCTACACCCGAGTCGCCTCGGGATTCGGCGATACGGCGGTCGCGGCCATGGAGGAGCAGATCCGGCCCGGCATCCGCGAGTACGAGATAGCAAAGATCATTGAAGACACATACCTGGCCAAGCGGGGCACGAATCTAATCCACTTCACTTTGAGTACGCCCATGGACGCGCCGAGCGCTTGCGTTCCGCATCAGTACCAACCCGATCGTGTTATCCAGCAGGGCGATGTTATCGTCACGGAGATTAGCGCGAATTTTTGGGGATATGCTGGTCAGATTTTGCGATCTTTCACTGTCGCAGCGGAGCCAACACCTCTGTATAGAGAGCTGTACGAAGTCGCAATGTCCGTCTATGAGGGTATCCTTGCAATTCTCCGTCCCGGCGTGACCGTTGGCGAGATTCTGGATGTTGCTGAGGGCGTACACAAGAGTGGCTTCAGCATCTGGGACGATTTGATACATGGCTTCAGCGGTGCCTACCTGCCCCCTATCCTGCGGACACGTCAGACCCGGGGCTCGACTCATCCAGACGAGTTCGCATATGAGGCGGGCACAGTCCTGGTCTTGCAGCCGAACGTTATCTCCGCTGACAGGACTGCCGGAGTTCAGGTAGGCAACGCCATTCACATTGCCCCAGGTGGGCCTGAGGTGCTCCAAAGTTATCCGATGAAGTTTATTCGCTGCGGCTGAGCGCGCCGCCGGGCCCATGAGATGTTTCTCCTCCCGAGGCGGCCGAGCAGCCTCCTCGGACGAGCCGTGCCGCTCGGGCAGGCGGATCACCGCGACGAGCATCATCGCCAGCAGCACCATCAGGAGCACCACGAACGCAGGAATCCCAGGTCAGGACCGCGCAAGGGCCGAGTGAGATGATCATGCCGCTACCAGCGGCGTCACTAAAATTTCAGTTGGGTCACAACTCTAGGGTTACTTCAGTGACAATGGCTTCCGATGGGAGCGTCAACCGATCCGGTCTATCTCCGGGTCCTCGAGGATCTTCGCGCCCGTATCAGCGAGGGACTGCTGGAGCCGGGCGCCAGGGTGCCCTCCCGCAATGCGATCATCGCCAGGTACGGCGTCGGGGAGACCGCGGCCAAGCACGTGCTCCAGGTCCTGGCCGCCGAGGGCCTGATCGAGGCCAGGGCGGGATCAGGGTCCTACGTGCGCAAGGCGCCCGTGACCCGGTTGATGGACCACGATCGCCTGCACGGCCCTGGCTCGCCCTTCAGCCCGGGCGAGCCGGCTGGCCGGCTGGCCCTGGAGTACCGGGCGGAGCAGATCCCCCCGCCGCCGTCGATCGCGCGGCGACTTGGCCTGCCGCCCGGCAGCGACGCGGTGATGCGCATCAGGTACCTGCTTAGCGCGGACGGCGCGGCGATCCAGCTGACAACGTCCTACGAGCCGGTTGAGATCACCGGCGGGACCGTGATCGCCGCGCCGGAGCAGGGTACCTTCGCCGGCTGTGGAGTGATCGAGCGGATGAAGGCCATCGGGATCTGCGTGGACGAGGTGACCGAGGAAATCTCGGTCCGGCCCTCGCTGCGCAGCGAGGCGACCGTACTCGCCATCAGCCCGGGTGCTCTCGTGTTGCTCGTGCAGCGCACCCACCTGGCCGGCGGCACGGCGGTCGAGGCAGGCGATATCGTGCTGGCCGCCGATAGCTTCCGGCTCAGGTACAGGATCTCGGTCTAGTCCGGTCCCGGCTAGCATCGGGACATGATCAGGCCCGCCTCCCCGCAGGATGTCCCGCAGATCCACCGGCTGATCCGGGATCTCGCGGAATACGAGGAATCACTCGATGCGGTCACTGCCACCGAGGGCGACCTGCGACGGGCGCTCTTCGCGGATCAGCCGGCGATCTTCGCGCACGTGGCCGAGCATGAGGGATCCGTCGCCGGGTTCGCGCTGTGGTTCCTGAATTACTCGACCTGGCTGGGCAGTCATGGCATCTACCTAGAGGATCTCTACGTCACCCCGGCGCTGCGGGGCACCGGGCTGGGCCGGGCGCTGCTCAGCGAGCTCGCCCGGGTCTGCGTGCAGCGCGGCTATGGCCGGCTCGAATGGGCGGTACTGGACTGGAATGCCCCGGCCCGCGGCTTCTACGAGTCCCTCGGCGCCGCGCCGATGGACGAGTGGACGGTGCACCGGCTCACCGCCCCGGCCCTGCAGGCACTGGCAGGCCCGGCCGCCGCGGCAGGCGGCGGCGCGGGCGTCACCAGCCCTTCGATGCCGCCTTGATCGCGGTGAGATAGCGGAATTACATTCGGTGACAGCCAGCCGCGCCGGCCCGAGGGCGTCCTGGATCTGGCTGGCCGCCGCGTCAGCGCCGGGAAATAGAAACTGCCGGGAACCGGCCGGCGGCGGTCAGCCTTCCAGCAGGCGGCTGGCATTGCCGCCGAGAATGGAGCGCTCATCGAAGTCACTGAGCCGCAGCGCCCGTACCTCCTCGGCAGGCTGATCGCTGCCCATGTCGAATGGCCGGTCCGAGCCGAGCAGCACATGGTCAGCGCCCGCGTAGCCGACGAGATCGGCGAGCAGCGCCCGGTCATGGGTAACGGTGTCGAAGTAAAACCTGCGCAGCGCCGCATCCGGGCCGTCCGCCGAGCGCGCCCTGGCCTCGGGCCGTGTAGCGAATGCCCGCCGCAGCCGGCCGCGGATCGACATCAGCCCGCCGCCGCCGTGGGCGAGCAGGATCCGCAGCCGCGGGTACCGCTCGAGTACCCCGGCAGCCGCCAGGTGCGCGGCGGTGATGGCCGTCTCCAGCGGGTTCCCCGCCGAATTCCACAGGTAGTAGTCACCGAGCGCGGGCAGCTCGAAGCCGCGGGTGGTGGGATGCACGAAGATCAGCGCCCCGGTGGCCTCAGCGGCCTCCCAGAACGGCAGGAACGCCTCGTCGCCGAGGTAGCGGCCCGCCACGCTGGCCGGCACCTCGGCACCGCGCAGCCCAGGCAGCTGCATTAGGTACTCAAGCTCAGCGGCCGCAGCGGCCGCGTCCTGCAGCGGGACGGCGCCGAGCGCGCTGACCCGGCCGCCCGCCGCGGCCAGCGAAAGCCCCTCGTTCTGCACCCGGCAGACTCTGGTCGCCTCCGCGAGTCCGGCCTCCACGGGCACCAGCATGATCCACGGCGAGAGCAGCAGGTGGTCAATTCCGCCGGCGGCTGCCTGGCTGGCCATCACCTCGGTGTCGGTGAACTCCGCGACTATCGAGCGCAGTTCCCGGCCGCGGAACGTGACGACCTGGCGGCCATCCTCGACGCTGATGGCGGGCCGCCAGCGCGCCGGCACCGCGCTCGTCATCATCTCGCCGACAATGACGTGGCAGTGCGCGTCAACGATCAATGAGCGGTCCCGGGGAAGGTACCCGGAGCCGGGACGTCAGGCCGCGAGCTTCCGGCCCCGCCGCTATCGCCCGGCGCCGCCCCATTGGCGCTGGTCACGGCGCCGCCGAGGTACAGCGCACCGATCTCCGGGTGCTCGAGAACCTCACGGCCGCTGCCCGCCAGCCGCACCCGCCCGTTCTCCAGGACGACGCCGTGCCCGGAGAGCCGCAGGCCGGCCCGCGCGTTCTGCTCCACCAGCAGGATCGACTTGCCTTGGGAGTTCATCAAGCGGACCGCGTCGAACACGGTCCTGAGCACCTTCGGCGACAGGCCCATGGACGGCTCGTCCAGCAGCACCAGGGACGGATCAAGCATCAGGCAGCGGGCGAACTCCACCAGCCGCTGCTGGCCGCCGGACAGGCTGCCTGCCTTCTGCCCGGCCCACTGCCCCACCTGAGGGAACATCTCCTCGACGTGCGCGCGCCTGCGCAGCAGGAGCGCGTGATTCCGCAGGATGTAGCCGCCAAGCTCGACGTTCTCCCGGACCGTCATGTCGCGGAAGAGGCTGTGGTTCTGCTGCACGTGCACGAGGCCCAGGTCCAGAATCTGCCTCGGCGTCTTCCCGGTCAGCGTCTCGCCATGGAGCCTGATGGTCCCCCGCTTCGTCCGCAGCAGCCCGCTGATCGTGGCCAGCAGCGTGGACTTGCCCGCCCCGTTCGGCCCCACCACGCAGGCGATGCCGCCGGCCGGCACGCTGAGGGATACGCCATGCAGCACGTCGCCGCCGCCATAGCCGGAAACGAGCCCTTCGATGACGAGCGCGGCGTCGTGTCCGGCCTGGGCGGGTACCCGGGCCGGCGGAAGGTCACTGGGCGGGCGCATCGTCTTCCTCCGTGGTGCCGAGGTAGGCGTCGAGTACCCGCGGGTTGCTCCTGATGATCTCGGGAGGCCCGCTGGCGACCACGGTGCCGTAATCGAGGACCGTGACGCTGTCGCAGAGGCCCATCACGAAATCCATGTTGTGCTCGACGATGAGGAACGTCGTGCCGCGGGCGTTGAGGTCGCGGATCCTGGCCGAGATGTGCTGGATCAAGGACGGGTTCACGCCGCCGGCCGGCTCGTCGAGCAGCACGATCGCGGGGTCGGCGACCAGCACGTAAGAGAGCTCGAGCAGCTTTCGCTGGCCATACGACAGGGTGTCCGCCAGCGCGGTCGCGTGCCCGGCGATCCCGGTGAACTCCAGCAGTTCCATCGCACGCCGCCGGTCCGCCTGGCCGCCGGCCCTGGCCAGCGGGCTGCGCCAGCGGCCACTGCCGCGATGCTGGGAAGCGACCAGCATGTTCTCCATGACCGTCAGCCTCGGGAAGATCCTGGTCAGCTGAAAGGTCCGGCCGATGCCGAGGGCAAACGCCTGCTCTGGCCGCGCGTTCGTGATCTTTTTGTCGTCCGCGTAGACATCGCCGGCATCCACCCGCTCGTAGCCGGTGATGACATTAAACAGCGTCGTCTTACCCGATCCGTTCGGCCCGATCAGGCCCGTGATGCTGCCGCGTGCTACCTCAACTGTGCAGTCGCTGAGCGCCTGCACGCCGCCGAACGCCTTAGATACCTGCTCGGCGCGCAACAGCGCGGTCACCGCGGGACCTCCTTGGCCACCGTGCCCGCGGCGGCGCTGGGTTCGCCGGGCGGAGCGGTGACCTGACCGCCGGCCACCGCGGCAGGCGCGGCCAGGCGGTCGGAGCGCCTCGCTCGCCATGATGCGATTTTCTCGCTCGCCGTGGGTATCACGCCCCGTGGCAGCAGGAGTATGACGCCCAGGAACAGTACGCCGAGAACGATCTGGCTGAGATAGTCGTTCGTGAACTGCTCGGTCAGGTACTGCTGGGCCGGCACCAGGATCATGGCGCCGAGCACCGGGCCCGAGACGGTGCCCAGGCCGCCGAGGAAGGCCATCAGCGCGACGGAGAGATCGAAGGCCGGGTCGAAGCCGGACGGCGGCTGGACCTGGGTGATGAAGTAAAACCAGAGCCCGCCGAGCAGCCCGGTCACGAACGCGCAGATCATGAACGCGGCCAGCTTGACGCGCATGGTCCGCACGCCGAGGCCCCGGGCGCGGTCCTCGTCGTCGCGGATGGCCCGCAGTTGCAGGCCGAACCTGGATCCCCGGATCAGCCAGGACAGCGCGATCGTGGCTACCGCGATAGCCAGCGCCAGGTAGTAGAAGGGGTCGTTGTAGGTGGCAGGATTCCAGAGCAGGAACGGCGCGGAGACTCCGGTGGTGCCGCCGGTGAACGAGAAGTTGAAGGCCATCAACTGGAAGATGAAGAAGACCGCGATGGTGACGACGACGAACGTGTGCCGCCGGACCCGCAGGGCCACCAGCCCGAACGGCACCGCGACCACGGTCGCCACCACGGCTGCCAGCGGCAGCAGGGCGAACACCGCAATCCCGGTCACCTGCCAGTCCCTGGCGGCGATCCCGACCGTATAGGCGCCGCAGCCGAAGAACACCGCATTCCCGAGCGAGATGTAGCCGGAGTACCCGGAAAAGATGTTCCACGCGACAGCCGCACCCACGAAGATCAGCGTGTCCACGGCGATCGTGGTCACCAGCGCATTGGTGAAGACCAGCGGGAAGATGGCGATCGCGGCGAGCAGGGCCAGGACTCCCCCCGCGCGCCACGCGGTGGCCTGCCGCAGTCGGCCTGGGCGCGGCTGGGAGTCCGGGCCCGTCATCATGCTGGCCGGTGTCACTGGGCCCGCACCGCCTGCCGTCCGAACAGGCCGGACGGGCGGAAGGTAAGCACGATCACCAGAGCCGCGTAGAACACCACGATGGCCCAGTTCGGCGACCAGATGGTCACCACGGATTCAAGCGTGATCATGAACACCGCCGCCACGAGTGCGCCGCCGATGCTGCCGAGGCCGCCGAGGATGATGATGGCGAGCAACCGGGAGATCAGGTCGTAGCCGCTGTTCGGGTTGAAGCCCCCGCTGGTGGCGCCGTACATCATGCCCCCCACCGCGGTCACGGCGACGCCGATCCCGAACGTGACCGCGGCGACCCGGTTGACGTTGATCCCGATGAGCCGGGATGCGGTCTGGTCCTGCATGGTGGCCCGGACGCTGCGGCCGAACCGGGTCCGGTACAGGATCAGGTAAAGGACCACGACCAGCGCCACGGCCAGCGCGAATCCGAACAGGTAGATGTACGGCAGGTAGAAACCGAATACGCGCACGCTGGAGGTCACGTACCAGGCATTCAGCTGCACGTAGTCGGGGCTGAAGATCCAGTAAAGGATTCCCTCGATGATGATGGCGACCGCGAAGCTGGCCAGCAGCGACATGGACGTGCGTTCCCGGCCGCGAAGCGGCTGGATGAACGCCCAGTAGATGACGACGCCGACCAGGAACATCGCCGGGACCGTGATGAGCAGGCCGAGGAACAGGTCAATGTGCAGGTGCACCGACAGCACGTAGCTGAGGTAGGCGCCGAGGATAACCAGGATGCCCTGGGCGATGTTGATGATGTCGAGGACACCGAAGATCAGCGTCAGCCCCACGGCCATCAGGCCATAGACGCCGCCGACAAGTATCCCGTCGACGACGGCCTCATAGATCTGCCGTCCCATCTCAGCTCCGCACCGCTCGGTTTCGCTGACTGCTCAGTTGGCCCAGGCGGGCTTCGGGTTGGTGATCTTCGTGGAGCCTGCCGCGGCGGCCGGCAGCACCTGGACGTAGTTGCCGTTCTTCCACTGGAAGATGAACGCGGCGGCCAGCGGGTTCTCGCCGAGTGCGTTGAACTTCACCGGTCCCTGCACGGTATTCAGCGTGACGCCGCTGTGCAGGTAGCGGATGATCTTGGGGTTGTCGGTGCCGCGGGTCGCGGTGACGGCCAGTGCCGCGACCTCGCCGACGGAGTAGGCCTCGGCCACGTCCGCGTTGATGTCCGATGCGGTGCCGCCGTACTTGGCGATGTAGTCCTGGACCATCACGCTGCTCAGCGGGTTGTTGTAGGCGCCGTACCAGCCGTTGGGCACCATCATCCCGTCGGAATCGGCTTTCCCGACAGCGCTGACGAACGCGGTGCCCTGGTCCGGTCCTGATGCGGCGATGAAGATCTTCGGGTTGTAGTGCTGCTGCTGGAAGGCCTGCATGAACGCGGCCACGGTCGGCACGTCGGTGGAGCCGAGCACGACCAGCTGGGCGCCACTGGCGGCGACCTGGTCGGCAATTGGCTTGTAGTGGGACACTTCCTCCCCGAAGGTCTTGCTGTAGACCGGCGTGATCCCGGCGGCGTCCAGGATCTTCTTTGCGGCCTGCACGGGCGGGTCGGCGAACGGGTCATCGGCCTGCGGATAGGCCGCAGTCTTCGGCCGCTCGCCGGCCGGCAGCGACTTGACCCAGTTGGCGAACGGCAGCATGTAGTCCGCTACCGGCAGGCTGGGGCTGAACACATTGTGCACAACCTTGTTGGACCCCACGTTAAAGACGCTGGGCGACGTGCCCGCGCCTTCGATCATCGCGTAGTGGTACCGCGCGGCGGTCGTGGAGGCGGGCCCGGTGAGCAGCGAGGAGAACGGCCCGAAGGTCAGGTCGACATGATCAACGGAGATCAGTTTCTGGTAATTGGAGACGACCGTGGTCGGCGAACTGGCGTCGTTGAGGATGATCAGCTTGACCTGGCGGCCGAGTATCCCGCCGTGGCTGTTGACGACGCTCTGCCATAGCTGGTACCCGCGCTGGAACGCCACCCCGTCGGCGGAGAAGTCGCCGGTCAGCGACAGCGATGCGCCGATCAGGATCGGCGGCTCGGAACCCGCCGTGCTGCCTGACGCGCTGCCCGCCGGGCTACTGCTGCCACAGGCAGCAAGCACCGCGGCAGCCAGCGCGGCGACGGCGGTCACAGACAAGAAACGGGCGCGACGATATGTCATCCCCCGGTTCCTCCTTCCGAACTCATGCGTAACCCTGCGAACGCGAGCGGGCGGGCGGCCAGGCTTGCTGGCCGCCCGCCCCAGCCTCTGCTGATCAGCTGCCCCAGTGGGGCTTCGGGTTGATAATCTTTACCGCGCCCGACGAGCCGAGCGGCAGTACCTGGACGTATTTGCCGTTCTGCCACTGGAAGATGAACGCAGCGGCCAGCGGGTTCTCGCCGAGTGCGTTGAACTTCACTGGTCCCTGCACGGTGGCCAGCGTGACTCCGCTGTGCAGATAACTGATGATCTTGGAGTTGTTGGTGCCGCCGGTGGCCGTGACGGCCAGCGCCGCGACCTCGCCGACGGAGTAGGCCTCGGCCACATCCGCGTTGATGTCCGATGGCGTCCCGCCGTACTTGGCGATGTACTGCTGCACCATGATATGGCTCAGCGCGTTGTTGTAGCCGCCGTACCAGCCGTTGGGCACCATCATCCCGTTGGCGTTGGACTTGCCGACCGCCTTGATGAACGCTGCGCCCTGGTCAGGCCCTGACGCGGCGATGAAGATCTTCGGGTTGTAGTGCTGCTGCTCGAAGGCCTGTATGAACGCGTTCACGGTCGGTATGTCGGTGGAGCCGAGCACGACCGCCTGGGCGCCGGAAGCGGCCACCTGGTCGGCGGGCGCCTTGTAGGCGGACACCTCCGCGGGGAAGATCTTGCTGTAGACGGTCTTGACCCCGATGCTCTCCAGCGCCTTTTGCGTGCGCTGTACCGGCGGGTCGGCAAACGGGTCATTGGCCATCGGGTAGGCCGCCGTCTTCGGCCGCTGGCTGGGCGGCAGTGACTTGATCCAGTCGGAGAACGGCACCATGTAGTCCCTTACCGGCAGGCTGGGGCTGAAGACGTTGTGGACAGCCTGGTTGGACGCCACGTTAAAGACGCTGGGCGACGTGCCCGCGCCTTCGATCATCGCGTACCCGTACCGCGCGACGGCCGTGGAGGCGGGCCCGGTGAGCAGCGAGGAGAACGGCCCGAAGGTCAGGTCCACATGATCAACGGAGATCAGCTTCTGGTAATTGGAGACAACCGTGGTCGGCGAGCTTCCGTCGTTGATGACGATCAGCTTGACCTGACGGCCGAGTATCCCGCCGTGGCTATTGACTGCGCTCTGCCAGAGCTCATAGCCGCGCTGGAACGCCTGGCCGTCGGCGGAGAAGTCGCCGGTAAGCGAGAGCGAGATCCCGACCGTAATCGGTGTCTTGGCCGCCGACGCGCTGGCTGAGGCGCTGGCTGACGGGCTGCTGCTGCTACTGCCGCCGCTGCTGCTGCAGGCGGCGAGCACCATCGCCAGCACCGCGGCGGTGGCCGTGAGAGACAGGAACCGGGCGCGGTCAGATCTCATCCCGGTTGCTCCTTCCAATGATTGTGTTCTGCCGATGTAATGGATTAGTAAATGAAGCCAGCCCGGCGGTCGGCGGCCGCGTCTTGGTGATCATCAGGCTGCCGATTGCCGGGATGGCCGCGAATTTATCGCTGGTGGATTACCGTACTGCATCGTTTGCGCCGTTCGTGTCGTCCGGCCCGAGACCGTCGGATACCTCCGCATTCTCGCTGACGAGTTCCAGCCCGGCCGACTGGCCCGCCAGCATGAGCAGCGCAGCGAAATCAGACTGGCCGTATCCGTGCCCGACGAGGCTCTGCACCATCTGGTGCACGAGCGAGGCCACCGGCATCGGCGTCTCGCGCTCGCGCGCGGCGGCCAGCCCGAGGTCGAAATCCTTCCGCAGCAACTCGGCCGTGAAGGTGGCGTGGAAGTCCAGGTTTACCAGGGCCGGCGTCTTATACCTGGTGAAGGTCGACCCCATCACGCTGTCATTGAGGCAGGCCAGCAACGCCTGCCTGCTGACGCCGCTCTTTTCCGCCAGGATCGTCACCTCGGACAGTGACTGAATAACTACGCCGAGGAGGAGATTGTGGCACAGCTTGACGATCCGGGCGAGCTCGCCCTCGCCGACATAGGTCGCCCCGGCGCCGAGCAGGCCCAGGTAGGGCCGGGCGGCGTCGAAGGCGGACCGGGGCCCGGACACCGCGAAGGTCAGCCTGCCAGCCCTGGCGACCCTGGGATTACCCATCACCGGTGCGGCGAGCAGCGTGGTCCCCCGCGCGTCGAGTTGCTGCCGGACCTGCCGCGACGCCTCGGCGGAGATGGTGGAGCAGTCCACCACGATGCTGGGCGCGGCGCCGCCGGACAGCAGGCCGTCCGGGCCGGTGAGCGCGTCGATCAGGTCCTGGGAAGTGCCGACGGTCACGAACACGATGTCCGCGGCGGCCAGCTCGGCCGCCGAGTCGACGACCTTCGCGCCGGCCGCGGCCAGCGGCTCGGCCTTGGCCTTCGTCCGGTTATAGACCGCCACGTCGCAGTCGGCCGTGAGCAGCCGGAGGACGAGTTCCGAGCCCATCCGGCCGGTCCCCAGCCAGCCGAGCCTGCGCTCGGTCCCCTGCTCGGTCATCTCGCCACCTTAAAAGTGATTCACAATCGTTTGCGCACCGAGCGTGGCGCACGGCGCGACCAGTTGTCAACGGGCTGTGACCAAGCCGTTATCGGATACTCGCTGGTACCCCGCTGAGGCTAGTTGACCCCGGTGGAGCACCGGCCACTGACTATTCGTTCAACATGAACGCTTTGGCACTGTATCCGCGCTGCAATCGTGTGCAAGAATATCCGGATGGCAGACCGGCTGGTGACGATGGCTATCGACCACTGGGCGCCGCGCTTCATTGCCAACGGCGTGGATGCGGCTGACTTCACCCGCGTCACGGCGGCGATTGATGCCTGGGGCGACTGGTGCGCGGCCTGGTGCCGGGCCGGCGCCGAGCACGAGCGGCTCGGCCGGACGGCGCTCGGTGATGGCCGGGACCGGTCGGCCGGCGCCCACCTCGCGCAGGCGGCCGTCTACTACCATTTCGCGAAGTTCATGTTCGTCCAGGACATGCCGCAGCTGCGGGCGGCGCATGCGATGGCGGTCCGGTGCCTGACCGACGCGCTGCCGCATCTCGACCCGCCGGGCGAGCGGGTCGAGATCCCGTTCGATGGCAGCGTGCTGGCCGGGGTGCTGCGCCGGCCCAGGATGGACCGGCCCGGCTGAGACCGCCGGGCCGCCTCAGGCCGCCGGGCCACCTCAGACCGTCGGCCTGACTCAGGCCGCCGGCCCGCCTCAGGCCGCCGGGCCGACCGCGGCGGTGATCCTGATCTCCGGCCTCGATTCGGCCAAGGAGGAACTGCGCGCGACCGAGGCGCTCTTCCTGGACCGGGGTCTGGCCACGTTTTCGGTCGACGGTCCCGGGCAGGGCGAGGCCGAGTACGGCCTGGCGATCAGGCCGGACTGGGAGGTCCCCGGCGGAGCCATCCTGGACGCGGTGAGCGCGCTGCCCGGCCTTGACCCGGCGCGGATCGGCATCTGGGGTGTCAGCCTCGGCGGCTATTACGCGGCCCGGCTGGCCAGCGCGGACCGGCGAGTGCGGGCCTGCGTCTCGCTGTGCGGCCCGTACAGCTTCGGCGCGACCTGGGATCAGCTGCCCGAGCTCAGCCGGGAGGCGTTCCGGGTCCGGTCGCATGCGGCGACGGCCAAGGAGGCCAGGCTGCGGGCCGACGAGCTGACCATGGCCGGTCGGGCCGGCCAGCTGACCGCCCCGCTGCTGATTGTGGCCGGCCAGCGGGACCGGATCTTCCCCTGGGAGCAGGCACAGCGGCTCGCGGACGAGGCGGGCGGCGGGGCCGAGCTGCTGCTGCTGGCGGATGGCAACCACGGCTGCGCCAACCTGCCGCAGCACCACCGGCCGTACACCGCCGACTGGATGGCCCGCCGGCTGGCCGGCCGAGCGCTGAGCCGGCCGAGTGCTGGCCGAGCGCTGGCTGCGAGCACTAAGCCGGCCAGCGGCGCGATCAGGCTCCGGGCTCGACGCTGGCGGTGGAGCCGCGGTTGATGAACTCCGGTGCCAGGTAGAGGATCTTGACTGGCCCGCTGTGCCCGCCGATCCGCTCCAGCAGCAGCTGCGCCGCCTCCGTCCCCACCTGGTAGTGCGGGAACCTGACCGTGGTCAGCGGCGGCTTGAGCAGGTCGATGAACGGCATGTCGTTGAAGCCGACGACCGACAGGTCCCGCGGGCAGGTCAGCCCGGCCGCGTCCAGCGCGGCGTAGCAGCCGAGCGCGAGCATGTCATTGCCGGCCGCCACGGCCGTGCACCGCTCTGGCAGTTCCAGCAGCTCGCGGCAGCACCGCTGGCCCTCCTCCAGCGAGAACCGCCCGGCGAAGACGACGAGGCTGGGGTCGACCGGCAGCCCGCAGGCCGCCATGGCACCGACGAATCCCTGGTAGCGGCTGCGCCCGGTGGACAGGTCCTGCGGGCCCGCGATGTGCGCGATCCGGCGGTGCCCGAGCTCGGCCAGGTGGCTGACGGCCATCCGCACGCCACGCTCGTTGTCGACGGAGACGGACGGGATGCTGTAGTCCTCGACCAGCCGGTTCATCAGCACGACCGGAATCTCGGCCCTGGCCGCCTCGGCCAGCAGCGGGCTGCGCAGATGCGCCGTGGCCAGCACGAAGCCGTCCACATGGCGGGCGCGCATCTGCTCGAACACCACCCGCTCGCGCTCGTCATCACCGTCGGTATTGCCGATCAGCGCCACGTAGCCCGCCGCGGCGAGCCGGTCGTCGATGCCGCGCACGATCGGCGGGAAAAGCGGGTTGTTGAGGTCAGGGATCAGCACGCCCACCGTGTGCGAGCGCCTGGTCCGCAGGCTCCTGGCCACCGGGTTCGGGCGGTAGCCGAGCTCGTCAGCGGCCGCGAGCACCCGGCGCGTGGTGTCCTCGCTGACCAGGATCCTGGTCTCGGGATTGAGCGCGCGGGATGCGGTCGCCGGATGCACGCCGGCTCGCCCGGCGACATCCTTGAGCGTCACTGGCAACTCTGGCACCGGCAGTCACGCTCCGCTCCGGGGGTCCGGCCAGTTGAACGGGCGGCTTCCCCGCAATCCGCATGCTATCGGCCGGCGGCCGGCTCCATGGCACGATAAAGCCATGCGGATCAGTGGCGTTACCTCCACCGACCTGTTCACCGGTTCAGTCGCGCACCCGCTTCAGCTGATCCGGGTGACCCTGGCCCACGCGGGCGCCGGCCTGATCCGCGACAGCGGCACGCCGGTTACCGTGCGGGTCGAAGGGCCGGGCGTCACCACCCCGGCGCCGGTCAGCGTCCCGGTGCCGGAGCCGGGCGCGGAGCGGACCGCCGAGGTCGGCGTCGCGGTCGCCGCGCCGCATGCCGCGGGCGCCACGCTGCGGGTCACCGCAATCGCCGAGACCGCCGGGACCGGCCGGGCCGCCGGGAACGGGGCCGGGACCGCGGCCCGCGCGGAACTCGGCGCCGAGATCACCGTCGCCGAGACCGGCTGGACCATGTGGATGGTGAGTCACTTCCACTACGACCCGGTCTGGTGGAACACCCAGGGCCAGTTTGCCGAGTCCCGGCTGGTGATGCCGGATGCCGACGGCCGGCTGCCGGATGTGCGGACCGCGTTCGAGCTGGTCCGGCTGCACCTGGCGGAAGCCAGGCGGGATCCGGACTACAAGTTCGTGCTGGCCGAGATCGACTACCTCAAGCCGCACTTCGACGCGCACCCGGAAGATCGCGCGGATCTGCTCGCCTTCATCGCGAGCGGCCGGATCGAGCTCGTCGGCGGCAGCTATAACGAGCCGAACACCAACCTGACCTCGGCCGAGTCCACCATCCGCAACGCGGTCTACGGGCTCGGCTACCAGCGTGACGTGCTCGGGGCGCAGCCCACGACGGCCTGGATGCTGGACGCTTTCGGCCACGATCCCGGCTATCCGGGGATCATGGCGGCGGCCGGCCTGGCCGAGTCCGGCTGGGCCAGGGGGCCGTTCCACCAGTGGGGGCCGAACCGGACCGTCGGCGACAACACCCGGATGCAGTTCGCCAGCGAGTTCGAGTGGATATCGCCGGATGGCGGCGGCCTGCTGACCGCCTACATGCCGAACCACTACGGTGCGGGCTGGGTCACCCATGAGCAGCCCGACCTGGCCGCCGCGGAACAAGCCGCCTACGAGCAGTTCGCGCTGCTCGCGCCGGTGGCGGCGACCCGCAACGTGCTGCTGCCGGTCGGCGCCGACCACGTGATCCCGTCCCGCTGGGCGGCGGCGATCCACCGGGACTGGAACGCCCGCTATGTCTGGCCCAGGTTCGTGACCGCGGTGCCGGGCGAGTTCTTCGCCGCGGTGCGCGAGGATGCCGGGCGCCGTGACGTGTGGATCACGCCGCAGACCAGGGACATGAACCCGGTGTATCCCGGCAAGGACGTTTCCTACATCGATACCAAGCAGGGCCAGCGGGCCGCGGAGATCGCGGTCGAGGACGGCGAGCGGCTCGCCACCCTGGCCTGGCTGGCGGGCGCGGACTACCCGGCCGACGGGCTGGACAAGGCCTGGCGGCAGCTGATCTTCGGCGCGCATCACGACGCGATTACCGGCACTGAGGGCGACCAGGTCTACCTGGACCTGCTGGCCGGCTGGCGCGAAGCGCACGAGCGGGGCGCCGCCGCCCGCGACGGCGCCGCGGGCTACCTGGCCGGCCTGGCCCGCACGGCGGTCAGCGATGGCGCCGCGGCGGACCGGGCCATCGTCGTGTTCAACACGATGTCAGCCGCCCGGCCGGGCCTGGCCAGGATCACCCTGGATTTCGCCCGGCCCGGTACCGAGTGGATCTGCCTGGCCGGCCAGGACGGTGCCGAGATCGCGTTCCTGGCCGAGGGCGTCCGCCGGCACGGCGACGGGTCGCTGGCCGGGCTCACGCTGACCTTCCGGGCGGACAGCGTGCCCGCGCTGGGCTACCGGACCTACTGGGTTACCGCCGCCGCGGCCCCGGCGGCCCCGGCCGGCTGGATTCCGGCCGGCGGCCAGGTGATCGAGAACGAGGCATTCCTGGTCGAGGCCGACCCCGCGCGCGGCGGCACGCTGAGCCGGATCACCGACAAGCGCTCGGGCCGGGAACTGATCACCGGCCAGGCCAACGAACTGGTGATCCAGGAGGAATACGACTACCACCCGAAGTGGAACGAGGGCCCGTGGCTGCTCACGCCGAAAGGCCCGGGCACCGGCTCGGCCGGCCGGCCGGCCCGGGTGCGGGCCGAGCGCTCCCCCATCGGCACCAGGCTCGTCGCCGAGCTGGACCTGCGCGGGCTGCGCATTACCGCCGAGACGCTGCTGTGGGACGGCGCCAGCCGGATCGAGTTCCGCACCCACGCGGACGGCTCGATCGGCAGCGACCGGCTGCTCCGGGTCCGCTTCCCGGCCGTGGTCCCCGGCGCCCTGCCCGTCTACCAGAGCGCGCTGTCGGCGGTCGGCCGGCCGTTCGGCAGCACCGATGCCGACGTGGCCGAGCACTGGTACACGCTCGACAACCCGGCGCACGAGTGGTTCGGCCTCAGCTCCGCGGCCAGGGTCTCGCTGACCGGGCCCGCCGGGGAGCGGCAGACCCGCGCGATCGGCGTCGCCGAGGTGGTTTGCCCGATGATCACGAACGGATCCAGGGTGGCGATCCGCACCCTGCTGGTGGCACTGGCCAGGCAGGGAGTCACGGCGACCTGCTCGCGGCCGGACGGCCCGAGATACGGCTCGATCGACCTGGACTCGAACCTGCCCGACGTCCGCATCGCACTCGGCGGCCCGGCGCAGAACCCGTTCACCGCCGAGGTGCTCGCCGCGGCCGGCCCGGCCGCCGGCCGGGAACTGGCCGCTCAGCTCAGCGCGCACGGCGCGGCCCGGCTCTGGGTGCCGGCCGCGGTCAGCCGGGAGCAGGCATTCCGGCCAGGAGCTGACCTCCGCGGTGCCCGTGACCTGCCCGTGCTCATCGTGGCCGGCGACGACCTGGCCGCCGCCATCGGCGCGGTCACCGCGGACCTGGCGGACGCCGTGATCGAGTCACCCGGGCCGGCCGGCGACGAGGCAGGCAGCCCCGCCTGCCCGCCGGTCCCTGATCTGGCCGGCCATTCGGTGGCGCTGCTCAACCGGGGTACGCCGAGCAGCCTGGTGACGCCGGACGGCACGCTGAACATCGCCCTGATGCGCTCCTGCAGCGGCTGGCCATGCGGCGTCTGGATCGACGGGGACGCGCGGACCGTGCCGGACGGCACCAGCTTCGCCTGGCAGCACTGGAGCCACACGTTCGAGTACGCGCTCACCGCCGGGCCGGGTGACTGGCGGACCGCCGGATTCCCGCTGGCGGGCCTGGACTACAACCGCGATCTGCTGGCGGTGGAGACCAGCCTGCACGACGGCCCGCTGCCGCCGTCCGCGAGCCTGGTCTCCGTCGAGCCGGCCACGGCCGTGCTTTCCGCGCTCAAGCCGCGCGGGAACCCGCTCGCGTCCGGCCGCCCGGGCACGCCGAGCCGGGCGGACGGGGTGACGCTGCGGCTGCGGGACGTGTCCGGGCGGGCGGGCCCGTCCGCCGCGCGGGTGCGCCTGTTGCCCGGGCTGACCGGGGCGAGCCGGACCGGCCCGGTCGAGGAGGCCGGCGGCGAGCCGCTGCCAGTGCGCAATGGAGTGCTGGCCGCGGACCTGCCAGCCGCCGGCACGGTGACCCTGGCGCTGGCTACCGGCCCCTGGCTGGCCGGGCGCGCGGCGCCGCGTGCGCCGGGACTGCGGCGCCCGGGACTGCGCCGCCCGGGACTGCGCCGCCCGGGACTGCGGCGGCGGTGGCGGAACGTGCGGCGGCGGCGCCGCCAGAGCCCGCCCAGCCGGTGTACACCCGCTACTGGCTGCACGGCAAGGGACCGGCACCGGCCGGGAACCTGCCGGTGGCCGTGCACCTGTCTGCCGGGCTCGTTTCCGGCCGGGGCGCATCGGCGGACCAGGGCACTGACCCTGACCAGGGCACCGGGGCTGACGGGGACCCCGGGACGGGCCGCGGCGCCCGGATCGCGCTGGCCGGGCCGGGCGGCGAGCCCGGCGCCCTGCGGCTGACCGTCGCCTGCGGCCCGGAACCCGCAGCCGGCTCGGTGGAACTCGACATCCCGGCCCAGCTCGAGGCCAGCCCGGCCGGGCCGCTGCGCTACGACCTGCCGGCTCGCGGTCATGCCCGCTGGGAGCTGCGGGTACGGGCGCGGCCGGGGGCCGCGGCCGGACGGTACTTCCTCGCGGCCCGGATCTCCGGCGGGGCCGGCCAGGTCCTGGAGGACGCCGCGCTCATCACCGTCGGCGAGCCCGCCATGCCATCGGCTGACCAGCGCGGCGATGAGTTCATCGAGCGCTATTTCGCTGACGAGCAGGCCACCGCCGCGGAGCTGGAGATCACCGTGGCATCCCGCGAGCTGGTGCTGCGGCCCGGCGGTCACGGCGAGGTCGCCGTCCGGCTGGCCAACCGGACCGCGGCCGGGCTGCGGGGCGAGGCGCAGCTGGTCTCCCCCGTCGGCAGCTGGCACGCAACGCGGCCATGGACCCGCGGTTTCGCCGTCGGCCCGGGCGAGGACGTCACGCTGCGCTATACGGTGACCGCCGCCGCGAGCGCGCGGCCCGGCGAGGCATGGTGGGTGCTGATCAAGGTGATGTACTTCGGCCGGACCCGCTACACCGAGGCCATCGCCTGCTCCATCGCCGACCGCCCGCCTGGTGAGACACTTGAGGTCCTGGCATCAACCTCAGAAAGACCATGACGACCGATATCGCGACCCGCATAGGCAATCTCCCCGCGGAGCCGAACAGTTTCGTCGGCCGCGAGCGGGATCTGGCGGAGCTTGCCCTGCTGCTCGGCGAGGTCCGCGCGCTGACCCTCTGCGGGCCGGGCGGCATTGGCAAGACCCGGCTGGCACTCCGGCTGGCCGCCGAGCTCGTGCCGGGCTTTCCGGACGGGGCGTGGCTGGTGGAACTCGGCGACAGCACCGATCCTGCCCTTGTCCCGCTGCGGGTCGCCGCCGTGCTGGGGATCAGGGCGGAGCCCGGCAGGCCGCTCACCGACACGCTGGCTGATGCGCTCAGGCCGCGGCGCATGATACTGATCCTGGATACCTGCGAGCACCTGGTGGACGCCTGCGCCGCGCTGGTGCACGGGCTGCTGGCCGGCTGCCCGAAGCTGTGGCTGATCGCCACCAGCAGGGAGCCGCTCCGGGTCCGCGGCGAGACCGCATGGCGGGTACCGCCGCTCGCGCTGCCGGCCCACTACGGCGAGCTGTCCCAGCAGGACATGGCGCGGCACGATGCGATCCGGCTGTTCGCCGAGCGGGCGGCGGCGGTCCGGCCCGGTTTCACGCTCGACGCCGGCAACACCGCGGCGGTCGTCCGGCTGTGCCGGACGCTGGACGGGATCCCGCTGGCCATCGAGCTGGCCGCGGCCCGGGTGCGGGCGCTGTCGGTGGAGCAGATCGCCGGCCGGCTCGGTGACCGTTTCCAGCTGCTGGCCTCGGGTGACCGGACCGCGCCGCCGCGCCAGCAGACGCTGCAGGCCGCCGTGGACTGGAGCTACGAGCTGCTTACCGGGCCCGAGCAGGCGCTGCTGCGCCGGCTGTCGGTCTTCTCCGGCTGGAACCTGGACATGGCCGAGCGGATCTGCGCCGGTGCCGAGGTCCCGGGGCCGGCGGTGCTCACCCTGCTGGCCGCGCTGATCGACAAGTCCCTGGTCACGCTGGACGGCGAGCTGGACGGCGCGGCCAGGTACCGGCTGCTTGACACCATCAGGGAGTACGCGGCCGGCTGGCTGGCCGACTCCGGGGAGGATGCCGCTGTCCGGGCCCGGTTCCGGGACTACCTGCTGGACCTGGTGGAATCGACCGCGGCCAAGGCATTCCTGCGCGGGGATCCGCCGTGGCCCGAGCGCGTCATCATGTACCGGCGCATCCACATCGAGCGGGTCAACCTCGCCGCCGCGCTCGCCGTGTCACTGGCCCGCGGCGAGGCCGAGGTGGGCCTGCGGCTCTGCTGCGCGCTGCGCAGCCCGTGGGTCGCTTACGGCGACGTGACCGAGGGCGCGGGCTGGTTCGACCGCTTCCTGGCGCTGGCCGGCCCGGTCCGGCCCGCTGTCCGGGCTCGGGCCCTGATGCTGCGCGCTGAGCTTGCCTTCGAGCTGCAGGACTACGCCGCGGTGACGCGGTGCGTGCACCGCGGCCTTGAGCTCGGCCAGCCTGCTGACGGGGCCGATGCCGCCACCGATGTTGCCGGGACGGGCCAGGCCGGCGGGCTCCGGCTGCTGGCGCTGGTCAGCCTGCGGGCAGGCCGTCATGACGAGGCGCTTTCCGGCGCCGCCGCGGCCATCGCCGCGGCCCGCGACGCTGGCGATGACTGGGAGGAAGGGCTGGCGCAGAGCACCAGGGCGGCGGTCCTGGCCCGGCTGGGCAGGCTCACTGATGCGCAGCGCGCCTACGAGACCGCCCTGGACGTGCTGCGGGATAACAACGGCTGGGGCGTGGCGCAGGCCCTGTACGGGTTCGGCACGCTGGCCAGGATGCGGCGCGATCACGCCGCCGCGCTGCGGCACTTCGGGGACGCGCTGGCGCTGTACCGTGCCATCGATGCCAGGCCGGAGATCGCCCGGTGCCTGGCCGGGGTCGGCTGGGTGGCGCTGTCCCAGGGCGATCTGGAGCTGGCCGGGTCCAGCCTGACCGAGAGCATCCAGCTGAGCCTGGCCACCGGGCAGCGGCTGCCGGTTGCCCGTGGCCTGGAGGCCCTGGGCGTGCTGGCGCTCGCGCAGGGTGACCCGGCCAGGGCGGTCCGGCTCGAAGGCGCCGGGATGGCGCTGCGCGAAGCGGCCGGCGCGGCCTCCGGCCCGTCGGCGAGTGCCCGGACCGGGGCCATGTTCGGGGCCGCGCGGGAGCAGCTCGGGGCGCCGGCGGCGGCCGCGCTGCTGGCCGAGGGCGCGGCGATGGGCCGGGACGAGGCCGTCAGGTACGGCACCGGGGCGGCGATCGCCACACCGCCGGGCGGCGCTCCGGACGGCACTGCGCCCGGTGGCGCCGCGGATGGTACTGCACCCGGCGGCGCTCCGGCTGGTACTGCGCCCGGAGGCGCGCCGGATGGCATTGCGCCCGGTAGCGCGCCGGATGGTACTGCGCCGGGCGGTGCGGCGAGTTCCGCCGGGCGGCTCCCGCGGTCGGCTGGCGCCCGGTCGGTGCTGACCGTGCGTGAACACGAGATCGCCATCCTGGCCGCGCGCGGCCGCTCGAACAAGGCCATCGCCGATGAGCTCGTCATCAGCCCGTTGACCGTGGCGCGGCATGTGGCCAACATCTTCGCCAAGCTGGGTTTCAGGTCGCGGTCGCAGCTCGCCGGGTGGCTAGCCGATGAAGAGCCAGGCGCAGGAAGCTGATCCGGCGGCTTTCGCTCTGTTCGCCCGCTGCTGCCTACACATGGCCGGGTTAGCCGGCTGCATATGACAATGGCTAATTCTGCGCATGTGCATGGGCCGGTTAATCCCTAACGTCGTGATGTGCACTCCGGTGCACCGTCAGCTGCCAGCGAGCCGCGGCGTCGCGGCGGTACCGGACATCAGGAGGGGGATGGCCGGAACCGCGTGGCCCGCAGCACGTGGCACGCGACGCAGGGGCCAGGGCGCTGGCCGGGCCTGGTCTGCAACCTGGCCCGGCCAGCGCCCTGGCCTGCACCCTGGGCCAGGCCAGGGTTGCGGGCTCGCCGCGGCGCGGCCCCCCGATGTGCCAGCCCGCTGAGAGGGATCCGCGCCATGATGGCTGCCGAGTCACCGGTGCACGGCAGCGTGGTCACTGAGCGGCTTCTCGGCATGGCGGCAGCGCGGGGCAGCCACCAGGCGCTGGCCGACGCCCGGGGAAACCGGGCATACTCCTACGCCAGGCTGGCCGCCGTGATCGAAGCTGCCGCGTCCGGCCTGGCCGGCCGCGGCCTGCATCCGCGGGATGTCGTCGGCGTGCAGGTCCCCGATGCCGTCAGCTACGTGCTGGCCACGCATGCGATCCGGGCCGCCGGCGGGGTGCCGTCGCCGGTCGCTGCCGGGCTGACCGTCGCCGGAGATCGCCGGGCAGCTCGCCGACTGCGGGGCGCGCATGCTGCTGACGGCGCCGCCGATGGCCGCCACTGCGCTGGCCGCGGCCGACCGTTCGTGGGTCCGCCAGGTGATCTCGTTCGGAGACGTGCCCGGCGCCATCTCGTTCGACGCGCTGATCCGGTCCGGAGCGCGGCAGCCGGTGAGCTGCCGCCGCAGCGACCCGGTTCTGCTGCCTTACCTGCGGCAGCCGGACGGCTCGCTGAGCCCGGTCGCGCTGACCCAGCAGGAACTGGCGGCTGAGCTGACCCGGCTTGCCGCCGCGACACAGATCGCCGGGCAGGATATGGTCATCACGGCGCCGCCCGCCGGCGACGGCAGGGCCTACTCGGTCGCGGTTGACCACGCGCTGCTCAGCGGGGCCACGGTGGTGGCATCGCCGGCCGGCGAACTGCTGGCCACCGCGGCCGCCTGGCGCGGCACCGTGGCTATCGCGCCCAGCCGCGAGGATATGGCGGCGAATCAGTCACTGCGCTTCCTCGCTGTCAGCTGCTGACGCCCGCAGGTCCGGCGGGCGGTTCTCATACGGCGTGCTCAGCACGATCGTGGTGCGGGTGGACACGTTCGCCGCCGCGCGGATCTCCTGGAGCATGTCCTCCAGCGCGGCCGGCGAGGCGACCCGCACTTTCAGGATGTAGTTCTCCTCGCCGGCCACGCTGTGACAGGCCTCAATGGCGGTCAGGTGGGCGAGCCGCTCCGGGGCGTCGTCCGGCGAAGCCGGGTCGAAGGGCTTGATGGACACGAAGGCGGTCAGCGGCAGGCCGGCCTGCACCGGATCGACGAGCGCCGCGTAGCCCCTGATCACGCCCAGCCGTTCGAGCCGGCGTACCCGCTGCTGGGCCGCAGACACCGACAGCCCGGTCTGCCTGGCGAGCTCGGTAAAGCTCATCCTGCCGTTGCTGGCCAGCAGGGCGATGATGCTGCGGTTGATCTCTTCCACCTCGCCAAGGTAGTCTCCCCGGTGCCATCCGGACTGGCCGAGATCAGGTTCCTGGCTGCCCGGCGGCGTCACTTCGCCGGCCGCCCGGTGCCACCGGCCAGCGCTCGCCCGATCACCATCCGCTGAATCTGGTTGGTTCCCTCGACGATCTGCAGCGCCTTCGCCTCGCGCAGGTAGCGCTCGGCTGGGAAGTCCTCCACGTAGCCGTATCCGCCGAGTACCTGCACGGCATCGGTCGTCACCCGCATGGCCGCGTCGCTGGCGAAGAGCTTGGCCATCGCGGCCTGCGGGCCGTAAGGCAGCCCGGCATCCTTACGCCGGGCGGCTGCCAGGTAGAGGGCGCGGGCTGCCTCGACGGCCGTGGCCATGTCGGCGAGCAGGAAGGAAATGCCCTGGAAATCGATGATGGGCCGGCCGAACTGGCGGCGCTCGCGCGCGTAACCTACCGCGGCGTCCAGCGCGGCCTGGGCCAGGCCGGTGGCGCAGGCCGCGATGCCGAGGCGCCCGGCGTCCAGCGCGGCGAGCGCGATGCCGAAGCCATGACCTTCCTCGCCCACCAGGTGGCTGGCAGGCAGCCGGGCCGATTCGAAGATCATCTGCGCGGTCACCGACGCCCGCATGCCCATCTTGTGCTCGGCCGCGGCCGCCGATACCCCCGGCGTATCCGCAGGCACGTGCAGGCAGCTGATGCCGCGGGCCGCGCCGGGGGCGTCGGGCTGACCGGATGTCCGGGCGAACAGCGTGTAGAAGTCGGCCTGCCCGGCGTGCGAGATCCACGCCTTCACGCCGTCGATCACGTAGTCCCCGCCGTCGGCCACCGCGCGGGTGCCGAGTGCCGCGGCGTCCGAGCCGCTCTGCGGCTCGGACAGGCAGTACGCGCCGAGCAGGCCGCCGCCGACCATGGCCGGCAGCCATCGTTCCTGCTGCTCGCGGGAGCCGGCCACGGCCAGCGGGAAGCAGGTCAGGGTGTGCACGCTCAGCCCGAGCCCGACGGTCAGCCAGCTGGCTGCCAGTTCCTCGACGACCTGCAGGTACACCTCGTAGGGCTGCCCGCCGCCGCCCAGCCGTTCGGGGAAGGGCAGTCCGAGCAGGCCCGCCGCGCCCAGCAGCCGGAACTGCTCGCGCGGGAAAATCCCGTCGCGCTCGGCCGCCGCGGCCACCGGGCGCAGCTCCCTGTCGGCCAGCTCGGCGGCGAGCTCGAAGAGCCCTTTTGTCTGCTCGTCGGCGAAAACCCGGTGCTGCAGTCCCATTAGGCGTCGACCACCACGAGTTCCCTGGTGCCGTTGTTGAGCCGGTCGCAGCCATGCTCGGCGCAGATCACGATGTCCTCGATCCGGGCGCCGTGCGCGCCCGGGTAAATGCCCGGCTCGATGGAAAAGGCCATCCCCGGCTCCAGCCGTTCGGTGTTCCCCGCCACGATGTACGGATCCTCATGACACTCCAGGCCGATGCCGTGGCCGGTCCGGTGGATGAAATGCTCGCCATAGCCTGCCGCCGTGATCGGCTCGCGCGCGGCGGCGTCCACGGCCTCGGCGCTGACGCCAGGACGGACCGCGGCGCAGGCAGCCTCCTGGGCGTCCTTCAGTACCTGGTAGTACGCGGCAAAGCCGGCCGGCGGCGCGCCGATGACGTAGGTACGCGTGCAGTCAGAGCAGTAGCCCGACGGCATGGTGCCGCCGATATCGACCACGACGGCATCACCGGGGGCGAGCACGCGGCCGGACGCGCCATGGTGCGGGCTGGCGGCATTCGGCCCGGACGCGACGATCGTGAAGTCCGCGCGGGCGTGTCCCTCGGCCACGATGGCCTCCGCGATGTCGGCGGCCACCTCCCGCTCGGTCCGCCCCGGCCGCAGCCAGCCCGGTACCCGGGCATGCACCCGGTCGATGGCTTCGCCCGCCTCGCGGAGCGCGGCGACCTCGGCGGGCGTCTTGCGGATACGCAGGCTGCGCAGGGCGTCGCTGGCCAGCCCCTGCCGGGCGGCAGGCAGCGCGGTACGCAGCCTGAGCACCATCAGCGCCCACATCCGGTCCGCCAGGCCGACCGAGGTGACCGGGCCGATCTTGCGCGCGACCAGCGCGTACGGATCGTCTGTCTCGTCCCAGGCAGTGATGTCGAGCCCGATACCGCCCGCCGGGGAAGCCATCGCCGCGGGCAGCTCCAGCCGCGGCACGACGAGGAACGGCGGGCGCTCGGCGGGTATCACCAGGCAGGTCAGCCGCTCCAGTTGATGAGCGTCATAACCGGTCACGTACCGCAGGTCCGGCCCGGGGGTGAGGAGCAGGGCACCGAAGCCGGCGTCCGCCGCTGCCGCCGCGGCCTTTTCCAGCCGATCCGCCGGATAGAGCGGTGCCGGGGCCTGCTCGGTTACCATTAAGGCCTCCCCTAGTCGAGCCATGCAACCTTCCCTGCCTGCGCATCATCTCATCATGGTGAGGAGGGCCTCGCATCTAGACACAGGAGACATCAATGCCTCACGCTAGGTACACAAACACATACCAGATGTGAAACAACGTGACTTCTGAGACTGTAGAAATTCCAGTGAGCCGCCAGGGCGCGACGGCTGCGCCCGGCCGCGCAGCCAGCCCGGCCGGTGAGTCCCGGCTGCCCGGGCCGGCCCAGGGGCCGGACCGCGAGGCCAGGCTCACCGCCGAGCTCGCGCAGGAACGGCACATCGCGCTCGAACTGCAGCGGGCGATCCTGCCACTGCATGACGGGCCGTTCGAGCTGCCCGGCCTGCGCGCCGTCGTCAGGTACCTGCCCGCGTCAAGCGGCCGGGTGGGCGGCGACTGGTACATCACCGCGGAGATGCCCACCGGCCAGGTGCTGATCGCGATCGGCGATGTCGCCGGGCATGGCCTGGCCGCGGCGGCCGGGATGGCCAGGCTGCGCGGCGCGCTGGCCGGCCTGGCGATCACCGGCGCTCCCCCGGAGCGCCTGGTCGGCTGGCTCAACGATCTGGTCCGCCATGTCGCACCCGAGCACACCGCCTCGGTCGCGGCCGGCTACTTCGACCCGGGTACCCGGGTGCTCTGCTGGGCGCAGGCGGGTCATCCCCCGCCGCTGCTGGTCCGGGGCGCCGCGGCGTGGCCGCTCGATCCGCCGGACGGCATCCTGCTCGGCGCGGGAGAAGCCGCCTACGCCGCGGGCACCGTGCCGTTGCGCCGCGGCGACGTGCTGCTGCTCTACAGCGACGGGCTGGTGGAGCGCAGGGACCGCTCGCTGGACGACGGCCTGGCCACGCTGGCCAGCTCGGCGCGCGGCATCGGTGACCCGGAGCAGGTCATCACCGCCGTGCTGCACGCGCTCGGCACGACCGACCCCGAGGACGACACCTGCCTGGTGGCGCTGCAGGTGCTGTAGCGGTGCGGGCCCGCGCCGGTCAGCCGGTCCCGGCGGCGAGCGCGGCGGACATCCGGCCCAGCGAGGAACCGAGATCCCAGCGGGCGTCTAGCTCGGCCAGCCGGGCCGGGTCGGCGGGTGATGTCGGCAGGGTGCCGCCGGTCGCGGGCACCGGCGCATCGGTTGCCACCGCGACCACCGGCACCGCTGCGGCCAGGTAGTCGCGGGACGCGGCGAGCTTGGCCCTGCTGCCCATCGGGAAACCGCCGTGGCCCTTGTCCAGCGCCGTCAGCATCGCCTCGACGGTGCCGAAGACGCGGACCAGCGCAGCCGCCGTCTTCTCCCCCACTCCGGGAACCCCGGGCAGGCCATCACTGGGGTCGCCGCGTAGCGCCGCGAACGCCGCGTAGGTGCCGGCCGGGATCTGGTAGCGGCCGGTCACCCAGGCCTCGTCCACGATGTCGAGCTTGGACAGGCCGCGCGCGGTGTAGATCACCCGCACCCCGCGGGAATCATCCACCAGCTGGAACAGGTCCCTGTCACCGGTGACCACCTCGACCGGGCCGTCCGCGCGGGCGGTCAGGGTGCCGATCACGTCGTCGGCCTCGTACCCTGGCGCGGCTGCCATCGCTACCCCGGCCGCCGCGAGCACTTCCTCGATCACCGGCACCTGGGCGGTGAGCGCGTCCGGTGCCTGCTCGGTGCCGTCCGGGTTGGCCCGGTGCGCCTTGTAAGAAGGGATCGCGGCTACCCGGAATGCTGGCCGCCAGTCAGCGTCCATGCAGGCGATCAGGCTGCCCGGCCGCCGCGCGCGGATCAGCCGGGCGATCATGTCAAGCATCCCCCGGACCGCGTTGACCGGCGTGCCGTCTGGCGCCGTCATGGTCTCCGGCACGCCATAGAACGCGCGGTAATACAAGGAGGCACTGTCCAGCAGCATCAGCGAGGCCATTCTGGTCATCTTGCCAGGGCTGGCCCTCAGCCGAGCCGGATCGGCCGCCTCGCTGCCGCCTGATTCGGCGCGGACCCGGCCCGGCCCGCGCCGCGAGGCGGCCGGCCGAGTCATGCATTTCTCTGGAGTCATGCATTTCCTCTATGGATAGCCGAAGTTTTTGGCATCGGAGCTGGCCGTCAGCTGGCCCATCAGTGGGGCTATCTGGTGGGACGCTGGAATTGCCTGCTGGGCGGACTCGCCCGGTAGCCCGTCCGGCCGGCCCGCGAGGAGGAACGATGACACCAGCGAATGTGGTGCGCACCCGGTGTCCCGGCGACCTGCTGACCGCGATCCGCGGCGTCACGACGTACCGCGCTGACTGGCAGCAGACCGCCGCGCTCGCCGCCGGGCAGCTGCGCGCGCGGCTGCCCGGCCCGGAGATCCTGACCAGCGCCGAGCGGGCCGGTGATCCAGACGGGTACGTCAGCCACCTGCTGCACACGGAGCCCGATGGCTCGTTCTCCATCTGTGCCCTTGTCTGGCGGCCCGGCCAGCTAACCCCGATCCATGACCACGTGACATGGTGCGTGTTCGGTGTGCTCCAGGGAGCCGAGTACGAGGAGCTTTACGCGCTGCGCGACGGCGGCGCCTGCCTGGCCGAGGTGGGCAGTAACGTGAACGCGGCGGGCGAGGTCAGCGGGTTCGCGCCGCCCGGTGACATTCACCGGGTCCGCAATTGCGGCGACGGTGTCTCGATCTCCCTGCATGTCTACGGAGCCGACATCACCCGGCTCGGCAGCAGCGTCCGGCGTACCTATGACCTGCCGGTCATGGCGCCGTCGGCCGGCTGAGGTCCAGCATTAGCTCCGCTTCCCGGTGATCAGGTTCCTCCGGCCTGACCAGCTGGCGCCTGCCCGTGCTGCGTCTCTCCCCCGGCGGGCTCGGCGCGGCCGGGTAACCGTCGCCGATAGACGGGCGATCAGCCCATCGACAGCATCGGCGAGCGGGAGAAAAATACTTGCTGTTCTCGCTGGTACCGAGAGGCAAACTGTCAGTGGATAGCACTAGATTCGAACTAGCACTCGAAGCAAGGAGCTTGGCCGGAGGGAGGCATCCGGATGTGCGCACCTGGCCAGTCGGCCGCGCCGCCCGCGTCCGCGGCCGAGGCGCTCACGGTGCTGGCAGCTGCCCTGGATTACCTCAACGGCGCAGACGTGGCATCGTGGCCGGCCACCGAGCAGGCTTCCTGCCTGAAGGCCATGGAACGGGCGGAGTCCAAGCACACCGCCGCCCGGACGGCGATCCTCGCCGCGTTCACAGCGCAGTCCGCATTCGCCGATGACGGCCAGCATTCGGCCCGGGCGTGGCTCAGCTGGCAAACCGGCGTCACCACCGGGGCTGCGGCGGGCGCGGTCGGCTGGGTGAGGCGCATTGCCGCTCACCCGGCTGTCGGCGGGGCGCTCGCCGCCGGTGACATCTCCGCGTCGTGGGCCAGGGAGATCTGCGCCTGGACCAGCCGGCTGCCCGGGGACAAGCGCGATGACGCGGATGCCATCCTGCTCGGCGCCGCGGCGGGCGGAGCTGACCTGGCCGCCCTGGCCGGGCTGGCGGAGGAGATGTATCGCCGGTGCTGCCCGCCGGACGCCGATGACGACGGGTTCGACGACCGCCGCCTGCGGCATGATCGCACCTTCCGCGGCGCTGGTCGTGTCGACGGCGACCTGACCCCGGCATGTTCCGCGGCCCTGGCCGCGGTGCTTGACGCACTCGGGCAGAAGGCAGGCCCGGAGGACGAGCGCACCAAGCGCCAGCGCGATCACGACGCGCTGGAGGAGGCATGCACCCGGCTGATTGCCTCCGGGATGCTGCCCGAGCGGGCCGGCCAGCCGGCCCACATCCAGCTGCACATGACGCTCCGCGAGCTGCGCGGCAGCAGCGACGGCGGCGGGATGGAGGAAGCCTGGTCTGCCGCCGGGGCGGCCGGGCACGGCTGGCTGACCGGCCCGGGCGCGGCCGCGGCGGCCTGCGACGCGGCGATCGTGCCGGTCGTCAGCGGCCATGTGGACTACGCGGTTCTCGCCGAGATGACCGAGATGTTCCTGGCCGGTCACGGTCTTCGCGCAGAGCGCGTGGCAGGCACGGCCGGCGCCGGCGGGCCGCGCGGGCCGCTGGACCCGGCGACTCTTGCCCGGCTCAGCCACGCGCTGCTCGCCCGGGCGGCCGACGTGCTCTCCGGGCCTGCCGGGCTCGCCGCATTCCTGCGCGGCAACTACGTGGCGGCAGGCAGGCCCTTCGCCCATCTCAGCCTGCCCCTCGATGTCGGCAAGGCCACCGAGGAGATCCCGGCCCAGCTGCGCCGCGCGGTGATCCACCGGGACCGCTGCTGCCGGTTTCCCGGCTGCGCCCAGCCACCTGCCGCCTGCCAGGTGCATCATGTCCGGGGCCGCAAGGACGGCGGCCCCACCTGCCTGAGCAATCTGACCTTGCTATGCCGGTTCCACCATCTCATCGCCGTGCACCGCTGGGGCTGGACCATCACCCTGCACCCGGACGGCACCGTGACCGCGACCAGTCCCGGCGGGCAGCGCGTCTTGCGTAGCCACGGGCCGCCCGCCCGGGCCGCCTGACCCGGGCCGGGCAGCCTGACCCGGCGGCGCCGGAGGTAACCATTCGGGATCGATCTGGCGCACGCTACGCGACGGAGGAGTACGCCACGACTCCCCGGCGCAGCGCATCGATGGCGGCGCGCGCTTTCGCCGCCAGCGGCGTCCGCCCGGCCGCGACCGCGACTTGGTCCAGGAGGTCGATGAGTTGCTTGGCGGCCCGCACGAAATCGCCCGGGGTCAGGCCGGTTTCGAGGACCGTTTCCAGCCGCCGCCCCTGCGCCCAGGCATGCGCATTCCAGGCGAAGCCCAGATCGGGCTCACGCAGGAATGACAGCTGGTGCTCGCGTTCGGTGCCGGCCAGGTTGCCCCAGAGCCGGACCATCGCGGTCAGCACGTCACGGACCTGCCCGCCCGGCAGTCGCGGCGAGCTCCCGTCCTCCGGCGGCCGGCGGGACTCGAAGGTCAGCGTGGAAACGCAGGCGGCGAGCTCGGCGGGAGATAGCGCGTCCCAGAGCCCGCGCCGCAAGCACTCCGACGCGAGCAGGTCAAGTTCGGTGTACAGGCTGGCCAGCCGCCTGCCCTCCGCCGTTACCGTGTCGCCATCCAGGTAGCCGAGCTGGGTAAGGACTCCGCACACCCGGTCAAAGGTTCGCGCGATGACGTGCGTGCGCCCGGCGATCCTGCCTTCCAGTTCCTCGGCCTGCCGCCGCATCCGCTGCTGCTGCTCGGCCTTCCTGGCATGCTCGTCGCGGTCGGGGCAGCCATGGCAGGGGTGCTGGCGCAGCCGCCGCCGGAGCGCCGCCATCTCGGCGTCCTCGCTGCCCGTCCTGGCTGGCCCCGGCCCGGCGGCATCGCCGGTGCCCCCGGCGGCCTGGTCCACGGCGGCCTGGTCCACGGCGGCCTGGTCCACGCGATGCCTGCTGAGATCCACGCCCGCCAGCCGGTTGCGCATGGTGGCGGCCAGGTCCCGGCGGTGATTCGCCGACCTGACACTGAAGGAAGCGGGGATCCTGATCCGCTCGATAGCCTCGACGGGCACCGGGAAATCAGCCGGAGACAGTCGCTTGACCTGCCGGTTCGCGGTGAGGACGAGTGGCATTGGCTCGTCCTTGCCGTTCGCGAACACTTCGAGCACGACGGCGAGCCCGGCCCGCCTGCCGCTGGGCACCCGGATGATGTCGCCGCGGCGCAACTGCTGCAGGGAAGCCGTGGCCTCGGCCCGGCGGCTGGCTGATCGCTGCCTGGCCTGATCGCCCTCGCGCTGGGACAGCTCCCGGCGCAGCGCGGCGTACTCGGCGAAGTCGCCGAGATGGCAGCTGACCGTGGCCTCGTCCATGGCCTGCCGGCTGCGCCTGGCCTGCCGGGCGGTCCCGACGACCGCCCGGTCCGCCTGGAACTGGGCGAACGAGGACTCCAGCAGCGTGGCCGCGCGCTTTCTGCCAACCTGGCCGACCAGGTTGACCGCCATGTTGTAGGACGGCCGGAAGCTGGAGCTGAGCGGGTAGGTCCTGGTACCGGCCAGGCCGGCCACCCACACCGGGTCCAGGCCCGGCTGCCAGAGGACCACGGCGTGCCCCTCGACGTCGATCCCCCGGCGGCCCGCCCGCCCGGTCAGCTGGGTGTATTCGCCCGGCGTCAGGTCAGCATGCGCTTCGCCGTTCCATTTATCCAATCGCTCGATGACCACGGTCCTGGCGGGCATGTTGATGCCGAGTGCGAGCGTCTCGGTGGCGAACACCGCCCGCACCAGCCCGGCCGCGAAGAGCTCCTCCACCACTTGCTTGAACGTGGGCAGCAGCCCGGCGTGATGGGCGGCGATGCCGCGCTGGAGGCCGAGCAGCCACTCGCTGTAGCCGAGCACGGGCAGGTCGTCGCGGGGGATGCCGGCCGTGTACCGCTCGGCCACCTCGGTGATCTCAGTGGCCTCCGCCGGGGTGGTCAGCCGGAGGCCGGCGCTGAGGCACTGCTGCACCGCCGCGTCGCAGCCGGCCCGGCTGAAAATGAACGTGATGGCCGGCAGCAGGCCCGCGGCATCCAGCCGGCTGATGACGTCGGGACGCATCGTGGTCCTGACCCTGGGCGGGCGGCGCCCGCCGCGGCCTGGCCGGCCTGGTGGCTTCCGCGCCGCCAGCCGGTCACGCTGCGCAATCCGGAGCAGCTCTGGATTGACCATCGCGCGGGCCCGGCCGTTCGCCGTGGCCGGCCCGCGGGGCTGGCTGCCGCCTCGGACCGGCCCGCCGGGCTGGCTGCCTCGGGACGGCCCGCTGCGTCCGCTGGTGCCGCTGGTCCGGGTGCGCCTGCCGGTCCCGTCGCGGCCGCCGGCCGCGGCCCGGCCACTGGTCCCGTCGCGTCCGCCGGCCGGCGCCCGCGAATCGTGATCGCTGATGAAAAGGTCATAGAGCCGGCCGCCGGCCAGCATGTGCTGCCAGAGCGGTACCGGCCGGTGCTCATCGACGATCACCGTGGTGCCGCCGCGTACCTGGGCGAGCCAGTCGCCGAACTCCTCCGCGTTGCTGACCGTCGCGGACAGCGCGGCCAGCCGCACGGACTCCGGCAGGTGGATGATCACCTCTTCCCAGACCGCGCCGCGGAACCGGTCGGCGAGATAGTGCACCTCGTCAAGCACCACGTAGCCGAGGGTGTCGAGGGTGGCCGAGCCCGCGTACAGCATGTTGCGCAGCACCTCGGTGGTCATCACCACCACGGGTGCCTCGCCGTTGATGCTGTGATCGCCGGTCAGCAGGCCGACGCTGGCCGGCGAGTAGCGGCGGACCAGGTCGGAGTACTTCTGGTTGGACAGGGCCTTGATCGGGGTGGTGTAGAAGCATTTCCGGCCCTCGGCCAGGGCCAGGTGAACGGCGAACTCACCGACCACTGTCTTGCCCGATCCGGTCGGCGCGGCGAGCAGGACCCCGTGACCTCCGTTCAGCGCCCGGCACGCGCGGACCTGGAAATCGTCGAATTCGAAGTCATAGAGGCCGCGGAACGCGGCAAGCTCAGGACCGTCCTCCGCCCGGCGCCGGCGGGAAGCGGCGTAACGGTCCGCGGGACTTACCGGGGTGCTCATGCGGTCAAGACTAGGCCGGGCGCCCGGCCGCGCTGGCTAGCCGCGGTGGCCCGCGCCGAGATTGTCGTCGGCGTCGACGGGCAGCGACCCGTCGGCCGGCCCGGCATAAGGATCGCCGCGGCGCGCCCGGCGACGGTCGTTGGCCCACACGAATATCTCCGAGATCTCCACCAGGACCACGCAGGGCACCGCGAGCAGCAGCATGGTCAGCGGGTCCGGGCTTGGCGTGGCGATCGCGGCGAAGGCGAACACGCAGAAGATGATCATCCGGCGCCATTTCCGGAACCGCGCGTGGGTGAGCAGGCCGGCCAGGTTCAACAGCACCAGCACGAGCGGCAGCTCGAAGGCAAGGCCGAAGATCAGCAGCATCGCCATCGCGTAGCCAAGATAGGTACTGATCGTGATCAGCGGTATCACGCCGTGCGGCACCAGGCCGAGCAGGAACCGCAGGCCCCGCGTCATCGCGAAGTAGGCGATCACCCCGCCGATCGCGAACAGCGGCACGGCGGCGCCGACGAAGTAATACGCCCAGCGGCGTTCCCTGGAGTACAGGCCGGGGGCGATGAAGGCCCAGAACTGGTAGAGCCACACCGGGGAGGAGATCAGGATGCCGACCACGAGCGAGAGCTTCAGCCGGATGAAAAAGGCGTCAAACAGGCCGTTGACGAACAGGTGGCAGCCCTTGGTGCCGAAAAGCCCGGGGGGCTGCGGGATCTTGCAGTACGGCGCCTCGATGAAGTGCCAGACGTGCGGGTAGATGAACCAGCCGATGATCATGCCGACAGCGAGCGCGAGCGCGGCCTTGACGACGCGGTTGCGTAGCTCGCGGAGGTGCTCCATGAGCGGCATCTGCGCGCCGTTGTTGACTGCCCTCGGCGCTCGCAGCCGTCCTCGCGAGCCCGCGGACCCCGTGGGCTCAGCCGGCGTTGTCATCTACTGGTCAAGTTCAGCCGGGCTGGTTTCGCTGAGCTTCCGACAGCGGGACGCCGTTGACGGTCACGCCGTCGGCATCGGCCGTCTTGGCCTGCAGGTCATTGAGCTGCCGCTGCAGCTGCTCGATCTGCTGCTGCGGCGGCACCGGCGGCTGGGCCGGCGGCGGGGTAACCACCGTGCTGCTGGCAAACGGCGCGTTCAGCCGGCGCGGCGGTGTCGTCATGCGACAGGCCCTTGGTCTCCTGCTTGAAGATCTTCATGGCCTGGCCCAGCGACTTTGCCGAGCCCGGCAGCCTTTTCGCGCCGAACAGCACCATGAAAACGATCAGCAGGATGACAATGTGCCACGGGGCAAGTGCATCGCCCATGTCTGTCCCCATTCAGCAGGAAGATCATTCCCGCGCAGCTGCGGTTACTTCCAGGAAAAGTCTACACGCGATACGTTCGGATCAAGCTGGCCATCCGGCTTGGTCGCCGACGCCGCCGGCCGGTTATTCGGGATAAGGCCGACCAGCTCCGGGCGCCTCGAGCAGCATGACTCAAGGGCTCGGATGCTGGCCGAAGCGTACCCGCTGCGGCGTCATGCGTACAAGGCCAGCGCGGCCGTGGCGTCCGCGCGGATCTGGTCGGCCAGCGCGGGCGGGGCGATGACCCGGCCGTCCTCGCCGAGGCGCAGCGCGAGCCGCCGGACCCACCGGGTGTCGGGGGTGCGCAGGCTGATCCGGAGCCGGCCCTCGCCGATTTCCTCGATCCGCTCGCAGGGGTAATACTCGGCGACCCAGCGCCCGGTCGGCGATAGCTCCAGCAGCACGTGCACGTCATCGGCGGACGGCCGGAACAGGCCCTGGTCCACATCGACCGGGCGGGCGTCCCCGGGCACGGCGGCGGGGGTGTCCAGCACGGCGATCGCCATGACGCGATCAAGCCGGAACAGCCGGACCGACTCCGCCCGCAGGCACCATCCCTCCAGGTACGTCCGGCCCTCCACCACCAGCAGCCGCATCGGGTCAACATCTCGTTCCGTTGCCTCGTCGCGGCCGGGCACGTAGTAGGACAGGTGGATCCGGCGCTTGCTGGCGAGAGCATCCTTGACCTGGGCCAGGACGCCGCGGGCCGCGTTATCGTCGACCTGCACCGCTACCTGGGCACTCGCTGCGGCGGCCTCCCCCGCCGCCGCCTCCAGCTTGGCGATGGTCCGGCTGAGGGCCGAGCGCTCCTCCATGCCCGGCACCTCGGCGAGCATCCGGAGGGCTACCAGCAGCGCGCTGGCCTCGTCCACGCCGAGCCGCAGCGGCCGGTCGATGGACTCGGCCTGGCTGACCACGATCTCGCCGCCCTCATACGACAGGTCGATCGGGCAGTACGGGTCGGGTGACCGCAGCTCGACGCACCACAGCATGTTCAGGTCGTCCACCAGCTGGTGCTCGGTCACCCCGAACGCGGCCGCGGTGTCGGCCAGCCCGACGACGTTCCTGCTGACCACGTAGGGCACCAGGGCGAGCAGGCGCTGCAGCCGGTCGGTGGCGGTGCCGGGCCGCGGCGTTGATTCGCGCGGAGTCGCCGCAGTTGTCATGCCAGCACGCCCTTCAGCCGTCCCATGACCGCCTCCCGCAGGTCGGCGGGGTCTAGCGCGATGACGTCGGCGCCGAATGAGGCAATGTGATCGGCGAACCAGCCGACGTCGGAGAACGGCAGCTCGGCCAGGTCCCACCCGGCGTGCTGCGGGTCAGGCCCGCAGGCACTGGCCCGCTGCCGCAGCCCGTGCCCGGTGCCACGGCGAACTCGCACGACAGCGGTGCGCAGCGCCGGCGGGTCAGTGTCCCAGTCCCTGACCGTCTCCCGCACGTCGGTGCCGGGCGGTACCTTGACCGTGCCCGGCGGCCCGGCGAAGGACACCGGCCCGTCGATCCGGCTCAGCCGGAACACCCGGACTCCGGCGCGGTCCAGGTCATGGCCCGCCACGTACCAGCGCCCGTGCCTGTTCACCACGCCCCACGGTTCCAGCCGGCGATCCTGGGACCCGCTGCGGCCAGCGGCCCGGTACGCGAACGTGACGGGGCGCCCGTCGCGCACCGCCTGCCAGAGCGCGCCGAACGAGGCCTCGCCGGTCCGCAGCCGCGGCTCGATGCCCGGCTGCGTGCTCTCCTCGGCATCGATGCCCGCCGCCCGCAGCTTCAGCAGCGCGCCGGCCGCCGCGCCGGCCAGCTCAGCCTGGTGCCACACCCGCGCGGCCAGCCCGAGCACCGCGGCCTCGTCCGGCTCGAGCCTGATCTCCGGCAGCATGTAGGCCTGCCGGGAGATGCGGTAGCCCGCCTCGTCCTCGGCGGGCGAGTTCATCCCGGTCTCCAGCGGGATGCCGAGCTCGCGGAGCTCGTCCTTGTCCCGCTCGAACATGCGCTTGAATGCCTCGAAGCTGTCCGGGTAGCCGGGCACCGCGTCACGGATCTGGGTCGCGGTGAGGAACCGGCCGGCCGAGAGCAGGCAAACCACCAGGCTGAGCAGCCGTTCAGTCTTCCGCCTGGACATCCGCTCTCCTTTCCCAGGCACCGACGCTACCCTGCCGGAGTGATCAGGTGGCGTACAGGCGTGGTTTCCGCGCAGCGGCGGGAATGGACGGGCGCGGTCGAGCTGGACGTGACGGTGGACGGCGCCTCGATGAAGGCGCTGGCTTATCCCGCGCTGACCGGCCGGCCGCAGCCGGGTGACCAGGTGCTGCTCAATACGACGGCGCTGGCGCTGGAACTCGGCACTGGCGGGTATGCGCTGGTGGTGGCGGTGCCCGGCCGGCTTCCGGCTGACCCGGCAGGCCCCGGGCACCTGGTCAAGGCGCGTTACACGCCGCTGCAGGCGACGGTGCTGGGCGCGGACGAGCAGGGCTCGCCGCACCATGAGATCCTGCGCGATGCGGACGATCTTGACCGGATGCCGGTGGTGGTCGCCGACCTGCATTCCGCGCTGCCTGCCGTGCTTGCTGCCTTCTATTCAGAACGGATGACCCGGGGTGCTGCCGTCCGCCCGCGGGTGGTCTACGTGATGCTGGATGGCGGGGCGCTGCCCGCCGGGTTCTCCCGGACCATCCCGGCCTTGCGGGAGGCCGGCTGGCTGGCCGGGACGGTCACCGTGGGCCAGGCGTTCGGCGGTGACCTCGAAGCCGTGTCGCTGCACAGCGGCCTGCTCGCGGCCAGGCACGTGCTCGGCGCCGAGATCGCCGTCGTGTCGCAGGGACCAGGGAACCTGGGCACCGGCACCCGGTGGGGATTCTCCGGGGTGGCGTCGGGCGAGGCGGTGAACGCGGCCGCGGTACTGCACGGCAGGCCGGTGGCCTCGCTGCGGGTCAGCGAGGCCGACCCCCGTGAGCGCCACCGCGGCATCTCGCACCACAGCCTGACCTCCTACGGACGGGTGGCCCTGGCCCGGGCCGACCTGGTCGTGCCCGACTTGCCGGGCGACTTCGGCGCCCGGGTCAGGGCGGAAGCCGGCCCGCTGGCAGACCGGCATGACCTGGTACTGGTGAGCGTGCACGGGCTGCATGAGGTGCTGCGCGACTGCCCGGTCCGGCTGTCCACGATGGGCCGCGGGCTGGCTGAGGACCTCGCCTACTTCCTGTCGGCCGCGGCGGCCGGCCGGCATGCTGCCGCGCTGATCCACGACCGCTGAGCCTGCCTGCCCGGCGGCCCGGCGTTACCGAACTGGTACCTGGCAGCCGCGGAAGCCGGCCGTCGCCGGATCGCAACTGGCGCTGCGCCAGAATGGGCGCGCACAGATAACCCGCAACCCTGGAGTGCCCATGGCGATAGCAGCAAAGGCCAGGCGGCTGCCCGGCCGTCTGGTGACGGGAGCGTTCATCCTCAACGCGGGAGTGGGCAAGTGGTCAGCCGATGAGGAAACCGCCGCCCGGCTGCACGGGATGGCCGTCGGGACCTACCCGTTCCTGGCCCGGCTGAAGCCGAAGGATTTTGCCCGCCTGCTGGCGGTCAGCGAGATGGCGCTCGGCTCGGCGCTGCTGCTGCCGGTCGTGCCCGCGGCGCTGGCCGGGGCCAGCCTGACGGCCTTCTCGGCGGGGCTGCTCGGCATGTACGTCAATACCCCCGGAATGCGCCGCGAGCATAGCCTGCGGCCGTCCGCGCAGGGCACCGCGCTGGCCAAGGACGTATGGATGCTGGCCATCGGCCTGGGCCTGGTCGCCGATGCGCTGACCGAGCCGCGCGTCGGCTCCGGTGGCCCGGAGGCTACTTGCTGACGGCCCCGATGATGTCGACCACGAAGACCAGCGTGTCGGTCGGCTTGATGCCCGCCTGGGAGTTCCCGGTCTTCCCGTAGCCGTCGGCGGGCGGCACGATCAGCATTACCCGGCTGCCCACCGGCACGCCGACCAGGCCCTTGTCCCAGGCCGGGATGATCTGGGCGGGCGTAGCGTCCAGCGTGAAGCCGAAGGGCGCCTTACGCGACCAGGAAGAGTCGAACGCCTTGCCGGTCCGCCAGTTAACGCCGACGTACTGCGTCACGACGGTCTGGCCCTTGACGGTGGGCGGCCCCGACCCCTTGATCAGGGTCTTGACGATCAGCTTGGTCGGCGGCTGCTTTGACGGGATCTTCACTACCGGGGCGCTGCCCGGGTTCGCGGTGACGGTAGGCAATGCCCCGCCGCCATTCGACACGTGCTTGCCGGACGCGCTGGCCGTCGAGCTGAAGGCCTTGATCAGGTCCACCACGAAGACGATGGTGTCCGCCGGCTTCACGCCGATCTGCGAATTGCCCGCGCTTCCGTAGGCATCCTGCGGCGGCAGCACCGCCAGCACGCGGCTGCCCATCCGCTGGCCGGTCAGCGCCTGCTTCAGGCCGGTCAGTCCAACGTTCGCCGCCAGCACTTGCGGGGATCCGTTACTGAATGTGCTGAGCGCGAGCTTGTGCGTCTTGCCGCGCCAGATGTAGACGGCGTAGTTGCCCACGAACGAATCGGTCTGGCCGAGGACCGGCCCGGTTCCCTTGATGACGGTCTTTATGGCCAGCTTGCTGCTCGCCTGTGCCGCCGGGATTTGCACGGCGGGCGCGGCGCCGAATGTCCCGGACACCGCGACCGAACCATTCGCGTTCGAGACTGGTGGCGTGGACGATGATGACGACCCGCAGCCCGCCAGGAGCATGATGGCGAGCAGCGGAAAAGAAAGCGCAGCGGCAGTGCGTCGCATGAGAGACCTCGTTGTCGGGATCATGAGCGCCGCCAGCCTACCCGCTGGGAATACCGCCGGGCTCCGAATGCCGAGGCGGCCGCCAGCCCGACGGAATCTAGCAACAAAAAGTAATGAAGATATGACGGATAGTGAGAGCGGTCGTTACATGCCCGCTATGAGCTTCTCCACCCGCTCGTCGACCGAGCGGAACGGGTCCTTGCACAGGACGGTGCGCTGGGCCTGGTCATTGAGCTTCAGGTGCACCCAGTCCACCGTGAAATCGCGCCGCCGCTCCTGCGCGCGGCGGATGAACTCGCCGCGCAGCCGCGCCCGGGTGGTCTGCGGCGGTACCGACTTCGCCTCGTAGATATCGAGGTCCCGGCAGGCCCGCTCCACGGCGCCACGCCGCTGCAGCAGGTAGTAGAGGCCGCGGCCACGGTGCACGTCATGGTAAGCGAGATCGAGCTGGGCCACCCGCGGTGACGAGAGGGCCAGGTTGTGCTTGGCCCGGTAGCGCTCGATCAGCTGGTACTTGGTCACCCAGTCGATCTCCCGCGCCACCAGGTCGAGGTCACCGGTCTCGACTGCGTGCAGCGTCCGTTCCCACAGATCGAGAACCCGCTTGGTGATCGCGTCCGGGCCCCGCCGGTCGGCGAAGTCCCTGGCCTTGGACAGGTACTCGCGCTGGATGTCGAGCGCGCTCACCTCGCGCCCGTTCGCCAGGCGCACCTTGCGCTGCCCGGTCATGTCGTGGCTGACGTCCCTGATCGCCCTGATCGGGTTCTCCAGGGTGAGGTCGCGGAGCACCGTGCCCGCCTCGATCATCCGCAGCACCAGGTCGGTAGCCCCGACCTTGAGCAGCATCGTGGTCTCGCTCATGTTCGAGTCGCCGACGATCACGTGCAGCCGGCGGAATCGCTCGGCATCCGCGTGCGGCTCGTCACGGGTGTTGATGATCGGCCGCGACCGGGTGGTCGCCGACGACACGCCTTCCCAGATGTGCTCGGCCCGCTGGCTAACGCAGTACACCGCGCCGCGCGGCGTCTGCAGCACCTTGCCTGCCCCGCAGATGATCTGGCGGGTGACCAGGAACGGGATCAGGATGTCGGCCAGCCTGCCGAATTCTCCGTGCCGGCCGACCAGGTAGTTCTCGTGGCACCCGTACGAATTGCCGGCCGAGTCGGTGTTGTTCTTGAACAGGTAGATGTCGCCGGCGATGCCCTCTTCCCGCAGCCGCCGGTCGGCGTCGACCAGCAGGCCCTCCAGGATCCGCTCGCCCGCCTTGTCGTGCGTGACCAGGTCGATCAGGCTGTCGCACTCCGGCGTCGCGTACTCCGGATGGCTGCCGACGTCCAGGTAGAGCCGCGCGCCGTTGCGCAGGAAGACGTTGCTGCTGCGGCCCCAGGACACGACGCGGCGGAACAGGTACCGGGCAACCTCGTCCGGCGACAGCCGCCGCTGCCCGCGAAAAGTACAGGTAACGCCGTATTCGTTCTCCAGCCCGAAGATCCGCCTGTCCATGCCCCTGCTTACCAGTCGACGGCGATGTACTTGGTCTCGGTAAATTCCAGCAGCCCGTCATGACCGCCCTCACGGCCGAGGCCGGACTGCTTCACGCCGCCGAACGGCGCGGCCGGGTCGGACACGACGCCGCGGTTGATGCCGATCATGCCCGCCTCCAGTGCCTCGGCGACCTGCAGCGCCCGCCGCAGGTCCCTGGTGTAGAGGTAGGAGACCAGCCCGTACTCGGTGCCGTTCGCCTGCGCGATGGCGTCCGCCTGGTCGGTGAACCGCACCACCGGCGCCACCGGGCCGAAGATCTCCTCGTCCAGGATGCCGGCGCCGCGCGGCACGTCGTCCAGGACCGTCGGCGGGTAGAAATAGCCACGGCGGTCGGGCACCTTGCCCCCGGTGACCAGCCGCCCGCCGTCCCTGGTAGCGGACTCGACCAGGCTGGCGACCTTCGAGCGGGTGTCGGAGTTGACCAGCGGCCCGAGTTCAGTGCCGTCGTCCAGGCCCGGCCCGACCGAGAGCCGGCTCAGCCGGTCCGCGAGCCGGGCAGTGAATTCCCCGGCCACGGCGTCATGCACGTAGAACCGGTTGGCCGCGGTGCAGGCCTCTCCCCCGTTACGCATCTTGGCGAGGAAGGCGCCCTGCACCGCCGCCTCGATGTCAGCGTCCTCGAATACCAGGAACGGGGCGTTGCCGCCCAGTTCCATTGAGCAGTTCGTCACGGTGTCGGCGGCGGTGCGCAGCAGCGCCCGGCCGACCTCCGTCGAGCCGGTGAAGGACAGCTTCCGTACCCGGGGGTCGGCCAGCATCGCCGCGACCAGCGGGCCCGGCTTCGTCGCCGGCAGCACATTCACGACGCCCTCGGGCACGCCGGCCTCGTGCAGGATGGCGGCGATCGCCAGCGCGGACAGCGGCGTCTCCTTGGCCGGCTTCAGCACCACCGTGCAGCCCGCCGCCAGCGCGGGGCCGATCTTCCTGGTCGCCATCGCGGCGGGAAAGTTCCACGGGGTGACCAGCACGCTGACCCCGACCGGCTGGCGTAGCACCATGATCCGGTTTGCCCCGGACGGCGCCAGGCTGAGCGCTCCTTCGTTCCTGACCGCTTCCTCGGAGTACCAGCGGAAGAACTCGGCCGCGTAAGTGATCTCGCCGCGGGCATCCGTCAGCGCCTTGCCGTTCTCCACCACCATCAGCCGGGCCAGCGCCTCGGTCCGGTCGATCATCAGCTCGAAGGCCCGCCGCAGGCACTCGCCGCGCTCCCGCGGCGGCCGCGCCGCCCAGCCGGGCAGCGCATCGTGCGCGGCGGTCACCGCGTCGAGTGCGTCCTCCGGCGTGGCGCTCGCCACGTGCGCGATCACGTCCTCGGTTGCCGGGTCGATCACCGGGAGGGTGCCGCCGCGCCCGGCACCCCAGCGGCCGCCGATCAGCAGGCCGGTCGGCGTGTCGATGCCCGTAAGCGTGGCCAGGTCGGCGGTCACGTATCCTCCAGCGTCGAGGGAAACGGCAGAAGACTGCGCACGTCCATGACACTACAGCCGGCGCCGGGCTGACCGGCTAGCCGGCCGGTGGTGATCATGGGCCGGCGGCTCAGTAGGGGTTGGTGACGAACAGTTCCTCCGCCGGGAACTTGGTGATGATCTCCACCCCGCCCGCGGTTACCACTACTTCCTCCTCGATCCTGGCGGCGGACACGCCGTCGGTGGCCGGGCAGTAGGTCTCCAGCGCGAACACCATGCCCTGCTGGATTTCCATCGGCGCGTCCAGCGAGGTGAGCCTGCTGATGATGGGGCGCTCGTGCAGGGCGAGGCCGAGCCCGTGCCCGAACTGGAGGCCGAAGGCGGTCTTCTCGTCTTCCAGGCCGATGTCGCCCGCGGTCGGCCAGAGGCTTGCCACCTGGCTGGTAGAGACCCCCGGCCTGATCAGCTCGATGGCCGTGTCCATCCATTCCCTGGCTCGCTGGTAGGCGTCGCGCTGCGGCTGACTCGACCGCCCGACGCTGAACGTCCGGTAGTAGCAGGTGCGGTAGCCGTTGAAGGAATGCATGATGTCGAAGAACGCCTGCTCGCCCGGCCTGATCATGCGATCGGAGAAGTTGTGCGGATGCGGGTTGCACCGCTCGCCGGAGACGGCATTGATCGACTCCACGTCGTCGGAGCCCATCTCGTACAGCCGCTTGTTGGCCAGCGCCACGATCTCGTTCTCCCGCACGCCGGGCTTCAGCGCCTCGGTGATGTCCTGGTAGACGCCGTCGACCATGGCGGCCGCCGTCGCCAGCAGGGCGATCTCGTCACTGGACTTGACCTGCCTGGCGTCCAGCATGACCTGCTGGCCATCGCGCACGTCCACGCCCTGGCCCTGCAGTTCGAAGAGCACCGGCAGTTCGGTGAAGTCGACCCCGACCGGCTGGCCGGCCACGCCCGCGGCGGCCAGCCGGTCCTTGATCTCGGCGACTCCGCGCTTGACTAGCTGGGCGTCAGGCGGCGCGGCCCCGCGCATCGTGGTGTACGAGGCGATGCAGTTTTCCGGCTTCAGCCACGGGCAGTACATCCGGTGGTGCACCGCGGCCGACCCGAAGTCCCAGAGGTACAGCTCTCCGGTGCGGGTGTAGAGCGCGTACCGGCACAGCTTGTCGCGGGTCCACTCGCCGATGGCCACCCCGGTCAGGTAGCGGATGTTGTTGTTGTCGAACACGAGCAGCGCGCCGAGGTCGCTGGCCTCCAGCGCGGCCATGGCCCGGCTCAGCCGGTACGAGCGGAGCCTGGCGAAATCCACCCGCTCCTCGAAATCGACGTTCATGCGGCCTGGTGCCGGAGCCAGCACGCGGGACGGAACGGCCATCGGTCCTCCTGTGGTGAGCGGCCGGCCGCTGGTGAGCGGCCGGCCCTGCGGCGGTCAACGCGGCGCCCGGCCGGCCGCGCAAGTGATCCGGCTGCCGGATTTTCACCTTGCCCGCCGCGGCCCGCGGTGCCCGCCCGCTATTCCTTGGCGCCTTCGTCCGGCTGGTCGCTGTCGGCGGGCGTGGCTGCTGGCTTCGTCTTGCTGCCCGGGCCTGTCCCGGCGTCCGGCTCCGCATTGGCCGGCCGGGCGGCCGATGCCGCCGGGCGTGCCTCGGCCATCAGGACCTCCAGCCGGGCACCGGTCAGCCAGCGGAATTTCCGGTGCGCGCGATCGCGGTCGAGCACCGCAACCTCGAGCTGGCTGGCGATGATGTCCGGCCGCTCCCCGTTGGCCGGCCCGGACAGCGCGGTGATCGCGGTCGCCAGCGCCTCGGCGAGCGACATCCGGTCGGAATAATGTTCCTTGAGCACCGTCGCGACCTGATCGGCCTGGCCGCCCATGGCCACATAGCCATGCTCCTCGGCGACCGATCCGTCGAAGGTGATGCGGTAGATCTGGTCGGCTTCCGGCCCGTCGCCCACCTCGGCGACGACGATCTCGACCTCCCACGGCTTGTTGCTCTCGGTGAAGATCGTCCCGAGTAGCTGGGCATACCAGTTGGCCAGGCCGCGCGCGGTGACATCCTGCCGGTCGTACTGGAACCCGGTCATATCGGCGTAGCGCACCCCGGCCTTGCGCAGGTTCTCGAACTCGTTGTACCTGCCGACCGCGGCGAACGCGATCCGGTCGTAGATCTCGCTGATTTTGTGCAGTGCGCGGGACGGGTTCGGCGCCACGAACAGGATGCCGGCGCCATACTGGAGCACCACTCCGCTGCGGCCGCGCGCGATGCCCTTGCGCGCGTAATCCGCCTTGTCCTTCATCGCCTGCTCGGGCGATACGTAGAACGGCATGGACACTGCTGGCTTTTCCCTTACTCGCGTGGGCCGGCTGGTGACTGGATAGTGGTCTGGCTGGAAGCCCGGGATGCCCCGGCTAACGACGCTGGCGGAGCGTTATCCGTTCGGCCTGGTGGCCTGTCGCAGGGCTGCGGGCGGCCCGTCGGGCGCGCGCATCCGCGCGTCGATCACGGCGCGGGCGTATTCCCCGGAGTCGGCGTCGCTGAGCCGCCGGAAACCGTCCGCCGTCACCGTCGCGATGACCGGGTAGAGGCGCCTGGTGACATCGGGCCCGCCGGTGGCCGAGTCGTCATCGGCCGCGTCGTAGAGGGCCTGCATGCAGGCAAGCATGGTGTCGTCCGCCGACATGCCGTCGGCGTACAGCTTCTTCAGCGACCCGCGGGCGAACACCGAGCCGGATCCGATGGCGTGGAAGCGGTGCTCCTCGTACCGGCCGCCAGTGGGGTCGTAACTGAAAATCCGGCCTATCCCGGTGTCCTCGTCGAAGCCGGCGAACAGCGGCACTACCACGAGCCCCTGCATGGCGGCACCGAGGTTGCCCCTGACCATGCTGGCCAGCCGGTTGGCCTTGCCCTCCAGGGAAAGTGACCGGCCCTCCAGCTTCTCGTAGTGCTCGAGCTCGACCTGGAACAGCCGGATGAGATCTATTCCGATGCCGGCCACGCCGGAGATGCCGACGCAGGAGAACTCGTCGGTGCGGAGCACCTTCTCGATGTCACGCTGCGAGATCATGCTGCCGGCGGTTGCCCGGCGGTCCCCCGCCATGACCACGCCGTCGCGGCAGGAGGCGGCGACGATCGTGGTCCCGTGCGGCAGCGCGGCGGCCACCGCGGCGGCCGCGGGCCCGCCCGAATCACCGGCCCCGGGCAGCAGTCCCGGCGCAGCCGAGGCGAGAAAGTCGCTGAAGGACGAGGTTCCCGCGCTCAGGTACGCGGCCGGGAGATGTCTTTCGTGGGAATCAGAGACCACGCGGTTCCTTCCGGTTGTGCGCCTGAGTATCTGGACCAGACCCTACTGCGCGGCCGGCGGCGACAGCGGCACGGGCGCGCCGCAGCGCTGGCCGCCGCGCCGCGGCCAGCTCCGGCCCGCGGGCTTGGCCTGGCGTTACTCGCCGCCTTTTTGCACGTAGGACCGGACGAATTCCTCGGCGTTCTCCTCGAGCACCTCGTCGATCTCGTCGAGGATCGCGTCGACGTCGTCAGCGAGCTTGTCCTGGCGCTCCCTGACCTCCTCGGTCCCTTGCGGCGCGCTCTCCTGCTCCTCCTCGGTGCGCCGGGTAGTCTGCCGCTGGCCGCCGGTGTCCTTTGTCGCCATGTCGAACCTCCGTGATCCGCGATCGTGGCCGCAGCCTCAACGCTATCCTCGCCAGCCCGGGGCCGCTCCAACCCTGCCGCCCGCCATCGGTATTGATCCGGGATGTGCGGCTGCGGCCGGGCCTGCCCGGCCATGCCTGCTCAGTCCCGGCCGGTGAGGGCCGCCACCAGCTCGCCCGCCGTCTCGCAGCGGTCGATCAGGTCGCCGACATGGGCCCGGGTTCCGCGCAGCGGCTCCAGCGTAGGCACCCGCTGCAGCGACTCGCGCCCCGGGATGTCGAAGATGACCGAGTCCCAGGAGGCGGCAGCCACGGCTTCCGGATATTTCCGCAGGCACCGGCCGCGGAAGTAGGCCCTGGTGTCCTCCGGCGGGTACCCGATGGCCCTGGTCACCTGCTCGTCGGGGACAAGGCGGGTCATCCGGCCCATCGCGGCGAGCCGGTTGTAGAGGCCGCGGTCCACGCGGACATCGGAATACTGCAGGTCGACGAGCTGCAGCCGGGGATGATCCCAGCCGAGACCATCCCTGGTCCGGTAACCCTCGAGGATCTCCAGCTTGGCCGTCCAGTCGAGTTCCCTGGCGGTTTGCATCGGATCGTCGGCCAGCCTGGTCAGCACGGACTCCCAGCGGTCCAGGACGTCGGCCGTCATGTCATCGACGTCCGCACCGAACCGGTCCTCGGTGTATTTCCTGGCCAGCTCCAGGTACTCCATCTGCAGCTGGACGGCGGTCATCTTCCGGCCGTCCCGCAGCGTCACCAGGTGCCGGCAGGAAGGGTCGTGCGAGACCGACCGGAGCTCGGTGACCGGCGCCTCCACCCCGAGGTCCGCACCGAAGAACCGGTCCTCGATCATCGCGAGCACCAGGGCGGTAGTGCCGAGCTTGAGGTAACTCGAAATCTCGCTCATGTTCGCGTCACCGATGATCACGTGCAGCCGGCGGTACTTCTCCGGGTCGGCGTGCGGCTCGTCCCTGGTGTTGATGATCGGCCGCTTCAGCGTGGTCTCCAGCCCGACCTCGACCTCGAAGAAGTCTGCTCGCTGGCTGATCTGGAAGCCCTCGTCCCGGCCGTCGGCGCCGCGGCCGACCCGGCCGGCCCCGCACACGACCTGCCGGGAGACGAAGAACGGGGTGAGATGGCGGACGATATCGGCGAACGGCGTGGCCCGGTTCATCAGGTAGTTCTCGTGGCAGCCGTAGGAGACGCCCTTATTGTCGGTGTTGTTCTTGTAGAGCTGGATCGGCGCGCTGCCCGGTACCGCCGCCTGCGTGGCCGCCTCCGCCATGATGCGCTCGCCGGCCTTGTCCCAGGTCACGGCCGATAGCGGGTCCGTGCACTCGGGCGCTGAGTACTCCGGGTGAGCGTGGTCCACGTACAGCCGCGCCCCGTTGGTGAGGATGACATTCGCCAGGCCGAGATCCTCGTCGGTCAGCTGCGCCGAGTCCGCCGCCTCGCGGGCCAGGTCGAACCCGCGGGCATCGCGAAGGGGATTCTCCTCCTCGAAGTCCCAGCGTGCCCGCCTGGCCCGGGCCGACGTCGCCGCCTGGTACGCGTTGACAATCTGGGACGAGGTAACCATCGCATTCGCGCCCGGCTGGCCGGGCACGGCAATGCCGTACTCGGTCTCCACGCCCATGACCCGCCGCACGCTCATGCAACAAAGACTAGTGCCGGCCGGCCCGGGCACGGGACCGGCGCGCGGCCGGGCCGGGCGGCCGCGCGCGCTTACAGGTACTGGCCGGTGTTGGCGACCGTGTCAATCGACCGGCCCGCCTCAGTGCCCTGCTTGCCGGAGACGAGGGTCCTGATGTAGACGATCCGCTCGCCCTTCTTGCCGGAAATCCGGGCCCAGTCGTCCGGGTTGGTGGTGTTCGGCAGGTCCTCGTTCTCCTTGAACTCATCGACGCACGCGGTCAGCAGATGGGCCACCCGCAGGCCCTTCTGCCTGGTTTCGAGGAATTCCTTGATCGCCATCTTCTTGGCCCGGTCCACGATGTTCTGGATCATCGCGCCGGAGTTGAAGTCCTTGAAGTACAGGACCTCCTTGTCGCCGTTCGCGTAGGTCACCTCGAGGAACCGGTTCTCCTCGGTCTCGCTGTACATGCGCTCGACGACCCGCTGGATCATCTCGTCCACCGTCGCCGCGGCTGATCCGCCGTGCTCGGCCATGTCGTCGGGATGCAGGGGCAGGTCGCGCACCACGTACTTGGAGAAGATGTCCCTGGCCGCCTCGGCATCCGGCCGCTCGATCTTGATCTTGACGTCCAGGCGGCCCGGCCGCAGGATCGCCGGATCGATCATGTCCTCCCGGTTCGAGGCGCCGATCACGATCACGTTCTCCAGCCCCTCGACGCCGTCGATCTCGCTGAGCAGCTGCGGGACGATCGTGTTCTCCACGTCGCTGGAGACGCCGGAGCCGCGGGTGCGGAAGATGGAGTCCATCTCGTCGAAGAAGACGATGACCGGCATGCCCTCGCTGGCCTTCTCCCTGGCCCGCTGGAAGACCAGCCTGATGTGCCGCTCGGTCTCGCCGACGTACTTGTTGAGCAGCTCAGGGCCCTTGATGTTCAGGAAGAAGCTCTTGCCCTCCTTGACCTGCGCGCCCGGTGCGCTCGTCGCACCGTTCTTGCTGGCGAGCGCCGCTGACCTGGCCGCCACCTGCTTGGCCAGCGAGTTGGCCACGGCCTTGGCGATCAGCGTCTTACCGCAGCCGGGCGGGCCGTAAAGCAGCACGCCCTTGGGCGGCCGCAGCTGGTGCTCCTTGAACAGGTCGGCGTGCAGATAGGGCAGCTCGATCGCGTCCCTGATCTGCTCGATCTGCCCGCTGAGCCCGCCGATCTCGGAGTAGGTGATGTCCGGCACTTCCTCGAGGATGAGCTCCTCGACCTCCGCCTTGGGGATGCGCTCGTAGACGTAACCGGAGCGCGGCTCGAGCAGCAGCGAGTCGCCGGCCCGCAGCGTGGCGTCGCGCAGTGGCTCGGCCAGCCTGGCTATCCGCTCCTCGTCGGCATGCGAGATGACCAGCGCCCGGTCACCGTCCTCGAGGATCTCCTTGAGCATGACGACCTCGCCGATCGTCTCGAAGCCCTGGGCGATCACCACGTTGAGTGCCTCGTTGAGCACGACCTCCTGGCCGGGCTTCAGCTCGTCAAGCTCGATCCCCGGGCTGACGCTCACCCGCATCTTCCGGCCGCCGGTGAACACGTCCGCGGTGCCGTCCTCGCAGCTAGACAGGAAGATGCCGAATCCCGAAGGCGGCTGGGCGAGCCTGTCCACCTCTTCCTTGAGCGCGACGATCTGGTCCCTGGCCTCCCGCAGGGTGCCGGCCAGCCGGTCGTTCTGCCCGGTGACGCTCGCGAGGCTGGTCTCCGTGTCGCGCAGCCGTTCCTCGAGCAGCCGCGCCTGCACAGGTGAATCCGCGAGCCTGCGGCGCAGTGCCGCGATCTCCTCTTCGAGGAAGGAGATCTGCGTCGTCAGTACCTTGACCTCGTCGTCGTATCGTCCGGCGCGAGCGCTGTCATCACGGGCGGCCATGCCCCTCACCCCTTCCGAGAGCTGAGCTGACTTACCTAGACCCTACCTATCAGGTGTGCTTTCGTAACCTGGCGCGGGCCTCAGACTCCGCAAACTACCGTCACGATCCGACCACGGCCATGTCGCAATCTGTTATCACGCCGGGTCACCCGGGCCGCCGCCGGGATCCTGCCGGGCCGCGCCGTCGCGGGCTCCCTTCGATGGCCGCCGACGCCGCGGCGGCGGCGTGACGCCGTCCGCCAGCCGTCGCGCCGTCACCAGGAAGCCGGTGTGCCCGACCATCCGGTGCTCCGGGCGGACGGCCAGCCCGTCGACATGCCAGCCGCGGACCATGGACTCCCACGCGGCAGGCTCGGCGAAGCTGCCCTGCTCCCGCAGCGCCTCCACGGTGCGTGACAGCTGCGTTGTCGATGCCACGTAGCAGCACGCCAGGCCGCCGCCGCCGAGCGACAGGGCAGCCATCTGCGCGTAGTCCCACGGCGCGAGCATGTCCAGCACTATCCGGTCGAACCGCTCGCCCGGTGCCAGTTCCGCCGCGGCCGGCTCCGCCGCTGCCGGGTCCGCGGGCAGCTCGCCGTCAGCCAGCCGCCAGGCCGGATGCGGCGCGCCGAAGTATCGCTCGACGTTGGCGCGAGCGATCTCCGCGAAGTCGGGCCGCCGCTCGTAGGAAACCAGCAGGCCGGCCTCGCCGATCGCGCGGAGCAGCCAGCAAGACAGGGCGCCGCTGCCGGCCCCGGCCTCCAGCACCCGGGCGCCGGGAAAGATATCGGCCATCGCCAGGATCTGGGCGGCGTCCTTGGGGTACACGACCGCGGCGCCGCGGCGCATGGACAGGGTGAAATCGGCGAGCAGCGGGCGTAGCGCGACATAACCCGTCCCGCCGGACGAGGTCACCACGCTGCCGTCCTCGCGGCCGATCAGGTCGTCGTGGGCCAGCGAGCCCTGGTGGGTATGGAAGGCCCGCCCTGGCTGGAGCGAGACCAGGTGACTGCGGCCTTTCGGATCGGTGAGCTGAACCTGCTCACCCGGCACGAACGGCCCTCTGCGCGGTCGGATCACGCCCGCCAGGCTAGCGGTGTGCGGTGCCGGCCAGGGTGGCGGTGCGTCAGGTCCCGGCGAAGGCGTGATCGAGATCGCTGGTCGCGAGCACCCCGAACACCTGGCCGGACGGCTCGATGAGCAGGTACTCGCTGGCGGGCGCCCGCCGCACCGCGTCGATCAGCGCCATCCCGGACAGGTCGGCGGGCAGCACCAGGCTGGGATCGAGGGTCCGGGCCAGCGAGCCCGCCTCGATCCACGGCCTGCGCTGCTCCGGCGTGGCGATCACGGCGGTCTCGTTGACGATCGCGATCGGCGTGTCCTGGTGGTCCACGATGACCAGCGCCCGGGCCTGCGCGGCGTCCGCGCGCCGGATCGCCTCCGCCAGCGGCAGGTTCGCCGGAATGGGAATGGCGCGCCGGGCCAGCCGCCGTGCCTGCAGCCCTGGCAGCCGCTCACGGACCCGGGTGGCGCGGATGGACTGGCCGGCGCCCACCCACATGAACGCGGCGATTGCGCCCAGCCAGAGGATGTTCACCGTGTCGGCCCCGCTGCCGCCGCCGTTCCTGAAGATGAAAGCGAGCGGCACGGCGATCAGCGCCACGGCCAGGCCGCGGCCCGCCCAGGCCGCCACGATCGTGCCGGTGCCCGGCTTGCCGGTCAGTTTCCACACCGCCGCGCGCAGCATCCAGCCGCCGTCCAGCGGCAGGCCCGGCAGCAGGTTGAGGATCCCGACCACGATGTTCGCCAGGATCAGCTGGTCGATCAGGATCCGCGGAATGCCGCCAGGGCCGAACGCGACGATGATGCCGTAGCCGATGGCGGCGAGCACCAGCGAGAGCAGCGGCCCGGCCCCGGAGACCAGGAACGCCCTGGCCGGGGTCTGCGGCTCTTCCTCGATTTCCGACAGGCCACCAAGCGGATACAGCAGGATGCGCCGTACCGGCAGGCTGAAGGCCCGCGCCACGATGCAGTGGCTCAGCTCGTGAATCAGGACGGACAGGTAGAGCAGCACCACGAACGCGGTGGCGACCAGGTAGCGGGTGACGGAGCCGTCCACCGCTCCGTTGAGCAGGCCCGCGTAGAAGATCACGATCAGGGCGGCGATCAGGAACCAGTACGGCGAGACATACACCGGGATGCCCAGCGGCCGGCCAATGACTATCCCCGGCCCGGGATCCGGCCGCGGCGGCCTGGCGGGGGGCGCGGCACCGGCCGGCTGGTCCTGCGGGTCCTGGCCGTCCGGACTCATGCCTGTCACAGCCTTGATGCTACGTGCTGCGCGGTGCAGCGCGGCGCGCGCTGCGCAGTGAATTCCGGCGCGGCATGCTGCGCGTGCCGCGTGGCCGCGCCATGGTCGCGCGGACCCGGTGCAGACCGCGCAAAGACCGGCGACTGTCGGCACGGTCCCCTAGTCTCCGTTGGGTGGGCGAACTAATAGCGGTGACTCAGCCCGGCCCGGCGGCTCCGGACGGTGCGGCGGGCCCGGGCGGGGCGGCTGTTCCGGGCGGGGCGGCTGTTCCGGAAGGTGCGGCGGATCCGGAAGGTGCGGCTGTTCCGGACGGCCCGGCGGCTCCGGACGGCCCGGCGGCTCCGGACGGGGCGGCCGCTCCGGACCTGGCGGCTCCAGGCCCGCAGGCAGACGAGGCGGCTGAGCAGGACGCCATCCGGCGAAGGTCGCTGTCACCGTCGCGGGCCGGCGATTTCCTCAGCTGCCCGCTGCTCTACCGGTTCCGGGTGCTGGACCGGCTGCCGGAGCCGCCGAGCCCGGCCGCGGCGCGCGGCACGCTCGTGCACGCGGTGCTGGAGCGGCTGTTCGACCACCCGGCGGCGGGCCGGACCCCGGCTGCGGCCCGCTCACTGCTCGAGCCGGAGTGGGAGCGGCTGACCGAGGCTGAGCCGGAACTCGCCGGGCTCTTCGACGCTGACGAGCAGCGGGACGTCTGGCTGGCCGAGGCCGCGGGAATGCTGGATCGCTACTTCACCCTGGAGGATCCGCGCCGGCTGGAGCCTGCCCACCGGGAGCTGCACTGCGAGGCTGTGCTGGAGTCCGGCCTGCTGCTGCGCGGCTATATCGACCGGCTCGACGTCGCGCCCGGCGGCGAGATCAGGATCGTCGACTACAAGACCGGCAACGCGCCGCGCGAGGAGTTCGAGGCGCGTGCGCTGTTCCAGATGAGGTTCTACGCGCTCGTGCTGTGGCGGAGTCAGGGCACTGTGCCCAGGCTGCTGCAGCTCATGTACCTCGGCAGCGGCGAGATCGTCCGGTATGAGCCCGACGAGGCTGACCTGCTCGCGACGGAGCGCAAGGTCAACGCGCTGTGGCGGGCGATCGAGCGGGCCAGGGACGCGGGCGACTGGCGGCCGCGGCCGAGCAGGCTCTGTGACTGGTGCGCCCACAAGGCGATCTGCCCTGCCTTCGGCGGTACGCCGCCGCCGCTGCCTGATCCCGCGGCCGGTCTCGGGCCAGCCGGCCTGCCGGAGGCCGTGGACGTTGCTGATCCGCTGGCCTGACCGCGCCGGCCCGGCCCGCCAGCCCGACGCACTGGCCTGACCGCGCCGGCCCGGCCCGACGCACTGGCCTGACCCGCTGACCCGCCGGCCCGACCCGCGTTCGGGCTGGGCGCGCCGCTGGCCGGGGTGGCTGGCCGGGCGCGTGTTCGTGCGGGAGAACGCCTGAGCCCAGGCCGCTACTTGATGCCGCGGCGGCGCAGGATCTCCTCGACGTCCCCGAGGTCGTCGTCCAGCGCGGCCGGGGCACCGCGCTTGTCCCGCTTCGCGACCTTTCCCGATCCGGCACCGACCTGCGCCCGGCCGCCCGCCGCCGCGGGGCCGGCCACACCCGGCTCGGCTGCCTTCACCGCCCGGGCTTTCCTGCCCTTGCGGCGCCCGGGCAGCGGAATCCCGCCCGAGGTCACCAGCAACGCCGCGGCGAGGCCGGCCAGCAGGACGCCGGCCCAGGTTTTGGTCGAGAACACGAAGGAGCCGCCAAATCCCGCCACCGCCGAGCTGATCCGGGTAATCAGCGTGACCGTGCCGGTGAGGTAGGCGGCCAGCGGCAGCAGGGACCACGCGGCGAACCGGATCCCGGACCGCGCGCCGCGGCGGCGGAACCGGAAGTAAGACAACACCAGCCCGGCCGCGGTCAGGCCACCGCAGATCAGGAAGTCAAAGGCCGACATCTGCCGAGCCTCCCCTCAGGGCCGCGCCCGGCGGCACGGCCAAAGGTGTACGTCCCCTTCATCGTCGCACATCCGTGCCGCCCCCCGGCCAGTCCCGCGCACCGCCCGGGCGCGCGCTACCCGCCGCCCATCATGCCGCGCAGCACGGCGAGGCTGAGCTGGCTCAGCGAGGAGGCGACGACCCGGCCGGGCCGGGTGGGAATCGGGATCAGGCTGGGCACCGCGATGACCATGCAGCCCGCAGCTTCCGCGGCCGCGACGCCGTTGGGCGAGTCCTCCAGGGCAACGCAGCACTCCGGCGCCGCGCCGAGCAGTTCCGCTGCCCGCAGGTACGGCTCGGCGGACGGCTTGGCGTGCCGGACGTCCTCGGCGCAGACGGTGGCGCCGAAATTCATCCCGATCTTCGGAATCGCCGCCTCCATGATCTGCCGCTCAGACGACGTGACCAGGGCACTGCGCATCCCGGCGTCGGTCACCTCGGCCAGCAGCTCGCGGGCTCCCGGCAGCACCGGCACGCCGCGCTCGCGCAGCAGCGCCGTCATGCCATCCACCAGCCAGCGCCCGACCTCATCGCGCGGCACGGCCCGGGTGGCCCGGCTGAGCAGGTAATCCACGGTCCGGTCCAGCGAGCCGCCGACAAGCGCGCGCTGGTCGGCGGGGTCCCACTGGCCGCCCAGGTGGGCCATGACCTCGCTCTCGACCTCGAACCACAGCGGCTCGGAGTCGATGAGCAGCCCGTCCATGTCGAAGAGGATTGCCTGCAGCGTCCTCCGGCCGGAGCGCGCGGGTGCGATGAGCGGCATGAGCAAGGACCCTACCGGCCGGCGGCCAGCGGAATCAGGTGCTGAAGTACTTGGCTTCCGGATGGTGCGTGATCACCGCATCGGTCGACTGCTCCGGCGCCAGCTGGAATTCCTCGGATAGCGTCACTCCGATCCTGCCGGGCTCCAGCAGCCGCATGACCTTCGCCCTGTCCTCCAGGTCCGGGCAGGCGGGATAGCCGAACGAGTAGCGGCAGCCCTGGTAGCCGACCTTGAGTATGCCGTCGAGGTCAGCGGGATCGGCGCCGCCGAGCCCGAGCGCGCCGCGTACCCGGGCATGCCAGTACTCCGCCAGCGCCTCGGCCAGCTGCACCGACAGCCCGTGCAGCTCCAGGTAGTCGCGGTAGGCATTCTTGGCGAACAGCTCGGCCGTGGCCTCGCTGATCCGCGACCCGACCGTGACCAGCTGGAAGGCCACCACGTCGGTCTCGCCGGACTCCCTGGGCCGGAAGAAGTCAGCCAGGCACAGACGGCGGTCCCGGCGCTGGCGCGGGAACCGGAACCGCTCCCGCTCGGCACCGCTGTCGTCGAGCACCACCAGCTCGTTGCCCTCGCTGACGCAGGGAAAGTAGCCCTGCACGACGGCGGCCTGCAGCAGGCCGTCGGTCTGCGCCCGTTCCAGCCACATCCGCAGCCGCGGCCGGCCCTCGGTCTCGGCCAGCTCCTGATGCGATGGCCCCTCGCGGCCGCGGGCCGGCTTGAGCCCCCACTGGCCGAGGAACAGCGCCCGCTCGTCCAGGAAAGCCCCGTAGTCGGCGAGCGGGATGCCCTTGACCACCCGGCTGCCCCAGAACGGCGGCTCCGGTACCGGGACAGTGGCCGATACATCAGAACGGATATCGGCCGCCACCCCCGCTTCCCCGGCGTCGGCGCCCGCCTGGCGGGACGGGGCGGCCCGGCGGACGCGCCGCTCGCGCAAAGCGGGCAGCTGCGCACCTGAGTCGCCGCGCTTGACTGCCATGAAGGCATCCATCAGGCGCAGGCCCTCGAAGGCATCGCGGGCATACCTGACCTCGCCGTCGAAGAGGCCGGCCAGGTCCTGCTCGACATAGGCGCGGGTCAGCGCGGCGCCACCGAGCAGCACCGGCCACCGGCTGGCCAGCTTCCGCGAGTTCAGCTCGGCCAGGTTGTCCCGCATCACGACGGTCGATTTCACCAGCAGGCCGGACATCCCGATGACGTCGGCGTCCTGCTCGGTGGCGGCGTCCAGGATGGCGGAGATGGGCTGCTTGATGCCGATATTGACGACGTCGTAGCCGTTGTTGGACAAGATGATGTCGACCAGGTTCTTGCCGATGTCGTGCACGTCACCCTTGACGGTGGCCAGCACGATCCGGCCCTTTCCGGCATCCCCCGAGCGCTCCATGTGCGGCTCCAGGTACCCGACGGCAGCCTTCATCACCTCGGCGGACTGCAGCACGAACGGCAGCTGCATCTGGCCGGAGCCGAACAGGTCACCGACGGTCTTCATGCCGTCAAGCAGCACGTCGTTGACGATTTCCAGGGCGGGCCTGCGGGCCAGCGCCGCATCAAGGTCCGGCTCCAGCCCGATCCGCTCACCGTCGATGATCCGCCGCTTCAGCCGCTCCCAGAGCGGGAGCCCGGCCAGCTCAGCCGCCCTGGACGCCTTGACCTCGGCGATGCCGACGCCCTCGAAGAGCTCAAGCAGCCGGGTCAGCGGGTCATATCCCTCGCTGCGCCGGTCATAGACGAGGTCGAGCGCCGCCTGCAGCTGATCCTCGGGTATCCGGGCTATCGGCATGATCCGGGAGGCATGCACGATCGCCGAGTCGAGGCCCGCCCGGATGCACTCGGCGAGGAAAACGGAGTTCAGCACCGCGCGCGCGGCCGGGTTCAGGCCGAACGACACGTTGGAGACGCCCAGCGTGGTCTGCACTTCCGGGTAGCGGCGCTTGAGCTGCCGGATCGCCTCGATCGTCTCGATCGCGTCCCGCCTGGTCTCCTCCTGGCCGGTGGATACCGGGAAGGTCAGGCAGTCCACGATGATGTCAGACAGCCGGATGCCCCAGTTGCCGGTCAGGTCCTCGATCAGCCGGGTCGCCACGGCCAGCTTCCACGCCGCGGTGCGGGCCTGGCCGTGTTCGTCGATGGTGAGCGCGACCACGGCGGCGCCGTGCTCGCGCACCAGCGGCATCATCCGGGCGAGCCGCGAGCCCGGGCCGTCGCCGTCCTCGTAGTTGACCGAGTTGACCACCGCGCGGCCGCCGAGCAGCTCCAGGCCGGCCTCGATCACCTCCGGCTCAGTGGAGTCGAGCATCAGCGGCAGCGTGGCCGCGGTGGCCAGCCGGCCGACGATCTGGCGCATATCGTCGGCACCGTCCCTGCCGACGTAGTCGACGTTCACGTCCAGCAGGTGCGCGCCGTCCCTGGTCTGCGCCCGGGCGATCTCCACGCAGTCGTCGTAGCGGCCGGCGATCATCGCATCGCGGAAGGCCCTGGACCCGTTCGCGTTGGTCCGCTCGCCGATCGCCAGGAAGGCGGTGTCCTGCTGGAACGGCACGTGCTGGTAGAGCGAGGCGACGCCGGCCTCGGGCCGCGGCCGGCGCCTGGCCAGCGGCCGGTCCCGCAGCCGGGCGACGACGGCGGCCAGGTGCCCGGGCGTGGTCCCGCAGCAGCCGCCCGCCAGCGCGAGCCCGAACTCGGCGGCGAACACTTCGTGCGCGTCGGCGAGTTCATCGGGGGTCACCGGGTAGTACGCGCCATCGGCGGTGAGCTGGGGCAGCCCGGCATTCGGCATGCAGGACAGCGGCACCCGCGAGTGCGCGGCCAGGTAGCGCAGGTGCTCGCTCATCTCGCCGGGCCCGGTCGCGCAGTTAAGCCCGATCATGTCGATGCCGAGCGGCTCGAGCGCGGTGAGCGCCGCGCCGATCTCGGTGCCGAGCAGCATCGCGCCGGTCGTCTCGATGGTGACCTGGGCGATCAGCAGCACATCCGGGCCCGCGGCCGCGATCGCCCGGCGGGCGCCGATGATCGCTGCCTTTGCCTGCAGCAGGTCCTGGCAGGTCTCGACGATCAGCGCGTCGGCACCGCCGCGCAGCAGGGCGGCGGCGTTGAGCTGATAGGTGTCGCGGAGCTGCGCGAACGAGACGTGGCCGAGCGTCGGCAGCTTCGTGCCGGGGCCCATCGAGCCGAGCACCCAGCGCGGCCGGCCGGTGCTGGCGGCGTCGTCGGCCGCCTGCCTGGCCAGCCGCGCGCCGCTCTCAGCGAGTTCCTCGATCCGGCCGGAGATCCCGTACTCGCCGAGATTGCCGAGGTTCGCGCCGAATGTGTTGGTGCTGATGCAGTCGACCCCGGCGTCCAGGTAGCCGTCATGGATGGCCCGGACGATGTCCGGGCGGGTGACATTCAGGACCTCGTTGCAGCCCTCGTGCCCGGCAAAGTCGTCGATCGTGACCGCACTGCCCTGCAGCATGGATCCCATCGCGCCGTCAGCGATGACGACCCGCTCGCCGAGCGCCGAGCGCAAGGCTGCCGGGCCGCCGGCTCCGCTGGGGGGCGGCACGTCGGCCGCGCTCCCCGAACCGGGCTGCTGACTCAATGAGCTCATGAGGCCGTCATTCTACCGGCCGCTCCCCGGTACCGGCCGGCGCGGATGGCAGGCCGTGACATGGTGATCATGGTTGAGCACGTAATCTGGACCAGGAAACTGCGCGCGACGCCGGGAATCCTGGCGCCGCAACGGGGAAACCCGGACACGACCGGGAGGACCCGGGGAAGGGGGTGGGAGATCGAGTTCGACGGCATCGGCAAGCTCACCTCGCCAGCCGGGCCCGACTCGCCAGCCAAGCTCACCTCGCCAGCCCTGATCGCCGCGTTCGAGGGCTGGAATGATGCTGGCGAGGCAGCGAGCGGAGTGGTCAATCACCTGGGTATCGCCTGGCAGGCCAGCCCCATCGGCGCCATCGATCCGGAGGACTTCTACGACTTCCAGGTAACCCGTCCGGTAATGGAGGTCTCCGACGGCCGGACGGACCGGCTGGTCTGGCCCACCACCCGCCTGTCGCTGGCCAGCCCGGAGGGCGCCGGCCGCGATCTGGTGCTGGTGCACGGGATCGAGCCCAACATGCGCTGGCGCGCTTTCAGCGATGAGCTGGTCAGCTCGTTCACCGACCTCGGCGTGGAGCTAGTGATCCTGCTCGGCGCGCTGCTCGCGGATTCCCCGCATACCCGTCCCGTGCCGGTGACCGCGGCCGCCTCCGATGCCAAGCTCGCGGCCGAGCTGCACGTCGAGCCGGTGGACTATAAGGGGCCGACGGGCATCGTCGGCGTGCTGCAGCATGCCTGCGCGACGGCGGGTATACCGTCGGTCTCGCTGTGGGCCGCGGTGCCGCATTACGTGGCGCAGCCGCCCAGCCCGAAGGCAACGCTGGCGCTGCTCCGCGGGGTCGAGGACATACTCGACATCACCCTGCCGCTGGCTGACCTGCCAGACGAGGCGCGAGCCTGGGAACGCGGCGTAGACGAGCTTGCCGAGCAGGACTCGGAGGTTGCCGAGTACGTCAAGACGCTGGAGGAAGCAAAGGACGCGACGGACCTGCCGGAGGCGAGCGGCGACGCCATCGCCAGGGAGTTCGAGCGGTACCTGCGCCGCCGGGGCAACCGCGGCGAGCATGGCGGCCGCTGATCCGGCCTGTTGCCGGGCCGGCTGTCAGTTCCGCCTGCGGGGCTGATCCTGAGGGCGCAGCCAGTGCCCGCCCGCCCGGCTCCTAGACGGGCGGCCAGGGCACGGCTGGCCAGTCTTCCGGTGGATACGGGTGCACGCGGTGCTTGAGCAGCAGCTCAAGCCGCTGGCGGGTGGCGTCTACCTCACCGAGGGTAAGCGAGGTCAGCAACTCAGCGGTGAGGTCCCCGGTCTCGAAGCACCGCTGCAGCCGCTGCAGCGCCTCCACCGCCCGCCTGGGCAGGCTCTTGCCGCGCCACTGCCACAGCACGGTGCGCAGCTTGTACTCCTCGCCGAAGCAGACGCCGTGATCGCAGCCGAATAGATGCCCGTCCGGGGCCGGCAGCAGGTGACCGATCTTGCGATCGGCGTTGTTGACTACCGCGTCGAGGACTGCCATGTCCCGCAGTCCCGCGTGGTCCGTCCGGCGAGACAGCGCGATGATGTCAACGGATTCGTCGGTGTCGATCCACAGCTGGCACATGCCGGGGCCGAACGGGCCGTCGCGGAACACTGTCGGCGGCACGATCCGCAGGCCGGCCGCACTGGACACCCGGTAGGCCGCCACCTCACGGCCGGCCAGCGACCCGGCGGCGAAATCCCACAGCGGCCGCTCGCCGGCCACCGGCTTGTACACGCAGGCGGCCGACCGGCCGTCCCGGCGGACCGTGCAGTACAGCGTCGCGTTAGTGGCCACGACGAGCCGGCCCTCCACCTCGATGGTGCCTTCGCTGAGCAGTTCCAGAGCCGCAGCCTCAGCGTCGTCCGGCGGCTCCGGCGGCCGGGGCCGCTGGCCGCGCCCGCCGCGCCGGGCGGGCGGCCGGTCAGGCATGGCCGGTCCGGTGGCCGTTCTGCCGCGGGCAGATATGCCCGTCCGAGTCGAGCGGCAGCCCGCAGAGCGGGCACGGCGGCCGGCCCTGACTGACGATCTGACTCGCCCGCCGGGAGAAGGCCCGCGCCATCGCGGCCGTGATCCGCACCCGCAGTATGGCCGGCCCGTCTTCCGGCACCTCATCGGCCAGCGGCTCGACCGGTGACTCCGAGTCCTCCTGCGCCTCGATGACCACCCGCTCGTCGTCGCGGTCCCAGGCCAGCGCGATGGCGCCGACCCGGAAGTCCTCTAGCAGCGGCAGGTCAAGCGGGCCATCGTCGGCGAGGTCGGGCGCGGCGGCTGGCCCGGGCGACTCGCCGCCGCTGCGCCGCAGTACCTCGTCGAGCAGTTCGTCCAGGCGCTCGGCAAGCAGGCTGACCTGGACCTTTTCCAGCGCGACGCTGGTTATCCTGGCGCCGGCGGTGGCCTGCAGGTAGAAGGTACGCTCGCCAGGCTGGCCGACCGTCCCGGCCACGAACCTGTCCGGCGGATCGTATGAATAGACCGGCATGACCCCTATCCTCCCGCCCCGCCGCCGACCGTTGCGTCGCCCTCGCCGCCTGCCGCCTGCGGCTGCCCGGCTGACGTCCGGCCAGCGGAACCGCGACGGGCGAGATCGGCGGTTCCCCCGCCTGAGTCGTTCATCCGGATCAGGAACGGGCGCAGCGGGGTGTAGCGGATCACGCTCAGCGAGCAGGGGTCCACCTGGATCCGCTGGCACAGGTCGAGGTGCATGCCAAGGCTATCGGCGATCACGGCCTTGATCACATCGCCGTGCGAGCAGATGACATAGGCGGCGTCCCGGCCGAGCTGGCAGTTCCAGTCGCGCACGGCGCTGACGGCCCGGTGCTGCATGTCCAGCATCGACTCTCCGTCCGGGCCAGGGAACCTGACCGCGCTCGCGTGCGCCTGCACGACGCGCCACAGCGGGTCCTTGGCCAGCACCTTCAGGGGCTTGTTCGTCCAGTCGCCGTACTTGCACTCGCTCAGCCGCTCATCGTCGGTCACCGCGGCCGGTGAGCCGTCACGCGCCGCGGCGAGCGCCTCGGCGGTCTCCCGGCAACGCTCCAGCGGGCTCGTGATGATCGCGTCCAGCGGGACGGCGGCAAGCCTGGCGGCCAGCACGGCCGCCTGACCGCGGCCGCGGTCATCCAGCGAGATACCCGGCGTCCGGCCCGTGAGCACCGTTCCGGTCGTCGCCGTCAGGCCGTGCCGCACCAGCAGAACCAAGGTCACCCCCATGACTCTAAGGGCTGCCAAGAACCGCCGCAGAAGGCCGCCCCCGCGGCCGGCCGTAATGCCGCCGGCGGCGGCCGGCCCGCCGCGGTCACGGCGCGACCGGGCTACCGGCCGCCGGCCAGCACGAAGCTGGCCTCGCCGAAACTGACCTGGTCACCGGCTCGCACCGGGACCGCGCCGCGCACTAGCCAGCCGTTGAGCCTGGTGCCGTTCATCGACCCCAGATCCTGCAGCACCCAGTTGCTGCCATCGCGCTCAAGCCGCGCGTGGCAGCGGGACACCGTGGCATCGGCGAGGACCAGGTCACAGCCGTCGTCCCGGCCGATGGTGAACCAGTGCTCGCGGCCGGCCGGGAAAAGCAGCGGCGGCCGGCCCGCCGCCGGGCGGCCGGCATCCTGCCATCTCCCGGCGGCGCGGTGCGCCGATGCCTGCCAGCGCGCCACGGCCCCGCGCAGGACGCCGCTGATGGCGCTGGTCATCCGGCGCGGGACGGGCAGGTCCGCCAGCAGGGCCGCGAGCTCGTCGCGCTGCCTGGCGCGCAGCGCGGCGTCCATCCTGTGCACGAAGCTGTCCTGGCTCAGCCGGCCCTCGGCGAAGCGTTCCCGCAGCTCGCCGACGACCTGCTCGCGCTCGGCGTCGGAGGCGCGCAGCGGGGGTAGGCCGGCCCGGCCCTGCTGCCTTCGCATAACCGAAGTATCGGCCGCATGCGCCGGACGCACAAGGTTGCCTCAGGCGAGCCGGATGCGCGGATCGGCCACGGTCAGCGCGACGTCTGCAGCCATCCGCCACATCGGGTCCTTGGCCAGCCGGCGGAGCGGCTTGCCTGTCCAGTCCCCGTGGCGACCTCCGCGAGTTGCTGGTCCTCATGCACGGCGACCGAGTGGCCGTCCCTTCCGGCACGTGGCCTCCGCGGTCGTGCCTGCAGCCGCCACGCGACCTGCTCGTAGATAAGGGATTCACCGGCAAGCCCTTCACCGCCGCCCAGGCCTGCCGCGGCATCGCCGTGCTCCTCCCGTCCGCCAAAGGCCAGCGCCAGCGGATGCCATCAATCCTGCGGAAATCATCGCCGAATGGCGCAACCGGATCGAGGCGCTGCTGCTGGCGCTGGTCACGGCTGCCTGGGCGGGCTATTCAGCTGCACGCTGGGGAACGGCATCGCGCGTCGAGATTGCAAGTCTTCCACGCTGCGTGCACTGGCCACCCGGGACGACCTCACTGCCCTCTCGCAGCGCAATTTCGATGCCTCGACCTTCAACGCCTGGTTCATCGCGTTCACTCTGAACAGCCCGCAGAGATGAGGCAATCGCGGTGCGCCGGTTCCGGCCCCAGTTCCGGGTCGCCTTTAACGCCTGGCTGGCAACCGACCCGCAGCACAATCCGAATGCCCCGCCAGCCCCGACCTACATGCCTCAGTACAAGCTGCCGGCCCAGACGAAGCCAATGCGCTCGACAACGCAGCCACTGCGAAATTCCAGGCAGGCAACCAGGCGGGACTCGTCGGCGACAACTATGTCCGGATCACGGTATTTCCTCGCTGCCGTGCTGTTCCTTGTTGGCATCGGCAGCTCGCTCAAGCTGCACAGTATCCGCTACGCCCTGGTCACGTTCGGCTCCGTGCTGCTGATTCTTTCGATCGTGCTGATCCTGCGGCAGCCGGGACTTCCTAGCTAGTGCCCGGACGGCCAGACCCATCGCACGAGCACGCCAGGGATTCTTCGGGAGATGCTCAGAACTGGGACCTGTGCCGAGCCTGATCCGTACTCCGCCCGTAAGTCAGCAAGATCGGCGTATCGGGCACGTAGCTGTCGATGGACGGTGCGGCTACGCTCGGGTAAGCGCAAGTTCGAAACGGCTGACCGCGAAGTTGCCTGCGAGTGCGATCGAATCGCGCTCGCACTCACGAGCCGGCGGCCCGCGAGCCCGGAAGGGAACGGCAGCGATGGCAGCAGCGGAGTTCAAGATCGGATCCAGGGCAAGCTGCTCGGATGGTTTCTGCGGCGAGGTGAGCCGCATGATCATCGACCCGGCCGCCCGCGCGGTCACTCATCTGGTCATCGAGCCCAAGCACCGGCGAGAGCCCGGCAGGCTTGTTCCCCTCGGCCTAGTCGACACCGCGGCCGGTGAAATCACGCTGCGCTGCACTCTCGCCGAATTCGGCCGGCTCGATCGCGCCGAGGAAACCGATCTGGCGGAAGGTGCCGGATACGGCGGTGGGTACGGCCAGGCAGAGGCGGTCCATGGCTACGGCGGTACCGGCGGCATGGGTGTCGGCGGTTCTTCCTCCGGAATGGGAATCGGCATGGGCCTGGGACACCGGGCGCGCACCGTCGTCGAAGACGTTGTCCCTCTGGGCGAGACCGATCTGCGGCCCGGTGAGCATGTCCATGCTCTCGATGGTGCGATCGGGCAGGTGCAGGGCTTTATCGTCGACCCGGGCGACCATCATGTGACCCACGTGCTGCTCCAGGAGGGGCACCTTTGGGGCCGCAAGGAAGTCGCCATCCCGATCAGTGCCGTAACACAGGTCGACGACGGAATCCGGCTCAGCATTACCAAGAAGCAAGTCGAGGACCTGCCGCCAGCTGACTGAGCAGCCCGCGGGGCACCGGAAGAACCTGCGCTAGCCCGGTAAGCACGCTCGCCGGTGAAAGTTGGCGCATGCTCAGCTACCACTGTGCTGGCCGCAACCATCATTCGGTGGCCATGGGCAGCATCACCGAGACCGCGACCTCGGCGCCCGGCCAGAATTCGCAGACCTCGAACAACACAGCGCCACTGGCGCTGACGCTGAAGCTGAACGGTTACTTCACTGGCCAGTTCGGCAAATGCCATGAGGTGCCGGTGTGGCAGCCCTCCCCGATGGGGCCGTTCGACATGTGGCCCTTTGGCGGCGGGGGGTTCGAGTACTTTACGGGTTCATCGGCGGCGAGAACAACCAGTGGTATCCGGCTCTGTACGAGCGGCTGAATCCGGTCGAGCCGCCCACTACCCCAGAGCAGGGCTGCCACCTGACCGAGGACCTGGCCGACCACGCCATCGACTGGGTCCGCTCCCAGAAGGCACTCATGCCGGACAAGCCGTTTTCATGTACTTACTGCCTCGATCCACCGCGTAAATTCAGTGGTCATTTCAGGGTGGCAATCTGCCGATGGTGTTCGTGGCCGGTTCCGGGGCGTGACGGTCTGGCCGCTGGCTGCTTGTGCGGCTTGTCCTTTTGCGTCGTCCATTACGTATCCGCGGCGAAAACTCTCGCCGGAACCCTGGCGGCCGCTCGCCGGGATGCTCGCGCGAAGGCTTGCAGCGGCCCGGCTTCAGTCGGCCGGCGCGCAGGGGAGCAGTCAGTCCACGGGAAGGGGGGCGCTTCCCGCGGGCCCTCCTACGGCATGCCTGCGACAGCCCGGCTCAGCTCGCTTCCATCCGCCCGCCGTCACCGGCGCTGGCGGCGACGGCGGCGGCGGTGGTGGTAGCCGTGTCCCTGGCATCGGGGCTGGTCAACGGGAAGTGACAGGCGGCGACATGGCCGAGCCCGAAGACACGCAGCTGTGGCTCCTCCTCCGCGCACCTGTCCTGGGCGAACGGGCACCGGGTCCGGAACCGGCAGCCCGACGGGGGGTTCACCGCGCTGGGAAGCTCGCCGCGCACCCCCGCCTTGGCCCGCGCCCGGGCGATTTCCGGCTCAGGCACGGGAATGGCGGCGAGCAGGCCCGCGGTGTAGGGGTGAGCGGGCCGGGCGTAGATGTCCTCCCCGGAGCCGAGTTCCACCATCTTGCCGAGGTACATGACACCGATGCGGTCGGCCATGTACTTCACCACGGCGAGGTCGTGCGAGATCACCACGTAGGTGAGGCCGTGATCGGCTTGCAGGCGCTTCATGAGGTTCAGGACCTGCGCGCGGATGGACACGTCAAGCGCGCTGACCGGCTCGTCGGCCACGATGACCTTCGGGTTGAGGGTCAGGGCCCTGGCCAGCCCGATCCGCTGGCGCTGGCCGCCGGAGAACTCGTGCGGGTACCGCTCCACCGCGTTCCGGGGCAGGCCCACCTCGCTGAGCAGCTCGAACACGCGGTCCTGCTGCTCCTTGCTGCTGCCAAGGCGCTGGATCGCCAGCGGCTCGCGAATGATCGAGCCCACCCGCATTCTCGGGTCAAGCGACGAGTAGGGGTCCTGGAACATCATTTGCAGGTCCCGGCGGTATCTGCGCAGGTCCCCCCCGCGCAGCGAGGACACATTCCGGCCAGCGAGATTCACCGTCCCGTCGTTGGGCGACTCGAGCGCCACGATCAGCTTGCCGATCGTTGTCTTCCCGCAGCCAGACTCGCCCACCAGACCGAACGTCTCTCCCGCATTGACGGTGAACGACACGCCCGACACGGCGTGAACCACGCCCACCTTGCGCTGCATGATCCCGTGGGTGATCGGGAACTCCTTGACCAGGCCCTTCACCTGGAGCAGCGGCTCGCCCTCGGGCACAGCTTCCGCCCTCCCCCCGGCCGGCGCGGGCTCGACGGCTTGCTCCGGGCGGGCGGCCATTGCCAGCCCAGGAGCCGCGTGGCCATTGCCTTTCGCGATGCTGAGCGGCCCGTCCACCGGATGCCAGCAGGCGAACAAATGGTCCAGCGTCTCCCCGGTTAGCGACGGCTCGTCGGCCCGGCACTTGTCGGTGGCCCGGCTGCACCGGGGGGCGAAGCGGCAGCCGTCCGGCGGGTTGGACAGGTCGGGCGGCAGGCCGGTGATGTTGAGGAGCCGCTGGGTGTTGTCCTGGCTGAGTCGTGGTATCGACGCGAGCAGCGCCTGTGTGTAGGGGTGGTGCATGTGCCTGAACAGCGTGCCGGTCTCCGCCGTTTCCACCCGCCGGCCCGCGTACATGACGTTGACCCGGTCGGCGTGCCCGGCGATCACCCCCATGTCGTGGGTGATGAGGAGCATGCCCATGCCCAGCCGGCTCTTGAGGTCGTCGAGCAGGTCAAGGATCTGCGCCTGAATCGTGACGTCGAGAGCGGTGGTCGGCTCGTCGGCGATCAGTAGCTTGGGCTCGCACGCCAGGGCCATCGCGATCATCACCCGCTGGCGCAGCCCGCCGGAGAGCTGGTGCGGATACTGGCTGAGGCGTTCTCGGGGACGCGGCAGGCCGACCAAGCCAAGGACCTCCGCCGCCCGCTCCAGCGCCTCGTCCTTGCTGGCCCCACGGTGCAGCCGCACCGGCTCGGCGACCTGGTAACCGATGGACTTCGTGGGGTCAAGCGAGGTCAGTGGATCCTGGAAGATCATCGCTATGTCGTTACCGCGCAGCTTGCGGAGCTCGGGATCCGGCAGGCCGACTAGCTCCCGGCCGTCCAGCTGGATCGACCCGCTGACGATGCTGCCGCCCGGCGGCAGCAGGCCCATGATGGAAAGGCCCGTCATCGACTTGCCGCAGCCGGACTCCCCCACCAGGCCGAGCGTCTCACCCGGATCGATGCTCAGGCTGATGTTGCCGACGGCCTGGACCACGGACCGGGTCAGCTGGATATGCGTGGAGAGGTCGTTGATCTCCAGGACTGGGGCCATCCGGGGTGCTCCTCAGCTACGCGGGCGGGGCGTCATGGCGTTGCGTCTCACCGGCGGCGCAGCCGCACGTCCAGCGAGTCGCGTAGCGCGTCGCCCACGAGGTTGCAGGCCATCACCACCAGCACGATGCACGCTCCCACGGGGTACACCAGCCACCAGAATCCGTCCTGGATGTACTGGGTGCCGTTGGACAGCATGTCCCCCCAGTCCTGTGTCGGGTAATGCAGCCCAAAGCCCAGGAAGCCCAGCGCGGCCACGGCCAGGATCGCGTCGGCGACGTTGAAAGTGACATTGACCATCATTACGCCGAGCGCGTTCGGGATCAGGTGCCGTCTGATCAGCCGCCACTGGCCGGACCCCGCCGTCCGCGCCGCCGAGACGAAGTCCCGCACGCGCAGCGTGAGGACCTCGCCACGGACCAGCCGGGCCGGCACCAGCCAGGTGAACGCGCCGATGATGAGGCTCAGGCCGAGCACCGAGGCGCCATACTTGACGGCCACGATCAGCACGATGAACAGGAACGGGATCGACAGGAAGACGTCGACGATCCGCATCAGGACCGAGTCAAGAGCCCCGCCGGCGAGCCCGGCCACGGCGCCACACAGCGCGCCGATCGTGATCCCGATCACGGCCGCCATGAAACCGACCTCCAGCGCGGCCTGGCCGCCCTTCATCAGCAGGGCCAGTTCGTCGAAGCCCACTCCATCGGTGCCGACCGGATGACCCGCCCCCGGCGGCAGGTTGGTGTCTACGAGATTGGTGCTGATGGTGTTGCCGTGGTAGAACAGCGGCCCGAGGAAGCAGAACACCACGAAAAAGGCGATGATGCCCAGGCCGATCACGGCCAGCTTGTTCGAGACGAACTCACGCAGCGCCAGTCGCCATCCGCTTTGGACCGGGCCGATCTCACCGCCCTCGGGGGCACGGGTGACGTCGAGCGGCGACAGCGACGAGGCGATGTTCGACACGGTGTCTCCAGATGTCTCAGGTCAGCCGGATGCGCGGGTCCGCCACGGTCAGCGCGATGTCGGCGACCAGGTTGCCCGCGACCGTGAGCACCGCGCCGAGCAGGGTGTAGGCAAGCAGTACGTTGTAATCGACGTTCTGGAGGCTGTTGTAGAACAGTAGGCCAAGTCCCCGGTAGTTGAACAGGGTCTCGACGATCAGGTTGCCGACCAGCAGCAGCGGGATGGAGAGCCCGATCAGCGTCACCATGGGCAGGCTCGCGTTGCGCACCAGATGGCGGGTGAGCACAAGCCGCTCCGGCAGGCCCTTCGCCCGCGCCGCCTTTATGTAGTCCTGGGCCAGCGTGTCCATCGCGCTCGATCGCATATAGCGGGAGAAGCCGGCCACGCTGATGAGGGTCAGCGTGGCGATCGGCAGGGTCATCGAGTGCCAGTCGCCCATGACCGCCCAGATCGACAACGACTGGCTGGCCTCGAAGTTGAAGATCGGGAACGTCAGCGCGAACACCTGGATGAGGATGAGCCCGAGCAGGAACACCGGCATCGCGTAGGTGACGAAGGCGAGGCTGGTGAGCACGTTGTCACCGGTGGTGTTGCGCCTGGCCGCCTGGAAGATGCCCAGCGGCAAGGCGATCACCACGGCGAAGAGCAGCGCGATCCCGGACAGGTAGGCGCTGCGCATCCACACCTCGCCAAACAGGGCGGCGACAGACTGGTTGGTCTTGTAGGAGAAGCCCATGTTGCCGTGCAGCAGGTTGTTCATGTAGTGCAGGTACTGCACGATCAACGGGTCATCGAAGCCGTGCTGCTGGTTCCAGGACGCTATCGCCTGCGGGCTGGCCTTGGGGCCGAGCACGTCGATGGCGGGCGACGGGTAGACCGCGTGGAGCAAGAAGAATATAAAGATCGACACCCCGATCACGACCACGATCGACGTCCCGAACCTCCGGAGCACATACCAGACCACTCTCGGCCACCCTTCTCGCGACGCGGTCGGCCGCCCACGCCCGGCTAACGTCCCTGACCCGGGTGTATCACCGCAGGCCAGGGACGTCCAGCCTGGCCCGGGCTAACGTCCCTGACCCCGGTGTATCACCGCAGGCCAGGGACGTCCAGCCCAGCTGGGCCTGGCAGCAACCGCCAGGCCCAGGATCTGTCTACTTGGTGAAGTACCAGAACTCCGGGGTGAGCTGGTACTGCGTCAGATTCTCGAACGAGGCTGGCTGCCCCGACATGGTCTTCTTCCACACCTCGACATTGTCCACGAGCGGCTGGAACAGGCTGGGCTGCTGCTCCGTGAGATAGGCAGCCTCGTTCTTCACGGCGGAGCCGTTGCTGCTGGTCGTGGACGCCTTGATCAGCGAATCGGCCTTGGGGTCTGAGTACGAGCCGATGTTGAACGACCCCGGCGTGTTGAAGATGCCGTTGGTGGTGGGGTAGCTGGAGATGCTGAAGCCGCCGAAGTCCTCCATCGCCCAGAGGTTGATGCCCTTCGGGTTTGCGACGTTGTAGTACGTCGCGATCATGTGGTTGAAGTTGTCGGATTTCAGCGTGATGTTGAAGCCCGCCTTCTTCGCCTGCGATACCAGGTCGGTGATCTGCTGGCCGATGATCGCCGGTGAGGTGTTGTAGATCAGGTTGAACGCGAGCTTGGTGCCCGCGGGGATGCCGGCGCCGCACTGGCTGGCGCCTGACCCTGGCTTCGAGCAGACGTCGGTGCCGCCGGCGTTCACCGTCCAGCCGTGGGCCTTCAGCAGGTTGACCGCCGAGGTCACGCTGAAGGGGAACGGGTTGCTTGTCGCGTTGGACGGCGTGTACGGGGTCGCCGGTATCGACGGCACCGGCCCGTAGGCCTGGGCGCCCGCCCCGTGGAAGAAGGCCTTGATGTAACCCTCCTGGTCCTCGAGGTGCGCGAACGCCTGCCGGATGTAGAGCTGCTTGATGATGTTGTTGAAGTCCCCGGTCGTGTCCTTGAAGTTGTAGGTCACGTAGTTGAACCCGAAGCCGGGGTAGCCGAAGACGTTGTAGGCAGACTTGACCGAGTTGATCTGCGGCAGGTCGGTGAGCGGCACGTAGCCCGCGTCGATGGCGCCCGACTTGACCGCGTTGAACTCGGCGGTGTCCGAGGTGAACGGCACGGCCTCCACCTTGGAGACCTTCGCCGCGTGCGGGCCGCTGTAGCCGGTGTTCGGCGTCCATCGTGAAGGCGCCGGTCGTGTTGTTGAACGACGTCAGCTTGAAGGGCCCGTCCACGACCTGCCATAGCGGGTTGGTCGCGTAGGTGGTCACGGACTTGGACTGGGCGGCGAGGAAGTTGTAGATCTTCTTGGCGTTGGCCGGGTTGGTGAAGTCCAGCGTCGGGCCGTTTGCCGAGGCCTTGGCCCAGGCGTGCGACGGCATCGGCTGGGCGCCGCCGAGGCTGTCCTCGGTGAACCAGGTCGGGTTGACGGCCGAGTTCAGGTTGATCACCAGCGTGCTCGAGTCCGGCGTGGACATGCTGGTCACCTGATCCGGAATGCCCAGCTTCGGCGTGTAGTTGCCCCAGTTGGCCGCGCTCTCCTTGACGGCGGCCTTTATCTCGTCGATCCAGAACTCCAGGTCCTTGGACGTGATCGGCTGGCCGTCGGACCACTTCCAGGCCTTCATGTGGACCGTGACGGTCTTGTCCCCGTTGCTGTACACGGGGGGGCTTGCCAGGCTCATGCTCGGCGATTCCACCGGCTCGACGCCGTTGACGAAGAAGTACAGCGGCCGCCACATCTCGTACTGGAACGAGTAGGCGGTGTACACCGAGCTGTTGGCGCCCGGGGTGATCGGCATGATCCAGGTGGGGGTCGCTCCTGGCGGCTCGGCGACTGTCATCGTCCCCGCGTGCGCGGTGCCAGTGGCCGCGGGCACCGTGCCGAAGGCGCCCGACGGGCCCACTTGCTGCGACGAGGAGTTACTGCTGCTGCCGCCACAAGCGGCCAGGGTCAGCGCCCCGGCGGCGGCCAGCACCGCTAGCTTTGTTGCCGGACTGGCTACTCTCATCTGTTTTCCTCGCTCTCCTGGCGCGCGCGGATGTCCCAGCTGCCCAGGACCTCTCGTGCGCAGCCAACGATTTTGCAGCCGAGTCAAAACTCGCCGCCTTTCTGGAGTTACCGCTGTGCAGCGCCGCCTGCGGGTCGCAGGAGGGTTGGCGTAGGACAAGCAGTCCCAGCCCGGCACGTTCTCAGGCGCAGCGTAGGACCGAGTTCGCCACGATGACGAGGCGAAAACGTCACAAGTTGTTATCAATATCCCTATGCCATCCCATGCACCGCGTGCCCAGCGTGAACGAAAATTCACAGAATGTGGCGTTACGCTGTGAGAACAGCCCGGCCACAGGTGACCACATGAGCCCGTAGATGCTGATCGCTGTCAGCCGCCTACCGCGTGCACACCGCCGTCGGCATGGACGATCTCGCCCGTGGTGGCGGGAAACCAGTCGGAGAGCAGCGCCACGCAGGCCCGGGCGGCGGGCCCGGGATCCGAGAGGTCCCAGCCGAGCGGCGCGCGCTCCGGCCAGACCGTTTCGAACCTGTCGAACCCCGGAATACTCCTGGCCGCCATGGTGCGCAGCGGGCCCGCCGCGACCAGGTTGACGCGGATCCGGCGCGGCCCGAGGTCGCGCGCCAGGTACCGGGCGCACGATTCGAGGCCGGCCTTGGCGACGCCCATCCAGTCGTAGGCGGGCCAAGCCCGGCTTGCGTCGAAGTCCATCCCGACGATCGCTCCCCCGGCTCGCATCAGCGGCAGCGCCGCCATCGCCAGCGCCTTCAACGAGTAGGTGGACACATGCAGCGCGACGGCCACGTCTTCCCACGGCGTGTGGAGGAAGTTACCGCCCAGCGCCGACTGCGGCGCGTTGCCGATGCCGTGCACAACGCCATCGAGCCCGTCCACGTACTCGGACACGCGGTCGGCCAGCGAGTCGAGTTGGCCCGCGTCGGTCACGTCAAGCTCGAGCACCGGCGGCGGGTCGGGCAGCCGCCGGGCGATCCGCTCGACCAGGCTGAGCCGGCCGTAGCCGGTCAGCACCACGGTGGCGCCTTCCTGCTGGGCGATTCTCGCGACATGAAACGCGATGGAGGACTCGGTGAGCACGCCGGTCACCAGGATCCGCTTGCCGTCCAGGATTCCCATCACATTCCCTTTCGCGTTGCCGGCTGCCTGTCTGCGCTGCCCGCTCAATGGCCCATGCCGAGCCCGCCGTCGACCGGGAGTACCGCACCGGTGATGTAGGCCGCGTCGGCGGAGGCGAGGAACGCCACCGCCGCGGCGACCTCGTCCGCCGAGGCGTACCGCCGGAGCGGCACGCCGGCCAGGATCGCGGCCTTCTTGTCATCCGCAAGGGCAGCCGTCATGTCAGTGTCAACGAAGCCGGGCGCGACCACGTTGACGGTGATATTCCGCGAGCCGAGCTCACGGGCCAGCGAGCGGGCGAGCCCGATCAGGCCGGCCTTGGACGCGGCGTAGTTGGCCTGGCCGCCTGAGCCGAGCAGCCCGACGACCGAGGAGATGAAGATGATCCGCCCGCGCCGCATCCTGATCATGGGCCGGACGGCCCGCTTGGCGACCCGGTAGGCGCCGGCCAGGTTGGTGTCGATCACCGCGCCGAAGTCGTCCTCGCTCATCAGCGCGAGCAGCTGATCGCGGGTGATCCCGGCGTTCGCCACCACGACCTCGACCGGGCCGTGCTTCGTTTCGGCTGCCGTGAACGCCGCGTCGACCGCCGCTGCGTCGCGCACGTCGCACCTGGCGACCGTCAGCCCCGGCACGTCGGCGCCGGAACGGGACGTCACGGTGACGCTGTCGCCCGCGGCCGTCAGCTTGCGGGCGATCGCCAGTCCTATCCCCCGGTTGCCGCCGGTGACCAGGACAGATCGGCTCATCTGCGGTAACTCCTCCGGGCATCAGGATCGGCAGGGTTCGATCCTGGCGAGCGTACCGGGGCAGCCGGGATCATGCAGGCTTGGGATAGGTTGCCCCCGTGGATCAGATCGCTGCCCGTGCCGGGGCCGGCCGCATCGACCCGGAATTCACCGCGTACCCGCTCCGCGAACTGGCCGCCGCGGCACTGGAGCGCGCGGCACAGCTCGGCGCCGAGCACGCTGACTTCCGCGCCGAGCGCATCAGGGGTCAGCAGATCGGGCTGTCCGACGGGCGCCTGGAGACCCTCTTCGACACCGACGATGCCGGCCTTGCCGTGCGGGTGGTCGTCGACGGGACCTGGGGCTTCGCCGCCGCGGCCGACCTCACCGCGGAGTCCGCCGTCGCGGCGGCGGCGGAGGCCGTGGACGTGGCCAGGGTCGCGGCGGCGCTGAGCACCGAGCGGATCGAGCTGGCCGCCGAGGCCGCGCACGGCGACGTCACCTGGGTATCGGACTACCAGGCGGACCCCTTCGGCGTCAGCGTCGCGGAGAAGATCGCGCTGCTGGCCGGCTGGAGTTCCGGGCTGCTCGCCGATGACCGGGTCGATCACGTGGACGCTTCGCTGCTGCAGGTCAGGGAGTGCAAGTTCTACAGCGACGGCGCCACCACCGCGACCCAGCAGCGCGTCCGGGTGCATCCGGAGCTCACCGCGGTGGCGGTGGAGGCCGGCGGCCGGTTCGAGACGATGCGCACGCTGGCGCCGCCGGCCGGCCGCGGCTATGAGTACCTCACCGGGACCGGCTGGGACTTCCCCGCGGAGCTTGCCGAGCTGCCGGAGCACCTGGCGGCCAAGCTCGCCGCGCCGACGGTCCGGCCGGGCCGTTACGACCTGGTGATCGACCCCTCGAATCTCTTCCTGACCATCCACGAGTCGATCGGCCACGCGACCGAACTTGACCGGGCGCTCGGCTACGAGGCAGCCTGCGCGGGCACGTCGTTCGCCACCCTGGACCAGCTCGGCAGTCTCCGGTACGGCTCGCCGGTCATGCACGTGACCGGCGACCGGACCGCCAGGCACGGGCTCGCCACCATCGGATACGACGATGAGGGCGTCGCCGCCCAGTCCTGGGACCTGATCACCGGCGGCGTGCTGACCGGGTACCAGCTGGACCGGCGGATGGCCCGGCTGAAGGGCTTCGGCGCCTCCAACGGCTGCGCCTTCGCCGACTCGCCCGGTCACATGCCCATCCAGCGGATGGCCAACGTCTCACTGCAGCCGGCCCAGGATGGCCCCTCGGTCGCCGAGCTGATCGCCGGCGTGGAGCGCGGGATTTACGTGGTCGGCGACAAGAGCTGGTCCATTGACATGCAGCGGTACAACTTCCAGTTCACCGGCCAGCGCTTCTTCAGGATCTCCGGCGGGCGGCTGGCCGGCCAACTCCGTGATGTCGCCTACCAGGCAACGACTACGGATTTCTGGAACTCGATGGAGGCCGTGGGCGGCCCGCAGACTTACGTGCTCGGCGGCGCGTTCAACTGCGGCAAGGGCCAGCCCGGCCAGGTCGCCCCGGTCAGCCACGGCTGTCCCGCCGCGGTCATGCGCGGAGTGCGCATTCTCAATGCCCTGGAAGAGGGGTCATGAGCCAGTTCCTGCCGCAGTCCGCCGTCGAGCGCGCGCTGCAGGCTGCGCGGTGCGACGACTGTGTGGTGATCGCGGACGAGACTTCGTCGGCCAACCTGCGCTGGGCCGCCAACACGCTGACCACCAATGGCGTCAGCCGGTCCCGGCAGCTCACCGTCATCGCCATCAGGCGCCGCGGCGATGGCGCATCAGCGGGCGTGGTGTCCAGGTCAGGCGTCCGCGACGACCAGATCACCGATCTCGTGCGCGAGGCCGAGCAGGCCGCCGCCGACGGCTCCCCGGCGGCGGACGCGCAGCCGCTGACGGCACCAGGTCGGCTGGCCGCGGGCAGCGCGGGCCGGAGCGGGAGCGCCGGCTGGGACGATCCTGTCACTGGCACCGGGATCGGCGTGTTCAGCTCGTTCGCGCCGGCGCTCGGTGCTGCGTTCAACGTGGCGGCGTCCGGTGGCCGGAAGTTGTACGGGTTTGCCGAGCATTCGCTGACCAGCACGTTTCTCGGCAGCTCCAGCGGCCTGCGGCTCCGGCACGACCAGCCGGCCGGGCAAGTGGAGATCAACGCGAAGTCGGCTGACCTGGCCCGGTCCGCCTGGGCCGGCCTGGGTACTCCGGATTTCGCTGACGTCGACGTGGCCGGGCTCGAGGCCGGGCTCGCCCGTCAGCTCGGCTGGGCATCGCGGCGGGCGGAGCTGCCGGCCGGGCGCTATGAGACCCTGCTGCCGCCCGCCGCGGTCGCCGACCTGATGATTTACCTGTACTGGTCGGCCGGGGCTCAGGATGCGCTCGACGGGCGGACGGTGTTCAGCAAGCCCGGCGGCGGCACCCGGGTTGGCGACCGGCTGGCCGGCCTGCCGCTGACGCTACGCAGTGATCCCCGGGCACCCGGCCTGGAATGCGCGCCCTTCGTGATCGCCTATGCCTCCGGCCGTGACTCCTCCGTTTTCGACAACGGCCTCCCGCTGGCGCCGACCGACTGGATCTCGGCCGGCCAGCTGGCGGGGCTGACGCAGACCCGGCATTCGGCGCAGCGCGCCGGGATGCCGGTGACGCCGCCGATCGGCAACCTGATCCTCGCGGCGCCCGGCGCGACGGCGTCTCTCGACGACATGATCGCCCGTACCGAGCGCGGCCTGCTGCTGACCTGCCTGTGGTACATCCGCCCGGTAGACCCGCAGTCCCTGCTGGTCACGGGCCTGACCAGGGACGGGGTCTACCTGGTGGAGAAAGGCGAGGTGACGGCCGGGGTGAACAACTTCCGGTTCAACGAGAGCCCGGTCGCCATGCTGGCCCGCCTCACCGAGGCGGGCGTCACGACCGCGACGCTGCCGCGCGAGTGGGCCGACTTTTTCACCCGCGCGGCGATGCCGCCGGTACGCGTCGAAGGCTTCAACATGTCGTCGGTCAGCCAGGCCAGCTAACGGCTCAGGTGTCCTCCAGCCGGAAGCCGACCTTGAGCCCGACTTGGAAGTGCGCGACGTCGCCATCGGTGATCTGGCCGCGGATCTGGGTGACCTCGAACCAGTCGAGATGCCGCAGGGTCTCGGCGGCCCGGTGCAGCGCGCCCCGGATGGCCGGCTCGATTCCCTCCGGCGAGGTGCCGACTATCTCGGTGACACGATAGGTACGGTCGCTCATGGTTCCTCCCGGGATGGAGATATGACTCCCGACGCCGCGCAGCTGCAACGCCGGGCAAGAGAGCTGCTGCCCTCCGAGGTCTACGACTACTACGCGAGCGGGTCAGGAAGCGAGCGGACGCTGCGGGCCAGCGTGAAAGCCTGGCAGCGGACCTGGCTGGCGCCCCAGGTGCTGCGCGATGTGTCGGCGACCGATACCGCAGTGTCCCTCCTGGGCGCCGCGCTCGCGACGCCGGTGGGCGTGGCGCCGACCGCGTTCCACCGGATGGCCCATCCCGACGCGGAGCTGGCGACGGCAGCCGGCGCCGCCAGGGCAGGTGCCCTGTACGTGCTGAGCACCCGCAGCACCTGCCGGATCGAGGATGTCGGCGCGGTGGTCACGGCCGCCGGCGGCACCTGGTGGTTCCAGGTGTACGTCATGCGGGACCGGGGCCTGACTGCCGGACTGGTCCGGCGCGCGGTCAGGGCGGGCGCCGCGGCCCTCGTGCTCACCGCGGACACCCCGGTCGTCGGCCGCAAGCGGCGGTCTCAGCAGGCCAGGCTGGCTGTCAGCGACCGGGACTTTCTCGTCAATCTCGGCCCGCTGGCCGACTACGAGGACGCGGCGCAGGCGGCCAACGTGACCTTTGCCGACATCGGCTGGCTGGCCGGGATCGCCGGCGGCCTGCCCGTGGTGGTGAAGGGCGTGCTGCGGCCGGACGATGCGCTGGCCTGCGCCGCTCACGGGGCATCCGCGATCATCGTCTCCAACCATGGCGGCCGTCAGCTGGACGGCGCGATCCCGACGGCGTGGGCGCTGCCCGCCGTGGTCGAGGCCACTCGGATGGCTGGTGCCGGCGGCTGTCCCGTCTACGTGGACGGTGGCATCCGGACCGGCCGTGACGTGCTCGCCGCACTCGCGCTCGGCGCCCGCGCCGTGTTCGTCGGCAGGCCGGTCCTCTGGGCGCTCGCCTGCGGCGGCGCCGACGGCGTTTGCGAGCTGCTGACCGGGCTCACTGCCGAATTTGCCCATGCGATGGCGCTGGCGGGCGTGGCGGCGGCGGCTGATGTTCCCGCCGTGGCCGTACCGCTGCTCCCGTCGCCGCACCGGCCTGCGGCGCGGCCGCGGTAGCAGTTGCCTCCCGGCAGGCATACCGTGAGTACGTGAGAGCCTCCCGCAGCGTCCGCCGGGGAAGACCGCATCTGGTCACCGAGGCACGGCGGTCCCGGTCGCAGGACATTGCGTACCGCCAGCGCCGCTATCTGATCATGATGGGCATCCGGCTTGCCTGTTTCGTGATCGCGGTCGTGCTGTTCGCGAACGGCGCCGGGTGGTTCACCGCGATCCCGGCCGTCGGGGCGATCATCATTCCTTACTTTGCCGTCGTCTTCGCTAACGGCGGCCGCGAGCCGACGAGCCAGCGCGGATTCCGGGCATACGAGCCGGACCTGCCGGCGCTGTACTCCGGCCCGGCCACGAGTTCACGCTCCGCCGCGGCTGACGCACAGCCAGACGAGCCGCCATCAACCGGGCCAGATGCGGGCATGGCGGGCAACAACGGCGCGCCTTCGCCGAATGCGCAATCGCGGCATCGTCCGGCGCCGGGAAACGACTGATCAGCGCTGATCAGCAGGATCAGCGGGGTCCATGACGAGATCCGCTTCGTAATCCGGTCTGGATGCGCTAGGGAGGGTTTTCGGTGTATCCTGCTTACCGGTGCTCTGGTCCCCCGCCGGGGCACTGTTGCCGGCGTTCCGGGCCCCCGTCGGAGCGCCGATGAATGCGACGCCGGGTGGTTTGCCCCCGTAGCCACCCGGCGTCGCTCTAACTCTGCGGCCAGCCACTTACCCGGTATGGCAGCCCCGATGAGGGCCACCGCCGTGATTCCCGGGCTCCTGCTTGCGACGATCCCGATGGTCGCCCTGGAGCAGGAACGCAATGCCTGGAATGTCGTGGTCAGCGTGCTGCCGCGGCACTTGCGCAATCACGATCACTGCACTGCTGACTGGTGCGACGAGGATCTCGCGGAATCAATCGGAACTCCTGTGCCGCGCGATTGGCACGGCCGGGAAATAGCAACGTTAACAGCACTGGCATCGCCCGCCCGCCCGCAAAGATAAAGGTCGCGAAGCTGGCATCCGGCGGCATGCTGCACCCGGCCGGCGAGGATAACCGATGCTGAGCGCGAAAAGAACGATAATCGCCTGACGAGCGTGGTGATCGCGCGTAATCGGCCGGTGTCGCCGGCCCCCGGGCATCCCTCCCCGCGGCGGAGGTGCGGAGAGTGCAGCGGCCCGCGGGGCGTTCCCGGTATCGCTGCGCTCCGCTGAACTGTGCTGGCCAGATCGTGCCGCTGCTGGCCAGATTGTGCTGGCCCCCGCTGCCTAGTGCGGGGCGACGTCCGGCTCGCCTGCCTGCCCGGCCGGGCTGTCATCGTCATCATCGGCGGCGAGCACCCGGTAGAGCGCTCGTCTGGCATCGGTGAGTATCCGGCGAGCCTGGCCGATCTGGCCATCGCTGCCCGCGCTCAGGACCTGCGATGCGGCCATGGCAACCTGCCCGATCAGCTTTCGCATCTCGGCCGCGGCGCCGCCGGCATGCCCGGTCACGGCATCCCATGGCGCGTCCAGCTCGCCCGGGTGGGCATCGGCATAGTGCCGCCCGTCCTCGGTGAGCACGTACGCTCTCCGGCCGCCGTCGGCCGCCTCCGCGCGGATCAGGCCTTCATCCTCCAGCTGCTGCAGCGCCGGGTAGACCGACCCCGGGCTCGGCCGCCAGACACCGCCGCTCCGCTCGCTGATCTCCTGGATGATCTGGTACCCGTTCATCGGGCCCTCGGCCAGCAGCGCGAGCGCCGCCGCGCGGACGTCGCCGCGCTTGGCCCGGGGGCCTCGCATCATCCGCGGATCCCCGAGCCAGGATCCCAGCCCGGGGAATCCCGGCGGTCCGCCGAATCCCGGCCGGCCACCGAATCCCGGGCCGCGGCCATGACCTCGCCTGCCGCCACCTCTGCGCCGCCGTGCTTCCTCGTCGCCCTGGTGCCGCCAGCTGTCTTCCTCATGCATGTGCGCCTGCTCCTTCTGTGTTGGCTGCCTCGTGTTGGCTGCCTGACGTGTGGTGACGGCGCCGTTTGCACATCGCGCCGCATCAGTCTGACCCATCGGCGATGTTCCCAAGATGAATCAATTAGCTCAAAGATATATCGTTATAGATCGGATGGCAAGCCCAGGCTCACGCCGGAGTCAGCGGTATACGTGCCAGCGCATGCCGGGAACGGGCCTGCCGGAGTGCAGCCCGGCGCCCAGCGTTTCGGGGTAGCGACTGAAGTGCCTAGCTGGCCGAACGCGGCCGCGGGCCGGCCGGCCCGGGATCAGCGGCCGGCGCCGGCCAGCCGCCGGCCAGCGCAGTCAGCCGCTCCGCGGTGGTGCCGAGCGGCTGGCCGCGCCCTACCGCGATCCCGAGCAGGTAGGCGGTCAGCGGGGCAGCGGGGCGGTCGACCTGGTGCGCCACGTCACGGGCCAGGTCAAGAATCGTCCGCGTATCGGCCAGGCCGGGCTCGATGCCCAGGTCAGCACATACCGCATCGAGCCATCGCTGGATGGTGGTCACCGGCTTGCCTCCGCGTCACCCTGGCGGCCGGTCGCCGGCCGCGGCGGCCGCCCCGCATGATCATGGTCACGGCCAGCATAGGCCCTGCCGGAAACCGTGGCCGGCGCGCAGCCGCGGCCCGGCATGCCGCCCGGCGGTCAGGCTGGCTGCCATGATCTGGCTGCCCGCGCAGCCAGCTCATGGCAGCCAGCGCGCCCAGGCACGGGCCAGGCTCAGGTCGCTTGCCGTGTCGCAGTCCAGCCAGGGCGGCGGCTCGCCCGGGCCAGCCGGATAACGGAGCCGGACCGGCCGGAGCGGATCCAGCAGGCCATGCAGCGAACTGCCGGCATAGCCATCCAGCCGGCCGCGGAGCGCGGCCGTCGGCCAGCAGCCCGCGAGCCACTGGGGATGGCCGGAATCGTCGATCAGGATCGCGCCCAGCTGAGGCTGCCCGGTGCCATCCTGCGCGGGCGGGGGACATCCGGACCGCCCGGCCGCTGCCGCTGGCTGCTGGCCGGCCGCGGCGAGCAGGGCGAGCAGGTGCGGCGCCCGCAGGAAAGGCATATCAGCGGCGAGCACGGCCACGCTGGGGGCACGGACCCCGGCGATACCGCAGCGCAGGCCGGCCACGGGCCCGCTGCGGGCGGATCCTCGCTGACGAGGTCGATCCGGCAGCCGCCCCCGGGGCGGCTGCCAGTACCTGGCCTGGCCGGGCCGACGACAACCACATGACTGGCGCCAGCCTCGATGGCGGCCGAGATGACGGCGGCCAGGAGCGTACTGGCGCCGACGACCAGCCCTGGCTTGTCCGTCCCGCCGAGCCGCGAGCCCCGGCCCCCGGCCAGCACGATGGCGGCCAGCCCGGGTACACCGGCGGCAGGCTCGGGATCGGGCGTCACCGCAGCGGCCGCCGTCAGCCGCCGATGGCCGACATGGGCCTGGCGGGCTGCAGGAAGCCGGGATCGTTGATGCCGTGTCCCGGCAGCTTCGCGGCAACCGCCCGCAGCCACAGCGCGGCCAGCTCGCTCGTCGGTCGCACCGGATCGCATCGGCCCGCGCAGGTCGCTTTCCGTCCTGGCGAACAGGCAGTTGCGGATCTGCCCGTCGGCCGTCAGCCGGACCCGGTCACAGGCGCCGCAGAACGGCCGGGTCACTGAGCCGATCACGCCGACGCGGGCCGGGCCGCCGTCGACGAGGAAGGTCTCGGCCGGCGCCGAGCCCCGCTCAGCAGGATCGTCCGGCTTCAGCATGAAGTCCGCCGAGAGCGCGGCCAGGATCTCGTCGGCGGTCACCATGTTCTCCCGGCGCCAGCCATGCTGCGCGTCCAGCGGCATCTGCTCGATGAAGCGAAGCTGGTAACCGTGCGCCAGGCAGTACCTGAGCAGCGGCGCCGCCTCGCCGTCGTTAACGCCGCGCATCAGCACCGAGTTGACCTTGACCGGCGTGATCCCGGCCGCGGCCGCCGCGGCGAGGCCGGCCAGCACGTCGGCCAGCCGGTCTCGCTTCGCCAGTACCTTGAAGGTTGCTGCCGAAAGCGTGTCAAGTGAGGCGTTGATCCGGTCCAGGCCGGCCGCATGCAGTGGCTCCGCAAGCCGGGCAAGCCCGATCCCGTTCGTGGTGAGCGAGATCTCCGGCCGCGGCCGGAGCGCGGCGGTGCGGGCGACGATGCCCGGCAGGCCCCGCCGTAGCAGCGGCTCGCCGCCGGTGAACCGGACTTCGGTGATGCCGAGCCGCTCCACCCCGATCCGTACCAGCCTGATGACCTCGTCATCGGTGAGCAGCAGCGGGCTGGGCAGCCAGTCCAGTCCCTCCGCGGGCATGCAGTAGCTGCAGCGCAGGTTGCATCGGTCGGTGAGGGACACGCGGAGGTCCGTCGCGATCCGCCCGAAGGAATCGGCAAGCACGGCAGCACCCCCTTGTCGATGCGGTCAGATTCGCCGCAATGTCACTCAGCCTACGGCTGGATAGTTCGCGGCGAGCCATCGGCGCGGCCGTGGCGGCCCCCGCCTGCTGCCTGCCCGGCGCCTTACCGGGTCAGGCGGCTCGCCGCGGGCTGCCGCCGGCCCCGGGCGGAAACCGCCGATCGGCGTGCGTCCGGTAGTCCGGCGGCTGCCGCTGATAGCGCTGGCTGATGAGCGGAGAGGAAATGACGAAGTCAGCGGTGGCGCGGTTGCAGGCCACCGGGATGTTCCAGACCACGGCTACTCGCAGCAGCGCCTTCACGTCCGGGTCATGCGGCTGCGGCTCCAGCGGATCCCAGAAGAAGATGAGCAGGTCAATCTCCCCGTCAGCGATCCGGGCGCCGATTTGCTGGTCGCCGCCGAGTGGCCCGCTCTGGAAGCAGGTCACGCTCAGGCCGAGCTCATCGCCGAGCAGCCGGCCGGTGGTGCCGGTCGCGAATAGGTGGTGCGCGGTCAGCAGGCGGGCGGCTGACGGCGGGGTGCCCGCAGATCGCGGTCGCCCGCGCATTCCCTTACCATCAGCTCACCGAGATTTGCCGTCGCTCCGCTGGCCGCGGAGCGAGCCAGCTTGCCCGCTGCAATCAAGGACGCAGGGCGGGCGGATCACCGAGGATGGGGTCATGACCGTAAGCAATGCCATCTGGCGGGATCAGCTCACCGATTCCGAACGCGCCACGCTGGGCCGGGGTGACGGGGTCATTGCCGACCCGCGGCCTGATGTCCTGGTTGTCGGCGGCGGGATCCTTGGCGTCGCCACCGCGGCGGCCTGCCATCAGGCGGGTCTCGGCTCGGTGCTGCTGATCGAGACGGGCCGTCTTGGCGCCGGCGCGACCGGCGGCGCGACCGGGCTGCTGATCCCGGAGCCGCACCAGTGGAGTGATCCCGAGCCTTTCGTGGACCTGGAGCGGGCCAGCCTGGAGCGCTGGCGGGATCTGGAGGATGCGGTGCCGGGCGGCGTCGGCCTGGTCGAGCTCGACTGGATCGGCCTGGCCCCGCACCCGGGCGGGTTCGCCGCGCATCAGCCGCCGGCCGTCGAGTGGCTGAGTCCCGGCCAGGTCGAGCACTTCATCCCCGGCCTGGCCAGGCCGATGGAGGGAGCGCTGATCCGACGGCAGGCCAGGCTGAACCCGCTGCGCGCGGTCGCCCGGCTGGCCGCTGGCCTGCCTGCGGTAGCCACCGGCGTGGCGGCCACCGCGGTAACCGCCCGGGGCGACCGGATCACGTCGGTCGGGACATCGGCCGGGGAGATCCAGCCGGGAGCCGTGGTCTTCGCCACCGGGCTGCCGCCGGTACTCGACGGCCTGCCGCTCCGGCTGCCATCGGACCGGGTCAAGGGACACCTGCTCGTCACCGAGCCCGCTCCGGTACGGCTGCCCGGCATCGTGGCCCCGATTGCCACCCAGCTTGAGGACGGCCGGCTGCTGGCAGGCGGGACCTTCGACGTCGGCGACGAGAGCCCGGCGGTGCAGCCGGAGGTGATCGACTCGATCATGGCCGGGCTTGCCGCGACGCTGCCGGCCCTGCGCGGCCTGGGGATCGCCTACCAGTGGTGCTGCTTCCGGCCCCGCCATCCCGACCGGCGGCCGGTCATCGACCGGGTTCCCGGGCTGGAGAACGCCTGGCTGACCTCGGGCCATTTCCGGACCGGAATCCTGAATGCCCCGATGACCGCGGCTGTGCTGGCCCGCTGGATCGGCGGCGGCGGCCCGCCGGTCGAGCCGGCTACCTGGGCCGCGTCCCGGTTCGCGAGCCGGACCAGCCGCTAGCGCCAGACATGAGGGTGCGGATCCGGGGACCGATCACGTCGCGAGGTGATCGATCCCCGGATCCGCCACGCTGGCGGGGCGCGCGCGGAGCCTGCGGCGGTCGTCAGGCAGCCGCTCGGTGGCGCCGGCCGCGTCCAGGTACTCAAGCAGCGGGATCGCCACCCGCCTGGTGGTGCCCAGCGCCTGCCGGGCCTGCGCCGTCGTGAACGGCTGCGGCAGCCGGGCCAGGACGCGGGCGGCCAGGGCCGCGGCGTCGGGGCCGAGCACGATCTGGTCGCTGACCCGCAGCAGCAGCCCGGCGCGCTGCGCCGCGGCGATCGACCGGGCGCCGAGACCGAGCTCCCGGAGCCGGCTCGGCCTCCGGCGCACCGAACGGCGCGGCGCGCAGGTCGGCGCGCAGTGCCCGCACCGCCGCCGCCACCGGCTCCGGCAGGCCCGGGCCGCGGCCGCCCGGCCCGGTCCGCGACCTTGATCATGCCGTCGCTGACCACCAGCGGCGGCCGGGCGAGCGCCTCGGCCAGGCGCCGGTCCGGCACGCCGATCGCGGCCCGGGCTGCCTCGGCCGGCAGGCCGGGCGCGAGCGGATCGGCGGCGGCATGGGCGGCGACCGCCTCGGCGAGGCGCCGCTCCAGGTCGCGCCAGTGCGCCGGATCGGCGAGCCACTCCGCGGCCACCGGGTCGGGCAGCTCAGCGAGGCCCATCGCGTGCAGGTCGGCGGCCCGCAGCAGGCCGTGGCGCCGCAGCAGGTCAGCGGCGGCTGGCCGGTCCGGCCAGCCGCCGAGTTCCGCGGCCGCCGCGGCGGCAGCGCCACGGCCGGCCAGCCGCGGCGGTGTCACATCAAGGATGGTGGCCCCCACGACGGACGGATGACTGCCGGACCTGGCGGCGCCGGGATCGCGCAGCAGCACGCGGTCGCCCACGTGCAGTGGCAGCGGCTCGTGCAGGGTGAGCCTGGCGATCGCGCCGCCGAGCACGCGCAGCCGGGTCACCGTCCTGGCCGAGCCGATGTGCAGCGTCAGCTCCCGCGGCAGCCGCGGCGGGTCCGCCGCGCGGCCGGCCCGTCTGGCCGGGACAGCCGGGCATCGACCACGTCGGTCAGCGTCCAGCGGCCGGCCTCCACCAGCGCTCTCCCCCTGGCCAGGGCACCGCTGGCCAGGTCCGCGCCGCGCAGGTTGAGCGCGACCCTGGCGACGCCGCTGGCGCGGGCCACCGGCAGGCCGAGCGACTGGATCCCGCGCACCCGGACCGGCCGCAATGAGGGCGTCAGCCGAAGGTCGCCGCCGGCCCGGACGGTGCCGGCCGGCAGCGTTCCGGTGACCACCGTGCCGCTGCCGGTGATGCTGAACGCGCGGTCCACCCAGAGCCGCACGGCCGCGCCGGGATCGGCCCGGGCAGCGCCGCGGCCATCCCGGCCAGCGCGGCGAGCAGCTCGCGGCAGCCCTTCGCCGGTGACCGCGCTGACCGCGACCGCCTCGACCGCGCCCAGGCTGGTCGCGGCGATCTCGGCGGCGGCCTGGGCCAGCGCGGGCGCCGGGTCGGCCAGATCGCAGCGGGTGACGGCCAGCACGCCGTGCCGGATGCCCAGCGCGTCCAGCACGGCCAGATGCTCGGCCGACTGCGGCATCCAGCCCTCGTCTGCGGCCACCACGAACAGCACGCCGGGCACCGGGCCGACGCCGGCCAGCATGTTCGGCACGAACCGCTCGTGCCCCGGCACGTCGACGAACGCCAGCTGCTCCCCGGCCGGCAGGGTCAGCCAGGCGAAGCCGAGGTCGATGGTCATGCCGCGGCGGCGCTCTTCCGCCCAGCGGTCGGGTTCCATCCCGGTGAGCGCCCTGACCAGCGCTGACTTACCGTGATCGACGTGTCCCGCGGTCGCGATGACCTGCACGGCCGGTTACCTGGCCGCGGCGATGACAGCGCCGGTCAGTGACTCGTCGTCGGCGGCCGGGACGCCGCGCAGGTCGAGCAGCAGCCGGCCGTCCGTCGAGCCGGCCGACGACCGCCGGCGCCGTGCCCCGGCGCACCGCCTCGCCCGCCCGCAGCAGCGGCGCAAGCCCGGCGGGCAGGCTCACCGCCGCGCTGGGCAGCGCCACGCCCGGGCCGCCGCCGCCGCCGACGGCCGCCTCGCTCGGCACCGCACGGGAGTCGAGGCCGGCGCACGACCAGCGCTGCTGATATCCGTTCCGCCCGTCTGGTGAGCGCCGCCTGCCCGGCGTCCAGCGCTTCGGCGACCGGGAACCGGCGGCCCCGCGAGCGTGGCCTCCAGGGCCGCGATCGTCAGCTTGTCCACCCGCAGTGCCCGCGCCAGCGGATGCCTGGCCAGCCGCCTGACCAGCTCGGCGCGGCCGAGCAGCAGCCCGGCCTGCGGGCCGCCGAGCAGCTTGTCGCCGCTGGCCGTGACCAGGTCGGCCCCGGCCCGCAGCCAGGACCCGGCATCGGGCTCGGCAGGCAGCAGCGGATGCGGGGCGAGCAGGCCGGAGCCGATGTCGCCCACCACGGGCGCGCCGAGCCCGGCCAGCTCGGCGATGCCGGGCTGGGCCGTGAACCCCTCGATCCGGTAGTTGGACGGGTGCACCTTGAGCACGAACCCGGTATCCGGCCCGATGGCGGCCGCGTAGTCGGCAGCCGTTGTCCGGTTGGTCGTGCCCACTTCGCGGATCCTGGCCCCGGTCGACTCAAGCAGGGCGGGGAGGCGGAAGCCGTCCCCGATCTCGATCATCTCGCCGCGGCTGATCGACGATCTCCCGCCCGGCGGCCAGCACGGTCGCCGCGAGCACCAGCGCCGCCGCGTTGTTGTTCACCACGTGCACGGCCCCGGCCGCCGGAACGGCCCTGGCCAGCGCCGTCAAGCGCGCCCCGGCCCCGGCGTCCCCTGGTGCCCGCGGCAAGGTCGAACTCCAGGTCGGTGCAGTCGGCCGCCGCCAGCACGGCGTCCCTGGCCGCGGCCGACAGCGGCGCCCGGCCGAGGTTGGTGTGCAGCAGCACCCCGGTAGCGTTGATCACCGGGGTCAGCGTGGCCGCCCGGGCGGGCAGCGCGGTCACCGCCGCGTCGGCCACCGCCGCGGCGGCGATGCTGCCGGACCGGGCCTGCTCCTGCGCCTGCCGCACCGCCGCCAGCACCAGCTCGCGGCCGAGGCGCTGCACGGCGGCGGCGAGCCGCGGATCAGCGAGCACAGCGTCGGTGCGCGGCACGAGCCGGCGTGCATCCACGAGGGCGACCATACCCGCGCGGTCTCCGGCCCGGCGAGGCCGGCCGGTCCCGCCGCCAGCGCGCCTGGCGGCGGCACATCCAGGCGGGCATTTCGGGATGCTCTGCATAGAGCGGCGCTCGCCGGGTACCCGGCCTATGCCAGTCTTAACCCTCCACTAACGAAGGATGTGAGGTCATATGGCTGGGAAAACGCGGATCCCGCGGTCCCGCGGGGCCATGAGCGGGCTGCTGCTGATCCTGCTGGGCATATGGGGTGCCCTGATTCCCTTCGTCGGCCCGTACTTTCACTACGCGTACACGCCGGACAAGGCCTGGACTTACACCACCGGCAGGCTGTGGCTGGAGATCCTGCCGGGCATCGCCGTGGCCCTGGGCGGGTTTATCGTGCTGGCGAGCGCGCGGCGGCCGCTGGCCATCCTCGGCGCCTTCGTGGCGGTGCTCGGCGGCGCCTGGTTCGTGGTCGGCAACCTGCTCAGCGCGTTGTGGAATCACGGCATCCCCGAGGCGGGGATCCCGGTCGGCGGGAACCTCACCCGGCTGGCCCTCGAGGAGCTTGGCTTCTTCATCGGGCTGGGCGTGATCATCGTCTTCTTCGCCGCCCTGGCGCTCGGCCGGTTCGCCGTGGTCGGGGTCAAGGAGACGGCGCTCGCCGAGCGGGACGCCGCTGCGGTGGCGGCCGACGGTGACGCTGTCGCCGACCAGCCGTCCGGTCCGGTCACGGGCCAGCCCGGCCCGTTCGCGAACACCGATGACAGGCTCCAGCCGGCCGGCGCCGCCTTCCCCGCCGGGCCGGAGCAGTCCCCGGCGGCAACCAGTCAGTTCCCGGTTACGGAGACCGAGGCGCCGGCCGCGGAGACCGAGGCCCCGGCCGCGGAGACCGAGGCCCCGGCCGCGGAAACCGAGGCGCCGGCCGCCGAAACCGAGGCGCCGGCCGCGGAAACCGAGGCCCCGGCCGCGGTGACCCAGGCCCCGGCCGCGGAGACCCTGGCCCCGGCTGCGGAGACCCTGGCCCCGGCTGAGCGGGGCCCGTTCACCCCGGCGTCCGAATACCCGCCCAGCGCGCCGTTCCCGTCCGGCGGCACCACAACGACCGGGGCTTAGCCGCCCGGCCTGCGGGGGCGCGCGCTCAGCCGGCCACGCGCGCGCCCCTCATGACCGGCACGGGCATGACCGGGACTGGCACCGCCGCGCGCGGACGGCAGCAGGTGCCGTGGTCGCCGTCAGCGCTCGTACAGCGCATCAATGACGTCGGCGTACTTGGCATGAACGATGCGGCGCTTGAGTTTCAGGGTGGGCGTCAGCTCTTCGCTTTCCGCGGTCCATTCGACCGGCAGCAGCCGCCACGCCTTGACCTGCTGCACGCGGGCGAGCTTCGTGTTCGCGGCCGCCACGGCCGCCCCGACGGCGGCGAGCACGTCCGGGTGGGAGGCGAGCGCGGCTAGCGAGCCCGGCTCGACCCCGTGCCCCCGCGCCCAGGCCGGCGCGACGTCGCCGTCCAGGGTGAGCAGGGCCACCACGTACGGCCGCCGGTCACCGAACGCGAGCGCCTGGCCGACCAGCGGGTGCGCGACGAGCAGGTTCTCGATCGCCGCCGGCGAGATGTTCTCGCCGCCGGACGTGATGATCAGTTCCTTCTTGCGGTCCACCACGGACAGGAATCCGTCGGCGTCCAGAGAGCCGATGTCACCGGTGTGCAGCCAGCCGTCGGAGTCGATCAGGTCGGCCGTCAGCTCCGGCAGGTTGAGGTAGCCGGGCGAGTTCAGCGGGCCGCGGGTCAGGATCTCCCCGTCGGCGGCGATCCTGACCTCCATGCCGGGCACGGGCTGGCCGACGGTGCCCAGCCGGAACGCGTCCGGCGTGTTCGTGGTGAACGCGCCGGTGGTCTCCGTCATCCCGTACACGTCCAGGATCCTCATGCCGAGCCCGGCGAAGAAGGCGCCGACGTCGGGCGGCAGCGGCGCCGCAGCGCTGACCACCACCTCGGCGTCGCCCAGCCCGAGCAGGGACCGGATCGGCCGCAGCACGGCCTCCTCCGCCCGGGCGAACTCGGCGGCCAGCTCGCCGGAGGTGCGCTGCCCGTACTGGCAGCTCTGCACGTACCGCAGGCCGGTGTCCATGGCCGCCGCCACGGCGGCCCGCCTGCCCTCGTCCTGCTCGGCAGCGAGCAGTGCCTGGATACCGGCCTGGATCTTCTCCCAGACTCTCGGCACGCCGAAGAACGCGGTCGGTTTCACCTCGCCGATGCAGCCGACCAGCTCGGTCGCCGCGTTGTGGCAGAAGTAGGTGTGCCCGGCGTTGTAGATCGTCAGGTAGAGGGTGAACATCCGCTCGGCGATATGCGCGAGCGGCAGGTAAGACACCCAGCGGACGTGCGGCCGGGCGCTGCCCGAGGCGGTGGCGGTGACGAGCTCGTACAGCATGCTGGCGTGGGTGATGACCACGCCCTTGGGGTTGCCGGTGGTGCCCGAGGTGTAGAGCAGGGTGGCCGGGTCGGCCGGGCGGATCGCCGCCATCCGGCTGGCGACCGCATCCGGCCGGGCGGCCAGCTCGGCGGCACCCAGCGCGGCGAAGTCCGGCCAGCTCAGGTACGGCTCCCCGGCCGGGCAGGCGGCCGCGTCCCGCACGATGATCTTCTTCAGGCCGGGCAGCGTGGCCAGCACCGGCTGCCACCGGGCCAGCTCGTCCGCGCCGTCGAGCACGGCGATCCGCGCGTCGCAGTCGGTGGCCACGTAGCCGATCTGGTCGGCCGCCAGCGTGGCGTAGACGGTCACCGGCACTCCCCCGGCGTGCATGGCGCCGAGGTCGGCCAGCACGTGCTCGACCCTGTTCGGCATCATCAGCGCGACCCGCTCGCCCGGCTGCAGGCCGAGCGCGGCGAACCCGGCCGCCAGCTGCAGCGCCTGCTCCCGGGTCTGCTGCCAGGTGATGGTCTGCCACGGACCGCGTCCCCGTCCCGGTCGGAGTACGCGGGCAGGTCGCCGAAGGCGTTCGCGGTGGCCAGCAGCTGGTCGCAGAGCGTCCGGCCCTCGGCGGCACTCTCCAGCGCCGCCCGCCGCCGCAGGACTTCGTCCGTCATCGTGCACCTCCGCCATCTCTCCCGGTCAGCCAGGCTCGCCTCCGTCAGCCACGCTCGCCTTGGCCAGCAGGCTCGCCTGGCCAGCAGGCTTGCCTTGGCCAGCAGGCTTGCCTAGGCCAGCAGCTCGCCTGGGTCGCCGGCCTCGCCGCGCTGGGCGGCGACGACGTACTTGGGGTCGCGGGCCGAGGCGACGCCCGCCCGCAGCACGGCGAACTTCGCGCACACCCGCCGCCAGTCAGCAGGGCGGCCGCGACCCCGGCCGCAATCCGGCTGCGGCGGGCCGCGAGCGCGGCCGCGCCGCCGCCGATGGTGAGAAGCGCGCTGCCCGCAGCAGGTTGCCCGAGTCGCCCTGGCCGGTACGGCTCGCCGGACAGCCCGTGCAGGTGCTCGAGGCCGAACCCGGCCGCGCTCTCCACCACGGCGCCGACCAGCGCGAGCCGCCGCGCGGCGCTCGAAGTCGGCCCGGTCGGCCCGGCACGCGCTGACCGCCAGGCCGGCCGCGCCCGCCGCCGTCATCGCGCCGCCGGCGAACAGCAGCGGCAGCTCGCGATAGGCGGTGTGCCAGGCCGGCACCGCGGTGTTGGCGAGCAGCACGCCCGGATAGGTGGCCAGCAGCGGGCCGGTCAGGCCGCGCCGGCCCCGGCCGCGGTGCCGAGCCGGCGCAGCCGGCCGGTGACCTCGCTGGCGGCCGCGGCCGAGACCAGGCCGGAGTGCGCGGCGAGAATCCAGGAGCCCATGCTCATCGGCGAGGTCGGCTTGGCGACCCGCAGCATGTTCAGGAACCGCTCGGGCCGGCCGAGATCGGCGGTCAGGAACGCCGCGCCGCCGTAGGCGGCCCGGCGGCCGCGACGAGCCGCCCGGCCCGGGCCAGCGCCGGCCGGCCGGTGGCCGCCGCGCGCCGCGCCGAGCACGGCGGCCGCCCCGGACAGCTCGCCGAGGAACAGGTACGCGGGCAGGTGCGGTTCCTCCACCGGGTGACCTTGAGCATCGGCCGGCCGTAGTAGGACGGCGAACTCGGCCTCGGGGACCTGCCGTTCCTCGGTCACGCGCCGCCTCCCGGCGAAGGCGGCGCGCCGCCGCCGGCCACGCAGCCGCGGCCGCCGCGCCCCCGGCCCACTTCCACATCGCGCGGCAGGTCCTTCGTGGTCACCACCGGGTCCGGCGGCAGGCCGTAGACCTCGGGCTCGTCGAGCAGCAGGAAGAACGCGCCCGCCCCGCCGATCCCGTCGTCCGGGTCGTCGCCGTAGAGCCGCGCGCTCGGCCACGCCGCTGCCGTGCAGCTCCGCGACCCGGGCCTGCGGCGGTCGCGCGCAGCTCGTCGAGCGGCCCGAACTGGATCGAGTCGGTCGGGCAGGCCTTGGCGCAGGCCGGCTCCAGGCCGCCGTGCAGCCGGTCGTAGCACATGCGTGCACTTCCAGGCCCGGCCGTCGTCCTCGCGCCGGTCGATCACGCCGAACGGGCAGGCGGGCACGCAGTAGCCGCAGCCGTTGCAGACGTCCGGCTGGACGACGACGGTGCCGAACTCGGTGCGGAAGAGCGCGCCGGTCGGGCACACGTCCAGGCAGGCGGCGTGCGTGCAGTGCTTGCACACGTCCGAGGCCATCAGCCAGCGGGTCGCCGGCGCCACGCCGTCGGCTCCGTCGGGCCGACCAGGGCCGCCGAGTCCGTCGGCTGGCCGCGCCTGCCAGGCCGGCATCGAGCGGTCCCTGCTCGATGAACGCGACGTGCCGCCAGTGCCGGCGCCGAGCGCCCCGGTGTTGTCGTAGGACATGCCGGTGCAGCTGCAGCACGTGCCGTCCGGTCGGGCAGCGCCGTTCCACTGCTTGCAGGCCACCTCGCAGGCCTTGCAGCCGATGCAGACGGTGGTGTCGGTGAAGAACCCGACCCGCGGCGGGTGCCGCGGCGTAGCCGGCGTCGCCGGACACGTCGTCGAGCCGGCCCGTACAGGCGGCTGGCCATGGCCGTCCGCCTGCTCGTCACCGGTCGCTCCTCGCAGGCCGGCGTCGGCGCCGGTACCGCGCGACCAGGTCAGTGAGCGCGCGGACCGCGCGGCCGCCGGCCGGGCCGGATGTCGCAGGTCGCGACCTTGCTCTCCTGGATGAGCACGTTCGGGTCCAGCGCGAACGGCAGCAGGTCGTTGACCGAGTCGCCGGTCACCAGGCCCTCGCCGCCCCAGTGGTACGGCAGCCCGATCTGGTGGATCGACGCTCGCCGGCGATCCGCAGCGGCCGCATCCGCGCGGTGACCAGCACCCGCGCCTCGATCGCGGCCGCGCGCCGTGATGATCGTCGCCCAGCCGCCGTGCTCCAGGCCGCGCTCGCGCCGCCAGCTGCGGGCGAGACCTCGCAGAACATCTCGGGCTGCAGCTCGGCCAGCCGGGACAGCGTACCGGCTCATCCGCCCGCCGTGTGGTGCTCGGTCAGCCGGAAGGTGGTGACCACGAACGGGAAGACGTCGCGCCGTCGCCGGCCAGCTGGTCGTGAGTCGCGGTTGTCCGCGGTACGAGCTCGCGCACCGGGCTGGCCTGCTGCTGCGTAGAGCGGCGTTGCGCACCGGCGACTCGACCGGCTCGTAGTGCGTCGGCAGCGGCCCGTCGATCAGCCCGGTCGGCACGAACAGCCAGCCCTTGCCGTCGCCCTGCATGATGAACGGGTCGTCGCCGCCGATCGCGTCCAGGCCGGTCGGCGCCCGGCGGCGGGACGATAGTCGGGCGGCTTGTCCCGCTCGAAGTCCGGCACGTCGTGGCCGGTCCACTGGCCGGCCTCGCTCGTCCCACCAGACGTAGCTTCTTGCGCTCGCTCCACGGCCTGCCCGCGGGTCGGCCGAGGCGCGGTTGTAGAGGATGCGGCGGTTGGCCGGCCACGCCCAGCCCCACTCGGGCGCGACCAGGACTGCTCGGCGTCGCGGCTTGCGCCGGGCGGTCTGGTTCGACCCCGTCGGCGTAGACGCCGGAGTAGATCCAGCAGCCGCAGGCCGTCGAGCCGTCGTCCTTCAGCTCGGTGAAGCCGCGAGCGGCTGCCGTCCGGGCCGCGAGCCGTTGATCTCCTTCAGGACCGCCTCGGCCGTCGGGCTCGCGTCCTCGCCGCTCGTCCGGGTAGTCCCAGGTCAGGTCCAGCACGGCCGGTCGCGCTCGGTCGGTCGAGCCCGCGCAGCCTCTCCCGGATCCGCTGCCGAGGTGGTAGAAGAACCACAGGTCGGAGCGGCGTCGCCGGGCGGGTCGACCGCCTTGTCGTGCCACTGGAGCAGCCGCTGGGTGTTGGTGAAGGTGCCGTCCTTCTCCACGTGCGCCGCGGCCGGCAGGAAGAAGACCTCGGTCCCGATCTCGGTCGGTCTCAGCTCGCCGGTCTCGACCTCGGGGCCGTCCTTCCAGAACGTCGCGCTCTCGATCATCGAACAGGTCGCGCACCACCAGCCAGTCGAGCTTCGCCAGCGCCAGCCGCTGCAGCCTGGCGTCTGGCCGACCGACCGCCGGGTTCTGGCCCAACAGGAAGTAGCCCTTGATCTTGCCGTCGATCATGTCGAGCACGGTCCGGTAGGTGCCGTGGTCGCCGGTGATCCGCGGCAGCTAGTCGAAGCCGAAGTCGTTGTCCGCGGTGGCCGCGTCGCCGTACCAGGCCTTGAGCAGGCTGACCATGTACGACGCGCATGTTGCCCCAGAAGCCCGGTGTCCGGCGATCCTGGTCGATGTAGTCGTCCAGTGCTGACGTCGTCCGGCGCGTCGGCATCGGCAGGTAGCCGGGCAGCAGGTTGAACAGCGTCGGGATGTCGGTCGAGCCCTGGATGCTGGCGTGCCCGCGCAGCGCCAGGATGCCGCCGCCGGGCCGGCCCATGTTGCCCAGCAGGAGCTGCAGGATCGCCGCCGGCGCGGATGTTCTGCACGCCGGTCGTGTGCTGGGTCCAGCCGACCGCGTAGACCAGCGCCGTGGTGCGCTCGCGGCCCGAGTTGCGCCGACCAGCGTCTCGGCGACCCGGCGAAGTCCTCCGGGGAGATGCCGCAGACCCGCTCGACCATCTCCGGCGTGTAGCGGGCGAAGTGCCGCTTGCAGGATCTGGAAGACGCAGCGCGGGTGCTGCAGCGGTCGCCGATCGACGCTCGCCCGCGTCGGCTGCCAGGCCTCGCGTTGTCGTAGCGTCGCTGAGTCGGTCTCGGGTCGAAGCCGGAGAACAGCCCGTCGACGTCCTCGGTGTCCCTTGAAGTCCTCGCTCAGGATGGCGCCGCGTTGGTGTACGCGACGACGTACTCCCGGAAGTCGTGCTCGTTGGCCAGCACGTAGTTGATCAGCCCGCCGAGGAAGACGATGTCGCTGCCGGCGCGGATCGGCACGTGCATGTCGGCGAGCGCACTGGTCCGGGTGAACCGCGGGTCGACGTGGATGATCGTGGCGCCGCGCGTCTTGGCCTCCATCACCCACTGGAAGCCGACCGGGTGGCACTCGGCCATGTTGGAGCCCTGGATGATGATGCAGTCGGCGTTCGCCAGATCCTGCTGGAAGGTGGTGGCGCCGCCGCGGCCGAAGCGAGGTGCCCAGACCGGGCACGGTGGCGGAGTGTCAAATCCGCGCCTGGTTCTCGATCTGGATCACGCCCAGCGCCGTGGAGAGCTTCTTGATGAGGTAGTTCTCCTCGTTGTCCAGCGTCGCCCCGCCGAGGCTGGCGAAGCCGAGGGTCCGGCGCGACCCGGCTTGCCCTCGGCGGTCTCCTGCCAGGCTGCTCGCGGGCCTCGACCACGCGGTCGGCGATCATCTCCATCGCCTGGTCCAGGTCGAGGGCCTCCCACTCGGTGCCGTACGGCCGGCGGTAGCGCACCTTGGTCTGCCGGCCGGGGTGGGTGACCAGCTGCTTGCTGGCCGCGCCCTTGGGGCACAGCCGTCCGCGCGAGATCGGCGAGTCGGGGTCGCCCTCGATCTGGGTGACCTGTCGTGCGTCGTGGGACGTAGACCCTCTGCCCACAGCCGACCGCGCAGTAGGGGCAGATCGAGGAGACGACCCGGTCGGCGGGCTCGGTGCGCGGCTGCGCGGCCTCGGTATGCGGCGGCGGGCCGACGCGCCCGGCCGCGTTGGTGCTGCCGGTAGCTGCGGTAGACCGGCACTTTCGAGCAGACCGGCGGGCTGCACGCGGCCGGGCTCTTCAGCGCCGACGGTGTCGGTGCGCGCGGGCGCGCGAGGACGTCGGCCGCCATAACGCCGTGGACAAGGCGGTCGGCGCCGAACTGCGGGGCGGACAGGATGCCGGTTGTCGGGCGCATGCTTTTGGTGAGCGGCCGCGCGTCCTTCGAGATGGTGCAGAAGGCGGTCGTGGCCGGCCTTCCGGTCATGGCGGCGGTGTCGGCGCCGTCGTCGCTGGCCGTCGAGCTCGCGGCGGTCGGGCCTCACCCTGGTCGGCTTCCTGCGCGGCGGCTCGATGAACGTGTACCCGGAGTGCAGCCGCTCGGGCTGTGACCTGCCCGGGCGCTGACTCGCGCGCCGCTACCGGCGTGGCCGGCCTCAAGCAGCCCCCGACCCCGGCGGACGGCCCGTCGGCCGTGTAGAACAGCGTGTCGACCCCGATCCCGATGACCAGGATGACGATCAGGATCGACGTGGCGCCGGCGACAAATCGACCTCCTGGGAGGTGTTCACCAGCAGGCCGATCGACGGGTGGCCGATGATCATCACGAGCAGTTCGCCGGCCATCAGGCCACGGAAGGCAAACGCCCAGCCCTGCTTCATGCCGGCCACATAGGCGGGCAACGACGCGGGAAGGATCAGGTACCGGTACAGGTCAAAACCGCGCAGGCCCATGGTCCGGCCCGCCCTCAGCAGCAGCGGCGGGGTGTAGTCCACTCCGGTGATCAGGCCGTTGGCGATCGAGGCGCGGCGCCGAGCACCATGACGAACAGGATCGCCGGCACGGTGATCCCGAACAAGATGATCGCGAACGGAAACCAGGCGATCGACGGCATGACCTGCAGGCCGGTGATGATCGAGCCCGACTGCGGCGCGCAGCGGCGGGATCCTAGACTAAGGCCCCGAGTACCGTGCCGATCACCAGCGCGAGCCCGTACCCTTCCGCCGTCCGGCGCGGTGATCCCGATGGCCTGCCAGAGCACTGGTGATGACCAGGCCCCAGAGCGTCGGGCGACTACCGCGGGCCCTCGAGCAGTATGACTTCCAGCCGGTGGCGACCACAGCTGCCACAGGACGAGCACGATAGCCATCGCGAGCAGCTTCGGCCAGGTCGCCGCCCAGGTCGACCGGGCGATCCGGCGGCCCCTCGGTTCCTGGCGGTGCGCCGCCAAGCTCCAGGTTGTCGAGGCCCGTGATAGCCGAAGTCTGCGTGTTAGTTGCCATGCCGGCTCATCTCCTGCCGCAGCCGGTCGGTCATGGCGGTGGCGAGCTCAGCGACCTCGCGGGAGTCGATCCGGCGCTCGCCGCCCTTCGGCACCTCGTATTCCTCGATGACCCGGCCGGGCCTGCTGGACAGGACCACTACGCGGTCGCCGAGCCTGGCGGCCTCGCGCACGTTGTGCGTCACGAAGATCACGGTCATGGTCCGCTCGGCGCAGATCCGCTCAAGCTCGTCATGCAGCAGGTCGCGGGTCATCGCGTCCAGCGCGCCGAAGGGCTCGTCCATCAGCAGCATGTCCGCGTCCTGGGACAGCGCCCGGGCCATCGCCACCCGCTGCCGCATGCCGCCGGAGAGTTCGTGCGGGCGCTTGTCGCCGAAGCCGACAGGTGCACGGTCTCGAGCAGTTCCTGGGTCCGGGCGCGCCGCTCCGCCTTGGGCACGCCGCGGGCGTGCAGGGCAAGCTCCACGTTCCGCGCGGCCGTGAGCCACGGGAAGAGGGCCGCTCCTGGAACATCAGGGTGACCTTCTGGCCGGCCGTGTCAATCTGGCCGGATGTCGGCGAGTCCAGGTCTGCCATCAGCGAGAGCAGCGTGGACTTGCCGCAGCCGGATGCGCCGATGACGCAGACGAACTCCCCTGGCGGACGGACAGTGACACCTTGTCCAGGGCCAGCAGCGCCCCCCGCCCCTGGCCGTAGACCTTGGAGACCTCAGTCAGCCGGACCGCGGCGGGTGCTTGCTCCGCCGCGCGGTCGGCCACGATGGCAGGTTCGGGAAGGCTGACGCCCCCGGAGGTGACTCCGGGGGCGTCAGCCGGCCACTGCGCATGCTCACGAATTCACCGCGGATTGCCCTGCCGCCTGCAGTTGCGTGTTGAGCGGACCGAGATCGTAGATGCTCGATAGGTTGCTTACCGGCTGGCTCAAGCCGACAGCGACTGCGTGCTGCGCATCGGCGACCAGCGACGACGCGATGGGGTCGTTGGTGAACCTGATCTGGGCGAACGACGCCGCGAGGATGGCCGCTTCAGGCCCTTGCCGGTTATCGAGGTCAGCTCGGCGTTCGCTGCCGTCTCGGCTGCGGACTTGTTCTGGTGGATGAAGTTGTTCGCGTCAATCTGGCCCTTGAGCAGCCCGTTGACGGTGCTCGGGTGCGCGGCCAGGAAGGCCTGCGTCACGACCAGGTTGGTGGTGACGAACTGCCCCTTCGGCCACAGGCTGGCCTCGTTGACCAGCACGTGCCCGCCGGCCGCGACCATCTCGGCGTCGTAGGGAGCGGGCTCCCAGCCGCCGGCCAGCTGACCGGACTGGAACGCGAGCACAGCGGCCGAGTTCGGCGTCGTCGGCTTGATCGGCACGTCGCCGCCGCCGGTCTGGGTAGTGGTCAGGCCGTGCTGCTTCAGCCAGTAGCGCAGTGCCACGTCCTGGGTGTTGCCGAGCGACGGGGTGGCCAGCGACTGGCCCTTGAGCTGGGCCGGGCTGGTAATGCCCTTCTTGACCACCAGCGCGGCCCCGCCGGAGGCTGCTCCGGAGATGATCTTGATGAGCTTCCCGCCGGAGGTCTGCCACGCCTTGATCGCCGGGTTCGGGCCGACGTAGGCCGCGTCCAGCTGGTCGGCCAGCAGCGCGGTCGCTTCCAGCGTGCCGGTGCTGAACGGCACCAGCTTGAGGGTCACGCCGTTGCCGAGGTCCTTGGTGAAGATGCCCTCCTTCACCCCGACCAGCGCGGTGGCGTGCGTGATATTAGTGAGGAATCCGAGTCTCAGGGTGACCGGCGCCGCAGCAGCAGGACTGCTGGTGCTCCCGGATCCGCCGGATCCCGACGAACTGGCTGCCGAAGAACCGCATCCGGCTGCCATCAGGGCGACGGCAGCAACCCCCGCAGCGACTATCGCTCGCTTCATCGTCCACCTTTTCCGATCAAGTTAATAGGTATAGAGGTTTATACCACAGCTGCGTCCGCATTGCACATCCAGGTGATAGGGAATTCCGGCCAGCATGAGCACGCCCCGCAGGTGAGGGCCGGGGTACCGTACCGCCAGGAGTCTGGCCCCGGCCGGAGCTGAACCAGGGCGCCGGAGCGAGCCGGCCGCGAGGAGGACGCACGGTGGCAGGCCGCATCGAGGACTACGCGATCATCGGCGACATGCAGACCGCGGCGCTGATCGGCCTGGACGGCTCGGCCGAGTGGCTCTGCCTGCCCCGTTTCGACTCGCCGGCCTGCTTCGCCGCGCTACTGGGCGATGAGCGCAACGGCCACTGGATGATCGCGCCGACCGCCACCCAGGGGCCGCCATCGCGCCGGGGCGAGGTGACCAGGCGCTACCGGGGCGACACCCTGATCCTGGAGACCGAGTGGCAGACCGCAGGCGGGACCGTCCGCCTGATCGACTTCATGCCCCCCAGGAACAACGAGCCACCGGTGCTGGTGCGGATCGTCGAGGGCATCAAGGGCGCGGTCGAGATGGAATGCGTCTTCCGGCTGCGGTTCGGCTACGGCAAGGTCCTCCCCTGGGTCCGCCGGCTCGACGACGCCATCGTCGCGGTCGCCGGGCCCGACTCGGCCTGGCTGCGAACCCCGGTGCGGCTGGCCGGCCACGAGATGGCCCATCGGGCGAGCTTCACGGTCCGCGCGGGCGAGCGGGTCCCGTTCGTGATGTCCTGGCAGCAGTCGCACCTCCCCGCGCCCGAGCCGGTTGACGCCGACGAGGCACTGGCCGCGACCACCGGTTTCTGGGTCGGCTGGTCCGCTCGCTGCACGTACCACGGGCCGTACCGGGAGGCCGTGATCCGCTCGCTGATCACGCTCAAGGCGCTGACCTACGCGCCCACCGGCGGCATCGTCGCGGCGGCGACCACCTCGCTGCCCGAGGATCTCGGCGGCGTGCGCAACTGGGACTACCGGTACTGCTGGCTGCGCGACGCCACGATCACCCTGGAGGCGCTGCTGCGTACCGGCTACACCGCGGAGGCCGCCGCCTGGCGGGAGTGGCTGGGCCGGGCGATCGCCGGCGATCCGCGGGACGTCCAGATCATGTACGGCGTGGCCGGCGAGCGCCGGCTGACCGAGTGGGAGGCCGACTGGCTGCCCGGCTACGAGGGCTCGGCCCCGGTGCGGATAGGGAACGCCGCGGTGAACCAGCGCCAGCTCGACGTCTACGGCGAGGTGATCGACGCGATGGCGCTCGGCGGCCAGGCCGGGCTGACGTTCGACCGGCACACCTGGAGCCTGGTCCGGCACCTGCTGCTGTTCCTGGAGAAGAACTGGCAGCTGCCGGACGAGGGAATCTGGGAGGTCCGCGGCCCGCGGCAGCACTTCGTGCACTCCAAGGTGATGGCCTGGGTCGCCTTCGACCGTGCCGTCCGGCTGGCCGAGCTCGGCCAGCCGGGCCCCACCCAGCGCTGGCGCGACGTCCGCGACCGCATTCACGCCGAGGTCTGCGAGAAGGGGTATGACGCCGCCCGCGGCACGTTCACGCAGTACTACGGCAGCACCGAGCTCGACGCTGCGGTCCTGCTGATCCCCGAAGTCGGGTTCCTGCCCGCCGATGACGAGCGGGTTAAGTCGACGGTGCTGACGATCCAGCGTGAGCTGGTCACCGGCGGGCTGGTACTGCGGTACTCCCAGCCCGCCGCCGCCGGCCTGCCGAGTACGGCCGCGGCGGGCGCCGTGGCCGGCGGCCCGGCCGCCGGGGCGCCGGTGGTGGACGGCCTGGCCGGCGGCGAGGGGGCCTTCCTCGCCTGCAGCTTCTGGCTAGTGAACGCGCTGCACATGACCGGCCGGTATGAGGACGCGGTGGAGTTGTTCGAGCGGCTGCTCGCGCTGCGCAGCGGCGTCGGGCTGCTGAGCGAGGAATACGATCCCCGGTACAGCCGGCAGGTCGGCAACACCCCGCAGGCTTTCAGCCACATGCCGCTGATCCTGGCCGCGCTCAACCTGGCCAGCCATTCCGCGGGACCACTGCCGCAGGCCCGCCGGGCGAAAGAAACACCCGTGACCATGAACGTCCGTTTCCAGAACGCAGATCCCGGTCCCGTCACCTACCGTCATCTGCGCGGCGGAGATTGTCAGGTCGCGCCGCGGCGGGTTCGGAAATGTCAGACTTACCGGTAACCATGCCTGCCCGTCCGCACATCCTGGTCGTCAACGGCCGCAAGGTCCGTCAGCCGGTCTTTGTGATCGGCGCCCCGCACTCGGGCACGGACCTGCTCGCCCGCGCCCTGAAGCAATCCGATGGCTTCCACCTCACCATGGGGCAGCGCGCGGTCGTCAGCGTGGTGCACGCGTTCGCCCGGAGCCCGTCCATCCAGCGCGGCCGCGGCGAGGCGGCCGCAACCGTGCTGCGGGATGCCTTCGCGCAGGCGTGGCAGGTCTCCCCGTACGGCTGCATGGCCTGCTCGCCGCGGTGCCGGGAGGCGGGCCAGGTCGACGGCGCCGGCGTCTGCGTGGCCGAGCGCGACATCACCAGGTACGGCGACGCCAGCCCTGACCTGATCTACTGCGCTGACGCGCTGGTGGATGCCTTCCCCGACGCCCGGATCGTGCAGATCATCAGGGACGGCAGGGACGTGGTCGCCGGGATGCTCGGGGACTCCGGCGCGCTGTCGGCGTTCAGCCCGGCGGTGGCGAACGTGCAGAGCGAGTTTCCCAACCCCTTCTTCGGCATCGAGACCGAGGCCGACCTGGCCGCCTGGCCGGGCCTGTCCTTGGCGGCCAAGTGCGCGCTGCGCTGGCGCGGCTCGGTGCGGCAGATGGCCAGGCTCCGCAGCAGCATGGGGCCCGAGCAGCTCACCACGCTCCGGTACGAGCAGGTGATCCGCCATCCAGCCGCGGCCGCCAGCGCCGTATCGGACTTTATCGGCGCGAAGATCGCGGCGATCCCGGCGCGGGCCAACGCCATCGGCGGCACCGGCCGGGCCGTCGAGGCGGGCGGCTGGCGCCGCGTGCTTACTCCCCTGCAGGCCAGCGAGGTAGAGAAGGTGGCGGGCACCGACCTGCGCCGGGTCGGCTACGGCGGCTGACGGGCGGGCTGGGTCACGGCGGCCAGCCAGGCGCGCCGGGCTGCAGTGGCCGGCCGGGCGCGCCGGGCTGCAGTGGCCGGCCGGGCAGGCGCGGCAGCTGACTGCCTGCGGCGCTAATGCGGCAGGATAGCCCCATGGATCTTGGCTTGCGCGATCGCGTCTACCTGGTGACTGGCGGCAGCCGCGGTCTCGGCCTGGCCACCGCGCAGGCACTCGTGGCGGACGGCGCCCGGGTCGTGCTCTCCGCCAGGGACGCCGCCGGGGTCACCGCGGCGGCGGCCGGGCTCGGGGCCGGCCGTGCGGCCAGCCTGGCCGCCGATCTCGCCGATCCGGCCGCGCCCGGGCAGCTGGTGGCCGCGGCCATGGACACGTTCGGCCGGCTGGACGGTGCGCTGATCAGCGTCGGCGGCCCGCCGGGCGGAACCGTCATGGGCACGTCCGACGATGCCTGGCGCGCCGCGTTCGAGTCGGTGTTCCTCGGCGCGGTCCGGCTGGCCCGGACTCTCGGCGGCGAGCTCGGTGCGGGCGGCTCGATCGCGTTCGTGCTGTCCACCTCCGTGCGCTCGCCGATCGACTCGCTGGCTATCTCGAACGGGCTCCGGCCGGGCCTGGCCGGCGTCGCCAAGTCCCTCGCCGACGAGCTCGGGCCGCGCGGGATCCGGGTCAACGGCCTGCTTCCCGGCCGGATCGCCACCGGCCGGGTGCGTGAAATCGATGCCGGCCGTGGTGACCCGGAGGAGATCAGGGCGGCACTTTCGCGCGGCATCCCGCTGCGCAGGTACGGCCAGCCGGAGGAATTCGGCCGGCTGGCTGCCTTCGTGCTGTCCCCGGCCGCCAGCTACCTGACCGGCGTGATGATCCCGGTCGAGGGCGGCGCACTGCGCGCGTTCTGAGCCCGCGCTCTGCAGGCCATCCGGACGGGGCAGGCAATGCCTGCCTGACTGCCGGCAGCTGGGCGGGCGAGCCGGTCTGTCGGCGGCGACCGCCAGGAGCGCACTAGCGAAGGCTAGCCAGCCAACGACCAGCACCCCGCCGGCAGCGAAGTCAACCAGACCATGGATCGTCCTAGGCAGCCGGTGCCGGAGATTCCCGCGGCCTGTGGTGGACTGAGAGACTCTCGATCCATGAGAGCGCTCCCCGTACATCCGGAACCGCTGTGGCGCACTGACTTCAATCAGCGGATCACAGTGTCGCTGTGGTTCCTCCCGACCGTATTCGCGGCGGCCGCGATCGGCGTGGCCAATCTCACCATCTGGCTGGACGCCCGGGTCGACGTACCGGTCGGCGTGCGGCCGGATTTGGTGGGCGACCCGGGCACGGCGGCGACCTTCGCCGGGGCCATCGCGGCCGCCACCCTGGCGTTTGTCGCAGTGGTGTTCGCCACCACGCTGGTGGCCATCCAGCTCGCCGCCAGTCAGTACTCGCCCAGAACGGTGCGGATCTTCATCCGTTCCCGGCTCACTCGCGTGACGCTCGGCTTGTTCCTCGCCACCTTCGTCTTTTCCCTGATCATCCTGGTCAGCAACCGGGCCTCGGTCGCGTCGGCGAAGCAGTTCGCACCAGTGGTATCGGCGACGACCCTGCTGGCGCTGACCCTCTCGACGGTCTTCGGGTTCGTCGCTTACCTGCATGGCGTGGTGCGCCTCATGCGCGTCCAGTACCTGCTCGAAGCGATTGCCGCCGAGAGCCGCGAGCCATCGAGGAGAACTTCCCGCCGGCGTCGGCCTACGTCGACGTCGAGCCTCCCGTACCGGACCCCTCGCCGCGTCGTCTCCGCTACACCGGGACAGCCGGGGTCATCTCGGCCGCCGACCTGCACGGTCTGGCTGAACTGTGCCGGCAGAAGGAATGCTGGCTGGAGCTGACCGTCGGAGTGGGCGAGTACCTGGCTCACGGCACCCCCGTTGCGCTCGCGCATGGCGGCGACCTCCACGACCACGATGTCACCAGGTTTTTCCTCATTCGCGGGGAACGCACCTTCGTGCAAGACCCGGCGTTCGGCTTCCGGCAGCTCGTCGATATCGCGATTCGCGCGCTGTCTCCGGCCGTCAACGATCCGACGACAGGGGTACAGGCCATCGATCGCATCAGCGATCTCCTTAGCATCACAGGCAACCGACTCGATCCGACCGGCCTGCGGGTTGATTCCAGCGGAACGGTAAGGGTCAAGCGGAAGCTGCGGAACTTCGACGGCCTGCTCGTCCTTTCCTTGACCGAGGTCATCCGTTATGGCGCCGACGCGCCTCAGGTGGTCCGCCGCCTTCGCGCCGTGCTCGATGAGCTCGAATCCACGCTCCCGATAGAGCGGCAGGCCCCCATTGCCCGCCAGCGAAGCCTTCTGGAAGCCGCGGTCAGCGCCGCGTTGCCTGCTCCGTTCATGTCAGTGGCCTCGACGCCAGACCGGGAGGGCCTAGGCTGAAACTGGGTTTCCTCTCGCACCGTGGAGATATCTGTCACCGAGATGTCCGCGCGTGATTCCCGCCAGTCGGACCTCGGGAAAACGCGGACGGCCTCCTATTCACGGGTCGGCGCACGCCCCGGTTGCTCCCTTTTTGCGAACCTCATAAATGTCAAAAGCCTCGTCACTCCCGCTGCCCTCCTGATAGGTGCCGGGTCTTGCCGAGGAAGATCACAGCCAGGGGTGGCGCGTAGCGTCCATCAAGGCCCCGGTGCCACCCCCGGCCCGGCCACAAATACTGCTCTCCCCGGCTGTGGCATGGGTGTCCGCCACTGAGTCGGCCGCGCAGATTCAGTGGCCAGCACGGATGTGGATCCTCCGGCCGGTGCTCAGGCTGGCCATGAACGGGACTACCAGAGCTGGCCGCATCCGCGGCCACGATCCAAGGAGAGATCACGATGCAGACGGAGACTGTGGATTTCGAGGCCATCAAGGAACGCCAGCGGATGGGCTGGGAAGCAGGAGACTATCCGCGGGTCGGCAACACCCTTCAGCTCATCGCCGAGCGCCTGGTGGAGGCGGCCGGCGTGCGCTCCGGCCAGAACGTGCTGGACGTGGCGTGCGGCCAGGGCAACGCGGCGATCGCGGCCGCGCGCCGCTTCACGGAGTCGACTGGCGTTGACTATGCGGCGAACCTACTGGCACAGGGACGCGAGCGCGCCCAGGCCGAGCACGTGAACGTCACATTCACCGAGGGCGACGCGGAGCGGCTGCCGTTCCCGGCGGGGGCCTACGATACGGCCCTGAGCACCCTCGGTGTCATGTTCGCGCCAGATCAGGAACGCGCAGCGGCCGAGCTGATGCGGGTCACCCGCAAAGGTGGCACGATAGCGCTCGCAAACTGGACACCCGAATCGCTCGTCGGGTCCCTGTTCAAGACCATCGGCAAGTACGGGCCGCCACCGGCGGGCGTCAAATCGCCTATGCTCTGGGGCACGGAAAGCCGGCTTGCGGAGTTGTTCGGAGATGCGGTCCGGTGGACGTCGCTCACCAAACGCACCTTTGATCTCTGCTACCACTCGCCCGAGCATTTCTCGGAGTGGTTCCGCCTGTATTACGGGCCTATCACCCGGCTGGCCGGCACGCTCGATGAGGGGACTGGCGCCCAGTTCGCCGCAGACCTAGCCGACGTGGCCAGGCAGTTCAACCGCGCCGACGACGGCACGGTGCTGGCACCAGGCGAGTACCTGGAGGCCGTCGGCGTGCGGCGCTGAGCACTGCCCGCAGATCGCGTCCGCGGCCGGCCTTATCCAGGCAGGCCGCGGATAGCGGTGCCAGTGACCATGTCCGTCGCGCCCATCCCGGCCATCGCCGCCTGGCCGCGGTCCCGCTCCTGCCCGCCCGCGAGGATCAGGGTACGGGCCCACTGATACTGGCACCCGGCGGCACTCAGCCCGGTGGCCGCGGCGAGCAGTCCCCCGCGATCCGCGCGGGCGAGCGCAGCGGCACGGCTGACGATGGCAGCCGCGATGGGGTTGCCCGCCGCGCTCAGCCGGGCCCGGCGAACGCGATCCGCGGCGCCGGGGTGGCCGGCGAGCACCGCCGTCTCGGCCCACAATGCCGAATACCACGGCCGCCACTGCCCGTTGTGCCAGGACCGGAAGTCCTCGGGCGGCGTGTTCAGCAAGTGCAGCGCGTCGGTCAGCAGCCCGCGGTGGAGCAGCAGCAGGGCGTCAAAGAACTGGTAACACTGGAGGTCGCGTATCGCCTGGGCCGGCGTCGTCATGCGGCGGCTGATATCGATCCATGAAGTACGCGCGCTGTCGTCCCCCCGCAGGCCATGCACCGTCGCCGCTGCGTACGCTGCGCGGTTAAGGTTTCCGTCCTGCGGCCGCCCTGCCCGCTCCCACCCTTCGCGGTATCGCTGACTCAACGCGACTGTTTCGGCCCAGTCGCCGGCCAGGGCCGTGACGACGAGCAGCCGGGCAGTCGCCAGGTGCCCCTCCTCGCGGTGGAACGGCAGGTCCCGGACCCGCTCGGCAAGGCCCCGCGCGGCCGGCAGGTCGCCGGCGGCGGTGGCGGTGTCGGCCGCCATGCAGTAGGCGTCGGACACCTCAAGGCCTGTATCGGCCCGGACGGGCAGCGCTGCCAGCAGGCTTGTGCGCCGCCGCGCGCTGGCTGCCGCCGCGCGGACTTCCCCGCGCGCCAGCTGGACGGCAGTGAGCTGGTCCAGCGCGGCGCTCTCGGCCAGCGGGTCGCCGGCCCGGCGGGCCAGCACCAGGGCTTGCTCGGTCGCCTCGGCAGTCGCCGGATCGATCTCCGGACCTGCGAACGCCTCGGCGGTGCGGATCCGGGCTTCCGCGGCCAGGTCACCCCCGGCCAGGGCTCTTGCCTCGGTGAGCAGGGCGTCCACTGCTCCGGCCGGAGGCATGTCAGCGATGAGCCCGAAGGCACGGTTGATGAACTCGGCGGCCTGCGCGAGGTCACGCGCCGCGCTCACCTTGTCACCGGCTCGCAACGCGGCGTCCGCGGCTGCGCGGTGCAGCCGGAGCGCGTCGTCGCCGAAGTGCCGGGCTGAGGCTGCCCCGGCGGCGAGGTGCAGGGCCTGCGCGGCAGCGGCTTCTGTCTGGGACAGGCCGGCCGCCTGCTCGTAGCGGCGCTGCGACTCGCCGGGCATGCCGCGGACGTAGCTGAGCTCAGCGAGGCAGACAGCCAGCTGGTATCCGTCTGGGCGGCACTCCGGCCTGGTCGCCGCCCAGCCGAGGGCGTACCGCAGCTCATCGGCGATCCGGTCGAACGCTGACCGCCAGGTGGCTGAGTCGGTGCGGGTGCCGGCACCGAGGGCCGCGCCGGCGTTCAGGCACCAGCGGACGTGACGTGCGTGAACCTCGGCCAGTTCGCCGGCCTCGGCTAGTCGTTCGGCTGCGTACTGGCGGATGGTCTCAAGGACGAGGTAGCGAGTCGCGTCCCGTCCGGCCATTGCCACCAGCAGGTTCTGGTCGGCGAGCATGGCCAGGCCGGAGATGACGTCGCGGTCAGGGACCGCCGGCCAGCCTGTGGCCAGCGCCACCGCATCCTGGGCGGTGAACGGCGTGGCGAACACCGAAACGAGCCCTAGGACGGCCTGGCTGGAGCGGTCCAGCAGCGCAAAGCTCCAGTCCAGGGCTGACCGGAGCGAACGGTGCCGATTATCAATCCGCGAGCCACCGGCGAGCATCCGCAGGCGGTCGCCGAGTCCAGCCTCAAGGCCGTCCAGGCCAAGTGCGGGTAGCCGCGCGGCGGCCAGCTCGATAGCGAGCGCCACGCCATCGAGTCCCCGGCAGATAGCCGCGACCCGGCCGTTGTCGGCCGTTGCGGCCGGGCTGCTGCCGGTAGACATCGCCCGCACCAGGAACAGGCTCACCGCATCACCCGGGCCCCCGTCGGCGTCGGAGACGGAGAGCCCGGGCACCGTAAACACCCATTCATACGGCACCCGCAGCCTGGACCGGCTGGTCGCGAGCACGGCCAGCCGCGGACAGGCCGCAAGGAGCCGTTCAAGCAGCAGCGCGACGGCGTCAGCCATGTGCTCGCAGTTGTCCAGGACAAGCAGCGCATCCCGGCCCGCCAGCCAGCCCAGGACTGTGTCCTCTGCCGAGCGGCCCTGCTGCTCACCGAGGCCGAGCGCAGCCGCCAGCGTCGGCGCGACCATCGCCTGGTCGGTCACCGGGACCAGGTCAACGTACCAGGCGCCGTCGGCGTAACGGCCGGTCATGTCGGCGGCCACGACCTGGGCGAGGCGGGTCTTGCCTACTCCGCCCGAGCCGACTGCCGTTACCAGCCGATGGGAGCCGAGCGCTTCAGCCAGGGCGGCCCGCTCGGCAGCCCGGCCAACAAAGGATGTCAGCGGCGACGGCCACCTTGCGGTCCCGCTCGCCGGGACAGCCGAGTCGGCCTGCCCGGTCGGCACAGGCTCCAGGCTCGCGGCGATGCCGGCCAGCGCACGCCGGTCACGCGCTCCGAGCTTGCGCAGCAAGGAGGAAACGTGACTCTCTACCGTCCGGATCGAGATGAAGAGCCTGGCGCCAATCTCAGCATTGGTCAGATGCTCGGCGACACCCTCGAGCACCTCGATCTCCCGGGCCGACACACCCGGCGGCGGCCATCCTTGCCCCACCCGCTTGATTCTCCCCGATGTCACAGCCGGCGCCAAAGGGGCTGCTGGCCCGGCGGGACGCCAAACCCAAAGAATCTCCCGAGAGATGGCCAGACGCGGCCTGCGCCGAGCACGTTCACGGAACCCAACGAGCCCACCCGAACGTGCAGCCGTGAAGACTAGCCTCCGGTCCCTGCCGTGCACCCGTGCACCAGCACCGCTACCGCCGCTGCTAGGCGGCCGGCAGCGCTTCCTGGCTGGCGAACTGGGTCTGGTACAGCTCGGCATACAGGCCGCCGGCCGCCAGCAGCTCGTCGTGCCTGCCGCGCTCGCGGACCTGGCCCTCATCGATGACGAGAATCTGGTCGGCCTCGCGGATGGTGGACAGCCGGTGCGCGATCACCAGCGACGTCCGCCCGGCCAGCGCGGTCTTCAGCGCCCGCTGCACCGCCGCCTCCGATTCCGAGTCGAGGTGCGCTGTCGCCTCGTCAAGCACGACCACGGAAGGTGCCTTGAGCAGCAGCCTGGCGAGCGCAATCCGCTGCTTCTCACCACCGGACAGCCGGTAGCCGCGGTCGCCGACGATGGTGTCCAGCCCGTCCGGCAATGCCGAGACAAGATCCCAGATCTGGGCGGACCGGCAGGCCTGCTCCAGTTCCTGGCCGGATGCGCCCGGCCGCGCGTACGCCAGGTTGGCCCGGATCGTGTCATGGAACATGTGGGCGTCCTGGGTGACGACGCCGACCACGTCATGCAGCGAGTCCTGGGTGACGTCCCTGATGTCGTGGCCGCCGATCCGCACCACGCCCTCGCCCGGGTCGTACAGCCGTGACACCAGGTGGGTGATGGTGGTCTTGCCCGCGCCCGACGGCCCGACCAGCGCCGTGAGCTGACCCGGCGGCGCCTGGAAAGTCACGTCCCTGAGCACTTCCTGATTCGCGCCCGCATGCTCGGGCACCGGCAGCGCGATCGACTCCAGGGACGCCAGCGAGATCTCGGACGCCGCCGGGTAGCGGAACGACACGTGGTCGAACTCGATCTCCGGTGCTAGCGCAGCGGGCGCTGCCGGAGTGCCCGCGGCCGCCGCTCCCGGCGTCCCGGCCGCGGCCGCCGCGGCCGCCGCCGGGCTGGTCCTTGGCAGCGTGGTGGCGCCGGGGCGGTCCTGGATCAGCGGCTTCAGGTCCAGCACCTCGAACACCCGGTCAAAGCTGACCAGCGCCGTCATGACGTCCACCTGCACGTTCGACAGCGCGGTAATCGGGCCGTACATCCGGCTGAGTAGGGCGGCCAGGGCCACGAGCGCGCCGAGGCTGATGCTGCCGTCGATCACCAGGCTGCCACCGAGGCCGTAGACCAGAGCGGTCGCCATCGAGGCAAGCAGCACGAGCGCGATGAAGAACACCCGGCTGTACATGGCGGTGACCACGCCGATATCGCGGACCCTCGCGGCCCGGCCGGAGAAGACCTCGGACTCCTCACCCTGGCGGCCGAACAGCTTGACCAGCATCGCGCCTGCCACGTTGAACCGCTCCGTCATCGTGGAGCCCATCGCCGCGTCGAGCTGCATCGATTCCCTGGTCAGCCGCTGCATCCGGCGGCCGAGCGATCTCGCGGGCAGGATAAATACCGGCATCAGCACCAGCGCCGCCACGGTCACCAGCGGGGACAGGTAGAACATCGCGGCCAGCACCAGGATCAGCGACAGGACGTTCGACACCACCCCGGACAAGGTCGAGGTAATCGCCTGCTGCGCGCCGATCACGTCACTGTTCAGCCTGCTCACCAGGGAGCCGGTCTGCGTCCTGGTGAAGAACGCGATCGGCTGCTGCTGCACATGCCGGAAGACCTCGGTGCGCAGGTCATAGATCAGGCCTTCGCCGACCCTGGCCGAGTACCAGCGCTGGCCGATGGACAGGACCGCGTCGAACAGGGCCAGGCCAGCCACGACGCCGGCAATCGTCAGGACGGCCGCGGTGTCCTTCGCCTCGATCTTGTTGACGCTGAGCCCGAGCAGCAAGGGCACGGCCACGGTCACGGCGGCGTCCAGCGCGGTGGCGATCATGAAGACGATCAGGTCGCGCCGGTAGGGCCGCGCATAGGACGCCACCCGCCGGACGGTGCCGGGCTTCAGCCGCTGGCGGGTGACGGAGTTGTCGCGGCTGAAGGACCGCATCGCCTGCCAGCTAGCCGGATTCATGGTCGCAGGAACCTCCTGGCGGCCGGGGATCTTCCCGGATCAGCTACCGGCGAACTGGCGGCCCCGCCGAAGCCGCTAGCGGCGGAGCCGGGTTCGCTGCAGCGCCGCCTGGGCCCGGCGCTCCGCGGCAGCCTGCTGATCCAGCGTGTGGCCCTGAGCCTGGGTGAGCAACTCCTTGGTAGCGCGGGCCGCGTCAGCGTCCGCGGTCAGCAGCCCCGCCACCAGGTCGTCCGCTGCCCCGTCGAGCTCGGCGACGGGCACCACGAGCTCGGCGAGCCCCAGCTGCCCGGCTTCCCGCGCATCCATGCTGCGCCCGGTCAGGCACAGCTCAAGCGCCCGCGGCAGCCCGAGAATATCGACAAGTGGCTTTGTTCCGGTGAGATCGGGCACCAGGCCGAGCGCGGGCTCCTTGATGCACAGCCGGGCATCGTCGGCGAGCAGGCGCAGGTCGCAGGAGAGGGCGAGCTGGCAGCCGGCGCCGATGGCGTGACCGCGTATCACCGCGACGGACACGATCCGCGGGTGGCGCAGCCAGGTGAAGCCCTGCTGGCAGGCGGCGATCCACTGCTCGAAGCCCGGGTCGTCGGCGCGGGGCAGCGGATCCTCGCCGGGGACTCCCTCCGCCGAGAACATCCGCAGGTCGATGCCCGCCGAGAAGGAGGTGCCGGCCCCGCGCACGACGACCACTCGCACCCGGTCCGGCAGGCCGCCGCCGATCGCGGCGAGCCCCCGCCACATGGCCGGAGTCATGGCATTGCGGCGCTGCGGGCGGTTGAGCGTCACGGTCGCGACGCAGCCGGCCGGCCGCGAGTCGTCGATGTCGAGGCGGAGCCCGCTGCGATCGAGGTCAGCCGGGTCGATGGACAAGCATCCTCCAGGCTGAGCGGGAGGCCGGGACGGGAAGCCGGGGCAGGGAAAGGGGGAAAGGCTGAACGGGAACGAAGGATCACCACAAGGGCGGGCGCGGCCGGTAATTGTCGTGGCTACGGAAATGGCTGACCCGGGAGGGGACCGGCAGACTAGGCGGCGATGCTTCGCTCGCCCAGGCTCAGCGCTTGGCCTTGCCCTTGCCCCGGGTAGCCCCGCCACGACCGCGCAGGGAGACCCCCGTCTCAGTCAGGATCCGGTGGACGAAGCCATACGACCTGCCAGTCGATCCGGCCAGCGAGCGGATGCTCTCGCCCGCGTCGTATCTCTTCTTGAGGTCAGCTGCCAGCTTGGTGCGATCGGCCCCGGTCACTCGGGTGCCTTTCTTGAGAGTTTCGGTCACGCGTACCTCCCGGTGAGCTGAAGTGACCGCTGCGTTACCGTATCCCGCCATGATCACGCATTAGATCGTGATCGGCTACCCACACGAGCGCAAAAGATCCTTTCTTTTTCGCCAGGCTGCCGGTCCTTGCCCGCCCGGGACTTCGCGCCGGGCTCCAGCCGGAGCTGTTTCTCAGGCGAGCGCCACGAGGTCGGTGAGATCGTCGCTCCACGCGTCCTCCACGCCGTCGGGCAGCAGGACGACTCGCTCGGGCTGCAGCGCCTCGACGGCGCCCTCGTCGTGGGTAACCAGGACAATCGCCCCCTGGTAGCGCCGGAACGCGGCCAGGATCTCGGCCCTGCTGCCGGGGTCGAGGTTGTTGGTCGGCTCGTCAAGCAGGAGCACATTCGCGCCCGATACCACCAGCAGCGCCAGCGCAAGCCTGGTCTTCTCGCCGCCGGACAGCACGCCGGCCGGCTTGGCCACGTCATCGCCGGAGAACAGGAACGAGCCAAGGATGCCGCGATGATCCGCCTCAGTCAGCTCGGGTGCGGCCGAGCGCATGTTCTCCAGCACGGTCCGGTCGTTGTCGAGCATCTCGTGCTCCTGCGCGTAATAGCCGAGCCGCAAGCCATGGCCAGGCAGCACCTCGCCGGCATCAGCTTCCTCCACCCCGGCGAGCAGCCGCAGCAGCGTCGTCTTGCCGGCTCCGTTGAGCCCCAGGATCACCACCCGTGCTCCCCTGTCGACCGCCATGTCGACGCTGGTGAAGACCTCAAGTGACCCGTAGGACTTGGTAAGTCCGCGAGCGGTCAGCGGGGTCTTGCCGCAGTGCACGGGCACTGGGAAGCGCAGCCGGGCTACCTTGTCCGCCCGGCGGTCGGCACTTACCCCCGCGAGCAGTTTCTCCGCGCGCTTCTGCATGCTCTGCGCGGCCCTCGCCTTGGTCGCCTTGGCCCGCATCTTGTCCGCCTGCGACTGGAGTGTCGTGGCCAGGCGTTCCGCGTTGACCCGTTCCCGCCGCCGCCGCCGGGCGTCCGTATCGCGCTGATTCAGGTAGGCCTTCCAGCCCAGGCTGTAGATGTCGAGCACGGAGCGATCGGCGTCAAGGTGGAAGACCTTGTTGACCACGTTCTCCAGCAGCGCCGTGTCGTGACTGATGACCACCAGACCGCCGCGAAATGCCCGCAGGTGATCCCGCAGCCAGGACACCGAGTCGGCGTCCAGGTGGTTGGTGGGCTCGTCGAGCAGCAGCGTCTCGGAGCCGCCGAACAGGATCCTGGCCAGTTCTATCCGCCGTCGCTGGCCGCCGGACAGGGTGCGCAGCGACTGCCTCAGCACTTTCTGCGGCAGGCCGAGGCTGGAAGCGAGCGACGCCGCCTCGGACTCGGCCGCGTATCCGCCGAGCACGGTGAGGCGTTCCTCCAGGTGGCCGTACCGGCGCACGGCGGCGTCCCGCTTGCCGGGATCCGCATCGGACATCGCGACCTCGGCCTCGCGCATCCCGGTCATCAGCGCGTCCAGGCCGCGCGCTGACAGCACGCGGTCCATCGCCAGCGCCTCGAGGTTGCCGACGCGGGTGTCCTGCGGCAGGTATCCGACGGATCCGCCGTTGCTGACCTCGCCCGCGGCGGGCAGTCCCTCCCCCGCCAGCACCCGCGCGAGCGTCGTCTTGCCCGCACCGTTCCGGCCGACCAGGCCGATTTTGTCGCCAGCCGAGACCTGGAATGTAGCGGCCTCAAGCAGCAGCCGGGCACCCGCGCGCAGCTCTAGCGCAGTCGCGGTAATCATGAAAAAACCCACTCCCATAACGGAACAAAACGGACTCAATAGCCCATGACACCCCGGTGCCGGGGTGTTCCGTCACGACAAGAGCGGTTGCATGCGGCTAGTTTATCCGAGCCGCCGGGCGGGGCGGCAACGCCTTTTGCCGGCTCCGGCCCGGCCCCTCGTGACCCGGCCCTGGCGCCAGCCCGGCCGGTAGGCCGCCTTTTCAGCCCGGATCAGTCAGCCGGATCCGGATGGCGCGGAACAGCCGCGGAGTCCCCCGCAGCACGGTGAGCCGGGGATCCGGCACCGTGAGGAATCGCTCGACGGCCAGCCCGAAGTACGGCGCCAGCCGCGAGTCGGCGCGCAGCGTGGCCATCGCCCGCCGGTCCCCGCCGAGCACCACCGCGTCGATCCGGCCCGGGTAGCGCCCGAAGACCGTCACTGCCGTGTCCGCCGCCGCGCCGAGTGCCTCGGCTGCCTGCTTCTCCCTGCGCCTGGCGAACCGGTGCTGCGAGGTGCCGCCGGCCGCGCTGCGCCCGTGCACCAGCCTGGCGCCGACCTTCGACGCCGCGAGCTGAGGCGCCGGGCCGGTGAATATCCCGGCCGCGTATCCGCCGAGCCGTACGAGGAAGACGGCGACCGTGCGCTCCGCGCAGGCATGTGCGGCGATCTGCCTGGCGTAGTCGGTGCAGGTATCCGCGGCGGCCTGCCCCATGGGGGCCTCCGCCGGGGCGGCCTCCGCCGGGGCGGCCTGCCGGGCTGGCCTCCGCCGGGGCGGCGGCTGCCGCGCGACCGGCGGCCGCCAGCGGCGGGAACGGCACGTGGCACTCGGCCACGGCCCCGTCCGCGGCCCGGAATATCACCGTCTCGGATGCTGGGCCTGGGCCAGCGGTGACCGTGCCGTGGCGCTGCGCGAACGACTCCAGCCAGCCGGCCAGCCGCTCCGGGGCCACGTCAATCCAGCGGCCGCTACGGGGTTCTTCGTTTGCCACTACGCACAGCCTCCAAGAGCCTGCGATCCGTCACATGAGTTTCAGGCTGGTGCCGGCCCGGGCCGCCGGATTTCCCATTGACGTGATCTTCCCGGGCGAGAGCGAGCCCGATCCGGGTGGACGAGTGGACATCGGCCCCCTGCGCGAGCCCGTTCTACCTGCGGGCCTGACCTGGCCTGCCTGAGTCAGGCGACGGGCCGGTCGCGGGCGACCCGGTTGAGTGCGCTGATCACGCCGCGCAGCGACGCCTGCACGATCGACTCGCTGATGCCGACGCCCCACAGCACCCGGTCGCCCACCTGGATCTCCAGGTAGGCCGCTGCCTCCGCGTCACGGCCTGCGGTCAGCGCGTGCTCGGCGTAGTCGAGCACGCGCACGCTGAGCCCGCCGAGGTCCGTGTCGATGGCGGACAGTGCCGCGCAGAACGCCGCGATGGGCCCGTTGCCCAGGCCATTCAGCGCGTGCTCGGTGCCGAACGCGCGCACGGTCGCGGTTATCCGCTCCGTGCCGTCCTTGCCTTCCGATGCGAACTCGGCCAGCTCGAAGGCGCCCGCGTCGAGGTACTCCGCGGCGAAGATCTGCCACATCTGCGCGGCGTCCACCTCGCCGCCCTCGCCGTCGGTGTGCCGCTGGATGACGTGGCTGAACTCGATCTGCAGCCGGCGCGGCAGGTCCAGCTTGTGATCGGCCTTCATGATGTAGGCCACGCCGCCCTTGCCCGACTGGGAGTTGACCCGGATCACTGCCTCGTAGGAGCGGCCGACGTCCTTGGGGTCAATCGGCAGGTACGGCATGGCCCACGGCATCTCGCTGACGGTCTTGCCCGCAACGGCGGCCGCCCGCTCCAGGTCGTCGAAGCCCTTCTTGATCGCGTCCTGGTGCGAGCCGGAGAATGACGTGTAGACCAGGTCGCCGGCATAGGGATGGCGCTCATGCACGCCGATCCGGTTGCAGTACTCGGCGGTGCGACGGATCTCGTCGATGTCGCTGAAGTCGATCATCGGGTCGATGCCCTGGCTGTACAGGTTCAGCCCGAGGGTCACCAAGTCGACGTTGCCGGAGCGCTCGCCGTTGCCGAACAGGCAGCCCTCGATGCGCTGCGCCCCGGCCAGCACCGCCAGTTCGGCATCAGCGGTCGCGGTGCCGCGGTCGTTGTGCGTGTGCACCGACAGCGCGATGTGCTCGCGCCTGCTGAAATGCCTGCTCATCCACTCGATCTGGTCGGCGTAGACATTCGGCGTTGACCGCTCGACGGTGCACGGCAGGTTCAGCACGATCTCGCGGTCCGGGCCGGGCTGCCAGACATCCATCACTGCCTCGCAGATCTCCAGCGAGAAATCGAGTTCGGTGTCCATGAAGATCTCGGGTGAGTACTCATAGCCGAAATCGGTGCCGGGCAGGTAGGTCTCGGCGAACTTCATCACCGCGCGGGTGCCCTCGACGGCCACGGCCTTGCATTCGGTGCGGCCGTCGCCGTCCCAGCCGAAGACCACCCGGCGGAACATCGGCGCGGCCGCGTTGTACAAGTGCACCGTGGCCTGCCTGGCGCCGGCCAGGGACGCCACGGTCCGCTCGATCAGCTCCTCGCGGGCCTGCGTCAGCACCGAGATGCGGACGTCGTCGGGTACCGAGCCGCCCACGATCAGGCGCCGGATGAAATCGAAATCGGTCTGGCTCGCCGCCGGAAAGCCGACCTCTATCTCCTTGTAGCCCATCCGGACCAGGAGGTCGAACATCGCGTGCTTCCTGGCCGCGTTCATCGGGTCGATCAGCGCCTGGTTGCCATCACGCAGGTCGGTGGAGAGCCATCGCGGCGCGGCGGTGATGGTGCGGGACGGCCACTGCCGGTCGGGCAGGTCGACGACGGGGAAGGGATGGTACCGGTGGCATGGCATGCCGGACGGGCGCTGACTGCGGGGATTGCTCATGATGATGCCGCTCCTGGGATGACTGACCGGAAGGAAATCGGTCGGCGCAGCGGAGCAGCCCGCGGCGAGGGGCCGACCGGGCTGGTTACCGGGCCTCGCCGCGGCGCAGAAGAAGCAGCGCGCGCATCATGATGGCACTCAGGTTAGCGGAAAGACCCGCCGCGCGCGACGGCGCCCGTTCGTCGCGCGCGGCGGCGCCCGCCCGCCGGGCCGGGGACGGGAGCGCACGGCGGGTCAGCAGCCATGATCCTGGCGCAGATATGCGCAACGCCCGGGGCGGGCCTGGCGGGGCCCGCCCCGGTGCGCTGCGCGCCGGTCACAGCTGGGTGGTGACGGCCTTTACCTCGGTGTAGTTGTTGAGCACCTCGTGGCCCATCTCACGTCCCCAGCCGGACTGCTTGTACCCGCCGAAGGGCAGCGATGCGTCGAACACGTTGTAGCAGTTGATCCAGACGGTGCCTGCCCTGAGCTTCTTCGCCAGGGCGTGCGCCTTGGAGATGTCCCTGGTCCAGATGCCAGCGCCGAGGCCGTACTCCGAATCGTTGGCCACCGCGGCGATCTCGTCCAGGTCGCTGAACGGGGCAGCGACCAGGACCGGGCCGAAGATCTCCTCGCGGACGACCTTCATGCCGGAATGGGTGTTGGTGAGCACGGTCGGCTCGATGAAGTAGCCGCGGTCCCCGTGCCGGCCGCCGCCGGCCAGCGCGGTGGCGCCGTCGGCCTTGCCGGACTCCAGGAAGCCGCTAACGCGCTGGAACTGCTCGTCGGAGACCAGCGGGCCCATCTGCGTGCCCGGCTCCATCCCGTGGCCCATCTTGATTGACTTGGCGATCTCGGCGACGCCGTCGACGACCTCGTCGAAGCGGCTCTCCTGGACGAACAGCCGCGAGCCGGCCACACAGCACTGGCCGTGGTTGAAGAAGATCGCGTTGGCGGCGCCCTCGATCACGCCGGGCGCGGCGTCATCGAACACGATGTTGGGGCTCTTGCCGCCCAATTCCAGGGTGAGCTTCTTCAGGTTGCTGGCACCGGCGGCCGCCACGATCAGCTTGCCGACCTCGGTGGAGCCGGTGAACGCGACCTTGTCGACGCCGTAGTGCATGGCCAGCGCCGCGCCCGCGGTCTCGCCGTAGCCGGGCACCACGTTGACGACGCCGTCGGGCACGCCGGCCTCGGCCATCAGTTCCGCCAGCCGCAGCGCGGTCAGCGGGGTCTGCTCGGCCGGCTTGAGTACCACGCAGTTGCCGGTGGCCAGCGCGGGGCCGAGCTTCCAGGCGGCCATCAGCAGCGGGAAGTTCCACGGGATGATCTGCCCGACCACGCCGATCGGCTCGCGCAGGGTGTAAGAGTGGAAGTTGGCGCCGGGCATGTAGGGCACCGAGATGTTGATCGTGTTGCCCTCGATCTTGGTGGCCCAGCCGGCCATGTAGTGGAACAGGTCGGCGGCCAGCGGCACGTCAGCGGCCTGCGCGACGGCGAACGGCTTGCCGTTGTCCAGCGACTCCAGCTGCGCCAGCTCGTCTACGTGCTGGAGGATGAGATCGCCGATCCGCCAGATGATCCGGCCGCGGTCGGACGGGGTCATCCGGCTCCACGGGCCCTCTTCGAATGCCTTGCGAGCGGCCCGCACGGCCCGGTTGATGTCCTCGGCGTCTCCCTCGGCGATCCGGGCGAGCGTCTCGCCGGTCGCGGGGTTGGGGGTGTCGAACGTCTTGCCTGACGCGGCATCGGTCCACTGCCCGTTGATGAACAGCTGACGAGGGGCGCCGATGAATTCTTCAACGCTCCGGTCGAGGGTCACTGTCATGGATTTGCTCATCTCCCGTATCGCACGTTGGGCGTGCAGGCGCGCCGCGAGGCCCGTCCCCGTCCGGGGCACGGGCATAGCTGCGGCCTGCCAGTAGTCCCAATGAGACTACAAAGGCCGGCCCGGCACAAGGGGCGTCTCAGACCGCGACAGCCGGACGCCTGGCCGGGGTGCTGGCGGTAACGTCAGCCGGATGCCCGGCCGGGGTTCCGGCGGTGACGTCAGCTCGCGCCGCCGGAGCGCCGGCCGGATGCCTGGCCGGAGCGCCGGCCGTAACGTCAGCTCGCCCGGGCGGGCATCGCGGCATCGAGGAACCGCAGTGTCGCCGAGACAGTTTCATAGCGCCACAGCGCCAGCGTGCGCTCGAATCCTGTTGCCTCGGCAAGCCGGTCGCGCAGCGCCGCCGCGATGGGCAGCAGCTGCCGGCGCTGCGCGTCCAGCAGCGGGGCGGTGGATTCCCCGGCACGATCCAGCAGCGCCAGCTTCACCAGCAGCTCTGAGCGAACGTCCCTGGCGTGCGCTACCGGACGCGCCAGCCACGCCGCCGCAGCCGCCCGGCCGGCCGGCGTGATGGCGACAACGGAGCGGACCGGGCCGAGGCTGGTCGGCTCCTCGCCGGCCGCCTCGATCAGCGCCAGCTGCTCAAGCCGCTGCAGCGCCCGGTAGACAACGGGCTTGGGCACCCGCCAGACCTGGCCCATGCTGCCGTCCGGGCCGAGCAGCCTGGCCACCGCGAAGCCGTGCGTGAGCTGCTCGCTGACCAGGCACAGCACCAGCCACTCGGTCAGCGACAATCTCTGCTCCTGCGGCCCGGGCACCCTCCCAGGCTAGGGCACGGCGAGGCCACCGCTGCCCCGAGGCCGATCCCGGGTGATCGCGGGCGATGCTGGATCCGGGCATCCGGCACCTGGCAACGCGGCCGAACCCGGGTCCACCACGATCCAGGACGGTCAGAGTGCGTCAGACGTTGAAGCCGAGCGCCCGAAGCTGCTCGCGGCCATCCTCGGTGATCTTGTCGGGACCCCACGGCGGCAGCCAGACCCAGTTGATCCGGAAGTCGTTGACCAGGCCCTCAAGCGCCACCCTGGTCTGGTCCTCGATGACGTCGGTGAGCGGGCAGGCGGCGCTGGTCAGCGTCATGTCGATGGTCGCCACCCGGTCATCGCCGAGGGTCACGCCGTAGATGAGCCCGAGATCGACGACGTTGACGCCGAGCTCGGGGTCCACCACGTCCCGCAGTGCCTCCAGCAGGTCCTCGGTCTCCTGGTCAAGCTCCTGGCCGGTGATGCCGGCCTCGCCCCCCGGGCCTTCTTGGTCAAGTTCCTGGCTGGCCACGTCGGCCGCGTTCTCGGTCATGTCTGCTCCCTCGCCGCGTCTGCGGCGGCCCGGCCGTTCCCGGCCTGGCCGTTGACCTGTTCGCCGGCCGGGCTGCGGCCATTCAAGGCCTCGGCGCCGGCCGCTTTGCCGCCTTTTCCGGCCTGTTCGCCGGCGGGCCCGTCGAGCGCGCGTGCGGTGGCATCCTTCCAGGCCATCCAGCCGAGCAGGGCACACTTGATCCTGGCCGGGTACCTGGAGACGCCCTCGAAGGCGATCGCGTCGCCGAGCACGTCCTCGTCCGGTTCCGCGGCCCCCCTGGACTGCATCAGCGTGAGGAATTCGGCGCTGATATCCATCGCCTCGCGCACCGTCTTGCCGATGATCATCTCAGTCATCATGGAAGCGCTCGCCTGGCTGATCGAGCAGCCGAGCGCGTCGTACGAGACGTCAGCCACGACCGGCTCGCCGCCGGTGTCCTTCAGCGCTACCCGGAGTGTCACCTCGTCGCCGCAGGTCGGGTTCACGTGCATGACCTCGGCGTCGAAGGGCTCCCGCAGGCCCTTGTTCTGGGGATTGCGGTAATGGTCCAGGATGATCTCCTGGTACAGGGACTCGAGCTGCATCACACCGCCTTCAACACCGGCGCGATGCCCGCGTGTTCCGCCGCCCGGCGCATCGTGGCGGTCAGCCTGCCCGGCATGCCGCTCACCCCGCGAAGAATTTCTGTGCCTGGCGCACGCCGTCGGCGAGCGCGTCCACCTCACCGGGGGTGTTATAGACGTAGAACGTGGCACGCGTGCTTGACGCCGCGCCCAGGGCGCGATGCAGCGGCCAGGCGCAGTGATGGCCCGTCCGTACCGCGATACCCAGCTCGTCGAGGACCTGCCCGACATCGTGCGGATGGATGCCCTCGACGGTGAAGGACACCGCGCCGCCACGGTGCTCGGTGGTCAGCGGTCCCAGGATCCGCACCCCGGGGATGCCGCTGAGAGCGTCCAGCGCGCGGGCGGTCAGTGCCTCCTCGTGCGCCGCCACGGCGGGCATGCCGAGTGCGTCCAGGTAGTCGCAGGCCGCGGCAAGGCCGACGGCCTGCGCGGCAGCCGGGACGCCGGCCTCGAACCGCTCCGGCGGCGGCAGGAACGTCGAGCCCTCCATCCGGACCACTTCGATCATGGAGCCGCCGGTGACGAACGGCGGCATCGCCTCGAGCAGCTCGCGCCGTCCCCACAGCACGCCGATACCGGACGGGCCGAGCATCTTGTGCGCGGAGAACGCCAGGAAGTCCGGGCCGAGCGTCGTGACGCTGACCGGCTGGTGCGGCACCGACTGGGCGCCGTCCGCCACCACCAGCGCGCCGCGGGAGTGCGCCAGCGCACTGATCTCGCTGACGGGCGGGACGGTGCCGGTGACGTTGGACTGGTGGGTGACGGCAACGACCCTGGTCCGGTCATTGATCAGCTCACTGGCGCCGCTCAGGTCGAGACGGCCGTCCGGGGTGACCCCGAACCAGCGCAGCGTCGCGCCAGTGCGCTGGCACAGCTGCTGCCAGGGCACCAGGTTCGCGTGATGCTCCATCTCGGTGACCAGCACCTCGTCGCCGGGGCCGACGCGGAACCGCCGGGCCTCGGGGCCTGCCGTGGCCGCGTTGCTCATCGCGTAGGCGACCAGGTTCAGCGCCTCGGTCGCGCTCTTGGTGAACACGATCTCGCCGGGATCGGCGCCGATGAACGCGGCGACGCGCGCCCGCGCGCCCTCGTAGGCGTCGGTCGCCTCCTCGCCGAGCAGGTGCGCGCCGCGGTGCGCGGCCGAGTTGTGCGTGGTGTAGAACTCGCGCTCGGCGTCGAGCACCTGGCGCGGCTTGTGCGCGGTGGCGCCAGAGTCCAGGTAGACCAGCGGGTTGCCGCCGCGCACGGTCCTGGTGAGGATGGGGAAATCCGCCCGCACCGCGGCCACGTCAAATGCGGCCTCGGTGGCGCCAACGGCCGTGCCGCCATCGGCGGCCGTTACGGCCTCGTCTCCCGCCGAGCTCCCGGCGGCCAGGTACCCGGTGGCTGTCATGCCGGCGCGCCGGCCTTCTTCACGAACTCCTCGTACCCGCTGGTCTCCAGCTCCTCGGCCAGCTCGGGACCGCCTTGCTTGACGATCCGGCCGCCGACGAAGACGTGCACGAAGTCGGGCTGCACGTACCGCAGGATCCGGGTGTAGTGGGTGATCAGCAGCACGCCGTGGCCTTCGGTGGCGCGGAACCGGTTAATGCCGTCAGCGACCACCTTCAGCGCGTCGATGTCCAGCCCGGAGTCCGTCTCGTCCAGGATGGCGATCTTCGGGTTGAGCATCTGCAACTGCAGGATCTCGTGCCGCTTCTTCTCCCCGCCCGAGAAGCCCTCGTTGACGTTGCGCTCGGCGAAGACCGGATCGATGGACAGGTCGGTCATGGCCGCGCGCATCTCTTTCAGGAAGAGCCGGATCTTCGGCGGCTCGCCGCGGACCGCGGTGACGGCGGTGCGCAGGAAGTTCGATACCGACACGCCCGGCACTTCCGCCGGGTACTGCATCGCGAGGAAGAGCCCGGCCCGGGCGCGGGCGTCCACGGTCATGGCCAGCACGTCCTCGCCGTCCAGCGTGACCGAGCCCTGGGTGACCTGGTATTTGGGGTGACCCGCGATGGCGTAGGCGAGCGTGGACTTGCCCGAGCCGTTCGGCCCCATGATGGCGTGGGTCTGCCCGTCCCGCATCACCAGGTCGACGCCGCGCAGGATCTCCTGGCTCTCGCCGGCCGGGTCCGTCACGCTGACGTGCAGGTCACGGATCTCAAGGGTGGACATCATCTCTCCTGGTCTGGTAGCCCGGCGAGCGCCACGTAGACGTCGTCGCCGTCGATCTTCACTGGGTAGGTGGGCACCGGCGCGGTGGCCGGAGGGCCGGTGGGCTGGCCGGTGCGCAGGTCGAAGCAGGATCCGTGCAGCCAGCACTCGACCGTGCTGTCGTAGATCTCGCCCTCGGACAGCGGGACCTCCTCGTGCGAGCACACGTCCCGCAGCGCGAAAACCTCGCCGCCGGCCCGGATGATGGCGACCGGGGTGCCCTGCAGCTCGAGGCCGAGCGCCCCGTCCTCCGGCAGGTCCGACAGAGCGCAGGCGCGCACGAAGGCGGTGGTCTCGGTCATGCCAGCTCCGCTTCCACCGCCGCGGTGATCCGCGCGTGCAGTTCCGGCGCCTCGATCTTCGCGATCAGCTCGCCGAAGAAGCCGCGGATCACCAGGCGGCGGGCCTCGTCGTATGGGATCCCGCGGGCCATCAGGTAGAACAGGTGGTGGTCTTCCAGCCGCCCGCTGGCGCTTGCGTGCCCGGCGCCGACGACCTCGCCGGTGAGGATCTCCAGGTTCGGCACCGAGTCAACCCTGGTCCCATCGGTCAGCACCAGGTTGCGGTTGTATTCGTAGGTGTCGGTGCCGGTCGCCCCGGCCCGGATGAGCACGTCGCCGATCCACACCGCGTGCGCGTCGACGCCCTGCAGCGCGCCCTTGTAGGTGACCCGGCTGCGGCAGTTGGGCGCACCGTGATCGACGAGAAGCCGGTGCTCCAGATGCTGGCCGGCGTCGGCGAAGTACAGGCCGCGGAGCTCAGCCTCGCCGCCCGGGCCCGCGTAGCGGACTGACGGGGCGACCCTGACCACGCTGCCGCCGAGCGTCACGGCCGTGTGAGTGATCCGGGCGTCCCGGCCCACCTGGACGTAATGGGACGACAGGTGCACCGTGTCGTCCGCCCAGTCCTGCAGCGAGACGAGCGCGAGCGATGCCCCGTCCCCGACGATCAGCTCGACGTTCTCGGCATAGGTCGCGGAGCCGGTGTATTCCACCACCACCACAGCCCGCGCATTCGCCTTGACGTTCACCACCAGGTGCCCGGCAGCCCCGCGGGCCGCATCTTCTCCGTGCACCGTGACCCAGGTAGGTACCGGGCCGTCGGCCTCTTCAGGAATCGTGAGCACGGTCGCCTCACGGAAGGATTCGAACGCCCTGGCGCTGACCCGGTCGGCAGGCACGCAGGCGATGCCGAGCCGCTGGTCGCCGTGTTGCGCTAGCTCAACGGCGACCTTCGGGGCGGCATCGACGGCCACGCCGACCTTCCCGTCAAGCGCAGCGTCTGTGTGCAGCCCCCGGAGCCGGCGCAGCGGGGTGAACCGCCACTCCTCCTCGCGGCCGGTCGGCACGCCGAAGTCAGCCGGGTCGTAGGACCGCAGCTCGTGCAAGGTTGACAGGGGGGCCGAGGTTTCCACGGCCCCCTGCAGGCTCGCCATCAGCCGACCGCCCCCTCCATCTGCAGCTCGATCAGCCGGTTCAGCTCGAGCGCGTATTCCATCGGCAGCTCGCGGGCGATCGGCTCGACGAAGCCGCGGACGATGGTCGCCATCGCCTCGTCCTCGGTCATCCCGCGGCTCATCAGGTAGAACAGCTGGTCATCGGAGATCTTCGAGACGGTGGCCTCGTGGCCCATCTCGACATCGTCCTCACGCACGTCCACATAGGGGTAGGTGTCGGACCGGCTGACGGCGTCGACGAGCAGCGCGTCGCACTTGACCGTCGACTTCGAGTGCGTAGCGCCCTCCTGCACCTGGACGAGGCCCCGGTAGGAGGTGCGGCCGCCGGCCCTGGCCACGGACTTGGACACGATCGAGGACGAGGTGTTCGGGGCGCAGTGCACCATCTTGGCGCCCGCGTCCTGGTGCTGCCCGGTGCCAGCGAATGCGACCGACAGGGTCTCGCCCCTGGCGTGCTCGCCCATCAGGTAGACCGCCGGGTACTTCATGGTCACCTTCGAGCCGATGTTGCCGTCGACCCACTCCATGCTCGCGCCCGCCTGCGCCACGGCCCGCTTGGTGACCAGGTTGTAGACGTTGTTCGACCAGTTCTGGATCGTGGTGTAGCGGCAGTGCGCGCCGGGCTTCACGATGATCTCGACGACCGCCGAGTGCAGCGAGTCGGAGGAGTAGATCGGCGCGGTGCAGCCCTCGACGTAGTGCACGCTCGCGCCCTCGTCGACGATGATCAGCGTCCGCTCGAACTGGCCCATGTTCTCGGTGTTGATCCGGAAGTAGGCCTGCAGCGGGATGTCCACGTGCACGTTCTTGGGCACGTAGATGAAGCTGCCGCCGGACCAGACCGCAGTGTTCAGCGACGCGAACTTGTTGTCGCCGACCGGGATGATCGTGGCGAAGTACTCCTGGAACAGCTCCGGGTGCTCGCGCAGCGCGGTGTCGGTGTCCTTGAAGATGACGCCCTTGTCCTCAAGGTCCTCGCGGATCTTGTGGTAGACGACTTCGCTCTCGTACTGCGCCGCGACACCGGCCACCAGGCGCTGCTTCTCGGCCTCGGGGATGCCGAGCCGGTCGTAGGTGCTCTTGATGTCGGCGGGCAGGTCTTCCCAGCTTCCGGCCTGCTTCTCGGTCGACCGGACGAAGTACTTGATGTTCTCGAAGTCGATGCCGGACAGGTCAGAGCCCCAGCTGGGCATGGGCTTGCGGCGGAACAGCTTGAGGCCCTTCAGCCGCAGGTCCAGCATCCAGTCCGGCTCGTCCTTCAGCGCCGAGATGTTCCGGACGACATCCTCGGACAGGCCGCGGCGCGCCGTCGCTCCGGCCGCGTCCGAGTCGGACCAGCCGAACTTATAGTTGCCGAGCCCGTCGAGCTCGGGATGAGTCGTCGTGGTTGTCATGCGGAGATGCCTCCGGGCTGATCGGTAAGAGTGCGGTAGGCGGTGGACTGGTCGGTGCTGGTCAGGTCGGTGCTGGTGCGGTCAGTAGTAGTGCGGTCAGTGCTGGTGCGGTCGTCGGCGGTGCGGGATCTCAGCAGCGATGGCGCGGTGACGTGCGTAGTGCAGACCCCGTCGCCGTGCGCGATCGTGGCGAGCCGCTGCACCGGGGTGCCGAGCAGCCGGCCGAAGGCCTCGGTCTCCGCCTCGCACAGCTGGGGGTACTCGGCGGCCACGTGCGCTACCGGGCAGTGATGCTGGCAGAGCTGCTCGCCGCCGCCGGCCGCGGGCGCCCCGCTGGCCGACGCCGCATAGCCGTCTGCCGACAGCGCCTCGGCCAGTGCCCGGACCCGCTCGCTGGGGGAACCGGACCCGACTGCCTCGCGGTACCGGTTCTCCAGGTCGGCGATCTGCCTTCTGGCGAATTCACCGACGGCCTCCGGCCCGGCCCGCTCGGCCAGGAACCGCAGGGCGCTGGTGGCCAGGTCGTCGTAGGCATGCTCGAACGCGCTGCGGCCGGCGTCGGTAATCGCGAACAGCCTGGCCGGCGGCCTCGACCCCGGGTGCCGTAGGACCGTGCAATCCGGCTCTCGATCATGCCGTCAGCCAGCAGGTTGTCCAGGTGCCGGCGGACGGCGGCCGGGGTGAGCCCGAGGCGAGTGCTCAGCGCCGTTGCCGTCGCCGGCCCGTTCTCCAGGACCAGCCTGGCGATCCTGGCCCGGGTGCCCCGCTCGGAGCCGGGCTGCGCTGCCGTAGCCTGACCAGGTGAGACGGCCTGGGCCCGGGCAGCGCGGTGCCCGGCGTCCCCGCGGGGGCCGCCCGAAGCCGCGCTCACCAGTCCCACGTATTTCACAACATCATTGTGCCGTAAATACATTCCAGCCCGCAATCCGGGTGCCGGATTCACGCCGTCACCGGCTCTCCAGCACCGCCAGTGCTCTGACGCCCCATCCGCCAGCGCCCGCCCCCTGTCCTATAGCGCCCGCCCCGTGTCCTATACGCCCGCCCCGTGTCCAATAGTGCCCGTCCGCCAGTGCCCCGCCCGCCAGCGCCCGCCCCGCGTCCGCCAGTGCCCGTCCGCCAATGCGCCTGTCCGCTAGTGCCGTCCGCCAGTGCCCTGGCCGCCAGCGCTTCGGCGCTCGCCGGCGGCCCGGGCCGGGCCGTTCCGCAGAGGAGATCCCTTGACCGACGCACCCGCCGCGGCACGGCAGATGTGGAGCCTGTTCGAGCCGGTCCACACGGTGACCTACTTCGCGCCCGAGGCGCTCTCGGCGTTCGAGGGCGCCGGGCTGCGCGGGTTCTGGCGCGGCTACTTCGCCGGCCGGGCTGCGCCGCTTGGCGTGATCGGCGCGGCGCCGGTGACGGCCGCGTTCTTCAGCTTCGCTCCCCCGATGATTGCCAGGGCACTGCCCGCGGTCTGGGAGCTGATCACGCCGGACGCCGCGCTGCGGGTACGGTCGGCGGGCGCGGCCGCCGCGCTGCGGCGGCTGCTTTCCGGCCGGGACGGGGATGGCATGGCCGCTGCTGCCACCGCCGCCGACCTGCTCACCGGGCTGATCGAGGGGATTGACTGCGCGGGCCGCGTGCTGGCCGCGCCGAATGCGGTGCTGCCAGTGCCCGCCGAGCCGCTGGCCCGGCTGTGGCATGCGGCAACCGTGCTCCGCGAGCACCGGGGCGACGGTCACGTGGCCGCACTGGTCGCAGCGGGTATCGACGGCTGCGAGGCGCTGGTGCTGCGCGCCGGGATGGACTTGTCGCGCGAGATGCTGCAGCCTATCCGCGGCTGGGCCGACGCGGACTGGGAGCAGGCCGCGGCGCGGCTAGCCGGCCGCGGCTGGCTCGGCGCTGACGGCCGGGTGACCGCGGCCGGCGCCGCGGCGCACCGGGCAGTGGAGGACGCGACCGACCTGGCAGCCGCGCGGCCCTGGGCGCGACTCGGGCCGGACGGCATGGACGACCTGCTGGCCGTCCTGACGCCGGTGGCAAAAGCCTGCGCGGCCGCGCTCCCCTACCCCAACCCCGTCGGCGTGCCCGCCCCGGCGCCCGCTGCCCCCTGACGAAGCCGGGCGAGCGCCATGCCCGACAAACCGGGCGTCGCCCTGGCAAACCGGGCAGGCGGCACGCCGGCTGCCCGGTTTCTTCCATGACCGCGAAGGATCCGGCGCTGCCGGTGACGCCGATCCTTCGCGGTCATGACGATGCGCCGCCCCAGGCTCAGCTCAGGAAACCGCGGAGCAGGGCGCCGGTGCCGTCCAGGTGCTCGGCTACCGCGCGCCGGGCGAGCTCGGCATCGCCGGCCAGGATCGCGTCGACGATGGCGGCGTGCTGGCCGGCCGTGTGATCGATGTTGCGCCGCAGCACCGGGATCGCGTTGAGCAGGTCGTTCAGCCGCATCCGGGCATCAGCGCAGGCGGTGGCCAGCAGGGTGGATCCGGTGAGCTCGGCGATCGACAGGTGGAACAGGGTATCCAGCCGCCGGTAGTCACTCGGGCTGGCCCGGTTGACGTCCGCCAGGCGGGCGCGCAGCACGTCCCGGACGCTGGCCCGCTCAGCTCTCCCGGAGACCTGGGCCAGCAGCTGGGCGGAACCGGTCTCGACCGCCATCCGGAACGTCAGCGCGTCGGTGAGCTTGTCGCCGTCCTCAAGGGCGATGCGGCGCAGCTCGCCGGGGCTCGGCTCCGGCGGGCGGTAGGTGACGAAGGTGCCGCCGGAGCGCCCGCGCCGGGACTCGATGAAACCGGCCTGCTGGAGCTCGCGGATTGCCTCGCGGAGCGTGATGCGGCTGATGCCGAGCTGGACGGCCAGATCACGCTCGGAGGGGAACCGCTGCCCGGGACCGACCACGCCGAGCTTGATCACGGTCAGCAGCCGCTCGACCGTTTCCTCGAATGCGTTGCCCGCCCGGACTGGCCGCAGGGCGGTGGCCAGCTCGAGTCCGCCGGTTCTCACAATCACCCTCCGCTGGGGACGGCATTGTTACGCATTGTCCTGCCGAGTCCTGCCGAGCCTACGGCACAGCCCGGCAGCGGCCCGGGTCGCTGCCGCTCCGCGGCCCGGTCGCTGGCGCTCCGCGCGCCTGGTCGCTGGCGCCCCGGCGGCTCTGCCGCTGGCGCTCCGCGCGGGCCCGTCGGGAGTTCGGCCCTCTCCTTGGCCGCGCACCGGTGCGCGGCCAAGGAGCCTCGCTGCCAGCGTGCCAGGCCCTTGGTGCCTGGCGGTACCAGCGATGCCTGGCGGTGCCCGTGATGCCGGCCGATAACAATGGTGATGAATCCCGCCAGGGGTCTTGACATTGGCTCAGACCTGTCCATCATTGGTCTGATATTGAACCATTGAAACCCGGCCGCCGGCCAGTGGCGCTCCCGCGCCCTCCTCCGGCATCATCCGACGCCCTGACGCAAGGAGCATGCCGTGTCGGTTAACGAGCAATCGGCCCCCGCGCCGCTCAGCAATGACGAAGAACAGCTCCACCGGCTCGGCTACGCCCAGGAACTGCGAAGGCGGATGTCTGGCTTCTCAAACTTCGCCGTGTCGTTCACCATCATCTCGATCCTGTCCGGCTGCCTGACCTTGTACTACTTCGGCATGGACGAGGGCGGCCCGGCTGTCATCGTCTGGGGCTGGCCGTTCGTCGGGGCCATGACGCTGCTCGTCGGCCTGGCCATGGCGGAGGTCTGCTCCAGCTACCCGACCGCGGGCGGCCTCTATTACTGGTCGGCCAAGCTGGCCAGGCGCAACGGGCCCGCCTGGTCATGGTTCACCGGCTGGTTCAACTTCCTCGGCCAGGTCGCTGTCACGGCGGGCATCGACTTCGGCGCGGCGTTCTTCATCAACGCGTTCGGCAGCCTGCAGTGGGGCTGGAGCACGGCGCACTGGGTGACGATCCTGATCTACGTGATCGTGCTGTTCGTGCACGGCCTGCTGAACCAGTTCGGCATCCGTCTCGTGGCGCTGCTGAACGACATCAGCGTCTGGTGGCACATCCTTGGCGTGCTGATCATCGTCAGCGTGCTGGCGTTCGTGCCAGCCCACCATCTGCCCGCCCATGACGTTTTCACCGGCCTGTTCAACAACAGCGGCCTGAATATCGGCTGGTGGTACATCCTCCCGGTCGGCCTGTTGCTCGCGCAGTACACCTTCACCGGCTATGACGCTTCGGCGCACATGACCGAGGAGACGAACAAGGCCGCTACCGCTGGCCCGCGTGGCATCGTGATGTCGATCGTGGTTTCCCTGTTCGCCGGCTGGGTGCTGCTGATCGGCATGACCTTCGCGATTCAGGGCAGGATCGGCGGGCCCAGGTACCTGCTGGCGGCTGCCGCCGGTCCCGCCGCGCCCGCCCAGATCTGGCAGGACGCCATCGGCCTGACGGGCGCGAAGCTGCTGTTGCTGATCGCGATCGGCGCCCAGTTGTTCTGCGGCATGTCCTCGGTTCTCGCGAACTCCCGGATGATCTACGCGTTCTCGCGTGACGGCGCGCTGCCCGGCTCGGCCTTCTGGCACCGGGTGAACAAGCGGACCAGGACTCCCACCAACGCGATCTGGCTCGCTGCCGGTGGCGCCCTGATACTCGGCCTGCCCTACCTGTGGAACTCCGTCGCGTACGGCGCCGTCACCTCGATCGCGGTCATCGGCCTCTACATCGCTTACGTGCTGCCGACGTTCCTGCGGCTCCGCCGGGGCGAGAGCTTCCAGCGCGGACCGTGGCACCTGGGCAGGTGGAGCTACCTGATCGGCTGGACCGCGGTGGTCTGGGTTGGGCTCATCACGATCCTGTTCATGCTGCCGCAGTTCGGGCCTCTCACCAGCGGAGGCACCCTGAACCTCAATACCTTCAACTACGCGGTCATCGCGGTCATCGTGGTGATCGGCTTCGCGGGGATCTACTGGCTTGTCTCGGCGAAGAACTGGTTCACCGGGCCGCGGGTGCAGGGCACGCCGGAGGAACTGGCCGCGATCGAGCATGAACTAGAGGTCTGAGCGCCCGCACGCCCGCGGCGGCGGCCGTGCGCAGACCGCGCTCGTACGCCTACGGTGGGCTGACGGACTGTACGGAGCTTGCCCGCGGACAGGCCCGCTCCATGATGGGCATGCCCCGAGGATAGGCATGCCCCGAGGATGGGCACGCCCCGAGGATGGGACACCGATGACAGGTCATCGCGGTGACGACGCCGCACCGCCGCGGCGCGGGATGCTGACGCTGGAGCGGCTGCGCACCGGCTACGGCACCGGTGAGATCGATACGGTCGTGCTTGCCTTCACCGACATGCAGGGCCGCCTGCAGGGCAAGCGCCTGTCGGCGGAGTTCTTCCTCAGCGAGGTCGCCGAGAACTACTCGGAGGGCTGCAACTACCTGCTCGCGGTGGACGTCGACATGAACACCGTGGACGGCTACGCGATGTCCTCCTGGGACCGGGGCTACGGCGACTTCGTGCTGGTGCCGGACATGAGCACGCTGCGCTACCTGCCCTGGCACGAGGCCACCGTGCTGGTCATCGCCGACCTGACCTGGCTGGACGGGACCCCGGTGGTGGCCTCGCCGCGGCAGGTACTCAAGGCGCAGACCGACCGGCTGGCCGCCCGCGGCTGGCAGGCGATGGCGGGCACCGAGCTTGAGTTCGTGGTGTACACCGACACCTACGAGCAGGCGGCGGGCAAGGGCTACCAGGACCTGGTGCCGGCCAACCAGTACAACGTGGACTACTCGATCCTCGGCACCTCGCGGATCGAGCCGCTGCTCCGCGCCATCCGCAACGGGATGGGCGGCGCGGGGCTGTACGTGGAGTCGGCGAAGGGCGAGTGCAACCTCGGCCAGCACGAGATCGCGTTCCGGTACGCGGACGCGGTGACCACCTGTGACAACCACTCGATCTACAAGACCGGGTCGAAGGAGATCGCCGCACAGGCCGGGATGAGCATCACGTTCATGGCCAAGCCCAATGCCCGCGAGGGCAACTCCTGTCATATCCATCTGTCCCTGCTCGGCGACGACGGATCGGCGGTGCTCGCCGGGGACGGGCCGTACGGGCTGTCCAAGACCGGCGAGCACTTCCTGGCGGGCCAGCTCGCGGCCATGCGCGAGCTCACCCTCTGCTATGCGCCGAATATCAATTCCTACAAGCGCTACGTGCCGGGCAGCTTCGCGCCGACCGCGGTCCGCTGGGGGGTGGATAACCGGACCTGCGCACTGCGGCTGGTCGGCCACGGCCACTCGCTGCGCGGCGAGAACCGCACTCCCGGCGGTGACGTGAACCCCTACCTGGCGGTGGCCGCGATGATCGCCGCCGGGCTGCACGGCATCGACAACGAGCTGCCGCTTGAGCCCGTCTGCGCCGGCAACGCCTACCTGGACATGAGCACCCGGGTGCCGCACACCCTGCGCGATGCCCTGGAGCTGTGGGAAACGAGCGATCTCGCCGGGCAGGCCTTCGGTACCGAGGTGCGCGAGCACTACGCCAACTACGCCCGGGTGGAGCTGGCCGCCTACGACGCCGCAGTGACCGACTGGGAGTTGCGGCGCTGCTTCGAGCGGCTCTAGCACCAGGGCCGCGAACGGACGGGCGTCGGCGGGCCGACCTGGTACCGGGCCGGCCCGGCACCGGGCCGGGCAGGCGCCACCGGGCCGGCCGGACGACGCAGGGACGGACGAGACCACAAGGAGTGACCGCAGCATGTCCGAGTTCACCGTCGTGAACCCAGCCACCGAGGAGATCGTCACCACCGTGCCGCGGACCACGGCGGACGAGACCGATGCCGCGATCGAGCGGGCCGTGATGGCGCAGGTCGCCTGGCGGGCCGTCGCCCCGGCGGACCGGGCGGGCCTGCTGCGCAGCTTCGCCAGCGCGGTCGACGCGCACGTCGAGGAACTGGCCGGGCTGGAGGTGGCCGGCGCTGGCCACCCGGTCGGCCAGGCCCGCTGGGAGGCCGGCCAGGTCCGGGACGTGCTCACCTACTACTCCGCCGCGCCGGAGCGGGCCTGCGGCAGGCAGATCCCGGTGGCCGGCGGCCTGGACGTCACGTTCGCCGAGCCGATCGGCGTCGTCGGCCTGATCGTGCCGTGGAACTTCCCGATGCCGATCCTGTCCTGGGGGATGGCGCCCGCGCTGGCGGCCGGCAACGCGGTGATCGCCAAGCCCGCCGAGATGACGCCGCTGACCGCGATCAGGATCGGCGAGCTTGCGCTGGAGGCGGGCATCCCGGAGGGAGTCTTCCAGGTACTGCCGGGCAAGGGCAGCGTGGTCGGGCAGCGGCTCGTCGACCACCCGGCCGTCGGCAAGATCGTGTTCACCGGTTCCACCGAGGTCGGCCGCGAGATCATGGCCGGCTGCGCCCGCCGGGTGAAGCGGGTCACCCTGGAACTCGGCGGCAAGAGCGCCAACATCGTCTTCGCCGACGCCGACCTGGAGCGGGCCGCGGCCACCGCCCCGCAGGCCGCCTTCGACAATGCCGGCCAGGACTGCTGCTCCCGGTCGCGGATCCTGGTGCAGCGCTCGGTCCTGGAGAAGTTCATGGAGCTGCTCGAGCCCGCCGTCAAGGCCGTCACGGTCGGCGACCCGGCATCGACGTCGACCGTGATGGGGCCGCTGATCTCGGCCGCCCACCGGGATCGCGTCGCGTCCTACGTGCCGGACGGCGCGCCGGTCGCGTTCCGCGGCACCGCTCCCGGCGGGCCGGGCCACTGGTACCCGCCGACGGTGCTCGCGCCGGTCCGGCTGGACGACCCGGCCTACACCGAGGAGGTGTTCGGGCCGGTGGTGACCGTCACCCCGTTCGAGGACGAGGCGATGGCGGTGGCGCTCGCCAACGACACGCCCTACGGCCTGTCCGGATCGATCTGGACCAGGGACGTGGGCCGCGCTATCCGGGTGGCCAGGGCGGTGGACACCGGCAACCTGTCGGTGAACTCGCACTCCTCGGTCCGCTACTCGACCCCGTTCGGCGGGTTCAAGCAGTCCGGTCTCGGCCGCGAGCTCGGGCCGGACGCACTCGATTCCTTCACCGAGGTCAAGAACGTCTTCATCGCAACGGAGGGGTGAGCACAGACATGGCCAGCACAGGCACGCAGCGCTTGCAGGATCGGGTCGCCGTCATCACCGGCGCGGGCAGCGGCATCGGGCTTGCCAGCGCACGCAGGCTGGCGGCCGAGGGGGCGGTCGTGGTCGCCGTCGACATCGACGAAGCGGCGGGCAAGGCGGCCGCGGAGGAGACCGGCGGCACGTTCATCACGGCCGACGTGGCCAGCGAGGATGATGTCCGGCGGCTGTACGAGACCGTCGTCACGCGGCACGGGCGGGTCGATATCGCGTTCCATAACGCGGGCATCTCGCCGCCGGAGGACGACTCCATCCTGACCACCGGCCTCGATGCCTGGCGCCGCGTGCAGGAGGTGAACCTCACCTCGGTCTATCTGTGCTGCAAGCACGTGATCCCGCAGATGCAGCGGCAGGGGAAGGGATCGATCATCAACACGGCGTCGTTCGTGGCCGTGCTCGGCGCGGCGACGTCGCAGATTTCCTATACCGCGTCCAAGGGCGGGGTGCTGGCCATGAGCCGCGAGCTCGGCGTGCAGTTCGCCAGGGAAGGCATCCGGGTGAACGCGCTGTGCCCCGGCCCGGTCAACACCCCGCTGCTGCGCGAGCTGTTCGCCAAGGACCCGGAGCGGGCGGCACGCCGGCTGGTGCACATCCCGGCCGGCCGGTTCGCCGAGCCGGAGGAGATCGCCGCCGCCGTCGCATTCCTGGCCAGCGACGACGCGTCGTTCATCACCGCATCGTCGTTCCTCGTCGACGGCGGCATCTCCGGCGCCTACGTGACGCCGCTCTAGCCCGCAGCGACCGGGCCGAGGGCTACTCCCCCGACGACGACATGCATCCCGCGCAGCACTGTGCTGGCGAGGACGCCGGCCGCCGCCATCGAGGGGATGTTCGCGAGCTGCCGCGGGCTGAAGACCGCCTGCGCCCGGCGGTGATACGGAGCTTCCTGGCTCGTCGCAGCACCCCGGCACGCGTGATCGCATATCCTCACGTGATCATGGACTGCACGGGCATCAGCGGATGGAGGCTCAGGTGAGCGAGGTTCTTTCGGGGGGCGGCACCGGGCCGGCGCCGGTGATCGGCATCAGCGCCTACCACGAGCAGGCCCACTGGGGTAAATGGGACGCCGAGGCAGTCGTCCTGCCCTGGCGTTATCCGCAGCGTGTTACCGAAGCGGGCGGCGTGCCCGTGCTGCTGCCGCCGGTGCCGGGCATCGCGGGGATACTCGACAGGATTGACGGGCTCGTCCTGTCCGGCGGCGGTGACTTCGATCCGGCGGGTTACGGCGCGCAGCGTCACCCGGAGACCACGTCGGTACGGCCGGAGCGGGACGCCGCCGAGCTAGCGCTGCTTTCCGCTGCGCTGGAACGTGGGCTGCCCGTCCTCGGCATCTGCCGCGGCATGCAGGTGATCAACGTGGCCATGGGCGGCAGCCTGCATCAGCATGTGCCGGACCTGCTCGGCCACCACGTGCACGCGCCGGTGCCAGGGTCCTACGGCGCGCATCCGGTCCAGGTCGCCGCGGGCAGCGGGCTGGCGAAGATCCTCGGCCGGACTGAAGTCGATACGGTGCCGACCCATCACCATCAGGCGCTGGACCGGCTGGGTACTGGCCTGACCGCGACCGCGTGGTCGGACGACGGGATCGTCGAGGCGGTGGAGCTCGATGCGCCGGGCTGCCCGTTCGCGGTGGCCGTGCAGTGGCATCCCGAGGTGGGCGACGACCTGAGCCTGTTCCGCGCACTGGTCGCCGCGGCAGTCCCGGCAGCGGCGCTGGCGCCCTGAGCCAGGCCGCCCCGGCGGTCCGGGCGGCCTGGTGACGCCGGGCCGTCAGGCGAGCTCGCGGATGAGCCGGGGCAGGCCGGCCGGGCGGAATTTCGAAGTAGTCCTCCTCCTGGCGGTACCGGACCCCGTCGAAGCCGAACTCGGCAACCCGGTGCCAGACCGGCTCGCCACGGCTGCCACCCCTAGCCGTCGGCGAAGACCCCGCCCGGGTAGCTAGGCTCCGCTGTCATGACCGACAACGCAGAGCAGTCAGAGCAGAAAGTGCCGGGACCAGACCAGGCCGACGCGGCAGCGCGAGCCGGGGACCCGAAGGCCGGGGACCCGAAGGCCGAGGACCCGAAGGACGACCTGGTCACGACGCACCATGTGATCACGATTGACGGCGCCGAACTGCGCTACACGGTGACCGCCGGGCGGGTGGTGCTCCGCCAGGAAGGGCACACCGACGACAAGTTCGACGGCGCGGCGGCGAAGGCCGAGGTGTTCGTGGTGGCCTATACCCTCGATGACGCCGAGGCCCGGACCCGGCCGGTGACGTTCGCCTTCAACGGCGGGCCTGGGTCGTCCAGCGTCTGGCTGCACCTTGGCCTGCTGGGGCCCCGCCGGGTCCTGATGGGTGACGCCGGTGACCTGCTGCCGCCCCCGTATGACCTCGCCGATAACTACGAGACCCTGCTCAGGGACTCCGACCTGGTTTTCATCGACCCGGTGTCAACCGGGTACTCCCGCGCGGTCAAAGGCGAGAAATCCAAGGACTTCCACGGATACGGCGGGGATGTCGAGTCCGTCGGCGAGGTGATCAGGCTCTGGACCACGCGTTACGGCCGGTGGATGTCCCCGAAGTACATCTGCGGCGAGTCGTACGGCACGCTGCGCGCCGCCGCGCTCGCGCGGCACCTGCAGGAACGCTGTGCCCTCTACCTCAACGGCCTGATCCTGATCTCGGCTGTGCTGAACGCCGGCACCCTGGAGTTCGACGATGGCAGCGACGACCCGTACGTGCTGTACCTGCCGACCTACGCCGCCATCGCGCACTATCACGGCCGGCATCCAGGCCGGCCGCTGCGCGAGGTGCTGGACGAGGCGGAGGCATACGCGGAGCGGGACTACCCGTGGGCGCTGGCGCGCGGCGCGCGGCTGACGGCGGACGAGCGCGCCGCCGCCGTCGCCAAGCTCGCTTCGCTGACCGGCCTGTCCGGTGACTACATCGACCGGGTTAACCTGCGGCCCGAGCACGTCCGGTTCCTGACCGAGCTGCTGCGCGACGAGCGCCGCACCGTCGGCCGGATCGATGGCAGGTTCACCGGCTGGGACTCCGATTACGGCCGCGAGCACTGGACTACCGACCCCTCCATCGACGCGATCATGGGGCCGTACACCGCCGCGCTCAATCACTACGTCCGGGCCGAACTCGGCTACGCCAGCGACCTGTCGTACGAGACCCTGACCAGCCGGGTGCGCCCGTGGTCGTACAAGGAATTCGAGGGCCAGCATGTCAACGTCGCGGACAAGCTCGCCGAGGCCATGCGGGTCAACCCGTCCATGCGGGTGTACGTGGCGTGCGGCTACCACGACGCAGCGACGCCGTACTTTGCCGCCGAGCACACCTTCGCGCAGCTGGCGATCCCGGCCGAGCTGGCGGCCAGGGTGGAGTTCGGCTACTTCGAGGCGGGCCACATGATGTACATGCACGAGCCGAGCAGGCTGGCGCAGTCGCAGCAGCTCGCGGAGTTCGTGCGCGGCGGCGAAGAGGCGACATGAGCGGCGCGGACGGCGGTTCCGGCGAGGGTCGTGCGGGCGGGGGCGCGGGCTCGTTGCCGCATCTGCTTGATCCGCTGTCCGCGGGCGAATTCCGGCAGGCCGCTGCGATCCTGCGCCGCGACCGGGGCGTCGGCGAGACCTGGCGGTTCGCGTCCATCGAGCTGCGCGAACCGGACAAGGCCGCGCTGGCGGCCTGGCGGCCGGGCGACCCGGTCCGGCGCGAGGCCGCGGTGGTGTGCTGGAACCGCGCGGACGGCCGGGTGTACTCGGCGCTGGTCTCGCTGACCGATGACGCGGTGACCTCGTTCACCCGCCGGACCGGCGTGCAGCCGAACGCGACCCTGGATGAGTGGCACGAGGCGGACGCGATGCTGCGGCGGGACGGCCGGGTAATCGCCGCGCTGGCCGATCGCGGGATCACCGACATCGATAGCGTGCTGTTCGACACCTGGACCTACGGCCACGCGCTCGTCCCGCAGCGGCACCGCAAGCGCCGGATGGGCTGGGTGGACGTCTGGCGCCGCGGCAGCGAGGGCGGCAATCCGTACGCCCATCCGGTCAACGGGCTGCATCCGCTGGTGGACCTTAACCAGATGGAGCTGCTGGAGCTCGGTGACACGCACCGCGTCGACCCGCCGGACACGATGGGCGAGTACGCGCCCAGGCTCGTTCCCGGCCAGCGGCCGCGCGAGGACGTGCAGCCGCTGGAGATAAGGCAGCCTGCCGGGGCCTCGTTCACCCTGGACGGGCATGCGCTGCGCTGGCAGAAGTGGTCGCTGCGAATCGGCTTCAACTACCGGGAGGGCCTGGTCCTGCACCAGGTCGGCTACGACGACGGCGGCCGGGTGCGGCCCGTCGCGCACCGGCTCTCGCTGGCCGAGATGGTGGTGCCGTACCGGGATCCGACGCCGGACCATTACCGGCGGACCGCGTTCGACATCGGGGAATGGGGCCTCGGCTTCATGACGACATCCCTGGAGCGCGGCTGCGACTGCCTCGGCGAGATCACCTACCTGGACGCGGTGCTGCACGACACCAGGGGCGAGCCGCAGGCCATCCCGCGCGCCATCTGCATCCACGAGGAGGACAACGGCGTGCTGTGGAAGCACGTCGACCAGGTGGCCGGGGCCGAGGTGCGCCGGATGCGCAGGCTCGTCATCTCCTGCCATGCGACCGTCGCGAACTATGAGTACCTGGTGTACTGGCGGTTCTATCAGGACGGCAGCATCGAATGCGAGATCCGGGCCACCGGCGTGATGGTCGTGACGAACTTCCCGGCGGGCCCGCAGCCGCCGTACGGCACCCTGGTCGACGAGCGGACCTACGCCCCGTTCCACCAGCACTTCGTGGTCGCCCGGCTCGATCTTGACGTGGACGGGACGGCGAACACCGTCTACGCCTCAGACTCCGAGGCGCTGCCGGTCAGCGCGTCGAACCCGTACGGGCTCGCCCTTGTCCAGCGCAACACGCCGCTGCGGACCGAGCAGGAGGGGAAACAGGATTACGACTGGTCCGCCCAGCGCTCCTGGAAGATCGTCAACGACGGCGTCCGCAACGGCCTCGGCACGCCGGTCGGCTACAAGCTGGTGCCCGGCGGCGCGATCCCGGCGATGTTCGATCCCGGCTCCCCCGTGCTGCGGCGCGCCGAGGCGATCAGCCACACGCTCTGGGTTACTCCCTATCAGCCCGGGGAGCGGTGGCCGTGCGGCGAGTTCTGCACGCAGAGCGAGCGCGATCAGGGGCTGCCGGTGTGGACCGCGCAGGACCGCTCCATCGAGGACACCGACGTGGTGCTGTGGTACGTCTTCGGCATCCACCACATCACCCGGCCGGAGGACTGGCCGGTCATGCCCGTGGACACCGTGTCGTTCTGGCTGAAGCCGTTCGGCTTCTTCGACCGCAACCCCGCGCTCGACGTGCCCGCCAGCCCCGCGCACTGACGGCCGCCTCGTGCCCGCCGCCCGGCCCGCGAGCCTTGTGCTCGCCACTTGGCCCACCGCCGCCGGCCACTTGGCCCACCGCCGCCGGCCACTTGGCCCACCGCCGCCGGCCGCGGCGCCCTGCGTCAGGCGTGCAACCCGATGGATCGGGCTTTCAGTGGCACCCAACCCGCTGAAAGCCCGATCCACAGGGTTAGCGGAGAGCTTCCCGGGCGGCCAGGTCAGCCGAAGACGCGCCGCTGGTCGAGTGCGCAGAGCATTTCCGGCCGTCCGGGACCTGCGCCGGTGACCTGGCGGACGCGGGCAAAGCCTGCCTTTTCCAGCACGCGGATGGACCTGCCGTTCGCCACCTCGGGGCTGGCGACCACCCGCCGCACCTCCGGACTGGCGACCAGGACCACCCAGCGCAGGTAACTCCAGATCATCCCGGGTCCCACGCCCTTCCCGATGAGCTCCCTGGCGCCGATGAGGTAGTCGATCCCGGCCCGCGTTGCCCGGCCCATGCTGGCCATCGGTCACGTTCGACATTCTGCCGGGATCAGCGACCGCAACCCCGTGGATCGGGCTTTCAGTGGCACCCAACCCGCTGAAAGCCCGATCCACGGGGTTAGCGGAAGATTTGCGGGCGGCCGATTGGCGGCGGGACTGGCTGCGGCTGGCGGTTCGTTCTGTCAGACGGCGCTGGCACGCTTCAGCCGTGGCAAGGAGTACCCGACTCGACCAGGCTGCCCTGTTGGCCACGCTGCGCGTTCAGCACGACGTCATCGCGCGGCGCCAGGCGATGGCGTGCGGCATGACTCCTGATGCCCTGGCGCACCGGTTACGGCCCGGTGGCCCCTGGCGGCGCTTGCTTCCCAGCACCTACCTCGCCGTGACTGGTACCCCGACGCTCGCCCAGAAGGACATGGCCGCGCAGTTGTATGCAGGGCCTGCCAGCGTGCTCACCGGCCGCGCGGCGCTACATGGCCTGGGCATCACGAACTCAGCTCCCAGCATCATCGACGTGCTGGTCCCGATGAGTCGCGAGCGAGGAAGCATTGCGTTCGCTGCCGTCCACCCGACCTCCCGGATGCCAGAGAACGTCGCCGTTTCCGGCCGGCGACGGTATGCAATGGCGCCCCGCGCGATCGCCGACACCGCTCGCTGGCTGGCGGACTTGCGCGAGGTAAGGGCCGTTGTGGCGGACGCAGTGCAGAAGGGGCGATGCCCGCTCAGCCTGCTGATTCACGAACTCGACGGTGGCACGGTCAGAGGTTCCGCACTGCTGCGGCAGGTACTCGCCGAGGTGGCCGAGGGCATGCGGTCCGTCGCGGAGGCGGACTTCATGGACCTTATTAAGCGCGGCCGGCTGCCCATGCCGCTGTTCAACGCCCGCCTCTACGGTCCCGACGGTGCCTTGATCGCGATTCCGGACGCCTGGTGGCCCGAGGCAGGGGTAGCCGCCGAGGTCGACTCCAGGGAATGGCACCTGACGCCTGCCGACTGGGAGCGCACCATGCGCCGGCACGCGCAGATGAGCAGCTACGGCATCATCGTGCTGCATTTCACCCCGCGCGAGATCCGGTCCGGGCCGGCGGCCGTCATCGCCGCCATCGCCGGGGCGGTGAAAAATGGCAGCGCCCGCCCGCCGCTGCCGGTCGTGGTGCGGCGCGCGTCGGCATAGGACCGCCCGGATGGCTCAGAACCTTCTGCGGGGCTAAGTGCCCTGCGCGCGTCGGCCATCGGACCGCCGGACGGCTCAGGGGAGTCAGCAAGGCGGTTGGCCCGGCAGCCCGGCTACCGATGCCGGGCAGGCCGGGCGTGCCCCCTAGACTCGCCAGCGTGGGCACCGCTCCGGCCGTTGAGATCGTCAGCCTGGTGAAGAATTACGGGCGGACGGCGGCGGTGGCGGGCCTGTCGATGCAGGCCGGACGATCCCAGGTGACCGCGATTCTCGGGCCGAACGGCGCCGGGAAGACGACCACCATCGAGATCTGCGAGGGCTACCGGCGGCCGGACGAGGGCACGGTTCGCGTGCTCGGCCTCAATCCGGTCCGCGACGCCCGCGAGCTGAGGCCCAAGGTCGGCGTGATGCTGCAGTCCGGCGGCATCCCGACCTCGGCGCGAGCCGGTGAGTACCTGCGCGTGCTGGCCAGCTTCTACGCCCGGCCGCTCGATCCCGCCATGCTGCTGGAGCGGCTCGGCCTGACGGCCAGCACGCGAACTCCGTTCAAGCGGCTGTCCGGTGGCCAGCAGCAGCGGCTTTCGCTGGCTGCCGCCGTGATCGGCCGCCCGGAACTTGTCTTCCTCGACGAGCCCACCGCCGGGCTCGATCCGCAGGCGCGGCACGCCACCTGGGACCTGATCACCGCCATGCGCGCGGCCGGCGCCAGCGTCATCCTGACCACCCATTACATGGACGAAGCCGAGCGGCTGGCGGACCGCGTCGCCATCGTGGACCACGGCACGCTGGTGGCCGAAGGCACTCCGGCCCAGCTCACCGGCACGGCGGGCCAGCTGAGGTTCCGCGCGGAGCCGGGCCTGGACACGGACAGCCTGCTGGCCGCGCTCCCGGCGGGCAGCGCCGCCAAGGAATCGCCGGCCGGCCATTACCTAGTCGAGGCGCATGACCGGGTCGACCCGCAGCTGCTGGCCGCGGTGACCGCCTGGTGCGCGGAGCGCGGCATCCTCGCGCAGAGCCTGCGGATCGAGAGCCGCACGCTGGAAGACGTCTTCCTGGAGCTGACCGGGCGGGAGTTGCGGTCGTGACCGCGTCGCGGGCGTCGGCGGCGGGTCCGCCGGCCGCGGCTGGCTCGACGGCCGGGACGGACTGGCCGGCCCCGGCGCCGGGAGCGGCGCCGCTGCCGAGAATGGTCGGCGCGCAGGCCACCCTGGAACTGCGCACGCTGCTGCGCAATGGCGAGCAACTGCTGCTCATCCTGATCATCCCGGTGCTGCTGCTCGCCGCCTTCAGCCACGAGAAGCTGGTCAACTTCGGGCCAGGCACCCGGATCGACTACCTGGCCCCCGGCATCCTCGCGCTCGCGGTGATGTCGACCGCCTTCACCAGCCAGGCGATCGCGACCGGCTTCGAACGGCGCTACGGCGTACTGAAGCGGCTGGGCTCCACTCCCCTGCGGCGCAGCGGCCTGATCACCGCCAAGACACTGACCGTGCTGGTGGTCGAGCTATTGCAGACGGTGGTGATCGTCGCGGTCGGGCTCGCGCTCGGCTGGCAGCCGCACACCGGCGGCGGAGCAATCGCCTGGGCGCTGCTGCTCATGCTCGCCGGGACAGCGGCGTTCAGCGGCCTTGCCCTGCTGATGGCCGGGACACTACGGGCCGAGGCCACGCTGGCCGCCGCCAACCTGCTGTACCTGGTCATGCTCGGGCTCGGCGGCATCGTCTTCCCGCTGACGAGGTACCCGGCGTCAGCGCAGCCCTGGCTGAAGCTGCTGCCGGGCGGTGCCTTGTCGGACGGCCTGCGATCGGTATTGCAGAACGGCAGCGGGCTGCCGGTCCGTGACCTTCTGGTGCTCGCGGCCTGGGCCGCGGTAAGCATAGCCATCGCAGCGCGGGCATTCCGCTGGGAGTAACGCCCGCGACCGGCGAGCCCCGCCCCGGCGAGCCCGGCGCCGGCGCTGGCGGGCCAGGCGCTGGCGAGCCAGGTGCCGGCGGCAGGCGCTGGCGGGCTCGGCGCCGGCGGCCTGGTGCCAGCACGCCCGGCGCTGGCGGCACGGACACTGGCGGCAGCAGGCTCGCACGGGTGCCGCCGTCCGTGCTGGTGGGCGCCGGCATCGTGTCGGTACAGCTTGGCGCCGGCCTGGCCGCCCGGCTCTTCACCGAGATCCCGCCGGCCGGGGTCACCGGCCTCCGGCTGTGGACATCCGCCGTGATGCTGGCGGTCATCGGCGGCCGGGGCCTGGCCCGGACGCTGGGTGACATTGTCCGGCGGCGGCGCTGGCAGGATGCCCGGGTGGCGGTGGCCTTCGGCGTCGCGCTAGCGGTGATGAACTTCTCGATCTACCAGTCGTTCGCCCGGATCCCGCTCGGCATCGCGGTGACCATCGAGTTCCTCGGGCCGCTGGCCATCGCCGTGGCGTCATCCCGGCACATGATCGACCTGCTCTGGGTCTGCCTGGCCGGCCTGGGCGTGGTGCTGCTGGCCCGTGGCGGCACCACCCTCGCGGGCGGCGCCGTGCCGGGCTCGGGCGGCGGGCACGGGCTGGCCGTCTCGGGCATCGCGTTCGCGCTGGTGGCGGCGGCTGCCTGGGCGGGTTACATCAAGCTCAGCGCCTCCACCGGGCGGCGGCTGGCCGGCTCCTCCGGGCTTGCCATTGCCATGATCATCGCTGCGCTGATCGTGACCCCGCCGGCCGTGGCCGCCGGGCACGCCGCGCTGCTGCGCCCTGGGGTGCTGGCGGCCGGCGCGGTCATCGGCCTGCTGTCATCGGTGATCCCGTACCGCTTCGAGCTTGACGCGCTGCAACGGATCCCGGCGCGGCTCTACGGCATCTGGGTGAGCCTCGCGCCAGCCGTAGCCGCCCTGATCGGGCTGATCCTGCTGAACGAGTCCCTGGCGGCCCGCGAGTGGGCGGCGGTCGGCTGCGTCGTGGTCGCCAGCGCCGGCGCGTCCCGGCACGCGGCCGGGGACGCGCAGGCGCCGCAGGCCTGACGGCCGCGGACAGCCGGATCCGCGCAGGCGCCGCAGGGCTGACGGCCGCGGATCGGCCGACCTGACGGTCGCGGATCGGCCGGCCTGACGGCCGCGGACAGGCCGGCCTGGCTGGCGGCGGATCGGGCGGCCGGCCCGCGGCAGCCGCCGGGTAACCGGCAGCTACTAGGCTCGGGTCCGTGCTCACCGACTCTGCCTCGGGAAGCGCCGCGGCGGGCCCCGCCGCGCGCGGATCGATCACGCGGGCTGCGCGCAGGCTGGCGGCGCCCGTGCTCACCCCATCGGCCGTGTCAATGCGGCGCATCGCGCTGGCCGGCGTGCTGGCATCGGCCGGCATCATCATGACCGGCGCGGCGGTACGGCTGAGCCAGTCCGGCCTCGGCTGCCCGGACTGGCCGGCCTGCACGGCGCACAGCATCGTGGCTGGCGGCACCAGCGGCAGCAGCCTCGTGCACCGCTGGATCGAGTTCGGCAACCGGCTGCTGACCGGCGCCATCCTGGTGATCTCGGTGCTCGTCGCGGTGGCCGCCTGGCAGTTCAGGCCCGGCGGCGGCCGCCGCCGCGATGTGGTCGTGCTCGGGTTCACCCAGCCGGCCGGCATCGTCGCGCAGGCGGTCATCGGCGGCGTGGTGGTGCTCACCAAGCTCGACCCGGTCTGGGTCTCCATCCACTTCCTGCTGTCCATCAGCCTGGTAGCCGCCGCGGTCGCGCTGCACGTGCGGGTCACCGAGGGCGCCGGGCCGACCCGCCCGCTGGTCCGCGGCGACCTGCGGCTGCTCGCTGCCGCGGTGGTCGCGGTAGTGGTCGCGATGCTGGCCGCGGGAACCGTTGTCACCGGCACCGGGCCGCTGGCCGGCGCCCGCTCGGTGGCCCGCTATCACCTGCCGCTGGGGGGCGTGACCCAGCTGCACGCCGATATCGGCTGGCTGATCACCGGCCTGGTGCTGGCGCTGGTGACGGGCCTGCGATTCGGCGATGCCCCCCGGCGGGCGAGGCGCCTCGGCTGGGTACTGCTCGGCCTGATCCTGGCGCAGGGCGCCGTCGGCTACACCCAGTACTTCAACGGCCTGCCGGCCGGTCTCGTCTGGGTGCACGTGACCGGCGCGGTGCTGATCTGGATCACGGCACTGCGGCTCCTGTTCGCGCTGCGGGACCGGGGCGCCCTGCCGGAACGGGCAACCGTCCGCGCCAGCACCCCAGCCCCGGTGCAAGCCCAGGACGCGTGACTGTCCCCGGGGGCCGGGCCGGACGGCTGGGACGCGCGCCGCGGGATAAGGTCGTTGCGATGATCGCGTTGCCCTCGGAAGGAGCCTGATGTCCCGGTGAGCACTCAGCCCGATACCTCGCTGGAATGGTCCGATACCGACGCGCGCGCGGTTGACCTGATCCGCGTTCTGGCCATGGACGCGGTGGAGCAGGCCGGCTCCGGTCATCCCGGCACGGCGATGAGCCTGGCCCCGGCGGCCTACCTGCTGTGGCAGCGGTTCCTGCGGCACGACCCGGCCGACGCCGGCTGGATCGGCCGGGACCGGTTCGTGCTGTCCTGCGGACATTCCAGCCTGACGCTGTACATCCAGCTCTACCTGTCCGGTTACGGGCTGACGCTCGATGACCTCAAGGCCTACCGGACCTGGGGCAGCCGCACGCCCGGCCATCCCGAGCACTGGCACACCCCCGGCGTGGAAGTGACCACCGGCCCGCTCGGCCAGGGCATCGCCAACGCGGTCGGCATGGCGATGGCCGCCCGCCGGGAGCGCGGGCTGCTCGACCCGGACGCCGCCCCCGGCACCAGCCCGTTCGATCATCACATTTACGTCTTCGCCTCCGATGGCGACATCGAGGAGGGCATCAGCCACGAGGCCTCCTCCCTCGCGGCTCATCAGGAGCTCGGCAACCTTGTGCTGCTCTACGACGACAACAACATCTCCATCGAGGACAACACCGACATCGCGAAGTCGGAGGACGTGCTGGCCCGGTACGAGGCCTACGGCTGGCACGTGCAGCGGGTCAGCTGGCGCCACCCCGATGGCTACCACGAGGACGTCGCGGCGCTGGCCGCGGCGTTCGCGGCGGCGCGGGATCACACCGCGGCCCCGTCGATCATCGGCCTGCGGACCATCATCGGCTGGCCCGCCCCGGACAAGCAGGACACCGGCGCCGCGCACGGCTCCGCGCTGGGCGCGGACGAGGTGGCGGCCACCAAGCGGATCCTCGGCTTTGACCCGGACGCCGCGTTCCCGGCCGGGGACGAGCTGGTCGCGCACGCCCGCAAGGTCGCCGACCGCGGCAAGCAGCAGCACGCTGCCTGGGAGGACTCGTTCGCGGCATGGTCCGCGGCCAATCCCGGCCGCAGCAAGCTGCTCGCCCGGCTGCGGGCCAGGGAGCTGCCGGCCGGCTGGGCCGATGCGCTCCCCGCGTTCCCGCCCAGCGAGAAGGGGGTCGCCACCAGGAAGGCTTCCGGACAGATTTTGAACGAGCTAGCCCCCGTGCTCCCCGAGCTCTGGGGCGGATCGGCCGACCTGGCCGGGAGTAACGACACCACGATGAAGGGCGAGCCGTCCTTCATACCGCTGGACCACCAGACCGAGATGTTCCCCGGCAATCCCTACGGGCGGACACTGCACTTCGGCATCCGCGAGCACGCCATGGGCGCGATCTGCAACGGCATCGCGCTGCACGGCCTGACCAGGCCCTACGGCGGCACCTTCCTGGTGTTCAGCGACTACATGCGGCCCTCAGTGCGGCTGGCCGCGCTAATGGGCATCTCAGTCACGTTCGTCTGGACGCACGACTCAATCGGACTCGGCGAGGACGGCCCCACCCACCAGCCGGTGGAGCACCTGTGGGCGCTGCGAGCCATCCCCGGCCTGGACGTGGTGCGTCCCGGCGACGCGAACGAGACCGCGGTCGCCTGGCGCACCATCCTGGAGCGCGATGATCACCCGGCCGGGCTCTGCCTGACCCGGCAGAACATTCCGGTGCTGGACCGCGCCGACGGGAATGCGGCCGGGATCACCAGCGCCGAGGGCACCGCCCGCGGCGGGTACATCCTGGCCGACGCGGCCGGCGGCGCGCCTGACGTGATCCTGATCGCCACCGGCAGCGAGGTGCAGATCGCGCTGGCCGCCAGGGACCTGCTGCAGCGCGGCGGCACGCCGGCCCGGGTGGTCTCCATGCCGTGCGTGGAATGGTTCGAGGAGCAGGACGCCGGCTACCGGGAGCAGGTACTGCCGCCGGGCATCCGGGCGCGGGTCAGCGTGGAGGCCGGCATCGCGCTCGGCTGGCGCGGCTTCACCGGGGACTTCGGCGAAGCAGTCAGCCTGGAGCACTACGGCGCGTCAGCGGCGCAGGAGAAGCTGTACGAGGAGTTCGGCATCACCGCGCAGCGGGTGGCCGAGGCCGCCAGGTCAAGCCTGGCCAGGCTGACCGCGGCGGCCGGCCGCGAATGAACCGCGCCGCGGCCAGTGCGCCCGGCCAGTGCGCGCCAGCGAAACGAATCCGCAGCCCCAGCGAGCGAACCCGAGGAGCGACAGGTCATGACCTCGCAGCCCGATGACATCCTGGGGCAGCTTGCCGCCGCGGGTGTCGCCGTCTGGCTCGATGACATCAGCAGGGAGCGGCTGGCGACGGGCAATCTCGCGACGCTCGCCCGGGACATGCACGTGACCGGGGTGACGTCGAATCCGACCATCTTCGCGAGCGCCCTGTCCCGTGGCGCCGCCTATCACGACCAGGTCGCTGACCTGGCCGTGCGCGAGGTGACCCTGGACGAGGCCGCCCGCGAGATCACCACCTACGACATCCGCTGGGCCTGCGATGTGCTGCGGCCGGCCTTTGACGCCAGCGGCGGCCTGGACGGCCGGGTGTCCATCGAGGTCGACCCGCGGCTGGCCACCCAGACCGCGAAGACCATCGCCGAGGCCCGTGCGCTCTGGTGGCAGGTCGGCCGGCCGAACCTGTTCGTCAAGATCCCGGCCACCGCCGAGGGCCTGCCCGCGATAACGCAGTGCCTGCGCGACGGGATCAGCGTGAACGTGACGCTGATCTTCTCGCTGGAGCGCTACGGGCAGGTCATCGATGCCTTCATGGCGGGCCTGGAGGGGGCCGAAGGACGTGACCTGTCGGCGATCAGCTCGGTGGCCTCGTTCTTCGTCAGCCGGATGGACACCGAGGTGGACCGCAGGCTCGCCGTGGTCGGCACCCCGGCCGCGGACGCCCTGCGCGGCCAGGCGGCGATCGCCAACGCGCGGCTCGCCTATCAGCTGCATGAGCAGAAGTTCGCGACTGCCCGGTGGTCGGCCCTGCACGCGCGCGGCGCCCGGCCGCAGCGGCCGCTGTGGGCATCCACCAGCGCCAAGGACCCGGCCTACCGGGACACCATGTACGTCGAGGAACTGGTCGCGGCCGGCACCGTGAACACCATGCCGGAGGCGACCCTGCATGCCACCGCCGCGCATGGCGAGCTGCGCGGTGACACGATCCATGGCAGCTATGCGGAGTCCAGCGCCGTCTTTGACGCCCTGGCGGAGCTCGGCATCAGCTATCACGACGTGACCGGCGTGCTGGAGGAGGAGGGCGTGCAGAAGTTCACTACTTCCTGGCACGAGCTGCTTGCCACGATCAAGACGGAGATGGCGGCGGCCAGTGCCCGCCAGCCAGCTGAGCCAGCTGCGGAACCAGCTGCCGTGCCTGGGGAGGCCACATGACAAGTAACCCGCTCCGGGACTCCAGGGACCGCAGGATCCCGCAGGTAGCAGGACCCTGCGTGCTCGTGATGTTCGGCGTGACCGGCGACCTGGCCAGCAAGAAGCTGCTGCCCGCCGTCTACGACCTGGCCAACCGCGGCCTGCTGCCGCCGGGCTTCTCGCTGGTCGGGTTCGCCCGCCGGGACTGGGTGGATGAGGATTTCGCCCAGGTCACCTACGAGGCGGTGAAGCTGCACTCGCGCACGCCGTTCCGTGAGACAGTCTGGCAGCAGGTCTGCGAGGGAGTCAGGTTCGTGTCCGGCGAGTTCGCCGACGATCACGCGTTCGACGAGCTGGCGAAGACCGTGGCTGACCTCGACGCGCAGCGCGGCACGGGCGGCAACTGCGCGTTCTACCTGTCCGTACCGCCGAAGGCCTTTCCCCTGGTCATCCAGCAGCTCAAGCGCTCCGGGCTGTCGGAACCCGGCGGCACGTCGGCCGGGCCCCGGCCCTGGCGCCGGGTGGTCATCGAGAAGCCGTTCGGCCATGACCTGAAGAGCGCGCGCGAGCTGAACGCGATGGTGGACGCGGTCTTCCCGGCCCAGTCGGTCTTCCGCATCGATCACTACCTCGGCAAGGAAACGGTCCAGAACATCCTGGCGCTGCGCTTCGCGAACACGCTGTACGAGCCGATCTGGAATCGCGGCTACGTGGATCACGTGCAGATCACCATGGCCGAGGACATCGGCATCGGCGGCCGGGCCGGATACTACGACGGCATCGGCGCGGCGCGCGACGTGATCCAGAATCACCTGCTGCAGCTGCTGGCGCTGACCGCGATGGAGGAGCCGGTCTCCTTCGCCGCTGACTCGCTGCGCGCGGAGAAGGAGAAGGTGCTGTCCGCGGTCACGCTGCCGCCGGATCTGGCCATCGGCACCGCCCGCGGCCAGTATGCGGCAGGCTGGCAGGGCGGCGTCCAGGTGCCCGGCTACCTGGAGGAAGAGGGCATCCCCGCGGACTCGCACACGGACACGTACGCGGCCATCGAGCTGGCCGTGGACACCAGGCGCTGGGCCGGGGTGCCGTTCTTCCTGCGCACCGGCAAGCGGCTGCCGAGCCGGATGTCGGAGATCGCGCTGATGTTCCAGCGCGCGCCGCACCTGCCGTTCGCCGCCACAGACACCGAGGAACTCGGCCAGAACGCGCTGGTCATCCGGGTCCAGCCGGACGAGGGCGTGACGATCAGGTTCGGCTCCAAGGTGCCGGGATCGGCGATGGAAGTCCGCGACGTGAACATGGACTTCGCCTACGGCGGGGCGTTCACCGAGTCGAGCCCGGAGGCGTACGAGCGGCTCCTGCTCGACGTGCTGATCGGCGACCCGCCGCTGTTCCCCCGGCAGGAGGAGGTCGAGCTGTCCTGGACGATCCTCGATCCGATCGAGGAATTCTGGGCCTCCGCCGGGAAGCCAGAGCAGTACCCGGCCGGCTCGGATGGCCCGGCCTCTGCCGACGCCCTGGTGGCCCGCACCGGGCGCGCCTGGCGCCGGCTCTGAGCGCGAGCCCGACCGCAGGAAGGCGGCAGCGATGACGATCGACCTGACCAGCACCACGACCGGTGCCATCCGCGACGCGCTGACCCGGGAGCGGAACCGGCTCGGCGGCCAGACCACCGGAATGGTGCTGAACCTGATCATCGTGACCGACGAGGCCGGTCAGTACGACGCCGTGCGCGCGGCGAGCGAGGCGGGCCGGGAGCATCCGTGCCGCATTCTCGGCGTCATCACCCGGCGGCCGGACGCGGGCCCACGGCTTGACGCGGAGATCCACACCGGCGAGGCGGGCCCGAGCCAGACCGTGCTGCTGCGGATGTACGGCTCGCTGGGCCAGCACGCCGACTCGGTGATCAGGCCGCTGCTCGCGGCGGACACGCCGGTAGTCACCTGGTGGCCGGGCGGCGGCCCGGCCCGCCCGTCCAGGGATCCGCTTGGCGTGCTCGCCCAGCGCCGGGTGACCGACGCGGCCGAGGCGACGTCCCCCCGCGAGGCACTGGTGGCCCGCTCCCGCGGCTACCGGCAGGGTGACACCGATCTCAGCTGGACCCGTGCCACCTCCTGGCGGTCGCTGCTCGCCGCCACCATGGACCAGCCGCACGGCGCGGTCAGCGGCGGCCTGGTGACCGCGGAGAAGGACAATCCGACCGCCGATCTCATCGCGGCCTGGCTGACCAACCGCATGGGCGTGCCCTTCGGCCGGGACAATTCCGGCGGTCCCGGCATCACCGAGGTGCGGTTCACCACCGCCGACGGCGACATTGTCCTGGCCAGGCCCGACGGGCGGACGGCCACGCTGACGAAACCCGGCCAGCCGGACCGGCGGGTGGCCCTGCACCGCAGGGAGTCCGCTGAGCTGCTGACCGAGGAATTGCGCCGGCTGAATCCCGACGAGGTATACGGCGAGACGCTGGCCGGCCTGGCCGCCAGCTCCGGCAGCGGCCAGGCCGGGGGCCAGCACCAGGACCCGCCGTGACCACGCCCCAGGTGCTCATCCACCGCGATGCCGAGCTGCTGGCCAAGGCCGTGGCCGCCAGGCTGGTGACACGGCTGGTCGATATCTCGGCGGGCCGGGGGCACGCCTCCATCGTGCTGACCGGCGGCGGGATCGGCACCCAGGTGCTCGCCGAGCTGGCCGCGGCGCCCGCGCGGGATGCGGTGGACTGGCGGAACCTGGATATCTGGTGGGGGGACGAGCGCTTCCAGCCGGCCGGTCACCCGGACCGCAACGAGACGGGCGCCCGGGCGGCGCTGCTTGACCATGTCGACGTGACGCCCGGCCGGGTGCACCCGATGCCCGGCCCGGACGGCCCGGACGGGAACAACCCGGAGGCGGCAGCGGCCCGGTACGCCCAATGGCTGCGCGACGCCGCCCCGCCGGAAGACCATGGTGAGTCGCCGTCCTTCGACGTGCTGATGCTCGGCATCGGGCCGGAGGGCCATGTCGCCTCGCTGTTTCCCGGCCAGCCGGCCCTGTATGAGGAGCGGACCGTGGTGGCCGTGCACGGCTCGCCGAAGCCGCCGCCGATCAGGCTCACGATGACCCTGCCGGCTATCCGGACGGCCCGCGAGGTCTGGATCATCGCCTCCGGCCAGGACAAGTCCGGGGCAATCAGGCTCGCGCTGTCCGGAGCCGGGCCGGTCCAGGTACCGGCCGCGGGCGCGCGCGGCAGGCAGCAGACGCTGTTCCTGCTTGACCGCGCGGCCGCCGCACGGGTGCCGCCCGAGCTGGGCCGCCTGGCCACGCCCTGAGATCCCTGGCCTCGCCCTGAGAGGCGCCTGGCCTCGCCCTGAGATCTGCCTGGCCGCGCCGGGCGAGCCGCTGCCCGCGCCGTGTGATCAGCGCGGACGTAGCCAGCGCGGCCATCGCGGCAGGTGCATCCGGTGGCGGCAGCCGGGTCCCTCCGTGACGCGGCCACGGCCGGCCTTGGGCGGACGACATTTGCCGCGGCGCAGTCAGCGGAAATCATCCGTTAGGGCCTGTCGATTATTAACGCGCTGGTTTGGTCTTTGGTGTGAGGGTGATGCCGTGGGCTGATCCGTATGCGGTGAGGTCGGCCAGTGTGGTGAGCGGGGTGGCGGCGGGCTTGATGCTGTGGCCGGCTCGCTTCAGCAGCGGCTTTATCTGCCGTTCGGCTGTGGCGATGGTGCCGGCGGAGACGCCGAACAGGCCGGCCAGGACGGGCCGGGGTAGTGCCAGGCGCTGCCGCATGATGGTGACCAGGGTTTTCTCGGCGAGGGTCATGGCCTGGGGGTGGCCGCCGGCGCGGCGGCGGATTGCGGGGCCGCCGCGGGCGATGTGCATCTCGGCTTCGCGCCCGGCTTGGTAGGGGAGGGCCAGCGCGGTGGTGAGCTGATCCCAGCGCGCGGCTGTCATCCCGGTCAGGCATGGGTGCGCCCAGCCGGGGCGCTCACCCCGGCCGGGGCGCGGTGCGGGCGGGTGCGCCGGGGCTGGCGGCCGGGGGTGCAGGGTGTAGTTCCAGTCGCCGTGCCAGTCGTGCCGGGTGAGGGGAAGCGCGGCCATCTGCTCGTCACTGACCGGGACGCCGGTCGGGTAGGTCCCGGTGTCCAGTTCGGCGCGGACGGTTAGCCCGGTTCCGGTGGTGGTGGAGGCGATGGCCGCCACGATGACTTCGTGGCTGGTCAGGGGCCTGCCCCGCCAGTTCATGGTGATGTGGGAGAACAGCCGGTGCTCAATCTTGTTCCATTTGGAGGTGCCGGGCGGGAAATGGCAGGCGGTGATCTGCAGTCCGGTCTGCAGGGCCAGTGCCGCGAGCTCATGTTTCCAGGCCCGGGTGCGGCTGCTGCTGGAGCCGCCCGAGTCAGCGGTGATCAGTAGCCGCCGGGCGGCCGGGTAGGCGGCCCGGCCCGCGTCGTTCCACCAGCGGCGGATCGACTCCACCGCGAAAGCGGCGGTGTCGTGATCGGTGCCGACGTTCACCCAGCCCGCGTCCGCGGCCAGGTCGTAAATCCCGTACGGGATCGCCTTGCCCAGCTCCAGGTCGGGGAAGTCGTGACTCTTGACGCGGGCAGGATCGCCAGCGGGCCGCCATTCACGGCCGCCATTGTGATAATTGCCGGCCAGTTCCTTCTTCTTGATATCCACGCTGATCACCGGCTCGCCGGCATCGCGGTGCTCCCGGACCCGCTCGTTGAGGTAACGGAACTGGGCGTCCCGGTCAGGAACCTGATTGCCCTCGATGGCCTTGGCGTTGCCCTGCAGGCTGAAGCCTTCCTCCCGCAGCAGGTCAGCAACCGTGTCGGCGCCTGCGCGGTGACCCTGCCGGGTAAGCTCCCCGGCCAGTGCCCGCAGCGACTTCGTCGTCCACCGCAACGGCGACATCGGATCACCGCGCTCATCGGGCTCCACCAGCGCCAGTAACGCCGGCCGCAGCCCGGGATCCAGATCGGCCAGGCGCTTGCGGCCACCGCCGGGCCTGCGGGCCCGGCCCAGCGGCTCAGTGCCGGCCTCCAGCTCGCCCGCCCCCAGAGACACCGTGGCCTCCCGGACCCCCGCGGCGCGGGCCACGACCCGGATCCCGCCATGTCCCAGGACCCGGGCCTCCGCCCCCATCAGCAGCCGCCGCTGCCGCTCATCCAGATGCGGGAAGATCACCCCGAACTTCGCCGCCAGCAACTCCCCGGAATCAGGCATGCCTTACGCCATACCACAACTCCGGGCGTAACCACGAGAACCTGCGGCTTATTTATCGACAGCTCCTTATCGTTCCCTGATCTTGTCTGTCCTCTTGCTTCTGTGCTGGCTAAGATCACGCGCGTGGCCCCCTTTCCGCGCGCGCAGGCCGGCCGGAGTCATCTCATCGTGTGCGGGGACGACGCCCTCACGTCCAGGACGGTCGGGGAACTCGCCGTCAGGTACGGCGAGCGCGTCACGGTTATCCTGCCGTCCGCCCGCGGCGGTCACGGGCCGGCCATCGCCCGGCTGCCTGGCGTGCAGCTCATCGAGCGCGCGGAGCTGGATCAGCAGGCCTTCCTCGATGCCCGGGTGCAGTCCGCCCGGGCGCTCGCCATCTTGCACCAGGACGATCTCGGCAACTTTCATGCCGCGCTGCGCGCCCAGGAGCTCAATCCTGACCTGCGGCTCGTGGTGGCCATTTTCAACACCGGCCTGGGCGAGCGCATCCGGACCTTCTTCAGCGACTGCGCGGTGCTCTCCGATTCGGCGATGGCCGCGCCCTCCTTCGTCGCCGCCGCGCTGGGCGAGCCGGCGCCGAGTCACGTCAGGCTGGCCGGCCGCACGCTTTACGTCGCCCGGCGGGAGGACACCGACGCCGCGCATCGCGTCTGCGGCCTGGCGGCGTCGTCCAGTTCCGGGTACCCCAGCCTGCTGCCGCCGGACGAGCTGACCGCGAACCTGGTGCTGGCCGTGGCGGACGGCACGCCGCGCAACCCGTTCCCCCGCCAGCGCCGTCGTCCGCTGCGCAGCATCGCGTACACGGCGCGGGCGCTCTTCGGGCACAAGATCGGCGCCGCCTTCGCCGTGCTGCTCGCGGTGCTGGTCGCAGGATTCGTGCTGCTCCTCACGGCCGGCGGCTTCACGCCGGCGAATGCGCTCTACCTGACGCTCCTCGATGCGGCGGGGACCGCGGTCACCAGCCCGCGGCTGGCGGCGCCGGAGAAGATCGCGCAATTCCTGCTGACCTTCGACGGCCTCGCCTTCCTGCCGCTAGTGACCGCGGCGATCGTCGGCGCGCGGCTGACCGGATCGCTGCACGGCAAGGACCGGCCGCTGGCCGGCCACGTCATCGTGGCCGGGCTGGGCAATGTCGGCACCCGCGTTCTCGGCCAGCTGCACGACCTGGGCGTAGACGTGGTGTGCGTGGACAAGCACGAAGATGCGGCGGGCGTGCCGCTCGCGCGGCGGCTCGGCCTGAAGGTCGTGATCGGCGAGGCGCACCGCGAGGAGACGCTGCGCGCCGCCGGGATCGTCAGCTGCCAGGCACTCGTTTCCGTGACCAACAGCGACATCGTGAACCTGGAGACTGCCCTGCACGGCCGTGCCCTGGCCGAGAACCTCCGCATCGTCGTGCGGCTGGGCGATGACGACCTCGCCGAGCGGGTGCAGAAGACCGTCACGAACACCATCTCCCGTAGCGTCTCGTACCTGGCGGCGCCAACGTTCGCCGCGGCCATGCTCGAGCATCAGGTACTGCGCACCATTCCGGTCGGGCGGCATGTGCTGCTGATCGCTGACGTGCCGGTCGCGGCGGGCGCGGAGCTGGCCGGCCAGCTGGTCGAGGAAGTACACCAGACCGGCGAGGTGCGGGTCCTCGCGCTGCGCAGGCGCGGCTCGGGCGGCCTCGACTGGTCTCCGCCGCATGACCACCGGCTGATCCCGCAGGACCGGCTTTTCGTGCTGGCCACCAGGGCCGGACTGGGCCGGGTCCTGACGCGCAGCCGTCCCCGGTTCGAACCTGGCAATTCGGCCGGACAGGAATAAAAACTGGGTCTCCCGCCAGAGCGCGCCCGGAGCTACGCTCAGTACAGATCTTCCACCTGGTTCTGCTGAGCCAGCTGTGAAGACGAGGGAAGGTCCACGCACATGGTCTTTTCGCGAGGATTCGCCTGCATAGCACGGAGCTGCCTGCTGGGGCCTGGCTGGTGGCGGACTGCCCCGTGCGACCAGGGCCGTGGTGTCCTTCCAGCCACTCCGAGCGCCCGCCCAGCCGCCGGCTGCATGCCGACGTCCGGGCAGCGCAACTTCCATCAGGAGGAATCAGTTGAGCACTACCGATGAAAGCTCGGCGGCACCGACCGCTGCCGCCGCGCCGTACTGGCCGTCGCCGATCCGGCGCCGCTCGGGCTGGCCGCCTTCGCCCTGACCACCTTCCTGCTGTCCGCGGCCAACGCAGGCCTGATGAAGAGCGCCACGGGCGATGCGTGGCTGGGCTACGCGTTCGCCTACGGCGGGGCCGGGCCAGCTGCATCGCCGGCCTGTAGGAGTTCAGGAACAAGAACGTGTTCGGCGCCACCGCGTTCTGCAGCGTACGGCGGCTTCTGGATCGGGCTGGGCCTGTGGGCACTGCTGGTGGCGCCGTCGCCAGCCGGAACGCCCCCGCTCGCTGGCAGCAGCACATGCGGCAGCGGGCGGCAAGGACCTCGGCTGGATCCTGCTCGCGTTCGCGATCTTCAACACCTACATGCTGATCTGGAGCTCGCAGCTGAACGCGGCTGTGTTCACGGTGTTCCTGACCCTGGAGCTGACCGAGATCGTGCTGTTCATCGGCTTCCTCTCGGCTAACGCGAACATCATCAAGGTCGGCGGCTACGTCGGGATCGTCACGGCGCATCGCCGCCTGGTACACCTCGGCAGCCGGGGTGATCGCCGGCATCAAGGGCCGACCACTGCTCCCGGTCGGCGGGCCACTCGGCAACTTCGGCGGTTAACCGTCAACATCGACGGCTGATCAGCGGTCCAGCCAGCTTTGCGCAGTGATCCCGGGGAATGGCAGAGTCCCCGGGATCACTGCATTCCGGGGTGCCCTCGGTAGCGTAGGCATGTGGACGTCAGGGAGAAGCATCAGCTCGACGTGGCCGGGCAGGTAATCAAGGTGCGGGCACGCGCCAGGCCGTGGCGGTCGATCATCGCCCTGGTACTCGCCGTCGCCGCCGGGGCCGTGTCGTACGGGGCGGGCGTCGGACTCTCCGGCCTCAGCCAGTCCGGCCAGCACACCCGCACGGTGATGATCGTCGCTGGCGCATTGCTGTTCGGTCTCTTCGCCGTCCTGGCCACCATCGGTTTCTCCGGCAAGATCCGCGACATGCTGGAACCCAGGATCGGCTCGGCGCACGCCGCGGTGATCCGGTACGCCCTTGTCTTCGCCGGCGGGCTCATTTCCATCATCATCACGCTGGAGCTACTCAAGATCGGGGTCAAGCAGCTTCTTCTCGGCGGTGCGTTCACCGCGGTCCTGGTCGGGATCGCCGCACAGCAAACGCTCTCCAACGTGTTCGCCGGAATTGCCCTGCTGTTCGCGCGGCCCTTCGCTGTCGGGGACGAAGTCCGGATGCGGGGCGGCGTGGTGAGCGGCCAGATCGAGGGCATTGTCACCGAAATCGGAATCACCTATGTCCGGCTGGATACCGACGAGGGCAAGCTCAACGTGCCCAATTCGCAGGTTCTCGCCGCGGCGGTCGGCCCACTGCGGCATCCGCGGGCAGCGGCAGCTGCGGAGTCCGCCGACTCTGCGCCCGCGGCTAGCGGGGCAGCAGCGGCGGCCGCGTCAGCAGCGCCTGCGCCCGCCGCGGCCCCCGCTGCGCCAGCCGCATCGGTGCCGCCCTCGGGGGCGGCGCCACCGCCTGCCGGACCCGTGACCGGCGCGGATGGCTCCGGCCAGGCGAACTCTGGCGGCGGCGGGACTTAGCGGTGACTTGCGTCGTACCTGGCGATGACGTCCGCCGGGATGCGGCCGCGGTCGCTGACTGAAACGTCATTGTCCTTGGCCCAGGCGCGAATGTCGGCGCTGCGCTTGCGATGCGCTGCCGTCCGCTGGTTGGCGCGCCCCACCGGCTGCGTTGCCTTGCGGGCGCGAACAGCGAACCTGCGGAAAACCTCGTCGAACTTCTGGCTATGCCGCGGGCATAGATCGATCTCATAATCCCGGCCGTCAACGCTGAACACGCGGTCATGTGCTGGCCGTCCGGAATCTCTTTCCCGTCGTAGTCACAGGCGAATGTAACTGAAATTTTCTGTGCCACTTGTATTCCCCTTCCCCCCGTCGCACGTATATCCCCAGGCTGCAGGCGATGCGGCGCCGATCTTGCCGCAGCCGGGGATGCCGATCTGCCGATCTCGCGCTCTGCCGCCCGGATGGTCCGGGCCGTGCTCCTAGAGCCGATGACTGTGGTGCGGCTGACCGTACGGGAACGACTCGGGAAGTGGCTCAAGCCCGTGGCCGGCCAGCACGGCACTGGCGGATTCCCGGCCGGGTGCCTGCTGCTCATCAGCCCTTCCCGGATGCCCATCGCCATAAGCCGACCCGGGCACCGGCGGTGAATAGTCAATGCCAGCCGGCTGGGCCGAATGATCCCGCGGCTCAGCGCCGTTCAGGTACTGATCCCCGGGATACGGGTCGCGGGAGTACTGGTCGCCCGGGTGCGGCTCGCCGTCGTACCGATCACCGGCATACCGATCGCCCGGGGACGGCTCGCCCGGGTAAGGCTCGGCCGGGTACGGCTCGCGGGCGTACTTATCGTCCGGGTAGTGCGCAGGGGTAGCGCCGTGCGGATAGCCGGCGCCGGTCTGGTCCGGATGCGGATAGCCGGCGCCGGTCTCGTCCGGGTACCGAGCAGGGGCGGCGCCGTCCATGTAGCCGCCGCCGTCCATGTAGCCGGCGCCGGTCCGGTCCGGGTACTGGGCGGGCGCCGATCCGTTCAGGTAATGCAGTGACCCGGGGCCCGCCTGGTAGGCGTCCCCGGGGCCCGCCTGGTAGGCGTCATAGCCAGCGGCGGCCCCCGGGTGGCCGGCCTCGCCGGGATAGTCCGGCACCCGGGCACCCGGCACCCGGGCACCCGGCTGCTGGGCACCGGCTGGCTGCGGCGGATAGTCCCCGGCCGGGCTGCCCTGGCCGTCGGGGCCGCGCTGCAGCGTCTCGATCATCCTCGGCAGGTCGCCCATCGGCAGCCGGAAGCTGCCCGTGCATGTTCCGCCCTGCCAGATGCTGAGCACCGCGACACCGGTGTCCGCGTACCAGCTGATCCGCAGGCTCCGGGAGGGGCTCCTGACATCGAAGAAGACCTCACCGAGACGAGGCAGCGGGGCTGCGTCCGACATCGACATGCTGCCCATGGTGACCCTGAACCATCGGATTTGTCTACTTAACGTTCACTTAGCCCGCCATGGCATAACCGGCACCGACGGATTCCTTAGCCGGCCTGCGCGGGCGGGGGTGATGATGGCATGATTACGCCTTGGCTCGCTGACCTGACTGGCCCCGCCATTACCGCCTTGCACCTCCTGCGTCTGCCCGCGCTTGCGGGAACACTGTGGCGATGTAACGCGTTACACAATCCGACGGGGCGAACGCCGCATCGTGCGAGATATCACGTGCGTCCAGCGAGCCGGGACACTCCGTAACGAAAGTTTCACACAGCGCGCCGGTTGAGGAGATCGATCCATGTCTGAGGTACGTCGTCAGGCCGCCCTGATGCCACGGCCGAATTGGGGCTGGCAAGATGACGCCGCGTGCCGCGGCAAGGAAGTCGTGCTCTTCTTCGGCCCGGATGGCGAACGGCAGCCTGAGCGGGATATCCGCGAGCGTAAGGCCAAGGTCGTTTGCGCATCCTGCCCGGTCCGCGCCGAGTGCCTCGGCTACGCCGTATCGCGGCCGGAGAAGTACGGCACCTGGGGCGGGCTGAACGAGGACGAGCGCGCTTCAGAGCGGCGCCGCCGGATGCGCCGGGCCAACGCCGCGTAAGCCCGCCGTACCCGGGCCTGGCACTGCCTCGCCCGGGCCGGGCGCCGCCTCGCCGGGACCCCCGCCAGCTGCCAGCAGCCCGATGACATCAGCGTCCCTGAGCTGGCCAAACGACTGATACCACTCCCCCACGGCACGGAATGCGGCCGGTGCGGCCAGCACGACGACAAGATCAGCCTCGGCCTGCATGGCCGCCGCCGATGACGGCGCCGCCACCGGAACCGCGAGTATGGTGCGGCGTGCCCCGGCAGCCCGCACCGCCCGCAGCGCGGCCCTGGCCGTGACTCCCGTCGCCAGGCCGTCATCGGTGACGATCACGTCCCGGCCCCGCACCGGGACCGCCGGGCGGCCGCCCCGGTACACCGCGATCCTCCGGCCGAGCTCGGCTAGTTCCCTGCTCACCACGGGTGCGAGCGCGGCCGGCGTCAGGCCCAGGCGGGCCAGTATCTCGTCGTCGAATACCGGCTGGCCGCCCTCGGCCACTGCGCCGACACCCAGCTCGGGCTGCGGCGGGTACCCGATCTTCCTGGTTACCAGCACGTCCAGCGGGACTCCCAGCGCCATCGACACCTCGCGGCCAGCCGGTACGCCGCCGCGCGGCAGCGCCAGTACCACGGCCCGTGCCAGGCTGAGCCCGCTCGCCGGATCCGCGGATATCCGCAGCAGGCGTGCGCCCAGCAGCCGCCCGGCTGCGGACCGATCCGCAAAGGGCAGCGAGACCATTTCCGGTGCGCTCACGGGCACGTCAGTCAGCTGTCAGATCCTGGGCATAATCTCGGCTTATTCGCCAACCTACCCTGGCCCGGCCGTCCCACCCGGGCAGCCGCCGGCCGTCCCACCCAGATAGCCGTTAAGGAACACCAGGCGGCGGCAGGCCAGGCTGATGGCGGCAGGCGCGGAATAGCCGCGTGCACGGCGCGGTTGTCATCGTGCGTGACAGCAGACGTCGTTGCTACGGCCGTAAGTGCTGCCAGCCCGCAGGCCGCAATGCCGCTGCCCTGCGCTAGTGCCAGGAATAGCTGTCCAGCGTCGGCCGTTAGGCACGCGGACCCGCTGCTGGTGGCCCGGCGGCACGTCGATTTCCTCCGGATCCGCAGTGCGATTCCCGGAGCCGGCCGCTGACCGCTGCGCCGTTCTCCCCCTGACGGGCTGACACGGGCCGGCGTCCTGCGGCTCTGCCAGCCCAGCCCTGCCCGCGGCTGGGTTACGCCAGGCCAGGACTGCCCCTGCGTCACCTTACGTCAAATGCCCGCGCACGCCCCCGGAGCCGAAGGGCCGCCTCGCATGACGATCATCACCAGCACGACGGGCACAGCCGCCCGGAGCCAGGACCCGGCTGCCACCGTGCCCCCGGCCCCGCGCCGCCCCGCGCCGGGCGCCCCCCGCCGCAACCGCGGCGAGGGCCAGTGGGCGCTTGGCTACCACGAGCCGCTCAACGCCAACGAGGAAAGCAAGCGCAACGACGACGGGCTCAATGTCCGCCAGCGGATCATCGACATCTACGCCAGGCACGGCTTCGACTCGATCGATCCGGCGGACCTGCGCGGCCGGTTCCGCTGGTGGGGCCTGTACACCCAGCGGCGGCCCGGCATCGACGGCGGGAAGACGGCGCTGCTGGAGCCGGCCGAGCTTGACGACCGCTACTTCATGATGCGGATCCGGATCGACGGCGGCCAGCTTGATCACGCCCGGCTGTCCGCCATCGCCGATGTCTCGCGCCGGTACGCGCGGGGTACCGCGGACGTCACCGACCGGCAGAACATCCAGCTGCACTGGGTCCGGATCGAGGACGTCCCGGCGATCTGGGAAACGCTGGAAGCGGTGGGCCTGTCGAGCATGGAGGCATGCGGCGACACCCCGCGGGTCATCCTCGGCTGCCCGCTGGCCGGGATCGACTCGGCCGAGCTCATCGACGCCACGCCGGAGATCCACCGGACGCACGCGCGCTACATCGGCGATCCCGCCTTCTCTAACCTGCCCCGCAAGTTCAAGTCCGCGATGAGCGGCTGCCCGGTCCAGTGCACCATGCACGAGATCAGCGATATCGCCTTCGCCGGGGTGCTCGGCCCGGACGGCGATCCCGGCTACGACCTGTGGGTCGGCGGCGGCCTGTCCACCAACCCGATGATCGGCAAGAGGCTCGGCGCGTTCGTCCGGCCGGACCAGGTCCCGGACGTGTGGGCTGGCGTCACGTCGGTGTTCCGCGACTACGGTTACCGGCGGCTGCGGCACCGGGCCCGGATCAAGTTCCTCATCGCGGACTGGGGGCCCGAGCGCTTCCGGGAGGTGCTGGAACGCGACTACCTCGGGTACCGGCTGCCCGACGGTCCAGCGCCGGAGCCGCCGGCCGGACAGCGGCGCGACCATGTCGGCGTCGGCGCCCAGCGCGACGGCCGCTGCTACGTCGGATTCGCGCCAACAGTCGGGCGGCTGAACGCCGATTCGCTGGCGCGGATCGCCACCCTGGCGGCCGAGTACGGCAGTGGCCGGGTGCGTACCACCACGGAGCAGAAGATGGTCATACTCGACGTGCCGCCGGACCGGACCGCCGCGCTCGCCGCCGAGCTGGCCGAGGCCGGGCTGCCGGCCAGTCCCAGCGTCTTCCGCAGGCACACGATGGCCTGCACCGGGATCGAGTTCTGCAAGCTGGCGATCGTGGAGACCAAGCAGCGCGCCGCGGACCTGATCACCGAGCTTGAACGGCGCCTTCCTGACTTCACGCAGCCGGTGACCATCAACGTCAACGGTTGCCCGAACTCGTGCGCGCGGATCCAGACCGCCGATATCGGCCTGAAGGGGACGCTTGTCACCCTGCCCGGCGGGGAGCAGGCCGAGGGATTCCAGATCCACCTGGGGGGGAGCCTGAACGGAGGGGACGGAACCGGCTCGGGTTTCGGCCGGAAGGTCAGGGGGCTTAAGACCACCGCCGCGCTGCTGCCCGACTACGTCGAGCGGATACTGCGCCGGTTCGACGCGGCGAGGCAGCCGGGCGAGACATTTGCCGCGTGGGCGGCACGGGCCAGCGAGGAGGATGTGTCATGACGAATCAGGCATTCGCGGCGCAGCGTGCGGTTCCGTTCTATTGTCCCTATTGTGGCGAAGAGGACCTTGAGCCGCAGGAAGCGGATGGCGGCTGGCGTTGTCGCAGCTGTATCCGTTCCTTCCGGCTACGCTTTGCGGGGACCGGGGTAATCCGGTGAGCCCGGCGCAGACCCGACCGGCCGGGCCGGAGTTCATAACACTGACGGCACGAAAGCGCCTGGAGGAAGTCATCGGAATGGAGAGGCTGGTCGCGGGAGCGGTGGACGCCCTGACCGACGCACCCGCCGAGGACGTGATCAAGTGGGCAACGGACACCTTCGGGGACCGCATCTGCATTACATCGTCGATGACCGATGCGGTACTCATTCACCTGGCGTCGCGGGTGCGCCCCGGCATTGACGTCATCTTCCTGGACACCGGCTACCACTTCGCGGAGACAATCGGCACCAGGGACGCCGTATCGACGGTCTACCCGGTCAACGTGATCAATGTCACGCCTTCCCGGACCGTCGAGGAGCAGGACGCCGAGCTCGGGCCGCGGCTGTACGGCCGTAACCCGGACCTCTGCTGCTATCTCCGCAAGGTCGTGCCGCTGGAGCGTGCCCTGGATCCGTACGAGGCGTGGCTCACCGGGGTCCGCAAGGAGGAAACCAGCGCCCGGAGCGACACGCGCGTCGTCGAATGGGACCCGCGGCGGCAGATGGTCAAGGTCAACCCGATCGTCGGCTGGACCCAGGAGCAGGTCGACAGTTACATCGCCGAGCACGGGGTGCTCATCAACCCGCTGGTCTACGACGGCTACCCGTCGATCGGCTGCTCAACCTGCACCGCGCGGGTCGAGCCCGGCGCCGACCCGCGCAGCGGGCGCTGGGAAGGCACCGGCAAGACCGAATGCGGCATCCACGGCTGAGCGCGGCTGCGGACGCGGCGGCAGGCGTGCCCCGGGCGGGCGCGGGCCAGGCCAGCGCCCGGGCACTGCCCCCGCTGCTGGCCGTGGCGCACGGCAGCAGCGATCCGCGCGCCGCCGCGACCATCGCCGCGCTGATGAGGCTCGCCGGGCAACTGGCGGCCCGCAGCGGCCTGCCCGCGCTTGACGCACGGACCGCTTTCCTCGGGCATTCGCCGCCGTCGGTGTCCCAGGTAATTGGCGCGCTCGCAGCCCCCGGGCCGGGCTGCCCGGTTCCCGCCGCGGCCGAGCGCCGCGTCGTCGTCCTGCCGCTGCTCCTTACCGCGGCGTATCACAGCGAGATCGACCTGCCCGCGCTGCTCGCCGAGGCAGCCGGCGCCCACCCCGGCCTGAGCCTGAGCTACGGCGACCCACTCGGCCCGCATCCGCTGCTGCTGCGCGCCCTTGACCGCCGGCTGGCCGAGCGCGGCGCGCCCGCCGCCAGAGCGAGAACAAACCCGGGTATAACGCAGCCAGCCGGGCCCGTGCCGGACGGCAGGCGATGCCGCCATCCGGGGCTGCTGCCGGGACCACCAGCGGGGCTGCTGCCTGGTGTGTCGGCGGGGTCGCTGCCTGGTGGGCCGGCCGGGCTACTGCCCGGCTCGCCGGGCGATATCGCGGTAGTGCTGGCCTCGGCCGGGTCCCGGCATCCGGCGGCCAACGCCGCCATCGCCGGGGTCGCCGCGCGGTGGCAGGCAGCCCGGGGCTGGCGCGCGGTCGTTCCTGCCTATGCGGCGGCGGGCTCGCCCACGCCGGCCGAGGCGGTATCCGCCCTGCGGCGGGGCGGCGCGCCGGCCGTGGTGGTAGCGACCTACCTGCTTGCCCCCGGGCGCTTCGCCGACCAGGTCGCCGAGTCCTCGCTGGCCGCGGGCGCCGCGGCGGTATCCGGGGCACTCGGCGCGGCGCCCGAGGTGGCGCGGCTCCTGCTGGTCAGGTACGCGGCGGCTGTCGCGCGGCCCGGGCGCATGGCGCGCTCCTGGCCGGGGATATCCGCATCGAGATAGGGAGCTGCCGATGACCCCCGCCGCCCGATGACCCCCGCCGCCCCGAAGACCCCCGCCGCCCCGTACCGCACGCACGAGGTGCTGAACCAGGTGCCGCCGCTGACCGGGCATGACGTGGCCGCCGATGCCGCGCTGCTGGCCGCGCTCGGCCGCGAGGGCGCACCGTGGGCCGCAGCCGAACTGCATGAGCTCGGCACCCTGGCCGGCGCTGCGGAGACCCAGCAGCACGCCCGGCTGGCGAACGAGAACCCGCCGGTCCTGCGCAGCCACGACTCGCGCGGGAACCGGATCGACGAAGTCGAGTTCCACCCGGCCTGGCACGCCCTGCTGGGCACGGCAGTGCGCCATGGCCTGCACGCCGCGCCGTGGGCGGACCCGACGCCCGGCGCGCACGTGGCCAGGGCAGCGAAATTCTACGTGTGGGCACAGGCAGAGGCAGGCCATGGCTGCCCGGTCTCGATGACCTACGCGGCGGTCCCCGCGCTCCGGCACGAGCCGTCGCTCGCCGCGGTGTTCGAGCCGCTGCTGGCCGCCCGGGCCTACGACCCGGGCCTGCGCGTGCCGGACGGCAAGGCCGGCCTGCTGGCCGGCATGGCCATGACCGAGAAACAGGGCGGGTCCGACGTGCGCGCCAACACCACCCGCGCGGTACCCGCCGGTGGCGGGTGCTACCGGCTGACCGGGCACAAGTGGTTCTGCTCGGCGCCGATGTGCGATCTCTTCCTCATCCTGGCCCGCGCGCCGGAGGGGCTGAGCTGCTTCCTGCTGCCCAGGGTGCTGCCGGACGGCTCCCGCAACCCGATGCATATCCAGCGGCTCAAGGACAAGCTTGGCAACCGGTCCAACGCCTCCGCTGAGGTGGAGTACGACGCGGCGCACGCCTGGCTGGTCGGCGAGCCGGGACGAGGCGTCGCGACCATCATCGAGATGGTCAGCGCGACCCGGCTGGACTGCGTGCTCGGCAGTGCGGCGGCAATGCGCCAGGCATGCGTCGCCGCGGTGCATTACGCCGGCGCCCGGCGCTCGTTCGGCATGAGCCTGATCTCCCACCCGCTGATGGCCGCCGTCCTCGCTGACCTCACCCTGGAGTCGGAGGCGGCGACCACGCTGGCGATGCGCCTGGCGGGCGCGGCCGACAAGGCCGCCAGGGGCGACCGGGAGGAGGCCGCGCTGCTGCGGATCGCGCTGCCGGCCGCTAAGTACTGGGTCTGCAAGCGAACGCCCGCCCTCACCGCCGAGGCGCTGGAATGCCTGGGCGGGAACGGCTACGTCGAGGAGTCCGGCATGCCGCGGATCTATCGCGACGCGCCGCTCAATTCGATCTGGGAAGGGTCCGGCAACGTGACGGCCCTGGACGTGCTGCGCGCGCTCGCCCGCTCTCCGCAGGCAGGCCAGGCGCTGCTGGCCGAGGCGAACCGCGCGGCCGGCGCGGACCGCCGGCTCGATCGCGCGGTGGCGCAGCTGGCCGTGGCGCTGGACGAGGCAGCCGGCCCTGGCCGCGCTGGCCGGGCGGACGCTCTGGGCGGCGCCGGCGCCGAGTACCGCGCCCGCGGGCTCGCCGGGCTGATCGCCCAGGTGCTGCAGGCCGCGCTGCTGGTCCGGCACGCACCCGCCGCGGTCGCCGACGCGTTCTGTGCCTCCCGGCTCGATCCGGGCGCCGTGGCCGGTCCCGGCGGGCCCGGCTTGCCGTTCGGCATGCTGCCCGGCGGCCTCGACGTGGCGGCCATCCTGGGCCGGTCGCGCGCGGTCGCGGCCGGGTAAGGTCGGCGGATGCGCATCTGGCCGGGAACCGCCTACCCGCTTGGTGCCACCTGGGACGGCTCAGGCACCAATTTCGCCCTGTTCTCCGAGGTGGCGACGGCCGTCGAGCTGTGCCTGTTCGAGCCGGGCGACGACGGCCACGGCGCCGCCGGGGGCGCGGAGACCAGGGTCGCGCTGACCGAGGTGGATGGCTTCGTCTGGCATTGCTACCTGCCGGGGGTAGGTCCCGGCCAGCGCTACGCCTACCGTGTACATGGTCCCTACCAGCCGGAACTCGGGCACCGGTGCAATCCGGCCAAACTCCTGCTCGACCCGTACGGCAAGGCCGTCGAGGGCGAGCTGCGCTGGCACGAGGCGCTGTTTTCCTACCGGATGCGGGACCGCTCGGCCATCAACACCGCGGACAGCGCCCCGTACATGCCGCGTAACGTGGTCATCGACCCGTCGTTCGACTGGGGCGACGACCAGGCGCCGCGGACCCCGTATCACGAGACCCTGATCTACGAGGCGCACGTGCGCGGCCTCACGCTGCGCCATCCGCAGGTGCCGCCCCATCAGCGCGGCACCTACAGCGGGCTGGCCCATCCGGCCGTGATCGAGCACCTGGCGAGGCTGGGGGTCACCGCGATCGAGCTGATGCCGGTGCACCAGTTCGTGCCCGAGCGAGCACTCGCGGAACGCGGGCTGGCAAATTACTGGGGTTACAACACGATCGCCTTCCTGGCCCCGCACAACCGCTACTCCTCCGCAACCAGGCCGCCGGCCAGGTCACCGAGTTCAAGGCGATGGTCAAGGCGCTGCATGCGGCCGGCATCGAGGTCATACTCGACGTGGTCTACAACCACACCGCCGAAGCCGACCACCTCGGGCCCACCCTCTCGTTCCGCGGCATCGACAACGCGGCCTACTACCGGCTGCGGGCCGACGATCCGCAGTACTACCTGGACTACACCGGCTGCGGCAACAGCCTCAATGCCAGGCATCCGCACGCGCTGCAGCTGATCATGGACTCGCTCCGGTACTGGATCCTGGAGATGCACGCGGACGGGTTCCGGTTCGACCTCGCCTCCGCCCTGGCCCGTGAACTGCACGACGTGGACCGGCTGTCGGCGTTCTTCGACCTGGTGCAGCAGGACCCGGTCGTATCGCAGGTGAAGCTGATCGCGGAGCCGTGGGACGTGGGCGAGGGCGGCTACCAGGTCGGGAAGTTCCCGCCGCTGTGGACCGAGTGGAACGGCAAGTACCGGGACACGGTGCGTGACCTGTGGCGGGGCAACTCCGCCGCGCTGCCCGAGTTCGCCTACCGGCTGACCGGATCGAGCGACCTGTACGAGACGAGCGGCAGGCGGCCGGTGGCCTCGGTGAACTTCGTCACCTGCCATGACGGCTTTACCCTGCATGACCTGGTCAGCTACAACCGGAAGCATAACGAGGCCAACGGCGAGGACGGCCGGGACGGCTCGGACGACAACAGGTCGTGGAATTGCGGGACAGAGGGTGCCACTGATGATCCGGCCGTCAATCAGCTCCGCGCCCGGCAGGTGCGCAATTTCCTGGTCACGCTGTTCTGCTCGCAGGGGATTCCGATGCTGGCGGCCGGCGATGAAATGGGCCGGACGCAGCAGGGCAATAACAATGCCTACTGCCAGGATAACGACATATCGTGGGTTGACTGGGAACGTGGTGCAAAACAGGCGGATTTGCTCGAATTCACCTGCCGCCTGTCTGAGCTCCGCCGCCGGCATCCGGTATTCCGCCGCCGCCGCTTCTTCAGCGGGCAATCCGCGGCTGCCCCGGCGCGGGGCGGCGGGGACGGAATGCTGGATATCGCCTGGCTCACCCCGTCCGGGCAGGAGATGACCGACGGTGACTGGGGCACCGGCTACGCCAGGTCACTGGCAGTGTTCCTGAACGGCAGCGCGATCACCGAACCCGGCCCGCACGGCGAGGCTGTCCGGGACGACGATTTCCTGCTGCTGGTGAACGCGCACAGCGAGCCGGTGGATTTCACCATGCCGGGCGCCAGGTTCGCGGCCGCCTGGGAGATCCTGGTGGACACGTCGGCTGCGGAGGGCACTGCCCCCGGCACGTCCGCCGGGACAGCCGCCGGCGAGGATGGCACGCCGGGCCAGGCCAGGACCGGTCGCAGGGCGCCGGCCGGCGGGCAGGTCATGGTGGCTGGCTGCGCGATGATGGTGCTTCGGGGCAGCCGGCCCGCGGGCCACGGCGGCTAACTGGACCGTGTGCCTTCCGCCGGGCCGCTCATTTCGTCATGGCCATCCGGCACCAAATGTTTCGGGCAGCGTGCCCTTACTCGGCCTGGTTGGGTGCCTTGGCCGGATATCTGCCGGGACGTCCCCCGCGCGCCTCAGATGTGTTCACGTGTCACTTGCGCGCGTTGCCGCCAGATGCGCCGTGACTCTGATTGACTGCTGGCTGTGCGCCAGATTTTCCCGGTTACCGCGGATGGCGGCCAGATCGGGCCTATCGGCCCGGTCGGGCCCGGCGGCGCCGGGCTGGCCGAGATTGCCCGGCTCTACGCCTATCCCGGTCCGGCCGGGCGGCCTGGCCGCCCCTGGGTGCGGGCCAACATGGTCGCCAGCGCCGATGGCGCGGCAACTGCGCAAGGGCGCTCCGGCGGCCTCTCGGGCGAGGCTGACCGCGAGCTGTTCTCCGTGCTGCGCAGCATGGCGGACGTGATCGTGGCCGGCGCCGGCACGGCCAGGGCGGAGAAATACCGCCCGGTGACCGCCAAGGAGGCCTGGGCCGGGCTGCGCGAGGGCCGCCCGCCGACGCCGCCCATCGCCGTGGTGACCGGCTCGCTCGACCTGGACCCTGACGGCCCGCTGCTCACCGAGGCACCACCGCATGCCCGCACGATCGTGCTCACCACCGACACGGCACCAGCGGACCGCCGTGCCGCCGTGGCCAGGCACGCCGACGTGGTGGTGGCCGGGCACGGCTGGCTGAGCCCGGAAGCGATCATCGGCGCCCTGGCGGAGCGCGGTTACCAGCGCATCCTCATCGAGGGCGGGCCGCATCTGCTCGGCCAGATCGCGGCCGGCGGCCTGCTTGACGAGCTCTGCCTTTCGCTGAGCCCGCTGCTGGCCGGCGGCCGGGCGGGCCGCATCCTGGCCACCGGGCCGGCCGGCGGCGACGACCTAGCCGAATCCCAGGCAGGCCTCAGCCTGGCGCACGTGCTCGAGGACAGCGGGTTCCTGCTGTGCCGGTACGTGCGCCGGGAGGCCAGCTGAGCCGCCGTTCCCGGCGGTTCGACAGCCATCGGCCCGGCAGCGCGCCGCAGGCCGGCCAGAGAGGGAGCCAGCGATGGCGCTGCACGATGCGACGACCGCGCCCGAGGGCGACGACCTGGACATCAATCCGCTCTACGTCCGGCTGGAGGGATTCCCGGTGTCGCGGCACACCATGCCGCGGCGCGGCATGCTGCCCGAGACTGCGCTGCAGGTAGTGCGCGACGAGCTGATCCTGGACGGCAACGCGCGGCTTAACCTGGCCACGTTCGTGACCACCTGGATGGAGCCGCAGGCGCAGCAGCTGATGGCCGAGTGCTTCGACAAGAACATGATCGACAAGGATGAGTACCCGCAGACCGCCGAGCTGGAACGGCGCTGCGTCAACATCCTGGCGAATCTCTGGCACGCGCCCGCGACCACCAGCGTCGCGGCGGACGTGCCCGCCGCGACCGGCTGCTCCACCACCGGGTCCAGCGAGGCCTGCATGCTCGGCGGAATGGCGCTGCTATGGCGGTGGCGCGCCCGCCGGACCGCCGCGGGCGCGGCCGTCACGGCCCCTAACCTGGTGATGGGCGCCAACGTTCAGGTCTGCTGGGACAAGTTCTGCCGGTACTGGCAGGTAGAGCCGCGGCTGGTGCCGATGGCCGAGGGCAGGCTGCACCTGACCGGGCCGACCGCGGCCGCCCAGTGCGATGAGAACACCATCGGCGTGGTGGCCGTGCTGGGCTCGACGATGGACGGCAGCTACGAGCCGGTCCGGCAGATCAGCGAGGAACTGGACCGGCTGCAGGCGGAGCATGGCCACGACGTGCCGATCCACGTCGACGGCGCGTCCGGCGGTTTCGTCGCGCCGTTCCTGCAGCCGAACCTGGAGTGGGACTTCCGGGTACCGCGGGTGGCATCGATCAACGCGTCCGGGCACAAGTACGGGCTCGTCTACCCCGGCGTCGGATGGGCCGTGTGGCGGGATGTCGGTGCGCTGCCGGACGACCTGGTCTTCCGGGTGAACTATCTCGGCGGGGACATGCCGACATTCGCGCTGAATTTCTCCCGGCCCGGCAGCCAGGTCGCGGCGCAGTACTACAACTTCCTGCGGCTCGGCTTCGAGGGCTACCGGCGCGTGCAGCAGGCCAGCCAGGACGTGGCCATGCACATGTCGTCGCAGATCGCCGCGATGGGGCCGTTCGAGCTGCTCAGCGACGGCAGTGAGCTGCCGGTCTTCGCGTTCCGGCTGCGCGAGGCCACCACCTACACGGTTTTTGACCTGTCCGAGCGGCTACGGCAGAGCGGCTGGCTGGTGCCCGCCTACACCTTTCCCGCGGACCTGCAGGCCACGGCGGTGATCAGGATCGTGGTGCGCAACGGCTTCAGCATGGACCTGGCGGATGCGTTCCTTGGCGACCTGCGTACGCAGGTCGAGGTGCTGGCCGCGCATCCCGGCCCGCCGGTGCCGCTGCTGCCCGAGGGCAGCGGGCGCGGCGGCTTCGCGCACTGACCCGCGGTCAGGCGCCCTTGCGGAGCCGGTCGAGCGCCTCGGCCAGGATGGCGGCGCCGTCGGTGTCGTTGCGCCGTTCCTTCACGTAAGCGAGGTGGGTCTTGTACGGCTCTGCGTGCGGGGGGGCCGGCGGGTTCGCCTCGTCCTGGCCAGCCGGGAAACCACAGCGCGGGCAATCCCACGTCTCGGGTACCGCGGCGTCGCTCGCAAAACTCGGGATGGTCTCATGCCTGTTGCAGCACCAGAACGAGACCCGCACCCGAGGCGCCGCCTCGCCGCGCTCAGCCTCGCCCATCGGTCCCGCGCCTACCCGGCTGCCGCGGATGGCATTGCCACTACTCACTACTCACCCCTTGCGCTCCATGACCAGCTTTGACCCTGCATGCCTGAGCCCTGCGTGCCTGCGGCCGGTGTCAGCGATTCAGCAGGTTGACCACGACGATGCAGATGAACCACAGGATGCCGGTGAAGATCGTGATCCGGTCCAGGTTCCGCTCGACCACCGATGATGAGCCGAGGGACGACGAGATACCACCGCCGAACAGGTCGGACAGACCGCCGCCCTTGCCCTTGTGCAGGAGCACGAGCACCATCATCAGCAGGCTCGTGATGATCAGGACGATAGAGACTCCGATAACCACTGCTTCTTCTCGTCCTTCCGGGCGCGCTGCTCAGGTTTCCGCGACCTGCTCACGATACCTGCAGATCCTGACGAATTCACCGGCATCAAGGCTGGCGCCGCCTACCAGCGCGCCGTCAATGTCTGGCTGCGCCATGATCGCAGCCATGTTGTCGGCCTTCACCGACCCGCCATACAGGATACGCACGCCGGCCGCCGCGTGCCCGTGAACGGCGGAAAGACGCTCGCGGATGGCCGCGCACATTTCCTGCGCATCGGCCGGCGTGGCGACTTCGCCGGTGCCAATCGCCCAGACCGGCTCATAGGCGATGACCACGCCAGCGGCCTGCTCGCGGGTGACGCCATCCAGCGAGCCGTCCAGCTGGCCGATGGTGTGCCCGATGTGGCCGCCCGCCTCGCGTATCTCCAGCGTCTCGCCGACGCACAAGATCGGGACGATCCCGGACCGCAGCGCGGCCCGTACCTTCCCGCTCACCATGCTGTCGTCCTCACCGTGATACCGGCGGCGCTCCGAGTGGCCGGCCAGCGCGTACCCGCAGCCCAGCTTGGCCAGCATCCGGCCGGAAATCTCGCCCGTGTAGGCCCCTTCGTCGTGCTGCGAGATGTCCTGCGCGCCGTAGCCGAGCGGCAGCTTGTCCGCCCCCACCAGGGTCTGCACGCTGCGCAGGGCGGTGAACGGCGGCAGTACGGCCACATCGGTGGCGGCGAAGTCCTTGCTGGTCAGGGTGAAGGCGAGCTTCTGAGTCAGCGCGATCGCCTCAAGATGATTGTTGTGCAGCTTCCAGTTGCCGGCTACCAGCGGCTTCCTGGCAGCTTCCCCGCGGCTCACCCGGCATCCTCCAGCGCGGCCAGCCCGGGCAGTTCCCTGCCCTCCAGGTATTCCAGGCTGGCCCCGCCCCCGGTCGAGATGTGCGTGAACGAACTGTCGGAGAAGCCCAGTGCGCGGACGGCAGCCGCGGAGTCGCCGCCGCCGACCACGGTCAGGCCGCTGACGCGGCTGATGGCCTCGGCTACCGCCCTGGTTCCGGCGGCGAACGCCGGGAACTCGAAGACCCCGGCCGGGCCATTCCAGAAGACGGTCCGCGCGTCGGCCAGCTTGACGGCCAGCAGCGCACGAGTGGCCGGGCCCATGTCCAGGCTCTCGCGATCGGCCGGGAAGCTGGTCACCGGGAAGACCTCATGCTCGGCGTCGGGGGCATAGCCGGTAGCGCCGACGAGGTCGACCGGAAGCACGATCTCCACGCCTCGCCTGGCCGCCTCCGTCAGCACCGCCGAGACCTGCGGGATCTGATCGGCCTCCAGCAGGGAGTTGCCGACCTCCAGGCCGCGGGCCTTCAGGAAGGTATAGGACATCCCGCCGACGATGAGCAGCCGGTCGGCCTTGTCGAGGAGGTTCTCGATGACGGCGAGCTTGTCCGACGGCTTCGCGCCGCCGAGCACGACGACGTAGGGCCTGTCCGGATCCTGGGTGAGCCTGCGCAGCACGGCGACTTCGGCCAGCACCAGGTCGCCGGCCGCGTGCGGCAGCAGGGCCGGCAGGTCATACACGCTCGCATGCCGGCGGTGCATCGCGCCGAACCCGTCGCCCACGTACAGCTGGGCCAGCGCGGCGAGCCGCGCGGCGAGCCCGGCCCGCTGCCCGTCGTCCTTGCTGGTCTCCGCGGGCTCGAAGCGGACGTTCTCCAGCATTGCGACCTGGCCGTCGGCCAGCCCGGCGGCGACCCGGGCCGCAGCCGGGCCGGCCACGTCCCCGGCGAGCGTGACCTCGCCGCCGAGCAGCTCAGCGAGCCGGGCGGCGATCGGCGCGAGGGACGGCCCGCCGGCCGCGCGCTCGGCGTAGGACGTACCCTTCGGCCTGCCCAGGTGCGCGCAGATCAGCACCCGGGCGCCGCGGCCGGCCAGCTTGGTGATAGTCGGCAGGCTGGCCCTGATCCTGCCGTCGTCGGTGATTGTGGCCCCGTCCAGCGGCACGTTCAGGTCGGCCCGGAGCAGCACGACCCGGCCGCTGACTTCCAGGTCGTCGATTCCCCTCATGAGCGGCCGGGCAGCTGCGCGCCGACGTAGGCGGTGAGGTCGGCCAGCCGGTTGGAATAGCCCCACTCGTTGTCGTACCAGCCGATCACCTTTACCTGGTCGCCTGCTGCCATGGTGAGCAGGGAATCGAAGGTGCAGGAGTAGGGCGTGCCGACGATGTCGGACGACACGATGGGGTCGCTGGTGTAGTGCAGGTAGCCCTTCAGCGGCCCGTCGGCTGCCGCCCGGTAGGCCGCGTTCACCTCGTCCACGGTTGCCTCCCGGCCGAGCTGGACAACCAGGTCGGTCACTGACCCGTCGATCACGGGCACGCGCATCGACATGCCGTCCAGCTTGCCCTTGAGCTCGGGCAGCACGAGGGAAGTGGCCTTGGCCGCGCCGGTGCTGGTCGGGATGATGTTCTGCGCGGCGGCCCGGGCCCGGCGCAGGTCCTTGTGCGGGAAGTCCTGGAGTACCTGGTCGCTGGTGTAGGCGTGGATCGTGGTCATCATGCCCTTGACGATGCCGAAGCTGTCCATCAGGACCTTCGCCATCGGCGCCACGCAGTTGGTCGTGCAGGACGCGTTGGAAATGATGTCGTGGCTGGCCGTCTCGTACTGGCCGTCGTTGACGCCCATCACGATGGTGATGTCCTCGCCGGTGGCCGGAGCGGAAATGACGACCTTCCGCGCGCCGGCGTCGAGGTGCTTCCGCGCATCGGCCGCCTTGTTGAACCGGCCGGTGGACTCGACCACCACGTCCACGCCGAGCTCGCCCCAGGGCAGCGCAGCCGGATCCCGGTCCGCGAGCACCCTGATGTCGGTGTCCCCGGCCCGGATCACGTCGCCGTGCACGGTCACGTCCATGCCGAGCGTGCCGAGCACGGTGTCGTACTTGAGCAGGTGCGCCAGCGTCGCGGCGTCGGTCAGGTCGTTCGCCGCCACGATCTCGATGCCGGCCGCGGTGCCCGCGCCGGCCTGGACGGCCCGCCAGAAGTTGCGGCCGATACGGCCAAACCCATTGATCCCAACCCGGACAGTCACTGCAGCGCTCTCCTCGTCGTTCTGGCACATCACTCCGGCGGCTGGGCGCCGCCTGCCGACTTGAACCTACCGGAAAGGCCGGCCGGGCCGGCTGGTCCCCTCGCGGCTCGCGGGCCGGCCCGCGCCGGCTGTCGGCCGCATCCCGCCGCCGGCTGCATTCCCGCGGCCGGCACGTTCCCGCGGCCGTCGGCAGCATCGCCCGGCCGCCGGCGGCAGCATGGCCGGCCGCCGGCCGCATTCCCGGCGGCAAAGCAGTATTGCCAGCCGGCTGCTGGCCTAGGCTGCTGCCAGCAACTACCCCGATCGCCAGCTACCACCCCATAAGGATGATCCGATGACGTCCTATGGCACCGCGCCGCCGCCCCCGGCACGAGGCAGCATCGGCCTGGCCTTGGTCTGCGGGCTCGGCGCGGCGATCGGGGGGGCGGTCGTCTGGGGGCTGATCGCCTACATCTCTAAGCACCAGTTCTCCGATCGTGGCGGTGCTCATGGGGCTCGCGGTCGGTTCCGCCGTGGCGCGGTTCCGGCACAGTGATCCGATAGCTGCCATCGCGAGCGCGGTGCTTGCCGTGTTCGGCTGCGCGCTCGGCAGCTTCCTCGCGCTGGTCTTCGCGCTGGCCGGGGCCGGCGTAGACGTGGGCTCGATTCTCGGGCACCTGAACCTGATCATTCAGGCCTACCCGCACTCGCTCGGCGGCCTCACGCTGGTCTTCTGGCTGATTGCGGCCTACATCGGATTCCGGATCCCGTTCAGCAGGGCCGGGCTCAGCGGGATGGCGCGGCGCCGCGGCGGCCGGTTCCCGGCATCCGGCGCCCCGGCGCAGCCCTGGTCGCCCAGTCAGCCAGGCCAGCCCCCGTTCGGCCCGCCCTCCCGCGGGGCAGCCTCGGTTCGGCCCGCCTCCCGCGGGGCAGCCCCCGTTCGGCCAGCCCCCGGTGGGGCAGCCCCGGTTCGGCCAGCCCCCGGCCGGCCAGTTTCCCGTCCCCGGCGCAGGCGATCAGCCGGATTCCGGCCACGGCGACTGACGGCCCGGATTGCGGCTGGCCCGGGGCAGCCGCTAGGGGCGGCTCCTTGCGGCCCGGCCCAGCAGCGCCGGGAAGATCAGGTGCGGTGAACCACTCAGGGGATGAGCATGTCCGCGGTCAGGTGCGCCTCCGTGCTGGGCACGCCGAGTTCCATCGCCCGGCGGTCGGCCAGCGCAAGCAGCCGGCGGATCCGGCCGGCGATGGCGTCCTTGGTCAGGGCCGGCTCGGCGAGCTGGCCGAGTTCCTCCAGGCTGGCCTGCCGGTGCTTGATCCGCAGCTCGCCGGCCACGATCAGGTGATCGGGCGCCTCGGCGCCGAGAATTTCCAGCGCCCGCTCGACCCGCGCGCCGGCCGCTACCGCCGCGCGGGCGCTGCGGCGCAGATTCGCGTCGTCGAAGTTCGCCAGCCGGTTCGCAGTGGCCCGGACCTCGCGGCGCATCCGCCGCTCCTCCCAGGCGAGCACGCTGTCGTGGGCACCCAGGCGGGTCAGCATCGCGCTGATCGCATCACCGTCCCTGATGACGACACGGTCCACGCCGCGCACGTCACGCGCCTTCGCATGGATCTTGAGCCGCCGGGCGGCGCCGACCATGGCCAGGGCTGCTTCCGGGCCCGGGCAGGTGACCTCCAGGGACATCGACCGGCCCGGCTCGGTCAGGCAGCCATGGGCAAGGAATGCGCCCCGCCAGGCCGCCTCGCAGTCGCAGGCGGTGCCGGACACTACCTGCCGGGGAAGGCCGCGCACCGGCCGCCCGTGGCCGTCGACGAGCCCGGTCTGGCGGGCCAGGCTGTCGCCGTCCTTGTGCACCCGGACGACATAGCGATTCCCCTTCCGCAGGCCGCTCGGGGCGAGCACGATCATCTCCGAGGAGTGACCGAAGACCTCCGCGATGTCCTTGCGGAGCCTGCGCGCCACCGCGCCCGTGTCGAGCTCGGCCTCCACCACGATGCGGCCAGCGGCCAGGTGCAGCCCGCCGGCGAAGCGCAGCAGGGTGGAGACCTCCGCCTTCCTGCAGCATGGCTTGAGCACCGTGACGCGGCTGAGCTCATCCTTTACCAGTCCGGTCAGCGCCATCAGGCCTCACTCCCCCTCAAATATCTGCGCGAATGCGCCCGCAAGCCGTCGCGGATCGTGGCGGGGCGACCCGTCCCCCATGGCCAGGTCCGCCAGTACAAGCCGGCCACCGAGCAGGCCAGCGGCCTTCTCGAGTTCGCCGGTGGTGCCTTCCGCCGCGCGGCGGTCGGCGAGCACTACGTCGATCGTGAGCTCCGGAGCGTGGTCAGCGAGCACCTCCAGATGAGCGTGCGGCGAGAACCCCTCCGTCTCCCCCCGCTGCGGCACCAGGTTCAGTGCCACGATCCGGCGCGCCCGGGTCGTGAGCAGCGCCCTGGCCAGCTGCGGGACCAGCAGGTGCGGCAGCACGCTGGTGAACCACGAACCGGGTCCGAGCACTACCCAGTCCGCTTCGCTGACCGCGGCCACCGCTTCCGGGCAGGCGGGCGGGTCCGCGGGAATCAGTGAGATCGACCGTACCCGCCCGCTGGTGGTCGCGCAGGCGACCTGGCCGCGAACGGTGCTGACCTCATCGGGCAGCGCCGGATTCGCGCCCTCGACCTCGGCGGCGAGATCGAGCGGGACCGACGCCATCGGCAGCACTCGCCCGTGTGCGCCGAGCAGTCTGCCGACCCAGTCCAGGCCCTGAACGGTGTCGCCGAGTAGTTCCCAGAGCGCCACGATCAGTACGTTGCCGACCGCGTGCCCGCCGAGCTCGGAGTCCCCGGTGAAGCGATGCTGCACGACCTGGCTCCAGGTAGTCCCCCACGCGTCATCGCCGCACAGCGCGGCCAGCGCCATCCGCAGGTCGCCAGGAGGGAGCACGCCGAACTCGCGGCGCAGCCTGCCGCTGGAGCCGCCATCGTCGGCAACGGTGACAATGGCGGTCAGATGGCGGGTGACCCGGCGCAGGGCCGACAGGGACGCGAACAGCCCGTGGCCGCCGCCGAGCGCCACGACCTGGCGGCGCTGCGGCCGCCCGGCGGGCGTCCCGGCCAGCGGCCGGAGAGCTCCGTCCGTGCGGTCACCCATCGCTGTGCTCACTCGCGGCCAAGATCCCTGTGCACTACCTGAACTCCCGGCCACGATTTGGCCAGCCGGGCCGAAATCTCCTCGGCCATCACGACGCTGCGGTGCTTGCCGCCCGTGCAGCCGACCGCCAGCAGCACGAAATGCTTGCCCGCCTGCCCGTAGCCGTCCAGCGTTACGCCGACGGCCTGCAGGTAGGCACCGAGGAACTCGGCGGCCCCCGGCTGGTGCAGGACGTACTCCTGGACTTCCTTGTGCTGGCCCGTCAGCGGGGCGAGCTCGTCGACCCAGTGCGGATTGGGCAGGAAACGGCAGTCCACGACCATGTCCGCGTCAAGCGGCAGGCCGTACTTGAAGCCGAAGGACATCACGGTCACCCGCAGGGCGGTCTCGGCCGCGTCGCCGAAGGAATCACGCAGCCGTGCGCGCAGTTCGTGCACGTTCAGCTCTGAGCTGTCGAGCACCAGGTCAGCCTGGTCTCGCAGGCCGCGGAGCAGGACCCGCTCGGCGGTTATGCCGTCGATGACGCGGCGGCCGCCCTGCAGCGGATGCGGCCGCCGGACGCTGTCGAACCTGCGCACCAGCGTGTCGTCATTGGCCTCGAGGAACACCACGTAAGGCCGGACGCCCCGGGTTTTGAGCTCGCCGATCGCCGTCCTGAGGTCACTGGAAAACGGCCGGCTGCGCACGTCCACCACCACGGCGATCCGCGGCACGGTGCCCTTCGCCCGCCTGGCCAGGTCCACCATCGTCTGCAGCAAGTCGGGCGGCAGGTTGTCGGCGACGAACCAGTCGAGGTCCTCGAGCGATTTCGCCGCGGTGCTCCGGCCCGCGCCGGACATCCCGGTGATGATGACGATCTCCGGCGCCTGGCTATTTCCGGTCATGACGATCCTCCCCCGATCCTCCGGTGCCTGCCCCGCTGGCCTCCCCGGGGCGCAGCACGGCGAGCACCGCCTCCGCCAGTTTCGGCCCGAAGCCCGGCAGGCCGGCGATCTCGGCAACGGTAGCCCCGCCGATCTTGCGGACGGAGCCGAAGTGCCGTAGCAGCGCCGCTCGGCGGGCCGGCCCGAGGCCCGGCACGGCATCGAGCTCGCTGACCGTCAGTGCCGTCGATCTTTTCTTCCGGTGGTACGTGATCGCGAACCGGTGCGCTTCGTCCCGCACGCGCTGCAGCAGGTAGAGCCCTTCGCTGGTACGGGGCAGGATGACCGGCGAGTCATCACCGGGCAGCCAGACCTCCTCCATCCGCTTGGCCAGGCCGCATGCCGCCACGTCATCGATGCCAAGCTCGTCAAGTGCCCGGACCGCCGCCGCCACCTGGGCGGGCCCGCCGTCAATCACCAGGAGATTGGGCGGGTAGGCGAATTTGCGCTGCCGGGGATTCTCCTCAGCGGCTGAGGAGGCCGCGCTGTCGCCGAGCACGTCGAGTTCCCCGGTGGCCTCGCGTTCTTCCAGGTAGCGCCGGAACCTGCGGGACACCACTTCGTGAATGGACGCGACATCGTCGGTGCCGCCCGTGCCGCGGATGCTGAATCTGCGGTATTCCGACTTCCGCGCCAGCCCGTCCTCGAAGACGACCATCGACGCAACGACGTGGGTTCCCTGCAGGTTGGACACGTCGTAGCACTCGATCCGCAGCGGCGCCGCGTCGAGCCCCAGCGCCTCCTGGATCTCACCCAGCGCCTTGCTGCGGGTGGTCAGGTCGCTCGCGCGCCTGGTCTTGTGCAGCGCAAGTGACTCGGCGGCGTTCCGCGCCACGGTGGTGAGCAGGGCCTTCTTATCCCCTCGCTGGGGTACCCGGAGGGAGACCGGGCCGCCGCGGCAGGCGGCCAGCCATTCCTCGACCGCCGCCGCGGCCGGCGGCAGCACCGGCACGAGCACCTCGCGCGGGACGGTCCGCTCGTCGGCGGCCGCGGACTGCCTGGTCTCGGGCCGCCTGGCTCCTGGCTGCCTGGCGCCGGACTGGCCGGCCTCGTCCTGGCCGTCCCCGGCCGCGGTGGCCGCGGCGACGGCATCGTCGCCGTATACCTGGCCGAGGAAGTGCTCGACGAGCTCTCCTGTCGTCACGTCCTCGACCTTGTCCAGGACCCAGCCGCGCTGCCCGCGGACCCGGCCGCCGCGGACGTAGAAGATCTGCACGGCGGCCTCAAGCTGATCCTCGGCCAGCGCGATGACATCGCAGTCGGTCCCGTCACCGAGGACTACCGCCTGCTTCTCCAGCGCGCGCTGCAGTGCCTTGATGTCATCACGGAGCCGGGCGGCGCGCTCGAATTCCTCGGCGGCGGCCGACTCCCGCATCTCGGCCTCGAGCCGCCGGATGAACCGGGCCGTCTGGCCCGACATGAAGTCGCAGAATTCCTCGGCGAGGAGCATGTGCTCGTCCGCGCTCACCCTGCCGACGCATGGCGCGGAGCACTTGCCGATGTAGCCGAGCAGGCAAGGCCGGCCGATCTGCCCGGCTCGCTTGAAGACGCCAGCGGAGCAGGTCCGGACCGGGAACACCCGCAGCAGCGTGTCGACCGTGTCCCGGATTGCCCAGGCGTGCGAGTAGGGACCGAAATAGCGGACGCCGCGCCGCTTCGCGCCGCGCATCACCGTGACCCGGGGGAACTCCTCGGCCATGGTCACCGCCAGGTACGGGTAGCTCTTGTCATCGCGGTACCGGACGTTGAATCTCGGGTCGAATTCCTTGATCCAGGAGTATTCGAGCTGCAGCGCCTCCACCTCGGTGCCGACGATCGTCCAGTCCACCGCGGACGCCGAGGTCAGCATCGACTGGGTACGGGGGTGCAGCCCGGCGAAGTCGGCGAAATAGGAATTCAGCCGGGACCGGAGGCTCTTGGCCTTCCCGACATAGATAACCCGGCCGTGGGAGTCGCGGAACCGGTAGACCCCGGGCGACTCGGGGATCGAGCCGGGGCCGGCCGGTAACTCGCCGGATCTGCCATGCGGCAACTCTATGCGGGCCGGCGTCCCCGTCCTGCTGCGGCAGGCAACGTGGCCGGGGCGGGCGGCCGGCCGGCCGCGATCCGGCCGGCCGGTATGCCAGGCTGAGCCGGTGCTGCCCCTCATTGCCGCCTGCGCGGTGACCGCGGCCGGGTGGGCGTACCTGCTGGCCGGGCACGGCGGATACTGGCGGACCGACCAGCGGCTGCCGGCCGCGGCCGGCTGGCCCCGGCGCTGGCCAGCGGTGGTGGCGGTCGTTCCGGCCAGGGACGAGGCGGCCGTGCTTCCGGGCACGCTGCCTGCCCTGCTCGGGCAGGATTACCCGGGGGCCTTCGATGTCGTCCTGGTCGACGACGAGAGCTCAGATGGCACGGCGCAGGTCGCGGCCGCTATCGGCCGCGACCAGGCGCGGCGTCCCGGACGGGGGCTCCGGATAGTCTCCGGCGCCCCGACTCCGGCCGGCTGGGCCGGCAAGGTCTGGGCCATGGCACAGGGACTGCGGGCCGCAGGCGACGCGGAATACGTGCTGTTCACCGACGCCGACATCGCCTTCCGGCCGGGCAGCCTCACCATGCTGGTCCGCGCCGCCGAGGCGGATAACCGGGCGCTGGTCTCGCAGATGGCCCTGCTGCGGGCGGACACCGGCTGGGAGCGGCTGCTGGTGCCGGCCTTCGTCTATTTCTTCGCCCAGCTCTACCCGTTCCGGCGGGTCAACCGGCCCGGTGCGCGGACCGCGGCGGCGGCAGGGGGATGCATGCTGGTCCGGCGGCGGGAGCTGATGGCGGCCGGCGGCCTTGACGGCATCCGGGCCGCCCTGATCGACGACGTCGCGCTCGGCCGGCTGATGAAATGCCAGCCGGTAAAAGGCGGGCTGAAAGACCGGCTGACGGGACGGCAGCCGGCCACCGGCCAGCGGAGGACGGGCCAGCCGCTGACGGCAGCCGGGCCGGCCGGGCGCTGCTGGCTGGGGCTCAGCACGGACATCACCAGCGTCAGGCCCTATCCGCGGCTGGCCGACGTGTGGGACATGGTCGCGCGGAGCGCCTACACCCAGCTGCGCTACTCCCCGGCCGCGCTGGCGGGCACCGTGGCTGGCCTGGCGTGGCTCTACGTCCTGCCGCCGGCCGCCGCGCTCGCCGGGCTGACCGGGCTCGCGGCTGGCGGTGGCGGCGAGTTCGGCTGGCTCGCCGCGACGGGCCTGGCGGGCTGGGCCATCATGACGGTCACGTACCTGCCGATGCTGCGGCTCTACCGGCTGTCACCGCTGCGGGCGCCGTGCCTGCCGCTGATCGCCGTCCTGTACGCCGCGATGACCGCCGACTCGGCCCGGCGGCACTACCACGGTCGCGGCGGGCAGTGGAAAGGGCGGCCGCACGGACCCGGCGGAGCGCTCGGCTAGCGCGAGCCTGGACTGCCAGCGGGACCGCGGCGGCTAGCTGCCGCCGCCCGCGCGATCGCCCTCGGCCGGGGCGAACAGGACCAGGGCGGCCAGGTCGGCGGTGACGTCCGTGAACCGGTGCAGCTCGCCTGCCGCCACGTAGATGACCGAGCCCGGGCTCACCGGCACGCTCTGCCCGCCGGCCTCCAGCCGGGCCCGGCCGGCCGTTACCACGTAGATCTCGTCCTCGGTGTGCGGCACCTGGTCATCCGTGCCGCCGGACGGGACCGAGTAGGTCCCGACACTGAGATCAGCCACCCGCAGGTGCTCGCTCCAGTGATTCCCGGCGCCCGGGCCGGGCCGGGTATAGCTGCCGGCGTCCTTGATGACCTGCATCATTCCTCCTGGTCGCGGCGTGGTGGCCGCCACATCGGCCAGAGCGCGGGACCGCCCGGGATCCTGATCTCGCGGGTCACGGCGAACCCGAAGGTCTCGTAGTAGCCGACGTTGCTCTCCTTGCTCGACTCAAGGTAGGCCGGCTGCCCGGTCATGTCGCACCGGGCCAGGCGCGAGCGCAGCAGCCGGCCGCCGACGCCGGTGCGCTGCGCGGGCGGATCGGTGCCCAGGCCGGCCAGGTACCAGTGCGGCTCGCGCGGGTGCAGCCGGGCGATGGCGCCGAAGGCCGAGTTCGCCGCCAGGAACCGCGATCCGAGTGCCCCGGCGATGCCCGGCACGGCCGCGAGCTGGCGCCGGGCCGGAGGCAGCCAGCGGCCCGGCGGCGCCCACATTCCGCAGCCGAGGACTCCGTCCGCGGTCAGCACCAGCTCGGTGGCCTGGTGCGGGAGGTAGTAGCGGCGCAGCAGCACGGCGAAGAGCGCCGGCAGGCGGCGCCGGCGCAGCTGCTCGTCCGGGATGATCCACATCATCACCGGATCGTCATCGAACGCGCGGGCGAGCATCGCGGCGGCGGCCCGCGCATCTGGCCGCCGCGCCACCCGGATGATGCGCGCCGCCGTGGGCCCAGCAGCGCCGTCGTCAGTCAGCGAACGCCTCCGGTGGCGGGCACGCGCAGACCAGGTTCCGGTCGCCGTAGGCCTGGTCGATCCGCCGCACCGGCGGCCAGTACTTGGCGCGCCGGTCCCCGGCAGCGGGGTAGGCGGCGTCCTCGCGCCGGTACGGGTGCTTCCAGTCCGACGCGATCAGCATGGCGGCCGTATGCGGCGCGTTCTTCAGCGGGTTATCGTCATGGTCGTAGTCGCCGGACGCGACCCGGGAGATCTCGCGGGAGATCGCGATCATCGCGTCGCAGAACCGGTCGAGTTCCGCCAGGTCCTCGCTTTCGGTGGGTTCCACCATGAGCGTGCCGGCTACCGGAAACGACATCGTCGGCGCGTGGAACCCGTAGTCGATCAGCCGCTTGGCCACGTCCTCGGCGGTGATCCCGGTCTCGGCGGTGACCGGCCTCAGGTCCAGGATGCACTCGTGCGCGACGAGCCCGCCGCGGCCGGTATAGAGCACCGGGAAGTGCGGGTTCAGCCGGCTGGCCACGTAGTTGGCGGACAGGATCGCCACCTGCGTGGCGCGGCGAAGGCCGCCGGCGCCCATCATCCGGATGTAGGCCCAGGAGATCGGCAGGATCCCGGCCGACCCGTAGGGCGCCGCGGCGACGGGGCCCGGCCGCCCGGTGGCGGTGCCCGGCTGGCCGGCCGAGCCGCTGACGGGGGCGGTCGCGCCGGGGACCGGGTGGCCGGGCAGGAACGGGCCGAGATGGGACCGCACGGCCACCGGGCCGACCCCGGGGCCGCCGCCGCCATGCGGGATGCAGAACGTCTTGTGCAGGTTCAGGTGCGACACGTCGGCGCCGAAGCGGCCGGGCCTGGCCAGCCCGACCAGGGCGTTCAGGTTGGCGCCGTCGACGTAGACCTGGCCGCCGGCGGCGTGCACGTCGGCGCACACCTGGGTGACGGTTTCCTCGAAGACGCCGTTCGTGGACGGGTAGGTCAGCATGATCGCGGCGATCGCGCCGGAGTGCGCGTCCAGCTTCGCGTCCAGGTCACCGAGGTCAATGGCGCCGTCTGAGCCGCACTTCACCACCACGACCCGCAGCCCGGCGAGTACCGCGCTTGCCGCGTTCGTGCCGTGCGCGGATTCGGGAATCAGGCAGACATTCCGCTCCGGCTGCTGCCGGGACCGGTGGTAGGCACGGATGGCCAGCAGCCCGGCGAGCTCGCCCTGGGAGCCCGCGTTGGGCTGCAATGACACCTGGTCGTACCCGGTGATCTCGGTCAGCAGGCGCTCGAGGTCGCCGATCAGGTCCAGGTATCCCGCGCTCTGGCCGGCCGGGGCGAACGGGTGCATGTCCGCGAACTCAGGCCAGCTGATGGCCTCCATCTCGGCGGCCGCGTTCAGCTTCATGGTGCACGAGCCCAGCGGGATCATCGACCGGTCCAGCGCGATGTCGAAATCGGCCAGCCGCCGCAGGTAGCGCAGCATGGCCGTCTCGCTGCGGTAGCGGGAGAACACCGGGTGGGTGAGGAACTCGCTGGTCCGCAGCAGCCCGGCCGGCAGGGCGCTGGGCGCATCGCGGGGCGTGCTCTGTCCGGCGTCCCGGCCGGCCAGCGCACGGACCAGCTCGCGCAGCTGCTCGCCGGTGGTCGTCTCGTCGCAGGCGATCTGCAGGGTATCCGCGTCCGCCTGGTACACGTTGTATCCGGCGCAACGAGCACGCTCCGCCGCCTCGGCAGCCCCGCCGGGAACCCTGACCCGGACGGTGTCGAAGAACGCCGCGACATCCGTTTCAAATCCGTGATCTTCGAGGATCCGGGCGAGAGATGCCGCCATCGCGTGCACCCGCCTGGCGATGGCCGTCAGGCCCTCGCGGCCGTGGTAAGCGGCGTACATCGCGGCGATGACGGCGAGCAGCACCTGTGCGGTGCAGATGTTGCTGGTCGCCTTCTCCCGGCGGATGTGCTGCTCGCGGGCCTGCAGCGCGAGCCGGTAGGCGGGATGCCCGTCGGCGTCGACGGAGACGCCGACCAGCCGTCCCGGCAGCTGCCGCTTCAGCCCGTCACGCACGCTGATGTAGCCGGCGTGCGGTCCGCCGAAGCCCATCGGTACCCCGAACCGCTGCGTGGTGCCGACCGCGATATCCGCGCCGAGCTCGCCGGGCGGCACCAGCAGCGTCAGCGCGAGCAGGTCGGCAGCGACGGCGGCGAGGGCGCCGCTGGCATGAGCTGCCTCGATGACCGGGCGCAGGTCACGGATCTCGCCGCTGGCGCCCGGGTACTGCATCAGCACGCCGAACAGCTCCCCGGCGGGCTGCGCGGCCACCAGTTCCGGGGTCAGCTGCCCGGTGACGAGCCGGATGCCGAGCGGCTCTGCCCTGGTAGCGAGCACGGCGAGGACCTGCGGCAGGCAGTCGGCGTCGGCCAGGAAGATCGTGCCCCGCCCGGCCGCGCGCCTGGCCAGGGTCATCGCCTCGGCCGCGGCCGTCGCCTCGTCCAGCATCGATGCCCCGGCCAGCGGCAGCGCGGTCAGGTCCTCGATCATCGTCTGGAAATTGAGCAGCGCCTCCAGCCGGCCCTGGGAGATCTCCGGCTGGTAGGGGGTGTAGGCCGTGTACCAGGCCGGGTTCTCCAGCAGGTTGCGGCGGATGACGGCCGGCGTCACTGTCCCGTAGTAGCCGAGGCCGATCATCGAGGTAAGGACTTCGTTGCGGCCCGCCAGGCGGCGCAGCTCAGCCAGCGCCCCGGTCTCGCTGAGCGGCGGCGGCAGCGTCAGCTGCGCTGCCTCGGCAATGCCCGCGGGCAGCGCGGCGCTGGTGAGCTCATCGAGCGAGCCGTAGCCGACGGCGGCGAGCATCTGGTCCTGCTCGGGCTGGGATGGCCCGATATGCCGCTGCGCGAAATTCATGGGCGTCTCCTGGGGCGGCCGGGGCAGCCGCCGGCGCGGCCGCCTCACTCCCCCTCTGTCGTCCGCTGGGCGGACTCCAGAGACGCCTGGCCCGCCCGGTCCGTGGTGCCTGAGAGGTTCCGGGGAGGTTGCCCCTTCGGCGCCCCGCGGCCTGCGCGGGGACTCTCCCGGACGGTGTCGTCAGCGCTGCCGAGCCTACCCGAGGCAGCGCCGTTGATCACGTTATCCAGGGTTAGATCTGATCCCGGCGGAATACCCGTGCCAAGATGAGCGCGCTGGCCGGTCACGCGCGGCGGCGCTAGCCCGTCTTGCGCGCGCGGCGCCTGGACAGCTCGTCTGGCTTGCCGGGGTCAGCCGCGGTTGCGCCGTCGTCCGGCCCGGCGCCGGCCGCCCGCTCGGCGGGCAGCTCGGCGAGGCTGCCCTCGACTTCCTGCCAGACCCGGCCGAGCGCGATGCCGAACACTCCCTGGCCGCCCTGGACCAGGTCAACGACCTCGTTGTCGGACGTGCACTCATACACGCTGATGCCGTCGCTCATCAGGGTGACCTGGGCGAGGTCGCTGGTGCCCTGGGTGCGCAGGTGCGCGACCGCCGCCCTGATCTGCTGCAGCGAGATGCCGGTGTCCAGCAGCCGCTTCACGACCTTGAGCACCAGGATGTCGCGGAAGCCGTACAGCCGCTGCGACCCGGACCCGGTGGCCGCCCGCACGCTGGGCTCCACCAGGCCGGTGCGCGCCCAGTAGTCGAGCTGGCGGTAGGTGATCCCGGCCGCGGCGCATGCCGTCGGGCCGCGGTAGCCCTCGTACTCCTGCTCAGCGGCCTCCGGCCGCAGCGTGAGTTCCTCGCCGAAGAGCAGTCCCTGCTGCTCGGCGCGCCGGGCCGCCGCATGGCGAACGCCCGGGGCCTGGCCCTCACCCTTAGTTACCGCCACGCCAACCTCCGGCCCGGGAGGAGATCCCTGGGTACACGTCTCGCACGTTAAGCGGGCACGGTGAACTCGTCAACGATCTGCCACGGCGCGTCGCAGGAAGACTGACCAACCGTGACAGACCACCGGCCCCGCCGGCCTCACTGCGCTCAGCCACGTTCAGGTTGCACAGCGTCAGCTTGCACGGTGCCCGATGACGCGGGCTCTGCGCTGCGCGGGCTCAAGGCTGCGCGGGACCAAGGCTTCGCTGGCTCAGGTCGCGCTGGCTCAGGTCGCGCGGCCGAAGTCCTCGGGCGTGATCGTGTCGAGGAATTCCCGGAACTTCTCGACCTCGTCCTCTTGCTCGTCCGGAATCGCGACGCCGGCCTCGTCCAGGATCTCGTCGCTGGCGAAGATCGTGGCGCCGGTACGGAGCGCGAGGGCGATGGAGTCCGACGGCCTGGCGCTTACTTCCTTCCCGTTCGAGAAGATCAGGTCGGCGAAGAAGATCCCGTCCCGTAGCGCGGTGATGTTGACCGTGCGCAGTTGCACGCCAAGCGCCTCGAGGACATCGCGGAACAGATCATGGGTAAGCGGCCGGGCGGGGACCATGCCCTGCTGCGCGAAGGCGATCGCCGTCGCCTCCATCGGGCCGATCCAGATCGGCAAGTATCTCTCCCCCTGCGATTCCTTCAGCAGGACGATGGGGTTGTTCGTGGGCATCTCAACCCGGACGCCTACGACCTCCATCTGCCTCACGGCGGCTCCGTCCTCACGTGCGCCTGACGCGCTCCCTCACTTCTGGACCCTGCTTAAGGGCGCTCCCTTTGCCAACGTACACCGGCTGCCGCCGGAGACTCGCCCGCGCCCCGGCGCCGGCTGGCCGGACGGCATGTGCATTCGCCCCGGCGCGGCGCCGGGCCGGCCGTCGCCGGCGACCGCCACGGTAGCGTCACGCGCTGGCCCCGCCGTAGCCGCGGCCCCCGCGCCCGCCGCCGCCGGCGGCCGCGCGGCGCTGCCCCTGGCCGCCGAAGTCGTCACCGGCGGCGCCGTGGGCCGCTGCCCCGTTCCCGGCTCCGCCGCGTCCGGTGGCTCCTTGCCCGGCGGCCGCGCGGGCGGCGCCCCCGGGCGGCACGGCGGCCGCGTCCGCGGCCTGCCCGGGCCAGGGCAGGCCGGTATCGGGCAGGCTGGTATCGGGCAGCCCGGCCTCGGCGAGCGCGGCCTCGATCAGCGCCCGATGCAGCCGCAGCGACAGGGCGGCAATCTGCCGTGCCGTCCTGCCCGCGTTTTCCCTGGCCGCGGCGTTGTGCTGGCGCAGCGTCGGCGCGATCACTTGCTCGATGAGTGACGTCTCGCGCTCGGCCGCCGCGCGCACGGCCCGCAGGTGCCGCGCCTCGACGCCGTAGGCCGCCAGCGCGGCGACGGTCCTGGCCACCTCCAGCGCGTCCTGGCCGTACTGACGGCCTTCCCGGCGAACCAGCCCGTAGTCTTCGAGCTCGGCCAGCTTCTCCTCGTCAATGCCGGCGGCTTCGAGCAGGTCACGACGGGTCAGCTTGACGCCGCGGCCGCCGCGGCCGGGCGGCTCGGGCGCGCTGTCGGCTGACGGGCCGTGGCCCGCCGGATCCGCCCCGTCGGGCACGAGCCGCTCCTTGATGACGCGCAGCGGCAGGTACTGATCCCGCTGGGCCGTCAGGATGTAGCGGAGCCGTTCCACGTCGGCCACGGCGAACTTCCGGTATCCCGACGGCGAGCGCGCTGGCGCGATCAGCCCCTCGGACTCAAGGAAGCGGATCTTCGAGACGCTGATGTCCGGAAAATCCTCGCGGAGGCTGGCCAGTACCTCGCCGATGCCGAGATACGGCCGGGCATGCGATGCGTTCATCCCCCGACCTGCGCGCCCCCGCCGCCGTACTCCACCGGAGCACGCGGGCTCAGGAGGAACACCAGGCGGAACTTGCCCACCTGGACTTCGTCGCCGCCGGTCAGCTCCATCTCCTCGATCCGCTCGCGGTTCACGTAGGTCCCGTTGAGGCTGCCCACGTCGCGAACCGTGAACCCGGTGCCGTGCCGGTAGAACTCGGCATGCCGCCGGGAGACGGTCACGTCGTCGAGGAAGATATCGCTCTCCGGATGGCGGCCCGCGGTGGTGAGGTCGCTGTCCAGCAGGAACCTGCTCCCGGCATTCGGCCCGCGGCGGACGACGAGCAGCGCCGTGCCGGGCGGAAGCGCGGCCAGGGTCGCCGCGTCGGCCAGCGGATCGTCGCCGGACTCGGCATCGGGCTGGTCGGTGCCGACAGCGGAAATGATCGACGTCGTCTCGGCGCTGCGCTCTGTGCCGTAGCCGAGAGCAGTGCCGCAATGCGAGCAGAAACGAGCATCTGCCGGGTTCGCCCGGCCGCAGCCGGTGCAGTAGACGCTAGGCATCTGCTCGCCGAGCCTTCCCTCCGTAGGCCACGCGACCGGAGCGGGAAACACATCGGCCTGGGCAGCGCCTCTTGCGTACTCCGGTGGCGCTGTCCAAGCTACCTGTGCGGCGGAGCGCCGGTCCAACCGCCACGCACGCCGCCGCCACGCGAAGCGGCGCCCGGCCGCGCCCGCCGGCCCGGCCGCCGAGGCGCCCCGCCCGGAAGCTTCGGCCCGCGCGGGACCCACCGGGGCACTCTCGCGCCGCCTCCGCCACATCAGGCCGCACCTCCGACAGATCGTCGCCACCGACGATTGACGGCGATTCTCTCACGCCACACGGTGTCCTCGTCGGCAGTCAGCGGCTCGCGATCGGTTCGCACGCTCAGTGCCCGGCGCTCTCGACCACGGCCGCCCATTCGTCGAGCAGCGTCTGCGCTGCGTCGTCGTCCTTGGCCTCCGCCCACAGATGGGTGACGGCATCCGCCGGGTCGGGCAGCGCGAGGATCCAGCCGCCGTCCGGCTCGATCACCCGGATGCCGTCGGTGGTATCGACCTCCCGCTCCCCTGCTGCCTCCGCCACCGTGCGCATGACGCTCCCCTTGGCCGCCCATGGCGTCGGCAGCGAGCGCTTGAGCCGGTGGGCCACCGGGATCCTGGCGTCAATCTGGCTGAGCGTCAGCCGGGTGCGGGCGACCAGGCCAACCAGCCGGGTGAAAGCCGCGATGCCGTCGATGGTGCGGGTGAATTCCGGCACGACGAAGCCGCCCCGGCCGTCCGCCGCGAAGATCACGTCGTCGTCGGCGGTGGCCTCGGCCAGGCTATGCGGGGAGGTGGAGGTCCAGTCCACCCGGACATGATGGAACTCGCTGACCTCCTCGGCGACCCTGGTCGTGGTGACCGGCAGCGCCACCCGGCCGGTGCGCCGTTCCGCGGCGATCAGGTCGAGCACGACCAGCAGCGCGCGGTCGTCGCTGATCAGGCCGCCCTTCTCATCCACCAGCGTGATCCGCTCGCCGACCGGGTCGAACCGCACGCCGAAATCGGCCCGGGACGACGCCACGAGCTCGGCCAGCCGCTGCAGGCCCGCCCGCGTCTGGGCCAGCGACGGCGTCGGCGACGTCTCGTCCAGCCGGTTGTTGACGGTCAGCACTTCCACGCCGATCCGGCCGAGCAGGACAGGCAGGATCAGCGAGACGGTGCCGCCCGCGCAGTCCACCACGACCTTCATCCCGGCCTCGCTCACCCCGGTCAGGTCCACGCAGCGCAGCAGGTCGTAGGCGTAGGATTCCCGGACCCGGGCCGGGTAGCTCAGCTCCGCGATCTCACCGGGAAAGGCCCGGCGGTACTCCTGCCGGGAGAACACCCGCTCGATCTTCCGCCGGCTGGCCTGTGATACGTCGGCGCCGGACTCGTCGAGGAAGATGATGTCGATGGACTGCGGGTTGCCCGGGGTGATGCGCAGCACGATGCCGCCGCTGCATTCGCCGCGCGCGGTCTCGAACCTCGCCACCGGCAGCGGCTGTGCCTCCAGGTCGACCACGTTGATCGCGCTGGCGTTGAGCGCGCTGTGCACGGCCCGCTTGAGCGCGCGGGCGGCTCGGGAGACATCACGCGAAGTGGTGACGACCGCGCCCTTCTTCAGGGTGGTGGCGTACGCGCTGGCGAGCCGGACGCATAGTTCGGGGGTGATCTCGACGTTGATGAGCCCGGACACGCCGCGCGGCCCGAACAGGGTGCGCTGGCCACGCGACTCCCAGATCACGCTGGTGTTCACCACGGCGCCGGCCTCGATGGTCTTGAACGGGTAGACCTTCACGCCGGCCGACAGGTACGCCTCGGGCTCGATCAGGCACTCGTCCCCGACGACCGCTGCCTCCTCGATCCTGGCCGAGGCCATCACGTCGGTATTCTTCCCGATCACGCAGCCGCGCAGGGTAGCGCCCTGGCCGACGTAGACGTTGTTGTGCACGACCGCGCGGTGCAGGAACGCGCCTTCCTTGACCACCACGTTGTTGCCGATCACGGTGAACTCGCGCAGCTGCGCGCCCGCCTCGATCTTGGCGTACTCCCCGATGCACAGCGGCCCGGTCAAGATCGCGTCGGGGTCCACCTCGGCCCCGTCGGCCACCCAGACGCCGGGTGACATCTCGAATCCGGCGATCTCGGCCTCGACCCGGCCGGACAGCACGTCCGCCTGGGCCTTCAGGTAGCTCTCGTGCGTGCCGACATCCTCCCAGTAGCCATCCGCGATCCAGCCGAACAGCGGGGCGCCCTGCTTGAGCAGCCGGGGGAAGATGTCACCGGACCAGTCCGCCAGCTCGCCGGCCGGCACCTCGGCGAGCACTTCCGGCTCCATCACGTAGATCCCGGTGTTGACCGTGTCGGAGAACACCTGCCCCCAGGTCGGCTTCTCCAGGAACCGCTGGATGCGGCCGTCGTCGTCGACGATGATGATCCCGAACTCCAGCGGATTCGGCACCCGGGTCAGCCCGACGGTCACCAGCGCGCCGTTCTCCCGGTGAAAGCGGACCATGGCCGACAGGTCGATGTCCGTCAGCGCGTCACCCGAGATCACCAGGAACGGCTCGTCCCGCAGCGCGTCCTCGGCATTCTTGACGCTGCCCGCCGTCCCCAGCGGTATCTCCTCGGTGGCGTACTGGAGGCTCATGCCGACTTCCTCGCCGTCGCCGAAGTAATTGCGTACCAGGGAGGCGAGGAACTGCACGGTGACGACCGTCTCGGAGAAGCCATGCCGCTTCAGCAGGCGCAGCACGTGCTCCATGATCGGCTGATTCACCACTGGCAGCAGCGGCTTCGGCTGGTTGGCGGTCATCGGGCGCAGCCGGGTACCTTCCCCGCCTGCCATCACAACGGCCTTCACGGCTGGCTAAGCTCCCTTCCGCCTGGCGTGAGCCTGGATCCAGTCCCGCCCTTGACCAAAGACTACGGCGGACCGCCCGAATCGTCGGATTCGGCGGCCGCGAGCAGGCGTCGGGCCTGCACGAGGTACAGCCCGGCGGCGCACAAGTACAGTGCCGTTCCCCAGATCGCCATGGCCCAACCGACGACCCGGGCGATCTCCGCGAACGTGCCCTGGTGGGAGCCGAGAAGCAGCAGCGGAAACGCGTAGAGCAAGTTGAGCGTCGCCGCTTTCCCGACGAAACTCACCTGCAGCGGCCCGTAGCCGCGGGTGCGCAAGACGAGCAGCGCGATGCCGAGCACCAGCTCGCGGGCTACCAGTATGCCCACCAGCCACCACGGGATGATGGCCCGGATGGCCAGCGCGATGATGGTGGCCACGATGTAGAGGCGGTCGGCGGCCGGGTCGAGCAGCTGGCCGAGCCTGGTCTGCTGGTTCAGTGCCCTGGCGATCTTGCCGTCCAGCCAGTCAGACGCCCCGGCGGCGAACAGCAGCACGACTGCCCAGGCGTCGGCGGACTGGGTTCTCGGCCCGAGGATCAGCCACAGGAAGACCGGCACGCCCGCCAGCCTGGCCATGCTGATCACGTTCGGGATGGTCAGGATCCGGGCCTGCGGATCAGGCTCCGCTGCCGCGCGGGTCGCAGGCCCGCCGGTCCCGCCTGGCTGCACGGTCGCTGTCCCATCGCTCGCCGGTGACGCACCGCCGACCCTACCGGCTGCGGGCATGCCGGGCGGCCGGGGCACGGCCCGGCTGGCGAGGCGGCCTGGCCGGGCGGCAGCGCCCGCGGCCGGGCCGGGCGGCAGCTGCCCGCGTCCGGGCCGGGTAACCGCGCTGGAAACGACGCTAAGCGGATGCACAGCGAAAACCCAGTCAAGTCAGGGGTTGTTGACGGCCGGGTGCCAGGGATGACGCCCTACCGTCTGCGGTGCCTGCCCGCATGGCGGCAGGCTCCCGACCCAGAATGCGAGGCATCAACAATGCTCAGACGTCCCATGCCACGGCTGCTCTCCGCGGCCGCCGTGACCGGCGCGGCATGCGCCCTCGGCGCGGCGGCCCTGGCGGCCGCCGCGGCGGCGCCTGCCCTGGCGGCCGCCGCGGTGCCCCGGCCGGCCGGCCACTGGTCAGGCCCGGAGGGCCCGCTGCCGCGCGCGTTCACCAACGCCGCGGCCGCCCTCGCACCCGTCTCCTTCCCGGGCTCGGCCGGCCGCGGGCTGCTAGCTGCCTGGAAGGGCCAGCTCTCCGGGCGGGTGTTCTACGAGACGCGGCTTTCCGCGGCCGGCCACTGGTCGGCGCGGGCCTCGATTCCGCTGGCGAGGACGAACCGGGCGCCTTCGGTTGCGTCCTACACCGACCCGGACGGCAGGCCGGCTGAGGTCGCGGTCTGGAAGGGCCGGGGTAACCGGCGGATCTGGTACTCCCAGGGCGAGACCGCCAGGAACGGCACGATTTCCTGGACGGTGCCGCAATCCCTGCCCCGCACCGTCAGGGACAGGACCCGGTCAGCGCCCGCGGTCTTCTTCCCGTTCGACACCTACGTCGCGGTCGTCGCCTGGAAGGGACCGCTGCATCACGTCCGCTACGCGATCGGCACTCCGGGCCGGCCGGCCCGCGGGTTCCGGTGGTCGGCGTCGCATCGCATTCCGGGCTCGCGCACCAGGACCGCTCCCGCGATCGCCGAAGTGCAAGGCGGCACGGCCCACGGCACCTTGTACGTGCTGTGGCGCGGGCAGCGGACGCACCGGATCCGCTTCGCGACCACGCCGGATCCGCTCACCTTGGCCAGCGGCCTGACCTGGACGGCGCCGGCCGCGGTGCCGGGCGCGGTGACCGGCGCGGCCCCTGCCGCCTCGTCACTCGGGGCGCATGGCGGCAGCCCGCTGCTGGTGGCGTACAAGGCGCCGCACTCCGTGCGCGTGCGGTACCAGCTGGGCACGGCCGGCGGCTGGAGCCTGCCGCGCCGGGTCCCCCGGGCACGGACGGCGGTGGCGCCCGCGTTGCTTGGCGGCGTCCTGGCGACGACAAGCCCGTCAGCCAGCGGGAGCATTTTCTTCCACGTATTCGGCTGACCGGCGATCCATCCGGCTGACCGGCGATGCGGCGGGCCCGGGACCAGCGGCCACGGAGCGATCCCGGCGCCGGGTCCCGGGCCTGCCTGGCGGCCTCGCGGAGCTCGCGGGGCAGCCAGGCCCGCTCGGCTCGCCAGGCAGCCAGGCCCGCTCGGCTCGCCAGGCAGCCAGGCCCGCTCGGCTCGCCGGGCGGCTAGGCCCGTTCCCAGAGGCAGGCGATCCCCTGGCCCACGCCGATGCACATGGTGGCAGCGGCCCGGCGGGCGCCGCGCCGCCGGAATTCGTGCAGCAGCGCGGTGCTGATCCGGGCGCCGGAGCAGCCGAGCGGGTGCCCGATCGCGATGGCGCCGCCGTTGACGTTGACCCGCTGCGGGTCAAGCTTCAGCTCGTTGATGACCGCGACTGCCTGCGCGGCGAACGCCTCATTGACCTCGGCCAGGTCCAGGTCGCCGATCTGCCAGCCAGCCCGTGCCAGCGCCTTCGTCATGGCTGGCACCGGGCCGATGCCCATGTAGTCCGGGTGGACGCCGGCCGCCGCGGCGCCCGCGTACCTGGCGATCGGCTCGGCCCCCGCGGCGGCGGCCGCCCGTTCCGACATCAGCAGCAGGCACGCCGCCCCGTCGTTCAGCGGTGAGGAATTGCCGCCGGTCACCGTGCCGCCGGCCCGGAAGGCCGGCTTCTTCGCGGCCAGCTCAGCCAGCGTCAGGCCCGGCCTGATGCCCTCGTCGGCCGTCACCTGGCCGCGCGGCGCGGCGACCGGGATGATCTCCTCGGCGAGCAGCCCGGCGTCGCGAGCCCGCGCCGCCTGCTGATGGCTGAGCAGCGCGAACTCGTCCTGCATTGACCTGCTCACGCCGTACCGCTCGGCCACGTTCTCGGCCGTCTCGCCCAGGCTGATCGGCGGATACAGCTCCTGCATCCGCGGGCTCACCAGCCGCCACCCGAGCCTGGTATCGGCCACCCCGGCATCGCGCGGGAACGGATCCTCCGCGCGGGGCAGCACGAACGGCGCCCGCGTCATCGATTCCGACCCGCCGGCCAGGCAGATGTCGGCGTCACCGGCCGCGATGGCCCTGGCCGCATCGGCGATGGCCTCCATGCCGGAGCCGCACAGCCGGTTGACCGTAGCGCCGGGGACCGTCACCGGCAGGCCCGCCAGCAGGACGCCCATCCGCGCGACGTTCCTGTTGTCCTCGCCGGCCTGGTTGGCCGCGCCCCAGTACACGTCGTCGATCGACCCGGGATCCAGCCAGGGGCTGCGCGCGACGATCGCGCTGATCACGTCGGCGGCGAGATGATCGGGGCGCACCCCGGCCAGGGCGCCCTTGATCTTTCCCACCGGCGTCCGGCAAGCGTCCACCGCGAAGACCGCGCCCATCGGCACCTCCAGCTGCTGGCCACGTCCGTCAGCACGAGATTACCGGCCTGCCGCGCCCGCAAGGAGCGCAGGAAACCGGTGGACAGGGACAGCCGGGGGCCGCAGAGTCGCCGCATGAACCTGAGAATCCAGTGCCTGTGCATCGACACGGCGAATCCGGCCGCGCTGGCCGCCTTCTGGCAGTCAGCGCTGGGCTGGCGGCGCACGTTCGAGCAGGACGACGAGGTCGTGCTGGAGCCGCCGGAGGGCAGCCCGGAGGACGGGATAGTGCCGGACTTGCTGTTCCTGCGGGTGCCCGAGGAGAAGGCCGGCAAGAACCGCCTCCACCTCGACCTGCGTCCCGAGGACCAGGCCGCCGAGGTCGCCCGGCTGCAAGGGCTCGGCGCGGTGCTCGCTGACGTCGGGCAGGGCGCCGCGGTCAGCTGGGTGGTCATGGCCGACCCGGACGGCAACGAGTTCGACGTGCTGCGCCCGCTGACGCCCGAGGAGCTGGCCGGGGGGTAATCCGGCGTCAGCCGATGGCGCGGTAAGTGAGCCGGATGAACCGGTCGAAGCCGCGATCGGTGAGGATCCGCTGCATGAGCAGCATGCTGCGGGCGCCGCCGCCGACGGCATAGCGGGTCCGGGGCCGGCGAAGCTGGACGGCCTTGCCGATGGCCTCGGCGACGACGTCCGGCCCGGAGGCGACCCGTGACTTGTCGGCGGCGCGCAGCCCTCCGCTGACGATCTTCGCCTGATCGCTATAGACGGTGCCCGCCGAGTTGGCCTCGAGGTTGTCCGCGGAGATGGCGCCCCACTCGGTGCGGATGGCGCCGGGCTCGATGACAACGACCTTGATGCCGAAAGGCGATACCTCGGCGCGCAGGCTGTCGCTCAGCCCTTCGACGGCGAACTTGGTGGCGTGATACCAGCTGCCCAGCGGCTCCCACATCTTGCCGCCGATGGAGGAGATGTTCACGATGTAGCCGTCGTGGCGGGCTCTCATGTGCGGCAGCACGAGCTGGGTAAGCCGGGCCATCCCGAAGATGTTGACGTCGAACTGGCGCCGCGCTTCCGCGATCGGGACGTCCTCAAGAGCGCCGTACGAGCCGTAGCCGGCGTTGTTCACCAGGACGTCGATGCGCCCGGTCTCGGCGATGATCTTTTCCGCGAGCGCGACCATCGACGCGTCGTCGGTGACATCAAGGGACGCGATCTGAATGCCCTTCTCCTTGAGCGCGTCCATCCGGCCGACCCGCCGGGCGGCCGCGTAGACCGTATAGCCGAGCTCGGCCAGGCGGCGCGCGGTGGCATCGCCGATACCCGAGGACGCCCCGGTGACCAGTGCGACAGGCTGTGTCATGACAATCTCCCCTGCCTCGACGCGAGAACGAGCCCGCGACGCTGGTCAGCACCCTCACGGCCAGCGCGCAGAGTCGCATCCAGCTTCGGCCAGCGACTCCCGGATCGCGGAGCCGTAGGCCGCCCGGGCCGCCGCCGGCTACCTGGCGAGCGAGCCCATCGGATCCCAGGCAGGCAGCACGATGGGCTCGGTGCCGAGTGCCTGCTGCAGTTCTGCGGGCAGCGCGCCGCGCCGCGCGGCGATCTCGAAGACGTACTCGTCGAACCACGAGTCGTTCATGGTGTAGAAGCCGTCCTTGCCCTTGTCCGCGCCCCAGCTGTTCTCTACCCGCCATCGGCGGGTGACGCCGTCGAGGACGTCCACTCCGGTGAACAGCATGGCGTGCGTCATCTGGGTCTCGTGGAAGACGAGCCGGTCGGCCTTGCCGAGGGTGAAGGCCGTGTCGTAGACCGATGACAGGTCGTAGAGCCCGGCATCCCACACGGCGTAGTCATTGCTCATCATCTTGCCGACGTCACAGCCGAACCACACCGGCTCGCCTGCCTGCAGGGTGCGCGAGGTGATGTCCTTCATTACCGACATGTCGACGTTGAGGTAGGTGACCGGCGGGCCGCCGAGGACATTGCCGAGGTACTCGACCGTGAAGGTCCGGCCGGCCGGACTCGACGAGCGCGGATCGTGCACAAGGCACACGTAGTCGTCGATCGGCAGGTCCACGTACTTCGCCGCGAACTCCTGCGGGGTGAGCACCCCGTCACGGTGGAACTCCCGGTCCTTGTCGGTCCACTGCCAGTCAAAGTGATCCGGCGGGGTCCCGAGGTGGATGCACAGCACCCGGTAGATGACCCGCAGGACGTCCGCCTTCTCGGCCCGCGCGGCGTCGACGCCCCGGGCAGCCGCCTCGCGCACCGACTTCGCCCCTTGCCGGAGCAGGTTGCGCAGCACCGAGTTCATCCGGCCGGTATTGGAAGAGCTGTGAGTCTCGGGCATGACCGCCTGGGGAACGAGACCGTGCTTCCTGACGATGGCCACGAACATGTTCCACTGACCGCCGTCGTCGGCCACCGAGTCCAGCAGATAGGCGACGGTCCGGTCGTCAATGTCGCGATCAGCCGTCTCGATGACGGCTTCGAGGAAGTAGTTGGCCCGCTCGACCTTGTCCCAGAACATCGCGTAGTTCTGCGAGAACTCGAAGTTCTTGAGTCCCATTTTCCGCATGGCCCCGACGCGCAGCAGGTTAAGCCCGGCGAACAGCCAGCACCGTCCGCTGCGCTGCTGATTGGTGACCTTCCAGTCGTCCAGCAGGGTGGAGAGGGAATGGCCGGTGCTGTTGATGATCTCCCGGCTGATGGCCACGTCGTCGACGGCGACCCGGGTCACCGCGTTCTGCGCCAGCCGGTAGGCCGGGCTAGCGGAAAAGTCCTTGCGGAGCAGTTCCAGGTCCCCGGTACTCAACGTGCCGTCCATGCTCAGCCTCTCCCGTGCCTCAGTCCGCCGCAGCCTTCGAACTTCAACTTACCAGCGGGTAAACGCGGGACCCAGGCGCCGCGGAGCCGAGGACCGGCCAGGGGCTCGGTTTCGGCCGCGCGGGCCGAGGGGATGGACGGGACGCCGGCCCGGGCTAGCGCATGAGCCGGAACGGGCGGAGGGATAGATGGCCGAAGCGAGCGGGCGGCGAGCCGTGGCGAATGCACCCTGGACGGCCGGGGCCGCCTACATCGACGGGCAGTACTGCCCGATTGAGGATGCGAAGATCTCGGTGCTCGATCTGGGCGTCACGCATTCTGACTGCACCTACGACGTGGTCCATGTCTGGCGCGGGCGCTTCTACCGGCTGGACGCCCATCTTGACCGGTTCGCTGCCAGCCTCGCGCGGCTGCGCCTTGACGCCGGTCACGATCGTGCGGAGATGGAGGCCATCCTGCACGGCTGCGTCCGCCGGGCGGGCCTGCGCGAGGCCTACGTGTCCGTGACCTGCACCCGCGGCCGTACCGCGCCCGGCAGCCGCGACCTGAGGACCGCCCGGAGCACCTTCTACTGCTTCGCCGTGCCGTTCGTGTGGATCAGCTCACCGGACCAGCAGGCCACGGGCGCGAGCCTGTGGATCAGCGAGGTGACCCGCATCCCGCCGCAGAGCATTGACCCTGCGGTGAAGAACTACCACTGGCTCGACATGAGCATGGCCCAGCTCGATGCCTACGACCACGGTGCCCAGCTCGTCGTCCTCCGGGACCTGTCCGGCGCCATCACCGAGGGGCCGGGTTTCAACGTGTTCGCCCACGTGGACGGGCGGTGGCTGACTCCGGCCAGCGGCACCCTCCGGGGCATCACCCGCCGCTCGGTGCTCGAACTCGCTGCCGAGGCCGGCCAGCAGGCTGAGCAGGGCCGGCTGAGCGCCGGGGACCTGCGCCGCGCCGCCGAGGTTCTGGTCAGCTCGACCGCAGGCGGCATCATGCCGGTGACCGTTATCGACGGCGAGCCGGTCGGCGCGGGCAGGCCAGGGCCGCTGACCGTGCAGCTACGGGACCGGTACTGGCGCCGCCATGAGGATCCGCAGTACTCCACCCCAGTCCGCTACGACGAGCAAGGCTAGCCGCCGGGCCGCAGCACGGCCGATGGAGCCCCTGCCCGGTTCAGCCCGGTTCGGGCGCGCCCCCGTTACCCGTGGCCGGCGTGTGCGTCTCGATGAAGGCTGCCAGCGTGCCGAGCGAGGCGAGCGCATCGAGGTTGATGTCCTCGGCCGCGACATCAACGCCATACCGGCGGGCGATCTCGCGCAGCAGCAGCGTGCCGGACAGCGAGTCAAGGCCGATGCCCGTGCCGAACAACGGTGCATCGGCGGGCGCCCCGGCCAGGTCAGGGCGGCGGGTGACATCGGCGAGTAGCTGGCGCAGCTGGTCGAGGATCAGGGTGCGCCCCCCGTCGGCTGGCGGCGCTGGCCCGGGGGCAAGTCCGTTGGGGCGGTGGCCTGCGGTGCGTCGGCCGGGCCGGCCGGGACAGCGTCGGGCCAGCGTCGGCCGGGACGGCCGGGACAGCGTCGGCCGGGTCGGCCGGGACGGCCGGGACAGCGTCGGCCGGGTCGGCCTGGAATGCGTCAGCCGGGGCGGTGAGCCAGCCGGGCGGCTCCGGCAGCGGCTGGGCCAGCGATCTGCGGTAGAGGACCCTGCGCTGGCCGGCTGCGCTCTCTCCGCGATCCGCATCCATGCCGCCGGGCCCGGCATCTGCAGCGGCCGCACCGGCAGGGTCCTGCTCGCCCCCCGGGGCACGGAAGCCGGCTGCGGCCAGCGCCAGCCGCAGCGGCACGTTCCTGGCGTTCAGTACCGACGGCAGCTCCAGCGTGCGTGCGCCACGGCCGGCGGCCGAGCGGATCAGCCAGGCCAGCAGCGCGTCGATCACGCCGCGGCCCATTGCCCGGCACGACATCATCAGCAGCCGGACGGTCCAGATGCCGTCCTCGCCGTGCTCGGTGACGCAGCCGCCGACGATGCCGTCGTCGCCGAACCGGTCCCGGAGCCGTACGGTCAGAACTTCCTGTCCCGGCGCGCCGATCATGGCGTGAAACTCGGCCTCGGTGGCGCCATGCCCGGCCGAGTTGAACTGGTGGGTGCGGACCGACAACTCGTGCAGGCGGGCGACGTCGGCCTCGCTGGCCGGGTCGATCGAGATCTCGGTCCGGCAATAGCGCAGGAAGTCATCCCTCGATCCGCCGAACTCGCGCTCCGCGGCCTGCCGGCGCCTCCTGTCCAGGTACAGCTCGCTGCGCCGCCTGGCCTCGTCGGTGACCACGGCCGGGCTGAACTCCGGCCAGCCGAGGGCATCGGTCATGTCTTCGGGCGACAGCACGAGAACGTCCGGCAGCGCGAAGGAAACCTCGGCCCGTTCATAAGGATCGTCATCGACGAACGCCAGGGCATCGGCGCTGATGCCCAGGTCCGTGAGGATGCGGCCGACGGCGGCTGATTTCCGGCCCCAGCCGGCTTCTACCGCGACGAACTGGGCGCCGGTCACCTGCGCGGCGTACGAGGCCGCGGCCGGCGGATTCCTGGTCGCGATGGCTTGCACGACGCCGCGGCGGCCAAGTTCGGCCAGCGCCGCCGTCATCTCCGGGTCGGCAGCCGGCCGCGGGCCGGACTCGATGAACGTCCCGGCGAGCAGCGTGTTATCGATATCCCAGGCGACGCATTTGATCACCGTCCCGGCGGCGTGGCGGCTGGCCGGCTGCCTGGCCGCTGTCATGACGATGCCTCGCCACCCGGCGGCAGCCGTACCTCCATGGTGAGGTGCGCGGCCTCGAAGCCGAACTTGCGGTACAGCGCGCGCATGCCCAGGTTCCGGGCATGTACCTTGCCGGTGAGCTGGGTCAGGCCCGCGTCAGCCGCGGCCCGCAGCACCGCGGCGAGCAGCAGTTCACCGACGTGACTGCGGTCCGGGATGTCGGCAACGGCGAGTGACCGGAAGTTGCCGTACCTGGCGCCGGTCAGCGAGTTGGTCCGGGGCGACAGCCAGGCCCAGCCGATCAGCGTTTCCCGGGCTGCGTCCTGCCCAGCCGCCGACATCGGCGACGCGACCGCGACCAGCATGACCTCGCCTGGCTTGCTGAGGGAACCGGAGACTCGCCGTTTGTGCAGGGCCGGGTCGACGATTGCGTCATCGCTGAAGGACACCTTCGCGATCTCGATCTCGAACTCCGCGATCGCGTCGAGGTCGCTCTCGGCCGCGCCGCGGATCTCGTACTGCGGCAGGCCGGTGCCGGGAACCTGCGAGTGCTGGGACGGGGCGCCAGCGGCTGGCTCGGCGGATGTCATCGCTGCTGCAGCGCCATCGGGCGGAACACCGTGCCGCCGCATTCCGGGCAGCCCGCCGCCTGCAGGCTGGCGATCCTGGTCCACTGCGCACCGGGTCCGACGGCATGCACGGCCGCGCAGCCGGCGCACCGGTACGGCCTGCTGACGGCGGCGCGCAGCTCGGCAGTGTAGAGCGGGCCGGCATAGTCGCCGTCGATCAGCGGTGCCAGCGCCGCAGTCGTGCGCAGGTGATACAGGTGACTGGTGCCGGCCAGGATGCCCGCCCCGACGTACTCGTTGAAGTTCGGCGTCATGGCCCGCACCGTCAGGCCCATTTTCGTGAACAGCTCCTGGGCGCGGAGCGTCTCGTCCGGCCTGCGGGCGCCGAACGAGAAGAACACATGCTGGCCGGCGTCCCCGGCGAGGGCCGCGACGGCCCGGGACAGGAACAGCCCGGCGCCGGCCACCGTGTACGGCGGGTCGGTGCACGCTACGTCAAACGCACCGCGCAGGGCGGCGGGCAGCGGCGCCCGCAGGTCGTGCTGGACGACCTCGACGGCCACTCCGGTGCCCGCGGTCTGCGCGGCGATGCAGGACAGCACGTCCGCGTCGGCGTCCACCACGGTCAGCCGCCTGATCTCGCCCGGGGCGTAAGTCAGGGCCGCGAACCTGGCGATCGCCACGGAGATCAGGTCGTCGTCGCCGAGGATGATGATCCGGCGGCCTGCCAGCGCCCCCGCCTCGTGCATCGCCAGCACGCGGCTGATCTTCGTGGCTACGGTGCAGTGCGTCTGGTCGAGTTCCGGCTTTGCCTCCGGTGCCGCGGCGGCTGCGCGCTCGAGCTCGTTATTGAGACTTTCGGTGATCATGGTGCTGGCGACGCCGCGGCCATGGCATGCCGGGCACCGCGCGTCCAGGCCGCGCTGGCCGCTCGCGAAGATGTCACGGCCTTCCTGAGTCAGCCGCACCGGCCTGCTGCGGTCCACCACGTCGCGCTTGCGCAGCTCATTGCAGACCGCGGTGACGATCGGGACCGGCAGCTCGGCCATCCGGCTAATCTCCCTGGTGGCGACGGGCTCGGCCCGCGCGATCGCCCGGATCACGTCCCTGACTCCCGAGGCTCCCTCGGCTAGCCCGACCGCCGATGCGACTTCGGCAATGACAGAGTCGGCGTCCATGCTGGCGTTCTCTGCCTCCCGGTGCGCGACTGGGCCTCCCAGCGCAGCTTGCCGCGGCGATCATCTCTGCCCGGACGGCAGACCGTAAGGTATCCTCCCACATCATGCCGGGTGACGGGATGGCGAGCAGGTACGCGGACCTGCGGCGGCAGGAAGCGCGGACGCCGAAGATGCTCTACGCGGTGGACGCCACCATCACGGCATCCTCGCCGGTGGCCGATGTCGCGAAGCTCACCGAGATAGCCACGGCGGCGGTGCGGGCAGGCGACGGCCACGTCCTTGAGGTGAGCCACGTCGCGTTTCCCAACAACGCGGTCACCCTCGTGCTGATCCTGGCCGAGTCGCACCTGAGCATTCACACCTGGCCGGAGGAAAACCTGATCGCCATCGACCTGTTCAGCTGCGGGGCCATCGACGGCCAGGCAGTGGTGGCCGATCTGGTGCGCTCGCTGGAACTGGAGCACGTCACGGTCCGGCCCGTTCAGCGCGGTATCGAGCCCCAGCCGCCCGGCTCCGGCCAGTAGCCGCCGCGCACAGCCACGGCGGTTCCGCGAAGCCTGATCGTCGGGTTGCTCAAGGCTCGATGAGCGCGGTGGCGCGGAGCGCCGCGGCGATCGCGTCGGGGTTGCCGGTGCGGGCGAAGACCTCGACGGCGGTGTCGGCGAACTTGATCACGCCATGAACTCACCTGGTCATCGTGGCCGTGGCGGGCCAGTGCCTCCGCGGCCATCGGCCTGTGATTAGAGGCCAGCGGGAACGGCACAGGCGCAACCAAGATCACTCCCTGGAAGTCGTTCGTCCCGGACCACCCCGATTCCGGCCATCGGAGTTAACGTTGTTACTACCGCGCAGATACTGACGCGATACACCTTGTGTCGAGGAGGATCACCAGCATGTCACTGGACCCGGCTACTACTGCCGTCGTGCTGATTGAGTACCAGAATGAGTTCACCTCTGACGGCGGAGCGCTGCATGGCGCGGTCGCCGCGGTGATGGACAAGACCAACATGCTTGCCAACACCGCGCAGGTCGTCGAGGCCGCGCGGGCCGCGGGTGTGACCATCATGCACGCGCCGATCACGTTCGCGGCCGGCTACAACGAGCTCAGCAAGCACCCGTACGGGATCCTCAAGGGCGTCGTGGATGGCAGCGCGTTCGTGAAGGGCAGCTGGGGTGCTGCGATCGTCGATGAGCTGACGCCGGAGGACGGCGACATCCTGATCGAGGGCAAGCGCGGACTGGACACGTTCGCCAGCACGAACCTCGACTTCATTCTGCGCAGCAAGGGCATCACCACGATCGTGCTCGGCGGGTTCCTCACCAACTGCTGCGTGGAGTCCACCATGCGCTCCGGTTACGAGAACGGGTACCAGGTCATCACGCTGACCGACTGCACGGCCGCCACCTCGGTGCCCGAGCACGAGAACGCCATCAGCTATGACTACCCAATGTTCTCCAAGCCGATGACCGCCGCCGAGGTGATCGCTGAGCTCGGCTAGCGGCCAAGGACGTGGAGCATGCGATTGGCCGCAAGGACGGACTGGTCTAGGCCGGGACGGACAGGGACAGGCCGAAGCGGGCTTCGTCGTCGGTCCACCAGGATTGCATCGCGAGTCCGGCCGCGGCGAGCTCGGCCCGGACGCCGTCGCGGCGGAACTTGGCCGAGACCTCGGTGCGCATCTCCTCGCCGTCATCGAAGGTCACGGTCAGGCCGATGCCGGGCAGCCGCACCTGCTGGCGCCCGGCGGAGCGCAGCCGCATCTCGATCCATTCCGCCGCCGGGTCCCATCGCGCCACGTGGTCGAACGCATCCAGGTCAAAGTCGGCGCCGAGCCCGGCATTCAGCACGGACAGGATGTTCTTGTTGAAGGCGGCCGTCACGCCCGCGGCGTCATCGTAGGCCGCTACCAGCACGGCCGGATCCTTCACCAGGTCGGTACCGAGCAGCAGCGCGTCACCGTCGTCAAGCCGGTCCCGGATCGAGCGCAGGAACACGGCACGCTGGTCCGGCAGCAGGTTCCCGATCGTGCCGCCGAGGAAGGCCACCAGCCGGGGGCCGCCGCCCTCGGGCAGCCCGAGGTGCTCCTCGAAGTCGGAGACGACCGCGTGCACGGCCAGGCCCGGGTATCCATCAAGCACCCGGCGGGAGGCTGTGATCAGTGCCGCCTCGCTCACGTCCACCGGCACGTACCTGCCCAGCGAGCCGGCGCCGCGCAGCGCGTCCAGCAGCAGCCGCGTCTTGTCGGCCGACCCGGAGCCCAGCTCGATCAGGGTCCTGGCCCGGGTGGCAGCCGCTATGTCGGCCGCCGCGGAGCGCAGGATGGCTCGTTCTGCCCTGGTCGGGTAGTACTCGTCGAGAAGCGTGATCTTGTCGAACAGCCCGCTGCCCCGCTCGTCGTAGAACCACTTCGGCGGCAGCGACTTCGGCGATGCGGTCAGTCCGGCCAGCGCGTCGGCGCGCAGCGAGTCCGCGAGGAATCCGTCCGGAAGGCATCGCTCGATCCTCGGTTCCGTCACTGTCCCGGCGTCCTTCCGTTCGGTCCGGCCGCTGCCGCGGCGCCAGTCCCGGCCGCGGCCCACGCGGCCGCTGCCACCACGGCGTGGGCCACCGCCATGCCGGGCGCATCGGGTCGTGAGCCGCCGCCGGCCGCGCTGCCGTCTGCGCTGGTCAGGACATCAGCGCAGATCGGGCGAACGGTAACTGAGCCCACTGACGCCTGCACGAGGCTCTGATCAGGTACGTCGACCCAGCCGGGCTCGTCATCGCCCGGCTCGGAGGCGACCACCACCCCCGCCGGGCTGGCCCGGTAGCACAGCGTGTCGCCGGCCGCCGTCGCCGCGATCGTCTCGCCGTCGGTGAGCAGGAAGTTGAACCGGCCGCCGAGATGGCGGGCCGTCAGCTCGCGGATGGTCTCCTCCAGCGCCCCGGCCAGCCCGCTGCCAGCCCGCAGCCTGCGGAGCACGACCGCCCAGATCACGGCCGAGTCGCAGCGGGCTTCGAGGGCGAGCACGTCGCCGGCCGGCAGATCGGCCGCGAGTGCGGCACCGGTTTCCGGCCAGCCGCTGAGCGCCCCGTTGTGGCTGAACAGCCAGCGGTCCGCCGCATAGGGCGCGGCTGCCGTCTCCCCCGCCTCGGTGTCCTCGGTGGCGTCGCGGACCGCGGCCAGCACCGCGCGGCTCCTGGTCACCCTGGCGAGATCGGCGAAGGTGGGGTCGGACCAGATCGGCTTGGCCCGCCGGTACCTGGCCGGCACCGGGTCGCCGTCGGCGTACCAGCCGACGCCGAACCCGTCGGCGTTGATCACGCCGTGCCGTTGCCGCCGCGGTGCCCAGGCCTGCGCTTGCAGGCTGTACGGCGGGTCCATCAGCAGTGAGCGCAGCGTCGTCTGATCGCCCAGGTAAGCCAGGTGGCGGCACATCAGGTGACCTCCCCTGGCGCCGCATCGCGGGCAGTCCGCAGCCCGGCGAAGATCTGCCGCCGCACCGGGTAGTCCCAGTTGCGGAACGTGGTGCGGCACGCCACCGGCCCGACCGAGAACGCGGCGCCGCGCAGCACCTTGTAGTCGCCGCCGAAGAAGACCTCGGAGTACTCCTTGTACGGCCATGCCTCGAACCCGGGATAGGGCAGGAAGTCGCTGGCGGTCCACTCCCACACATCGCCGATCAGCTGGCGTGCGCCGCACGGGGCGGCGCCGGCCGGATACGAGCCCGCCGGAGCCGGCTGCAGGTACCGCTGGCCGAGGTTGGCCCGCTCCGGCGTCGGGTCGTCATCTCCCCACGGGAAGCGCCGGGACCGGCCGGCCGCCGGGTCGAACCTGGCCGCCTTCTCCCACTCGGCCTCGCGCGGCAGCCTGCGGCCCGCCCACCGCGCATACGCGTCCGCCTCGTACCAGCACACGTGCATGACGGGCTCGGCCGGCGGCACGGGCTCGCTGACGCCGAACCTGGTCCGGACCCACTGGCCGCCCTCGCGCCGCCAGAATTGCGGCGCGAACAGGCCCGCCTGCTGCCGGTGCGCCCAGCCGGCCGCGGTCCACGCCGAAGGCTCGTCGTATCCGCCGGCCGCGATGAACTCCGCGTAGGCGGCGTTGGTGACCGGCGTGGTGTCGATGTAGAACGAGGGGACGTCGACCACGTGCGCGGGCCGCTCGTTATCCAGTGCCCACGGCTCGGCCGACGTCCCCATGGTGAACGGGCCGCCCGGCACCAGCACCTCGGCGGGCAGCCGGAGCGCGTCGGCGGGCGGCGGGCCCGGCGGCGGCGCGGACAGCACGGCTCCGCCGCGGCGGAGCTGATGGGTGGCCAGCATCGTCTCGCCATGCTGCTGCTCGTGCTGGGCGATCATGCCGTACGCGAATCCGCCGGTCACGAGCCGCTTGCCGGTGAAGCTGGCCCGCTCCACCAGGTCCAGCACGCGGCCCCTGACCTCGCTGGCGTACGCGCGCGCCTCGGCCGGCCGCAGCAGCGGCAGGGCCGGGCGCTCGGCACGCGGATGCTCGAACGCGTCGTAGAGCGGGTCTATCTCCGGGTGCATGGGCTCCCGGCCGCCGACCTCCCGGAGCAGCCAGAGTTCCTCCTGGTTGGCGATGTGCGCCAGATCCCAGACCAGCGGTGACATGAGCGGCGAGTGCTGCCGGGTCAGGTCGTCCTCGTCCAGGCACTCGGTCAGGCCCTGGGTCCGCTGCCTGGCCGTCACCAGCAGCCCGGCGATCCTGTCCCTGAGCAGCTCGGCTTCGGATGTCATCTGCTCTCCTCCAGCATGTCGTCAGCGGGGCAGCGGCCCCGCAGCACATAGGTCTCGGCGAAGTCGGTGACCCGCCGGCGGATGTCCGGTGCCGCGCCGGCCCGCCGCAGCGCGGCGTCGGCTGCCCCGAAGCAGGCCCGGCCGGCCCGGGCGATGCCGGGATCCGCGAGTCCGCATCTGGCCGCCCGCAGCCACGGGCTGGCCAGCCCGCTGACGGATCCTGCGCCCGGCGAGCGCACGGCGTGGTCCCATACGGCCTCGGCGGCGGCCATGGCAGTATCCGCGGCAACGGGGTCATCGAGCAGGGCGGACACGACGGCGGCCGGCACGATCCAGCCGTCGCCGGGCTGGGCATCGATGACCCTCAGCTCCAGGTGCCCTTGCGGGCGCACCGGGGGAAAGAGCGTCGAGAGATGGTAAGTCAGGTCATCGCGGGTCGGCGGCCGGTCACCGGCGCCGCGGAGCCAGTCACGGAAGGTCAGCCCGGCCGGCGCGGTCCAGCACGGCGACTCGCCGCGCCGGATGCACATCAGCTCGGCGTCCAGGGCATACGACGCCCACGCCGAGCGCGGATCGGCGCCGGACGGCCCGCGCGGGCCGCCGCCGGTGCCCGCGAGGGGCTCGGCGCCAGCCGGAGCCCGGGTGCGGCCCGGGTCCAGCCGCGCCCACACGGCCTGCCGGGTGGACTTCCAGCCGGTCGGGCGGCCCGCCCGCAGCGGCGAGTTGGCGAAGGCCGCGACGAGCACCGGGCCCAGCATGTGCAGCAGCCGCCACCGGTAGCGGTAGCCAGACGGCCCGTCGCCTTCCAGCCCGGCATCCACGCAGACCTGGACCGATGCGGTGCTGCACATCATGAGCCTGCCCCACGGGCCGCCGCGGTCGAAGAATTCCTCCATCGCCGCGTACCGGGGCAGGTCGAGGATACGGGCGGGCGAACGGTACGGGTCCATGCCCGAGCCGACAAGGCTGAGCCCGGCGGCGGCGACCGCCTGGCGCACGGCGGCGAGGTCACCGCCTGCACTGGTCACGCAGCCGCCGATAGCGGCGGCGGGGGCGGAACTGATTTCAACCTGGCCGCCTGGCTCCATCGTGAGCCGGCCCTGGCCGGGCAGCGCGCCGGGGGCTTGCAGCCCGGCCAGCGCGGTAGCAACTCGCTGGTGGTCGACAGGCGAGGCAACGTCATCGCGGTCGCAGACCAGCCATTCAAGCTCAACGCCGACCACGCCGGGTGGGCCCGTCTTGAAGCAGATGCCGTGTACGTGCTCCTCCGCGGCATCCTCCGTCAGCGGGGGCGCGGGGGCGCGGTCAGCCCCGTCACGGACATCGATCATGTGAGTTCCCCGTCCGTGTCGGTCGAATACTCCGGCCTCTGTCAGTGTTAACGGGCTCGCGGGCGCCGTCATTCCGCTTTGTCATACCCGCGGGCATGACCTGAACCCTGGCCGCAGGCATGACCTGAACCCTGGCCGCAGGCACGAGGATGGTGCGCAAGTGAACGAGCATGAGGTTGATGTCGTGGTCGTCGGCCTGAGCCCGGGCGGCGAGGATGTGGCGGGCCGGCTCGCCGAGGCCGGACTGGCCGTCGCGGGCGTGGAGGCCAGGCTGGTCGGCGGCGAGTGCCCGTACTGGGGATGCGTCCCGTCCAAGATGATGATCCGCGCGGCCGACCTGCTCGCCGAGGGCCGCCGCATCCCCGGCATGGCCGGGAGCTCCACGGTGACGCCCGACTGGGCACCGGTGGCGCACCGGATCAGGGCGGAGGCGACTGACAACTGGGACGACACGGTCGCGGCTGACCGGTTCACCGGCAAGGGCGGCCGGCTGTTCCGCGGGTACGGCCGGATCACGGCGCCCGGCGAGGTCACGGTCAGCGGGGAGGTGCTGCGCGCGCGCCGCGGGATCGTCATCGCGACCGGGACCGCGCCGGACATCCCGCCCATCCCCGGGCTGGCCGGCACGCCGTACTGGACCAACCACGAGGCGATCGAGACCGAGCAGGCGCCGGAGTCGATCGTCGTGCTCGGCGGCGGCACGATCGGCGCGGAGCTGGCGCAGGTCTTCGCCCGCTTCGGATCCAGGGTGACCGTAGTGGAGGCAGCCGGCCGGCTGCTGCCGCTGGAGGAGCCGGAGTCCGGGGCGCTGATCGCTGAGGTTTTCGGCCGCGACGGCATCGACGTGCAGGCCGGCTCGCGGGCGGAGCGGGTCAGTCATGACGGTGACGCCTTCACGGTGAGCCTGGCCGGAGGCCGGGACGTGACTGGCGAGCGCCTGCTGGTGGCCACCGGGCGCAGCGCGGACCTCGGTTCCCTGGGGGCAGCCGCCGTCGGCATCGACGAGCAGGCCAAGGTGATTTCCGTCGATGCGCACCTGCGCGCCGCGCCCGGTGTCTGGGCGCTCGGCGACGTCGTCGGCAAGGGCGCCTTCACGCACATGTCCATGTACCACGCCGACATCATCGTCGCGGACATCCTCGGCGAAGAGCATCACCCGGCCGAGTATCACGCGGTGCCGCGGGTGACCTTCACCGACCCAGAGATCGGCGGCGTCGGGCTGACCGAAGCCCGCGCCAGGGAACAGGGCATCGCCGTCCGGGTCGGCAGCTACCAGATCCCCAGCGCCACCCGCGGCTGGATACACAAGGCGGGCAACGACGGGTTCATCAAGCTGGTGGAGGACGCCGAGCGGAGTGTCCTGGTCGGCGCGACCTCGGCCGGCCCGGCTGGCGGCGAGGTACTCAGCATGCTTACCCTCGCCGTGCACGCCGCCGTGCCCACCGAGCGGCTGCGGGAGATGATCTACGCCTATCCGACGTTCCACCGCGCGGTCGAGGACGCGCTGCGCGACCTGGGCTGAGAATGGTGCCTCAGGCGCGCGCGCCGCGGGTAATCACCCATCCGGTGATGGCGGTCATCACCATGGCGACGGCCTCGACCACCAGCACGGTCGCGGCCAGGCCGGAGGTGAACCCCAGCTTGAAGTTGAACAGGCCGACTGTCCGCACCAGGATGAAGCCGACGATCGTGCCCCCCATCAGCAGGAAGGCCACGGCGACGACGATCAGCCGCCGGGTTGCCACCAGCGCGACGGCGGTCAGCAGGGTCGCGACCACCTGAACCAGGAACAGCGGGCCGAGCGTCGGGACGTGCCGGTAGGCGATATTCCAGAAATGCAGGTGGATGAGTCCCGACGTGACGAGGAGCGCGGCGTCGATGATGCAGAGCGCCAGCACCGGCAGCTGCCGGGCCACGCTCTGCTCCGCCTTGGTGGTGGTCATTGGTCAGACACCTCGCTGGTGGTGAACGGCTCGGCCCATTGAGTCACGAAAATGCGGGCAAGGCGCGGCCAGCCGCCGGATTGCTCGACTGGCACCGGGCGTCCGGCCAGCCCGGTCTTCCCGGCCGGCATGCCGCGCGCCGGGAACACCGCCCGGCGCGACATCCGGTCCCAGATCGTCAGGACGGTGCCGAGGTTGATGTCCAGCCTGCCGGTGGCCGAGTGATGTATCCGGTGATAGGCCGGGCTGATCAGCACTGCTCCCGCCGCGCCGTAGCTCCACCGCACGTTCGCGTGCGGCAGCGCGCCCAGGCACGCGTAGACGGTGAGCACGGCGGCCGGCGTCGCGTTGTTGGCGCTCAGCGCGAGCACCGGCAGCGCCGAGAGCAGGAAGCTCACGTGCACGAGCGGGTGCGCGCGGAACGTGGTGAGGATGCTCAGCTCCTCCTGGGAGTGATGCACCGCGTGCAGCCGCCACAGCGAGTTGATCCGGTGGTTGCCCAGATGCGCCAGCCAGTCGACGGCGTCGATGGCGACCACGGCCGCCGCGATGAAGCACCACTGCGGCACGGCCGTGATCCGCGGCAGCACCAGCCACGGCGCGATCCTGGCCAAGTCGGCGGAGAAGCCGCTGCCGATCAGCGCGATCAGCGGCACCACGATGAGCGCGTACGCCAGCAGGTAGGTCATGTCGAGCACATGTCCCCTGGCCAGCACCGCGTGCCGCTCGGCCGGGCGGATCTGCTCGATGACGAACACCACCAGCACGAATCCCACCACGGCCGGCCCGGCAAGTTCGAGCTGCGCGGAGTGGATGGAGCTGACCGGCCCGATCTGGCTGAGCACCCGCCAGCCGCGGTAGGCCAGCCAGGCCGCGAAGGCAGCCACGGCAAAGGTCGGCAGGTATACCCGCCGCCTGGCGGCCCGGCGGCCGTCCGCCGCAGCCTGCTGCGCGGCGGCCTGCTGGGCACCGGCCTCGCGGGCGCCGGCTGGCTGGCCGGCCGCCGTGGTCAGCTGCCCTCCGCCGGGGCCGCCAGAGACCATCACCAGCTCGCTCCTTCGCTGTCCGGATGCGCGATCATGCCGCTGTCGCGTTTCTTACCCTGACACGGCCCGGCGGCAGGCACCGGTTCAGCGTGATTGCGCCGAGTGGCTGCGTATCCGCTGATTGTTGATCAACTGTTACGGACAGTCACTTCCAGACGTCGCGCGCGACCTCCACGATCAGGCGGAGCTTCGCGAACTGCTCGTCGCGGGTCAGCGTGTTGCCCTCCACGGTGGAGGAGAAGCCGCACTGCGGCGACAGGCACAGCTGGTCCAGCGGCACGAACGCCGCTGCCTCCTCGATCCGGCGCTTGAGCTGGCCGGGATCCTCCAGCTGGCCGCGCTTCGTGGTGACCAGGCCGAGCACGACCAGCTTGCCCTCCGGCACGAACCGCAGCGGCTCGAAGCCGCCGGACCGCTCGTCGTCGTACTCGAGGAAGAAGCCGTCCACGTCCAGCTCGCTGAACAGTGCCTCGGCGACGAAGTCATAGCCGCCCTCCGCGGCCCAGGAGGAACGGAAGTTGCCCCGGCACATGTGCGTGGTAACGGCCATTCCGGCCGGGCGGCCTGCGAGTGCGTCGTTGACCTGGCGGATGTAGCGGATATGCAGGTGCTCGGCGTCCTCGCCCCGGTCGGCGATCTCGGCCCGCTGCGCGGGGTCATTCAGGTAGGCCAGGCTGGTGTCGTCCAGCTGCAGGTACGTGCAGCCGAGCTCGCCGAGCCTGCGCACCTGCTCCGCGTAGGCGGCGGACAGGTCGCCCCAGAACTGCTCCATGTCCGGGTAGATACCGGGATCGAGCGCGGCCGGCCCGCCGCGGTAATGGACCATGTTCGGCGACGGGATGGTGAGCTTGGGAGTCCCCGTGGTCGCCACGGACTGCAGGTAACGGAAGTCGTTTTCGAAGATCGTGTGGTCCAGCCGGATCTTGCTGCCGACATGCAGGGCGGCGGGCGTGAACTCGATCATCCCGGCCGGGTTACGGAACTTCACCGCGAGATTGCCGGGGGCCTTGCTGATGCCGCCGAGCTGGTAGATGAAGTCCATGTGCCAGGACGCGCGGCGGAACTCGCCGTCGGTGACGGTTTGCAGGCCGGTCTCCTCCTGCAGCGCGACGACCTCGGCGATCGCCGCGTCCTCGATCGCTTTCAGCTGTGCCGCGTCGATCCGGCCGGCGGCGAGATCGGCGCGTGCGGTGAGCAGGTGCTGCGGGCGGAGCAGGCTGCCGACGTGGTCGGCACGGAAGGGTGGCGTTGTGCGCATGACGACCATCGTTGCGGGATGCGTACGGCCGGGTCAACTCCCCCGCGCGAGTCCGGCCCGCTGCGCGCAGCCGCGGCTGCGCGCAGCGCCGGTGCCGTGCCGCGCCAGAGCCGCCGATGAGTCCCGTCCCCTGCGCAGTCGCCCTTCCCGTGCCCGATAGGTTGGAGCCGGTCGCGGTCGTGAGGAGACGGACATGATCGGCGGGGTCGGGAACCTGGTGGCATCCGGGCCGCTGATTCTTGCCGTCCCGGTTGCCCTGGCCGCCGGGGCCGTGACGTTTCTCTCGCCCTGCTGCCTGCCGCTCGTTCCGGGCTACCTGTCCTACGTGACCGGGATGTCGGGCGCCGACGCCAGCGGCGCAGGCTCAGGCCGCCCGGCCGCGGCCGGGCCTGACTCCGGCGGGCCTGACTCCGGCGGGCCTGACTCCGGCGGGCCAGATCCGGCTGGACCTGATGTCGCCGGGCCTGCCCGGGCCGGCCAGGCCGCGGCCAGCACCGGCGCGAGGAATCCGGCCGGCGGTTCCGTCGCGACTGCCACCCGGGCGGTCGCCGGCCAGCCGCCCGGCCGCAGCCGCGTGATGGCCGGCGCCGTGCTGTTCGTGCTGGGGTTCTCGGCCCTTTTCACCAGCTACGGCGTGCTCTTCGGCGGAATCGGCGAGCGGCTGCTCGCCCATGAGCAGGATGTGACCCGGATACTGGGCGGCGTCACCATCGTGCTTGGCCTGATGTTCGCCGGCGTTTTCGACCGGTTCACGCTGACCGGGCGGATAGTGCGCCCGTCGTGGCGCCCGCGGGCCGGCCTGGCCGGCGCTCCGCTGCTCGGTGTCATGTTCGGGCTGACCTGGACACCGTGCGCCGGGCCGACGCTGGCCGTCGTGCTTGCGCTGGCGGGTACGTCCGGCACCGCGGCTCGCGGCGCGATCCTGGCGTTCGGCTACGGGCTCGGCATCGGCATCCCGTTCCTCATCGTCGCGTTCGCCTTCCAGCGGGGCTTGAGCGTCTTCGGCTTCGCCCGGCGGCACGGCCGGCTCATCACGATTGTCGGCGGCATGATGCTGGTGGCGGTGGGGCTGCTGGAGGTGACCGGCACCTGGGGCACGGCGATGACCTGGCTGAAGATCCACTGGATCGGCAACTACCAGTCGCCGTTGTAGCGGCGGCGGCCGGTGCTGGCTGGCGCCATAGCCGCCTGGGCCACAGCCGCCTGGGCCGTGCAGCCGTCTGGCTGCAGTCGCGCGGAAGCCTTCCTCGGGCCGGCCGTAACTCGCACAATGGATGAAATAACCGGCGCGGCGTGATGGAGGCGGGATGCGGTTCGGCATCTTCTACGAGCACCAGCTGCCCAGGCCGTGGGGACCGGATTCCGAGCACCGGCTGCTGTCCGATGCCCTGGAGCAGGTGGAACTGGCCGACGGGGCCGGCATCGACTACGTCTGGGAGGTCGAGCATCACTTCCTGGAGGAGTACTCGCACTCCTCCGCGCCGGAGGTGTTCCTCGCCGCGGCCAGCCAGCGGACCAGGCAGATCAGGCTGGGTCACGGCATCGTGCAGGCACCGTCCGCCGTCAATCACCCGGCCAGGATCGCCGAGCGGATAGCCACCCTGGATCTCGTCTCCGACGGGCGGGTGGAATTCGGCACGGGGGAATCGAGTTCCGCGTCCGAGCTGGGCGGATTCGGGGTGCCGCGCGAGGCCAAGCGGGCGATGTGGGAAGAGACGCTCGATGCGGTGACGAGGATGTTCACCGAGGAGCCGTTCGCCGGGTACGACGGCCAGTTCCTGCGCATGCCGCCGCGCAACGTGGTGCCCAAGCCGCTGCAGAAGCCGCACCCGCCGCTGTGGGTCGCGTGCAGCAGGCGGGAGACCATTCACCTGGCCGCGCGCAGCGGCATCGGCGCGCTGTCGTTCTCCTTCGCCGAGCCGGAGGATGCCGCGCACTGGGTGACCGAGTACTACGACCTGATCGGCTCGCAGGAATGCGTGCCGCGCGGCTTCGCGGTCAACCCGAACGTGGCGGTGGTGCTCCCGATGATGCTGCACCCGGACGAGGCGACCGCGATCGACCGCGGCATCGACGGCGCGCACTTCTTCGGCTACTCGCTCGCTCACTACTACGGCGGCAGCCCGCACCTGGCCGGGACTACCGACCTGTGGCAGAGCTTCGGCGAGAACCGCACGGAGCAGGGGTTCGCGCGGGAGATCGTCTCGGCGGACGCCGCGCCGCTTGCCGTCCGCCTGCTGCAGGCGGGCCTGGGCTCGCTGCGCGGCGCGATCGGGACCCCGGCGCAGGTCACCGACCTCCTCGCCCGGTACGAGGCAGCCGGGGTCGACCAGGTGATGTTCGTGCTGCAAGCCGGGAACAACCGGCATGAGCACATCTGCGAGAGCATCGAGCTGTTCGCGCGCGAGGTGCTGCCCAGGTTCGCGGACGGCAGGGAGGCCAGCGAGGCCGCCAAGGCCGACCGGCTGGCCGCCGCGGTGGACAAGGCGCTGGCCCGCCGGGCCGGGCCGCGCTCCCTCCCGGCGCCCTATCCGGTCAATGAGGACGCCGAACTCGCCGCCGCGCAGCGAGCCCGGCACGTGCCGCTCCGCGAGCTGGCCGGCCAGGCCAGGCGCTCGGCTGGCGAGTCCGCCCGGCAGCGGGTGCAGGCCGGCGCGCGGAAGCTGGCCGGCCGGGCAACTGACAGCAGGATCGAGCGGGTGCTGGGCGCGGCGGCAGCGCAGCGCGCGCTGTTCGCCGTCATGGCCGGCAGTCTCGATGCTGGCCGCGCGGCTGGCTTCGAGGGCTGCATCGTCTACGACCTCGGCATGACCGACGGCACCAGGCGATCATGGACGATAACGGTCCGCGCCGGGCGGGCGGCAGTGCGGCAGGGCGCCGCGCCGGACCCGGCGCTGCGGGTCCGGGTGCCGCTGGCGGACTTCGTCCGCGTCATCACCGACGCCGAGGATTCCTACCCGATGATCGTGGACGGCCGGATGACGATGGACGGCGACCTGGCGCTGGCCAACCGGCTGTCCGAGATGTTCGGCGGCCGATCCGTCTTCTGACCGGTCCCGGGCGGCACGCTGACCAGGCGCCCAAAGGATTTGTAACTGACGAGGAGCGCGTGATGCGATTCACGCGGCTGGTCTCGGCGGGAGCGGCGGCCGGCGCCTGGACGGCCTGCCCGAGATATCCGGCGCGATGACCGCCGGCCTTGCCGCCAGCGCCTGCAGCGCCAGCCGCACGCTTGTTTCCAGCTGCCGGTCCAGGCCGTCCGCGAGGTCGCCGGGCGCCGGGACCACCTCGACATCCGGATCGACGCCGTAGTTCTCGACTCCCCAGCCGTAGCCGTCCAGCCAGGTCGCGTACCGCGGCACGGTGATCGCGCTGCCGTCGACCAGCTGATGGAATGGCACGTCGATCCCGACCACGCCGCCCCAGGTGCGCGTTCCGACGACCGGCCCGAGATGAAGGATCTTGATGGCCGCGGTGACGATGTCGCCATCTGACCCGGCGAACTCATCGGTGATGGCCACCACCGGCCCGCGCGGCGCGTCCAGCGGGTACGTGGATGGCTGCAGCCCGCGCGGCACGTCCCAGCCGATCACCCGCCGGGCGAGCTTCTCCACCACGAGCTGGGAGACTTCGCCGCCGCGGTTGCCGCGGACGTCCACGATCAGCGCATCGAGGGCCATCTCGCCGCGCAGGTCGCGATGGAAGTCGGCCCAGCCTTCACTCACCATGTCAGGAACGTGCAGGTAGCCGATCCGGCCGCCGCTCAGCTCGCGGACCAGCTGTCGCCGCGACGCCACCCAGTCCTGGTAGCGCAGCCGCCGCTCGTCCTTCAGCGTGATCACCACGGCCCGGCGCGGCGGGCCCCCGGCCGGCCCGATGGTCAGCTCGACGGGCTTTCCGGCCGCGCCGGCCAGCAGCGGTCCGGGACCGGCGGCGCCGACCTGCTGCCCGTCCACGGCGAGGATGGCGTCTCCCGGCCCGATGCCGGTGCCGGGCGCGGCGAGGGGCGAGCACGCCCTCGGGTCCGAGGACTCCCCCGGTATCACCCGGATGACCCGCCAGCTGCCGTCGCCGGCCAGGGCCAGATCGGCGCCCAGCAAGCCGACTTGCGGGGGTCGGCTACCTCCGCCGCCGGAGGCCGCCGCCACATACGCATGTGAGGTGCCGAGCTCGCCGAGCAGCTCCCAGAGCAGGTCAGCAAAGTCGCGCGGCCCGGCGATCCGGTCCAGCAGCGGCCGGTAGGCGTCGAGGATCGCGTCCCAGTCCACCTCGGCCAGGTCCGGCACCCAGAAGTCATGCCGGATGAACCGGCCGGCCTCCTCGTAGGCGTTGCGCCAGAGCGCCGCGGGGTCGGCCAGGTACCTGGCCCGGGACAGGTCAACCGGCACGCGATCGGCCGGGTTGTCCGGGTCCGGCTTGCGGTCCGCCGGAACCACGCTGAGCTGGTCATGATCACTGACCACCAGGCGGCAGCCGTCACCGCTGACCTCGAACCAGTCCAGCTCGTCCGCGAGCTCGGTGCTGCGCTGCGCCGCGATGTCGAAACGCTCCAGTACCGGGCGCGGCGCGGCGTCGCCATGGCTGGCGCCGCCCTCCCCCAGGTTTCCCGTCACCGGCTCCTTGAGCCACGCGAGCCCGCCCTTGACCGCGCGCAGGGAGCTGTATCTCGACTCCGGCACCGGAACCTGAACGACCCGGCCCGGCAGGGACCCGGCATCGACCTCGACGGGCGCTGGCCGGCCGTCATCGTCGTCCGGGGTCCCTGCTGAGCCGCTCCCCGGTGCGCCCGCCCGCGGCGCGCCATCGCCCGGTGCGCCCGCATGCTGCTGGCGGCCGGCCGCCGGGCCGCGGCTGGCGTCATTCTTGCCCGCCGCAGGCCGCGCGTCGTCCTCTCCGGGCTGCCCGGCGCCCGGCGGCCGGCCGTCGAGCAGCGGCCCGAAGGGCGACGGCGTGGCCGCCGCGAGGGGGACCAGGTACGGGCGGCAGCCGTAGGGGAAGGACAGGTCGAAGAAATGGGCGTCATAGACCGGGTCGAAACTCCGGCGGGACAGGAAAGCCAGGTAGCGGCCATCGGCGGTGAAAACGGGCTCGGTGTCGACGAACCGCCCGTCGGTGACGTCCAGCACGACTTGGCCCGCCCGCTGCGCCATCCGCAGCCGGCGCAGTGGCGTTTGCCCCGGATGTGACCAGGCCAGCCAGGCCGAATCGGCTGACCAGGCCAGCCCGGTGACCGGGCCGCTGCCGGACGCGGCCAGCTCAGTGACCGCTCCCGAGGCGACGTCCACCAGGTGCAGCCTGCCGTCGCGGGCCGCGACGGCGACGGCGCTGCCGTCCGGGGCCGCCGCAAGTTCCTCGACCAGGCCGATGGACCCGGCGGCAATGCGCCGTGGCGCGGCCGGCCCGGTTGTTCCGTCGGCGGCGGAGATCTCCAGCGCGTCCGCGCCGCCGGAGTCGGTCACCCAGACCACCTGGCCGGTGCGGCCGAGCACCTGCGGCAGCCTGGCCCGGACGCCGGGCACGACGGACAGCGCCCGGGCCGGGCCGTCGCGGTGGGTCATCCAGTGCACCGTCCCGCGTACCTCGATGGCGCTGGCGCGTCCGGTGTGATCGCAGCTCAGCGAGCCGAGATGGTCCTCGGCCGAGATGAGACGCGGGGCCCGCCTGGTGGCCGGCGAACTAAGGCTGATCTCCAGCCGCCGGGGTTCCGCTGCGGCGTCCAGGGATTCGAGCAGCCAGAGGTCGCCTGCGCACTGGTAGACGATCCGGCTCCCGTCGGTGCTCGCGTTGCGGGCATAAAAGCCATCATGGTCCGTGTGCCGGCGCAGGTCGCCGCCGTCCGGCGCGCACGAGTACACGTTCCCCGTTCCCTCGTGGTCACAGAGGAACGCCAGCCTGCCGCCGACCAGCATCGGACTGGCGAACTGGCCGGCCAGCCCGCCGAGGATCCGGGTGAACGGGCCGGCCGGAGTTCCCGGTCCGGCCTCGCTGGCCAGCCACAGCCGCCCCGCCGTACCGCCCCGGTAGCGCTTCCAGGTTGCCGGGTCGCGCCCGCCGTTGCCGGTCAGCAGGGCCACGGCGCCCGGCTCCACGGCCAGATCGCCGACCGGGCCATAGGGCAGCAGGCGGGTACCGGCCGGCCACAGCCCGGCGCCGCCCGGTGCCGCGGCCGCATTGCCCGTGCCAGCCGTGTCCTCGCCCGCTGCACCGGCCTGCTGCCCGGCCCCCGCGCTGCCCGGCAGGTATGCGTCTGGCGTGTCTGCCGGAATCGCGTACGCCCAGGTGAAGTGACTGAACGGCTGACCGGATGCGGTCACGGCGAGGATCTGGCCGGCCGGGGTCCAGCCGCACACGCGGGTCTGCGGGTCGCCGAGGAAGCTGACCCGCCGCACGTTCCCGCCGTCGACCCCGGCCAGGTAGACCTCCGGGGTGCCATCCCGCCTGCCGGTCCAGGCGATCATCGTGCCATCCCTGGCAAAACGAGGATTGCTGGCCTGCCCCTGGTCGGCGGAGACCCGCCGGGCCCGGCCGCCGGCGACTGGCCCGAGCCAGACGTCATCCTCGGCCACGAAGGTAATGAGCTCGCCGTGAAGGTGCGGGAAGCGAAGGTATCCGGCAGAAGTCACCGGCTCATCCTAGGTCGTGCGGGCTGCCGGGCCGCGGACTACTGGCATGCTCGGCCGCCGAGCACATTCAGCACGACCCCATCGGCCGGCCGGACCGCTCAGGTGGCTAGATGCTCGCCGAAAAAGGCGAAGATGCGCTGCCACGCATCCGCCGCGTCCGCGCGCTGATAGCTCATCCGGGCCATCTTGGTCAGCACGGCGCCGACGCCGGAGGACTCCGTCATGAAGTGATGACCCGCGCCTGGGTAGACCTTCACGTCGTGCGGTATCTCCAGCACGGTGAGGGCGCGCTGCAGCCGCTCCGGGTGGCTGGTGCCCATCATGTCCCGGCCGCCGTAGCTGCCGACCAGCGGGCAGCCCCCGGCGAGCGCGCTCTCGGCGTCCTTGGGCACTTCGCCGTAGTTGACCGACGCGACCGCGAATCCCTCCCGGGGCGCGCAGAGCAGCGCGAAACCGCCGCCCATGCAGAACCCGATCACGCCCGTCCTGCCGGTGCAGTCATCCCGTGCCGCCAGGTAGGCCCGCGCCGCGTCCAGTGCCTCGAACGCGGGGCCGGACTGCGCGCGGACCTGGCGGAAGGCGGCGCGAGCGCACCGGATCCATGACTTGCCGTCATAAAGATCGGGAGCTATCGCCAGATAGCCGTGCGCCGCGAACTCGTCGGCCTTCCGGCGGATGTCGTCGTTGAGCCCGAATGCCTCGTGGATCACCACGACGCCCGGCCACGGGCCGGGGCCGCCCGGACTGCCAGGACCGTGGCCGCCCGGCGGCGCGGCGAGATATGCCCTGCCGCCGGCCGCCGCTGGATAGGAGATGTCAGGCATGCGGATAACTTCTCATACCTTGCGCCAGCGCGGAATCCAGGCGCCGTCAGTCACCGTGTAGTCGCCGAACAGCGCCGGCGCCTCCGCCCGCATCAGCTCGCCGATCTTGCCGAAGACGAGCCGGATCTCCTCCTCCGCGCCGGTGTCGGTGCGTGCCTCGATGGTGTGCCGCAGGGTCCGGATGTTCGCGGTCCAGAGCAGCCCGGTGGCCACCCCGTCGGGCGCGAACCGGCGCATGAAGGATGTCTTGTGCTTCTTCTCCTCGAACGGGATGCCATCCTCATCCAGGCCGAAGTGGCCGGCCATCCAGCGCTGGAACTCCTCCATCTGCTCCAGCAGCGCGGTCGACCGCTTCATCAGCTCGTCGTCGGCGCGCGCCCAGTCGGGGAACCAGAACGGGATGTCAGCGAGCCGGACGAACCGCAGCGACTCCTGCGACACTGCCGTCCCGGGACGATGCCGGACGATCTCATGGCTCAGCACACGGCTGACGTTGTGCAGCACGAAGCTGAAGCTCGCATGCTCAAGCACCGATCCGTGCGCGCTGGACAGGATGTTCTCCAGGTACTTCTGATGGTCGGTCCGGACCCGGCGGACATTCGGGTTCAGCCCCGGCTGCCAGGCCCGGTAGCAGATCTTCCCGGCGAATTCGGCCAGGTTCTCGCCGTCGCTGGCGCCCTCGCCGCGGTCCAGCCGCTCCAGCCAGCTCTGCCCGCCGACCTCCGCCAGGTAGGCCGCGATCTGGTCGTAGTCGAGGTCGGGACGGGCGACCAGGAACACCTCGGGCTGCACGCTCTTCATGCCGCGCCACATTACCGGCCTGCGCTGACATCCGCCCGGGCGCGGCAGAGCCGGAGCACGTTGGCGATCACCTGGTGACCGGCCCCGGCGGACGCGGTGAGGATCGACTCCGGATGAAACTGGACCCCCCACCGCCTGGCGGCCTGGTCCTCAATGGCCATGACCACGCCGTCAGGGGTCACCGCCGTCACCGAGAACCCGCCCTTCACCTGGCCCGCCGTCGCATGCAGCGAGTGATACCGGCCAGCCGTGAACTCGCCGGGCAGGCCGGCCAGCAGCGCGCCGCCCAGCACCCGGACACGGCCCGGCTTGCCATGGGCTGGCTCCGCGAGCAGGGCGAGCTCGCCGCCCGCGTGCTCCACCATGGCCTGCAGCCCCAGGCATACGCCGAATGCGGGAAGCCGGCGCGCGTCCAGCTCGCCGAGCAGCTCGGCGCAGCCGAAATCTGACGGCCGGCCCGGGCCCGGGGAGAGCACGACAAGATCCGGCCGGTAGTCGTCAAGCGCGCCGGCGCCGAATCCGGCGCGCAGCGTCACCACCTGCGCGCCCTGCTCGCGGAAGTAGCCGGCCAGGGTGTGCACGAACGAATCCTGGTGGTCGACGAGCAGGACGCGCAGGCCGTTGCCTGGCAGGTCACCGGCCTGTACTGGCGGGCCGGGAGCTGAATCCCGTGCTGGATTCCTGAGGGTTTCCAGCAGCGCGCGGGCCTTGAGCTCGGTCTCGCGTTCCTCCGCGGCCGGATCGGAGTCGAACAGCAGCGTGGCGCCGGCCCGGACCGCGGCGATCCCGTCGCGGATGTGCGCGGTGCGCAGGGTGAGGCCGGTGCTCATCCCGCCGTCGAAGCCGATCATCCCGACCGCGCCGCCGTACCAGCGCCGCGGGGCGGTCTCGTTGTCCTCGATGAACTGCATCGCCCAGGTCTTCGGCGCGCCGGTCACCGTCACCGCCCACATGTGGGTGAGGAAGGCGTCCAGCGCGTCGAAGCCGGGCCGCAGCCTGCCCTCCACGTGGTCCACCGTGTGAATCAGCCGGCTGTAGATCTCGATCTGCCGCCGCCCGATCACGTTGACGCTGCCCGGCTCGCAGATCCTGGACTTGTCGTTGCGGTCCACGTCCGTGCACATGGTCAGCTCCGACTCCTCCTTCCGCGAGTCCAGCAGCGTCCGGATGTTCTCCGCGTCCTCCAGCGGGCCGGCCCCGCGGGCGATCGTGCCGGCGATCGGGCAGGTCTCCACCCGGTCCCCGGTCACCCGCACGTACATCTCCGGCGAGGCCCCGACCAGGTACTCCCCCTCTCCCAGGTTCAGGAAGAACTCGTACGGCGCGGGGTTGCGGCGGCGCAGCCGCTCGTAGAACGCGGCGGGCGAGCCGCAGGCGGCGTGGAAGGCGTGGCTCGGCACCACCTCGAACAGGTCGCCGCGGGCGAAGCGTTCCCTGGCCAGGGTGACCACGCGCGCAAAGGAGCCGGGCTCCGGGTCCGGGGGAAGAACAGGGTCTTGAACGAGCACATCTCCGCCAGTCCCCGGCTGCGAGGTGGCTGCGGTGGCGCGCGGCAGCCCTTCGGTCGTCGCGCCGGCTACCTCGAATTCATAGGAGTAGCGCAGCGCGGTCTCCCGCTTGCGGTCCAGCACGTACAGCTGATCAGGCAGGTGCAGGACCAGATCCCGCTGCCGGCCGTCACGGTCATGCCGGAGCCTGACCGGCTCGAACTGGAACGCGAGGTCGTAGCCGAATGCGCCGTAGAGACCGAGATGTGAATCGGGTCCCGCGAACGCGGCGATGACCTCCCGGACCGCGGAGAACACCGTCGGGCGGCGGCTACGTTCCTCTTCGGTGAAGGAACCTCCCGGGTCGGGGATGGTCACCTCGATGAGGTCCGGGCCAGCCGCGCCCGCGGATCCGCTGGCGGCCTGGCTGGCCTCCGCGAGGTTGCCCGCCGCGGGGCTGTCGCCCGGCTGGAGGCCCGCCTGGCTGGCGCTTGGCTGGCTGGCGCTTGGCTGGCTGGCGCTGGTCAGCCGCCCGGCGCAGTGCGGCGGCGATGACCGGGAGCAGGACGCTGCCGCGCTGGTTCAGCGCCCGCGCCGAGATCCGCCTGCCCCGGGCGACGATCTCGATGCAGGGATCGACGTAACCGACGTGCCAGCGGCTGTAGCGCCCGGGGTACTCCATCCCGGAGCTGAGCACGCCGCCGCGGCGCCCGTCGACCTGCCGGGTGATGTCGGCCAGCAGGGCCGGATCGAAGGGTGCCTCCAGCCGCCTGACCCGCACCCCGCCCGCGGTAGCAAATTCCGTCGCGGTCGCCGCTGCGGTGGCGGCGCGCGTACCGGTTGCGGTCCCGGCTGCGGGCGGTGCCGCTGGCGCCGCATCGCCGTGCGCCGGGTCGATCTGTGCCTCTCGCATGGGGCCCTCGCGTTGTCGGGCCCGGCGCCGCGCTGAGCGGGCACGCGAAAGGCGACCGCCGGGCTGCCGGGCGATCGCCTTGGAGATTCTGCAGAACTCGAACCAGGCACCGCCTAATGGCGGCGCCACCAGCCGGTGTTATGGCTCGTGCGCATCCAGCGAGCCTAGCGGCACCAGCGGTTACGCGCCACCGCCCCCGCGCCGCGCCTCAGAAGTCGGCCAGCACGCCGGCGCCGAGGCGGCTGGCCTTGCCGTACACGTACGCGGCGGCGGCCAGGTCCTGCACCGCGAGGCCCAGCGATTCGAACACGGTGATCTCCTGGTCGCTGGACCGCCCCGCGGCGTCGCCGGTCAGCAGCTCGCCGATCTCGGCGCGGACGTGGCCCGGCCCGATGGCGCCCTCGGCCAGCGCCAGCAGGTAGTCACCGGCCTCGCCGCGGACCGACTCGCGGCTGTCGGCGAACAGGGCGGCGGCGGCCATGGTCGCGCTGTCGAGCTCGCGGGTATGCGGGAGGCAGGCGCCGACGGCGTTAATGTGCGCGCCGGCGGCCAGCCAGCCGCGTTGCAGCACGGGCTCGGCGGCGCTGGTCGCCGTGACGATGAGGCCGGCCCCGGCGACCGCTTCCCGGGCCGACGCGCACGCGATGACCGGGACACCGGCGCTTGCCTGCATCAGGTCCGCGAACCTGGCGGCCTTGGCGTAGTCCCGCCCGGCAACCCGGATCGCGGTCAGCCGCCGGGATGCGGACATCGCCAGCAGGTGCGCCCTGGCCTGGACGCCGGTGCCGATGATGGCCAGCTCGGTGGCGTCCGGCCGGGCGAGCAGGCCGGTCGCGACCGCCGATACGGCGGCCGTCCTGATCTCGGTGATCGCCGAGGCGTTCAGGATCGCGAGCGGCTCGCCGGTCCGCGTGCTGGACAGCAGCACGACACCCTGGTGCGCGTCCAGGCCGATGGCCGGGTTGCCGCCGAAGATGCAGATCGCCTTCAGGCCGTAGCCGGGGTCCGTGCCTGGCCAGTAGGCGGGCATCAGGGCCATCAGCCCGGCGCGGTCGGCCGGCCGGATCACGGTCCGCAGCGGCTGGTACACCTCGCCACGGGCACGGGCGGCCAGCGCGGCCCGCATGACCTCCGCGCATTCGCGGTAGCCGAGCAGCTCGTGCACGTCGCTGCCGGACACGATGCGGATCTTCATGAGGGTGCTAGCGCTCGTCCCCGGCGCCCCGGGCGCCCTGGCCCGCAGGCCCGGAACCGGCTGGCCCGGGAACTGGCTGCGGCAGCGGCGCTGACTGCGGCACGGGGGCGGCCAGGGGCGCCGCGACCATGTGCGGGGCCAGCACCAGCGCGTCGATGGGCCGGTGCACCGGCATGGCCCGGCCGACGATGCGGTAGACATCCTCGCCGTCCACGGTTTCCTTCTCCAGCAGCAGGCTGACGAGCCGGCCGAGCTCGGCCCGGTGGCCCCGGATCAGCGCGACCGCCGACTGCTCGGCCTCCCGCAGCAGCCGGGCGACCTCGCCGTCGATGACGGCCTGGGTGGCTTCGGCGAACGGCCTGCTGGACAGCCCCTGCCCGCCGCCGCCGCCGAGGAACACCGAGCCGCCCTCGGGATAGCCGACCGGGCCGAGCGCGGGCGAGAGCCCGAACTCACGGACCATCCTGGTGGCCAGGTCGGTCGCCGAGGCAAGATCGTTGGCGGCCCCGGTCGAGCCCTGCTCCAGCTCCACCAGTTCCGCGGCGCGGCCGCCGAGGCGCACGGCCAGGGATTCGGTCAGGTAGTCCTCGCCGTAGAGGTGCCGTTCGACGAGCGGCAGCTGCTGGGTAACGCCGAGCGCCTGGCCGGCCGGCAGGATGGTGACCTTCGCGACCGGGTCGGCATGCTCGGACAGCGCGGCGACCAGGGCATGGCCCGCCTCGTGGATGGCGACCGCGTTTTTCTCCTCGGGCAGCAGGACGTTAGAGCCTTCCCGGCGGCCCAGCAGGATCCTGTCCCGCGCGCCGTCGAAGTCGGCGGCCGTCAGTACCTCGCGGCCCTCGCGGACCGCGAAGATCGCCGCCTCGTTGGCCAGGTTGGCCAGGTCGGCGCCGGAGAAGCCGGGGGTGCCGCGCGCGACCACGTTCAGGTCGACGTCGTCGCCGAGCCGCTTGCCGCGGCAGTGCACGACCAGGATCGCGGCCCGCTCGGTGAGCGTGGGCAGCGGGATGATGACCTGCCGGTCGAACCGGCCGGGCCGCAGCAGCGCGGGATCGAGGACCTCGGGGCGGTTGGTCGCGCCCAGCACGACGATCCCCTCGGCCATCTCGAATCCGTCCATCTCCGAGAGCAGCTGGTTGAGCGTCTGCTCGCGCTCGTCGTTGGAGACGACCGCGCCGGACCCGGCCCGGCGCTGGCCGATGGCGTCGATCTCGTCCATGAAGATGATGGCCGGCGCCCGCTTGCGTGCCTCGGCGAACAGGTCACGGACCCGGGCCGCGCCGACCCCGACGAACATCTCCACGAAGCTGGAGCCGGTGACGGAGAAGAACGGCACTTCGGCCTCGCCGGCCACGGCCCTGGCCAGCAGCGTTTTCCCGGTTCCGGGCGGCCCGACCATGAGCACGCCGCGGGGGGCCATCGCGCCGGCCCGCCGGTACCGGTCGGGGCTGCGCAGGAAATCGACCACCTCGGCGATTTCCGCCTTGGCGCCGTCGTAGCCCGCCACGTCACCGAACTTCGTCTGCGGCCGCTCGGCGTCGAAGACTTTCGCCCGGGACCGGCCCACCCCCATGACACCTTGCAGGGAGCTCGCCGCACCGCGCGACATCCGCCGGAACAGGTAGAACAGCAGGCCTAGCGGCAGCAGGATGATCAGCAGGGAAAGCAGCACGGATCCCAGCCCCGAGCTTGGCGGCTGTGCGTTCACCGACGTCACGCCGTCGGCGGTCAGCTCGTCGCTGAGCGCCGTGGTGGCCTGGCCGGGGATGACCGTCGTATAGGACTTCCCGCTCGTCAGGTCACCGAACGCCACGGTGTTCGCGCCGCTCGACCCGCTCTCGAACGTCACCGTCTTGATCTTGTGGGCGCTCGCGTCCGAGCGGAACTGCGAGTAGCTGAGCTTGGCGGTCGCGCTGCCGTGCAGCGCGGGCAGGAAGGTGTACAGCAGCAGCATCACGATCAGCGTGATCGGCCACAGCCAGTGCCGCCAGCGCGGCGGTGGCGGCGGCGCCGTGCGAACTGGCTTATCGCCGGGCGGCGGGGGAACTGGCTGCTTGCTCATGGCTCATTCTTACGCGGCAATACGGTGAAGGTGGTATTCGGCGCCCGCGGGGCCGCCGGGTGGCCGTCGCGGTCTCGGTCATGGGAACCTCCGGTGAGGACGGCGGCTGACGGCGGACGCATGAGGAGCGGCGAAGCGATGGAGCTCACGATCATCGTCAACGGCACCGAGCGCACGGTCGCGGCGGCCGGGGACCGGAGCCTGCTGGAGGTGCTCCGTGACGACCTCGGCGTGACGGGACCCAAGTTCGGCTGCGGCGAAGGTGCCTGCGGAGCCTGCACCGTGCTGATCGGGCGGCGGGCGGTCACCGCCTGCACGATGCCGGCCGCGGAGGCGGCCGGGCAGCGGGTAACCACCGTCGAGGGCCTGGCCGAGGACGGCATCCTGCACCCGGTGCAGCAGGCCTGGCTTGAGGTCGGCGCGATGCAGTGCGGCTACTGCACGCCGGGCTGGCTGACGGCGACCGCCGCGCTGCTCAACCAGGTCGCGCATCCGGACGACGCGAGGATCGCCGCCGCGCTGGCGGGCAACGTATGCCGGTGCTGCAGCTACCCGAGGATCCAGCGGGCAGTCCGCCGCGCTGCCGAGCTGATGGAGGAGCCAGAACTGCTCGACCCGGTGCCGGCCGCCGGGCCGCCGGCCGCGCTGGCCGCCCCGGTTCCGGCGCTGCCGTGGGACCGGGCGGCCAAGGACGCCGACGCGTTCTTCGAGCTGCTGGCCGACGGCCTGGTCACGGTGGTCGCCGCCGACGACGGTGACCAGGCGGGCGGGGCCGGCCCGGCGCCGGCGACGACGCCTGGGTGCACGTCGGCGCCGATGGCACGGTGACCGCGTTCACCGGCAAGGTGGAGGCCGGCCAGGGCACCCGCACCGCGCTGGCCCAGCTGGTCGCGGAGGAGCTTGCGGTCCCGCCCGCGTCGGTCCGGGTGGTGATGGGGAATACCAGCCTGTCGCCCTACGACATCGGGACCTTCGCCAGCCGTTCCATGCCGTATGCGGCGCCCCCGCTGCGCGCGGCGGCGGCGGCCTCGGCCCGGCTGCTCCGCGAGGCGGCCGCGCAGCGGTTCGGCATGGACGCCGGGGAGCTGACCGCGGCGGCGGGCATGCTGGCCGGGCCGGATGGCGCGCCGAGCGTCAGCTACGGCGAGCTGCTGACCGGTCAGCGCCGGGTCGAGCGGGTGCCGGCCAGCGAGCCGGTCCGGCCCGCCGCGTCCTGGCGCTCGGCGGGTCAGCCTGCTCGCGCGCTCGGTGCCGCCGACGTGGTCACCGGGACGAAGCGGTTCCCGTCCGACGTGAGCCTGGACGGCATGCAGCACGGCTGCGTGCTGCGGTCGCCCGCGTTCGGTGCGCTGCTGCGCAGCGCCAGCACCAGTGCGGCCGCCGAGCAGCCGGGCGTGCAGGTAATCCGCGACGGCGACTTCATCGGCGTGGTCGCGCCGGACCGGGCCGCGGCGCTGCGGGCAGTCGGCCTGATCGACGCCGACTGGTCATGCACGCCGCAGCCTGCCCCCGCTGACCTGGACGCCTACCTGCGCTCCCACCTGGTCGAGGGCGACGGCTGGCTCAGCCCGTTCCGGCATGAGCAGGGCGATGTGGCGGCGGCGCTGGCGGCCGGCCCGGTCCGGATCGACGCGCGTTACTCGGCCGCCTACATCGCGCACGTGCCGCTCGAGCCCCGCGCCGCGGTCGCCCGGTGGGCGGGCGGCCGGCTCACGGTATGGACCGGCACCTCGACGCCGTTCCGCGCCCGCGGCGAGGTCGCCGCGGCGCTGGGCGTCGCCGAGTCCGACGTCGAGATCATCGTGCCGGACTACGGCGGCGGGTTCGGCGGCAAGCACGGCGGCGCCGTGGCCATCGAGGCGGCTAGGCTCGCCCGCGCCGCCGGGCGCCCGGTCCGGGTGCAGTGGAGCCGTGACGAGGAATTCCACCAGGGATACCTCCGCCCGGCGGCGCTGCTGGATGTCTCCTGCAGCGCGGACGCGTCCGGCGCGATCAGCGGATGGTCGTTCACCAATATCAACTCCGGGCAGGCCGGGATCATGAGTCCCTACCGCAGCCCGCACCAGCGGGTCACGTTCCAGCCGGCCGACTCGCCGCTGCCGCAGGGCCCGTACCGGGCCCTGGCCTCGACGGCCAACCACTTCGCCCGGGAGTCGGTGATCGACGAACTCGCGCACCGGCTCGGCGCCGACCCGCTCGCCTTCCGGCTGCGCCATCTCGGCGACGATCGGCTGGCGGCGGTGCTGCGCGCGGCCGCGCTGCGGCTCGGCTGGGACGAGGCCACCGGGCGGCCCGGGCCGGGAGACGATGCGCCAGGCCCCGGCACCGCCCGCTCGGCACCACCGGCTCCGGCACCACCCGCTCCGGCACCACCGGGACCGGATCCGGCACCATCGGCACCGGCGTCGCGCTCGGCATGGAGAAAGGCGGCCGGGTCGCCACCGCGGCCCGGGTCAAGGTGGCTCCCGGCGGCAGGTTGGCGATTCTGCGGCTGGTGACCGCGTTCGACTGCGGTGCCGTGGTCAGCCCCGACAACCTGGCCAACCAGGTCGAGGGCGCGGTCATGATGGGCCTGGGCGGGGCCATGTTCGAGGCGATCGACTTCGCCGGCGGCCGGATACTGAATGCGTCCATGTCCGGGTACCGGGTCCCCCGGCTGCCCGACCTGCCCGAGTGCGAGGTCGTGCTCATCGACCGGCCCGACCAGCCGTCGGCAGGGGCGGGCGAGGCACCCATCGTCGCGGTGGCGCCCGCCATCGCGAACGCGATCTTCCATGCCTGCGGCATGCGGTTGCGGTCCATGCCGCTGGCGCCCGGTGACGTGGTCCGGGGGGCGCCGTGAGCACGCGTGCGGTCGGCTCTCGGGCGCTAGCCCGGCGGTCCCTCGCGCTAGCGCTCGGGCTGGCGCTGCCGCTCGCGGTAGCTGCGGCTGGCCCGGCATCCGGGCTGGCCACCGCGGGTACGTCGGCCGGGCAGTCTCCGGCCGGTCACGTTGCGGCCGCCCCGTCGTCGGGCACGCAGGCCTCGGCCGCGTCGTCGCCGGCCGGGCAGCGGCTCGTTTTCGTGCGTGCCGCCGGCGGCACGGGAAAGGGCCGGCTCACCGATCCGTTTGGCGTCGCCGCGGGCCTGGGCGGCGACGTGTGGGTGGCCGATCGCGGCAGCAACCGGATCGTGGAATTCAGCCCGGCCGGGAAGCTGATCACGGTGCTGGCTCCGGCGGAGCCGGCGCGCTGGCCGGCCCCGAGGGCGTTGCCGTCAGCGCCGCCGGGCATGTCTGGGTGGCCGACACCGGTCACAACCGGCTGGAGGAGCTCTCCGCTCGCGGCAAGGTACTCGCGCTGGCCGGCCAGCCGGGCTCCGGCCGGGGCCAGCTGAGCAGGCCCGCCGCCGTGGCCGTCACGCGATCGGGCGGCGTCTATGCCGCCGACCAGGGCAACAGCAGGGTGGCGGAGTTCTCGCCGTCCGGCGCTTACCTGCGGTCATTTGCGGTGGCCACGCCCGACGGCGTAACCGTCGACGCGGCCGGTGACATCTGGGTGTCCAGCCCGGGCTACGCCGTCAACGCCGCCGGCCAGGTGGCCGGCAACACGGTGCGGGAGTTCTCCCCGGCGGGAGCGGCCATCCGGTCGTTCGGCGTCACGCAGAGCAGCTACGGCGCGCTGTCCAACCCGGCCGGCCTCGCGGTCGGGCCGGCCGGGCAGGTCTACGTCGCGCAGCCGGACTACGGCTGGGTCACGGTGTTCAGCCCGGCTGGCCGGTATGCCGCCGAATTCGGCCTGCCGTCCGGCCCGGGAGCCGGCCGCACAGGCCTGGCGTTTCCCGAGGGCGTGGCCGTGACCGCGGCCGGCCAGGTCTGGGTCGCGGACAGCGGCAACGGGCGCGTGGCGGAGTACGCCGCGCCAGGACCGGCTGCCGCCAGGCCGCCGGTAGCGGTCCCGCCGGGCGGCCCGGCGGTAGGACCGGGCGGCTTCCCGTGGCCCGTCTGGCTGCCGCTCGCCATGCTGATCCTCGTGCTGCTCCTGGTCGCCAGGGACTCCCGCGCCCGGCGCCGGGGCGCAGCCGGGCGCGGGACTGCGAGCGGCGGCGGGACTGCGAGCGGCGGCGGGACTGCGAGCGGCGGCGGGACTGCGAGCGGCGGCGGGACTGCGAGCGGCGGCGGGGCTGCGGTCGGCCGGGCTAGCGCCGCCGGACTCGGCGGCGTGACCAGGCGGCGCGTCCTCGCCGGGAGCGCTGCGCTGGCCGGGGGCGCGCTCGCCGGGGCTGGCGCGCTTCCGCTGAGCCTGCGCACGGCGCTGGCCGCCACCCTGGCCAGCCCGCCCCGCGGCCGGCTGAGCGACATCAAGCACATCGTGATCCTGATGCAGGAGAACCGGAGCTTCGATCACTACTTCGGCGCCCGGCCGGGAGTGCGCGGATTCGCCGACCGCGCCGCGATCAGGCTGCCGGGCGGCAAGTCGGTGTTCCACCAGCCGGATCCGGCCCACCCGCAGGGCTACCTGCTGCCCTTCCGGCTGGATACGGCCACCACCAGCGCGCAGGGCATCCCGTCCACCGACCACTTCTGGCCGAGCCAGCACCAGGCCTGGGCGAACGGCAGGATGGATGCCTGGGTGGCGGCCAAGGGGCCGCTGACGATGGGCTACTTCACCCGCGACGACATCCCGTTTCACTGGGCACTGGCCGACGCGTTCACGATTTGCGATCGCTATCACTGCTCGATGCTCGGCCCGACCAACCCCAACCGGCTGTACATGTGGACGGGAATGATCGACCCGGCCGGCACCGGCGGCGGGCCGGTCATCGACGACTCCCCCGGGTCCGACAACGTGATCTTGTCCTGGACCACTTACCCGGAGCGGCTGCAGCGGGCGGGCATCAGCTGGCAGGTATACCAGGAGGAAGACAACTTCGACGACAACGCGCTGGCCTGGTTCAGGCAGTACGCGAAACTGCCGAGTACGTCACCGCTCTACCAGCGCGGCATGGCCGCCCGGCCGGCCGGCACGTTCGAGGACGACGCACGAAGCGACCGGCTCCCCCAGGTGTCCTGGCTGGTGGCCCCGGCGGCCCAGTCCGAGCACCCGGACTACTTCCCCGCGGCGGGCGCCGAGTACATCGCGCAGAAGCTGGACGCGATCGCGTCGAACCCGGATGTGTGGGCGAAGACGGCGTTCATCCTCTGCTACGACGAGAACGACGGCCTGTTCGATCACGTCGCACCGCCCACCCCGCCGCGGGGAACGCCCGGCGAGTTCGTGCAGGGGCTGCCCATCGGCCTTGGCTTCCGGGTGCCGGCCCTGGTGATCTCGCCGTGGACGGCCGGCGGCCACGTGAACTCCGGCCTGTTCGACCACACCTCGCTGATCCGGCTGATCGAGGCCCGGTTCGGCGTCCGCGAGCCCAACATCAGCGCCTGGCGCCGCCGGACCTGCGGCGATCTCACGTCGGTGTTCCGGTTTTCCGCGGCGCCCGCCCGGTATCCGCACGCGAACGCCGGACTGCGGCTGGCCAGCACGGAGGCATCGCTGCTGGCGGCGCAGCGGGAAGTAAGCAGCAACCCCAGCCCCGCGATTCCGGCCGTCAACCAGCCGCTGCCCCCGCAGTAAGCCGGCCAGGGCAGACTGGCGGACTGCCTGCCGGGGGGCTTCCGCCGGGCCAGGTAGATTCACCACATGACGATCAGCGAATCGGTCGACTTCGTCAGCGGGGCGCCGGTGGCCGGGGATCTGGACGTGCGGTGGATCCACGGCTCCCGGTCGGCCAACCGGAACACTGACCCGAAGATCCAGGTGCACGCGTTCGACCCGCACACGTTCATACTCCGGCAGAGCAAGGCCGTGCACTACGAGGCGCCATTCCTCTACCTGTTCTGCGGCAACGACCGGGCGCTCCTGCTGGACACCGGCGCGACCAGCGACCCGGCTGCCTTCCCGCTGCGCGAGACCGTGGACGGCATCCTGCGCGACTGGCTGGCCGCCCGCCCCCGGGACTCCTACGAGCTGATCGTCGCGCATACGCACGGCCATGGCGATCATGTCGCCGCGGACGCTCAGTTCGATGGCCGGCCGGCGACGACCGTGGTGCCCGCGGACCGCGAGGCAGCATGCTCGTTCTTCGGGATCTCCGGCTGGCCGGCTGAGGTCGTGACCCTCGATCTCGGCGGCCGGGTGCTGGAGGTAACCGGCTGCCCCGGGCACGATGACCGCTCGATCGCGGTCTACGACCCGTGGACCGGATTCCTGATCACCGGTGACACGGTGTACCCGGGGCGCCTCTACGTCCGCGACTTCCCGGCGTTCAGCGCCAGCCTGGACCGGCTGGTCGACTTCGCCCGCGCCCGGCCGGTGACCCACGTGCTCGGCTGCCACATCGAGATGAGCCGCTGCCCCGGCCGCGACTACCCGGTCGGCGCCACCTACCAGCCGGACGAGGCTGCCCTGCCGATGACGGTGAATCAGCTGACCGCCGTCCGCAACGCCGCCAGGTCGGTGGCCGGCCGCCGCGGCGCGCATGCCTTCGGCGACTTCATCATCCTCGTGCTACCCAGCACTCCGGCCGTCGCGAAGCAGACAGCGCGGGCGCTGGCGTGGAAGGTCCGCAACGCCATCCCGCGGTGACCCGCCCGGCCGCCCGGCCTGCGCACACGGGCCACGGTGGCCGGCCCGGAGCTGGCGGCCCCGGACCCGTTGACAGCGGTGCTACTGTTCCATAAGTTCGGGTCTAGAACTGCTGTTCGTACAGCGCACAGCAGTTGGCGACGGTGCGCAGCGCAGTCGCGGACAGCAGAGGTTCGTCGTGCGGAGCCCGGCTAGCTGGCCTGGTCAGCCTCGCCTGCCATGGAGGAGCAATCATGTCATTTCTTGATGAGTCGGCCTGGCGGGGCAAGGTCTACCAGGGCGGCTGGACCCGCGGGGCCGGCGGCGACGTGG
>CAVPPJ010000043.1:0-57850 GCA_963707065.1 uncultured Actinomycetes bacterium
CAGAGCTGCGGCCGATGACTGAAGAGCCCGCCGAGGCCCCGCCGCCAGCCCCCCGGCAGGGACGGCACCGTCATCGCGCCGTGGCGGCCGCGAGCGCGGCCCTGCTGGCTGTCGCCGGGGTGGCTACCGCCATGCCGGCCAGCGCCGCCGCCACGGGCAGCGGAACGGCCACCTCGAGGTCCTGGCAGACCGTCCTGCGCGGGCCGAAGGCCTCGGACGACCCGGCGTTCACGGCCATCGCCGCCACCGGCACGCAGCATGCCTGGGCCTTCGAGAGCCCAGGCGATGGGTCGTCGGCCCCGGCCGCCTGGCATCTGACCCCCACCGCAGGCTGGCACCAGGTCGCCTTCCCCGGCCTGGCTGGCGAGACGGTCCGCGCGGCCGGCGGATCGTCGGCGCGTAACGTCTGGGCATTCACCCAGGACGGCCTCCAGTCGGAGGCGTTCCGGTGGAACGGCACGACCTGGGCGCCCGACGGGTCCTTCAGCGGGGATGTCGGTGACACGGTCGTGCTCAGCAGCCGTAATGCCTGGGCTTTCGGCGCCCCGGGTTCCGGCCTCGGCGCACGGCACTTCAACGGCACCAGCTGGAAGCGCGTTTCGTCCGGGCACAGCCTGAACAGCGGCAGCGCCCTGTCGGCGCACAGCATCTGGGCCGTGGGCGGCAAGAAGGTAGCGCACTGGAACGGGCACCGGTGGTTCAGGACGTCGGTGGCCTCGATCATCCCGCCGAAGACCGAGTTCTGCGATCCGACGGTGAGCGCGATCTACGCTCGCTCGTCACACAGCGTCTATGCGGTGGGCCTGGGTAACTGCCAGGACGAGATCGGCCCCGGATTCCTGCTGCACTACAACGGGCAGCACTGGCGCCGGCTAGCCCGGCACTCCACCTTCGGCGCGCCGGTCGGAGTCGTGCCGGCCGGCCGGCACGGGCTCTGGATTCCGACCTTCGCCCCCTCCGGCGGCCCGGTGCACATGGTGCACTACGCCAGCGGTCACCTGCGGAACGCGCAGATGCCGGTGGGCGCCAGGCGGCTCGGCCTGCTGGGCATCGCCACCCCGGGGCAGGCGAAGACCTCCTTCGCCGTCGGCAGCATATTCAAGCGGTCCATGCCCAGCGTGAACCAGGCGCCCCGGGTCTTCGAGTTCCGGCGCTAGCGATAAGCCCGGGCGGCACCGGGGCCGCGGCTGGCGGCGGCGGTCACGCGTCCTTGGCCGCGAGAATCTCCAGCACCCGGGCAACCACGTCAGCGGCCGGCACCCGGGTCTTCTCGCCGGTCACCCGGCGGGTGACTTCCACCACGCCGTCGGCGAGGTCACGGCTCCCGACGCTGATCCGGTACGGAATGCCGGTCAGCTCGGCGTCCCTGAACTTCACGCCCGGCCGCTCGTCCCTGTCGTCGATCAGCACGTCGGCGCCGCCGGCCAGCAGCCCGCGGTAGATGTCGTCGGCCACGGCCCGGGCCGACTCATCCTTCACCGACAGCAGCACGACCGTCACCTCGGCGGGCGCGACCGCCGTCGGCCAGGTCAGGCCGATGTCATCGTGGTGCACCTCGGCGATCGCCGCCATCGCCCGCTCCACGCCGATGCCGTAACAGCCCATGATCGGGAAGATGGCGGTGCCGTCCGGGCCGAGCACGCTGACCCCCAGCGCGGTGGTGTACTTGCGGCCGAGCTTGAAGATGTGCCCGACCTCTATTGCCTGGACGACCTCCAGCGGGGCACCGCAGCGCGGGCACGGCTCCCCGGCCCGGACCTCGCGCAGGTCCGCCCACTGCCCGACGGTGATGTCGCGGGCCACGTCGACGCCGGTGAGGTGCACGCCGTCGATGTTCGCGCCGGTGGTCATGTCAGTGCGGCCCTGCAGCGCCAGGTCCGCGATGACCGGCAGGTCGCTGACGCCGACCGCGCCCAGGCTGCCCGGTGACGCGCCGAGCGCGGCGGTGATCTCGTCGGGCTGGGCGGGCCGGATGTCACCGGCCCCGGTCACGTCGATCAGCTTCTGGTCGGCGAGCGGGTGATCCCCGCGCAGCAGCACCAGGGTGAGCTGGCCGCCGATGACCTGCACGAGAGTCTTGATCTGCCGGTCAGCGGCGATGCCGTGCTTGGTGACCAGGTCCTCGATGGTGGCGACGCCGGGCGTCGGCAGCTGCTGCGGAGCAGTCGTGCCCGGCCCGTCCGCGCTGGCCGCCAGTGCCGAGGTCGCCTTCTCCAGGTTGGCCGCATAGCCGCACTCCAGGCAGCGGGCGACCAGGTCCTCCCCTACGTCGGACGGGCACATGAACTCGATCGAGTCGCTGCCCCCCATGTTGCCGCTGGATGCCTCGACCGCGATCGCCGGGATGCCGAGCCGGGCGAAGATCCGCTCGTACGCGCCGCGGTGCGCCTCGAACGAGGCGTCCAGCCCGGCCTCGTCCAGATCGAAGCTGTAGGAGTCCTTCATGGTGAACTCCCGCACCCGGATCAGCCCGCTCTTCGGCCGCGGCTCGTCCCGGAACTTGAGCTGGAACTGGTACCAGAACTGCGGCAGCTTCCGGTAGGAGGCCAGCTCGACCGCCAGGCTGGTGAAGATCTCCTCGTGCGTCATGCCGAGGACGAGATCCGCGCCCTTGCGGTCCTTCAGCCGGAACATCTCCTCGCCCATCACGCCGAGCCGGCCGCTCTTCTCCCAGATCTGCGCGGGCTGCATCGAAGGCAGCAGGAACTCCTGCGCCCCGATCCCGTTCATCTCCTCGCGGATCACGTTCATGACCTTGGCCCGGACGCGGATGCCGAGCGGCAGCAGGCTGTAGTGACCCGCCATCAGCTGGCGGATGAACCCGGCCCGGACGAGCAGCCGGTGGCTTGCCGCGTCCGCCTCGGCCGGGTCCTCACGCAATGTCGGGATGTGCAGCTGTGACCAGCGCATGACTTCAAGCCTCTGCTCGTAGAACCGGTTTCCGGGGAAGAACGCATTCTAGGGGCGTCGGCCGGCCACCGGCTCATCAGGCGCTCTGCTGGTCCCCGCCCGGCTGCATGCCGTCTTTCCCGCGGGCCGCCGCAAGGCGGCCAACCTGCTCGCGGAGCCGCCCATGGTCGGCTCCGAGGCGGGTCAGTACCTGCGCTGCGACGCCGCTGCCCTCGCGGATCAGGCCGAGCAGGATGTGCTCGGTAGCGATGCAGTCGCTGCCCAGGTCGGCTGCCTCCTGCCGGGACAGCTGCAGGACCTTCTTGGCGCGCGGGGTGAACGGGATATGCCCGGACGCAGCCTGGTTGCCGTGGCCGATGATCTCCTCGACCCGCTGGCGGACCGCCGGCAGGCTGATCCCGAGCGCCTGCAGTGACCTGGCGGCGACGCCATCGCCCTCATCCAGGAGGCCGAGCAGGATGTGCTCGGTACCGATGTAGTTGTGATCCAGCGTCCTGGCCTCTTCATGCGCCAGGACCACCGCCCGCCGCGCCTGGTCGCTGAATCGCACGAACATTCCCGCGCCGGACTTATCCACGCGACGGCGGCGCCGCCGGGCGGGCAGCAAGTTCCGCATCTGTGCCTCCCATTTCCCTGCTTCGGATTCGCGGTACAGCCGGGGCAGCAGCCAGTTCCGGACTTCCGGCGGGCCGGCCTGGCCGGCGGTGATGCCAGCGATGATCGACATAGTTGCCTCGGGCGGATCGAGATTGGCCCGGCAACCGTGCATGGCCAGCAATTGCAGTGCGGCCACCAGCGCGATCCGGTCGTTCCCGCGCCGGAACGGGCGGCGGAGCACAAGCGCGCACAGCAGGGCCGCGGCGGCAGCCGCCGGATCCTCGGCCACCGGATCTCCGGCCGCCGGATGGCCGGCCGCCGGATCGCCGCCAGCGGCCAGTGCCCCGGCCGCGGCCTCGGCCAGGGCCGCCTCGGCCGCCGCGAGGTCGAGCAGGTCCAGCGTCGCGCCGGTGCCGAGATCCAGGGTCCGGCTGGCGGCCACCACCAGGTCGCAGACCTCGAACGCGGTCATGACTCGCCGTCTCGCAGCAGCCTGAGCACGCGCTCGTGGCGGGCCAGGTTCTCCTCAAGCAGCCGGAGGAACTGCTTGTCTCCGCGGCGCTGCTCGACCAGCGCCGTGATGGCCTCGCGCACCACTTCGGAAACGGGCCTGCCCTCGGCCTCGGCCACCGCCTGCAGTTGCTCGGCCAGGCCAGGATCGAGCCTGAGCACCATGTTCTTCGTCCGTCCGGACTCGCCGTCTACCATAGATATCAAGATATCACGCTATCTCTGCGGCGGCAACGCGGCCCGCGGCCGGGCATCCCCGCATACCTGCTACATGCCATCGACGCAGGGGCCGCAAGTTGTAGGTTGTAGGGCAGGTCACGCCCGCTACCCAGGAGGCCCGGCATCGGCACGGCAAGCAGCGCAGTGCCCGCTCCGCCGCGGCCTGCCGTGAGCCGCCGCCGCGAGCTCGGCGAAACCAGCGCCCGCTCCCTGCTGATGACCCTGCTCGGCGAGTACGCCCTGCCGCGCGGTGCCGCCGTCTGGACATCCACGCTGGTGGACGTGCTGGCGCTGCTCGGGATCGAGGAGAAGTCGGCGCGGCAGGCGCTGGCCCGCACCTCGGCCGAGGGCTGGCTGGCCGCGCAGCGCGAGGGCCGCCGCGTGCAGTGGAACCTGACCGCCCCTGGCCGGCGGATGCTGTCGGAGGGCGCCAGCCGCATTTACTCGTTCGGCAGCGAGGAGCGCCGCTGGGACCACCGCTGGCTGGTGCTGCTCGTTACCGTGCCCGAGGCGAAGCGAGAACTGCGGCACCGGCTGCGGACCCGGCTGGCGTGGGCGGGCTTCGGCTCGCCGGCCGCGGGCGTCTGGGTCACCCCGGACACGGACCGGGAGGCCGAGGCGCGGCAGATCCTGGCGGACCTCGGACTGCTGGAGCGGTCGATGTCGTTCGCCGCCACCTACGGATCGATCGGCCACCTGGAGTCCGTCGCCCGGCAGGCCTGGGAGCTGGACGCGGTCGCCGCCCGATACGACGATTTCATCGCGAAATTCGACGGCCTGCGCCCGGCCGCCGGGGACGAGATGCTGGTCGCGCAGGCCCGCCTGGTGCACGAGTGGCGCCGGTTCCCGTTTCTTGACCCGGGCCTGCCGCGCGAGCTGCTGCCGGCCCGGTGGAGCGGGATCACCGCAGCCCGGCTGTTCCACGCCAGGCACGCCGAGTGGCGGCCGGGAGCCCAGCAGCGCTGGGCCGAGCGCGCGGATGGCGACAACTGACTATCTACATATCCTTGAATCTTGCTGAAAATGGTGTAGCACGTCAGGATGGGAATCATGCAGACGGCGAACGGGCAGACCGCGGAAGAGCCGGCCGCGGCCGAGCCTGAGGTGTCGTTCGACACCGACCCGGGCCGGTACCGGCACTGGAAGCTGGCCATCGACGGCACCACCGCCACCTTGTCGCTCGACGTCGCCGAGGACGGCGGCCTGGTGCCCGGTTACGAGCTCAAGATGAACAGCTACGACCTGGGCGTCGACATCGAGCTGTACGACGCCGTGCAGCGGCTGCGCTTCGAGCATCCTGAGGTGCGGGCCGTCGTACTGACCAGCGGCAAGGACCGGATGTTCTGCGCCGGGGCGAATATCCGGATGCTGGCGCAGTCCTCGCATGGCTGGAAGGTGAACTTCTGCAAGTTCACCAACGAGACCCGCAACGGCATCGAGGACGCCACCGCCTGCTCCGGCCAGGCCTACATCGCCGCGCTGAACGGCACGGCGGCAGGCGGCGGGTATGAGCTGGCGCTCGCCTGCGACCAGATCCTGCTCATCGACGACGGCTCCTCGGCGGTGGCGCTGCCGGAGGTTCCGCTGCTCGGGGTGCTGCCCGGTACCGGCGGCCTGACCAGGCTGGTGGACAAGCGCGGCGTCCGCAGGGACCGGGCGGACGTCTTCGCCACGACCGCCGAGGGCATCAAGGGCGCCAAGGCGGTCGAGTGGCGGCTGGTGGACGAGACCGCCACCGCCCGCCAGTTCCCCGCCGCAGTCGACCGCCTGACGCAGGCGGCGGCCATGCGCTCTACCCGGCCGGCCGGCGCCCGCGGCATCATGCTGCCGCCGCTGCGCCGCGTCGCTGATGGCGACGTGACCTACTACGACCACCTGCAGGTCGAGGTCGACCGGCAGGCAGGCACGGCGACGATCATGATCGCCGGACCCGGCGCGGCGCCGGACAGCCTGGCCGCGCTGCACGCCGACGGCGCCGCATCGTGGGCGCTGGCCGCCGTCCGCGAGCTTGACGACGTGATCCTGCGGCTGCGGGTCAACGAGCCGGACCTGGGCACCTGGCTGCTGACCAGCCGGGGCGACCCGGCCGCCGTCGCCGCCACCGGCGCCCTGCTGCTCGCGCACGCCGACGACTGGCTGGTCAACGAGATCATCCAGTACTGGAAGCGGACGCTGCGCCGCCTCGACACCACGTCCAGGAGCCTGATCGCGCTGATCAAGCCAGGCAGCTGCTTCGCCGGCCTGCTGCTGGAGGTGGCACTCGCCGCGGACCGGCAGTACATGCTGGACGGCATCCTTGAGGACGACGAGGACCCGGCACCGCCCGCCGTGCTCCGGCTGGACGACTTCAACGCGGGCCTGCTGCCGATGAGCAGCGGCCTGAGCCGGCTGCAGGTCAGGTTCCTCGGCAGCGCCCCCGACGCCGCGGCCGCCGCGGCCGCCGCCGGGCAGGACCTGGCCGCCGCCGACGCGATGCGGCTCGGCCTGGTCACCGAGGCCCTGGACGGGCTCGACTGGGACGATGAGATCCGGCTGGTGGTCGAGGAACGCGCCAGCTTCTCCCCCGACGCGCTGACCGGCATGGAGGCCAACTTCCGCTTCGCCGGCCCGGAAACCAGCGAGACGAAGATATTCGGCCGGCTCACGGCCTGGCAGAACTGGATCTTCCAGCGGCCCAATGCCGCCGGGCCACGCGGTGCGCTGAGCCGCTACGGGACCGGGCAGCGCGCGGACTACGACAGGAAGCGAGTCTGAGATGACGGCGACCTCTGACAGCGACCAGGCACACCGGGATCAGGCACACCGGGACAACCTCGCGGGCCGGCCCGGGCACCGGCCGGGGCGAGATCACCGGAACGGACCCTGACCAGGGCGAGATCACCGGAGCCGCGCCCGCGCCCGACGGCCCGGTGAGCGTCATCGACTACAGCGAGCGGATCCCGAACAACGTCGGCCTGGCCACGGACAAGAAGCTGCAGCGCGCCCTGGAGTCGTGGCAGCCCAAGTTCCTCGACTGGTGGGCCAGCCTAGGACCATCCGTTCCAACCAAAGATGTTTACCTGCGCACGGCAATCGCTGTCGGCAGGGACGGCTGGGCCAACTTCGCCCGCGTCCCGATGGAGCAGTACCGGTGGGGCATCTTCCTGTCCGAGCGCAACCCCGGCCGCCAGGTCGGCTTCGGCCAGCACCTGGGCGAGGACGCCTGGCAGGAGGTGCCCGGCGAGTACCGATCCGACCTGCGGCGGCTGCTCGTCGTCCAGGGCGACACCGAGCCCGCATCGGTCGAGCAGCAGCGGCACCTCGGGCTGACCGCGCCGAGCCTGTACGACATGCGCAACCTGTTCCAGGTCAACGTCGAGGAAGGCCGCCATCTGTGGGCGATGGTGTACCTGCTGCACGCCTACTTCGGCCGGGACGGGCGGGACGAGGCCGAGCAGCTGCTGCAGCGCAACTCCGGTGACCTGGACAAGCCGCGGATCCTCGGCGCGTTCAACGAGGAGACCACCGACTGGCTGTCGTTCTTCATGTTCACCTACTTCACCGACCGGGACGGCAAGTACCAGCTCGGCACGCTGAAGGAGAGCGGCTTCGACCCGCTGGCCCGGACCTGTGAGTTCATGCTCAGGGAAGAGGCCCACCACATGTTCGTGGGCACCACGGGCGTGCAGCGGACCGTCGAGCGCACCGCCGCCCTGCTGGCGGCGCACGGCACCGACGACCTGTGGGACCACGGCGGCATCCCGTTCTCGGTGATCCAGAAGTACCTGAACTTCCAGTTCTCCGTCTCGCTCGACCTGTTCGGGTCCGAGACATCCTCCAACGTGGCCTCCTACTACACCGCCGGGCTCAAGGGCCGCTGGATGGAGACCCGGCGCAAGGACGACCACCTGCTGGCCGATGCCACCATGGACATCCCGGTGGTGACCGACGGGGCGATCGGGACTCGGACCGTGCCGCTGCTGACCGCGCTGAACCTCGACCTGCGCAACGAGTACATGGAGGACTGCGCGCGCGGGATCCGGCGCTGGAACCGGGAGTTCGCCCGTGCCGGGCTGGAGCAGCGGCTGACGCTCCCGCACGAGGGCTTCAACCGGAAGGTCGGCGCCTTCGCCGGGCACTCGGTCAGCCCGGCCGGCGAGCTGCTGGAACCGGCCGAGTGGGAACGCCGCGCCGACGGCTGGCTGCCAACGCCGGAAGACCGCGCCCGGGTCGCCGCGCTCATGCTGCCGCACTACGAGCCCGGCGAGTTCGCCAGCTGGATCGCGCCGCCCGGCGTCGGCATCAACGACCTGCCGGTCGAGTACGACTACGTCAGGTTCTGAGCGCAGATGGCCACCAGCGCCGACGAGCTGTTCAATGCCGCCAGCTGGCTGCTCGGCCGGAACGCGGCCGCCACGCCGGACCGGGTGGCCGTCACCGCCATCGACGCCGGCGGCACGGCCACCGACGTCACCTACCGTGAGCTCGACGATCTCGCCTGGCGGGCGGCCGCCGCACTGGTCGCGGCCGGCATCCGGGCCGAGGAGCGGATCCTGCTGTGCATGGCCGACAGCCCGGAACTGCTCGCGCTGTTCCTCGGCGGCCTGTACATCGGCGCGGTGCCCGTCCCGGTCAGCACCATGGCCACCAGCGCGGACCTGACCGCGCTGGCGGGCGACAGCCGGGCCCGGCTGCTGGCGGTCAGCAGCGAGTTCGGCGCGGCCGCGGCCGGCGCCGCGGGCCTGCCCGGCCTGCGCGAGGTCGCCGTGGACGGCGAGACCACCGACCTGGCGCCGCTGCTCGCGGCGTCGCGGGCCCGGACCGCCGCCCGGGTGCGCACGCTGCGCGGGTTCCTGGCCGCGGCCGGCCCCGCGGACCTGGCGGCGGCGCGCGACGCGGCGCCGACGCTGGCCGACAGCCCGGCGTTCTGGCTCTACACCTCGGGCACCACCGGCACCCCGAAGGCGGCCATGCACCGGCACGGATCGCTGCGCGCCACCGCGGTCACCTACGGGTCCGAGGTGCTCGGCATCAGGCCGGATGACGTCTGCTACTCAGCGGCCAAGTTCTTCTTCGCCTACGGCCTCGGCAACACGATGACCTTCCCCTTCTCGGTCGGCGCGCGCGCGATCCTGGACCGCGCCCGGGCCACGCCCGCGCGGCTGGCCAGCGTGCTCGCCAGCACCCAGCCCACCCTGTTCTTCGGTGCGCCGACCGCGTACGCGGCCATGCTCGCGGCCGGCCTGCCCGAGGACACGTTCGCCAGCGTGCGCCTCGGCGTCAGCGCCGGCGAGTCGTTCCCGGCTGACCTGTACAAGCGCTTCACCGGCCGGTTCGGCCTTGAGGTGCTGGACGGCATCGGGTCGACCGAGGCGCTGCACATCTTCCTGTCCAACCGGCCGGGCCGGGTCAGGCCGGGCACCACCGGCGAGGTCGTTCCCGGGTATGAGCTGCGGATCGAGGACGCCGACGGCAACGAGGTCCCGGGCAGCGAGCCCGGCAGCCTGTACGTCAAGGGCGATTCAGTCGCCACCGGGTACTGGTGCCGCAGCGAGGTCAGCCGCCGGGTGTTCCGCGGTGAGTGGCTGCGCACCGGCGACATCTACGCCCGCGACGCCGAAGGTTTCTACACCTGCCTGGGCCGCAGCGACGACGTGCTGAAAGCGGGCGGCCTGTGGGTCTCGCCCGGTGAGGTCGAGACCAGGCTGCGCGAGCATCCGGACGTGGAGCAGGCGGTCGTCGTCGCCATCCCGGACAGCGACGGCCTGGACAAGCCGGTAGCCTGCGTCGTCGTGGCGGCCGGCGCGCAGCCGACCGAGGATGAGCTGATCACGTTCTGCCGGGCCGGGCTGTCGGCGTTCAAGCGGCCGAGACGAGTGCTGTTCCTGCCGGAGTTCCCGCTGACGGCGACCGGCAAGGTGCAGCGCTTCCGGCTCCGCGAGCACGCGCTTGAGCAGCTCGCGGCCGGCGCCGGAATGCCCGGTCCGGCGGTCCGGCAGGGCGAGCCGGCATGATCGACGGCAAGCTCCTCGTCGACGCGCACGTGCACGTCGCCCGGCTGCCGACCCTGTCGCCGGACTGGCAGCAGTGGGTGCGCACGTTCGGCGGCGGCGTGCCGATCGGCGAGCTGTTCGACGCCGACGGCACGCCGCGCCCGGCTCAGATCGACGACCACTTCGCCCGCCAGGGCGCCGACCATGTGCTGCTGTTCACCGAGTACAGCCCGAAGGTGACCGGGACGCAGCCGATCGAGGACGTGCTGCCGCTGGCCGCCATCAACCCGGCCCGCTTCCGGCCGGTCGCCAACCTCAACCCGCACCTGCACTACCCGGTGGCCGCGGAGCTGGCCAGGCAGGTGGAACTCGGCGCCATCGCGCTGAAGATCCATCCGGTGCACGGCGGGTTCGAGGCCAGGGACCGGATGCTCTACCCGGCCTATGCCTGGGCGGAAGAACGAGCACTGCCCGTGATCGTGCACTGCGGCACGTCGACGTTCTCGGGGTCAGTCAACGCCTACGCCGACCCGGTACTGCTCGATGACGTGTTCCGGGACTTCCCCGGCCTGACGGTCCTGCTGGCGCACGGCGGCCGGGGCTGGTGGTACGAGGCGGCCGCGTTCACCGCGCTGTCCCGGCCGAACGTCTGGCTGGAGGTCTCCGGGCTCCCGCCGCAGCGGCTGCCGGACTACTACGGGCGGTCCCTGCGGCGGCTGGCCGGCAAGATGGTGTTCGGCACCGACTGGCCGGGCGTGCCGGGCGTGGAGCGCAACGCCCGCGCCCTGGAGAAGGTGCTGCTCGACGCGGGCTGCACCGACGCCCAGGTGGCAGCCGCCTGGGGCGGCAACGCCGCCCGCATCTTCGGGCTACGATGACCCGGCGCCAGCAGTGACATATCCGTCTGCGGCGGGACTCGGGATGCGCGTGCGTCGCCAGGCGTGCGACCAAGCGGTGCTGGATTAGTGGTAGTAGCCCTCGACCGCGGCGCGCGCTTCGTCGAACAGCGCGGGGCCCTCCTGGGGCACATGCGGGAAGCCGCCGGATGGCTGGAGGCCTTCGAACTGCTCGTTGGAGAGCGCGAAGACGACGCGGCCGAGACCGGACCGGTCGATGGCGCCCGCGCACATGCCGCAGGGCTGGCAGCTGGTGTACAGGGTGGTGGCCGCCGCGGTGGCGGGATCCAGCTCGCGGGCCGCCCATCTGGCCAGCTTCAGCTCGGGGTGCGCGCTGATGTCGCCGTCGGACAGGACGGTGTTGTGATCCTCGGCGAGCACGGCGCCAGCCGGGCCGACGAGCAGCGATCCGAACGGCGCGTCGCCGGCCGCCCGGCCCGCGGCGGCAAGCTCGACAGCCCGGCGCAGGAAGCGTTCGTCATCGCCTGTCATCAATGCTCCGTTCGGTTGTCAGTGCGTGCTGGTGCCGGCCGGCGGCCACGGTCGCCAGCGCCTGCCAGGCCGTTTCCGGATGATACGTCTCGTCCGGGTCGCCGTTGAACGGGTCGAGCACGACTGTGCTGGCGCCGAGCAGCTCCAGTTGCTCAAGATCGCCGGTGACCTGGTCAATGGTGCCCTCGCCGGCCAGCCGCCCGGCATCGGTGATCGGCGACGCGGTGAGCCGCAGCGCGATGCGGGGGGCCAGCGCAGGTACCGGCCGCTGCTGCCCGGCCGCGACGGACTCCATCCGGTCCAGCGCCTCGCGTAGCCAGCCGAGGGTGAACCGGAGCGGATGCCAGGCATCACCGAGGCGCACCGCGCGGCGCAGCCCGGCGTCGCTGTTGCCGCCGACCCAGAGCGGTATCTGCCCGCTGCCGTAATCCTGGTCGTTGTCCCAGGCGGCGCGAATTGCCAAGAGGTAGTCGTCGGTAAGTTTCCCGCGCTGGCCGAACGGAACGCCGAGTGCGCTGAACTCCTGCCGGGCCCAGCCGACGCCGACGCCCAGGACCAGCCGTCCGTCGCTGAGCTGGTTAAGGTTGGCGGCCATCCGAGCGACCAGCAGCGGGTGCCGGTACGGCACGATGAGCACCGTGGTTCCGAGCCTGACCCGGCTGGTGAGGCCGGCCAGCCAGGCCAGGGTGGTGAACGGCTCGTAGAACGGCGCCGGGTACTGCTCGGCGACATCGGGTGTCACCACAATGTGGTCGGACACCATCAGCAGGTCGAAGCCCAGGCCCTCGACCATCTGCGCCCAGCTGCGCAGCACGCCGGGATCGGTTCCGGGCCCGAAGTTCGGCACGTTCACGCCTATTCGCACGGTCCAGCCCCGCCTCGTCGGTAGTAGTCCCAGGACACGATATGCGCCGAGGCGGCGGCCGGCGGCGCGCGCAGTCCCGGAAAGAGCGCGCGCGCCGCTGGCCTGGCGTGCCGGGGCTAGTCGACGAAGTCCTCGATCGGCTTGACCCCGGCTGTTCCCCGCCGCAGCCGCCAGAACAGGGCCAGCACGTACCAGAGGCCCGCCACGATGAAGCCGTACAGCACGACCTTGTCCGAGGCATGGAACGGTCCCGGCACCGACAGCACGAACATGATCAGCGCGCTGTAGACCAGCACGAAGCCGATCACCGGCTTCGCCCATCGCCCGAGCGAGAAATCGCCCGGCAGGCTGTCCAGCGTCCGCCGCCTGCGGGCGTAGCCGAGGGTGATGAGGAAGTAGATGATGTACGGGATGATCGCGGTCGCGCCGACCAGGGTGGCGAAGGCGCTGGCCTGGAAGTACCCGTAGATCATCACCCCGACGTCGATGACCGCGAAGACCAGCAGCGCGACGATGGGCGTCTGGGTGCCCGGGTTGATCTTCCGCAGCGAGCCGGAGAACGGGAGCATGTTGTCGCGCGACATCGAGTAGGCGAGGCGGGCCTGCGCACCGGCGCCTACCACCAGGATCGCGAACATCGAGAAGATCACGAAGGCGATGAACACCTTCACCAGGCCGGACGGCAGCCAGTAGTCCGCGATCGTCAGCAACGGCAGCGGGGAGGCCTCGACCGCCCTGAGGTTGGGGATGGCGACCGTGAAGCCGATCAGGGCGACCATGCCGAGCAGCGCAGAGCCTGCCACCGCCCAGATGACCGCGCGCGGCACGCTTCGCCTGGGATTGACCGCGTCCTCGGACATGTCGGCGGCGAGCTCGAACCCCACCAGCGTGAACGCGCCGAGCAGGCCAGCCAGCGCGAAAGAGTAGATCACCGGATTGTGATTCACCGACGTCGTGTTCGTCAGGATGCCGAAGCCATAGGGCGACGGCTTGGACTTCACGCCCCAGAGCACGAACAGCAGCACGCCGAAGACGACGGTCCCGATGATCTCGGTGAACACCGCGACGTTGTTGACCCTGGCCGCCACCTGCATGCTGATGATGTTCAGTACCACCGGTGCCAGCATCAGCACGATGGCCACCGCGAGCACCAGGTGCGGGCTCGGCGTGGTGTCGTTGAACTCGCTGAGCAGCAGCGGTGCTGCGATCCCGAGCATGATGGCACCGCCGCCGACAGCCATGTACAGCAAGCCGGCAAAGCCGACGAACCAGCCGTACGTCGGGTTCACCAGCCGCGCGCTCCACTGGTAGGCGTACCCGGCCAGCGGAACGCGGGTGCCGAGCTCGGCAACCACCAGCGCGATCATCAGGTTACCGACGCCGACAATCGGCCAGGTCCAGATCGACGCCGGCCCCCAGTACGACAGGCCGAAGGCGTAGTTGAGGAAGATGCCGGTCGTGATCGAGATGATCGAGAACGCGATCGCGAACATCGAGAAGTACCTCAGCGACCGCCTCAGCTCCGGCTTGTAGCCGGCCCGCTCAATGATTGCCTCCTCCGGGTCACCGGCGACTGCGGTGCCGGGCGTCGGCCCGATCGGCTCCCCTGTTGTGCTGGACATGCTGGCCCTCCTCATGACAGTGGTGCGGGGTGTCACTTCGTGGACAGCCGCCTGCGGACGGCTGCGAACGCCTCGTCGGTAGCGGCGAGCGCCAGGGTTACGTCGTCATCGGTCATCGCGGCGGACACGAACCAGTTGTGCCGCGGGTGGATATAGGCGCCGCCGCGCATCGCCCGGGCGGCGAATACGCTCGCCAGCTCGTGATCGCGGTCGCCGGCGAAGGTCAGGTACGGCATCTGCACCGGCCCGGTGTAGTTCACCGCGAGATCCCAGGCCGCCGCCTGCGCCAGGATGCCGTCCCGCAGCGCGGTGCCGGCCCGCTCCATCGAGGCGACCGCCCCTTCCGAGCGCAGCGCGCCGATCGTCGCGATAGCCGCCGCCATCGGGGTGGCCGAGAACCAGAACGAGCCGGTGATGAAGATCTGCTGGGCGCCGCCGCGGAAGCGGTCGCTGCCCAGGATCGCGGCCAGCGCGCGGCCGTTGGCGATCGCCTTGCTCCACGCGGACAGGTCGGGCTGCACCCCGATGGGCTCCCAGCTGGAGCCGAGGGCGAGCCGGAAGCCGCACCGGACGTCGTCGAGGATCAGCGCCGCGCCGGCGCCGTCGCACAGCTCGCGCAGCCCCCGGGCGAAGGCCGGGTCCACCAGTTCCTGGTCGAAGCCGGCGTCGTGCCGGAACGGGCTCACCAGGATCCCGGCCAGGTCGTCGCCGGCCTCGGCGACCGCGGCGCGCGCCGATTCCAGGTCGTTGAAGGCGTAGTAGCCGAGGTTGGCGCGATCTTCCGGGGTGGTGCCCGGCGGCCGCGGCGTGCACCACGGCGCGGCGCCGTGATAGGCGCCGCGGGCGAGCAGGATCCGCTTGCGCCCGGTCTGCGCCCGCGCGATCGTGCAGCACGCGGTGGTGGCGTCGGTGCCGTTCTTGGCGAACAGCGCCCAGTCGGCGTGCCGGACGGTGGCGACGAGCGTCTCGGCCAGCTCGACCATGACTGGCCCTGGGCCGTTCTGGCAGTCGGCCAGCGCGGCCTGCGCCCTGGCGGCCGCCTCGACGGCCGGGTGCTGGTGCCCGAGCACGACCGGCCCGTAGCTGCACATCAGGTCGACGTACTCGTTGCCGTCGACGTCAGTGACTCGGGCCCCGCGCCCGCTGAGCATGAACTGCGGGTACTCGGGCGGCAGCGGGCCCGCGTTCTGGTGGCCGTACATACCGCCCGGGATGACGGCCGCCGCCCGCTCGCGCAGGCCGAGGTCGGCCGACCTTGCCCGCCGGTCCGCGCCGGTCACCTGCTCCGCTAGGTCAGCCATGCCGCACTCCTCTTCTCGATGCGCGCCGCCGCTTCGGGCTCGGCGCGGCGCAGGAACTCGATCGCATCGTCCAGGCTGGTGATCCCGGCATCAGAGCCGAGGCCGGTGGCGACCAGCGAGCCGCACGCGGTGGCGAGCCGCGCCGCGTCGGCCGGCCCGCAGCCGAGCAGCAGCCCGGCGATCATGCCCGCGTCGAAGCCGTCGCCGCAGCCAGTGGTGTCCACCACGTCGACCGGCGGCGCCGGCAGGTGCACCAGCCCGCCGTCGCCGTCAGTGACCAGGCAGCCGTCGGCGCCCAGGGTGACGGCCACGCCGCCGGTACCAAGTGCGAGCACGTCGCCGATCGCGTCGGCGATGTCGGCCCGGCCGGTCAGGCCGCGCAGCTGATCGTCGTTCGGGCAGAACCAGTCCGCCACGCCGATCAGGCCGCCCAGCCGCCGGAAGTCCGCCGGGCTGCCGCGCCTGAGCGTGTCGATGACGATCGTCGCGCCGCCGGTCCTGGCCGCTTCGGCCACGGCGCCCAGCCCGTCCCCGCCGACCGGGCCGACCGCGTCCGGCGCGCCGAGCAGCAGCACGTCGCAGGCCCGCACCGGGGCGAGGTCAATGTCGGCTGGCCGGAGCTTGGTCATCGCGCCGGGCACGTGCAGTGCGGGGCGTTCCCCGTTTGGCCTGATGGGCAGGATGGTCGCGGCAGTCTGGATCCCGGGCTTGCGGACGAGGCCCGCCGTGTCGATCCCGTGCCTGCGCAGGATCGCGGTGAGGATGTCCGCGATGACGTCGTCGCCGATCGCGCCGATGGCGCTGACGCGCGCCCCGAGCTTCGCCAGGTCGACGGCCGGGCCTGCGGCGGTACCCGCGGCGGTGGCGCGGATCTCCTGCAGGACGGCGCTGCCCTGGCCGGGCGGGATCGACTCCACCGGCCGGCCGAGCACGTCCAGGATGAAAGCGCCGAGCGTCACGACCCGGCCGAGCGGCGGGCGGGCCTGCCCGGCGGGACTCACTCGCTGCTCCGCCGTACTTCCGCGGGCGGCTCACCGTAACGGCGGCGGCTGGCCTCGGCCGCGACCTCCGCCAGCTGGGCGGCGGTGAGGATCTTCGGCTCGCCGAGCCCGCGGGCCAGCCGGTAAGTGCGCGCCAGCCACTCCAGCAGCAGGGCGCGCTCGTACGCCTCGGTCAGGTCTCGGCCGTAGCAGATCGCGCCGTGGTTCTGCAGGATCGCGGCCCGGCGCGAGCTCAGCGCCGCCGTGGCCGCGCTGGCCAGCCCGTCCGAACCGAACCGGGTATACGGCGCGACCCGGACCGGGCCGCCCAGCGCGTGGATCGCGTAGTGGATGGCGGGCAGCTCATCGAAGACCGAGGACAGCGCGATCACCTCGGGCGAGTGCGTATGAACCACGGCACCCGCGTCGGTGGCCGCGTAAATCGCGAGGTGCATGGGGGTCTCGGAGGACACGGTGGCGGGCACCCGGATCGCCGAGCCGTCCAGGCCGACCTCGCAGATCTGCTCGGGCCGCAGGTCCCGGTAGGGCACCCCGGAAGGGGTGATGAACACCGTGCCCGGGCCGGAATCCGTTCCCCGGGCGCCCACTCGCACGCTCATATTGCCAGCGCTGCCGACGGCCAGTCCGTCGTCCAGCAGGCGGCGACTGTAGCTGACGAGCTGCGCGCGGTCCCCGCTGAGCTCGGCAGGACCCTTCGGGTACATTAAGCAGGATGTTAGACGGACGTCCGATAAAAAAATAGGCCTGGCCATTTACCGCCGCTTTATCCGTATCCCCGCCTGCTCCCGAGGACCATGCCGAAGATCGTCGACTGGGACGCCAGACGAGACGAGATCCTGTCCGCCACCTGGCGGGTGATCGCGCGCGACGGGCTCGCCAAGGCAACCATCACCGCCATCGCGCGCGAGGCTAGTTGCTCACGCGGCATCCTGGCGCACTACTTCGATGACAAGGCGGACATTCTCGGCTCCGCGCTGCTGATGTCCCATCGCCGCGTGATCACGCGGATGGATGCCCTCGCGGCCGGCCGCTCCGGGCTGGACGCGCTGCGGGTGGTCATGCTGGAGGCGCTGCCCATCGACGAGCGGCGCGATCTTGAAGCGCAGATCGAGATCAGCTTCTGGGGCCGGGCGCTCGGCACGCCCGGGCTACGGGACCTGCAGCATTCGGAGTTCGACAACCTCTGCGCCCGGCTGCGCGGTCATCTGGCTGAGGCCGGCCGTCTCGGCGAGCTGGCCGACGGCCTCGACCTCGACTTCGCCACCCATCAGCTGGTGGTGCTGATCGACGGGCTGAGCGCCGAGCGGGTCCTGTACCCGGGCCGGGTTGCCCCGCAGCGCCAGGTCTGCATGCTCGACCACCTGCTGGACAGCTTCCGGGCAGCCTCTTCCTGACCGGCTCCGGCCCGGCCGTCCTCCCGGCCGGCGGTGCTCCCGGCCCTGCGGTGTCTGGTCAGCCGCGCTGGCGGGATGCGCCGCGCAGGATCACGAGCATCGCGATGCCGACGGCCAGGTGGCCGAGGAGCATGCTCAGCGAGCTCCACGGCGGGATCGTGCCCGGCGCCAGGTCCCGCAGCGTCTGCTGATCAGCCGGCCAGAGCCAGCTGGCCTCGGCCGCCGCGCCCGCCGCGATAGCGCCCAGCCACGCGGCTCGCCAGCGCCGCCGGCCGGGCGCAGGCGCACCGCGCAGGTAGATCAGCCCGGCGAAGGCCAGCGGCGCGAGGAGGAGCACCGCCGACAACAAGACCAGCAGGAAGACGAACGAGACACTGGGCGCACTGCCCCGCGGCAGAACCTGCAGCCCCGCTCCGGTCACCGCGCCGCCGCCCGGCGCAGCCGGTCCGGCGGTCAGGTACCGCGCTGCGATGTAGCCGCCGATAACCGTACCCGGCAGCGCCCAGCAGAGCGCCAGCACCGTGCACAGGCGGATGGAGACCCGCGCGGTGAGGACCTGGCCGGATGAGCCCAGCGCCGGAGGAGGGGAAACGCTCACAGCGGCAACGTTCCCATACCAGCGGCGGTCACGCCACGGGGCCCGGCCCGCCAGGCATGCCGGGACGGGCTCCCGGAAACGGCTTCTGTTCATCCGGATTTGGCTATTCGTACCGCCGCCGGCCAGCCGCCGGCCGCTGCCGCCATTGTCTATGGAATGAAAGGCCGGATGCACCAGCAGGCGGCCCGCAGAGACCGACGCGAGGAGGAACCCGCCGGATGTACCAGTCCGCGGCGATCGCCGCCGCAGCCGCCTGGCTGGCCTGCTTTGCGGCCTGGAGCTTCGAGATCAAGGGCGGGACGTTCAGCCACTACGCGGCGGGCGTGCGGGTCCGGCTGGCCCGCGGACCAGGAAACGGCTCGACCTGACGGTCCAGGCTCCGCCCGCAGCGCCGGGCGCTGACGTACCGGAATCATCACGGTCGTCGCCGGGTTGACCAGGGCATGCCCCCAGGACACAAGATCACCATCACCCCGGCCAGCAGTCATCTCGAGGTAACGCTCGGCGGCGAGAAGCTGGCGGTGACCGACCATCCCGTGCTTCTCGACGAGACCGGGCTGCCGACCCGGTACTACCTGCCGCGGGAGGACATTCGCACCGACCTGCTCCGGCCCAGCAGCCTGGAAACCACCTGCCCCTTCAAGGGCCAGGCTTCCTACTGGTCGGCCGTCGTCGGCGACGAAGTGCACGAGAACCTGGCCTGGAGCTACGAGACGCCGATTCCCTCGGCCGAGGGAATTGCCGGCCTGCTGTGCTTCTACCCCGGGCAGGTCGAGCTGACCATCGACGGCGAGCTGCAGCCAGGCTCGGCCTGAGCGTTCAGCTAGCGAGCCGCCGCGTCAGGACTCCGGAGCCGGCGGCGGCTGCACGAACGTCCCGCGGCCCACGGCATGCCGGACCAGTCCCTCGCCACGCAGCAGATGGACGGCCTTCCGGACAGTCAGCCTGGATACGCCATATTGCTGTGCCATCGTCATCTCGGACGGGATCGGCCGACCGACCTGCAGCTTGCCAGAGGCGATCTGAGCACGCAGGATCGCGGCAATCTGCAGGTAGAGAGCTAGTTCGCCCTCATGGTCGACCGTCACATGATCACGCTAAGCCGGCAGGTTCGGGCTGTTGACTACCGGGGCCGACTCTTGCGGGCTTAAGCGGATACTAGCCCGCAGTAGCCCGCTCTATGTAGGATCCCTGTCATGGAGTCACTGAACGACGACGGCCAGGGCGCGGATGGCCTGGTGTTCGGCGATGTCGGCGGGTGGATCTCGGGGCCGTCGCTCGATGCCGGGCGGTTAGACGGCCGGCGGTTCGGCCTCGACGTCGGCGCATGGATGAAGGCCTATCCCGGCTACATCCTGCAAGGCGGATTCGACGGCTTCGGCTTCGTCTGCTGGCGGCGGACCGGCCAGGGCCGCAAGTCCGGCGCGCCGATGACGGCCGCGACCCTCGACGACCTGGCGGCACTGGTCGATCACCGCGAGCGGCGGGCCGGCGGGCCCGCAGCCGGCTGACTTGTCATGGCCCGCCGGGGCGGCGGCCGGGCTCGCGGGTCACCACGCTGGCGATACGGCCGGGGACGACAATGATGCGCTCGACCGGGGCATCGCCGACCTGCCGGGCGTAGTCCGGATGGCTGGTCAGGATCTCGATCGTCCGCTCCTCGCTGGCCTCCGGCGGGACCTCGATCCTGAACCGGACCCTGCCGTTCACCTGGACCGGCAGCACGACAGCCGGCTCGGCCGCCAGCGCCTCGTCGGCGGCGGGGAAAGCCGCCCGGCTGACGGACTCCCCGTGCCCGAGGCGGGCCCAGAGTTCCTCGGCTATATGCGGGGCCAGCGGCGCGACCATGAGCACCAGCGGCTCGGCGAGCGCCCGCGGCACTGCTTCCCCGGCCGCGGCGATCCGGCTGGCATGACTGGCGAGTTCCTGCAGCCGGGCGATGGCGACGTTGAACCGCAGCGCGGCAAAATGCTCGCGCACTGCGCGCACCGTCCGGTGCAGCAGCCGGGCCGTCTCCTCGTCCAGTGCGCTGTCATCGACGATCAGGCCGCCGGTCCGCTCGTCAACCAGGCTGCGCCACAGCCGCTGCAGGAACCGGTAGACGCCGACGACGTCGTCGGTCTGCCACGGCCGATCGGCGTCGAGCGGGCCCATCGCCATCTCATAGAGCCGCAGGGTGTCCGCGCCGTACCTGGCGTACATCTCGTCGGGGCTGATGCCGTTCTTCAGGCTCTTGCCCATCTTTCCCGCCCGGCGGGTGACAGGGCGCCCGCCACGGCCGTGCGTGCCGTCGGCCAGCGGCTCGACTTCCGCGGCCGGCACGTACCTGCCGCGCTCGTCGGTGAAGGCGTCGGCCAGGATGTATCCCTGGTTGAGCAGCCGCCGGAACGGCTCCCTGGTCGACACATGGCCGAGATCGAACAGCACTTTGTGCCAGAACCTGGCATACAGCAGGTGCAGCACGGCGTGCTCCGCGCCGCCGACGTACAGGTCCACGCCGCCGTCGCCGGGTGCCGCTCCCTCGGGCACCATCCAGTACCGCTCGATCTGCGGGTCGACGAGCGCCGTGTCGTTGTCCGGGTCGAGGTACCGCAGGTAGTACCAGCATGATCCGGCCCACTGCGGCATCGTGTTCAGCTCGCGCCGGTAGGTCCGGCGGCCGTCGCCCAGGTCCAGCTCGACCTCCGCCCAGTCTCCCGCCCTGGCCAGCGGCGGCAGCGGATCGCCGGTACCGCCGTCCGGCGGCCCGGCGCCGAACTCGGTCATCTCCGGCAGCGTGACCGGCAGCAGGTCCGCCGGGAGCGCGCGCGGCATGCCGAGGGAGTCGTAGACGATCGGGAACGGCTCGCCCCAGTACCGCTGCCGGGAAAACAGCCAGTCCCGCAGCCGGTAGGTCCGCTGCCGGCGCCCGTGGCCGTCCCGCTCCAGCCGCGTGATGGCCGCCTCGACCGGGTCAGCCTCGCCAGCCGGGCTGGGCACCTCGGTGACCGGCAGGCCGAACTCGCTCGCGAACGCCAGGTCGCGCTCGTCGTGCGCCGGGACCGCCATGATGGCCCCGGTGCCGTAGCCCATCAGCACGTAGTCGCCGATGAACACCGGGATCTTGCCGCCGGTGGCCGGGTTGATGGCGTAGCAGCCGGTGAACACGCCGGTCTTGTCCCGGCTGCCGGTCCGCTGCCGGTCGCCCATCGTCGCGGCGCGTTCCCGGTAGGCATGCACCGCCGCTGCCGGTGACCAGCCGGCTCCGCTACGGCCCGGCCCGTCGGCGAACCGCCAGGCCGCCGGGGTGCCGTCCGGCCAGGTAGCGGCGGCGAGGCTGCCCGCCAGCGGATGCTCGGGCGCCAGCACCAGGTAGGTAGCGCCCGGCAGGGTGTCCGGCCGGGTCGTGAAGACCGTGATCACGGCTGGCTCGGCCGCCGGAGTACCGGCCACCGGGAAGCTGATCATCGCGCCGTCACTGCGGCCAATCCAGTTCCGCTGCATCGTCTTGATCGGCTCCGGCCAGTCCAGCGGCTCCAGGTCGGCCAGCAGCCGGTCCGCGTACGCGGTGATCCGCAGCATCCACTGCCGCAGCGGCCGCCGGTAGACCGGGTAGTTCCCGATGTCGCTGCGCCCGTCGGCGGTGACCTCCTCGTTGGCCAGCACCGTGCCCAGGTCCGGGGACCAGTTGACCATCTCATCGGAGATGTAGGCCAGCCGCCGGCCATCCGCCAGCTGGCGGCGCGTCACCTCGTCCAGCTCCGCCCACGGCTTCCCGTCCGGGTTGGCCGGGCCGGACGGCTCTCGCGTCCCGGCCTCGAACTCGGCGATCAGCTCCGCGATCGGCCTGGCCCGGTCCTGATCCTCGTCGAACCAGCTGTTGAAGATCTGCAGGAAGATCCACTGGGTCCAGCGGTAGAAGCCGGGATCGGTGGTCGCTATCTCCCGGCGGGGATCATGCCCGAGGCCCAGCCTGCGCAGCTGCCGGCGCATGATCTCGATGTTGATCTTGGTGGTGATGGCCGGATGCTGCCCGGTTTCGATCGCGTACTGCTCGGCGGGCAGGCCGAACGCGTCGTAGCCGTAGGGGTGCAGGACCGCATACCCGGTCATCCGCAGGTACCGCGCGTACGCGTCGGTGCCGATATAACCGACCGCATGGCCGACATGCAGGCCGGCGCCGCTGGGGTAGGCGAACATGTCGAGCACGTAGAACTTCGGCCGGCCGGCCGCCTGCCCGAAGCCGTCGGACAGCGGCCCTACGGGATTCGGCGCGTGAAAGGTCCCGGCGGCCTCCCACCGGTCCTGCCAGCCGAGCTCGATCTCGTTGGCCAGCCTGGCGTCATACCTGAAGGGCAGCTCGGCGTCCGTGCCGCCGGCTCGCTGCGGTACCTGGCCGGTGGTGACATGCTCGCTCATCGCATCCTCTTCAAGGCTTGTGCCGGGAACGAAAAAGCCCCTCACCAACGAGGGGCGGCCGCGCTGACTGTCCTGCCTGGGCGCTGTCAGCGCGGCCAGGTAAGGAGGAGGATGCCACAGCCCGTCATGCCCTCAGGTTACCGGAAATGACTCCCCCGCCACCACTGACGTCAGGCCATAGCCTGCGCTCATGGGATTCACCCGAACCGAGCTGGAGTCCTTTCGCGGTGCCACCTTGCCCGATCTGCTCGGCCCGGCTACCCGGCTGCTGTTCGTCGGCATCAACCCGGGGCTGCTGACTGCAGCGGTGCAGGCCCACTTCGGGCGGCGCGGAAACCGTTTCTATCCGGCCCTGTTCCGGGCGGGAATCGTGGACCACCTGATCGACGCATCCGCTGGGTTCGCGGACGAAGACCGGGCCCTGCTGCTGGACCGCGGCATCGGCATCACCAACCTGGTCGCCGGGGCAACCGCCCGGGCCAGTGAGCTGACTCCCGCCGAACTGGTCGCGGGCGCGGGGAACCTGGAGCGGTTGGCCGCGCGCGTCAAGCCGGCGGTAGTCGCGATCCTGGGGATCACCGCGTACCGGGTAGCATTCGGCCGCCCGCAAGCGGGCGTCGGCCGGCAACGCCAGGGCATCTCCGGCGCGCAGCTGTGGGTAGTGCCGAATCCCAGCGGGCTCAACGCCCATGCCTCGCTGGCCGACCTCGCCGTGGCCTACCGCGAGGTAGCCCTGGCCGCCGGAGTACTCCGCCCCGGCAGAGCCCGGGAGTAGGTCCGGACCTGACCCCGGGAGAAGGGCCTGGCCCGGATGTCAGAATCCCCTTCCGGGGTTCAGGATGCCGGTCGGGTCGAGCGCGTTCTTGATGGCGCGGTGCACGTGCAGCGAGTCCTCGCCGAGCTCGAGGGCGAGCCACTGCCGCTTGATGAGGCCGACGCCGTGCTCGCCGGTCAGGGTGCCGCCCATGCCCAGCGCGGCGCGGAACACCTCGTCCGCGGCCGCCCAGACGGGGGGCGGCACGTCGCCCTCGGCCAGCCCCCGGTCGAAGACGAAGACCGGGTGCAGGTTGCCGTCGCCGGCGTGCGCGACCGTGGCGATCATGACCCCGTGCCGGTCCGCGGCGCGCTCGATGCACTCCACCATCTCCGGCAGCCGGGATCGCGGCACGCATACGTCCTCGACCAGGGTCGCGCCGAGCCGCTCGATCGCCGGGTAAGAGAGCCGGCGGATGTCGAGTAGCTGCCGCGACTCCGCCTCGCTCGCCGACACGTCAGCCAGCAGGGCGCCGTGCTCGATGCAGATATCCCGCATGATCCCGGCCCGGCGGACCGAGTCGTCGCTGTCGTCCTGGGCGATGAGCAGCGCATGGACGGAGTCGCCGAAGCCAAGGTGCTTCCAGTCGTCGATGGCCCGCAGCGTGGCCCGGTCGAGCAGTTCGAGCAGGCTTGGCTGCAACCGCGCTCGCAGGATCGCGGTTACCGCCTGGGCCGCCAGGCCGAAGCTGGGGAAGCTCGCGGCCAGCGTGACGGGCGGCGCGGACGGCCGGGGACGCAGCCGCAGCGTCGCGGAGGTGATCACCCCGAGGGTTCCCTCCGAGCCCACGAACAGGCTGGTGAGGTCATAGCCGGCCACGCCCTTGATCGTCCTGCGGCCGGTCCGCAGCACGCTGCCGTCGGCCAGCACGACCTCCAGCCCGAGCGTGGCGTCCCGGGTGACGCCGTATTTCACGCAGCGCAGGCCGCCCGCATTGGTCGCCAGGTTGCCGCCGATCGTCGATATCTCGTAACTCGACGGGTCGGGCGCGTACATCAGCCCGTGCGCTGCCGCCGCCCGGTCCAGGCTCGCGTTGAGCACGCCAGCCTCGGCGACGGCGAAATCGTCATCCGGGGCCATCTCCAGGATCTGGTCCATCCGGGTCATCGAGAGCATTACGCAACCGTCGATGGCTGACGCGCCGCCGGCCAGGCTGGTTCCGCCGCCGCGCGGCACCACCGGAACGCGGTGCTTGCTTGCCCACCGCATTGTCTCCGTCACCTCGGCAGTGCAGCGCGCGGCGACCACGCATAGCGGTTTCCCGGGCGCCACGACCGCGGTCTGGTCCCGCCGGTAGGACTCGATGATGTCCGGATCGGCAATCACCCGGCCATCGGGAAGCGCGGCGATAAGTGCGTCCAGTTCGTCGGCCATGGCCATGCCTCTCTTCGCGCCGTCACTCCCCCGCCTTGCCAATGCCAGCCTAACCTGCAGCTTCTGGGCTCCCTTGATGCCGAATCCGCGCGACGCTGCCACGCGGCGTGGCCGGGCTGGGCGTTAGCCTGATCTGATGACGGTCAGCCGTTTCGATCTGGCCGCCTTCGCCAACTCGCGGGCGGTCATACTCGTCGAGGGGATGAGCGACCAGGCCGCGCTCGAAGTCCTGGCTGAACGGCGCGGACGGGCGCTCGGCGCCGAGGGCATCTCCATCGTCCGGATGGCAGGCGCGACGAACGTCGGCCGCTTCGTGGAACTGCTCGGCCCCCGCGGGCTCGGCGTCAGGCTGGCTGGCCTGTGCGATGCCGCCGAAGAAGGCTACTTCCGGCGCGCTCTGGAGCGGGCCGGCCTCGGCTCCGGCATCTCCCGCGCCGGCCTGGAAGCACTCGGTTTCTACGTGTGCACCGCCGACCTGGAGGACGAGCTAATCCGCGCCCTCGGCGTCGCCACGGTCGAGCAGATCATCGCGGCTCAGGGCGAGATCCGGTCATTGCGCATCTTCCAGCAGCAGCCCGCGCAGCAGCGGCGCAGTCTCGAGGGGCAGCTTCACCGGTTCATGGGAACCCGGTCCGGCCGGAAAAGCCACTACGCGCGCCTGCTTGCGGGCGCGCTTGATCTCAGCCGGGTTCCGCGGCCGCTTGACCGCGTACTCGCTCACGTCTGACAAAGTACGACACATGAACGTTCTCTTCATCACGAGCATGTCGGTTGTCGCCGCTGACCCGCCGGCGAGCCGCAAGCTGTTCATTGATGCCCTCGGCCTGCCGCTGGAGAAGTATGAAGCCGACGAGTACTACTCCAGCGAGAGCATTCCCGGCAGCAAGCACTTCGGCGTGTGGCCACTCTCGCAGGCGGCCGAGGCGTGCTTCGGCACGCCGAGGTGGCCCGCCGGCCGGGTGATCCCGCAGGCATCAATCGAGTTCGAGGTCGAAGACGCGGCAGCTGTCGCAGCGGCCGGCGGCGAGCTTGAGCGCGCAGGCTTCGAGCTGCTGCACCCGGCACGCACCGAGCCGTGGGGACAGACGGTGGCCCGGCTTCTCACCCAGGATGGCTTGATCGTCGGTATCTCCTACGCCCCCTCGCTGCACGGCGATTAGGTCCTTGGCGTCCGACAAATCGCGCCGTACCAATTGGGGGTTAGGGAATGGGCTAAGGTCTATTTTCAGTCGTCTTGCCACTCATTGTTTTCGCTATCGTGTGAAGCGATATCGCTATTGCTATAAGCGCGTGAGTGGTTGCCAGGTCGTGTGCTGTTGTAAGGTTTTCGTCCCTAGGCCGTGCTAGCAGTAGCTGGGCATCGTTTATATGTTCGGCTACTGTGTATTTATGCTGACTTTCCCGTGTCGCGTATTCTGGTTCGCCTGGTTCCGATTGCCTAGACCATATGGTCATCTTGTCATCCTCCCATCATGTGCTGGGTGTTTTAGGCGTGAGGTACGCTCTCAAATATTTTAAAGTTACTACTTGGTCCAATCGGATCTCAAGCAACGGGGTTCCCGCGTGGGCCAGGCCTGCCGCGGCGGCCAGCAGCACAAGGGCGAGCCCCACCCTGGCGGCGCCGCCATAGCTAACCCATGTGCCGTATTGAGTCATGATCGCCTACCTGCCTTCAGGAGCTGCGCGCCCTGTCGCCGAGGTCATACCCCGATGCTCGCCGCGCGCGAGCGCCGGGACCATGGTGCGGTCACCGATCTCCGCGTACGGCTAGCACGACCGGCCCGGTTCGGCAGGCTCTCCGGGTACCGCCACAGCCTGGTCAGGCCCGTGGCGGCGATGCCCGGCTGCGCCCGCTACCGCGGACAGGGCAGGTCGGTCAGCGCCTGCCCGCCCGGGCCAGCGCGTCCTCGGCCTGCGCCGCGAGGATGCCGACGAGATCGGCGGCGGACGGCAGGTCGTTGATGAGATCAACGGCCTCGCTGGCCCACACCGGCGTGCGCAGCTCGCCTCGCGCCACCCCATCCTGATACGCCCGCCTGGCATCGGCGTCCGCGGCGAGTTCAGCTTCCCGGCCGCGCCACTGATCGAGAATCGGGTCACCGAGGGTCCGGCCCGTGTACTTCGACGGCCACCGCGAGCCCCGGGCGATGTCAAGCACCGTGCTGCGCTCGGTGTCCTCCCCGTGTCCCTCGAGGATCGCCTTGCTGATCGACGGATCGACAAGTGCCTCGACAGTGGCCTGGAACCGGGTCCCGACAAGCGCCCCGGCGGCACCGAGAGCCAGCGCCGCGGCCACGCCCCGCCCGTCGGCGATCCCGCCGGCGGCCAGCACCGGCGTCGGCGCGGCCAGGTCCACCACGGCCGGCACGAACGGCAGCGTGGACCGCCCGCGCCGGGCGCCATGCCCGCCGCTTTCCGTGCCCTGCGCCACGATGACATCGGCACCGATGTCCACCGCGTGCCGGGCCTCCTCCAGATCGGTGACCTGGATGATCAGCGTCACTCCGGCCCGCCGGACAGGCCCGACCAGGGCGCGGGGATCGCCGAAGGACAGCATCATCGCCGCCGGGTTGTACTCCAGCGCGCGCTCGACGGTGCCGACATCGACCGCCCAGCTCTGGAAGCCGATGCCCCACGGCTTGTCAGTGCCAGCCGCGAGAACCGGCAACTCGCGGGCCAGCCAGTCCGGATCACCATTGCCGCCGCCCAGCAGCCCGAGGCCCCCGCCGTTAGAGACGGCCGCCGCCAGCGCAGCACCGGCCGACCCGCCCATCGGCGCCAGCGCAATGGGATGCCGCAGCGAGAACAACCCCGTGAACGACGTAGCCAAGGCCATAGCCACCATCCTCGGCCTTCCGGCATCCTCGGAAGTGAACTCGACCAACCCGAGTTCGTCTCACCCGCCGCCGGCTAAGCTCTGCGACCGCTTCCGGCAGTGCTTCCGCAGCCGGCCAGGAGCGCAGCCCGGGCAGGTCTCCGGCTCTGGAGGACAGTGTGCATATCGAGGACATCCCGTACCGGGCCGAGGGCAGGACCATGGTCGGCCACCTGGCCTTCGACGACCAGTTCCCGGGCAGGCGCCCGGCCGTGCTGGTCTCGCACGAAGGCTCCGGGCTCGACCAGCACGCCAAGGGGATCGCCGAGCGGCTGGCAGCACTCGGCTACATCGCCTTCGCGCTGGACTACTTCGGAGACGGCAAGGGCCCTGCCTTCGAGCAGGCGCAGGAACGCATGGGCGCGCTCGTTTCCGATCCGGAGCAGACGGCGCGCCTCGCTCGGGCCGGCCTTGACGTCCTGCTCGCCCAGGATGCCGCCGACGCCGGCCGGGCCGCCGCGATCGGGTACTGCTTCGGCGGCGTCGTGTCGCTCGAACTGGCCCGGGCCGGCGCCGACGTCAAGGCCGTCGTCGGCTTCCACCCCGGCTTCACCCCGCCCCGGCCCGCCGATTCGGCGAACATCCGCGCCAGCGTCCTGATGTGCTGCGGTACGGAGGACCCGTTCGCCGCACCCGAGCAGCGGCTGGCCTTCGAGGCAGAAATGCGCGAGGCCGGCGTCGCCGACTGGCGGCTCGAACTGTACGGCGGGATCAAGCACAGCTTCACCAATCCGGCGGCCGATCAGCTGACCATTCCCGGCTTCGGCTATGACCTGCAGGCGGACCGCCGGTCATGGCAGTCCATGCTCGGCCTCTTCAGTGAGGTGCTCGGGCCTGCCCGCGGCCACGGCTCGGCCAGCTGAAGATATCCGGATCAGCGCCCGGCGACCCGCTACCCGGCCCGCCCGGGGGCCAGCGCGCAGACGGGGCTTCCCGTCTATTCGATTATATGTTTGAATACCAGCATGATCCAGGCAGTAGCAGTTGGCGCCAGTCACCCCGTGGTGGCCGGCCTGCTCGGGCTCGGCGCAGCGGGGCTCGCCGGTGCCATAGTGGCGATGGCCTGGAGCGTGCACGCCCGGCAGATCCGGCTCGCCGCGCTGCTGGCCCGCCGCCAGTTCATCGTGACCGGCGAAGCAGGCGAGCCAGGCATGGCGGCGCACGCAGCGAACGGACACGACAGTGCCGGGGCCAACGGGCACGGCGGTGCCCCGGCGAACGGCCATGGCGGTACCCCGGCGAACGGGCACGGCGGCCCGGTGCCCGCCCCCCAGGAAGTCCGGGCCGCCGCCGGTCCCGGGCTAGCGCCGCCGGTGATCATCGACGGACCGGACACCGTGGTCACCGGCGAGCAGGCCCGGTACCGCGTCCGGCCGTCCGACGGCCGGACCGTGGTGTCGTGGGCGGCCGGCGGCGGCTCGGTGGCGCAGTCCCCGGACCCGGCCCATCCCGACGAGCTGCTCCTGATCGCTGACCAGCCAGGCGACCTGGCGGTCACCGTGCGGGTGCGCGAGGGCCTGATGCAGCACCGCGGGACGAAGTCCGTTACCGCCGTGCCGGACGTGACGGCCGCGCCGCCGTTCACGCTACGGCTGTTCCTGAACGGATGGGGGCTGGTCGTCGTCGCCGTGCTGATTACCGGATTCGCCGGAGCCCTTGACGCCCTGGGTGACCTCACCTCCGCTGATTTCATCGCGCTGGTCGCCCCGCTGTCAGCGCTGCTCGCGGTGGTAACCGTCATGCGGGGAACAGAGGACCCGGGCAGCCGTCCCGGCAACGGCACAGCCACGCACAGATTCTGAGAGCCGGCCAGGCCGCGAGCGCCGTTCCCGCAGCGAGGTCACCGGCCGGGCACTGGAACGCGGGCCTCCCCCGGCGCCGCGGCGGCTAGTGTGCCAGGTGTGGCTAGCCGTGCGGAGCGCTCGATGTCCTTCGGGGCGATCGCCAGCGACTACGACCGGCTGCGCCCGAGTCCGCCGGGCGCCGCTGTCGACTGGCTGCTGCCAGCGCACTGCCAGGTCGCAGTCGACCTCGCCGCGGGCACTGGCCTGCTCACGCGGGTGCTGGCGGGCAAGGTCCCGCAGGTCGTAGCGGTCGAGCCCGATAGCCGGATGCGGGCCGTGCTGCTTGCTCGTTCGCCGGATGTTCGTGTCGTCGAGGGCCGCGGGGAGGCAATCCCGCTGCCCGACGCCAGCGCCGACGGCGTCTTCGTCTCATCAGCGTGGCACTGGATGGATCCCGAGCTGGTCATCCCGGAGATCGGGCGGGTGCTACGCGGCGGCGGCCGCTTCGGCGCGATCTGGACCGGCCGCGACCGCCAGGCCGGCTGGGTGCGCGAAGCCGACTGGATGCGGTGGGGGCGGGCTGACGGGAACCAGACCGCTCCGGCGGCGGACCAGCCCGTAGCCCGGTCCGGATCCCGGCGCGGTGAGATCGCGCTGCCGGACACGGGATTGTTCGGCAACGCCGAGACCGCGTCGTTCGGGTTCACTCGGCCGATGACGATCAGCGACATGGTCGCCATGCTGGCCACCTACAGCGCCGTCATTACCGCGAGCCCGGATGACAGGGCGGCACGGCTGGCCCATGCGCGGGCGGCCCTGGAGCAGCGGTTCCCGGACGGCGGGGAGATCGACGTGCCGATGCGGGCATGGTGCTGGCGCTCCGATCGCGCAGCCCGCGCCGCACCCGGCGCTCCCTGAGTCACCAGACGCGGCAGCTGGAGAGGGGCAAGGAATGGGCGTAGCCGAGGCTATCTTCGAGCGGCTCGCCGCCGGTGAGCTGGTGATCATCGACGGCGGTACTGGCAGTCAGCTGCAGGCTGAGGGCGTGCCGATGGACGACGTTGCGTGGAGCGCTCGCGCGAACCTGGAGCAGCCCGACGTGGTGCAGCGTGTCCACGAGGCCTACATCCGGGCCGGCGCCGAGGTGATCATCGCCAATACGTACGCGGCCAGCCGGGCGGCCCTGGAGCCCGCCGGGCTCGGCCGCCGCGTGGCCGAGGCCAACCGCAGTGCCGTCCGTGCGGCGCAGCGGGCCCGCGAGGCCGCAGCCACCCGCCCGGTGGCGGTGGCCGGCTCGATGTCATCGTTCTCCCCGATAGTCATGGACTCCGGGGCCATGGGCCGGCCGCTTCCGGGCCCGGCCGCCGAAGATCCCCGCTTCCCTAACCTGGCCAACTTCCGTGAGCAGGCGGAACTGCTGGCGGAGGCAGGCGTCGACCTCATCGCCCTGGAGATGATCGACGCCCAGGGCTACGGCCGCGCTGCCCAGCAAGCCGCCGCCGAGACCGGGCTGCCCGTCTGGCTCGGCATAAGTCCGTGCCGCCTCGACGACGGCACTCTCGGCACCCTTCCTGAGCTGGGAGACGGTGACAGCTTCGAGAACCTGCTGAGCGGCCTGGTTGACCCGGCGCCGGCCGCGGTCACCGTGATGCACGCCGATCCCGAGGTGACCCTGGACGCGATCGAGATCATCCGCGGTCACTTCGCCGGGCCCATCGGGGTCTACGCCGAGACGGGTAGCTGGGAGCCGCCGAACTGGGTCTTCGACGGGCTGACGCCCGACGAATATCTCCGGGAGGCGATCGGCTGGGCTGACCGCGGGGTGCAGCTCATCGGCGGATGCTGCGGCGTCGGGCCCGAGCACATTCGAGCGCTCTGCGACGGGCTGGTCCGGCCCGGTATGGCCACCTGATCATGGGAGTAGTGCAGCCGCCGTTTCGCACCCAGGCGGAGCCGGACGTTGACCTGCCGCGGGCTTAGTTCTAAATTTTGCTCTTAATGAGCCAATCTCCCGCTGACCAGCCCAGGAACGGCAACGTGCCCGGTAACGGCCACCACGCCACACCGCCCGGTGGCCTGGCCGGCGTCCGGGCCCGCTTCAGCTCCGTGGCGGCTCACCGGCCCGCGCCGCTGCGCTCCGGGCAGCCGGCATGACCGCCGGGCCGGTCGTGCTGACCGCCGACATCCCCGTCGACCACATGACGGGCGGCGCGCGGGTCCGGACGCTGCTGGACACCGGGCGGGCCGGGCCTGGCCTCGTCCGGCGGCTCGCCGAGATCCCGCCGGGCGCGCTGCTCGACGGCACCGCCGGATCAGCCGGCGAGCTGTGGTTCGTGATCAGCGGGCACGGCCGGCTGGACGGCGATGGCCAGGCCGGCCTGCCGCTCGACGCGGACAGGGGACTGTGGATCCCGCCTTACCTGACATACCGGATTAACGCAGCAGGCCCCGCTGATCTCCGGATTGATGCGGTCACCCTGCCAGCCGGGGCACCGGAGCCTGGCGGTCCGGCCGGCGCCACGGCAGCCGGCCATGCCGAGCCGCCGGATCGGGCCGCGCCGCGGGCCCGCGACCTGGACGACTGCGAGGTCGAGAGAACGGGAGACCGCCGCTTCCGCGTCCTGTTCGGCCCCGGTCAGGGCTGCGAGGTGGCCACTCAGTTCCTGGGCGAGATCCCGGCCGGCCGGGCGCCTGAGCACAGCCACCCGTATGACGAGCTGGTGCTGATACTTGAGGGAACGGGCGTGCTGCACCTGAACGGCGCCGATCACGCGCTGTCCGCTGGCAGCTGCGTGCACCTGCCGCCCCGGCAGCTGCACTGCCTGGAGAACACCGTAGCGGCCCCGATGCGAGTGCTCGGTGTGTTCCACCCGGCGGACAGCCCGGCCGCCAAGGCGGAAACGCGCCACCGGGCACCGCCAGCCTGACGCAGCCCACCGCTACCAGGCCCCTGCCGAAAGAATCGGCGCGGCTGAGGCTTCCGGCATCGCCGCCGAGCTGGACGCCTTCGCCACGGAGGGACCAGCAGCGCATCGATCATGATCGACGCCGGCGCGTCCGGCCGGCGCCTCCGCGGCGCTGCCTCCGCCGGTTGCGGCCGACGGGGGTAGCCCGGCTGGCCGGGCGGCGGCCGGGGGCTCAGCGGAAGTCGCGGCTGCGGGCGGCGGCGACCACCCGGAGCCGCCGCAGCCTGGTGGCGAGCAGGCTGACCGCCCCTTCGAAGCGTTCCACCCGGCCGTGCACCAGCAGCGCGTTGGCGTCCATCGCCAGGCGGCGGTGCCGTTCCCATACCCCCGGCGGGCAGATCACGTTGGCCATCCCGGTCTCGTCCTCCAGGCTCAGGAACACCACCCCCCGTGCCGTCCCCGGCTGCTGCCGGTGCGTGACCAGCCCGCCGACCACGATGGCGGACCCGTCCGGTGCCGTCTTCAGCGCCGACGATGGCGCCACCCCGCGCTCCGCGAGCATTTCCCTGATGTGCTCGATCGGGTGGGTACCGAAGGTCCCGGTCGCCCACAGGTCGGCGAAGGTTTCCTCGGCCGCCGTCATGGCCGGCAGCGGCGGCGCGGCCATCCCCGGGGTGGTGCCCGGCAGTTGCCCGGCGGTGATCGTGGCAGCGGCGCCTGCCGCCCACAGCGCCTCGCGCCTGCCCATCCCGAAGCAGCCGAACGCGCCCGCCATGGCCAGCGCCTCCAGCGCGGCTACCGGCAGCGCGGTGCGGCGGGCGAAGTCCTCCAGGCCGGCGTACGGCTGCCCGGCCACGATGGCGGCGGCGGCCGCGGCGCCCAGGTTCCGCACGTCGGACAGGCCGAGCCTGATGGACGGCTGGTCCGGGGCTTGCTCGTTGAAAATCTGGGTTGATGAGATTTCCTTGCCCGCCAGTGTCGCGAGGACCGCGCTGGCGTTGATGTCGACGCCGTTGACCTGCACGCCGTGCCGCCGTGCGTCGCTGATCAGGCTGGCCGGGGCGTAGAAGCCCATCGGCTGGTTACGCAGCAGGGCGGCGGTGAACGCGGCCGGGTAATAGCACTTCAGCCAGGCGCTCGCGTAGACCAGGTAGGCGAAACTGATCGCGTGCGATTCGGGGAACCCGTAGCTGGAGAAGGCGAGGATCTTGTCGTAGATGTCCTCGGCGACGGCCAGCGGGATATCCCTTTCCGCCATCCCGTCCAGCAGCCGCTGGCGCAGTTCCTCGATCCGCTCCGGGGCGCGCTTGGAGCTCATCGCCTGCCGCAGCCGGTCCGCCTCGTCCGGGCTGAACCCGGCGCAGTCGATCGCGATCTGCATCATCTGCTCCTGGAACAGCGGCACGCCGAGGGTCTTGCCGAGCGCATGCTCCATGGACGGGTGCGGCAGGTCCGGCGGCTCCTCGCCGTGCTTGCGCCGCATGTAGGGGTGCACCGAGCCGCCCTGGATCGGGCCTGGCCTGATCAGCGCGACCTCGATCACCAGGTCGTAGAACTTTCCCGGCCGCAGCCTCGGCAGGGTAGCCATCTGGGCGCGCGACTCGACCTGGAAGACCCCGACCGTGTCCGCCTCGCAGAGCATCGCGTAGACGCTGGCATCCTCCTGCGGAATCGACTGCAGGCTCCAGCGCTTGCCGTAGTGCGCCTCGACCAGCTCGAAGCAGTCCCGCAGCGCCGACAGCATGCCCAGGCCGAGCAGGTCGAACTTAACCAGGCCGGCGTACGCGCAGTCGTCCTTGTCCCACTGCAGCACCGTGCGGCCGGGCATCCGCGCCCACTCGACCGGGCACACCTCCCCCACCGGCCGGTCGCAGATCACCATCCCGCCGGAGTGAATGCCCAGGTGCCGGGGCAGCCGCTGCAGCTGCCCGGCCAGGCCGGCGACGGCCTCGGGGACACCCGAGCCGGGCGGAATCGGCTGGCCGGGGCCGTACTGCCGGGGGCCGACCTGCCGTGCCCACTGATCCTGCTCCTGCGGCGAGTAGCCGAGCGCCCGCCCCGCGTCGCGCAGCGCCATCCGCGGCCGGTAGGAGATCACGTTGGCGACCTGGGCTGCCCGTCCCCGGCCGTACCTGCGGTAGACGTACTGGATGACCTCTTCCCTGCGCCGGTGCTCGATATCCAGGTCAATATCCGGCGGGCCGTCCCGGCCCGACGACAGGAACCGTTCGAACAGCAATCCATGCTGAACGGAGTCAACGCTGGTAATGCCGATGGCATAGCAGACCGCCGAGTTGGCTGCTGAACCACGGCCCTGGCAGAGGATGCCGTTGTCCTCGCAGAACTGCACGATGTCGTGCACGATCAGGAAGTAGCCGGGGAATTCGAGTTCCTCGATCACCTTTAGCTCGCGCTGGATCTGCCGGTAGGCGCCCGACACGCGCTCGGAATGCGGCGGCCCGTAGCGTTCTAGCGCCTTCCTGGCGACCAGTTCGCGCAGCACGCCCGCCTCGGTCTCGCCCTCGGCCAGGGGGTAGTCCGGCAGCTTCGGCGCGATCACCTTGAAATCGAACGCGCAGTCGCTGGCCAGTTCCATGGTGCGCTCGAACACGCCGGGATACCTGCGCAGCCGCGTAGTCATCTCGGTGCCCGATCTCAGGTAGGCGGCCCCGGAGGCGGCCAGCCAGCCGTCCATCTCATCCAGGCTCCGGCGGGCCCTGATCGCGGCCAGGGCCTGACCCAGCCTGGCCCGGGCCGGGTCGGCGTAATGCACGTTATTGGTGGCGATCGCTGCTGTTCCCGTGGCCCTGGCCAGCTCGAACAGCACGTCGTTCCGCTCGTCGTCGGCTGGCTGGTCGTGGCTGGTCAGCTCTACTACCACGTTGTCCCGGCCGAACATGGCCGCTAGCTCGCTGAGTTCCCTGGCAGCCGCCTCCTGGCCGGCCGTGCCCAGGCCGCCGACGGCGAGGGCGGCGGGTACCGCGCCCTTGCGGCAGCCGGTGAGGATCAGCCAGTGCCCTTCGTGCGCCGCGGCGAGTTCCGCTATGTCGTAGACCGGGCGGCCCTTCTCTCCTCCGGCGACCTGCGCAGCACTGATCACCCGGCACAGCCGCCGGTACCCGTCCGGGTCACGGGCGAGCACCAGCAGATGCCTTCCTGCCGGGTCGGGGATGCCGCCCTGCCCGCCGGGCAGGTCCAGGCTGAGCTCGGCACCGAAGACCGTACGGAGCCCGGTGCCGCCCGCCTCTTTCACGCGAGTTACCGCCTGGGCGAACTGCGGCACTCCGTACATGCCGTCATGGTCGGTGATGGCTAGCGCCGTGAGGCCGAGTTTTAGCGCCTCGGCGACCAGCTCTGCTGGGCTGGACGCGCCGTCGAGGAAGCTGTAAGACGAGTGGCAGTGCAGCTCTGCCCACGCCGGCTCGGTTTGCTGAGCGGCCTCGGTTAGCTGAGCGGGATCGGCCTGCTCAGCGGGCTGAGCGGGCTCAGTCTGCTCAGCGGGCCGGGCCGGCAGCCGGGTTACCGGCCGTAGCCGACGCGCCGCTACCTCGCCAGCGCTGGCATAGCGGCCGCTGTCGCGGTCGCTACTGTTGCCTTCCCGGCTGTCTGGGCCGGGGTTGCCTGGGCTCGGGGCTGCTCTGGGCCGGGGTTGTCTGGGCTCGGGCTGCCTGGGCCGGAGTTGTCTGGGCCGGGGCTGTCTGGGCCGGGATTGCCTGAGGCGCGGCTGCCGGAGTTGCGCCAGGACAACCGCCGTTCGAACTCCTGCCATGGCACTGGCGGGTTATCCCAGCCCACGAGCTGTGACCCCCATTCGCTCGTGGCCGGCATGCCTGGCTGGCTGATCGGCCGCTCTTCATGGCCGGGCTGCCGCCCGTCGCCTTCGCCCACCCCACTGCCCGCGTCCTCCTCCCTGCCGCCTGCCCTGGCAGCCCCCTTTCCGGGCCGTCCCTGCCTTGCACTACTGGCCGCCCGCCGGGCTGCTGCCCGTCCTGTACCCGGGCACTCCGCTGGGCTTCCTATCCGGTGTGGGTGTCGGGGTTTGCGGTGTGGGTGCGGCCGGCTGGGGTGGTCCAGGTGAAGGTGCCGGGGGTGGTCTGGCGGAGGTTCCAGTCGGGGTGGTGCTTGAGGATGTGGTGGGTGCGGCAGAGGCCGCCGAGGTTGCAGTGGCAGGTCAGTCCGCCGTTGTCGTAGGGGATGGTGTGGTCGAGGTCGCCGCGCCAGGCGGGTTGCCGGCAGCGGGGGAACCGGCAGGTCAGGTCGCGGGCGGCGATGTATTCCTTCAGCCGTGGCGGGGGCCGGTAGCCGGCGCTGGCGGCGGTGTGCGCGCATCCGCCGGCGGCGGCGTCAGCGGCGGTGGCGGCGCGGGCGCGGGCCGCGGCGGTGGCGGCGGCCTGCAGTGCCCGGGTCAGGATGCCGCCGGGCGGGTCCGGGCCTGCTCCTGATCCTGGTCCCGGTCCTGATCGCGGCCAGGGGGGCGGGTGGGCCAGCATGTCCTCGGGGATGGTCAGGGTGACCCGGCCGACCAGCCCTATCGAGGCGCCGGGCCTGGTCCTGGCGTCCGGTCCTGTCCCGCCACCGGGTCCGGTGCCGGCTCGGCGCCGGGTTCTGGCCGGGTGCCTGGCCGGGGCGGGTGGTCATGGCTGCGGGGGCGGGGGATGCGGGTGATGGTGAGGGCGTGGCCGCTGGTGGTGGTGACGATGATCCGCCATCCGGTGCCGGGGTCGCGGGCGGCGGCGGCGGCGAGGTGGCGGGCTTGCGCGGCGGTGATGGGCCCGATCCGGCCCAGGTAACCCGGCCCGGCGGAGATCCCGGCCAGTACCGGCCAGGGCAGCGAGACATCGAGCAGGCCGGTGACGGGCCGGCCGCCGGGGACCGGGGCGCTGCCGGGGCGGGTGAACGCGGCCGGGATGACCGCGGGCAGGCCCGGCCAGTCCGGCGCCGGCCAGCCGTCATCATCGTGGTCGGCGTCGCTGTACCCGCCAGGGCCGGGCGGGCCGGCGGCGGGGCAGGGGCAGGGATCGTCGTCGCGGGGCGCGTCCTGGTCCCCGGGCGGCGGCACATCCCCGGCCGGGTCGCTGCCGGCCGGATCCGCGGCGGGATGATCAGCGGGGCCGGCGCCGGGGTCGTCACGGTGGCCGCTGCCGGGGTCGCCGGCCGGGCCCGCGCCGGGGTCATCATCAGGGCCGCCCCAGGGGCCGTCGCGGGGTTCCTTACCGGGATCGTCCGGCGGGCCGCCAGGGCCGGAGCCGGGATCGCCGGGCGGTCCGGCCGGATCGCCGTCGCCGGGCGGGCCGGGGGGTATGCCGTCGGGGGGCGGGATGAGCGGGAGGGTGCCGAGGAGGAGGCCGAGATACATCTGGGCGGACAGCAGGTCGATGCTGCCGCCGGCGCCGGATGCCTTCAGCGCGCGGGCCATCGCCTTGATCCGGGCCATCGCCGCGGTGGCATGCACGGCCGGGAGCCGCTGCCCGGCGAGCGTCGCGGTGCAGTCCTGGTCCGGGTACAGCACCACCTGCGCCCGCCGCTCCGCGTCCTTGCGGCGTTCCTCCGCGCCCGCCGGGTCCGCCGCGATCACCGCGCGGCGCAGCGCCGCGCGCAGCATCCCGGTCGTCTGCCCCCCGGCCGCGGGCAGCACCCGCGCCTCCACCGCCCGCGCCGTCTCGTCGCTGAGCGGGCTGGCGGCCTCCGCGATCAGCCGGGCGCGGGCCAGGTCAATGGTCCCGGCGGCCAGCGCCGCGCCGGTGCCGGCCAGCCGCCAGGCCAGCTGCACGGCCAGGTCCGCCCACGCCGACGCGCCGTACTGCGACATCGTCAGCTCCAGCGCTACCTCGGCGGCCGCGGACCGCGTGACCTGCGAGGGACAGCCCGTCAGCGCCAGTGGCGGCGTTCTCATCCCGGGCCGCGGCGCGGGCGGTGATCTGCGCGACCGCGGCCAGCTCCCGGGCCTGCGCCCACGACGCCACCCGCCGCCACGACCCCGCCACCGCCGCCAGGTCACCGTCACCCAGGCCGGCGGGCGGCGCGGTGGCCAGCCACGCGGCCAGGTCCGGGCCCGGCGCCAGCCGCTCAGCGACCCGCCCCGCCACCGCCGCCAGCGGCACCCGCCCGCCATCTGCGCGGCCCTCCGCCGCAGCCCGCGCATCCAGCTCCGCAAGATCATCCAGGATCGCCTCCTGCGCCGCCTCCTCCTCCGCCGAGCCCGGAGCAGGGGAGCTGGCCGGGGCGCGCGGGCACCGATCCCGCGTCTGCCGGGGCCGCAGCAGGCGGCCCGGCCGGCGGCTGGGCAGCAGAGGACGGGGCAGCGGAAGCCGGGGCAGCATCCGGCGGCCGAGCGCGGGTCCGCGGACGGCGCATCCGGGTCCGGCGGATCGGCACCGGTGATCGCGGCGATCAGCGCACCGAAATCCATCTCATACGACCACGACAGGCCCTGCGGGGCACCCGCGCCCCCAGCATCACCCATATCTGCCGGCACCGGTTCACCTCCTCCGCTGAGCACCTGAACCCTGAGTACTCGCCTGGCCAAATCCGTCTTAGATAACAGTAACGAAGGGGACCGACAAAACGAAGCGTATGGGAAAACACATTCGAAGTTCGAGCTAAATTCTTTCACCCTTCACAACCAGTCCGCTACCCGTCCGAACGGGCTGGTCTCGATACGGCAGCCGGGCGCTGGCGCTGCTGGACCGGTTGCACGCGGCGGCCGCCCAGGTCCCGGCAGCACCTTGGTGCCGGGCCCCCGCGGAAGATTCCACCTCATGTTGCACCTTCGGGTGACGGCCCGGACGGCGACCGCTCGTAGCGTGCCTGGTGAAGGATGCGCAGCCGGTGTGTACCAGATGTAGTGAAGGCACAGGAAGGATTAGGGATGACCGCCAAAACTTCGACGGCCCGGCTGAGTGACGAGGCGCTGATGCGGCTGCGCACGCTCGATCCGACCGAGCCACTGGACGACCTCGAATGGCTGGGCCAGGCGATCGGCGACGCGCGGGTGGTGGCGATCGGCGAGAGCGCGCACTACGACCGCGAGTTCTTCCAGCTCCGCCACCGCCTGCTGCGCTACCTGGTCGAACGGCACGGGTTCAGCGCCTACGCGATGGAGACCGGATTCGTCGAAGGATGGCTGGTCGACAACTGGGTCCGAGGTGGCGATGGCCAGCTCGGCCAGGTCATGGCGAAAGGCATGACGTCACTGATGGGGCTGTGGACGCAGATGCGCACCCAGCTGGAGTGGATACGCCACCACGATCGCGCGGCCGCGGTCCCTGTTGGCTTCTACGGGATCGACCTGCCCGGCTCGATGGTGTCCCTGCTGCCCGGCCTGGATGCCGTGCTCGCCTACCTCGCGCAGGCCGATCCCGATTCCCCGGTCGGGCCATGCATCCGGGAGACGGCCTCCGCCTTCGCGGCCGCGTCCGCGTTCTCCGCGCCCGCCGCCATCGCCGCTTACGGGAAGCTCGCACCCGAAAGCCGGGACGCACTGACGGCGAGCCTTGCCGACCTCACGGCGCGCATGACGGCCCGGCGCCTCGGCTACCTTCGGCGGACGAGCGTGGACGCCTACGAGCGTGCGCTCCGTTCGCTGCGCATCACGGTCATCCTCGATGCGATGTTCCGAGAGCTGGCTCGCGGCGACCGGCAGGGGATGATGCTCACCCGCGATGCCGCGCTCGCGGACACGGTCGAGTGGATACTACGCAGGGAGGACCGGATCATCCTCGCTGCCCACAACGGCCACGTTCAACGCTGGCCCGGCACCATGCCCGGCATACCTGCGATAACGCCGATGGGCATGCACCTCGCCGATCGGCTCGGCGAGAACTATCTGGTCATCGGCACGACCTCGGGGACCGGCCACATCCTCAACACAGGCGCCGACTTCTATGCCGGCAAGCTCTTCACGGCAATGGAAGCACCCCAGCCCGGCAGCCTCGATGCGCTGATGGCCGCCAGCCACGACGGACCCTTCGCGACCGACCTACGGCGGCTGTCGCCGACCGATGCCGCAACCGTTCGGGCCGCCTCTCAACAGCGTGCCGGAATCGGCACCTTCTACTCCGACCAGAGCCCGCTGGAAGCCTTCGACATCATCGTCCACCTCCCCCACGTCACCCCGGCCGAACCCGACCACGCCGCGCTCGCACACGCCCCCCGCGACGTACAGGAGCCGTTCTCCCGGTGGAACCGCAGTGATGCCTGGGCACGTCAGTCGTAGCTAGCCTCGATCAGCCACTGGCCTTCCTGCACAGCCGCCAGCCAGGCGTTCCCGTCCTCGGTAACCAGCTGGAACCGGGCACGCCGACGCCCGCCCGCCGCGTCCCACCACCGCTCGGTGACCGGCCATGGCCCGGCCCAGGCAGTAACCGCCAGCCACGGACCGCCGTCCGCCGACAGCAGCACCGGGGGCGCGGAAACCACCGCGCGGCCGCTGACACCCACCGCGATCCCGAAATCGTCGGTAACCAGAGCCGGACGCGGGACCGGGTAGACCGTGGCCGGGGCCGGAGCGGGGATCTGCCCAGGCCACGGCCGGCCAGCCGGAAGCAGCGGCACCCTGGAATCGCCGAACGGCGCCAGCGTCACCTGCTCGGCGGGATCGCGCCCCCCGGCCAGCACAGGACGCAGCACTGCCTCATGCCCGAGCATCGTCTGCACCCTGACCGCCGCCCGGGCAACCCGGTCGCTGATCACGGCGTCACCCCAGAGGCCGAGCTGATGGCCCTCGTCGCGCACCAGCTGATCGGGGATCATCCGAAGCCGGGTGATCCCGCCGAGCAGGCTGGCCTCGGCCCGATCCCCCGCGCCCGGGCTACTGCGGCGCGCGTCCTGGCCGGTGCGCCAGCTGTCTAGCTGCCAGCGCACCCGCTCGGCCACGGCCAGCGCGGACAGCAGCCCGTCATGCCGCCACAGCCGGGTGAGGTCCTGCCCGTCCTCGTACGTTGCCTGCACTTGCACTCGCACGCAGGCCAGCCCGCGGGCGGCCAGACCGGCATGCATCCGCTCGGCGAGTGCCTTCGCGGCGAACACCACCGGCTCGGACTGCTCGGCTGGCGGATCGAATTCGATCTGCACCGAGAGGTCAGCCGATGGCTGGCGGGGGGTGAGCGGGCGGGGGTCCAGGCCGCGGGCCAGCCGGTGGGCGCGCTCGCCCGGCGCCCCGAACCGGTTCGCCGCCTCGGCCGCCGGCAGCCTGGCGAAATCCCCCAGGGTCCAGATCCCCAGCCTCGGCAGCAGGTCGCCGAGCCCGGGGGTATCCAGCACACTGACCGGATAAGGGGCCAGGAACCCGGGAGTGCTGCCCGGCGACACCACCACCCCGGGCGCCCCGGCCGGAGCACCGGCAGGAACTCCGGGCGCCCCGGCAGGAACGCGAGCAGCGAGCTGGGCGGCGAACAGGCCGTCGGCAATCCCGGCCTGGCAGGTGATGCCGAGGGCGGCTACCGCGTCCGTGATCTTCGCGGCGAGGGCTTCCTCGCCGCCGAAGTACCGGGCTGGTCCCCTGGCGCCGATAGCGCACATCCCCGGCCACAGCACCTCCACCCGCGGGCAGAACTCCTCCACCGCGGTGATCACCTGCTCGAAGGCCCGCGCCTCCGGGCCAGTGTCCGGCGCATCGGGCGGCCAGTCCGGGCACCACACGGCCAGCACCCGCTGCGGTGCGCCGGGCGCGCTGCTCATCCGGCGCTCATCCCCCGCCAGGCCGGGATGGCCTCGCCCGTTTCCCCGTCCCAGCCGGCGTCGGGCCGGCCAGGTCCCAGCCTGCCGACGGCCGGGCCGTCAGCGGCCGGCCCGCCGATGCCCGCGGCCGCGACGGCCACGGCGCCATCCGGGCCGGGCAGCCACAGCCACTGGGCCCGCGACCGCCCGGCCGCGCCCCGCCCGTCCGCCACCACCTGCACCAGGCGGGCACACAGCCGTCCGTGGCCGGCCTCGATCCCGGTCCACTCCTGCCGGGCGATGGTCAGCCGGCACTGCGCCCCGTCCCAGTCCCCCGCCACCACCAGGACACCCCCGTGCCGCCGCGCGACCGCCTCAAGACGGCGCCGCACCTGGGCGGACGGCCGGGCCGGCGGGCGCAGCAGCACCAGCTCGCAGCCGTCCAGCAGGGAGGCCACCACCTGCGGCCAGCCCTCGCCAGGATCCGCGATCAGCAGCAGCCGGCCGGGATCCAGGCCAGCGTCCGCCGCCGCCGCCACGCCGAGATCCGGCACCCCGGCGATCGCGCACCATCCCCCGGCGATCGACGCGCTGGCGGCGAGCACCAGGCAGAGCAGGCTCCAGCTCCCCGTTGCCACCACCGACCCGCGCGGCAGCCCGCCGGGCAGCAGTTCCCGCAGCGCGGGGAGCACCGGCAGCACATCCGAGCCGGAAAGCACGCCCGGACCGCAGGGTGCCGCGTCCGCTGGCCGGCCATTACCAGGAATAACGCAGCTACCGGGCCACATGCCGCTGCTTGCGGTGGCTCTGCTGCCGGGGACTGCGCCGGGCGTGCTCGTAATAGCTGTGTCTGTCGCTGTATCCCTGCCACCGGGTAGCAGCCCGTCCCCGTCCTGGCGCGGGGAAAACGCCGTGACCTGCGTAATCCCCGATCCCATTATACCACTATCGAACTTGTATTCGATAGTGTCAAGTGGCTGCCCGGGCATCCTTCCCCGGCGGGTCGCAGGTGCCCGGCGGGGTTCACCCGGCGGCAGGCGGGCAGGTTTCCGGACTGTGCAACGGATGCCCGCCGGACGGGAGCCAGCCGCCCCCGGCCGAGAAAGGACGTCATCATGACGGACGATGCCGCCGCCCTGGCCGCCACCTACTTCCGCGCCTGGAAGGCCCATGATTTCGAGGAATTCCGCTCGATCCTGGCCGACGATGTCACCTTCACCGGGCCACTCGGCCAGGCCGCCAACGCCGACGAGTGCGTCCAGGGCATCCAGGGCATGTCGCAGATCATGACCGACGTCGTGATCCGCAAGACCTTCGTCAACGGGGCCGACATACTGACCTGGTTCGACCTGTACACGAAGGTCACCGACGATCCGCTGCCGGTCGCCAACTGGACCCACGTCAAGGACGGCAAGATAACCGCGATCCGGGTCACCTTCGATCCCCGGCCGCTCACCGCTGGCTCTTCCGGCTGACTCTTCCGGCTGGGCCGGGCGGCGAGAGCGTGCCGTAAGCTGCGCGCGGAGGTCGCTGGTGCCCGCTGACTACGAAAAGATCCGTGCGGAGAACATCACCCGGTACGGCACGGACACGGCCGTGCTCGATCTTCTCGGGCAGCTGTACAGCGACCGGACGCACTTCATCTTCGAGCTGATCCAGAATGCCGAGGATGCCGGCGCGCGGGAACTCGCGTTTGAGCTCTTCGACGATCGCCTTGAGGTGCGGCACGATGGCCGGCCCTTCACCGACGCCGACGTCCGGGGCATCTGCGGGGTCGGCAATTCCGCGAAGGCCGGGGACCTGACGGCGATCGGCAGGTTCGGCATCGGATTCAAGTCGGTCTACGCGTACACGCAGACGCCCAGCGTGCACAGCCCGGGCGAGCATTTCCGGATCGAGAGCTACGTCCGCCCGGTTGCCATCGCGCCTGCTGGCGCCCCGGGCGAGACCCTGTTCATCTTTCCCTTCGACCGGGGCGATCTTTCCCCGGCCGCTGCCACCGCGGAGATCGCCGCCGCGCTGGCCGGGCTCGGGCTCGGGACGCTGCTGTTCCTGCGGAGCATCGAGCGGGTGACTGTCGGCGGGCACCAGGTCCCCGCCGCGGTGCTGGAGCGCACCGTCACCGCCCAGCCTGGCCGCGGCGCCCGTGCCCGGTCCGCGCCGCGGCGAGGCGTCACGCTCCGGCGGTCCCGCGACGGCGCCACGCAGGAATGGCTCGTCTGGCACCGTGATCTGGTGACCGCTGACCAGCCCGGCCAGCGGGTCGAGATTGCCTTCCCGGTGCGTCAGGGAATCGACGGCCCGGGGCTGGTGCCGTGCCGGGAATCGCCGCTGGTGGTGTTCTTTCCCACCGAGAAGGAGACCTTTCTCGGCTTCCTGATCCAGGGGCCGTACCGGACGACGCCGGCCAGGGACAATGTTCCTGAGCACGATCCCTGGAACCAGTTCCTGGTCGGCGAGACCGCCGCGCTGCTGGCAGCCGTGCTGACCGACCTGCGTGATGACGGGCTGCTGACGGCCGATGTCCTGGGCGGCCTGCCGCTGGCGGCGGAGCGGTTCGGGCCGGGCAGCATGCTGCGCGGCCTGTTCGACAGCGCCCGCGAGGCGCTGGCCGGCGGGCAGCTCATCCCCGTTACCGGGGGCGGCTACGGCCGCGCGGGCGAGCTGGCGCTGGCCGCCGGCGCCGGGCTCCGCGAGCTGCTGTCCCCCGGTCAGCTGGGCGCGCTGGACGGGGCAGGCCGGCCCCGCGCCTTCGTGCACGAGTCCATTACTGCCGACGGGACGCCTGCCCTCTGGCGGTACCTGCGCGAGGAGATCGGCGTCGCCGAGGTCACGCCGGAATCCTTCGTGGCCAGCCTTGACGCCGGGTTCCTGGCGGCGCAGCCAGACGCGTGGATCCGGCGCCTCTATGCCTTCCTGCATCAGCAGCTGGCCCTGTGGCGAGCGCCGGACTATCCCGGCGAGGAACCCGGCCCGGCCAGGTCGAAGCCGATCATCCGGCTGGAGGACGGCAGCCAGGTACCGCCCTTCGACGCGGACGGCCGCCCGGCCGCCTACCTGCCGGAGTCGGCTGGCCTGCCGGAGTCGGGCGGCCTGCCGGACCCGGCCGATCTTCTCGGCCCGGCCGGGACGGGCCCGCCGGGGCTGGCCGGCCTGCCGGGGACTGCGGGGACCGGCCTGCCGACTGTGCGGCGGGCTATCGCGCGGTTCGCTGATGCCCGGAATTTCCTGACGGCGCTGCAGCTCGGCGAGCCGGATGCGGTAGCCGAGGTACTGGGGAACGTGCTGCCCAGGTACGCGGGCCTGGATGTCGCGCAGCTGGATGCGGCACAGCACGAAGCTGATCTTGAGCGGGTGGCGCGGGCGCTGGCGGAGGCGCCACCCGGCGGGCGGGACCGGCTCCGGCAGAGGCTCAGCGAGACGGCCTTCCTGGTCGGCGAGAACGCCGCGAGCGGCGAGGAGCGTCTGCTGACGCCGGCCAGTCTCTACCAGCGGTCCAGGGAGCTGGAAAGCTACTTCGACGGGAATCCGGACGCCTGGTTCGCCCGGGATGGCTACGGGCCGTGGCTCGCGCAGTTGCGCGAGATGGGCGTCCGGGACGCCGTCGCCGTGCACGCGCGGACCCCGGACAGCCACGGGCATGTCGTCATCGCCGAGGAATTCGCGCGGCACGAACGCGGGCTGCACGGATTTGACCCGGACGCCGCCATCGAGGGCCTGGAATTCGCGCTGAATCACCCGGGGCTTAGCCGGTCGGAATACATCTGGAACCTGCTGCTCGCACCCAGCATCCACCTCCTGGCCGGTGTCGTGGAGCACTCCGTCCGGCTGGAGTTCGCCGACGCCAGCCGGGAGGAGATGAAGTCCCCGGCCGGCGCCGCGGCGACGGCAGCCGCCTGGTTGCCCGGCCCGGACGGGGCGTTCCACCGCCCGGCCGAGCTGGAGCTTGATGACCTCCCGCCGGAGTTCAGCCGGGACGATGCCCTCGCCGCGGCACTCGGCATGATCCAGCCGGTAGTGGCGGAGGCGAGCCGTCAGCTGGGGCTGCCGCCCGGCCTGCTGCGCGGGCTGAGCGCCCACCCGGACCTCGTCGCGATGGTCGAACGGGAGCTCAAGGCCCGGGCAGCATCGGGCGGTCATGGCCCGGAGCCCACGCTGGCGGGGGCGGACTCCGATGACCTCGCGGGCGGGCCGCTGGCGGCCTGGCTGCGCGATACCTGACCAGCCGCCGGCAGCCGCGCCAGTCGCCGGCAGCCGCGCCCGCCGCCGGCCAGGCAGTGCCAGCGCGCGGTAGGCCGGAAATCACGCCCGGCAGGCCGGAAACAGAGGTGATCACAGGATCCGGATCCGATTGACACCTATTGCGCGGCGGGAGTAAGCCTTACGGACTATGGGCTCCGGAAATCACACACGCACGGGACGACGCACCTGGCGCACTAGCCGAATCGCCATTCTGCTCGTTACCGTCATCGCAGGTTTTATCGCCATCGCGCAGTACTCAAGCCTGGATAATGTGCTCGGGACCGGCTCGCATAAGGTCGCAACCGTCGCGGCGACCCGCGGCACGGATTCCGGGGCCCCCCGGGCACACGCCACCAGCCAGGCGCCGGTTCATTTCCGCACTCTCCCGCCGGGATCGAAGCTCCCCTCCGGCAAGCAGTGCGCTAAGTGGGTACGCGCCCGGCCGAAGCCGGAGAACAAGGGCGTGAACAGGCGGTTCAACCAGCGCACCGGCCAGGCCCTCGGCAGTAACTTCCTGTCGGGCGACGAGCCGGCCGCCGATGCGAAGATCGTGCCGCGGGTCAACGGCAACTTCACCGGGACCACCAAGGAGATCCTGCGCTGGGCCGCCTGTAAGTGGGGCATCAACCAGAACATCGTGTACGCGCAGGCCGCCGTGGAAAGCTGGTGGCGGCAGAACACTCAGGGCGACTTCGGCACGGACGCCAGCGCCTGCCCGCCCAACCACCGCAACCTCAACGCCCAGGGCGAATGCGCGCAGAGTTACGGCATCCTGCAGAACAGGTACCCCTACGAGACCTCGGCCTGGCCGACGGCCGGCAACTCCACCGCGATGAACGCCGACACCGCGTACGCCATCTGGCGCTCCTGCTACGACGGATACGAGACCTGGCTGAACACGGTGCAGCGCGGCAGCCAGTACCACAAGGGCGACGTCTGGGGCTGCGTCGGGCGCTGGTTCGCCGGGCGCTGGCGGACCGCCCCGGCCCTGCAGTACATCGCCAAGGTCAAGCAGTACCGGAGCGAGCGCATCTGGGAGACCCCCGACTTCCAGCAGCCCTGACCGGCGGCCGAGGTCAGCCGGCGGCGGTCAGCCGGCGCGGTGCCGTCACCGGTACCTGCGGCCAACGCAGAGCCCGGGGAGCCCGCCGCCAGTTGCCGCTCAGCGCGGGGCGTTCAGCATGCCGGGCGCCGGGCTCAGCTGGAAGGACACCGCTGCGGCCGCCGCGGCCGCGGCCGCGATGAGCAGCGGCAGGCCCGGGCCCAGATGCAGGAACAAGGCCGCGCCGGTGACGGCGCCGATCAGCATCGCGGCGACAGCGGATACCCGACGACCCGCTCCCTTGTTGGTCCCGCCGGCCAGGCTCGAGTCAGCGGCCAGGCCGGTGAGGGTCATGGTGAGCACGGTCGTCGTCATGTCCGGCACGGCAATCCGCCGGACGGTGGCGTTGCGCACTCCCATGGCGAACGCCAGAACGGCGATCACCGTGTAGCGGCCCGCTCCGGACGCGACCGTGCTGGACAGGAAGGCGATCGCGGCGGTCACGCCGACGAGGGTGGCCTCGGTCATCATCGCCAGCATCAGCAGCCGCCCGCGCCGGTTCATCCGCGAGCCGACCCGGCCCGCGCAGATCGCGCCGAGCAGGAACGCGCCGAGCGAGGTGAGGCTCGCCGGGGCCGAGAAGCCGGGCGCGCCCGCCGCCGCGAAGCCGAGCACGACCACGTTGCCCGTCATGTTCGCGGTGAACACCCGGCCGAGCCCCAGGTAGCTCACCGCGTCCACCAGGCCGCTGACGAGCGTCAGGATCAGGAGCGTCCGCAGCAGGGCCGCCTGCGCGCCGGGCCCGGCCGGGTCACCGCTCGGTGCGTCGCTCATCCCGGTGAGCCTACGCGGCGAGCGGACGGGCGCCGCGGCGCACGGGCCGGGTCCGGTGCCAGGCCGCCCAGCCGCGCCCGATGCCGTAGGAAACCGCGCCGAGAGCCCCCACGAAGAACCCCACCGGCCAGTTCGAGATGTACGACGCGGCGATCGCCGTCCACACCGTTGCCAGCGCGACGACGACCGAGAGGGCCATGGCCAGCAGCGGCTTGCTGGTGAACGACCGGGCGGCGGCAGGCGGGCCGACCATCAGGCTGAAGATCAGCAATGCCCCGACGACTGGCACTGACATGGCGGTCGCCAGCGCGACGACCACCAGGAAGCACATCTCCATCCGGTGGCTGCGGACCCCGCGTGCCTCGCCAAGCTCCGGCATTACCGAGACGAGCATGAGCGGGCGGTACAAGACGATGATCGCGGCCACGCAGACGGCGCCAAGCACGGCGACGGGCGCCACCTCGCTGGTGCTGACGCCCAGCACCTCGCCGAACAGCAGGGAGTAGATCTCCGGCCCGTACTCCACGCTCATGGACAGGAAAAGCGCGCCGAGGCCGAGCATCACGACCAGCGCCAGCGCGGTCGCCACGTCGTGGCGGCTGCGGCGGCCGAGCCAGCCGATGCCCAGCGCGCCGATGAGCGCGAAGACGGCAAGCCCGACGAGGGTGCTGACGCCGATGAGGCTGGCCCCCGCCGCGCCGGCGAACGCGCCCTGCGGCACCGCGTCAGCGACGAACGACGAGCCCCGCAGCACGATGAAGAACCCCACTACGCCCGCCACCACGGCGACGATGGTCGCCACGGTCCAGGTGTTCACCATGAAGCCGGAGAACATCGCGGCGCTACCCGCCGGTCCTGGCTGGCCGGGCCCGCACGCGGCAGGCCCGGCCAATCGCCGGCAACTGGGCGAGCAGGTAGAAGACGAAGACCAGGGTCACCACGAAGAAGCTGACTGGCCAGCCGTGCTGGGCTGGCGGCCAGTAGAAGCTGTCGTAGGCGAGCAGGATGCCCAGCCAGGTGGCGGCGACTCCGATCAGGCCCGAACAGAGCACCGCGAGGCCGGTCTTGCTGGTCAGCCGCATCGCGGTCGCGGCCGGTCCCACCAGCAGCGCGGTGCTGAGGATCGCGCCGATGGTCAGGGCGGCCAGCGACACGGCGACCGCCATCGCCAGCAGGTACAGCACCCCGGTGATGCGCACCGGGACGCCGCGGACCGTCGCGATGTCGGTGCTCACCGAGCTGAGCAGCAGCGGCCGGTAGAGCAGCACGACCACCGCGAGGGACAGCAGGCTGAACGCGACGATGACGGGAACGGTCGAACGACTGATCACGAACATGGAGCCGAAGAGGACGGAGATTGTCGCGCCGGTCGTATTCGTGAACGTGGTGCCCCAGTACAGGAACAGGGCCGCCAGGCCGAGCCCCGCCCCCAGCACGATCCCGGTCGCCACGTCCCGGCCGCGCGGCCGCCTGATGCCGATCATCTCCATCACCCCGGCGGCCACCACGCCGATGCCGACGAAACCCCACAGCGGGTTGATCCCGACGAGGAAGGCGCCCGATCCGCCGGTCGCGCCGACGTCCGCCAGCGCATGCCCGGCGAACGCCTGCCCGCGCAGCACGGTGAACATGCCGACGACCCCGGACACCAGGGCGACCACCCCGCCGGCGATCAGCGCCACCCGGACCGGCCCGTTCCCGAAGAAGCCGGGCTCGACGATCATCCTGAGCAGGTGAGTCATTGCCAGTCCGGCACTGACTGCACAGCGCAGTGCGCGCCGTCCTCGCCGACTGGTTCCGCGGGTCCGTCGCCGCGCCCGGCGACGACCAGGATCCGGCCGTGCACGTGGATCACGTCGACATGCTGGCCGTACAGCTTGCTGAGGACCTCGGTCCTGACGACCTCATCGGTGGTCCCGCTGGCGGCCCGGCCGGCCGCCAGGTAGACGATCCGGTCCATCACGGGCAGCAGCGGGTTCATCTCGTGCGCGGAGAGCAGTACCGAGATCCGCTGCACCGCCGCGATACGGGCGAGCAGCGCGACGATTTCCTGCTCACTGCGGATATCCAGGTTGGCCAGCGGCTCGTCCAGCAGCAGCAGCCTGGGCTTGCTGATCAGCGCGTGCGCGATCAGCACCCGCTGCTGCTCGCCGCCGGACAGGTTGCCGACCCGCTCGTCGCCGAACTGCCCGGCGCCGACGGCGCGGAGCATCTCGTCGATCAGGTGCCTGCGCCCGCGCGATGGCAGCGGGATGCCGAGCCGGTGCCCGTCCAGCCCCAGCCCGACCAGGTCCCGGGCGCGCAGCGGCATATCGGGGTCAAGCAGGACCTTCTGCGGCACGTAGCCGATCGCCGGGGCGTGCCGGGCGCGGTCCGCGCCGTCGATGCGCACGGTGCCCGCCGACGGCTGCTGCAGTCCGAGGATGACGCGCAGCAGCGTGGTCTTGCCGGCCCCGTTCGAGCCGATCAGTCCGACGAATTCGCCGGGCCGGATGGCGAAGCGGACGTCGCGCAGCACTTCCCGGCCGGCCAGCCGCACGCTGACGCCGTCCACGGCGAGCATGTCCGCGCTGCTCCCGGCGAGTTGGCCGTCAGTCGTCACGAGCTGGCCCGTCGCGAGCTGCTGGCCCGGCGCGAACTGCTGGCCCGTCGTCGTGAGCTGCTGGCCCGTCGTCGCAGCTTCTCCGTTGAGACTCGTCACAGCTTCTCCGTCGAGGTCTTGCCGGTGACGGCGCGCTGCAGTGCCTGGACTTCGGCGAGCATCCACGACTGGTAGTCATAGTGCGCCGGCATGGTCTCGTACACGCCAACCACCGGGATTCCGTACCGCCGGGCGGCACTCAGGAATGACTGCGTGAGCGAGTCAGTGACCTGCTGGTTATAGACAAATGCTTTTACTTTGCGGCCGGAGAAGAAACTGTCCTGGAGCGCCACGTCCTGCGGGGCCGGATCCACCCCGTTCATGATGTCGGCCTGGAAGCTGAATGGCGTCAGATTATCCGTTCCCGCTGCTTGGAGCATGTAGTCCCCTACCGGTTCCGTGGTCGCCACGGGGGTACCGGGGAAAGCGGTTCTGAACTGCGCTATTGCGCGGTACCAGGGCTGTAGCGAGCGGTCAAAGGCACGCTGGCGGGCCTTGAAGTAGGCCGCGTGCGCTGGCTGCAGCGCGGCAAGATCGGCGGCCAGCGCCTTCGCGACGGCCGGCATGGCGGACGGCTTGTACCACAGGTGCGGGTTAGGCGTGCTGTCCGGCAGCCCGAGCAGGCTCGCCACGATGATCACCTTGCGCGCCGGGTTCGGCGTGGCGTCCTCGATCTTGTTCATGAAGCTGTCGTAACCGACGCCATTCTGGACGACGAGCTGGGCGTCGCCGATGAGCCTGGCCACGCTCGGGCTGGCCTCAAAGCTATGCGGATCGGTATTGGGGTTGCTTTCCACCGCGGTGGCATGGACGTACTTGCCGCCGATCTGGCTGATCACGTTGGCGTACTGGTTCTCGGCCCCGACGGCGACGACGACGCCGGCGCTGTCGGTCGTGGCCGCCGGGGACGGCCCGGGCGAGCAGGCCGTCGCGAGCACCGCCACCACCAGCATGGCTACCGTGCACAGAGCCGCCGTGCGCAAGGCCGGGACCGGTGCCGTCATGCCCGGCGCGGCGGCTCCGCTGCGTGGGCGAGATGGCATGGCGCACGTTCCGATCACTGTGGTTGCTGCATCGTGATTGCTGCACTGCGCTTGCTACAACAGGGCTTGCTACAACAGGGCTTGCTACAGCGGGCGCCGGGTCCGCACGGCTGTTACAAATGAAAACCATAATCAGTACGGCGCCGGGCGTCAAGCTGAGCCAGCGCCCGGGCGGCAGGTGCCAGCGCTGCCTTGCCCGCCTACAGCCAGCCGGTGCGGACCTTCAGCCACGCCAGGGCTGCCTCGGCCTGGGTGGCCTGAAAGGTGCGCAGCGTCGGCAGGCCCGGCGGGGGTGGCCGCCGGGACATGCGCACGAAGAAGCCGGCCAGCGCGGCCAGCGTCACGGTCACGTCCGCCGGATCGGCGCCCTGGGCGGCGGAATGCGCGGCGAAGATATCCTCCGGCGACGGGCCGCCGGCGGCCAGCACGCTCGGCAGCATCGTCAGCAAGTCAAACCACGGCGCGGCGATGCACGCCCAGGGCCAGTCCACGAACACGACGCGGTCCCGCGTCAGCAGGATGTTGTCCGCCCGGATGTCGGTATGCGCCAGCGCAGTTCCCGCTGCCGCCGCGGGCCAGCCAGTCTCCAGCTCCGCGAGGCCCGCCAGGTTGCGCAGCGCCCACGGGTCCAGCCCGGCCAGGTCGCCCGGGCGACCCGGATCGGCCAGCCGCTGCCAGCCATGGATGTGCGCGCAGCGGTCCGCGACAGCAGGTGCCTGCACCGGAGCAGGGTCCAGGTCTGCCGCCAGGCTCGCCATGGCAGCCAGCACCCTGGTCAGCTCGCCGCGCTGCCATGGCTGGGCCGGCATGACGCCGTCGACTTCCTCAAACAGCAGCACCACCCAGCCCCCGGAGTCGAAGGACGCGAGCAGCCTGGGCGCCGGGGTGCGGGCCGGCAGCGCCGCGGCGATCCGCGCCTCGGCGCGGTGAATGCCGGGTGAGTCCGGGTTGGGCTCCGGCCCGACTGCCTTCACGAAGGCCCGCGCGCCGGAGTCCAGCCGTAGCCGGGCCGCTACCCCGGGCGAGAAGCCGCCCGGCTGAGTTACCGCCGCGACGACCCGCCCGCCCAGCCGCTGCTCGACCGCGTCCCGCAGCCCGGCCGGCACGTCTGACCAGGGGCGCCGCACGCCCTGAGCGGTCACCCCCGGAGCCCCGCCGGTCCAGGCACGGCGGCCGCGACTGCCGCTACCACGTCGAATGGCAGGTACCGGGGATGCACGAGCAGCGCCCTGGCCACCTGCCGGATCGTCAGCCGCAGCGGGGTCAGCGTCTCCTCTGTGTAGCGCCATGCGCCGAGTTCATCGCTGCCGAACCGGCTGGTGAGGGTCCGGCGGAAGCGCCGTGCGTCGCCGCCGTCGCCCTTCCAGGTGGGCAGCCATCCGCGCAGGTCGTCGTCGCGCTCGAGCATGGTCCAGTTCATCAGCCGTTCCGCGACCTGGCCCGCCGCGTCGATGACGAACGCCAGGTCGCCGGCCGCCCGCACGCCATGGACCCGGCCTTCGCTACGGCAGCCGTGGTGGATGCTGGCCGAGCTGAACCGGGCACCTACCGCCAGCGCCGCTACCGCGTGACCGGCTTCGTGCCAGGCCGTCCGGGCGGTGGCCGTCCGGGCCGCGGCGAGGCCGGGAAAGCAGCTGCAGTCGTACCGCTGCCGGATCCAGGTGCTGTGCACGATGGACTCGTCGTCGTAGCGGATGACCCGGCTCAGCTCGGCCTCGATCCCGGCCAGGACGCGCTTGTCTGCAGGCTTCATGACGAGCAAACAGTAAACGTGCCCGAGCCCGCGCAGCCAGGCGGCAGGCCGGCATCCGCCGGGCGGCAGGCCGGCACCGCGCCAGGCGGCCACCCGGCCAGCCCGTGCGCGATACTGACCGCATGCCTGAACTGATCGGCGAGCCGACCCGGGTGACCGCCGCGGGTGAGCCGCCGAAGCTGATCGACGAGTTCATGGGGAGGGTCAGCACGGGCGAGGCCAGGCTCAGCATCGCCCGCATGCGCAGCCCGTCCGGCTGGGCCGAGCCGGGACAGCGCCCGGCGTTCGACGAGTTCACGATCGTGCTGCGCGGAGCCCTGGTCGTGGAGTCCGAGGACGGCCAGCTGACGGTCCAGGCCGGCCAGGGCGTGCATACCCGGCCGGGCGAGTGGGTGCGCTACAGCACCCCGGGAGCCGACGGCGCGGAGTATGTGGCCGTCTGCCTGCCGGCGTTCAGCCCGGGCATAGTTCACCGCGATGACGAGGACGTGAGCTAGGACCGCACGCCTGCACCGTCAGCGACCTTGCGCCATCAGGAAGTTGCTCCGTCAGGGAACTGCCGACCCGGCCGCCGCGGCGCGCTTGAGGAAACTGGCCGACCGGTCGGGTGGCGCAGACTGTGCGTATGACAGACGAGGCCACCGGACAGCTCCTCGACCGCTTTGTCCGTGCTGTCCAGCCCGTCGTGCCGCTGGTCTCGATGTGGGCGCACGGGTCCCTCGCTGGGGGTGACTACCAGCCGGGCCGCAGCGACCTCGACCTGATCGCCGTCCTCGCGCGGTCCTGCACGGCCGCGGAGGAACAGCGGCTCAGCGAGATGCACGAAAGCCTGGCCGGCGCTATGCCGCTCGCGTCGCAGCTGCACTGCAGCTATTGCGCGGTAGCGGAGCTGGATGATCCGGCGCGCCCGCACCTCACCTGGGCCCACGAGGAGCTCATGCGCCGGCCCGTCACACCGGTGACCAGGCGCGAGCTGCACGACTTCGGTCTCCTCCTGTACGGCAAGGAGCCCGCGGCCCTCCTTCCGCCGGTGACCGACCAGCAGCTCGCTGAGTTCGTCATCGGGGATCTGCAGAGCTTCTGGCTGCCGTCCCTGGATCACCCGCCGCGGTGGGATCGTGACATCTGGGTTGACCTCGGCCTGCTGACCCTGGCCCGGGCGACGGTGACGGTGACGGATGGCAGGCTGATCACCAAGGCCGAGGCTCTCGGCGTGCTAACCGGGCTGGGCGCCCCCGCGGAGGTCGTGGACGACATCAGGCAGCGCCGGTACGGCCACCCCGGTCCGGCCGCGCAGGGGTGGATCGCGCGCCGGGCCGAGCTGACACGCAGCTTTCTTGAGCCTGCGATCAGGCAGCTCATAGCCCGCGCCTGACCGGCGGCCCCTGCGGCACGGCCGCGCTCAGCCGGCCAGGCATCGCCCCGCCCGCCTCATCATGGAGGATCCGCACGTGCCTGGCGTGCGGATCCTCCATGTTCCCGGCGATGCACGCGGGCCGTGGCTGCCTACCCTGGGTGCGTGGACCCGGGGTGACGCCTGGCAGCGCCCGGCCTGAATTTCGGCGGCCGGGCGGAGCGGTAATGTCAGCGCTAGCGAGGGCCGTGCACGGTCCGGGCAGCGGACACGGCAGCCCGCAAGGCTGGTCAAGGAGGTACCGATGACCGATCCCGGGCCAGCCCGGGCCGAGCCGCAACGGGACGCCGGCGAGCGCGTCATGCTCGAAGAATGGCTCGACTACCACCGGGCGACTCTTCGCCTTAAGTGCGCCGGGCTGGATGACGAGCAGCTTCGCCGCAGGTCCTGCGAGCCTTCGGATATGTCCCTGCTCGGCCTGGTCCGCCACCTCACGGACGTGGAGCGGGGGTGGTTTCTGCGCGGCGTGGCCGGCCAGACCGCGGAGCAGGTACCGGCGCTCTACTACAGCGACGAGGACCCCGAAGGCGACTTCAGTAATGTCGCGGCGGCTGACAGCGCGGCCGTCTTCGCCACGTACGACCAGGCGATCGCCGATATCCGCGCGGCCACCGCCGGCGCTGACCTGGACCGCACGTTCGGCGACGCCGGGTCACCATGCTCGGTCCGCTGGGTCTACCTGCACATGATCGAGGAGTACGCGCGGCACAACGGCCACGCGGACCTGCTGCGAGAGCGGATCGACGGCGCCACCGGCGAGTAGGCGCCGGGCTGCCGTTCCCCCGGCCGGATCAGGCGCCCCGTTGGCCGGGAACCGGCAGGCCCGGCAGCGGCCCGCGAACCTAAACCGAATTAGATTCGGTTTACTCCTTCTCTCCGGCCGCCAGGGCTGCCAGAGTTGAGGGAACACCTTGGGGCCGGCAGATCGGACCGGCGTGCCGCCGGGAACGGAGATGCAGATGCTAGGAAACGGGATCGGCTGGCGGGCGCGGGCACGGCTCGGCGCGGCGGCCGTCGCTTTGGGCGTCCTGGCCGCCGGCGCGACCGCCACCGGCGCGACCGCCGCCAGTGTTACCGCGGCCGGCGCGGCAGCTTCCGGCGCGGGCCCAGTCGTCGCTACCGCCGGCGGAGCCGTTCGCGGCATGTCCACCGGCGCGGCCGATGAGTTCCTCGGGATCCCGTACGCCGCTCCCCCGGTCGGCTCGCTGCGCTGGCGTCCCCCGCAGCCGGCCGCGCGCTGGAGCGGCGTGCGCGACGCCACCCAGTTCGCCCCGCACTGCGCCCAGTCAGTCTCGCCGTTCGGCCAGGCCAGCACGTCGGAGGACTGCCTGTACCTGAACGTCTTCACCCCGCCGGGCAGCGCGCGGGCCAACCACCGTCTCCCCGTCATGGTGTGGATCCACGGCGGCGCGCTGGTGACCGGCGAGAGCAATGACTATGACCCCACCAAGCTGGTGGGCAACGGCGCGATCGTCGTCACCATCAACTACCGCCTCGGCGCGCTCGGCTTCCTGGCCCACCCGGCACTCGCCAGCCACCCCGGCGGCCCGTCGGGCGACTACGGCCTGATGGATCAGCAGGCGGCGCTGCGCTGGGTGCAGCGCAACATCAGCCAGTTCGGCGGCGACCCGCGCAACGTGACCATCTTCGGCGAGTCGGCCGGCGGCCTCTCGGTGCTGTCACAGCTGGCATCCCCCGGCGCGCACGGGCTGTTCGCCAAGGCGATCGTCGAGAGCGGGGCCTACAACCTCACTCAGGCACCGCTGGCCACGGCCGAGGCCGCGGGCGAGGCGTTCGCCACCAGCGCCGGCTGCGCCAGCCAGACCGCGGCCTGCCTGCGCAGCCTGCCGGTAGCCACCATCCTGACTAACCAGACCGCGACCGGGTACACGCCGGACATCGACGGGCAGGTGCTCACCCAGTCGATCGGGACGGCCCTGTCCAGCGGGCAGTTCAACCGGGTGCCGGTGATCAACGGGAGCAACCATGACGAATGGCGGCTGTTCGTTGCCGAGTCCGAGCTGGAGGGCGCGCCGGTCACCGCGGCCAACTACCAGAGCATGATCGCGTCGACTCTCCAGGTCACTCCCGCGATCGCGGCCGTCATCGCGGCGCAGTACCCGCTGAGCGCCTACCCGAGCCCGTCCGTCGCGCTCGGCGCGGTCGGCACCGACGCGATCTTCGCCTGCCCCGCGCTGACGGTGGACAACTCGGTGTCCAAGTACGTGCCGACGTTCGCCTATGAGTTCAATGACGAGAACGCACCGGAGCTTTTCCTGCCGCCGGTCAGCTTCCCGTACGGCGCGGCGCACGCCTCCGAGCTCCAGTACCTGTTCGGCCTGCCGAGCGCCGTGCCGCTCTCGTCAGCGCAGCAGCAGCTGTCCGCGGCCATGCAGGGGTACTGGACGAACTTCGCCAAGCGGGGATTCCCGTCCTCGTTCGGCGAGCCGCTGTGGCCGCATTTCGACAGCGTCGGCCAGCGGATGATCTCGCTGGTCCCGCCCCAGCCGCAGGCCGAGACCGACTTCGCGGCCGAGCACAACTGCGCATTCTGGGCTCTCGCCGGGTAACCCGGTCCAGGAAGATTTAGAACGAGCAATCCGGGGCAGTGCCGGCCAGCAAAGGCCGGCGCTGCCCCGCCGCCGGCCGGATGACGCACTGCCCGGATGACGCACCGCCCGGATGACGCGGCGCCC
>CAVPPJ010000044.1:0-129036 GCA_963707065.1 uncultured Actinomycetes bacterium
CGTCAGTAGGCCATCCAGCCGCCGTCGACCATCAGGTTGACGCCACTGATGTAACTGGCGTTGTCCGAGGCGAGGAACGCGACCGCTGCCGCGACATCTCGCGGCTCGCCGAGCCGCCCGAACGGCGTGCGGGACCGTACGTAAGCCGCCGAATCCGCATCCTTGCTGAGATCCCCCGGCGCCCCGGTAACGATCTTGCCGGGGGCCACCGCGTTGCAGATGATCCCGTCCCGTCCGTGCTCTACCGCGACCTGCCGGGTCAGCTGCACGAGCGCGCCCTTGCTGACGGCATAGGCGCAGTGACCCGGCGCGCCGACCATGCCGTGCTGTGACGTGATGTTGATGATCCGGCCGCGGGCATCACCAAGGGCCGGCTGGGTCAGCATCTGCCGTATTGCCTCCCGGCACAGCATGAACGGGCCGCGGATGTTCACCGCGAAGATAGCGTCGAAGTCCTCGTCGCTCGTGTCGAGCAGCGGCCTGGAGTGAATCCCGGCGAGCACCGCGTTGTTGACCAGCACGTCCAGGCTGCCCGTCCAGGCGACCGCACGGTCGACCAGCCTGGCGCAATCAGAGTGCAGCGAGACATCAGCCAGGACGAACTCGCAATCGCCGCCGCGCCGCGCGATGAGCTCGTCGGTAGGCTCGCCGCCGGTCAGCGGATCCCGCCGCACGTCGGCGAGCACGACGGAGAATCCGTCGCCGGCCAGCCGCTCGGCAATGCTGCGCCCGATGCCCGACGACGAGCCGGTGACGATGGCAGAACGCGGCATCGCGGTTACCCTTTCCAGCCTGGGTATGCTGGCCCGATGGGCGTGGCATTTGTAGCGCATTGCCTGCTGAACCAGAATGCCAAGACGGACGGCGGCGCGCGCTGCCCGGGAGTCTATTCCCCTGCGGTGGAAGTGCTCCGGGCCGAGGGCTGGCGGATCGAGCAGATGCCGTGCCCGGAACTCGCCTTCACCGGGCTCAACCGGTTCTGGGCGGTGCGCGAGCAGTACGACACCCCGGCGCACCGGCGGCACTGCCAGCGCCTGGCGGCCAGCGTCGCGGACGCCATCAGCGTCCGGGCCGGCCAAGGCGAGGACATCGTGCTGATCGGAATCGAGGGCAGCCCGTCGATGGGCGTGTGCATCACGAGCTCCGATCCGCTGCGCGGCGGCCGCCCGCAGTGGCCGGATGGTGCCCCGGAACTGACCAGCGGCGAGGGCATCTTTATCGAGGAACTGCGGCTGGAACTGCAGCGGCGGGGAATCGGCTTCCCCCGGGTGGCCGGCCTGACCCATCCGCTGCCCGGTCACGACGAGGAGGCCGAGCAGGCCGGCCTCCGGTCCGTGCTGGATCAGTGATGGAAAGCGCGCAAGCCGGCCTGCGGCCAGTGCTGGATCGGTGATGGAAGGAGACGCGCGCTCGTTCCGTATCGCGCTGACCGCGGATGCCTACGTGAATCCGCCGCCCGGCGGCGTCGACGGGCTCGCGGTCCTTGACGAGGCCGGCTGGGGAGTCATGCAACTGCCCGCCGCGGACTACCCGGCCGGGATGACCGGGCGGATCCTCGCCGACATAGCCGAGCAGGTGCTCGAATTTCACCGGCACGGCTACGACATCGTGCTGGTCGGTGAGCATGCCGGGCTGGCCGGGGCGCTGGCGGACGTGGCCGTGCCGTTCCCGGCCGGGATCTCGCCCGCCACCGCTGGCGAACTCCGCCAGTTCCTCGGCGCCAGGCCAGCTCCGCAGGTGCTCCGCCCGCCAGGTCGCGCGACCTAACCCTTCCAGGGCGCGCGACTTAACCCGCCCGGCGATGCGCCAGCCCCCCGGCGCGCGCCAGCCCGCCGGTCGCTCCCCCGGCGCGTGCTGGCACTACCGCGGAGGCGGCGGACTACAGCTGCCCGGGGATCAGTTCCAGGCCGCCGGTAGCGTCGGTGTCGACCCGCCATAGCGTGCCCGTTCGCTGCGACGCCTCGATGTCGGCCACATGGGTGGCGGTCACGTAGAGCGCGGGGCCGTCGAAGATGCAGTTCGTGGCGTGCTCGCCGAGGCTGATCTCCTCGAGCACCTCGCCATCGGGCGAGACCACGGTGACGCCGCCCGAGATCGTCGTGCACACGAACAGCCGCCCGTCCGCGGCGATCGCCATGCCATCCGGCACGTGACCGTCGGAGAGCTGGCAGAACGTCACGGGCACGCCGTCCTCGAGCCGCCGGATGCGGTGTGCCGCCGACTCCGTCCAGTACAGCCGCTGCGCCGCGTCGAAGGCGATCCCGTTCGGGTAGACGTCCGGCAGTTCGAGCAGCATCTCGCCGTTGCCGGACGCATCGATGGCGAATAGCCTGCCCGGCGCCCGGATGTCGAACCGGAAGTCCTGCTCCGAGCCAGATTCGGTGAAGTAAAGCCGCCCGTCCGGGCCGAACGCGAGATCGTTCGGCCCGTACAGCGGGTGCCCGGCGACCTCGGAGCACAGCAGCTCGACAGCCCCGTCAGCGGAGACCCGCTGAATACCTGAAACAGCGCTGGTGTCGCCGCTGCCGGGCACGTTGCCGCCCTGGGTCACGTAGATGGCGCCGTCCGTGCCGAGTATCGCTCCCCACGGCGAGCCGCCGGTGCGCGCGAACGTGGCGGCTTTCCCGTCGCGGTAGACCAGCAACTCGCCGACGTTGCCGTCGCAGAACACCAGCCGTCCGTCACCCATGACGACAGGGCCCTCGGGGAACCCGAGGCCGGATACCAGCAGGTTAGCGTCCATCCCAGCCCCCCGGTCCGCTGCTCATGCGAGCGACCATTCCTCGAAGGAGAAATCGGACAGTGGCTGGCCGACCTTGGCGGGACCGTACCCGGTGATCTTCGTGCTGTACGCGTCGAGCGCATCGATGAAGCACGGGATGATATAGCCGCCCTCGTTGAAGTCGAAAGTCTGCATCTCCTGCTCGATCGCCCTGCGTTTTGTGGTGCTGAGCGTCTCGTTCGCCTCCTTGTACCAGGCGTTGTACTGGGCGTTGTCGGTGTGCGTCTCGTTGAACGGCGAGGCAGGCAGCATCGACTGGGCGACTTGGGCCAGGTACGGCGAGTAGTTGTAGAAGTCCTGGGAGAACGTCCAGCTCAGGTACTTGCCGGGCGCGAAGAACTTGTTCGGATCGACATTCTGGATGCTGATGTTGATCCCGGCCGCCTTGGCCTGCTCGGCTAGCACCGTTGCCATCGACACGGTGCCAGTGGCAACCGGGGACGTGGTCAGCTGAACGCTCAGATTCTCCTGCCCGGCCTGCTTGAGCAGATGCTTCGCCTGCGGGATGTCCGCCTCGCGGGTAAACCCCTTGAAACTGGGGTCAAACGGGGAGAACACGTCGGCCGCTACCGACCCGAACCCGTCCAGGGCCGAGTCGATAAGCTGCGGCCGGTTCACGATGAGCCGCAATGCCTGCCGGACGTTGACGTTATTGAACGGCGCCTGGTCAACGCGCATCGTGAACGGGGTGATCGCACCGGTTTTGGAGGCGATGGTCTTCACTGCGCTGTTCGAGGCCAGCTCCTTCATCTGAGCGCCCTCGAGCCCGCCGGCCGCGTCGATAACGTTCGTAGTCAGCGCGTTCTGCAGCGAAGTGCTGTCGGTGAAGTCGATGATGGTCACCGAATCGAAGTGCGGCAGCCCTGGCTTCCAGTAGTTATCGTTCCGCACGAAGACGCTGCGCTGGCCCGGGGTGAAGCTCTTGTACGTGAACGGCCCGGTTCCGTTCGGCGTCTGCTTCGGGTTATAGCCATCAGGAACGATGTAGAGGTAATACCAGAACGCCAGCTGGTCGACGAAGCTGCCGTACGGCTTCGTCATCTTCACCATGACCGTGTGCTGGTCGGCCGCTTTCAGCTCGTTCAGGTCTATCGGGCCGAGCGAGTTCGCTCCGGCGAACTTGTTGCTGATGATCCTGCGGAACGTGAAGATGACATCCTGCGCCGTCAGCGGCTTCCCGTCGTGGAAGGTGATCCCGGGCCGCAGCTTGATGACCCACTCGGAGGTGGAGCCATGCGTGCTGATCGACTCCGCCAGCACGTACTCAGTCTGCGCCTGCGCGTTGAGCTGGAGTAGCGGCTGGTAGAGCGACTGCGCACGAGCCGTGTCGAGGTAAGTGAGCCCTTTGTGCGGATCCAGGGTGTCCTGACCCGACCCGCCGGTGAGTCCGACGCTCAGGGCTCCGCCGCGCTTGGCGGTGCCGCTGGCGCTGGGGGTGGGGGAAGTGGCAGTGCCTCCCGAGGATCCGCACGCGGCGAGCAGGCCGCCCGCGCCTACTGCCGCGCCAGTCGCAGCCAGCCCGCCGAGGAACTGACGCCGGCCCAGGCCGGCTCCGTGCGGCAGTACCAGGTGCTCATCCGCTCGACCCACTGTGGTTTACCTCCTCAGGCGCGGCACCAGGTGCCGGACGGCGACATATTTCTCGGAGAGCACCGCCCGGGCCCCGGCACAGCGATCACGGTGGCAATCCGTTCCGCCTGAGACTCGGCATATGCGACATCAGGCGTATATTTCCACAAGGCTTACGTAGTATGCCAGCACAGCACAAGCCCTGCAGCTGATCTTTCATTGGTCACAGCCGTCACTGAGTTCCCACCGGCACTGTGTTTCCGCTAGCCAGCGCCTCTTCGGCAGCGGTGGCGACGGCGAGGGTGCGGACCGCGTCGGCGGGGGCGCAGAAGACGATTTCCGGCTCACCTGAGCGCACTGCGGCGATGAAGCGCCCGACTGACCGCTCAAACGGAACCGATCGCGACACCACATCGACCGGCGCGCCCCCTGCGGTGCCGGACAGCCGGTAGTCAGGGTCCAGGTCCAGCCGGAGCAGGGCGTCGTCGGCAGCAACCTGGACCCAGTACGAGCCGGGCACGGTATCGGTTGTCCAGGCCACCACGATGGTCCCGATAGCCCCGGTGGCGAAGTGCAGCAGCAGCGTGACCGCGTCATCGATGTCACCGGCCCCGGCCGGCCTGGGCGCCAGCCGGACCGGCGACGCGGCCGCCTGCACGGCGACTACCTCGCCGGCTACGGCGCGGGCGAGATCGATGTGATGGCTGCCGCGCTCCAGCAGGTTCCCGCCGCCTGCCGCCATGTCCAGGAACCACGGGCGCGACTGGGTGCCGCCGATGCTCTGCCCGACCAGGCATCCGACTGTCCGCCCGGCGAGGGCCAGCCGCAGGTCGTCGAGGACCTCCACGGCATGCCATTGGTAGCCGACCGCGCATACCGTCCCGCTGCGGGCGGCCGCGTCCGCGATGGCCCGGGCGTCGCCGGGCGACCGCGCGATGGGCTTCTCCAGGTACAGCGGCAGGCCCCGGTCGAGCGCGGCAATGGCCGGCCCGGCATGCATCCGCGGCGGCGTGCAGACCCAGAGCACGTCCAGCGCCGCGGTCTCCAGCAGCTGCCGCCAGTCAGCGAACACCTCGGCGCCGCTCAGCGCGGCGACCGCCGTGGCGCGGCCGGCGTCGGTGTCGCAGACGGCGGTGACCACTACGTCATCCCGCCCGGCCAGCGTCTCCGCGTGCTGCTCGCCGATCCAGCCGGCCCCGATAATGCCCGCCCGGAGCATGCCGCCGGCGCTCATCCGAAGTCCAGCAGGACTTTTCCTGACTTGCCGGGTTGCACCAGGTAGTCAAACGCGGCCGCCGCCTCCGCGGCGGGGAACACCCGGTCGATTTTCGGCAGCGCCCGGCCCGCCGCCAGCAGCGGCACGACCGATCGGGCGAACGCCTGCACCGCCGCCGCCTTCTCCTCCAGCGGCCTGGCCCGCAGCATGGTGCCGTACAGGCTGGCCCGCTTGCCCATCAGCGCGCGCAGTGAGATGGCTCCCTCCGCGCCGCCCGGGGTGCCGACGACCACGATCCGGCCCTTGACGGCCAGCACGCCGAGGTCGGATTCGAGGTTCTGCGCGCCGATCAGCTCGAGCACCACGTCGGCGCCGCCGAGTGCCGCCAGCTGTTCCGCGATCTTGTCCGGGCTGGCCACGATCGCGCCAGCGCCGGCCAGCGCGTCGCCGGTGCCCGCCGACCGGACGCTGGCAACTACCCGGGCGCCGGCCGCGAGGCCAAGCTGCACCGCGGCCGAGCCGACCGCGCCGTTGGCCCCGGTGACGAGCAGAACCTCGCCGAGTTGCAGCCCGCAGCGGGTAAATATGGCGTCGTGCGCGGTGGCGTACGCCTCCGGCACCGCGGCGGCGAGATCCTCGCCTAGGTTCGCCGGGACGGCCGCGAGGTGCCGCTCGTGCACCCGGACCCGGTCAGCGAGCCCGCCGCCGCCAACGATGCCGAAGACACGGTCGCCGGCCGCCCAGCCCAGGACCCCGCGGCCGGCCGCCTGCACCACGCCGGCCACCTCAAGGCCGGGTATGTCCGCCGGCGATCCGGGCGGCGCCGGGTAATGGCCCGCCCGCTGCGCGACATCAGCCCAGTTGATGCCCGCGAAGCGGGCGGCCACCAGCACCTCGTGGTCGCCGGGCACCGGATCGGGGCGCTCCCCGAAGTGCACGACCTCGTTGCCGCCGACGCCGCTGAATGTCACTGCTCTCACGCGCGGTCACCTTCCGTTGATGGAACGGGCCCAGTGCTGGAACGGGGCCAGCTGACGGGGCGGGCGGGAGTTCCCGCTACCAGCTGGCGCACGGCCGCGACGTCGCGCCGGAGCCTGGCCTGCCCGCTCAACTGGCCGATCACCAGCCAGCCACCATAGTCAGCGGCCGCCAGTGCCGCGAGCACCCCGGGCCAGGATACGAGGCCCGCCCCGGGCCGGGCGGGGACCCAGTCCCACGCCGAGTCCGCGTGCCGCGGCACCATGTCCTTGAGGTACACGTGCTGCAGATACCGGCCGAGGGCGGCGATGGCGAGCCGCGGCGCTATCGCGGCCCTCGATAACCATGCCACCCGGGTCATAGACGGCGCCGAGGCGCTCGGGCCGGAGATCTCTCGCGGCGCGCCGGAACCATTCGGGGCCGGGAATGAGAGTACCGGGGGATATCCCGACGAGCAGCCTGACATCCCGGCGGCCGGCCAGCCCGGCCAGCTCGGCCAGCTGGTCAGCGAGCCTGCGCAGCTCGTCGCCCACGTCGCCGCCCGCATACGGCGGCGCGGACACCCGCAGCTGAGGTGCGCGCATGGCCTGGGCCAGGTCGAGCAGCCGCTCAAACTCACCGGCCCGCCCGGTAACCGCCTGATCGCCCTGGGCACTCAGGCCGACTACCGCCAGCCCGTGGTCGTCGGCAAGCCGCCGCAGTTCCGCCGCCCGGGCGGAGCCGGCCGCGCGGCCGGCGTCCCTCGCTGTCGGCGGCCGCCCACTCGATGCCGTCCAGCCCGGCGGCGGCGGCCTCGGCGCAGAGCGCCGCCGCTGCCAGCCCCGGCCGGGCGGAACTCAGCAGTCCCACCCTGCTGCCGAAGCCAGCAGCAGGTGAGTCCGCCCGGGTGCTGCGTATCCGCCGTTGCCGCCCTTCTCCCCCGTGCTCTGGTTCTGCAGACTCAGCGGGCGCCGCAGGCTCACCGGCGCGGCTCGCGCGCGGCGGGCGCACCGCGCGCGCGGGAGGGCACCGGCGCCTGGTCCCATTCGGCGTGGTGGGCGAGCCACCACCGGGCGATGTCGAGCCGGCGCATGAAGCGCACGTCGGGGCGGGACGCTGCGTATTCGACAAAGTCGCGGATGGCGGTGGCCCGGCTGGCCTGGCCGCTCCAGCGCTCATGCAGGCCGACCGTCATCATCCGGGCGCCATGGCCGGCCGCCGCCTCGTCGCACAGGTAGCCGACCGCCGCGCGCAGGCTCTCGAAGAAGTCGTTCGGGGTGGAGTACGTCGGGCTCAGCAGGTACCTGTTGTCGTTGTAGACCTTCGAGTAGGGCACCACGAGGAACGGCGCGCCGCCCGCGTCGACGAGGTAAGGCAGTTCGTCGTTGGAGGCGTCGGAGTCGTAGAGGAACCCGCCTTCCTCGACGAGGAGGCTCCTGGTGTGGATGCTCGGGAAAGAGCGGCAGTACCAGCCGAGCGGCCGCTCGCCAGTCAGCCGCTCGATCGACTCGATCCCCCGGCGCAGGTCGTCCCGCTCCTGCTCCCTGGTCATCTCCGAGTTCTCCGCCCACCGGTACCCGTGGCCGATCACGTCGTGGCCTGCCTCGGCGATCCACCCGGCGACCTCCGGGTTGCGCTCGAGGCCGCGCCCGCAGGCCCCGATGGTGATCGGCACCTGATAGCGGTCGAAGAGCCTGGCCAGCCGCCAGATCCCCGCCCTGCTGCCGAACTCGAAATGCGTCTCGGTGCCCAGGTCGCGGACCTGCGGGCCGATCTGGTACGAGTACTCGCCCCAGCTGTCATTGCGGCCGTCGCCATCCGGCAGCGAGTACTCGGCGCCCGACTCGTAGTTGAGCACGATGTTCACCACCAGGCTGGCATCATCCGGCCAGCGCACTGCCGGCGTACGGCGGCCGTAGCCAGCGAAATCGCGTACCGGGCCGCCGTGCGCCTCGTCGTGTCCGGCCATGCACCCTCGTCCCGGAGTTTCGCCGCCGATCAGGCCCAAGTGCTGAACTGTGGTCAGCATAGGATTCGCGGCGTTGGGTGAACAACCCGGACATAGGGAACCGGACGGGAAGAGGAACCGGACGGGAAGGGAAACGCCATGCGGATTGAGGCACGACAGGATCCGGCCGCCGACGCCGGGAAAACTGAGGCCGCCGGCCAGGCTGGCGCCGCGGGCCTGGTGGGCGCGTGGGCCAGCGAGAATCCCCGCTCAGCGGCCCTGCATGCCCGCGCCCGGCGGCTGCTGCCCGGCGGCGTGACCCATGACGTGCGCCTCGCCGCGCCGTTCCCGGTGGCCGTCGGCCGGGCCAACGGCGCACGTAAGTGGGACGCCGATGGCCACGAGCTCATCTGCTACGTGATGGGCCACGGCGCGCTGCTGCTCGGGCATGGTCATCCGGCCGTCGTTGCCGCCGTTCGCGAGCAGGCAACCAGATCGTTTCACCCCGGTGCCTGCCACGAACTGGAGAGCGACTGGGCCGAGGCGGTCATCCGGCTGGTCCCGTCCGCCGAGCGGGTCCGTTTTACGTCAAGCGGGACGGAAGCAACGCTGCTCGCCCTGCGGCTCGCCCGTGCCGCCACCGGCCGGGGGAAGGTCATCAAGCTGGCCGGGCACTTCCACGGCTGGCACGACCAGGTCGCGATCGGGACTGACCCGCCCTTCGACGGACCCGACACTGCGGGGCTGCCGCCGGGCGTCGTGAGCTCCGTCGTCACCGTCCCGGCCGACTCCGCCGCCCTGGCCGGGGCGCTGGCCCAGGGCGATGTCGCGGCCGTCATCCTGGAGCCGTCCGGGGCGGCCTGGGGGACGGTGCCGCTGCCTGGCGGTTTTCTGCAAGCGGCTCGCCGGCTCGCTGATGAGTCCGGCGCGCTGCTCGTCTTCGACGAGGTCGTCAGCGGCTTCCGGTGGGCGCCCGGCGGCGTGCAGGAACTCTCCGGGGTGCACCCCGATCTCACCGCGCTCGGCAAGATCCTGGCCGGCGGCATGCCGGGCGGTGCCGTCTGCGGGCGGGCTGACGTGATGGATCACCTCGGCGGCCGGCCCGATGACCCGCGCCGGGTCGCGCACCCCGGCACGCATAACGCGCATCCGCTGTCCGCCGCCGCCGGCGTGACCGCGCTCGGCCTGGTGGCCTCGGGTGCGGCGCAGGACAGCGCCGCACGCCTCGCGGCCTCGCTGCGCAGTGAGCTCACCTCGGTGTTCGAACGGTGCGGGGTGCCCGGCCGCGCTTACGGGGAGAGTTCCACCTTCCATCTGCTGCTCGGGCCCGCCGGGCCGGAGGAACTCGGTCCGGCGACGCTGAAGTCCTCGCTTACCCCGCCGGCGGCGCTGGCGCTGCAGTGCGGAATGCTGCGCGAGGGAGTTCACCTGTTTCACGGGTCTGGTTTCCTGAGCACCGCGCACAGTGAGCGTGATGTCGAGCAGACGGCAGCGGCACTGGCCGCGACGCTCCCGCAGTTGCAGGCCGAGGGGCTGGTGTGACCGGGCTCGCCTTCACCGGCGGGCGACTGCTCGATCCGGGCCGCGGGCTCGACGAGACGGCAGACATCGGCATCGACGACGGCGTCATCACCGGCATCGGCGCGGCGGCAGGCGTCGGCGCCGCCCGCCGCGCGATCGACGTCTCCGGCCGCATCGTGACGCCCGGCCTGATCGACCTGCATACCCACCTGTACGACGGCGTCACCCACTACGGCGTGGACGCGGACACGTACTGCCTGCGCCGCGGCGTCACCACGGCCGTCGACGCTGGCTCGGCCGGCGCCCAGACCTTTCCCGGACTGCGCCGCTACATCATCGATCGGGCCGAGACCAGGATTCTTGCCTTCCTGAACATCGCCGTGCAGGGAATGATCACCAGTCTCGTCGGCGAGCTCGAGGACATCCGGTGGGCGTCCGCCGAGCAGGCGATCGCGCGGGCCCGGGCGAACCCGGACCGCATCGTCGGGATCAAGGTCAGGCTCGGTTATCAGATGGTGGGCGATGACCCGGTGCCGGCCATGCGCCTGGCGCGCGAGGCTGCGGACGCGCTCGGCCTGCCGCTCATGGTGCACGTGATCGACATGCGGCCGCCGATCAGCTGGCTACTGCCCTATCTCGGCCGCGGCGATGTCGTGACTCATTGCTATCACGGCAACGAGGGCGGCATTCTCGATTCCCGCGGCGTGGTGTTTGCCGAGGTCCGGCGGGCCCGCGAGCGCGGCGTCCTGTTCGACGTGGGTCACGGCGCCGGAAGCTTCGCCTACCAGGTCGCCCGCAGCGCCATCGCCCAGGGATTCCCGCCGGACACCATCTCCAGCGACCTGCACGCGCATAACGTCGGCGGGCCCGCCTTCGACCAGGCGACCACGCTGTCGAAGCTGCTGCACGTCGGGATGGACCTGGCCGAGGTGATCCGGGCGACGACATCGACGCCGGCCCTCGCGGTCAGGCGTTCCGGCAGCATGGGCGCTATCGCGGCGGGCCGGGAAGCGGACCTGACCGTCTTCGAGCTGCGCTCCGGGCAATGGGCGCTGCCCGACGCGGCCGGCGTTACCGAAATTGCGGAGCGGCTGATCGTCCCGGTGGCCGTGCTCCGCGCCGGGGAACTCCGCCACCTCGACTCGCCGGTGCCGGCCAGCCTCGCGGCCGGCTCCGCCGCGAGCCGGCCGTGACCCGGGTGCCGGCCGTGGGCGGGACCGTCGCCGCGGTCGTGGGCGGAACGGTCGTGACCCCGGATGGCGAGCGCCGGGCCGACGTCATGATCACCGACGGGAAGATAGCCGCGCTCGGTGAGGCCGGGACTGCCGCCGGCCAGCGGGTCGACGCGGCCGGCTGTTACGTGCTGCCGGGTGCCGTCGACCCGCATTGCCATCTGATGCCGGATGTGCACCGCGCCACGGCCGCGGCGGCGCGCGGCGGGACCACGACCGTGCTCTCGTTCAGCAATCCCGGGGCGGCCGAGAGCGACCTGGCGGCGTTCCTTCGCTGCCGGGCCGAGCTGACTGAAGACCGCGCCGTGGTCGATGTCGGCCTGCATGCCGTGATCTACGACCCCGATCACGTCAGCGCGGCCGATCTGGCGGCCGCGCGGCGGGCCGGAGCGGCCGCGATCAAGATCTTCCTCGCCTATCCCGAGCTCGGGATCATGTGCTCGACGCGGCGGCTCTTCGAGCTGATGTCCAGCGCGCGGCAGCTTGGCCTGCTCGTCCAGGTGCACTGCGAGAACGGGCCGCTCATCGATGCCCTGACCGCTGACGCGGCGGGCGCGGGGCGCCGCGGCGCGCGGGTGTTCGCCGAGACCAGGCCGCCCGAGGTCGAGGAGGAAGCAGTCAGCCGCACGCTCGCGGCCGCCGCGCTGACCGGGGCGGCGTGCTACCTCGTTCACCTGTCCAGCGCGCAGGCCTTGGATCAGGTACGGCTGGCCCGGGCCCGGGGCCGCCCGAAGGTCATCGCCGAGGCCTGCCCGCATCACCTGCTGCTCGATGACCGCAGCTATGCGGGCGCGGGCGCCGGGCGGTATCTCGTCGCTCCTCCGCTGCGGCCGGCGGCGCACCTGCGAGCGCTGTGGGAGGCCCTGGCGGACGGGACGATCGACACTGTCGGGTCCGACCATTGCCAGGTTCGCTCGCCTGTACCCGGGGGTATCGCGCCCGCGGGCCAGAGCTATGCGTACGGGCTGGCTGGCATCGGCGCCCGGCTGCCGCTGCTGCTGTCCGAGGGCCTCGCCAGGGGGGTGCCCATCGGCAGGCTCGTGCAGGTAGCCGCGGAAAACCCGGCCCGCGCGTTCGGCCACTACCCGGCGAAGGGCGCGCTCGTGCCCGGTGCTGATGCCGACATCACCGTATTTGACCCGGCCGGCCAGACGGTGCTCGGCGCCGACGGCTTCGGTGACGGCACCGGCGACAGCGTGTACGCGGGCCGCCGCCTGGCCGGCCGCATCCGGACCGTCCTGCTCGGCGGGCGCACGATCGTGTCGGGCAGCGAGCTCATCGAGCAGCGCAGTGGCCGGTACCTGCCCGCGGGCCACCGCTGACGACGGGCGGCGGCCGTTTCATTGCCCGGCCATTAATAGGCCGATACGCTGGATGCGGCCGGTTACGCGACATATGGTGGCGAACCGGCTTCGGTATCCCGAACAGCGCCTTACAGCCGCGGCTGGCTGACGCCGGAGCCGGAACGACCTCGACCTGGCAGGACCGGCCACCCAAGCGGAGGGACCGACCGGTGAGAGACCCTCGTGCTATCGCCCGCCGGACGGCCGGTCCCCGATGGCCGTAGCAGCCCCGGCGGCGGCACCGCGAGCGGTCTCCCGTCGTGCCGCTCGCCCCATTCTCGATCTCGTCAGCCGGCGCATCCTCTTCGGCATCCTCACCCTATTCGCCGTGTCGGTGGTGGTCTTCCTGGCCACTCAGGTGCTCCCGGGCAACGCCGCCGCCGCCGCGCTCGGCCGCAACGCGACCCCGGCCAGCCTGCGGGCGCTCGAACGTCAGATGCACCTGAATCGCGGCGTGGCCGCGCAGTACTGGTCCTGGCTGTCCGGGCTGCTCACCGGCAGGCTGGGCAACTCCCTCGCCAACGACCTGCCGGTATGGGGCTTCGTTTCCGGGAGGCTGGTAAATTCCGCTGTGCTCGTCTTCGTCACCGGGATAATCGGCTCGGCGGCTGGCGTAATCCTTGGCGCGATCGCCGCCCTGCGCCGGGACGGGCACTTCGATCACGTCACGTCGGTCGTCGCGCTGGCCGCGACTTCGCTGCCCGAATTCGTGATCGCCATCGCCCTCATCATCGTGTTCTCGACGCTGGTGACGCATCTCCTGCCGGCCGTTTCCATTCTTCCGCCCGGCACCTACGCCTGGGATCAGCCGGAACTCCTCATCTTGCCGGTCGCCACGCTGGTGATCGTGATCGTCCCTTACATAATGCGGATGATGCGCGCCGCGATGATCGAGGCGCTTGAGTCCGACTACGTGGAGATGGCCCGGCTGAAGGGCGTGCCGGAGCGGCAGGTGGTCCTCCGGCATGCATTGCCGAACGCCATCGCGCCGACCATCCAGGTCATCGGGCTTAACTTCCTCTACCTGGCCGGCGGGGTGGTAGTCGTCGAGTACATCTACAACTTCCCCGGGATCGGCCAGGGACTCGTCTTCGCCGTCGACAACAGGGACATTCCCACCATCCAGCTCATCGTCGTCGTGCTCGCGGCGTTCTACGTCTTCATGAATATCCTGACCGACGTCATCGCCGTGCTGGCTACGCCACGGCGGAGAATCGCGAGGTAGCGATGGCAGCCGTCATCCCCGGGCTCTCACCGGCTGCCCCGGCGCCCGCCGCGCGCGCCCGGCGGCACGAGTGGCTGACGGCGCTGTGGGCCGCCGCGCGCACGACCCGCGGCGCCATCGGGCTCGGGCTGGCCTCGTTCGTCGTCCTGCTCGCCGTCCTCGGACCGCGGTTCGCCCCGTATTCGCCCAATGCCCTGCAGACATTCCCCTTCGACAAGCCGTCGGTCCGCTTCCTGCTCGGCGGCGACTTCCTCGGCCGGGACGTTCTGTCCAGGGTCCTGGATGGCGGCTGGATCCTGCTGCTGATGGCGGCGGCGGCCACGGCCATCGGCATCATCGCCGGCGCGGCCGCCGGCGTGTCCGCCGCTTACCTCCGCGGGGTGTCCGACGGGATCATCATGCGGACCGTCGACGTGATCCTGGCGTTCCCGCAGCTTGTGTTCGCCCTCCTGCTGCTCAGCCTGATCGGCCCGAAACCGTGGCTGATCGTGCTCGCGGTGGGCCTGTCGCATGCGCCCGCCGTCGCCCGGGTGCTCCGCTCGGCCGCCCTGGACATTTCCGAGCAGGACTACATCAAGGCGGTCGAGCTGCAGGGAATGCGGCCGGCCAGGGTGATGGCCCGGGAGATCATGCCCAACCTGATTTCCCCGCTCATGGTGGAGGTCGGGCTGCGGCTGACGTACTCGATCATCATCATCGCCGGCCTCGCCTTCCTTGGCTTCAGCCAGGCGCCGCCCGCGCCCAACTGGGGAACGATGATCAACGAGAACCGGCTCGGCCTCCAGCTGAACCCGTGGGCGGTGATCGTCCCCGCCTTGCTGATCGCCCTGCTCACGATCGGGACGAACACGTTCACCGACGCGGTAGCCCGGGTGACGATCGGCGTGGAGCGCCGGCCAGCGGAAGCGGCGCTGCTTGACGACCTCGGCCCGAGGGATGCCGGATGAGCACCGAGCCGCCGGTGGCCGGCCGGTCAAGCTCATCCCCGCCGCCGGCCGGGGTCCGGCTTGAGGTACGGAACCTGGAGGTACGTCTCGGCGCAGCCGGCCCGGACGTCGTGAACCACGTCTCCTTCAGCGTGCCGGCCGGCGAAGTGCTCGGGATTGTCGGTGAATCGGGATCGGGGAAGACAACCGTCGCGCTCGCCCTGCTCGGCCACGCCCGCAGGGGATTGTCGATCAGGTCAGGCCAGGTTTGCCTCGACGGCGTGGACCTGCTGAGATTGCGGCCGGCCCAGCTGCGGGCGGTACGCGGCGCGAAGGTCGCCTACGTGCCGCAGGACCCGGCTTCCGCGCTCAATCCCGCGCTCCGCATCGGGACGCAGCTTACGGAGGCGCTGCGCGTCCATCCGGGCATCGTCGACGACCCGGCCGGCCGGATAGCCGAGGTCATGCGGGAAGTATCCCTTGACGCGACGCCGGAGATGCTGCGCCGCTACCCGCATCAGCTGTCCGGCGGCCAGCAGCAGCGCGTCAGCCTGGCGATGGCCTTCTCGTGCCGGCCCTCGCTCATCGTGCTCGATGAGCCGACGACGGGGCTCGACGTGTCGACCCAGCGGCATGTGCTCGACACGGTGCGCAGCCTCTGCCGCTCGTACGGCGTGGCGGCCGTCTACGTTAGCCACGACCTTGCTGTCGTCGGCGGCCTGGTGGCCAACGTGGCTGTCATGTATGCCGGGAAGATCATCGAGATAGGCCCGACAGCCAGGCTGTTCGCCGAGCCGGTGCACCCCTATACCCGCGGGCTGCTCGCGGCCGTCCCCTCACCCGAGCGCGCGGAACTGCTGACCGGCATCGAAGGACAGCAGCCGCGGCCCGGACGCCGCGGGTCCGGCTGCTCGTTCGCTCCGCGGTGCAGCTTCGCAGTCGACCGCTGCGGCGTGCAGGCGCCCGAGGAAGTCAGCATCGGCGGCCGGACCGTCCGGTGCCTGCGGGCGGCGGAGATCGGGGGCGGCGCTGCCTCCCGCCCCGCGGCCGTGGCCAGCCCGGCTGCCAGCGGGACCCCCGCGGTCCTGTCACTCCGCGGCCTGTCTGCCAGCTACGGCCAGGCGCCGGTGCTCTTCGCCGTCGGGCTCGACGTGCCCGCCGAGTCATGCGTCGCGGTGGTCGGCGAGTCCGGCTCCGGCAAGACCACGCTCGCTCGCTGCATCGCCGGGATGCACAGTAACTGGACCGGTGATATGACCTTCCAGGGCGCGCCGCTGGCGCCAGGCGCGCGCCAGCGGCCAAGAGACGTCCTGAAACGGGTGCAATACATCTTCCAGAACCCGTACACGTCCCTTAACCCGCGCAAGACAGTTGGCCAGATCGTTGGCCAGCCGCTCGAGCAATTCCTCCAGCTGGATTTCAAGGCGCGGGCCGAGCGGGTCGCGGCGGCGCTCGACGACGTTTCGCTCGGCCGCAACTTCATGTCGCAGTATCCGGATCAGCTGTCCGGCGGGGAGCGGCAGCGCGTCGCCATCGCCCGCGCCCTCGTCGTCGAGCCTGACCTCCTCATCTGCGATGAGGTCACCTCGGCGCTCGACGTATCGGTACAGGCGGTCATCGTGGAACTGCTCCGCCGGCTCCAGCGGGAGCGCCAGCTCGCGATGATCTTCATCACGCACAACCTGGCTCTCGTGCGCAACATAGCGCAGTCCGCCGTGGTGCTATGCAACGGCGCCGTGGTCGAGTCAGGCCCGGTCGAGCAGATCCTCGAGCATCCGACCGACCCCTACACGATCCGGCTGATCAGCGACATACCGCAACTGGCCGTCGCTGGCGCCGCGGGCGGGCCGGCTGGGCAGATCCGCAGCGCCGTCCGGACGCAGCCCGCTGGCCGGCCGGCCAGCCAGCCGACCAATCCGTAGCCACCGTTACTGACCTCAGGGTCTGCGTTCTGCGACGTAATCAGCGCGGCGGATCACCCCGGTAGCGGCTTCGCCCCGCAGGTACCGGCGCATGTTCTCGGCGGCCAGCCGGGCGCCGGACAGCATGGTCCCCGGCACTATGCTGGAATTGTGCGGAGAGCCAATAATATTGGGTAGCTCGAAGAAGGGGTAATCGGTCCGGAATGGGGCGTCCCCGGTCGGCTCGTCCCACCAGGTGTCTATTCCGGCGCCGAATTGCGGGTGCGTGAGCAGATGCTCGTACAGCGCGCCCTGGTCGACAATCGCGCCTCTGGCCACATTTACCAAAATGGCTGTCGGCTTCATCAGGGCGAGTTCACGCCTGCCGATCAGCCCGCGGGTGGCCAGCGTCAATGGCAGCGAGATGACGAGCACATCCGCCACCGCGAGCACCCGGTCCAGGTCCGCCAGGGTGACCGCGAGCTCGGCCGGCTCGCTGGCTCGGCCGCTGCGGTTCACGGCGTAGATGCGGGCGCCGAACGCTGTCATCACGCGTGCTGTCGCTGTGCCGATGCCGCCCAGGCCAAGGATGACGCAGGTCGCGCCATCCAGCGTCTGCGACGGTGACCATTTGTCATACCGCCCGGCGGCGAGCGCGGCATGGCGCTGTGGCAGGCGCTTGGCGATGCTGAGTGTCATCGCCAGCACGTGCTCCGATATCGCCCCTGCGTAGGCGCCCGCGTTGCTGGCCACTATCAGCCGGTCCGGCAGGGCCGAGAAGTCGACGGCGTCGACACCGGCCGAAAGCAGCTGGACGAAACGGAGCCGTGAGTCCGCAAGCGCGCCTGCCGGAATCTCCTGGGGCAGATCCCAGGCAAGCAGCGCGTCGGCACGCCGCAGGACCAGAGTCCGCTGCGCGTCGTCAAGTTCGTAGGTGTAGGCGACCTCGGCGTCAGCGCCCAGGACCTCAGCGTTCATCCGGGCGTATTCCGCATCTGCCGGATAGCTCACCGCTACCAGCCGCTCCCTGGCCATCGGCCACCTTTCCGCTCGAATATCACGCCAGTCCCCTCGAATATCACACCAGCAGGTATGCACTGATTCTGGCGCGGGCCCGGCCCGGCCGCCCAGGTTGCCGCGGAACCGGGGCAGCCAAGACCGCGGCGGTCAGACCGGGGCGGCCAAGACCGCGGCGGTCGACCAAGAGCCGGGGCGGCCAAGGCCGGGGCGGCAGGCTCCGGCCGGCCCGCAATACGCCGCTCCGGGACCGGAGTATCATCCTGCGAAGCGCTGCCGCTTTCCCGCCCGGCCGCCCGCGGCTTGCGGGTGGTCAGCGCAGCAGCGAGACGAGCCAGGAGGAACGCGTGCCTGATCTGCTCGAGTTGCTGAGCCACGACCCTGTCGTGTGTGCCGAAGGCTACCTTTTCGAGTGCGAACGGCGGGGCTACCTTCAGGCGGGGGCGTTCGTCCCCGAGGTCGTGCTGCAGCACCCGGAGGTCGTCGAAGGGCTGCACCGCGAGTTCGTGCACGCCGGCTCCGATGTAGTCGAGGCATTCACGTACTACGGGCACCGGGAGAAACTGCGGGTCATCGGCAAGGAGGACATCCTCGAGCCGCTCAACCGGCAGGCCCTCGCCATCGCCTCCCGGGTGGCGCGGGAAACGGGCACGCTGCTGGCCGGGAACCTGTGCAACACCAACGTCTACGAGCCCGGGGCCGCCGCCGAGCGGGCTGTCCGGTCCGCGTTCGAGGAGCAGGTCGGCTGGGCCGCCGAGGCCGGGGTGGACTTCGTCATCGCCGAGACGTTCAGCTGGGCGGGTGAGGCGCTGCTGGCCCTGGCGGCCATCCGCGCGGCAGGCCTCAAGGCGGTCGTCACGTTCGCGGTCCACCGGGAAGGCACCCTCCGCGACGAGTCCAGCCCGGTGGAGGCATGCCGCCGGGCTGAGCAGGCCGGGGCGGACGTGGTTGGCCTCAACTGCATCCGCGGCCCGCTGACCATGCTGCCGCTGCTGCCCCCGCTCCGCGCGGCCGTCTCCTGCCCGGTCGCGGCGCTGCCCGTGCCCTACCGGACCACCAGTGCGCAGCCATCGTTCCAGTCCCTGCGCGATGACGCCCGCGGCGGGGCGCAGGCTTTCCCCACCGCGCTGGACCCCTTCACCTGCACCCGCCATGAGCTGGCCGACTTCACCACGGCCGCGCTCGAGGCCGGTGTGCGGTATCTCGGCATCTGCTGCGGCGCCGGACCGCACCATGTGCGCGCCATGGCCGAGGCGGCGGGCAAGACGCCGGCCGCTTCTCGTTACGCACCGGACATGTCGAGGCACTCGTTCCTCGGCTCCGCCGCCGGCGTCACCCCGAGTTACCGCGAGTACGCCCCCAACCTGTAGCCGGGCCGCCGCCGGCGGCGGCCCGGGTGTAACCGATCTTGACCTGCCGCGCGGTGACCGGCGATGCTAGGCCCCATCGCCGATATGACAGGGATTGACCCGTGAGCGCACCAGCACATGCCCGGTATGTCATCGTCGGCGCGGGCATCCACGGCCTGTCCACCGCCTGGCACCTGGCCAGGGAGCTTCAGGCGCGCGGCACCGGCAGCGGCCGGGATGTCCTGGTACTCGACAAGTCCGGCGTCGCGGCGGGCGCGTCCGGGATCGCCTGCGGCACGATCCGCAACAACTACTTCCAGCCGGCCATGCGCGAGCTCATGGCCCATAACGTGTCGGTGTGGGAGTCAGACCCCGAAGCGTTCTCCTACCATCCGGTCGGCTTCCTGCAGACCGCGCCCGAGGCCATGCACGCGGACGTCGCGGCGATCTACGAGCAGCAGCAGGCCATCGGGTACGACTCGGTGCTGGTGGAGGGCGCCGGCCCGTGCCGGGACTACATGCTCGGGCTGTTCCCCGACTGGCAGGCCACCGGCGCGACCACGGTCCTGCACGAGAAGCAGGGCGGCTACGCCAACAACAAGCGCGCGGTGCAGGGACTGGCAGCCAAGGCCCAGGCCGCGGGCGCGACGATCCAGCCGGGTACCCGCGTCACCGGCCTGCGGGTGTCCGGCGGCGCGGTCACGGCGGTCGAGACGGACCTCGGCACCATCGCCTGTGACCACGTCGTCATCGCGCCCGGCCCGTGGGTACGGGATTTCTGGGCGATGCTCGGGCTGCCGGACCACATCGATGTCGCCGATCCCAGCGGGACGCTGCATCCCGGCCAGCCCATGTGGACCTACTGGGCGCTGCAGGAAGGCACGCTCGAGGTCGACCCGGGTGCGTTCACCACCAGCACCGGCGGGTTCCCGCCGGTGGTGCACGTGGATTCCGACGCCCCGCTGTACGACGACATCGACGGCTCGCTGATCACCGACGAAATGTGGGGAATCTACTTCAAGCCGGACTTCAGCTTCGGCGGGGTGCAGGGCGGCGCCGAGCCGTACATCGTCGACCGGCCAGCTGCCGAGATCGCGATCGACCCCTACGGCCCGGCCAGCCCCGAGTTCACCGTCGGCGAGGATTTCACCCGGATGTGGACCTCCGGGCTGGCGCACAGCCTGAAGCGGTTCGAGAAGCAGCGCCATCTCTACAGCAAGGAGCCGTCCGGCGGCATCGGGGCGTTCACCCCGGACAGCTTCCCCGTCTTCGACACCTTCTGCGGCAACGCGTACGTCATCGCGGACTCCAACCACGGCTTCAAGATGATCGGCGTGGGCTCGCTGGTGGCCAGGGAACTGCTCGGCGAGCCGCAGGCGCTGCTGGAGCCATTCCGGTTCTCCCGTTACGCCGCCGGGCGGCTGCACCCCGTCAGCAACTCGCCGTTCCCGTGGAGCTGACCGGTGAGCTTTGCCGCGCGGCCGGTGCGGCCGGCCAAGTACTCCGCGTTCAGCCTGGTCAAGCACGGCCTGCTGGGGCAGGGCTGGAAACCGGCGTGGCGCCAGCATGAGCTGCGTGACCGCTACGACGTCGTCATCATCGGCGGCGGCGTGCACGGCCTCGCCGCCGCCTACTACCTCGCCGAGAATCACGGGATCACCGACGTCGCGGTGCTGGACCAGGGTTACATCGGCGGCGGCGGCTCGGGCCGCAACACCGCCATCCTGCGCTCCAACTACCTGACCCCCGACGGCGTGCGGTTCTACGAGCGCTCGATGGAGCTCTACCGCGGCCTGGCCGCCGACCTGAATTACAACGTGATGTTCTCCCGGCGCGGCCACCTGACCCTCGCGCACAACGACAACTCGCTGCGCACGATGCGGTGGCGGGCGGAGGTCAACAAGCTGCAGGGCGTGGACTCCGAGGTCATCGGGCCCGCCGAGATCAAGCAGCTGGCGCCCCGCCTGGACACCTCGCCGGGCACCCGCTACCCGATCCTCGGCGCGCTGTACCACCCGCCCGGCGGCATCATCCGGCACGACGCCGTGGTGTGGGGGTATGCGCGCGGCGCGGACGCCCGCGGCGCGGAAATCCACCAGGGCACCGAGGTGACTGGCATCAATGTGGCGCACGGCAGGGTGACCGGCGTGCGCACCAGCCGCGGCCCGGTCGCCAGCCCGGTCGTGCTCAACTGCACGGCCGGCTGGTCGACGCTCATCTGCGACCTGGCCGGGGTGCGGGTCCCGGTCCAGACGTTCCCGCTGCAGGCGGCGGTGACCGAGCCGGTCCGGCCGTTCCTCGATCCCGTGCTGGTCTCCGGCAGCCTGCACGTCTACGTCAGCCAGACCGACCGCGGGGAGCTGGTGTTCGGGGCCAGCGTCGACCCGTACCCGTCCTACTCGATGCGCGGATCGCTGGATTTCATCGAGAGCCTGGCCGGGCACGTCCTGGAGCTCATGCCGTCGCTCGCCAAGCTGCGCCTGCTCCGGCAGTGGGCCGGGCTGTGCGACATGACCCCGGACTTCTCCCCGATCATGGGCCTGACCCCGGTGGAAGGCTTCCTGGTCGACATCGGCTGGGGCACCTACGGCTTCAAGGCCGGCCCGGTCTCCGGGGAGGCGATGGCGCAGTGCATCGCCGCCGGGAAGCCGCCGCCGCTGATCGAGGCGTTCGACCTGGCCCGGTTCCACGAAGGCAGGCAGCTGGGCGAGAAGGGGGCGGCATCCGTTGGCCACTGAGAGCTGCCAGCCGGGAGCATTGTCATGATCATGCTGACCTGCCCGTGGTGCGGGGACCGCAACGTGTCGGAGTTCCGTTACGCGGGCGAGCTGGTCCCGCGCCCCGACCCGGCCACGGTCACCCCGCCGCAGTGGCGTGACTACCTGTACCTGCGCGGCAACCAGCGGGGCTGGGTCGCCGAGCAGTGGCATCACCGCGCGGGCTGCCGCCAGTACTTCACCCTGGACCGCGATACGGCCACCGACGAGACGCGGCCGCGGGAGCAGGCCCAGTGAGCCCGGCTGGTCCGCCGCGCCCAGCGCGCATGCGGCTCGCCCCGCAGCCGGGCGAGGTCATCGACCGGTCCGCGCCGCTGGAGTTCCGCTGGAACGGCCGCCCGTTCGCGGCTTACCAGGGTGACACGATCATCTCCGCGCTGGCCGCGGCCGGCCAGCGGGTCTTTTCCCGCAGCTTCAAGTACCACCGGCCGCGGGGGCTGCTGACCGCGAGTTACCTGGACCCTGGCTGCACCGTGCAGGTGGGCGGCGAGCCGAATGTCCGGGGCGCGCACCGGCTGGCCGAGGAAGGGGCGGACGTACGGCCCCAGAACAGCTGGCCGTCGCTGCGCTTCGACGTGAAAGCCGCCAGCCAGCTGGCGGGCGCATTCCTGCCCGCGGGGTTCTACTACAAGACATTCATCAAGCCCCAGCGGCTGTGGCCCGCCTACGAGAATGTGCTGCGCCGGTTCTCGGCCGGCGGCGTGATCGCGCCGGACGCCGCCGGCGATTACTACGACAAGCGCTACGCCCATCCCGATGTGCTGGTGGCGGGGGGCGGCCCGGCCGGGATGGCGGCCGCGGTAGCCGCCGCGCGCGAGGGCAGCCGGGTGATGCTGGTCGAAGAGGAGCATCAGCTCGGCGGCCACCTCCGCTGGGGGACGGATGCCGAGCGCGCGGCGCTCCGCGAGCTCGCGGAGCAGGTCACCGCGGAGGGCGCTATCGAGGTGCTGACGAACTCGGTGGTCATCGGCCGCTACGACGGCAACTGGGTAGCGGTCATGCAGCGCGGGCTGCCCGGCGTGGCCGAGCGGCTGATCAAGGCCCGGGCCGGGGTTCTGGTCACCGCGCCCGGCCTCATCGAGCGGCCGTACGTGTTCGCCGGCAATGACCTGCCCGGGGTCATGCTCTCCACCGCGGTGCGCAGGCTGATAACCATGTACGCGGTGCGGCCGGGCGAGCGTGCGGTCGTGCTGACCGCGAATCCGTCCGGGGACGCCGCGGTCGACGACCTGACGCGAGCCGGGGTCGAGGTCGCGGCTGTGGCCGACGCGCGGCGGGGCGGCGACGTCATCCGCGTGCACGGCCGCGGCGGGGTCCGGGCCGTCGAGCTGGCGGACGGCAGCCGATTCGACTGCGACCTGTTCGTCACCGCCACCGGCTGGACCGCCCCCATGTCGCTGCTGACGATGGCCGGGGACCGGCCGGTCTACCGCCAGCGCGCGGCGCGGTTCTTCCCGGACCCGGAGCGGCTGCCCGGTGACGTGCTGCCGGCCGGGGGCATCGCGGGCGATGGCAGCCTGGCGGAAATGCTCGCGCACGCGGGCGCGGTCGGCATCCAGGCCGCCCGCCGGGCCCGCCGGGCCGGGCCGCCGGCGCCGCTCCCCGCGCTGCCCGTCGATGAGCACCCGGAACTGTTCCACGGCCGCACGCACGGGTTCGTGGACTTCGGCGAGGACGTGTCGTCGAAAGACCTCCGCACTGCGGTGCAGGAGGGTTACGACTCGGCCGAGCTGGCCAAGCGTTACACGACCGCGGCGATGGGCCCGACCCAGGGAAAGCTGGAGGCGGTCAACGTGGTGGCGATCCTGGCCGAGTTCACCGGCCGGTCCATCGCCGAAACCGGGACCACCACCTGGCGGCCGCCGTATGCCCCGGTGACGCTCGGCGCGCTGGCCGGCCGGATCTTCGAGCCGGTGCGCTATTCGCCCATGCAGCCGTGGCATGAGCAGCACGGGGCCAGGCCGCTGGTAGCCGGGGCCTGGGTTCGCCCCGACCACTACGGTGACCCGGCCGCGGAGGCGCGCCGGGTCCGGGAGCATGCCGGGATCATCGACGTGACGCCGATCGGCAAGCTTGACCTGCGCGGGCCCGACGTCCCGAAGCTGCTCAACCTGCTGTATGTGAACAAGTGGTCCAAGCTCGGCATCGGCCGGGTCAGGTACGGGGTCATGTGCGCCGAGGACGGCGTCATCATGGACGATGGCGTGACCGGCCGCCTGGACTCCGACCATTACCTGATGAGCACGACGTCCTCCGGCGCCGAGGCGGTCGCGGAGTGGGCCGAGAACTGGCTGCAGACTGTGCACCGCGACTGGCAGGTGCACCTCACGCCGGTGACGACGGCCTACGCGAGCATGAACGTCGCCGGGCCGCGAAGCCGGGACCTGCTGCGCCGCGTCGCCGACGGCGTGGACCTGGCCCCGGAGGCGTTCGGCTACATGCACGTGCGCACCGGCCGGGTGGCGGGCGTTGATGAGTGCGTGATGTGGCGCATCGGGTTCACCGGGGAGCTGAGCTTCGAGCTACACGTGCCAGCGTCTTACGGGCTCCATGTCTGGGAGACGCTGCTGGCCGCTGGCCAGGACCTCGGCGCCGGCCCGTTCGGCGTCGAGGCGCAGCGGATCCTCCGGCTGGAAAAGGGCCATCTCATCGTGGGCCAGGACACCGATGGCCTCACCCAGGGCTTCAGCGCCGGCCTCGGCTGGGCCATCAAGCTCGATAAGGACGATTTCGCCGGCCAGCCGGAACTGGCCTGGCAGGCAGCGAACGCGGACTACCCGCGGCTGGTCGGGCTGCAGCCGGTGGACGGGTCCGTGGTTCCGCCGGAGGCCTGCCAGATCGTCGGCGACGGCAGCAACATCGTCGGCCGCATCACCTCGAGCCGCATGTCGCCCGCGCTGGGCCGGTCCATCTGCCTGGCCCAGCTCGCCGCTCACCTGGCAACACCGGGAACGCAGGTGGACGTGCTGCTGCCAGATGGCCGGCGAGTCCCTGCCCGGGTGATGGACGGGCTCGCTCACTTCGATCCGGACGGGGCGCGGATGCGTGCCTGACGTGATCGCGCGAAGCCCAGTCCGCCCGGTTCAGCCGACGGTCGTGGCCGGCTGGGAGGTAACCGGGCGGCCCGGTCAGGCCGGTCTCGTCCTGACTGACCTCACGCCGCTGGCCAAGGCCGGGGTACGGGCCCGTTTCGACGGTGCCCTGGCCCGCGCGCTGGGCATCTCGTTCGGCCGGGCGGCCCGCGACGGTGACGGAGCGCTGGTTATCGGTTCCGGGCCAGGGGAATGGCTAGTCCTCGGCCCCGTCGGGGAGGGACGCTCGCTGCGGCACCGGCTGGAAGAGATAGCCGCTGCGCACGCGGGCACCGAGCTGGTGACCGTCCTGGACCTCACTCACGGCCGTGCGCTGATGCGGCTCACCGGGACCCGCGCCGCCGCGACGCTCGCCAAGCTGTGCGGCATCGACCTGGCTGACGCCAGCACCCCCGACGGGACGGCCTTCCGCTCCTCGGTCGCCGGGCTGGTCACCGACGTGATCCGGGACGACCAGGAAAGCCCGTCCGGGCCGGTCCCGTCCTACCTGCTGCACTGTGAGCGTTCCTACGGCCAGTACCTTTTCGACGCGCTGCTGGATGCTGGCGCCGAGTTCGGCATTGGCGTCGGCGGCTTCCGCGCCCCCGGCATCTGACTAGCCGCGCTAAGCCTGGCCGGCCCGCGGCACGCCGGTGAACCACACGGACGCGACCTCGTACCCGCCGGCCGTGAGCTGTCCGGCCCGCGGGCCGGACGGGGGCTCGGGAACGACGGCCAGCACCGCTCCCCAGCCCGCTGCCTCCTGCTCCATGACGGCGAGCGGGACACCGGGCTCGATGCGGCGCACCAGGAGCACCGGCCCGCCCGGGTCATAAACCGGCGGCGCGGGGCCGAGATGGCCGCTGAACCCGTGCCCGCTGACAGCGCCGCTGCGCTCGGTGCGCCCGGCCGGGAAGAGCGGCTTCACCCACCATTCCTCAGCCGGCCCCAGGCCCGCGGATTCCAGCAGCGCGTTCTTGGGGAGATCCAGCCGGGCGCTGACCACCCGCAGCGAACGGGCGCCGCCGGCCATCATCGCATCCCAGGCGGCGAGCAGCAGCTCGTGCCCGTCGCCGGCCCACCGCCGGCCGTCATCGACGGCGAAGTCGTCGATGAATCCCTCCTGGCGGCGGCGCTCGCCGATCACGAAGCCGTGGCCGGTGCGCAGGCCGGCCACGTCGTCCCTGGCGAGCTGCCGTTGCAGGAACCTCGCGTGCGGCGCGATGGCGCCCTTGGCCGGCCGCCAGAACACCGGGGAGTAGGCGGCGTACACCTCGCGCCGGCGCTGCATCAGCTCCGCCGCCCACTCGCAGTCGGCGCCGGTCATCCTGGCCACGCCGCTCACTGTCATCAGGGGCCCCCGGCGGCAAGTGTATCGACCGGATGACGAAGTCCTGGCGGCCAGCGGTAACGGACCGTTTCAGTGCCCGGCCGGCCCGGCCGCTGATGGCGGCCGGCGGCTGCGGCGCCGCTGCCATGCCAGCAGGCTGCCGACCGAGATCCCGACGATGATCGCCGTCAGGTGGCCGACCGCCGCCACGTCCAGCTTGGTCAGGCCGCCGAAGATGTTGCCGGCAAAGACGAGCAGGGCCAGATCGAGCGCGGCCGCCGCCCTGGCCGGCCGCGAGCCGTACAGCACGGCCACCGCGATGGCGGCCACCACGATGTAGGACGGGCCCACGTCCAGGATGCGGGCAGCGGAGGCCGGCAGCGCGCCGCGGGTCACCCGGTAGTCCACGATGCCCTCGCTGACCAGCGTGCCGAGCACGTGCCCGGCGACGCAGACCACCGCCGTGCGCCAGTTCCCCAGCGCCCGGTTGGCGCCGAACAGGGCAAGGGCGATCAGCAGCGGCCAGGCGGTGCCGAAGGCCGCCGGGATGAACGCCGAGGCCGCCAGCGAGCCCACCGGGTCGTGGCGCAGGTTCACCACGTTGGTGCTGGCCCAGCGCAGTACCGCCGCCTGATCGCCGGACGGCAGCGCGGCGTAGCTCAGCTCCGCGATGACGAAGCCCGCCAGGTAGGCCCAGGCGACCGCGTACCGGCTGAGCAGGGTCAAAGCTGCCTCCGTGCGCCGGAACGCGAGAGCTGCCGCGGCTTTCTCGCCTGGCCTATGAGCTTAGGCAAGTCCGGCCTGAGTCCGGCCGGGCACTCGTCCGCATCCTGCTGGATCTTCCTTTGGCCAGAATCACGCCCCCATGGCCAGAATCATGCCCGAATTCGGGCAAGATATTGAGGGTTTGCGATCCCTGGGGTTAGGCTCGCCGCTATGGTCAGTGACCAGTGGAACGAGCTGGCTGGGCACCTCGCCCGCACGACCCTGCTGTCGGAGGCGGCGGCCGCCCGCGTCGTCGAGGAGGTCATCGCCTACTTCAGCGAGCCGGCCGACGTGTTCATCCGCCGCCGCCACCGCGAGCTGCAGGCGGCCAGGCTGGCCAACGCCGAGACGTTCCGGCGCATCGCCATTGAGCTGGCCGGCCGTCCCGTCGCCGCCCCGCAGTTTTCCGAGCGTCAGATCCGGCGCGTGATCTACGGCTAGGAGAGAGCGCACATGTGCGGAATTGTCGGCTACATCGGCGGCAAGGATGCGGTTCCCGTCCTGTTCGAGGGGCTTGCGCGGCTGGAGTACCGCGGCTACGACTCGGCCGGCGTGGCCGTGCTGAGCCGCGGCGGCCTGAGGGTTCATAAGCGGGCCGGCCGGGTCGACGGCCTGGTGGCCGCGGCGCCGAAGCGGCTGCGCGGCACCGTGGGCATCGGCCATACCCGCTGGGCGACCCACGGGAAGCCGACCGACGCCAATGCCCACCCGCAGGTGGACGGCGCCAACGCGATCGCGGTGGTCCACAACGGGATCATCGAGAACGCCTCTGAGCTGCGGGCCACCGTGCTTGCCGACGTCGTGTTCAGCTCGGAGACGGACACCGAGGTGCTGGCCCACCTGATCGCCGCCCAGCCGGAGGCGGAACTGGAGGAAGCCGTCCGCGCCGCGCTGCTCCTCGTCGAGGGCGCTTACGGGATCGCCGTCATCGACCGGCGCCAGCCCGACCGCATCGTCGTCGCGCGCAACGGCAGCCCGGTGCTGCTGGGCATCGGCAACGGCGAGCATTTCGTGGCCTCGGACGCCTCCGCGCTGGTCCGTCACACCGACCAGGTCATCTACCTGGACGACCGGGAGATGGCGGTGCTGGCGGCCGACGGATTCCGCACCTTCACCCTGGACGCCGAGCCGACGGAGAAACGGCCCACCACGGCGCCGGTGTCGAAGACGGCGTACGACAAGGCCGGGCACGCCGACTACATGCACAAGGAGATCCACGAGCAGCCGGTAGCGGTCGAGCGGGCGCTCAGCGGCCGGATCGACCGCCGCTTCGCGACCGCTCACCTGGGCGGCATCGACCTCACCCCGCGGGACGTGCTGGCGCTGCGCCGCATCAAGATCCTCGGCTGCGGCTCCGCCTTCTACGCGGGCCTGGCCGGCGCGTGCCTGATCGAGAGCCTCACCCGGATCCCGGCCGACGCGGAGACGGCCGCGGAATTCCGCTACCGGAACCCGGTGATCGAGCCCGCCACCTTGTACATAGCGATCAGCCAGTCGGGCGAGACGTTCGACACCCTCGCGGCCGTCCAGGAGATCAAGCGCAAGGGCGGCAGCGTGCTCGGCGTGATCAACACGCCGGGCAGCACGATCGCCCGCGAGTGCGGGTCGGGGATCTACCTGCATGCCGGCCCGGAGGTGTCGGTCACCTCGACGAAGACGTTCACCTCGACGGTGGCTGCCTTCGCCCTGCTGGCCCTCCATCTAGGCCGTATCCGTGATGTCGGGCCCGCTGATGGCATCCGGCTAGTACGAGCACTGGAGGCACTGCCCGGCCAGATTGCCGAGGTGCTGGCCGGGGAGGATGCGATCGCCGCCACCGCCGCGAGGCTCGCCACCGCGTCAAGCGCCTTCTACGTCGGGCGGGTCCGCGGCTACCACGTGGCCCTGGAGGGCGCCCAGAAGCTGAAGGAGATCTCCTACATCCACGCCGAGGCGTACCCGGCGGCCGAGCTGAAGCACGGGCCGCTCGCGCTGGTCAGCGACACCATCCCGACCGTCGTCATCGTCCCCGCCGACCACCTGCTGGACAAGAACCTGGCCACGGTCGCCGAGATCCAGGCCCGCAACGGCCCGGTCGTGGTGGTGACGAACTCGCCGGTGCCGATCCCCGGCGCCGACACGACGCTGCGCGTCCCGGCCACCGAGCCGGAACTGCAGCCGATCCTGCTCGGCATCCCGCTGCAGCTGCTGGCCTACCACGCGGCGCTCGCGCTCGGCCGCGACATCGACAAGCCCCGCAACCTGGCGAAGAGCGTCACCGTCGAGTAAGCGCGGCGGCCGCCCGTGTGTCCAGGCGGAGCCCGCGATCGCCTGTGGCCAGCCGCGCTGCGGCATCCCGCGCCGGATGCGAAACCTGTCAATCCGTGTGGTTTTCCGCGTTCACGCCCGCCCGCCGCGTCCGTAGCGTCCCAGTCAGCATCCACCGACCGGATCGCTAACGTCCGCCTCAGGGCAAGGGAGACAGCAATGCGCAAGACAATCGCCGCGCTGGTAGGCGCGGCCGCCACCGCCACGATGATCGCCGGAGCCGGGGTGGCCGCGGCCTCGGCCAGCCACCCGGCCGCCGTCAGCCGCCCGGCGGCCGTCAGCCACCCGGCCAGCCCGCATGCGGCCGTCACCGGGACGGAGCATTTCCAGTTCGTGTCCTCCGCGGTGAACTCCAACGGCGGCCCGGTAGCCGCCTACGGCGTGTTCAACGCCAGCGGCGCCCAGATACAGATCAGCAACAGCAAGGACACCTTCAAGTTCCCCACCGGCAGCTTCGTCGTCAAGCACAAGTCCACCCGCAGCCGCTCGCACTTCAGCAGGAGAACCTGCGCGGGAGTGATCCACCAGCGCGGTGTCTACAAGATCAGCAAGGGCGCCGGCGCGTACGCCGGCATCAGCGGACACGGCCGCTTCAGGCTCCGCATCCTAATCGTCGCCCGCCACACCGCCCATGGGTGCTCGGGTAAGCCGGTCGCCGTCCAAACTGTCATCCGGGCGCACGGTCCGGTGACGCTGCCCTAGCACGTGCACAGCGACGCGCTGGCCTCGCCTGCGGCGGCCCAGCGCGTCGTTGCATGCCCGCGCCCTCCCGGGACAGCGGCGTACCCGCGCCCCTTCTGAGAAGCGCCTGACGTAACGGGCGAGCGGCCGGCCGCGGCGGGATCCCCAGCGGCTGGGCCTGCTGGCCAGCCCGGGCCGCGCGTACGCTCTGCCTATGCCCACGGAGATCTTCGGGCGTGACGCCGAGATGCGGACCATCGCCGCGTTCCTCGACGTGCTGGCGAAATCGCCCGGCTCGCTGGTGCTGGCCGGGCCGGCCTGCGCGGGCAAGACGACACTGCTGCGGGCCGGGGCGGCGCTGGCCGCTCAGCACGGGTTCACGGTGCTGCGGACGATGCCGGCCCCCGGCGACATGCGGCTCGCGTTTGCCGGGCTGGCCGACCTGCTGGAGCCGTGCCTGGACGCCGTGACCAGCGAGTTGCCGCCGCCGCAGGCGCGGGCAATGCGGATGGCACTGCTGGTCGCCGACGCACCGGCGCACCCGCCGGAGCCGCGGGTGATCGCGACGGCATTCCGCTCCGCCGTGGGCCTGCTCGCCCGGTCGGCCCCGGTTCTGGTCGTCATCGACGACGTGCAATGGCTCGATCCGCCGAGCGAGGAAGCCGTCGGATTCGCGGCCCGCCGCCTGGAGCATGAAGCCGTTGGCCTGCTCTGCGCGCAGCGCACCAGCCGCCCCGGCGACGGATTGCCGCTGGGACTGGACCGTGCCGTGCTGCGCGCTGACCTCCTGCCGGTCGGCGGCCTGAGCCTCGGGGCGCTGCACCGGATGCTGCGGACCCGGCTCGGGACGTCGTTCTCGCACCAGACGCTGCGCCGGATTGAGACCAACTCGGGCGGCAACCCGTTCATCGCGCTGGAGATCGGCCGCGCGCTGGCGCGGCGCGGTATCACCAGCGCCAGCGCCAGCGCCCTGCCGGTGCCCGACACCCTTAGCGGCCTGGTCGGTGAGCGGCTCGGCGAGCTGCCGCCGGCCGTGCTGGCGGCGGTGCGCTTGGTCGCGGTGATGCCGGACGCGCCCTTCGGGCAATACCTGGCCGCGGGTACTGGTGGTGCCGAGCTTGACGCCGCGGTGTTGGCGGGCGTGCTGGAGGCAGACGGTGGGCGGTTGCGGTTCTCCCATCCCCTGCTGGCCTCCGCGGTGGCCGCCTCGATACCGCCGGCCAGCCTGCGGGAACTGCACGGGATCGCCGCGCGCAGCGTCCGGCTGCCGGAGGAACAGGCCAGGCACCGGGCCCTCGCCGCTGTCGGGCCGTCCGCCTCGGTTGCCGCGGAACTGGATGACGCGGCCCGCTCCGCTGCGGGCCAGGGCGCCCCGGCGAGCGCGGCCCAGTTGTTCGGGCTGGCCGCGTCGCTGACGCCGGATGACCGGCCGGCCGAAGCCTTCCGCCGCCATCTGGCGGCAGCCCGGCAGCTGGCCGTCGCCGGGGAGACTCGCGCCGCCATGACATCGCTGCAGCAGCTAATCGCGTCCATGCCCGCCGGGCCCGAGCGCGCGCGGGCGCTGAGCCAGCTCGCCGCGCTCCGCGAGGAGGATGTGGCAGAGGCCGCTTACTTGTCTGATCAGGCGCTGGCCGAAGCCGGCCATGACCCGGCCCTTGCGGCCGGGATTCACCTGGGCCTTTCCGATATCTTAATGGTCCAGGGGGGTCTGGCGGCCGGCCGCGCGGAGGCGCTGAAGGCGCTGGCGGATGCCGAGCGCACCGGCGATCCCGCCCTGATCGCCAGCTCGCTCGCACATGTGTTCTTCTGCACCATGGTCTGCGGCGAGGAGGTGGATGAACGCCAGCTTGACCGCGCGCTTGAGCTTGAGGCGAAGGTCAGCGGCGCGTCTTTGCGCAGCTCGCCGAGCGGGGTAGCAGGGGTATGGCACTTCACTCAGGGGCGCCTGGACGACGCCGAGGCGGAACTGCGCCGAATGCTGGCCCACGCCGAGGCGCACGGGGCCGAGTATTCCCGGGCGGATGCCCTGCTGCGGCTCTCGCTGGTGGCGGGGCGCCGCGGCGACGCCAGGCAGGCCGCGGAGCTAGCTGCCACCGGGCTGGAGATTGCCGAGCAGCTGGATTTCCCCCGCCAAATGCGCGCGCAGCTGCTGACGGGCGGCCGGGCGGCGTTGCAGCTGGGACAGGCCGACCGGGTCCGCGACCTGGCGCGCCGGGGGATCGAGGTAGCGAAGCGGTCCGGAGAGCAGCCCTACGTCGCCTTGCATCAGGCGCTGCTCGGCTCGCTTGACCTGGCCCTCGGCGACAGCGGTGCAGCCGCTGGGCGGTTCCGCCCGCTGCTCGGCCTACTACTGGCATGGGGCTTTCATCCCAGCACGCAGGGTGTGCTGCCGGAAGCGGTGGAAGCGCTGATCGGCGCAAGCGAGCTGGACGAGGCGGGCATTCTCCTCGTCAAGCTGGAGCGAAGCATGCGGGATCCGGTGACGGCCGCGCTGGCGGCCCGCTGCCGTGGCGCGCTGGCCGCAGCGCGCGGGAACCTCGACGCGGCCGTGGCTGAGCTGACCGAGGCGCTCCGGCTGCAGGACCTGATGGCAGCGCAGCCGCTGGACCGGGGCCGCACGCTGCTCGTGCTCGGCGGGGTTCAGCGCAGGATGAAGCAGCGCGCCGCCGCCCGTGTCACGCTGTCCGAGGCAGCCGGCATCTTCGACGGCATCAGCGCGCCGCTGTGGGCGGCCCGGGCGCGGGCCGAGCTTGCCCGCGTCAGCGGCCGCGCACCGGGACCGGTTGACTTCACTGTCACCGAACGGAGGGTGACCGAGCTGGTGGCCCGGGGCCTGAGTAACCGTGAAGTGGCAGCCGAGCTGTTCGTGACCGTTCGCGCTGTCGAGTCAACGCTCACCAAGGCCTACGCGAAGCTGGGCGTCCGGTCCCGCACCGAGCTTGCTGCCCGCCTGCACGAGGCCGGCTGAGCCCCCGGATGGACACGGCAGCGGCACCCGCACTGAACCAGCCCCTGCTGAGCCGCACTTGCCTGCTGCCGGCGCGGGCCGGCTGAGCCGCTCCCATTAGGTGTGGTTCTCCGCGTTCACGAGCGTGCCCCCCCCGGCCTACCCTGCACGCGTGCTCTACCTGGCGGAGTTCTACCTACCGGGCGGCGCGTCCCTGGCCGACATCGCCGCCCGCGCTCGCGCCGGGGCGCAGGATGCGGCCCGCGCCGGTACCGATGTGCGCTTTGTGCGGGCCATCTTCGTGCCGCGGGATGAAAACTGCTTCGCGCTCTACCAGGCGAGCTCAGCGCAGGCGGTCACCACGGCCGGAACCATGGCGGGACTGATCTTCGACCGGATCGCCGAGGCTCTCACCATCCCGTGACGGATGGATCCGTCACTGGCCGCGCACCGGCTACCGGTCTGTCCGCGGTCCTGCACACCTGGCCGCGCACTCCCCGGCCTGCACGCGCCGGCCGGCGTCCTGGTCAGGCGCGGGCCTCGCATGGATGGAGCCGGAACCTGGCGCCCGCGCGCTGCGGGCCTTACATTCGACAGGAAGATGATGCGCAAGCTCGCAACTATGACGCGGCAGGCTCCGCTGTGACGCCGGAGCGCACCGCTCCCCCGGCGGCTGCCCGCTTCGGCGTCACGTCGATGGTGGCACCGCTGCGGCGGGTACTGCTGCGCCGGCCGGCAACGGCCGGTGACTTTGCCGGCGCGGGCTGGCGGCCGCCCGACCCCGTCGTGCTGGCGCGCCAGCACGACGGGCTTCTGCCAGCTGCTGGCCGACGCAGGCTGCGACGTCGAGATCGCCGCCGCGGCCGACGGCCTGGTCGACGCGACCTACGTGCGCGACCCCGGTCTGATGACCGGTCACGGCGTGGTGCTCTTCCAGATGGCCAAGCCCGCCCGCAAGCTGGAACCACCACTGCTCGGGGCCGCGCTGGAAGGCGCCGGCGTCCCGATCGCCGGGCAGCTGGACGGGACCGCGCAAGCCGATGGCGGCGACTTCATCTGGCTCGATGAGCGCACCCTGCTGGCCGGGCGCAGTTACCGCACCAACGCCGAGGCGCTGCGCCAGTTGCGGCAGATCCTGGCGACTGAGGGCATCGGCGTCCAGTCCGTCGACATGCCGCATGACCGGGGCCCCGACCACGTGCTGCACCTGATGTCGGTCATCTCCCCCGTGGCCGATGACCTGGCCGTGGTCTACCGGCCGCTGGCCCCGGTGGCGCTGCTGCAGGAACTCGCCGCCCGCGGCGTGCACGTCATCGGTGTCCCGGCCGCTGAGTACGAGACCATGGCCTGCAATGTCCTCGCGATCCGCCCCGGCGTGGTCATCATGGTGGACGGTAACCCGGTCACCCGCGCGGCCCTGGAGGCCCGCGGCTGCCAGGTGCATGTCTATGCAGGATCGGAGATCTCGGTCAAGGGCGACGGCGGGCCGACCTGCCTGACAGCTCCGGTATGGCGCGAGGCGTGAGACCCGGCGGCGGGCACTGAGGGCACTGAGGGCACGATGGGTCAGGTGAGTGGTGGCGACCTTCTGCAGGAAGCGATCGCTGAGCTGTATTCGGGCGACCCGGGTGAGTTCATCGAGCGCCGCAGCGGTCTCGCGGCCCGGGCGCGCACGGCGGGCGACGCCGCGCTGGCGAAGAAGATCACCGGGTTGCGGAAACCAACCCGGTCAGCGTGGATTCTCAACCAGCTGGTCCGCTCCGCGCCCGAGGTGACTTCCCAGCTGGCCGAGCTCGGCGATGAGCTCCGCGCCGCGCAGCGGTCCCTGGATGGCCCGGCCATCCGGGAACTGTCACTGCGGCGGCGCCAGCTGATTGACGCCCTGACCCGCCAGGCGTTCGCGCTCTCCGGTCAGCAGTCACCACCCCCGGTGCTCAAGGACGAGGTGACGGCTACCCTGAACGCCGCCCTGGCGGACCCGCAGTTCAACGAGCAACTGCAGGCAGGAGCCCTGGACCGGGCGGTTCGCCGGGACGGCTTCGGCCCGGAGGCGGCACCGGGCCTGGTCTTGCTGCCATCGCCCTCGCGAGGTGCCACGGCCCCGGCCGGGGCGGTGACGGGCACCGCTCGCCCGGCTGCGCACGCGCCACCAGCGACCGCGCGGGGAGCAGCCAAGGTAAAACCGGAGCAGAAGCGCCACCTGCAGGTCATCGCGACCGCGGAGCAAGAGCGTCGCCGGGCCGCCGCCGCTGAGCGGGAACGCCGCCGGGTCATCGCGGCAGCCGAGCAGGAGCACCGCCGGGTCATCGCCGCGGCCGAGCAGGCCGTGGCTGAAGCAGATCAGGCTGCCGACGCCGCGGCCGTGGCCGAGCGAGCGGACGACAGCGCTGTCCGCCAGATCGAAGAGCAGCTCACCGAAGCCCGCAGGCGCCTCGCCGATACCAGGCTCCGCGCCCGCCAGGCCGGCACCAGGCAGCGCCAGGCGCGCCAGGCGCTCAATCAGCTTCAGCAGCATCCGCCACCGGCCCTATAACAGGTGCGGAGCAGTCGTCGCCGCATACGGACCCCGCAGAAACGCCCGGGCGGCGGATGCGGACCGGGAGGCCATCGCCGAGATGCTGCGCATTGCCGCCGGCGAAGGCCGCATCAACCTCGAAGAGCTGGACGACAGGCTCGACTTCACCCTGGCGTCTTGCGCGCACCGCGAGGTCACTGTCGATGCTGATCGGCGATGCGCTGATACCGTTGGCCGAGCGCGTGCTCACCTGATGCCTTGATCACAATGCGGGCGCTTACCTGTCCCTGGACTCACCTAGCAGCAAGGCGTCGGCCAGCGAGCTTCGCCAGTACAGCACTGAGCAGCCGTGACGGCGCCGCATCAGCAGACCGGTGCGGTGGAGCAGACGCAGGTGCTGGTTCACGGCGGAGGGATCACGCCCAGAGCCACCGCGAGGCCGGTCGTGGATCAGGGAGAGATGAGATGTTGGAGTCCAGCGATGTTGTCGCCTTCGCCGCAGCGGCCGACCTGCCACGAGCGCGAGCGTTCTATGAGCGGAAGCTCGGCCTGCCCGTGGTCGAGCAGAACGACTTCGCGTGCGTATTTGACGCGAACGGCACCATGTTGCGCGTGACAGCGGTCCCTGAAGTCTTGCGGGCCGGCTACACCGTGCTCGGCTGGCGGGTCACTGATATCGAGGCCACGGTCCGGGGCCTGGCGGCCAAGGGCGTCGTGTTCAACCGGTACGACGGCATGAATCAGGACGAAAACGGCATCTGGACCACCCCTGGGGGCGAGCAGGTCGCATGGTTCGCCGATCCAGACGGCAACACCCTGTCGATCACGCAATTCCTGTAGCGGGATGAATGGGAAGAGGACTGGCCGTGCCACGGCTGTTTCAAGATCGTTCTGGGGCCAGCGGTGGCCGTTCCCGGGCTGCCGGGGCGTGATGTTGTGTCCCGGTCTGGTATCGGCTCGGCGGGCCTGATCATGAAGTGAGGCGAAGCCCCGGTAATACGAGGTGTCTTCCTGCGGCCGTGGTGAGGTGACGGCACGACCTCGGTTCCGGGCGCTCAGCTGGGAGGCCGCAACACGCCCTCGGCCAGGAGAGCCTCATGCGCTGCCCGGAACGCCTGGCGGCCGGCTGGTGTGCCGCAGTACACGGTGGCGTGGATCAGTATCTCCTTGATCTCGTCGGCCGATACGCCGGTAGCGATCGCGCCCTTCACATAGATGCCCAGCTCGTCGGGGCGCCCCAGCGCCGTCAAGATCGCAAGATTCAGCATGCTCCGGGTCTTGCGATCCAGACCTGGCCTGCTCCACGCGTACCCCCACGCCCACTCAGTCACGACGCGCTGGAAGGCCATCATGAACTCGTCGGTCTCAGCGAGGTTCGCGTCGACGTACTCAGCCCCCAGGACATCCCGCCGCGCTTGAAGGCCCCTGTCGAACAGTTCGCTCTCGGCCATGGTGGGCGACTCCTTTCCGTGGTGCCGGCCGGCACCGATGCGAGGCTGCGGCTAGCGCGGACGGCGGGCCGGTCATCGTTTGATATCGGGGCTACTATCTGGCATCGCTCTTGGTGCTGTCCATCTTCCTGATCGCTGCCCTGGCCCTTGCGGGCGATTGCCCGCGGCCGTGGTAATGATCGTGATGTGAGTCCGGGGATGGTGCAGGGCCGCCCATGCTGGGGCTGGCAGTGCAGAGACTCGATCGCCCGCTGGCCGCGGACCAGGGAGGCGATGGCCTGGGCTGGCGCGGGTGGCGTCCAGGCTGGTGACGCCGAGCGCGGCGATGCCGGACAGCGGCGTGCCAATGACACAATCGAGCACGGCGTAGCTCCGGCTGGCGAGGGTCCGCGAAGACACCTCGTATTACCGGGGCTTCGCCTCACTTCATCATCAGGCCCGCCGAGCCGATACCAGACCGGGACGCAACATCACGTCCCCGCAGCCCGGGAACGGCCAGCGCTGACCCTAGAACGATCTTGAAAAGCCGTGCGGGCCGTGCGGGCCGGCTGATCCGGCCTCCTACTATCGCTACCTGCTCGCCGACTGATGCCACAGGTCGGTGATGGCCACTCCGACGTCGGCGAGCATCCGTCGCAACAGCGGCAGGGAGAGCCCAATTACATTGCCGGGATCGCCGTCAATGCCCTCGACGAATGGCGCCCCCAGACCATCGATGCTGAACGCGCCGGCCATGGCCATCGGCTCGCCGCTAGCGACATAGGCGGCTACTTCGGCGTCGCTGGGCGTCCCGAAGCGCACCACCGTGCTAGCGACGCCACGCACACGACGGCCATCGCCAGCTGTGATGAGACAGTGTCCGGTAAACAGCATTCCTTCCCGCCCGGAAAGGCGCTGCCACATAGCGAAGGCATGCTCGGCTGATGTCGGCTTGCCGAGACTCACCTGGTCAAGGTCCAGCAGCGAATCGCAGCCGAGCACCAGTGCATCCGGGCGCCGGGCGGCCACAGCGGCCGCCTTACGCTCGGCGAGGGCGCCGACTACCGCGGCCGTGCCCAGGCCAGCGTCAGCGGTCTCGGCCACGCCGCTGACCACCACCTCGGGATCTATCCCGGCGTCCTGCAGCACTCGCAGCCGGCCAGCTGACGCCGACGCCAGGATGAACGCAGGCACGGCGCTTTGCATCACCCGGTCAGCGTAACAACGCCAGTCATGGGGATGCCTCCGGCTGCAGGCGTGGACGGCGGGCCGCGCCCGCCTCGCTCAGCCCAGCTCTGCGCCCGGGCGGCCGGCGGCCTCGTCGAGATCACCGGCGAGCGCGCCCGGCACACGCATCCGCCACGCGTCCGTGATGAGCTCCGCCAGGCGGCCGGCGTCCACCTCTGCCAGCCGCAGCATCACCAGCGGCCAGCCGTCATAGCCGGGCGTGGTGAAGAAGACCCCGGGCTCGCCGAGGAGCAGGGCCTGCTTCTCGGCCTCATCGCCGACGAACAGCACCGCGATGTCGGTCCGGATGTGCCGTGGCTGACCCGGCCTGCGCTCGGGGTAGGACCAGATGAATCCTTTGCCGGCCACCCGGAAATCGAAGCCGTCGCTCTCGATCTCCGCCACGTGCGGCAGAGCCATCGCGAGGCGGCGCACGTCATCGGCGTCAGCCATTGAGGTCCCTCCCGGATCGCGCCGCTCGCACACGCACAGGCTAGACGCCGGCACTGACAGCCGGAGCGGGGTGGGTCACCGAGTGGCATGCGCCGACGACCGTCCAGTGCGGGAGCGGAACCACTTGTAGCGCATGGCGGGGGCGTTGTTCTGCCCGCCAGCAACGGGCGACGCAGTTCACATCGAAGTCACATGATATTCGGACGGCTCGCCGATGTAGCCCGTTTATGCTCGGTCTCGCTCCGCCGCTGGCCCGGACGTCATATCCGGCCGATTGCGGCACGCTGCTAACGGAGGCTGCCAGTCGTGACCAGTTCGCGGGCGGGTGCCAACGCGGGAGGGAGGCTGCGATCGGCGCAGATGCCGCGGACGGCGGGAAACTAGCGGCCAGCGATAACACGGCGGGCGGTGGCAACCCTCCGGGCGGCGGCGGTACCGCGCTGGGCCGCCGGCGCCGGGTGGCGGCCAGGACCCGGCTGGACTTCTGGTTCGACGCGGCCCTGCTCGTCGGCTACACGCTTGCCTACAGCTACGGGTTCACCGGGATCGCGGTCCACGAGTGGCTCGGCATCGCCCTCGGCCTCGCGCTGCTGTTCCACCTGACGCTGCACTGGGACTGGGTGATCCGGACCACGCGGAAGCTGTTCAGCCCGCGCGGGCACGACAAGCTCATCTGGGCGGTCAACCTGCTCCTGATGCTCGCGATGGTGATGCGCGTCGTGTCGGGCATCGTCATCTCCGAGGTCGCCCTGCCCAGCATGGGGATCAACCCGCAGATCGGGCCGTCCTGGCAGAGGCTCCACATCCTGACCGCCGAGATAACGCTCGGCCTGGTTCCGGTCCACGTGGCACTGCGCTGGCGCTGGATCGTCCGGGTCGCGCGACGGCTCTGGACGTCACGCTCGGCCAGCCGGGCTGCGAAGCGGGCAGCATGAAGTTCGCTCGTCAGTTCGCCGTGGCGACGCTCGTCATCGCTGTCGTGGTCGTCCTGAGCGTGGTCGTGGATCACCTCGCCTCAGGGGCGCTGGTCGGCAGCTTGGCGGGTCGGCTGAAGCAGTCCCCGGTGAGCGGGCCGCACGGGCACGGCCGAGTGATTGTGCTGCCGCCTGGCGGACATCTCGGCGGACGCAAGATCCCGCCGGGCGTCAAGGTCGCCCACGCGCACGGGTTCAGCCTCGGGCTCACGTCGATGTTCGACTCGGTGAACTGGCCCTACTTGCGGCACACCGTGGTCATCGAGGTCGGCGTGCTCGCCGCGGTCGTCGTCCTCGACGTGATCCGCAGGAAGTGGCGGCGTGCCAGGCGCGGTCGGCGGTTCCGGCATGACCGCCAGCCGCGGCGGGGGCCAGAGTCTAGCCCGGACCCGCAGCCCTAGGCCGGTTCCCAGCCGGAACACGGCCTTCGACGGCGGTGAAGGCGATGGTCTGAGTCCACCACGCCGGGTCATCGCACTGGGCCAGGAACGCGTCGATCAGGGCGTTGTCGAGCGCACCGGAGTCCAGCAGACGCGGTCGCAGTTCGATCACTGTCTCCTGCCAGTAACGGGCCCAGGGCGAGCCGCCGTTGTACAGGGCCGTCTCGGCCATGGCGCGGACCTCGGACAGCCCGCTGGAGGCCAGCATCGGCGGCAGCCGACGCCCGATGAAGTAGTCGATGCCCTGGTCGCGGGACCAGTTCAGCCAGCCGCGCCAGAAGGCCCTGATCTGGGCCGGCTCGGCCATGCTGACCGGCAGGAAGTCCGGCTCGATCAGCAGGACCGCCCCGCCTGGACGCACGCTGGCAATGATGTTCGCCACGGCCGCCGCCGGGTCGGCGATGTGGTGCAGCACGGCGCGGGCCGTAGCCAGGTCGAAGCCTGCGGGCTCGACCGGCCCGGCGAGGATGTCCGCCTGCCGGTATTCCAGGTCGGGCCCGCCTGGCTCAGCCAGGGACAGGTCAAGGTCAACCGCGACCGCGTGCCCGCCCGGCGAGACCCGGCTGGCGAGCCAGGCCGAGACCGAGCCGTTGCCGCAGCCGACTTCGAGCGTCCGCATGCCGGGACCGACCCCGAGCCGGTCAAGATATCGGCGGTGCACCGGATCGAGCAGCTGCGACATCAGCGCCAGGCGATTGCGTTCGCCCTTCTGATGATGATCAAGGACGTACTCAGCGGATGGCTTAGCTGCACGTTCCGGCAAGTCCTGTCCCATCTGTCGAGCCTAGATCCGCATGCGGGAACGACCGGTCCCTGCCCCCGCCTTGCCGGTGCAGGCCCGCGTGGCTACCAGGGCTCGTACTCGGGGGCGCTGCCAGACTGCGTGGGCGGGTCGGGCTCGAACCGACGACCGGCAGATGATGAGAAGTACGGCCTCATGCACCGTGCACGCTAGCGGTCCCCTTCTGGCTCGGCACGACCGTCATCGCGCACATCCGCATCGTCGCCCAGCTGTTGCGTCCGCCTCACCCGACAGGGGTGATGACGGGCCGTGACCGGGATCCGGATGATCGAGTCATGGCCTCCTCACCGCGTCAGCTGTTCGACGTCGTGGTCGTCGGCGCTGGACCCGCGGGGGTGGTCGCGGCGCTCCGTGCCGCCCGTCTGGGAGCCAGCACGGCGCTGATCACCCGCGATCAGTTCGGGGGAATGGCCGCGAACGACGGGCCCGTGCCGGTGCGCACGCTGGCTCAGGCGGCGCGGCTGATCCGCGAGGCCAGGCAGCTCGCGCTCTACGGGATCGCGGGCGGCGAACCCTCGCTCGACTATGCCCGGCTGCTAGCCCGCGTCCGCGACGTGACCGCGGACGCACGCCAGCACACGCTGCTGCGCGACGACCTGGAGCGCGCCGGGGTGAGCATCTACGAGCAGGCCGGCACCGCGCGCTTCGCCGACGCCCACACGATCGAAAGCGACAATGCGCCGCGGGTTCGGGCAGACAAGGTCATCCTGTGCACCGGAGGAGCCTCACGGCCGCTGGCGGTTCCCGGCTTCGGCCTGACCGCGACGCACAGCGACGCGTGGCAGCTTTCCTCAGTGCCGCCGTCGCTGGTCGTGATCGGTGCTGGCGCGACCGGCGTGCAGGTGGCATCGATCTTCAACGCGTTCGGCGCACAGGTCTATCTCGTCGAGATCGCTCCCCGCATCTTGATGAGCGAGGACCAAGAGGTCTCCGAAGCGGTCACTGCCGCCATGGCGGCGTCCGGCGTCCAGGTGATCGCGGACGCCGGGACGATCGACCGCTTCGAGCGCTGCGCGACCGGCGTGCGGCTCATCCATACGACCGGCGACGGGCAGCACAGCATCGACGCCACGCTGGCCGTGGTGGCGGCCGGATGGGTCGCGGCCACCGCCGGGCTGGGCCTCGGCCGTGCCGGGGTGCAAACGGACCGGCGCGGATACGTCCAGGTCGACGCGCAGTTGCGCACGACCGTGCCGCACGTCTTCGCGGCCGGCGACGTCACCGGGCGCGCGCTGGTCGTGCACGAGGCGGTCCGCCAGGGGCTAGTGGCCGCGACCAACGCCGTCCTCGGGGCAACCACGGTCCTGTCTGCCCAGGTGAGCCCCATCGGCAGCTTCACGGACCCCGAGTACGCCTCGGCCGGGCTGACCGAAGCGGCAGCCCGGGAGAACCGCGAGGTGGTCGTGGCGACGGTGCGCTTCGACTCGCTCCCGCGACCGATCATCGATGGCCGCCAGACAGGGTTCTGCAAGCTGGTCGTCGACCGCGAACTCCATACGATTGTGGGCTGCCACGTCGTGGGGGAGCGGGCGGTCGAACTCGCGCAACTGGCAGCGACAGCGATGGCCGCGAAGATGCCCGTCGAGGAACTGGCATTGGTCCCGTTCTCGTTTCCCACCTACGCGAACGCCCTGGGCCGCGCAGCGATCCTCGCCGCGATCGAACTCGATCACACCGGAAAGTGGGCCGTCGATCATCTCGAAACGGCAGTGGAGGCCGGCGTTGCCTGAGCTCGCTGCAGGCGCACGCGGAATAGGATCACGCCCTTACCGAGTAGGAGAAAGATCTTGACAACCCCCTCAGCAGGAACGCCCCGGCCGGGCGTCCAGGTCGGCTCCGCGAGCGAATTCAGTTTGTTCTTCCGCGTCAGGCCAGGCCACGAGAATGACCTGCGGGCTGCGGTCGAGGCGCTGCAGGACAGTCCCGGCTACCGGCCAGGGGACTACGAGATGCCGATCGCGTCTATTCACGAAGCCAGGTTCGTGCTGTTCGACGGTGACACACGGCTGCTTTTCGCGACGAGCTTCGACGGCCCGTGGGACTCCTACATGGAGGACTTCGCGGCCAAGCCGCTGCAGCTTTTCGACTCCATCTTCCGGCACGTCGAGGGCTATGAGGGCCTCCCGGACCTCACCGCGGTGAAGGAGTTCATCTTGAGCGCCCAGGTTACTGCCGGGGGTTACAGCCGGAATTATCCCGGCACGGTAAAGGAGATCCGCAAGGCGCTGCGTGTGAACGACGCCTTTCAGCAGGTGCTCGATGATCCCGGTGCCCCGGACGCGCTGCGGCACCCCGCGCTGAAGCCGCTGCTCAACGAGGCCGCAGACGCCTAGGCAGGCCGCCCGCGGACGAACCGGAACCCAACGGAAGGCGGGCGATGTCGCATCACATCTCCGGGCCGCGAGCCGTGGCCGAGCCGATCGCGGACATCACTGACCTGTACGCGTTCCCGAGTCCCGAGCACCCAGGCCGGCTCGTCCTGGTGCTGAACACGCTGCCGTTCGCGCCGCCATCGGCGGTTTTCTCCGACGGGCTCATCTACCGCTTCCGGCTGCGGCCGCTCACCGCGAATACCCAGCAGGATGGGGTACCGTTCGCCGCGGACGGCGAAGAGATCGCGATCGACTGCGTGTTCTCGGCCCCCGCTGGCGGACACGGCTCGGATGGCCCGGAGCAAGAAGGCACGTGCACCACACCGGCGGGCGAGACGGTATCGATCAGGGTGACCGACGAGTGCGCAGGCCAGACCGACGGCGTTCGCGTGTTCGCCGGGCCGCGGTGGGACCCGTTCATCATGGATGCGCCGGCCACACTGAAGACGATCGCCACGGGCAAGCTCGCATTCACCGACCCGGGCGCGATCTACCTCGACGGCAAGAACGTTCTCAGCCTCGTGGTCGAGGTCGACCGCACCGTGCTGCCCGGCAGCGCCGAGTTGGTCGGCGTGGTCGCGGAGACCCTGACGCGCGGCAGCCTCAACGTCCGCCTCGAGCGCGCCGGGCGGCCCGAGGTGCCCAACCTAATGCTGGCGCCGAAGCAGTTCGACCCGGTGAACCGCAATCTCGAAATCCGCGACCTTTACAACATGGACGACGCGTTCGACCTCAGCCACGCCTACGAGAGCGCGTACCGGGCCAGGCTGAACGCGAACCTGGCGTTCTGGGACAGCCTGGACGGTAAGACGGACTGGCCGCCTCGCGAGGATGGCGCGCACCCGCTGACCGAACTCATCCTCGCGGACTTCCTCGTCCTCGACGTCACCAAGCCGTACGCGGAGCAGGGTTCATTCCTGGAGATCGAGCTCGCCGCCAGGCGCGGGGAAACTCACCGGACCTGCGGTGGCCGGGCGCTCAACGACGATGTGATGGACACGATCTTCACGCTGCTCGTGAACGCGGGCAACGGGCCCGTCATCCGCGACGGCGTCGACCAGGCGACGAGGCCCGCCTCGCGCGCGTTCCCCTACCTGGCGCCCCCGAATCCCGACCCTCCGGAGGCTCCCCGCCATGTGCAGTGAACGAACGTCCGCGGACACCGTGACGAGCACCGCTCTCGAGCTCGATGACATTCAGCTTGGAATGCTTCACCAGCGGCCGACCTCGTACGTCGGCACCTACCTCCTGCTTCGCATCGACAACCGCGAGGCGGGACGGAAGCTGGTCCAGCGGCTGCTCCCGGTGATCGACTCCGCCCGGTCCTCATCCGATCCGGCCAGGAACGCGTGGGTCTCGGTGGCATTCACCTACCAGGGGCTGAAGGCGCTCGGAGTGCCCCAGGACTCGCTCGACAGCTTCGCGCCGGAATTCCGGCAGGGCATGGCGGCCCGCGCGGCGGAGCTGGGCGATGTCGGCGACAGCAGCCCGGAGAACTGGGAGAAGCCGCTGGGAACCCCGGAGGCCCACGTTGCGCTGTCGGTGCTATCGCCTGACGCCGCGCGGCTGGAGAGCCTGGCCGAGCGTGCCCGCCACGCACACGAGCAGCTAGCCGGTGTCGAGGTCATCTGGCACCAGGACTGCTACCAGCTCCCGACAGGGCGCACCTCCTTCGGTTTCAAGGACGGAATCGGACAGCCTGCGGTGGACGGAAGCGGAGTCCACGGCTCCAACCCGGACGAGCGGCCGATAAAGGCGGGCGAGTTCATCCTCGGATATCCGGACGAGACCGGAAGCGTGGGGCCGATGCCGACCCCCGAGATCCTCGGCCGCAACGGCACTTACCTGGTCTTCCGGAAACTCCACACCCGGGTGGCCGCATACCGGCAATACCTTCACGCCAAAGCGGCGAGCCGCGAAGAGGAGGCGCTGCTCGGCGCGAAGATGGTCGGCCGCTGGCAGAGCGGCGCGCCGCTCGCGCTATCCCCCGAGCAAGACGATGGCGATCTCGGCGCGGACCCAGGCCGCAACAACCGCTTTGGCTACAGCGATGATCTGCGCGGCTTCAAATGCCCGGCCGGCGCGCATGCCCGGCGTGCGAACCCCCGGGACGCGCTCGATCACGAGATGAGCGTCGACGTCCGCCTCCACCGCATGCTCCGGATCGGCACGAGCTACGGCCCGATGCTCCCCGAAGGCGTCTTCGAGGACGACGGCGCGGACCGCGGCATCATCTTCGTCTTCGTCGGCGCTCACCTCAAGCGCCAGTTCGAGTTCGTCAAGACACAGTGGCTGAACGACGGCATCTTCATCGGCGCGCCTGCCGAGAAAGACCCGCTCGCCGGAGCGAACGACGGAACGGGCACCTTCACCATCCCTCAGCGGCCGATCCGCCGCCGGCTGCAGAGCCTGCCGCCGTTCGTGATCACCCGCGGCGGGGAGTACTGCTTCGCCCCGGGCCTGCGGGCGCTGCGCTGGCTGGCGCGAGCTGAACACCCAGAACGGCTGAACAGGAAGGCAGGAGAACGTGGCAACGAGCCCAGCACGCACCGACCGCTGGAAGGCACTCGATTTCGGCCCGCCGTCGTCGGATGCCGACGAACCCGACCTGCCCGTACTCCTCGAGTACACGCAGGACGAGAGGGTGGCGGTCATCACGCTGAACCGGCCGCACGCGGACAACGCGATCACCACGGCGATGGGAGCGCGCCTGACCGAGATCCTGGAGACGATCGCGGTTCGCCCCGCAGTCCGCGCCGTCATCCTGACCGGAGCCGGCCGCCGGGCCTTCTCCGTCGGCAGCGACCTCCGCCAGCGCAAGAACATGACCAAAGAGGACTGGCTGCGGCAGCGCCAGGACTTCGACCGAACCCTCTACACCATGCGCCAGCTGCGGAAGCCGATCTTCAGCGCCGTCAACGGCATCGCCTACGGCGGCGGCTCCGAACTCGCCCAGAGCACCGACTTCATCATCGCATCCGACAACGCCACCTTCGGCCAGCCTGAGGCGATGCTCGGCCTCGCGGCCGGAGGCGGCTCGCCGGCGCTGCTCCCCCGGATGCTCCCGCCGGGCAAGGCCATGCAGATGCTGATGACCGGCGATCCGATCAGCGCACAAGAGGCACACCGGCTGGGCATGGTCAACGAGCTCTACGCCCAAGACGAGCTTCTCGACGCCGCACACCGGATCGCGGGGAAGATCGCGAGCAACTCACCCACCGCAGTACAGGCCGTCAAGCAGGCGGTCCGGATGGGCCAGGGCGAGCCGATCGAGCAAGCCATCGCGATCATGATGGAGGCACACTGGCGCTCGGCCGTCCATCCCGATCGCGCCGAAGGCATCGGAGCGTTCAATGAGGACCGCGAGCCCACCTTCGCCGATCCCGACCACTGATGCGCCGCGCAGAGCACCGGTCCATGACTTGACCGAAACTACTAGTAAGAATGCAGGTGGGGCGGGTGGGGCTCGAACCCACGACCGGCGGATTATGAGTCCGCTGCTCTGACCAGCTGAGCTACCGCCCCGCGGAACCGCGTCAACAAACTACAGCAGGTGCAGGTCCCGGCGCGGAACCTCGCTGCGTCCAGCCCGATACCAGGCCGCCGGGCCTAGGCCAGCCGTACTACCGGACACTCAGCTGCATCGCCATCGCATGCTCGACCAGCGAGATGAGCGCTGACTTGGTCGATTTCCTGTCCCTGGCGTCGCACTGGACGATCGGCACGTGCGGGCTGACCGACAGCGCCTCCTGAACATCGACGACGGCATGCGGGAAGTCTCCGTTGAACCCGTTGACGGCAACGATGAAGGGCAGGCCCGCCGATTCAAAGTAGTCCACAGCCGGAAAGGAGTCAGCCAGCCTGCGCGTGTCCACTAGGACGACAGCACCAATCGCACCCTGGATCAGGTCATCCCACATGAACCAGAACCGGTGCTGACCAGGCGTGCCGAAGAGGTAGAGGATCAGCCCGGCGTCGAGAGTAACCCGGCCGAAATCCATGGCCACGGTCGTGGTGGTCTTGTCCGGGGTGTGCGAGAGGTCATCGACACCATCGCTTGCCGCAGTCATGACCGCCTCGGTGGTGAGCGGAGTGATCTCCGACACCGAGCCGACGAAAGTGGTCTTGCCGACGCCGAAGCCGCCTGCCACGACAATCTTCACGGACGTCATGGCCGCTTCGGCCACGTCGACCGGATCAGCCTTAGAGCTTCCGAAGTCCACTGAGCACCCTTTCGAGCAGGTTGAGGTCCGGGCGCCCGTGCGCGTGGTCCATCTGGTGGACCCGGACCAGACCCTGGACGGCCATGTCGGCGATGAGGACGCGTGCCACGCCGAGTGGCATCCGGAGCACTGCGGAGATTTCCGCAACTGACCGCCAGTCCCGGCAGAAGCCGAGGATGGCCTGACATTCGGGACTCAGCACAGACAGGTCACGTGCCTCATAGTGAGACGCCGCCACCATCGCCTCGATCTGCAGCTGATACCTGGGCTTCGTACGCCCCCCGGTGACAGCATAGGGCCGGACCAGAGCGCTGCCGCCAGTTTCGGCCGCCCGGTGGGGATGCGAGTCGGGCTGACCCGGATCACTAGGGTTGGGAATGCCGCCCGCCGGCGGACCGCTCACCGGAACGGCCTGACCGTCGGCCTGTTCAGGGGCGTACCTGCCGTCAGCTGGCTCCCAGTCATTCCTGGCTGAGCCGGGCACTGGCATCTCCTGTCACTGTGCGCCATTCTCCGGCCAGTCCGGCGGCAGGGCGCTACGCACATCCGGCGTGAGGGCGCTTCCCACTCGCTCGACGAGGAGCGCCATCTCGTAGGCCACGAGGCCCATGTCACAGTCAGCGGCGGCAAGGACGGCGAGGCTCGACCCATCACTGATCGCCATCACGATCAGCAGGCCGCGCCGCATTTCCACGACAGTCTGGGTTACGGCGCCGCCCTCGAATACCCGGGCCGCACCCTGGGTGAGGCTGGTCAGGCCCGATGTCACGGCCGCTAGCTGGTCCACCCGGTCCGCCGGGAACCCGTGCGAAAACGCCATCGGAAGTCCGTCGGACGAGACGACGATCGCGTGCGCGACTGAAGGAACCCGCTCGACAAAGTTAGTGATCAGCCAGTTCAGGTCCTGCGCCGGTCGCACTAGCGGACTCACGCGTGCTCCTTCCTTTCGTGCCCTGCCTCTGGTGCACCCGCCGGCTTCGCCGCAGGGGCTTGCGCACCCGTCCTCCGGCTCAGCCGAGGCGGCGGCGTCAGCACGACCGCCCCGATGGAACCGGTCCTCGCCTCACGTGCCACCGTCATCGTCTCGATCCGGAGCCTCGTCGTCGCCGCGCCGGGCGGCGCGACCTTCCTTGATACCTCGCTGGAAGTTCGCGAAGCGCTCCCTGGTGGCTGCCGCTGAGCGGGCGGGCGCGGGCGCCGCCGCAGCAGCAGCAGGCTCAGATCCGGCAGTTCCGGGTACAAGGTTCGCCTTGGGCACGCGCTTCGGCAGGCCGGCCGAGGTGATGCCGCTCGAGGACGGTGCGCTGGCGACCTCAGCCGCGCGCCAGCCATCATCGGCAGGCGAGGTCCAGGTGGCCGCCTTCTCCTCTTCTTGTCCCGACCCGGCGACAGCATGCCGTCCCCGCCGGAACCAGTCAGATTCCACCGACTCGAAGATCGGCAGCCTGCTCTCCTCCTTGAGTGATGCACTGGGCGGCACGACCACGCCACCGTGCACCGACGAGCCTGGCGACCAGCCGATAGCGGAGAGACTGTCGCCGATGAGGCCATCCCGGTCAGCCACCTTGCCCGCAGCAGGCGCACCCAGCACCGGTTGCGGGCTGGTGCCGAATCCGTCCGCGCTGGCAGCAAAGGGGTCAGCGCTGGCTGCGAAGGGGTCGGCGTCCGTTGCCGCCAACTCCGCGGTGGCGGGCTCGGGGCCGACGGGCTCCGGAGCAGCGGACTCCGGAGCAGCGGGCGGCGGGGCAGCTACCTCCGGGGCAGGGGGCGGCGGTGCAGTGCCAGAGACGTCCGCGGCCGGCGTGAACATGTCCGGGCCATCCCCGGCGGAGTCCGTGCCGTTACCGAACCGGTCTGTGCCGTTACCGGGACGGACGGCGCCTGACCCGAACGCCCCCGCGCCAGCGCCGAACGCGTCTGTGCCGTTACCGAACGGGTCCGGGCTCGCCCGGAATGCGTCCGTGTCATTGCCGAAGGCGTCTGTGCCGTTCCCGAACAGGCGCTCCCCGCCGGCGTCCGCCGCAGGACTGTCTTCGACAGCTGCGGGCGGTCCCCCGGAGAATTGCGCTGCGCCCGCATCCGCGGCCGGCTGCGGGCTGGTACGGAAAGGCGCTGACGGGCCAGCAGGCGTGCCAGGCCGAGGCCCGGCACCGGGCACCCGGCGAGCGCGAAGGCCGCCGTTGTCATCGGCGTCGGCGCGCAGCGGCGCGAATTTCGGCGTCCTGGCAGCGGTAACTGCATCCTCGGCGGCGGAACGCTCGCCGCTCCCCCATTCGCCCGTGCTGAAGACGCCTGCCACGGCACCGGCCGGCGCCGGTCCCGCGGTGGCGAACCCGGAGGCGGCGGGCGCGTCAGCCGCCGCATCCATCGCGTTCATATCGGACCGGCGCTGCCCGGGCGAGCTGCCTTCGGCCTCGTGTGTTACCGCCTCGTCGGGCAGCCACACCAGTGCCGTCAGGCCGCCGGAGGCAGCCGGGCGGAGCCTGACCCTGATGCCGTGCCTGGCCGCCAGCCGCGCCACCACGAACAGGCCCATCCGGCGGGAAACCGCGACATCGACAACGGGCGGGTTATCCAGGCGCCAGTTGGCGTGCGCCATCTCCTCGGCGCCCATGCCCACGCCCTGGTCGGTGATATCGAGAAGGACACCGCCGCTGCTGAGTAGATGGCCGGCGATGGTGACCGGGGTCTCCGCGGACGAGAACGATGTCGCGTTCTCGGCGAGCTCAGAAAGAAGGTGCACGACATCGTTGACCGCCTGCCCGCGCACCGCGATCCCTGGCTGCACATTCAGCGTGACGCGCTCATATTGCTCGATCTCGGAGACCGCCGCGCGGAGCACGTCCACCAGGACGACCGGCTGATTCCAGCGCCTGGATACGTCGTGGCCGGCGAGCACGAGCAGGTTCTCCGAGTTACGGCGCATCCGGGTGGCGAGGTGGTCCATCTGGAACAGGCTCGACAGCCGCTCGGCGTCCTGCTCGCCGAGCTCAAGGGAGTCGATCAGATGGATCTGACGTTCTACCAGGGACTGGCTGCGCCGGGAGAGGTTCACGAACATCGCGTTGACGTTCCCGCGGAGAGCCGCCTCGTTGGCAGCAAGCCGGAGCGCCTCTCTGTGCACCTGATCGAAGGCTCGCGCAACTTCACCGATCTCGTCCACGGAGTCCACGTCAATGGGCGCCACGTCCAGCTGAGCATCATCGCCGTCGGTCTCACTCATCCGGCGCACGGTCTCCGGCAGGCTGATCCCGGCCACCTCAAGGGCACCGGCGCGCAGCCTGCGCAGCGGACGGATCATGGACCGGCCGACGATCGCGGTGAACAGCAACGCGATCACCAGGACCAGGATCACCGCTACGCCTGCCACCACCGCCGACGTCAGCGCGCTCTTGCGGAGCGTGGCAGCACGCGCGCTGACCACGTCGGACAGTTCCCGCTCAACCGATCCCATCTGGACTTCGATGGGATTCGACATCGCGCCGTACCAGTCGTCCGCCGTGGTGCTGTCCTTGGCCAGCGACCCGCTGCTTTGCTGCAGGGCGATAGCCTGCTGCTCCTCGGAGCTGGCCAGGTAGACGAATGACCCCGGGGCATTCAGGCTGTTGTTCCAGAGCAGGCGGTCGGTGACGTTGGCCGCGCTGTCGAACGACTGCAGGCTGCTGGTCTGGGCCGACTGGGCGTTCTCGAGGGCGGCGAGCTGACCCGGCTCGAATCTGCCCTGCAGCAGCGCGGCAGTGAGGATCCCTCGCTGCTCCGAGGCCTCTTCCTTCATCGTGGATACGAGGCCTAGCGCGACGACCGTCTGTGACAGCGTGGGGTCGGCGACACCCTGCGCGATCTGGCTGTTAAGCGCAAGCACGTTACTGATCAGCTGCTGGTACTTCTGCACGACCACGAGCACGGGCAACGCGGTGCCGGTCGAGGCATCGCGCACGTCCTGCAGTCCGGCCAGCGCGCTCTGCACCGAGGCTGCCTGCTCCTGGGTTTGCGGGGCGTACGAGCCGCCGATCTGGCTTAGCAGCGCCTCGACCTGCGCTCGCGACCCGTCTGTTACATGCTGCGCATTGTTGACCACCTGCAGCTGGGGCTTCGCTGTCGCCCTGACCGCGGGATGGACCGAAAGGTGGGAGGCCCGGCCGCCCTTGAAGCCCAGGGCGATGAAGTAGACGGTCTGGTCGCGCTCGTTCTCCAGATTCTGCGCCAGGCCGATGGTCTGCGAGCCCAGGCCGGCCAGTGTCTCTACCCGCTGATAGGCGGCCGCGCTCTGAACGGACGAGGCGATGCGGAGGCCGCCGAACGCCACAGCGGTCAGCGTGGGAATGGCGATCAGCAATAGCAGCCGCGACCGCACGTGCCAGTTCTTCAGGGACCGGGACGAGGATTTGCGCTTCGCCGGCGGCGTCTGGGCCACGGCCGGGGAGCCATCGCCGCGCCCGTCAGCTTCGTGCTTCGGCGGCGCCTGACCAGCCGGGACAGGCACGTTGGCGTCAGCCTCGCTGGCGGAGTTGCGGTTGCGCTTACCCCGGGACCGCACCGTCTCTGTACCTTTCACCTGGTCACCCTCACCTGGTCACCGTGGCACGCCCTGGTTGCAGGACTCGCGACGGAACCGGCATGGGGGCACCCCTTCCTGAGGTGGCGATTCTGCGATCAAGCGCAGGAGTTCTGCGATCAGCGCAGGAGTATGGCCAGGGGCAAATCTAACCTGTAACCGGCTAATATGCACCAGGTACGCGGATGACGCGAAAAATCCCAAGTAGCGCCATCCGGCGTTGTTCGACACCCGTTAGGGTACTCTCTGGCGCTACCAGCGGGGTCCGAAACTATTCGGTGCCGTTCGATGACATCGTCGCCTCTCAGAGGCGTGCAGGGGAGGGTCATGAGGCTTGTCCCGGCCGGTCTTCCGGTCGCCGGGTGGCGCGGGCGCGCCAGATTGTCGCGCCCGGTCGCCGTTGCCATGACGGCCCTCGCGGTCACGCTGCTCGCGGCCGGCTGCGGCGCCAAGGGCAATGCGTCGGCTGCTCATCCGGCCGAGACGGCGATCACGGTGGCGGCCGAGCCGGGCGTCGATAACGCCCCGCTGTACATCGCCTACAAGGACGGGCTGTTCGCGAAGGCGGGCCTGAAGGTCACGATCAAGACCTTCGGCTCGGCCGCAGCGGACCTGTCCGCGCTGCGCAGCGGCAAGGCAGATATCGGCTTCGGCGACTACGTCGACTACTTCTACTCGCAAGACGTGCGGCATGGCCTGGTGACCGTCGCGGACAGCTACAACGCTGCGCCCGGCGTGGTGGAGGTGCTCACGCTGCCGCACTCGGGCCTCGACACCCCGCAGAGCCTGGCCCACAAGATCATCGGCACCGCGGAGCCGCAGGGAATCAAGACCGACCTCAAGACCAACCCAGACACCCCGTACAGCATCGAGACAGTGGCCACCCAGTCGGTGCTGGCCAACGACGGCGTGAGTACCGCCACGGTGACCTGGAAGCCGATGCCGTCGCAGGACCTGATCGGCGCACTGCAGGATCACCAGGTGGATGCCATCCTGGTGACGGAGCCGTACATCTACGAGGCCGAGGCGAAGCTCGGCGCCATCGAGGTACTCGACTCGTGCAGCGGCGCCACCGCGAACATCCCGCTGGCTGGCTACTTCGCCCGGAAGTCCTTCGCCCGGCAGAACCCTGCCGCCTTGCGCGACTTCCGGTCGGCGCTGCTGGCGGCGCAGGCTAAGGCGGTGCTGGCCGGACCGGTGGACAAGGTGCTGGCCAATGTCCCCGGGATGAGCATGAAGACGGCGACTCTCGTCACGGTCGGGGACTATCCGACCTCGCTTAGCGAGGGCAGCCTGCAGCGAGTCGCCCAGCTGATGTTCAACTTCGGCGTCCTGCCCAAGTTCCTCAACGTCTCCAGCATGGTGCCCGCTACGCGATAGCGGCCGTTAAGCGCCGTCACCCACGCCGAGCTCACGGGCGATCACCATCCGCTGCACCTCGGACGTGCCTTCGCCTATCTCCAGGACCTTGGCATCCCGGTAGAAGCGCGCGACCGGGAACTCGTTCATGAACCCGTACCCGCCGAAGATCTGGGTGGCGTCGCGCGCGTTATCCATGGCCGCGTTGGAGCAGGTCAGCTTGGCGATCGCGGCCTGCTTCTTGAACGGCTCGGCCGCGACCAGCCGGGCTGCCGCGTCGTACCAGGCCAGCCTGGCGCCGTAGGCCCGCGCCTCCATGTCCGCGATCTTGAACTGGATGCCCTGGTAATAGCCGAGCCGGCGGCCGAACGCGGCCCGCTCCCTGACGTAGGCCAGGCACTCGTCGACGCAGCCCGCGGCCAGGCCGGCGGACAGCGCAGCGATCGCGACCCGCCCCTCGTCCAGGGTCCGCAGGAACTGCGCGTAACCGCGGCCTCGCTCGCCCAGCAGGTTCCCCGCGGGGACCCGGCAGGACGAGAACGCCAGCTCCCTCGTGTCGGAGGCGCACCAGCCCACCTTCGAGTACTCCGGCCCGACGGTGAGCCCGGGAGTCCCCGACGGCACGATGATCGCGGAGATCTCCGGCCGGCCGTCCGATCTGCCGGTAATCGCCAGCGCCGTCACCAGGGAGGTGATCGCGGTGCCGGAGTTGGTGATGAACGCCTTGGAGCCGTCGATGACCCAGTCGCCGTCTTCGAGCCTTGCGGTGGTGCGCATCCCTCCGGCAATGTCCGAGCCGCCGCCCGGCTCGGTCAGCCCGAACGCGGCCAGCCGGTCTCCCCGGCACAGGTCGGGCAGCCAGCGGTCGCGCTGCTCACCCGACCCGAACCGGTAGATAGGCATCGCGCCGAGCGAGACGGCGGCCTCCAGGGTGATGGCTACCGACGAGTCGACCCTGGCCAGCTCGTGCAGGGCGAGGCACAGCGCGAAGTAATCGCCGCCCATCCCGCCGTACTCCTCGGGGAACGGCAGGCCGAACAGGCCCAGCTTGGCCATCTCGGCCACGATCTCGTAAGGGAATTCGCCGCGTTCGTAGTAGCCGCCGATCACCGGCGCCACCACGGCACGGGCGAACCCGGCGACGGTAGCCCGGAGATCCTCATGCTCGTCATTGAGCAGGAAGGTCACCATGCAAGCGATGCTACCGGCCGCCCGGCAGCCCGGAGCGCGCGCGAGAGGCGGCATGGCGGATGGCCGGGGGCGGCATTCGGGCCGCGACCGCGTTACGCTCTCGTCCTAACCTGTCCCCGTTGCGGCGTGTTTGCGGCTGGGATCCGATGCCGTCGAAAACGATGACGGCTGACCTGACAAAACCGTCCTGGAGGACGTGATGGCGACCCTGACCTGCCCCGTCTGCGCGGCTGAGGTCAAGCCCGCTGACCTGATCTGCTTCACCTGCGGCGCCAACCTGCCGCTGGGACGCTCCCGGGAGGAGGACCCGCCCGCTCCGGTGACCGTCATGCAGGAATATCTCCGGCGGGACGATGCGAAGGGACCGATCTCCCCCGCTGTGCTGCGCCTGGTTTTCCCGACCGGCAACGTCGAGGTACCAGCCGGCACATCCCTGCTGCTCGGGCGCGATCCGGAAGACTCCCTGGTCGCTGCCGCGTTCGCCAGGTACGAGAACGTATCGAGGCGGCACGCTACGGTCACTGTCGACGATGCGGGCCACGCGACAATCCGCGATGAGCACTCCACGAACGGGACCTTCGTCAACGGCGACCGGGTGCTCCCCGGCACCGGCGTGCGGCTCGCTGACGGTGACACCGTCCGGCTGGCCGGCGACGTGACCGCCGAGGTATCGCTGCCCCGCCAGGAGCCTGACCCGGCCATGTTCAGCCGGGAGGATCGCCAGGATCTCCGGTAAACCACGGCTCCAGCGGCTCGCCGGAAGAGAACCAAGGCCGGTAGGGCTCGCCGCCGCCCATCGGCACTGGCCGCGCGGGACCACCGTGGCCGGGCCGGGCCTGCCCGGGCTCGCCGTGCGGTCCATCGCCCGGCCCGGGCGGTCCGCCGTCGGGCCCGGGCAGGCCGCCCGTGTTCCCCTCGGCAGGTCCGCGACCATGGCCGGAGCCGTCGGGCTCCGCTGCCCCGGCCCGATCCACCGCCCCGTCGTGGCCACCTGCCCCGTCGTGGCTCCCCGCCTCGTCGCGCTCGCCATCCGCCGCGCCTGACTGGCCGCCGTACCGGCCGGTCATATCGCCGCGCCCGGCGGCTATATCGCCGACCCCGTGGTCGGCCCCGTGGCCGGCCGTGCCTCCCCTCGGCGACCCTCCCCCGGGCTCGGCTTCCGCCTCGTCCCATTCCGGCGCTGCCTCCCGGTCGCGGTACTCCGGCGAGGACGGATGGCTGGCCCGCAGGCCCGCGAGCCGCTGCCGGAGATGATCATCATCCGGCCGGCGCCGCGGCACGTCCGGGCCCGCGGCAGGCGGGCCGGCTAAGTCCCCGCTCTCACCAGGGGCATCATTGCGTCGCATCCGGCCGATTCTCCTCCCCGCCGCCGTCCCGGGCAATGCCGCGATTGCCGGTGCCGGACCGTACCCTTGATCGACGTGAACACGGCGTGGAGTCGGGATGAACGATTGAGCAGGCAGGACTGACGCGTGCCGGACCTTGAGCTGTCCTGGCGGGCGGCCGCCATCCTGGCAGGCTGCCTGGCCGCCGCCGCCCCAGTGCTGCGCAGGGCGCGGCGGCCGCGGCTGGCCGCGGCCGCGGTCTTCACCCAGGAAACCGCTCTCGTACTGGCCCTGTTCGCGCTCTGGCAGTTCGCTGGCTCCTTCGCCGTCATGGGCCCCGGCGGCGCCCTGGCCCGGGCAGGCTGGATCTGGCACGCCGAGCGGGTGCTCCGCCTGCCCAGCGAGACAAGCGTGCAGCATCTCTTCCTGGGCCACCCGCTGATCGTGCAGGTATTCAACCTCTACTACGCGGGGCTGCACTTCCCCGTTCTCATCGGCTGCATGATCTGGCTGTTCGTCTGGCACCGTGACCGCTACCCGGCGGCCAGGACCACGCTGGTGGCCTTCACTGGCGCGTGCCTGCTCGTCCAGCTGATCCCGGTGGCGCCGCCGCGGATGCTCCCGGGCACCGGCCTGGTGGACACGGCGATCAGGTACGGCCAGTCGGTCTACGGCACGCAGGCCGGATTCGACCCCGACCAGCTCTCCGCCATGCCGTCCGTGCACGTCGGCTGGGCGATCCTGGTCGCGATCCTGGTGATCGGCACCGCCACCAGCCGGTGGCGCTGGCTGGCCCTGGCCTACCCGGCGCTCACCCTCCTCGTCGTGGTGGTGACGGCCAATCATTTCTGGATGGACGGCATCGTGGCTGCCGTCCTGCTCGCGGCCGTGATCGCGGCACAGTGGGCGGTCACCTGGCGGCGGCGCCGTCCGGCGCAATCTGGGCCTATTTCGGAGAAGGCGGACGTGAGATCATCGCTGTAACGCAGACCCCGTAAGCACCGGAGGTAGCAGTGGCCGCAGCGGCTCACGTGGAAACATCGACAGGTCTTCGCCGGAATGCCATCGGACTGCGTGAGGTCCTGTTCCAGAGCATTACCGACATGGCGCCCGGTGCCGCCATCGCCGCGTCCATCCCGGCCGGGGTTGCCTTCGCGGGCGGATCATTGCCACTGGCCGTGGTTTTCGCGCTGATCGCGTGCCTGTTCTGCGCATGCAGCATCGGATTGCTGGCCCGCGAGATGCCGTCCGCAGGCTCGCTGGCGACCTATGCGGCCCGTGGCCTGCATCCGTCGGTCGGCTTCCTGGTGGCCTGGGGGTACGTGCTGGTCGGCTTCCTGATCCCGCCGCTAGTCCTGCTCCAGCTTGGCTTCACCACCGCCGCCACGCTGAACGCCGAGTTCCACGGCTACCCGGCGAACTTGTGGTGGCCGTGGGCGATACTCGGGGCGCTGATCGTGCTCGCCGCCGGCTTCTACGGAATCCGCACGTCCGCCCGCCTCGGCACCGTACTCGGGCTGTTCGAGATCGGGGTATTCCTGGTCCTGGCCATCTTCCTGGTCGTGCACGCGGGCAGCAATAACACCCTGTCGGTTTTCACTACCAAGTACACCCCGCCCGGCTTCAGGGGCCTCGCCGGAGTAATTGGCGGCTCCGTCTACACAATCCTCGCGTTCGGCGGATTTGAGGGCGCCGCGCCGCTAGCCGAGGAGGCCAGGAACCCGCGGCGGACGATTCCGCGGGCTATCTTGCTCGCTACCTTGCTGATCGGCGCGCTCTACGTGTTCACCACCTACGCTATCGACGTCGCATACGGGCCAGCCAGGTTCGGCACCTTCACCACCGGGACCGGCAGCGCGTCCTGGGAGGGCGTCGCCAGGTCGCTTTACGGAGCATTCTGGTTCTTCGTCTTCCTGGCGATCGTCAACTCCACCATCGCCAATGCCAACGCCGGGGTGAACGTGTCCAGCCGGACGGCCTACGCGATGGGCCGGATCGGAGCGTTCCCCCGTTTCCTCGCGCAGGTGAACCCCCGGCACCGGACTCCGCAGGCGGCCATCTTGACGGCATTCGCGATAACGATCGCGGTCACGCTGAGCCTCGGCCTGGGCTACGACCCGGTTACCGCGTTCGTGATGGTGGCCACGGCCCTGGTCATCGTCCTTGCCGCGATCTACATTCTGATGAACGCGGCCTGCATGGGATTCTTCATCAAGCGCGGCAGCGGCCTTAATCCGCTGCTGCACATCGTCATCCCGATACTCGGCATCATCACGTTCGTGCCTGCGTGGCTCACCGCTGCGGGCATCGATGTGTTCTCCTTCATCGCGCCGCTGGCGCCGCCGTACTCCTACATGGGCCCCGGGGTCGCTGGCTTCATGATCCTCGGCGTGATCTACATGATCTACCTGTACCGGACCGCGCCTGAGCGGATCACCGACGTGGGCCTCGTGCACCTGGACCAGCTCGAAGAGGACCAGCAGTGAGCGATCTTGCTGGCAGGCTGCCGGACGCACGCGCCGGGCCGCCCCGGCACTAGCTGGCGCGCAGGACGAAGAAAAGGAATCGCGGCTGGGTCGAGAAGATCGCGAAGTCGGCGGGGAAGAGCGCGCGGGCCGCCGGGTCCGGCTGCGGCTCGCTGATGGTCTCGAGACCGAACCCGGCCGCGGTGAAGGCGTCCGTCATCGCATGCAGCGGCCGGTGCCAGAAACTCATCAGGGCGCTCCGGCCGCCCTTGGTCCATTCCTCAGTGATGTTGTAGGTCGCGAAGTAGTCGCTGCCGCCCGCCAGCGCGTGATCCATGAACGGGTGGTGGGTGGAGATGATCAGCCGGCCAGCGGGCTGCAGTACCCGGCGGAATTCCCGCAGCACCGGCGCCCAGTCCCGGAGGTAGTGCAGCACAAGAGACGCCGTCACGTCGTCGAAAGCGGCATCGGGGAAGGGCAGCGGCTCGCCGAGATCGGCCTGGTGCAGGGGCACGCCGGGGCCGAGGCGCTCCCGCGCCAGCGCAAGCATGCCGGCGCTGCTGTCGGCCCCGGTCACGAGGGCGCCGCGCTCGCGCAGCGGGGCGGCCAGCGCCCCGGAGCCGCAGCCGGCGTCGAGTACCCGGCGCCCGGCCACGTCCCCGGCCAGTGCCAGGATGGCCGGCCGCTCGTAGTGCGCATTGGAGAGGTTGACGTCGTTGTCGGCGGCGTAGGCACGGGCGAACTTGTCATAGTCGTTAGGCGCTGCGGGCATACCCCTATTCCTGACCCGCCGGCTGGGCGGCTACGCCACTTTCCGCACCGCCGCCCGGGAATTGCGCCGCGCTTCCATCAACACGGAGGATCCGGCCGGTCAGAGGGTGCGGATCCGCCGCGCAGATGACCGGCCCGCTCGCCGAGGAAACGCAGTACGTCGGCGGCATCGGCCATCAGGGCTGCTTCGTCGGCAGCCGCCAGCGGCGCGAACGGCGCCAGCGTGACCCGCCCGCGCGCCAGCCCCCAGGTGGCCACGCCGCGGCCGCGGACGAGCGCGAACGGCCGGAAGATGCCGTTGGTCGTGACCACGCCCTGGTGCCCGCCGAGCACCGGCTCGCGGGAGACCCAGCCGTGCAGCAGCGGGTCGAAGGAGCCGAGCAGCCGGTGCGGCGGCCGCCCGTGATCACCGGGCGGCTGGCCGCCAGGTGCGCTGGCCAGGCTGGCGAGTCCGTCAGCGTGCTGGCTGAGCCCGGCCGCGATGGCGGTCAGCCCGCGCCGCGCGTCGCGCAGCGGCAGGCCGGCCCATTTGGCGAGATCCCGGTCGGCGGCCGGCCCGTGGCCGGCCAGGTACCGGCGGGCCAGCTCGGCCAGCGCGGCGTCCCGGTCTGGCACCGCGGGCGGCGGGCCGAGCCAGTCCCTGGCCAGCACGTAAGCATGGTCCGCGCCGGTCACCGGCCCGCGCACAATGTGGCTGCGGCGCGACGCGAGCAGCAGGATGTGCACTAGCGCCTGGCCCTCGCTGCGGACGCCGGCCGCGGTGATCCGCTCGCCGAGCTGAGCCCGGGTCAGCGGGCCGTCCGCGGCGAGGGCAGCCTCGATGACCGCGACCGCCCGGTCGGCGTCAGCGGGCGGCACGCCCTCCTGCGCGAGCCGGCGCGTGCTCGCGGTCACCAGCGGCGGGGTGGTCAGCGCGTGCAGCCACCAGTAGTCCTCGGCGCAGACGAGATGCAGGGTGCCACGGTTCAGCCAGGTGATCAGCACGGACCGCTCATCGGTCAGCGCGCGGTCCACGTCCGCCGCCGTCAGCCCGGCCGACCGGGGCCGGATGGCGAGCCGTACCCCGCGCGGGTCCTGCCCCTGCACGGCGAGCAGCCGCCGCACCACGGCAGTGACGCTCCGGGCGGGCTCGCCCGACAGCAGCTGCGCGGCGAACCGCCCGGCCTGCACGTCCAGGGGAGGTTCGGGTGGCATCAGCATGACGATACCGTCGAGCCGTTCCCGGGCATCCGAGGATCGGCGCCAGCCGGAGACCGGCTGCGGACGCGCTCAGTCCGGCACGACGACCACGCGGTCGCCACCGTCCTGCGCGGCCGCCCATGCGGCCGACACCCGGGAAAGCGGAACGACGCAGGGCCGGCACCGTGATGACGCCATCCGCGATGTGCTGGATGTAGGCCGGCAGCTGCCGCATGATCTCGGCCAGCTGCGCCGAGCCCGCACCACTGCCGGTGATCCGGATCCGCCGGCTGCGCAGCAGCGACGACGGCACGGCAGCCTCGGCTCCGGCCATCGCGCCAATCTGCACGTAGGCGATGTCAGCGTCGTCTTCCGACAGGCCGCGGCGGCCGAGGGCGCGGAACGCCGACTCGGCGGGCTGTCCCCAGACGAAGTCCAGCACCAGCGAAGGGGACGTTCCGTCCAGGGCCGCCGCGATCCCCTCGGCATCGGTGTCCTGGTCTCCGGTCAGCAGCGCAGTGGCCGCCGCGCCGCAGTCCACTGCCCTGGCCAGCCTGGCCTCGCTGCGGCCGGCCGCGACCACCGGCTTCGCGCCGAGGACGCGGGCGTTCTGGGCCGCCAGCAGGCCGGCCATGCCAGTGCCGCCGAGCACCAGCACGGTGCCGAGCTCCCGGACCTCATGCGCGCGAGCCGTGAGTGGCAGCCACGAGGAGAGCCCCGGATTGAGGCCCGCCGCCCGCCCGCCGCCCGGCTAGGCCGGCCGGTTCTCGCTGTCCAGCGACGCCATCCCGGCCGCGTCGTAGCGGTCGCCGGCTACCTGGCCGGCTGGCACCGCGGCCTCGATCGCGGCGAGGTCGTCAGCCGTCAGCCGCAGCTTGAGCGCGTCAACCGCCTCGGCCAGCCGGTCCCGCCGCTTCGTGCCGATCAGCGGGATGATGTCGTCCCCGCGGGACGCCGCCCAGGCGATGGCCAGCTGCGCCGCGGTCACGTCCCGGTCGCGGGCGACCTTCTCCAGGGCATCCAGCAGGCCGAGGTTCCGCTGCAGGTTCTCACCCTGGAACCGGGGAAACCGGCCGCGCGGGCCGGCGTCGCCTGGCCCCGGCGCGCTCGCGGTGCTCAGCAGGCCGCGGGACAGGATCCCGTAGGCGGTGACGCCGATGCCGAGCTCTCGGACGGCCGGCAAGATCTCCGCCTCGATACCGCGGCTCATCAGTGAGTACTCGATCTGCAGCGCGGTGACCGGGTGGACGGCATGCGCCCGGCGGATCGTCTCGGTACCCATCTCGGACAGCCCGAGGTAACGGACGTAGCCGGCCTGGATCATCTCGGCGATGGCCCCGACGGTGTCCTCGACCGGTACCCGCGGGTCGAGCCGGGCGGGCTGGTAGAGGTCCACGTAGTCGGTGCCCAGCCGCTGCAGCGTGTAGGCGAGGAAATTCTTCACCGCCGCCGGGCTGGCGTCGTAGCCGACGAAGGCTCCCCGCGGATCCCGCTGCCCGCCGAACTTGACGGCGATGAACACGCTGTCGCGGGCCACTCCGCGCAGGGCATCGCGCAGCAGCATCTCGTTATGGCCCATGCCGTAGAAATCGCCGGTATCCAGCAGCGTGAACCCGCTGTCCAGGGCCGCCCGGATCGTCGCGATGCTCTCCGCCTCGTCGGCCGGCCCGTAGACGCCGGACATGGCCATCAGCCCGAGGCCGGCCCGCGAGACGGGCGGGCCGCCACGGCCGAGCGGGACTGTCTGCATCAGCCTTCCTGATCTGCGGTTAGTTGCCTTACAGGTCGTCGGCGGCATAGACCCGCTCGCCTTCGACGCAGGTCAGTAGCACCCTGGTGGCCGCGATCTCCCCCGGCGGGGACGCGAAGGGATCCCGGTCGAGCACGACCAGGTCGGCCAGCATGCCCGGCTCGATGGCGCCGGTGGTGCCGTCGAGATGATTCACGTAGGCGGAGCCCGCGGTGTACGCGCCGAGCGCCTCGGCCAGGCTGAGTCCCTGCTCCGGCAGGAACGGCTCAGCCTCGTCGCCGCTGGCACCGGGCAGCGCCCTGTTCACCGCGACATGGATGGCCCGCAGCGGGTTCGCGCTGCTGACCGCCCAGTCGCTGCCGGCCGCCAGCCGGGCGCCTGACCGCAGCAGGTCGCCGAACAGGTACTGCCGCGCGGTCCGCTCCGGCCCGATGAAGGGAATGGTCAGATCGTCCATTTGCGGCTCGTGCGCGGCCCAGAGCGCCTGCATATTGGCGGTGACGCCCAAAGTGGCGAAACGGGGCACGTCCTCGGGATGCATCAGCTGAATGTGCGCGATGTGGTGCCGGTGATCATTGGCGCCGTTGGCGGCGCGGGCCGCCTCGACCGCGTCCAGCGCCTCGCGGACCGCCCGGTCGCCGATGGCGTGGAAGTGCACCTGGAACCGCTCGGCGTCCAGCCGGGTCACCACATCGCGTAGCTCGGCCGCATCGACATAGGAAAGGCCGCGGTTGGAAGTCTGGCAGCCGCACGCATCGTGGTAAGGCTCGATCATCCCGGCGGTGAAATTCTCGGCCACGCCGTCCTGCATGATCTTCACCGTGTTCGCGCGGAACCGGCCGGCCTGCCCCTCCTCGCGCCGGCCGAGCAGGTCGGCGAGCTGGTCACCGCTGCGATGCCGGTCCCACCACAGCGCGCCCTCGACCCGGGCGGTGAGCTGCCCGCTGCGCGCGGCCGCCAGGTAGACCGGCAGCGGGTCGGCCGAGCCGAGATAGTCGCCGACGATGGCGTCCTGCCAGGCGGTGATTCCCCTGGCGTGCATGTGGGCCTGGGCCAGCAGCAGGCCGGCCAGCCTGTCCGCCATGCTGACCGGCGGAACGTGCCTGCCAACGAGCGTGGAGGCACCCTCGTGCAGCGAGCCCTGCGGGCTGCCGTCGCTGTCGCGCTCGATCCGGCCGTCCGGCGGATCCGGGGTGCGGGCGTCGATGCCCGCCAGCTCGAACGCGCGGGTGTTGGCCCACGCGCCGTGCGCGTCCCGGTTGAGCAGGAAGGCCGGCCGGCTGCCGGTGACCTGGTCGAGCAGCTCACGGCCGGGCGTCCCGCGGGGGAACCATTCCATCCGCCACCCGGCACCGGCGATCCACGGCAGGCCGGGGCGGGAGTCCGCATAGGACCTGATCCTGGCGAGCGCCTCGTCCAGGGTGGCCGCGCCGATCAGGTTGCAGCCGACCATGGTCACGCCAGCAAACGCAGGATGGACGTGCGCGTCCTGGAAGCCCGGCAGCAGCGCCCGGCCGCGCAGGTCGATGATCTGGGTTGCCGGGCCGGCCAGGTCGCGGATCTGCGGGTCGCCATCCGGCCCGACCGCTACGATCTTGCCGCCGGCGACCGCGACGGCACTGGCCGGCGGCCCGCTCCGGGCCGCCGCGGCCGGGACCAGCCGGCGCCCGGCCCGGTCAGCGGTGTAGACGTGCCCGCCGGTGAAGACCAGATCGGCGTCCACTCCTCGGCCTCCCCCGTCTCACCCCGTAGAGTTCTCTAACAGCAGAACGGCCGACACTTACTTCTTGCGGACTCCTCGCTCCTACGCCGCGCACTCACGGCAGACCAGCAGCGTGCCCCTGCTCTCCGCGAGCTGGCTGCGGTGGTGCACAAGGAAACAGCTTGAGCAGGTGAACTCGTCCGCCTGGCGCGGTATTACCCGGAACGACAGTTCCTCGTTCGACAGATCCGCACCGGGCAGTTCCAGGGATTCAGCCACGTCATCGGGGTCAACGTCAATCGTGGACGCTGACTTGTCCATCCGGCGTGCCTGAAGCTCCTGCAGGCTGTCCTCGGTGAGCTCGTCGTCTGTCTTCCTCGGGCTGTCATAGTCAGTAGCCATCTGGCCCGTACCCCTCCATGTCTTACGCCTCGTCGCGCGGATGTAACGCTCGGGAGGCCTTAGTTTGTGCCCGATTCTGGCGGCGAATTCTGTCACGTCCCCGCGACGGGCACACGCGGCACGCCGATGCGGGAATGCGTGTCGCCCCCGGGACACGGCTAGGCCGCCGTGAGAACGAGCTTCACCAGCGGGTAACTTACTCGATCACGACAGGTCGCCAGCGCAGACTGCGTATGGTACGAACCGCATATCATGCCCGTGCTACCCGACATTGCGGAGACGACGCATGCCCCAGGTCGCTCCACTGCGTTCCGACGATCCCAAGCGCGTCGGGCGTTACCGGCTGACCGGACGCGTTCCCGGCCTGCCGGGTAGCAGTCGCGCGTACCTGGGCCGGGCTACTGACGGCGACCGGGTGACGCTCACCATGCTCGGCACTGACCGCACTCCGGACGGCGCTGCCAGGGACCGGTTCACCGCGGAGGCGAGGGCAGCGCGCCGGGTAGCGCCGTTCTGCGTCGGCCCGGATCCTGGACGCGGGGGTGGAGGGCGGCCACGCCTATCTGGTGACTGAGTTCGTGGCCGGGCCGCTGCTGTCCGAGACGGTCGCCGCGTCCGGGCCGCGCACGGGCGCCGAACTCGAAGCGCTGGCCATCGGAATGGCGACTGGCCTGGCCGCGGTCCACCAGGCCGGGCTCGTGCACGGCGAGTTCGGGCCGGCTCACGTGGTGCTCGGTACCGAGGGACCGCGCGTGATCGGCTTCGCCATCACCCCGCCCTACGGCCATGCGACCCCGGCCGCGGACATGCTCGCCTGGGCGCAGACGGTCCTGTTCGCCGCCAGCGGCGGGAATCCGTCCGCTGCCGCGCTGGCCTCGCTGCCGGAGTCGCTGCGCGGCATCGTGGCGAGCTGCATCGCGCCCGAGCCGTCCGCCCGGCCCGCTGCCCGGCAGGTAGTCGTCCGGCTGATCGGCCACGAAAGTCCGCAGGCCGGCGTGCTGGCGGAAGGATCCAGGCGGGCGGCCAAGGCCGCCATGCGCGCGCCAGCCGAGCCGGCCGCCGGGGTGGTCCGGCCGCCGGCTGCCGGGCGGCGGCGGCGGTCCAGGATCGTCGGCACGGCCGCCGCCGCCACGGTCTGCGTGCTGGCTATCGCGGTGGCCGTGCACGTCCTGCAGGACGCCAGCTCGAATCGCGGGCATGCCGTCAATCCGGACTCAGCTAGCCGTCCCGCCGCATCGCACACCGGCTCCCCGTCCGCGTCGTCGTCCCCGACGGCGTCATCGCCGCCGCCGGTCACCCTCCCGGCCGCGGTGGCGGGCATCTGGTCGGGATCAGTCCAGCAGGGCAGCGGCAACATCGACACCCGCGTCAAGCTCAACGGGAACTCGCCGGCCGGCACGATCAGGTACTCCGGTACCTCGTTTACCTGCTCGGGCAAGCTCACCCTGGAGGCGCCGGCGAGCCGCGTCCTGCGGATGAACCAGGAGATCGTCGCCGGCGTCTGCCTGGACGGCGTGGTCACGCTCACCCGGCAGCCCGACGGCTCGCTCAAGTTCAACTTCAAGGGCGCTTCCAGCCTCGCCGCCACCGGCATCCTGACCAGGCAATAGGCGGCCCGCCAGGAACCCGGGCGGCCCGCTGCGGCGCCGCCGGCCCGGTGCCGCGGCTACGCGTCCCGTTCGGGGTCCAGGCCAGCCAGCAGGTCCTGCAGCTCGCCGAAGAGCCCTGGCCCGGCCGCGACCGTCATCGACCGGCTGGCCGGCCTGCCCGCCATTCCCTCGACCTGCGCGCCGGCCTCCGCCGCGATGAGGCCGCCGGCCGCGACATCCCAGTGGTTAAGGCCGCGCTCGTAGTATCCGTCGACCCGGCCGGAAGCCAGCGCGCAGAGGTCGGCCGCGGCCGACCCGCCGCGGCGGATGTCCCGTACCCGGGGCAGTACCGCGGCCACCACCTCGCCCTGCACCCGGCGGATCGCGGCCTCGTAGCCGAAGCCCGTCGCGATCAGCGCCTGGCCGAGCGGCACGCCGGCGGTGCACCGCAGCGGGGCCGGCGCCCCGCCGCCTGACCACAGCCACGCGCCGGCGCCGAGCATGGCGCAGAACTCCTCGCCGCGCTCCGGCACGGCCACCACGCCGGCCAGCACCGTGCCGTGCACCTCGACGGCAACACTGACCGCCCAGTCGGGCAGGCCGTACAGGTAGTTGACCGTCCCGTCCAGGGGGTCCACGATCCAGCGAACCAGGCCGCGGCCGGACTCGCCGCCCTCCTCGCCCAGGATCGCATCGCCCGGCCGCTCCGCCAGGATCCTCGTCCTGATCAGCGTCTCCGCAGCCCGGTCCATCTCGGTCACCACATCGGTGGGGCTTGACTTCGTCGCCAGCACCGCGGGCCGGCCAGCAGGGCGGCGGTCATGCAGCAGGTGCCCGGCCTCGGCCGCCACTGACCGGGCGAGCTCGAGCAGTTCGCCCGCGCGGGGAAGGCTCATGGCCGGCCGCCCGTCTTGCCAGGGCGGGCACCGGGGGCGGCGCCGGCGGCGCAGCACCCGGCCGGGCAGACGTCATGCAGCGGCCCGAGGGTGCCCAGCGCAGCCCTGGGCGCGCCGTCCAGCCGCTCCCGGACCAGCTCGGTGATCATCGTGACGAAGCCCGGGCTGATACCCGGGGTGGCTGCGCGTGCCAGCGGCAGGCCGAGTCGTCCGGCGGTTTCTGCCGCCTCCACATCCAGGTCGTACCTGACCTCCATGTGATCGGAGACGAAGCCGACCGGGACCAGGACCACTGCCGCCGTCCCGGCGCCGGACAGCTCGGTGAGGCAGTCGCTGACGTCCGGCCCGAGCCACGGCTGGGATGGCGGCCCGCTGCGGCTCTGGTAGGCGAGCCGCCAGGGCCGCCCGCCGCCCGCCCGCTCGGCGATCAGCCTGGCTGCCTCGGCGAGCTGCGCCGGGTACGCGCCGCCGTCTGGGCCGCTAGCGGCCGCCATCGCGTCCGGGATGCTGTGCGCCGTGAAGACGAGCTCGGCATCCTCGCGAACGGAGGCCGGCAGCGACTCGACCGCGCGGCGGGTGGCCTCGGCCAGCGGCTCGATGAAGCCGGGATGGTTGAAGTACTGCCGGATCTTGTCGATCACCGGAGCGCCGGCCCCGGCCTGCGCCCTGGCCCGCTCGATGTCGTCGAGGTACTGCCGGCAGCTGGAATACGAGCTGTACGCCGACGTCACGAAGGCGATGCCGCGCCGCACCCCGTCCCGCGCCATCGCCCGGATGGTGTCAGCCAGGTAGGGATCGGCGTTACGGTTACCCCAGTAGACGGGAAGATTGATGCCACCGGCCGCGAAGTCCTTCTCGACCAGCGCGATCAGGTCGCGGCACTGCTGGTTGATCGGGCTGACCCCGCCGAACCGGTAGTAGTGCTCGGCCACCTGCTCGAGCCGCTCGGGTGGTACGGCCCGGCCGCGGGTGACATTCCGCAGGAACGGGATGACGTCTTCGGGACCCTCCGGCCCCCCGAAGGAAACGAGCAGGAACGCGTCATACGGCGGCATGTCTCTATCCAATCAGGGCGCACGGACGGTGCCGTCAGGCGCGGCCGGCGCCGTCAGGCGGTCCGGTCCTCAGCGATAGTCCCTGGCGTACTCCGCGGCGAGGCCCAGCACTTCATTGACGTACCAGCCGGCGTGGTTGTAGTCGAAGATCGCCTGGTACAGCGCGTGACCGCCGCCGGCCGCGCCGTCGGCGCAGAGCATCCTGGCGGCGGACGGCACGGCATCGTAAGGGTTCATGATGTCCGGCGGCCCGGCGCGGCCGAATCCGGTGATGCCCCAGGCCTTCCAGGTGGAGGGCAGGAATTGCATCGGGCCCTCGGCTCCGGCGCTTGACGGCCCCACGTTGGTCCCGTCGGCACTCTCGATCTGGCCGATCGCGGCGAGGATCGTCCACGACATGCCGGGGCAGTACCTGGCTGCCGACTGCCGGAACAGCGACAGGTAGCTGGCCGGCAGCTGACCGGACACCTTCGGGTTGGCCGGCAGCTGCTCGCTGCGCAGGCTGACGATCCTGGCCTTCGGCCCGAGCACCGCCCGGACCGCGCTGGTGAGCGTGGCCAGCCCGGCGCCGGGGGCGCTGATCAGCGCCGCGACGCTATGCACCAGGCCGAGCGCGCGCGACGTCCTGGCGTTGACCACAAGATCAACGCCGGCCACGCCAAGCGTGCCTGCCTGGCCGAACGTAACCGACCGGGTACTGGCGCCCGCCAGCTGGTAGGAGGCACCGCGGCGCAGGCCGAGGCGCTTGCGGGCCGGCTTGGCGGCCACGAACTTGCCATCCGATAGCGCGGTCCAGAAACCCTGATCGGAGGCGGTCCGCAGCGGCGTCCAGGACCGGAACTGGCCCGGGTTGACGCCGATCACGCTGACCGGGCGGCCGGCTGCCCTGATCTCCCCGCCGTCGAAGGCGAGCACGTCCCGGACGCCGGCGAGCTTCCCGATCCTGGCAACCTTGGCCGCCGTGAGCCCCGTCGGCTCGACGACGAGCAGGTCCGGCAGGATGATCCGCCCGAACGCCGCCGCGGCGTTGGCCCCGTCCGCGGTCACGCCAGCCTCCGCTGTCCGGGTCGGCGCGGTGCGGCCTGGCGAGCTGCCGGCCGCACCGCCGCCGGCCGGCGGGCGCACGGCATGATTCCTGGCCGGGTACGCGCCAGCGGCGAGCGCGAGCACAAGGCCAGCGACCGCCACGCTGCGTAGTGCAGGCGTCACGGCCGCGGTGGATCGCGGCGCATAGCGCCGGAGCAGGCCTGTCATCGCAAGTTCTACGATAACCGGCGCCGTCAATAGGCTGGCCGGAGCGACCGTGGTGACGGCCGCTGACGGGGAGACGGGAGGACCGGGCCGTGCGCGGCGAGCGGCAGCAGGCGCGGGCAGGCGGCCACCCGTACCTGGAGATCTTCCGGTACCCGGGGGCGCTGGGCTTCTCCGCAGCCGGGCTCCTCGCCCGGATGCCGATGGCCATGTTCGGGCTCGGCACTGTCCTGCTGATCGCCGCGATCACTGGCAGGTACGGCCTGGCCGGCACCGTGGCGGCGGCGGGCTCGATCGGCTATGCCGTCTGCGGACCGCAGGCGGCCAGGCTGGCCGACCGGTTCGGCCAGCATCGCGTGCTCAGGCCGCTGGCCGGGATCTTCGCGCTGAGCACGAGCATCTTCATCGGCTGCGCCGTGATGCGCGCGCCGGTGTGGGCACTGCTGCTGTCCGGCGCGGTGGCCGGTGCCTCGATGCCGTCGCTCGGCTCGATGGTCCGGGCCCGGTGGAGCGCCCTGCTCGGTGACTCGCCGCGGCTGCACACCGCATTCGCCATCGAGTCCGTCAACGACGAGATGATCTTCGTGGCCGGCCCGGTGATCGTGACCATCCTGGCCACCGAGGTCTATCCGGCTGCCGGGGTGATGGCGGCCATGCTGCTGTGCGTGACGGGGACGCTGCTGCTGGCGGCGCAGCGGGGCACCGAGCCGCGGCCGCGGACCCGGCCGCCGGCGCCCATGCCCGTGCCTGTTGCGGCTGCCCGTCCGCCGGTCCGGCCACTGCCTGCCGCCCCGCCACTGCCGGCCGGCCGAGCCCGGGTGCCAGCCCGCGGGCTGATCGCGCTGGTGCCCGTCTACTGGTGCCTCGGCGTGACGTTCGCCGCGGTCGACCTGAGCACGATCGCGTTCGCGCAGGAACACGGCCACAAGCCGCTGGCCGGGATCATCCTCGGCAGCTATGCGCTGGGCAGCGCGATCGGCGGTCTGCTGTACGGATCACGCACCTGGCGGACGCCGGTCGAGCGGAGGTTCCTGATCTCGCTGTGCTGCACTGCGGCCGGGATCTCGACGTTCTGGGCGCAGACGGGGCTGCTGTCCCTGGTGCTGGTCATATTCATTTCCGGGCTGACGATCTCGCCCACTTTCATCGCCGGCTACAGCCTGGTCGAGAGCCAGGCGCCGGCTCATCGCCGGACGGAAGGGATGGCCTGGCTCTCCTCGTCGATCTCGGTTGGCGTGGCATCGGGATCGGCCATCGTCGGGCACATCATTGACGCGTCCGGCGCACGCTGGGGATACGCCTTCGCGGCCGTCGCGGGACTCGCCGCGGTAGTTACCTGCCTGGCCGGCGCCAGCCGGCTCCGCGTGCCGCGGCCAGCCGAAGCCACCGCGTGACAGTCGGCCACCGCGTGACAGCCGGCCACCGCGTGACAGCCGGCCGCTGCGTGACGGCGGGCTGCCGGTGCCCTGTCCGGTAAGGTCCGGGCTATGGCCGGTACCTCCGTTGGCTGGCGGAACTGGGCGGGTAATCAAAGCGCCGGGCCCCGTGAAATCGCCCGGCCCCGGTCGCCCGATGAGGTGGCAGCCGTCATCCGCCGGGCCGGCGAGCGGGGCCTGACCGTCCGGATGACCGGCGCTGGCCATTCGTTCACACCGGCCGCCGTCACCGACGGCATCATGCTGCGGCCCGGCGGGATGGCAGGCATCAGGTCTATCGACGCCCAGGCCGGCCTGGCGACGGCCGAGGCCGGCTGCACGCTGCAAGTGCTGAACGAGCAGCTGCTGCGGGATGGGCTCTCGCTGGCGAACATGGGCGATATTCAGGTCCAGACGGCGGCAGGCGCCATCCAGACCGGGACGCATGGCACCGGCCGGGATACCGGCGGCATGGCGGCTCAGGTAGCGGGCCTGGAACTGGTGCTGGCCGACGGCACGATCGCGTCATGTTCCGCCGACGTGAACCCGGACCTCTTCGCCGCGGCCCGGGTCGGCCTCGGCGCGCTCGGCGTGCTGACCGCGGTGACGTTCCGGGTGGTTCCCGCGTTCTTGCTGGAAGCACGCGAGGAGCCGATGCGATGGGACGAGGTCATCGGCAGGCTCGATGAGCTGACCAGCGACAACGAGCATTTCGAGTTCTTCTGGTTCCCGCACACGCAAGGCTGCCTGACCAAGCGGAACAACCGCGCGGACGGCCCGGCCAGGCCGCTCAGCAGGTTCCGGTACTTCCTGGACGATGAATTCCTCTCCAATACCGTGTTCGGTGCCACCTGCCGGCTGGGGCACCTGTTTCCGCCGATGATCAAGCCGGTCAACGTGGTCGCCGGGAAGGCGCTCAGCGGGCGCTCTTACACCGACGCCGCGCACCGGGTGTTCACCAGCCCGCGCCGGGTCCGCTTCAAGGAACAGGAGTACGCGATACCGGCCGAGTCGCTGGCCACCGCGCTCGCCGAACTCCGCGCCCTGATCGCCAGGCGGGACTGGCGGATCAGTTTCCCGGTCGAGGTCAGGGTGACGCCCGCCGACGACCTGTGGCTGTCCACCGCTTACGGCCGGGACAGCGCCTACATCGCCTTTCACGTCTACCACGCATCACCGCACGAGAACTACTTCCGCGAGACGGAGGCAGTGCTGACCGCGGCCGGCGGCCGGCCGCACTGGGGCAAGATGCACACCCGGGACGCCGGCTACCTGCGCGGCGCGTATCCGCGGTTCGGTGACTTCACTGCACTGCGCGACAAGCTCGACCCGGAGCGCCGGTTCGGCAACGCCTACCTCACCCAGGTCCTCGGCTCGTAGCCGCCAGCCGCATGGCAGGCGGTGTGCGAGAGCCCGGTCGCGGGTAGGGCACGTTCGTGATCAAGGCTGGCCCGCATCATGGCTCTCAGCAGCCGCCCGATAGCCTGACCCCGGCCGGCACCACTTCCGCCCCCAGTAAAACCGCGGTGGCCCGGCTCCGAATCCCGCTAGTCTCGCCAGGATGAACGGCGAACCAGATCCCGGCCTGCCAGCAGTCCAGCTGGCGGCGGATGTCGCGGCGCCGTTGTCTGCGCAGGAAGGCCCGGCAGTGAAGGAGGGTAACGTGGCGAAGCCTGCAGCGTCCCGTGCCCGCCCGGGGCCGGCCGCCCGGCCGCGGCGCCCGTCGCTCGGCGGCGGCATTCCCGCCCAGGAACGAGAGCTTGGCGCCCAGGGCCGCAAGACCGTCCGCAAACTGCTGGACGCGGGGCTTGCCGAATTCGACGAACGCGGCTTCCAGGCGGTCCGGGTCGACGACGTCGTACGCAAGGCCAAGACTTCGCATGGCACGTTCTACCTGTATTTCTCCAACAAGGAAGACCTGTTCAAGACCCTGCTGCGGGACGCGCTGCACGATATGGCGATCATCACCGGCGAATTCCCCGTAGTGACCAGGAACGACGCGGGCCGGACGGCGCTGCGCAGCTGGATCCGGCGGTTCTGCGACACCTATGGCGCGCACGCGACGGTGCTCAGGATCCTCAGCCAGGCCGAGAACGTCGGCGAGGAAGTCTACGGCGACGGCCTCCAGCTGCTGTTCCGGCTGGCGGAGGCCATTACCCAGGGAATGACCGCGTCCGCCCGCGAGGCGAGCGCTGACCAGGGCGAGCTGCCTGAGCACGCCGAGCTCACCGCGGTGGCCTGCCTGATGATGCTGGAGCGCGTCAACTACCTGCTCAGCGTCGAGGTCCGGCTGCCCAGGGAGGAAATGGTCGACCGGCTCAGCGCGATCATCTTCGCCGCCTTCACCACGGCATAGCAGCCACCGCCGCTCCCGGCACCGCGTAGCAGCCGCCGCTCTCACCACCGCGTTGCCGCCGCCGCCGTCAAGGCCGGGTAGCAGCCACGGCCGCTCTCACCACCGCGTATGCAGCCGCCGCCGTCAAGGCCGGATAGCAGCCACGGCCGCCAGCGCCCGGCGCGCCGCCGGGACGTCATGCACCCGGAACGCCCGCGCGCCCAGCCATCCGGAGATCGCCAGCGCGGCGATCGTCCCCTCCCCCCGCTCGGTGATCCCGGTGCCCAGCGTCTCGCCGATGAAATCCTTGTTCGAGACCGCGACAAGCACCGGCCACCCGGTGTCCGTCAGCTCGCCGAGCCGGCGCGTCACCTCCAGCGAGTGCCAGGTGTTCTTGCCGAAGTCATGCGCCGGATCGATCAGGATCGCCTCCGGGCTGACCCCGGCGGCCACCGCCCGGCTGGCCTCGGCGGTCACGTACTCGATCACCGAGGCGGTCACGTCACCGTACGCGGGGCGGTGCGGTCCGGCCCGCGGCGTGAATCCGCCCGCGTGCGAGCAGACCAGCCCGATGCCGTGCGCCGCGGCCACCTCCGCAAGCCGCGGGTCAACGCCGCCCCAGGCATCGTTGAGCAGGTCCGCGCCGGCCTTCGCCACGGCCTCGCCGACTTCAGCCCGCCAGGTGTCGACGCTGATCACCACGTCGGGATGCCGCTCCCGGACCGCGGCGACCAGGCCGGCCACCCGCCGGATCTCCTCGGCCACGCCCACCTCGTCGCCGGGACCTGCCTTCACCCCCCCGATGTCCACGATGTCGGCGCCCGCGGCCACGGCCCGGCCCGCCGCGTCGAGCGCGGCCCCGAACTCCTGCGTCGCGCCCTGGTCGAAGAAAGAGTCAGGCGTCCGGTTGATCACTGCCATGACGGCAAACGAGCCCGGTGGCCACTCCCGCCGTCCGAGCCGCAGCGTCCGTGCCTGAGTCACCAGCGCCACGATAGACGGCGCCAGTGCGGCCGCCGGTGCCCAGTGCGAAGATGTCCGGATGGCCGGATGCACGCACGTAAAAAGCCTTGACCCTGTCGAGCCAGCCACTCCCGGCGGCTGCGAGGAATGCCTCGCGAACGGCACCTCCTGGGTGCACCTGAGGCTCTGCCTCAGCTGCGGCCACGTTGGCTGCTGTGATTCCTCGCCGCACAAGCACGCCACCGCGCACCACCAGCAGACCTGGCACCCGGTCATCCAGTCGTTCGAACCCGGCGAGACCTGGCGATGGTGCTTCGTTGACGAGGCGATCGTCTGATTGGCGCCGGCCGGCTGACGGGAACTCAGCCGCCCGCGGCCTGCCTGGCGGCGACCTGGCCCGGAACGGGGCAGAATCGGGTGCGTGCGATTCCTCACTGAGCCGATGCCGCCGTACGACCTGGCCTACAGCGATGTCTTCCTGGTGCCGAACCGCTCGTCGGTCGCCTCCAGGCTGGACGTCACGCTGCGGACCAGTGATGGCAGCGGCACCACGATTCCCGTCATCACGGCCAACATGACGGCGGTCTCCGGCCGGCGGATGGCGGAGACCATAGCCCGCCGGGGCGGCATCACCGTGCTGCCGCAGGACATCCCGGCGGACGTCGTCGCCGACGTGATGACCTGGGTGAAGAGCCGGGATCTGGTGCACGACACCCCGCTGACGCTCGGCCCGGACGCGACCACCGGCCACGCGCTCAGCCTGCTGCCCAAGCGGGCGCACGGAGCCGTGATCGTGCTGGCGGACGAGCGCCCGGTCGGCGTAGTGACCGAGGCAGACTGCCAGGGGGTGGACCGCTTCACCCAGCTCAGCCAGGTCATGTCCACCGAACTGCTCACGCTCCCGGCCGGCGCCGACCCGGAGCGCGCGTTCAGCCTGCTGCACAGCCGCAGGCACCGGCTGGCCCCGGTGATCGACGAGGCCGGCCGCTGCGTGGGCATCATGACCCGCACCGGGGCGCTGCGGGCCACCATGTACTCCCCCGCCACCGACGCGCACGGCCGCCTGCGGGTCGCCGCCGCGATCGGCATTAACGGCGACGCCGCCGCCAAGGCGAAGCTGCTGGCCGATGCGGGCGCGGACATGCTGGTCGTGGACACCGCGCACGGCCATCAGGACAAGATGCTTGACGCGCTTCGCGCCGTGCGCAGCGCTGTCTCCTCGGTCCCGCTCGCCGCGGGCAACGTGGTCACCGCGGCCGGCGTGGCGGATCTCGTCGCCGCCGGGGCTGACATCGTGAAGGTGGGTGTCGGCCCCGGCGCCATGTGCACTACCCGGATGATGACCGGGGTAGGACGGCCGCAGTTCAGCGCGATCCTGGAGTGCGCGGCGGAGGCACGGCGGCTCGGCGCGCACGTGTGGGCCGACGGCGGGGTCCGGCATCCGCGGGATGTCGCCCTCGCGCTCGCGGCCGGCGCCTCGAACGTCATGATCGGATCCTGGTTCGCCGGCACCTGCGAGTCGCCGGGCGACGTGTTCAGGGACTCCGGCGGCCGCCGGTACAAGGAGAGCTTCGGGATGGCGTCGGCGCGCGCGGTGCGGCTGCGGACGGCAGCCGACTCGCCGTTCGACCGGGCCCGCAAGGAGTTGTTCGAGGAAGGCATCTCCACCTCCCGGATGTACCTGGACGAGCAGCGCCCCGGGGTGGAGGACCTGATCGACACCATCACCGCCGGGCTGCGCAGCGCATGTGCCTACACGGGCGCGACCAGCCTCGATGAGCTGCACGAACGCGCGGTCATCGGGGTGCAGGGCGCCGCTGGCTATAGTGAGGGAATGCCGCTGCCCACGGGTTGGTGATCTGGATGAGCGCGCCGGGTCCTGGCCGCATGACGGCGCTTTCCCTGCTGGCCGCCGGCCTCCTCGGCACCGGAGTCCAGGGGAGCGGGCTTCCCGCGGCCGGCGCATCTTCGGCCCGGATGCCGCCGGCCGCCTGGACGCTGTCGGCACACCGCACGGTGGCGGCCCGGACGCCAGCCGCCCGCACGCTAGCGGCCTGGACTACAGCTGCCGGCAAGCCGGCCGCCCGCACCCAGCCCGGCCGGACGCTGGCCGCCCGCACTGCCAGCCGGCCACATCACGTGGAGGCGAGGGGCGCCGACCTGATGAACGCGGGCGATGGCCGGCGGCTGTGGAGCCGCAAGCTGAACCGGCGGCGCCCGATGGGCAGCATCACGAAGGTGATGACCGCTCTCATCGTGATCCGGGCCGGCCACCTGGGCCGGCACATCAGGATCAGCGGAGCCATCCCGGCCTACATGCGGCGTCATCGCGATGCCAGCAGCGCCGGCCTGCGGCCGGCGACGTGCTGACCGTCCGCCAGCTGCTGAACGCCATGCTGCTGCCGTCCGGCTGCGATGCGGCCCTGGCGCTGGCCAAGGCCTACGGCCCGGGCCGGCGCGCCTTCGTCGGGGAAATGAACGCTACCGCGCAGCGACTGGGCATGCTTCGGACCCGCTTCTCGAATTTCGACGGGCTGCCCTTGCCGACTGAGCACTCGACTTACTCCACCCCGCGCGACCTGGTCACCCTGGGCCGGGCCGCCATGAAGCTCGCGGCCTTCCGCCGTATCGTGCACCACCCGTCCCGCCGCCTCGTGGCGACCGCGGCTCACCACGCCTACTTCTGGCGGAACACCAACCTGCTGCTCCGCTCCTATCCCGGTGCCATCGGGATCAAGACGGGATCGACGGATGCCGCCGGGTACTGCCTGCTGTTCGAGGCGGCACATCATGGCCGCACGCTGATCGGCGTTGTCCTGCACAGTTCCGGCACTAACCCGTTCACTCGCTTCCGGGCCGCCACCAGGCTGCTGAACTGGGGATTCGGTTCCGCCGCTGCGCTGCCGCGGCGGGCGGCCGCAGCCGTCCGCGACTAACGCGGGCGCGCACCGGACCGCAGCCGCGGTGCCGTGCGCGGGGGCAGAATGCGCTGCCTCGCATCCGCAGGTGCTGCCGTCATCTACCTTGGTGGCCATGGGAGCGAGCGCCGACCTGCTGGGTTACTCCGTACTGCCCGGCGTGCCAAGTCCGAGCGTGCTGCTGGTGGAAGACGACCAGGGCATCGCCACTCAGCTGGTCCGAGGCCTGATCAGGGGCGGCTACCGGGTGGACCACGTGCTCACCGGGCGCGAGGCGCTGAACTGGGGCGAGCCGGACGTGGTGCTGCTTGACCTGGGCTTGCCCGACGCCGATGGCGTGCACATCTGCCGGCAGCTGCGCGAGCGGTCGGCCAGTGCGATCATCGTGGTGACGGCCCGCGGCGAGGAGGCCGAGCGGGTGCTCGCGCTGGACGCCGGCGCCGATGACTACCTGGTCAAGCCCTTCGGCCTGGCCGAGCTCCAGGCGCGGATCCGGGCGGTGCTGCGCCGCATCCGGCCCGAGGGCGAGGTAGCCAGGCACGGCCCGCTGACCGTCGACATGCGCAGGCGCAAGGTCAGCGTTTCCGGGACTGACATCGCGCTCACGCCGAAGGAGTTCGACATCCTCGAGTGCCTGGTGGCCGATCCGGGCCGGGTGGTCAGCCGTCAGGAGATCCTGGAGAGCGCCTGGGACCTGCACTGGTACGGCCCCACTAAGGTGCTCGACGTGCACATGGCGGCGCTGCGCAAGAAGCTGGGCGTGCCCGGCCTGATCGAGACCGTCTATGGGCGCGGTTTCCGGCTCAGCGACACCTGATGACCCGCCGGATCGTGCTGGCGATCCTTGCCCTGATCTGCGCCCTGCTGGGCACGGTGGTCATCCCGCTCGGACTGATCACGGCCGAGCACGACCGCCAGGATTTCCGGAGCCAGGCCGCCAGCACGGCGCGGTCGCTGGCCAGCGTGGCCGAGGAGAAGGTCGGCGATCGCGAAGGCGGCAGAAAGCTGGCCGCCACCATCGCGCAGCTCCGCGACAGCGGCGACCAGGTCGCCGTCTACCGCGACACGGGCAGCCGGATCGCGGGAACAGGCCCGCCCGTGGCGCCCGGCTCGATCCGTCAGGTACTGGCCGGCGAGCCGACCGTCGCTCGCCCGGCTGGCAGCAGCCTGCTTGTCCTCACCCCGGTCCGCAGGGACGAAGGCAACGGGGTCATCGGGGTAGTGGCCCTGTTCCGCCCGACCGGGCCGCTGAACCACCGGCTCGCCACCCTGTGGGCCTGGCTCGGCGCGGTATCGGCCGCCGGTCTCGCGGTCGGCGCCCTGGTCGCGATCGCGCTCGCGCGCTGGGTGAGCCGCCCGCTGAGCGACCTGGAAGCCACCGCGCGGCAGCTCGGCGACGGCGCGCTGGATACCCGGTCGGCCCTGAACAGCGGCCCGAGTGAGGTTCGCAAGCTGGCCGCCAACTTCAACACCATGGCCGGGCGCCTTGAGGCGCTGGTGCACGGGCACCGCGCGATGATGGCCGACGTGTCCCACCAGCTCCGCACCCCGCTGACCGCGCTGCGGCTCCGCCTCGACCTGCTCGCCCAGGACGCGGACCAGCAGGTGGCCGATGAGATCGCCGGCGCGCAGGTGGAGATCGCCCGGCTGTCCCGGCTGGTCGACGGGCTGCTCGCGGTTGCCCGCGCCGAGAATGTCGTCACCAGGCCGGTGTCGGTCGCGGTGGACGGCGTGATCCGCGACCGGACCGCCGCATGGCGGCCGGCCGCCGAGGAACGCGGCATCGAGGTCATCGCGGGCTGCCCGGGCCCGGTCCGCGCCAGCCTCGGTGACGGGCACCTCGAGCAGATCCTGGATAACCTGCTGGCCAACGCCATCGACGCCGTCCCGCCCGGCGGTCACGTCCGGGTCCGCAGCACCGCCACCGGGCCGGTGACCTCGATCGTGGTCGAAGACGACGGGCCCGGGATGAGCGAGCCAGAGCGCAGGGCCGCGTTTCGCAGGTTTTTCAGCGCCACGCCCGGCGGCTCCGGCCTCGGCCTGGCCATCGTGCACCGCCTGGTGACCTCCAACGGAGGTCAGGCGGATCTGTCGGACACGCCAGGCGGCGGGCTCACCGTCACGCTGCAGGTGCCGGGCGGCCAGCAAGACCGCGGTACCCGGCGGGCGACAGCGAAATCATCCTGAGGCGGCCGCAGCCTTTACCGGTTCTGAACATTTCCTGAACCGGATCCGCGCACCCCGCCGGGCAGGCTGTACGGGCAACGTGTGCCCCCGCTGCGGGGCCGGCCACACCAGAAGGAGCCTCCAGCCTATGCCGCTGCCCGCAGCTGATGCCGTCAGCAGGCGCGATGAGGCCCTGGCGCGCACGCGCCGGGCGACGCGGTGGATGACCACTGCCGCCATCGCCGCCGCGGTCGTCCTCAGCAGCGCCTTCGCGCACGCGCTGCCGGGGCATCATGCGGTGGCCCCGGCAACGACGACCTCGCGGCCGGCCGGCAGCCAGGCCCGGGCCGGCCACGGCCAGGGCACGGCGGGCAGGCAGGCCGGCGCCGGCCGGCGGCACCGGCGGCACCGGAAGCACCATCACCTGCAGCCGCCGGCCCAGCCGCCGTCACCGCCCCCGCCGAGTTCGCCGCCGCCGGTCGTGTCCGGAGGATCCTGATGACAGTGCTCTGGTACGCGACCCGCGGCACCGGGGTGGTTGCGCTGCTGCTGCTGACCGCGGCCGTTGTGCTCGGCGTCGCGGGAACTGCCAGGTTCGAGGCGCCGCGATGGCCGCGGATCATGACCGCCGGCCTGCACCGTCATCTGTCGCTGCTGGCCGTGGCGTTCGTCGCCGTGCATGTCATGACCACCGTCCTCGATCCCTTTGCGCCGATCGGCTGGGCCGCCGCCGTGGTCCCGTTCATGTCCAGCTACCGGCCGCTGTGGCTCGGCCTCGGCGCGGTCGCTTTCGACCTGCTCCTTGCCGTGCTGGTCAGCAGCCTGCTGCGGGCGCAGCTCGGCTACCGCAGCTGGCGGGCGGTGCACTGGCTGTCCTACGCGTGCTGGCCGGTGGCGCTCTGGCACGGGCTGGGCACCGGCACCGACAGCCGCCAGGCGCTGATGCTAGCGCTGGACGCGGGCTGCGCGACCGCGGTGGCCTGCGTCGTCGGGTGGCGGGTCTCGCTGCTGCCGAGCGGGCGCGGGCGGCGGGCGGCATGCTCGGCTGGCATCGTCCTGGCGCTGGCGACCGTCGCGTTTGCGGCCCTCGGCCCGCTGCAGCCCGGCTGGGCGCACCGTGCCGGGACGCCGCCCGCGCTGCTGTCGCGGGCCACCGGGGAGGCCGGCACGGCCGGGAAAGCCGGGGATACCGGTGGCCCGCCATGACCGGGCAGGCGCCCGGGGCTCCGGTGCTGACCGGACGGCCAGCCGGAACTGCCCGGCTAATGGCCGGCTGGCGGGAGACCAGCCGGCCCGCCGGGCTGAGCGAGCATCTGGACCGGTACGGCCCGCTGCCGCTGCGCGGAAGGGGCGGCAGGCAGGCGGCACGCGGGCTCGCCGACGCCGTGGCCGATGCCGGGCTGACCGGGCGGGGCGGGGCCGGCTTCCCGACCGGGACCAAGATGCACGCCGTCGCCGCGCGTGGCGGCACCGCCGTGGTCGTCGCCAACGGCATGGAGAGCGAGCCCGCCAGCAGCAAGGATGAGGCGCTGCTCTCGCTCGCACCGCATCTGGCGCTGGACGGCGCCGTGCTCGCGGCGGAGGCCGTCGGGGCGCGGGTGGTGCACCTCTGCATGTCGCGGCTCAGGCCTGGGCTGATCGACAGGGTGCTGGCCGCCGTCGCCTGCCGGGAGCAAGCCCGGATGGATCCGGTGCCCATCCAGGTACATGCCCTGCCGGACCACTACGTCTCCGGTGAGGAATCGGCTCTCATCCGGTGGCTGAACGGCGGTGAGGCCAAGCCGGTGCAGGCTCCCCCGCTGCCCTATGAGCGGGGCGTCAGGCGGCTGCCGACGCTGGTGGACAACGTGGAGACGCTGGCCCACATCGCGCTGATCGCTCGCTACGGGCCCGCCTGGTTCCGGCAGGCCGGGCGGCCGGACGCGACAGGCACGATGCTCGTGACGATCTCCGGCGCGGTCGACTATCCCGGCGTGCGGGAGATCGAGCTGGGCACCGGAGTCGGCGAGGTGCTGGCCCGCAGCGGCGTCGCGCGGTCAGCCGAGGCTGTCCTGGTGGGCGGCTACTTCGGCAGCTGGCACGACGCGCGCGGCATTGCCGCGGCCCCGATGAGCGGAAAGGAGCTAAGCCGGCTCGGCGCATCACCAGGGGCCGGCGTGCTCGTTGCCCTCCCGGCTGCCGCCTGCGGGCTCACCGAGACGGCCCGTGTACTTGCCTACCTCGCCGCGCAGAGCGCCCGGCAATGCGGACCGTGCATGTTCGGGCTTGCCTCGATCGCCGGGGACTTCGCCCAGCTCGCGGCAGGCCGGGCCGGTGACGCGCTGCTCGAGCGGCTGGGACGCAGGCTGGAGATCATCTCCGGACGCGGCGCATGCCGTCACCCGGATGGCGCGATCCGGCTGGCTGCCTCCGCTCTCTGCACGTTCGCCGCCGACGTCAGCGCGCACGCGCGGCACCAGCCCTGCGCGGCGGCCCGCGGTCATCGCGACACGGCGTGCTGCCGGTCCCCGGCCCGCGCCCGGAAGAGGGCTGGCGGTGACCATGCGGCTGCGGCTCGACCCGACCGCCTGTGCCGGGCATGGCCTGTGCGCGGGCCTGCTGCCCGAGCTCATCGAGCTGGACGAATGGGGATACCCGATGCTGCTGGCCGATACCGTGCCGGCCGGCCTGCTCCCGCATGCGCGCCGGGCGCGGGACAGCTGCCCGACGCTGGCGCTCCGGCTGCTCAAGGTCCCGCGACGATGAGCCAGCAGCAGGCAGCCGGCACCATGACGGCACGGCACCGGCGCCGCCGCGGGGGCACCGGCGACGTGGCCGGCCGCGCTGGCGGCGCCGAGGGCAACGAGCGGCTGACCGCGATGACGGGAGCCGTGCTGCTGGTGCTGTTCGCCGCGGAGGGCATCACGATCGCGGCCGTGCACAAGCTGCTGACGCTGCATTTCTTCATCGGCATGCTGTTGGCCGGGCCGGTGCTGCTGAAGATCGGGTCGACCGGCTACCGCTTCGCGCGCTACTACACCGGCGCCCCGCCTTACGTGCGGAAGGGACCGCCCGCCCCGCTGCTGCGGCTGCTCGGGCCGGTGGTCGTGCTGACGTCCTGCGGCGTGATCGGCAGCGGAGTCGCGCTGGCCTTCGCCGGCCCGGGCAACGGCCCGTGGCTGGTCGCGCACAAGGCGCTGTTCGTGCTCTGGTTCGGCGCCATGACGATCCACGTGCTCGCCTATGCGCCACGGCTGGCCCGGCTGGCCTGGCGCGTCACGGCAGGCGACCGTCAGCGCGGCACCGCAGACGGGCAACGGCATGCCACCGCAGGCGGCCGCGGGCGCGGCGTTGCGGCCAGGAACGACACCGGCGCCGCGACGGTGGACGGCGCCGCGGCGCGCTGGCTGCTGCTCGCCGCCGCGCTGGCCGCCGGCCTGATCCTGGCCGCGCTCACCCTCCAGCTGACCGGCCGCTGGCAGGTCAGTGCCGTTGCGGCCGTCGTACTGCCCGTTTCCTGACCGGCCACCGGCCATGGCGGCGGCGTCGGCGCCAGGAAGCGCACGGGTCAGGAGGCGAGGGCCCGGCAGGCCTGGCTGAAGGCGGCACTCGAGCCGTGGCGCAGGGTCACCGAGGCGTGCCCGGCATCAGCCGTGGAGGTGGTGTGCCTGATGACGCCGTGCGGGGTGAGGACCTCAGTGAAGCTGTCGCCGGCGCCCGCCACCAGCCGCGGGCCATGCCAGCTCCCCGCCAGCGAGATCACCCAGCCGTCCGGCAGCGGCCCGGATTTGTCGGTCTGCAGGTCTATAGAGGTCTTAGCGCCGTCGGTGCTCCACCAGGTATGCACCGAGCCGGAGAGCCGAAAGGTGTAGGTGCTGCCCCCCTCGGTGCATATCTTCGCGCTGCCCTGCAGCGTGTCGCAGCCGGTGAAACTGCAGGACGAGCCGAGGCTCGCGCCTTGCAGGTGAGTGAAGAGCACATAGTGGCCCCCGTTGCTGGCCCGGACGGTGCCGTACCCGTCCCACCCGGTCAGCGGAGTGAACCTGTCGCCGATGTGGAAGGTCCACGGGTTGACGGCGATCTCGATGACGAAGAACGCGATCACCAGCGCCAGCAGGCCTCTCAGCAGCGCCAGATGCCGGCGCCGCTGAGGATGGCCGCCGACCGGGGCCGGCGCACGGGACCGCCTGCCGCGTCCTGAGCGCCTGCCGGGTCCCGAGATTGCCGCCACCGGGCACCTCCTTCGGCGCGAGTCAGGCGAATGTAGCCGACTGCGCCCCGGTCCAGCATGAGAAACGACGGGATGCCCGGCGCCCCGGGCGGCGGCCGCAGGGCTAGCTGGCCGCCGTGGGGCTGCTCGCCGCCGGGCTGGCCACGGGGCTGGCCACGACGGGGATGACCTCGCGGACCCAGCCGCCGATGCGGTCAAGCAGCGCGGCGTCGGCCGCGGATTCGGCGTGCCCGAACCCGGGCACGATCCACAGCTCCTTCGGCTCGTTCGCGGCCTCGTACAGCTGCGTCGCGTGCTCAACGGGAAAGAAGCTGTCCTGGTCGCCGTGCACGATGAGCAGCGGGACCGGCGCGATCTTCGCGGCGGCATCGGCCGGCGGCACCGGCACCGGATCCCACCGGCCGGAGCTGATCCTGGTGTTCAGCACCCTGCTGGCGTACAGCCTGCCGAGCCTGCGCTCCACCGCCCAGTGCACCTGCCGCATCGCCTTCGTGCCGCGGTAGTACCACCGGCCGGGACCGCTGATGGCGACCACCGCGTCGACCCCGCCGACCAGGCCCGCGTAGCGCAGCACAATGGACGCTCCCATCGAGAACCCCACGATCGCGACCCGCTGGTACCCGAGCTCGCGCGCGTAGCCGACGGCCACGGCGACGTCCTTGATCTCCCTGTCGCCGAGCGTGGACTGCCCGCCGGAGCGGCCGTGGCCGCGAAAGTCGAAGGTCACTACGCCGCCGGACCTGCTCAGCCGCCGGGCGACCCGCCAGACCGCGGGACGCTGCCAGTTCAGCGTGAACCCGTGGGCGAGCACGATTGCCAGCCCGGGATCGCCGGGCAGGTGCACCGCGTCAATCGGCACGCCGTCCTCGGTCACCAGGGTACGAGCCTTCAGAACGGGTAGGGTCATGCCTTCCATTCTGCGGGGAGAGCGGTAGTGCCCCGGTGATCCGGAGCGGCCGGCCCGAGCGGGGCGGCAGCCGGGAGTATCCGCCGGGCGCCACTCGTTGTCTCCCGTCGCAGGCAGTACAAGAAGGGTGGCAGGCACATGCACGCGATACGGGTCGACCACTTCGGCGAGCCGGACGTCCTGAAGCTGGTTGAGACGCAGCCTCCGCAGATGACTCCCGGCGAGGTGCTGGTCCGGGTCGCCGCCGCGGGCGTCAACCCGGTCGACTGGGCCGTCAGGTCCGGTGCGGCCGGGGAGAGATTCGGCAGCCCGCCGTACATTCCCGGCTGGGACATCTCCGGCGTGATCGAGGCGGCAGGACCCGGCACGGGGTCCTTCGAGCCCGGTGACCGGGTCTACGGGATGCCGCGTTTCCCGGCCATGGCCAGCGCCTACGCCGAGCAGGTCACGGCGCCCGCCGCGCACCTCGCGGCCGCTCCCGCGCACATCAGTGACGCCGACGCCGCCGGGCTGCCGCTGGCCGGGCTGACTGCGCTGCAGGCACTTGACCTGGCCGGCGTGGTGTCCGGCCAGCGGGTCCTGGTGCACGCCGCCGCGGGCGGGGTGGGCCACCTGGCCGTGCAGCTGGCGAAGGCCCGCGGCGCATACGTGCTCGGCACCGCCCGCGCCGGGAAGCACGAGTTCCTGCGTGACCTGGGCGTCGATGAGCCGATCGATTACGCCGAGGTGGCCTTCGAGGACGTGGCCAAGGATGTGGACCTGGTCATCGACTCGATCGGCGGGGAGTACGGCGAGCGCTCGCTGGCCGTGATCCGGCCGGGCGGCATGCTCATCGTGATCCGCGGCGGCGTCAGCGCCGAGCTTGCCGTAGCGGCGGCAGCGGCCGGCGTCCGGGCGGAGAACCTCTTCGTGCAGCCGGACGGGCCCGGGCTGGCCAGGCTGGCCGAATTCGTCGAAGGCCGGCCAGCTCACCGTCGTGATCGATCAGCTGTTCCCGCTGGCCCGGGCCGCTGACGCGCACCGCCGGGGGGAGACCGGCCGGGCGCAGGGCAAGATCGTCCTGTCGGTAGCCGGCTAGCGCGCCGCAGGCAAGCCGGCCGGCCCCGGATCGGGCGCGACGGCGGCCGCCCGGCGGTGGCTGGGCCTTCACAGCCGGGCCCGGCTGAGGCAGTCTGTTGGAGTCCCCGACAAGATCAAACCCTGCACCCGGAGGCACACATGCCCGTGCTCGACGCACTCATCGCCGCGATGCGCGACGCCACGGTCGAGGTCATCGACCTCACCGCCCGGCTCGAGGCCACCACGCCGCTGATCAAGCTGCCGGAGCCGTTCGGAAATACCTCGCCGTTCACCCTGCATGAGATCAGCAGGTATGACGAGCGCGGCCCGGCCTGGTACTGGAACGATTTCAGCACCGGCGAGCACTCCGGCACCCATTTCGACGCCCCGGTGCACTGGGTTACCGGGCGGGACGGCGAGGACGTCGCGCAGGTGCCGGCGGCCAAGCTCATCGCGCCTGCCGCCGTGCTTGACTTCTCCGCCCAGGCGGCCGCCGACCCCGATTTCCTGCTCGAGACCGACCACGTCAGGGAGTGGGAGCGCGAGCATGGCGCGCTGCCCGCCGGCGGCTGGCTGCTTTACCGCACCGGCTGGGATACCCGGTCACACGACCAGGATCTCTTCCTTAACGCGAACGAGACCGGTCCGCATACTCCCGGAGTATCGGTGGAATGCGCCCGCTGGCTGGCCGAGGAGTCGCCGCTCATCGGGTTCGGCACCGAAACGGTCGGCACGGACGCCGGGACGGCGCACTCGTTCGACCCGCCATTCCCGTGCCACTCCAAGCTGCTCGGCGCGGGCAAGTACGGGCTGACCCAGCTGCAGAACCTCGCCCGGCTGCCCGCGCACGGCGCGGTGATCATCGCCGGGCCGCTGCCGATCACCGGCGGATCAGGCAGCCCGTGCCGGGTGCTCGCCCTGGTGGAACGTTCCTGATGCTGGTCAGCGAGGCCGTCGGGGCCGCGCTTGCCGAGCTTGGCGTGGACACCGTGTTCGGCGTGGTGGGCAGCGGGAATTTTCATGTCACGAATGCGCTGGTGGCGCGCGGCGCGCGGTATGTGGCGGCCCGGCATGAGGGCGGCGCCGCCTGCATGGCCGACGGGTGGGCCCGGCAGGCAGGCCGGCCGGGCATCGTCACCGTGCATCAGGGTCCCGGGCTGACCAATGCGATCACCGGCATCACCGAGGCAGCGAAGAGCCGCACGCCGATGCTCGTTCTCGCTGCTGATGTCGCGGCCGCGGCCGTCCACTCGAACTTCCGCATCGACGTCGCGGCGATCGCCACCGCGATCGGCGCGACGCCCGCCCGGCTGCACTCGGCCGGCTTCGCCGTGGACGACACCGTTCGCGCCTACCGCACCGCGGTCGCCGAGCGGCGCACCGTGGTGCTGGCGCTGCCGCTCGACATCCAGGCCGGCGAGTGCAAGCCGCCGGCGATCGTCCCGGCCGCGGCGCCGAGCCCGGCGGAGCCCGCCGCTGACGCCGTGGCCGCGCTGGCCGACGCACTCGCCCGGGCCCGGCGGCCGGTCTTCGTCGCCGGGCGCGGCGCCCGGGTGGCCGGCGCCAGGCCCGAGCTTGAGCGGCTGGCCGGCGCCTGCGGCGCGCTGCTGGCGACCTCCGCCGCCGCCAAGGGCCTGTTCCGCGGCAGCCCCTGGGACCTTGACGTCAGCGGCGGCTTCGCGTCGCCGCTGGCGGCCGAGCTGATCCGCGGCGCGGACCTCGTGGTGGGCTGGGGCTGCGCGCTGAACATGTGGACGATGCGGCACGGCAACCTGATCAGCCCCGGCACGACCGTCGCCCAGGTCGACGATGACCCCGCCGCGATCGGCGCGCACCGCCAGGTTGACCTGGGCGTCGTCGGCGACGTCGGCGTCACGGCCCGGCTGGCCGCCGGCGCCCTGGACGGCCAGCGGCCCGCGGCATCCGGCGGCCCGGCCCGGCCGGCCGGCGACGTCGCCGGCTACCGGTCGGCCGGGCTGCGGGACCGGATCGCCCGCGAGATCCGCTGGCGCGACGTGCCCTACTCCGACGACGGCGACGATCACCGGATCGACCCGCGTACCCTGACCATCGCCCTGGACGACATGCTGCCCGCCGAGCGGACCGTCGCGATCGACTCGGGCAACTTCATGGGCTACCCGAGCATGTACCTGTCCGTGCCGGACGCTGACGGCTTCTGCTTCACCCAGGCCTACCAGTCGGTAGGACTGGGCCTGGCGTCGGCTATCGGGTCGGCGATCGCGCGGCCGGACCGGCTGACCGTCGCCGCGCTCGGCGACGGCGGCGCGCTGATGGGGGTCAGCGAGTTCGAGACGGTGGTCCGGCTCGGCCTGCCGATGATCATCCTGGTGTACGACGACGAGGCCTACGGCGCCGAGGTGCATCATTTCGGGCCGGACGGCCACCCGCTGGATACCGTCAGGTTCCCGCCGGCGAAGATCGCCGAGATCGGGCGCGGTTTCGGCTGCCAGGGAGTCACCGTGCGCAGCCCGGGCGATCTGCAGCCCGTCCAGGACTGGCTGGACGGGCCGCGGGACCGGCCGCTGGTGATCGACGCCAAGATCACGTCAGAGCGCGGCTCCTGGTGGCTGGAGGAGGCCTTCCGCGGTCACTGACCGCGCCTGGCCGGCTGGCCTCCGGCGCACCGGCCATCCCCAGGTCCCGGTGCCTCACCAGGCTGCCGCCAGGATCCCGGCGGATCCGCGCGGCAGCGGGGTGAGATGACCATGGTCGAGCCTGCCGAATCCCGGGCAGCTGACCAGCGCGTGCTGGCCGGTGGCGTCGGTGCCGAGGATCTGGCAGCTGCCGTCCGCCGTGTTCTGCTGCGCCAGCCCGTGATAGGGCACCGTGCGGGCGGCGAAGACGCTGATCACCTTGCCGGTCTGGGTGGACAGCGCGACCAGCCGCACCGTTGCCGTGCCGTTCGTGCCGGTGGCCGGAACGTTGCGGTAGACGGATGCGATGACCGGGCCGCCGCCGGGGGAAGCGAAGGCGGTCTGGATGAAGCCCAGCCTGCCGCCTCCGGTCGCGAGGACACGGGCGGCCAGCAGGTCGCGGCCGGGTGCGGCGGTGTCCAGCACGCGCACCTGGGTCCTGGCGGTGAAGTTGCTGACCGGTCCCCTGATGTGGTCCTGCCAGAGGAAGCTCAGCTGGCGGGCGCCGGTCCAGGCCGGATCCCACGGCAGCGCGCTGTCGCCCGGCGCGGTCCAGGCCCGGGTACGGCCGCCGCGCAGGGAGAACACCTCGATCTCCCCACGGGGGTGGAAGCCGTTGGTGGGGACCTGCAAGGCGACGCCGAGCCTGCTGCCGTCCGGCGACAGCGCAATGCCATCGACGGCGTCCGGTGATCCCGCCGGGGTCAGCCGGACGGGCAGTGGCGTGAGCGTCGCGGAGCGGCCGCCCGCGCCTGCGCGCAGCAGGTACAGGACAGTGGCGACCTTGTCATGCGGGAGGAACTTCGATGCGCCGATGACGAACTCGCGATCGTCGCCAGCCGCCGTGATGCTAGGCGCCCCGGACGAGTAGCTACCGGGGATCGTGACTCGGCTCAGGGGCCGCCCGGTCAGCGAGTCGTGCACCACCGCCGTGGTATGCGGCGGCAGGCCGCTGATCGTGACGTAGAAGCGCGGGATGCCGTGATCGGCGGCGGACGCCGCGGTGGCGGGCCGTCCGGCGGCCGGCCGGCCAGGCGCCGTGCCGGACGCGACCGCCAGGCCGGCGACGACGGCGATCACCGCCAGCGCGGCGGCCGCCGGGGCGAGCCGCCGCCGGGCCGGGCGGCTCAGCGCAACGCCGAACCGGCGACGGGCCGTCCGGCCCGTCGCGGCGCGGCCGACGCCGGGCATGCGGTGTTCCTGCTGGCGGGGCCCGGCAGCCCCGGCCGCATGCAGCGCGACGACGCGCTCCTGCGCCTCCGGCAGGTCGGCGTAGTCGCGGGCGCCGCCGGGAACCGGGTTACCGGCGGCCATGACCGACCGGACCTGGTCTACGAGGTGCCGCTCGTATCTCGTGCTGCCCTGGTATCTCATCGTGTCTCCTGCTGGATCTTCTGCCTGGGCCGGATGGCCGCCGGCTGTTGCTCTCCGGTCTCGATCGAGCGCAGCGCCCGGTCCAGCCGGCGCCGGGCCCGGTGCAGCCGGACGGCCATGGCCGACCGGGAGCAGCCCATCGCCAGGGCCGCGCCGGCCAGGTCCAGTTCCTCCCAGCCGACCAGGCGAAGTGCCTCGCGGTCCGGCTCGGCCAGCCGCTGCAGAGCCTGCGCGAGGCGTGCTCGTTCTGCTATCCCGGCGGCGGGGTCAGGAGCCTCAACCTCCTGGCCCTGCTGGCTCAGCCTGGCGGCGACCCGCAGCATCCTGCGCTGGGATCGGTCGGCGTTCGCCAGCACCCGGCGGGCGACGCCGTACAGCCATGGCTCGGCCAGGCCGGGCTCCGCGGGCACGTCGGCGAGCTTGCGCCAGGCGATGAGGAAGGTCTCGGCGACGACGTCCCGCGCGGTGTCATGATCAGTCCGGCGGCATGCGTACCGCAGCATCGCGCCGTGATGCGCTCGGTACAGTGCGTTGAACCGGTCCTCGGCATTCACGCCGCTCCGCCTCCCGCCGGGATTTGCCTCTCGCCCTGCTATGTCCGGCAACGGCCCGTTCATTACCGCCGGGAACGAGCCCGGGGCGCTAGCGTGGCCGGTGATGGAACTCCGGGAGCTCGCTGACCTGCCTTACGCCGCCGCGCTGCGGCCGCACGAGGGCGGCCTGCGCGCGGACGAAGAGTACGACTGCGAGCATTTCGACCAGCTTGCCTTTGATGACGTGACCGCGACGAACGCCCGGTTCATGGAATGCGCCCTCACCCAGGTCTCGTTCCAGGCGGGAAAGCTCCGCCGGGCCCGGTTCACCGACGTCTGGCTGCGCGATGTCCGGCTGATGATGACCAATCTCGCCGAAACCAGCTGGCAGGACGTGACCTTCGCCAGCGCGGTCATCGCCGGCGCCGAGGCCTTCGGCGCGCAGCTGCGCAAGGTCACCTTCCGCGGCTGCAAGCTCGACTCGGTGAACCTCCGGGATGCCGTGCTCACCGACGTGACGTTCGACAACTGCCTGCTCCGCGACGTGGATTTCGGCGGCGCGACGCTGGCCAGGACCGTCTTCACCGGCTCGCGGCTGGACCAGGCGGACTTCAGCCGGGTGACCCTGGACCACGTCGACTTGCGCGGCGCGGAGCTGGGCATCACGATCAGCCCGGACTCACTGCGCGGCGCGATCATCACCACCGCCCAGCTCATGGCCGTCGCCCCGCTACTCGCCGAGACCCTGGGCATCACGGTCACGGACGCCGGATAGGCCGCGGCTAAGCCCGTTGCCGTCAGGCGCCGACGGTCCCGTCGATGCCCTCGCGCAGCAAGTCGGCATGCCCGTCGTGCCGGGCGTACTCGTGAATCAGGTGCAGCATGACCAGCCGCAGCGACACGTCCTCGCCCCAGCTGGGCTGGTAGGCGGTCACGTCGAGGGATTCGGCCCGCTGCTCGATCCGGCGTGCGTGCCCGATCTCGGCCTGCCAGGCTCCGAACGCCTCTGACCGGGTAGCCCCGCTCGCGTCATATGCCGCCTGGAAGTCGCCCGTCGCTGACCAGAGGAGCGGGATGTCCTCACCGTTGATCACCCGGCGGAACCAGGTGCGCTCCACCTCGGCCATGTGCCGCACCAGGCCGAGCAGCGAGAGTGTCGACGGCGGCATGGACTGACGGCGCAGCTCCTCATCGGAGAGGCCGTCGCATTTCATGGCGAGCGTCGCCCGGTGATAGTCGAGGAAGGTGCGCAGCATCTCGCGCTCGCCGGCGATCGAGGGTGGCCCGATGCGTTCGGTAGTCACTCTCAATTATGAACCTACACCCGCCGGCAACCTTTCGCAACCTAATTGCAATTGCGACCAATCGGCAACTATTGTGCTGGAGAATCGGCCCGCAGATAAAGACGACGGAGAAATGCTGATGGGCGCGGATCAGGAGCCTGCTAGCGGCGTTTCGAGTCGCGGCTACCGGTGGTACGTGGCGGCGCAGGTCGTCTCCATTGTCGGCACGATGATGGGATATACGGCGCTCTACTGGCTGGCGCTGCATCTCGGGCATGGTGGCGCCGCCACCTTGTCGGCGGTCGTCGCGGCCGAGTCCCTGCCAATGCTCGTATTCAGCCGCCGGGCCGGGACCATCGTGGCGCGGCACCGGGCAGTCAGGGTCGTTATCGCTACTCAGTCACTGCAGGCGGCCGGATCACTGGCTATCGGGATTCCGCTGCTCGCTGGCTGGATGTCCATCTGGTATCTCGTGCCGCTGTCGTTCGCCATCGGCTGCGTCCAGTCCGTCGACGTCCCTGCCCGGCAGACGTTCATGCTGGATCTCGTCGGCCGGGCCGAACTGCGCCGCGGAGCCTCCGTCTACGCCACGATCACCGGCTTGGCCAAGATCGCCGGGCCCGGCGTGGCCGGCATCATCATCGCGGCGACCGGCGAGACCGCCGTGTTCTTCGCGGACGCCGCGTCGTTCCTGGGAGTGATCGTGGTCATGGCGCTGCTGTCGGGGGGTGCCCGGCACGCACCGGTACCTGACCGTGCCGTGATTGCGGCCAGGCGCTTCCGCTGGGTGCTTGACCTGCCGCGCGGTATCCAGGCGGCCGCCGCGATGGCGTTGCTGCTCGGCGGCTTCGGGCTGCAGTTCGCGGTCACCAACCCGCTGATGGCCACGAGGGTCTTCCATCTCGGCGCGGTCGGCTTCGGCCTGCTCGGCACGTTCGTGGCCGTCGGCGGGATCGCCGGGAATTACTACTCGTCCCGGCGCGGGGATCCCGGCCGGTCGGAGTTCCTGGTCTGGGCGCTGGTGTTCGGCATCGCGGAATGCCTGGCCGCGGTCATGCCGGCTGCCTGGGCCTACGACCTGACCATGGTCGTGATCGGCTGGGCTACCCAGCTCTTCGCCGTGAGCGCAACCGTCTACCTGCAGCTGGCCGCGCCGGCCGCGCAGCGGGGTCATGCGCTGAGCGCCTACAACGCGGGCTTCATCGGCTTCGTGCCCGCCGGGGCCTTCGCCGTCGCCGGGCTGGCCGCAGTCGCCGGGATCCGCTGGGCGCTGATCGGCCCTGGGCTGCTGATCGCGGCCTGCGCGGCCGGCATCCTTGCCGTCAGGCTGTTCTCCGAACGATCCGCCGCCGGGCCGCCGGGCAGGTCACCGCATGCCAGCACCGTCAGCTGAGCCAGACTCGCGAGCGGCGCGAGCCAGCGATGGCCGCGGCCGGGCGTGAATGTGCGGCTGACGGGCACGGGGCACCATCACGCCGCACATTCAGGCTTGCGCTTATCGCGGGTGGGCGGCCGGCGGCTCGGCTCCTGGCCGCCGACTCCTGGCCGGCCGGCAGGTCGTTAGTCGGCTGCCATCTCGGCCTCGGCGTTCTCCCTGGCGTCTGTCCGGTTCAGATCCTGATGCCCGGTCAGGCTGGCGGCGCCCGCGGACGGGAGTTCCTCCGGCGCGTAGGCGACCTCGCCGTGCACCGCCAGGTCGCCGACCTCCAGGACGGAGTCAGCCTCGCGCAGGCTCGTGAACAGGCTGATCACCTTCAGGATGGCGAACGTGACGAGACCGTCCCAGACGATGACCGTCAGTGCCGCGCCCGCCTGGATCAGCAACTGCTTCGGATGCCCGTAGAACAGCCCGGCAGTCGTGATGGGCGGGGCCTTCCCCAGGCCCAGGTAGATGATCATGTTGGGATCCGCGAACAGGCCGACCATCAGGCCGCCGAGAAGCCCGGCGAAGCCGTGGGTATAGACGACGCCGAGCGCGTCGTCGACCTTGCTGAACGGCCACACGTGCTTGGGCAGGTAGATCATGGCCGCCCAGACGAATCCGGCGGCCACGCACCCCATCACCAGCGCGCCGAGGCCATTCACGTAACCCGCGGCAGGCGTGATGGCGACCAGCCCGCAGATCATCCCGTTCACCCCGCCGACGAAGGACGACTTCTTCTGCTTGCCGGCGAACATGTCCAGCATGATCCAGGTCATCATCGCGGCGGCGGTGGCCAGGTTGGTGTTGATGACGGCCGCCGAGGCGTCCGCGCCCGCGAAGTACGGGTCACCGCCGTTGAAGCCGTTCCAGCCAAGCCAGAGCAGGCCGGCGCCCACCGCCACGAACGGTATGTTGCTCGGCGCGCCGGCGCCCTCGCGGTCCCGCGCCAGGCGCGGGCCGACCATCGACGCGGCCACGAATCCGGACACGCCGGCCGCCAGGTGAATCACGTAGCCACCGGAGAAGTCCAGCGCGCCGTGGGCGCCCCACCAGCCGCCGCCCCAGAGCAGGAACGCGTTAACGGCGTAGGCAAAGGTGATCCACAGCGGCACGAAGATCATCCACACCTTGAGCTTGATCCGGCCGATGACGCTGCCCAGCAGCAGGATCGGCGTAATCGCGGCGAACACGAACTGGAAGTAGACCAGTGACGATTCCGGGAACCGGAATCCGGGAAGGTCCCCGTCGAGCAGCGGGATGTTAGCCCGCGCCTGCTCTCCGGCATGCCCGATGACCTGGGCGGGCTTGCCGATAAAGGTGGATATCCACGGGCTGCCGAAGCCCATCTTAAAGGCCCAGAGCACCCACACGATCAGGGTCAGGCAGAACGCGCTGAATACCATCATGATGGTATTCACAGCCCATTTGCGCTGCAGTAGTCCTGCATAGAGCACCGCAAGCCCGGGGATGCTCATCAGGCCGACGAGAGTTGCCGCTGTCAGCTGCCAGGAGTTGTCGCCGGCGTTAAGCCAAGCTGGATAGGGAACTAGCACTCAGTGCCTCCATGGGCTACCGGCGAAGGGCTCCGCCGGGGGCCGGCCGGCGCCGGGACATGCGCCAGCTGGCGGAGCGCTTCTTTGTCCGTTAGTGACGCTTCCTGTTTTTCATCGCAGCGTTTCGGGCGCATTTCCCGGCTGTTACGCCGGCGGTAACAGCGCAGCGCGCAAGGCGGCCTTTGTTAACTGGCTGTTTCGGCGGCAAAGCCGGCCTGCCCGCGGCGGCGAGAGCCAGCCTGCCCGCGGCGGCGAGAGCGAGCCTGCCCGCGGTGGCAAGAGCCCCTGCCCCGCGGCGAGAGCCACCTGCCCGCGGTGGCAAGAGCTAGCCTGCCCCGCGACGGACACGACGCGCGTCACTGCGCGGCACCGCCGCCAGCGGGGCCGGCATGTCGCCGGAGACCGGATCTGCCTTAAAGTAACGTTCCGGTAACAGTGTTGGCTCACTTCTTTGAGCCGGGCACGTGCAGGACTTACGCTCCTCACAGTTCGCTTGGTAAGCGCTTACCGCACTGGCTGGCCGCCCACGTACGGAACAAGTGCCGGCCCGGTCGGCCATCACGGTAAGCGCTTACCCCGCTGACCAGCGCAGCAGCGCCGCCAGTGCCCGCAACGGGCCGGTGGGGCGCCTAGCCGGAGGAGCCCGATGGCCGAGATTCGCGACACCGCGAATACGCCGCCGACGATCTACGACGTCGCCCGCGCCGCCGGTGTCTCGATCGCTTCGGTCTCCCGGGTGCTCAACGGACAGCGGAACCCGCGTGCGGAAACCAGGGAACGAGTACTCAAGGCGGTGGCCGAGCTGGGCTTCGCGCCGGACGGCGCGGCTCGGGCGCTGAGCGTCCGGCTCAAGGAGGTAGTCGGCGTCGTCGTCCGGCGAACGCCCCGGGCGGAAATGAGCGAGGGCGCGTTCGCTGACGAGGACGAGAGCCTGCAGTTCCCCGACATGATCAACCGCGGCATCGAGGTCGTCGCCTCCCGGCGCGGATTCGACATGCTGGTCCGGTCGGTCGATCTCGGCGATCACGGCAGCAGCGGCCGGATCCTCTCGCTGGCCCGCAAGAGCGACGGGCTGATCCTGCACGACCGGCTGCTTGAGCCGGACCAGCTCGCCCGGCTGTCCAGGCAGGTCCCGATTGTCACGCTGGCCGGCCTGCCGACCGAGACGACCGCCAACGTGCGCGGCGACAACCGGGCCGGGATGCGCGACCTCGCCAGGCACCTGCTCGGCCACCACGGTTACCGCACTGTCGCCTATCTTGGCGGGCACTCCGACAGCCCGGACAGCGTGGCCCGGCACGAGGTTCTCGCGGCCGAACTGAGCGCGGCAGGCGCGACGTTGCTTGACGGCCCGGAATGGCAGGGCAATTACCTGGCCGTCGGCGGCGCCAGGGTCATCGACCGGCTGATCGACCGGCGTGCCCCGATGCCGCAGGTGATCGCCTGCGCCAACGACCAGACGGCACTCGGCGTGATGTACGCCCTGGCGGCCCGCGGCATCGACGTGCCCGGCCAGGTTGCGGTGACCGGCTTCGACGACATCCCGGTGGCCCGTCACCTGCGGCCACAGCTCACTACCGTGCGCCAGCCCATCCAGGAACTCGGCACGACCGCCTTCGAGATCCTCTACTCGATGATCAGCACCGGCCAGCCGACCAGCCGTGAGGTCGCGCTGCCGACCCGGCTGATCCTGCGGGAAAGCTGCGGCTGCCCGCCGGACTTGGCCCCGCCTGGCTGGCGGACGACCGAGCCGGTAGCTGAGGGGATCGCGCCGTGAGGATGCTGGCTCGCAGGATCGGCTTCTATGTCCTGACTGCCATCGCGATAGTCACGGTTATCTTCCTCCTCCCCCGCGTGATACCCGGCAACCCCGTCGATGCGGTGCTCGGGCACATGCAGGGCCAGACGATCACGAAGGGGACGCTGCGCGCGCTGGAGGTGCAGTTCGGCCAGAACTCCACCACCGGCATCTGGGGCCAGTACCTGCATTACTGGAGCAACCTGCTGCACGGCAACCTGGGCGTCTCGACCAGCGAGGGCATGGTCCCGGTGACGACCGTCATCCGCGGCGCGCTGCCGTGGACGATCGGCCTGGTGGGCACCGCGACCGTGCTGAGTTTCATCCTCGGCACGCTGATCGGCATCCTGGTCGCCTGGCGGCGCGGGACCTGGCTGGACAACCTGCTTCCGGTCACGACGTTCTTCCAGGCGGCGCCCTACTTCTTCCTCGCCTTCCTCGCCATAGATCTCTTCGCGATCAAGCTGGGCTGGTTCCCGGCCGGGAGCGCACGGGGGATCAACGACTTCCCGGCCGCCACCTGGAGCTACTTCAGCGACGTCCTCTACCATGCCGCGCTGCCCGCGCTGACGATCGTGGTCGCCTCGGCGGCCGGCTGGATCGTCGGCATGCGGAATGTCATGGTCACGACGATGGACGAGGACTACGTCCTCGTCGCGCAGGCCAAGGGACTGCCGAAGCAGCGGGTAGTCTGGTACGCGGCGCGCAACGCGATCCTGCCGAGCATCTCCGGCTTCTCCCTGGCTATCGGCTTCATCGTGTCCGGCGCGCTGCTGACCGAGATCGTCTTCAGCTACCCGGGCCTCGGCTTCATCCTGCTCAGCGCGGTGCAGGAGGACGACTACGCGCTACTCCAGGGAATCTTCCTGGTCATCGCCATGGCCGTGCTACTGGCCAACCTGGCGGCGGACTTCGTGTACGTCTTCCTTGATCCGCGCACCCGGCAGGAGGCCTGACCATGGCGATCGGCACCAGCACGGGCCTCGGCAGCGCACCGGCCGATGAAAGCGGCCTGCTCCCCGCCCCGGCCGTGCCCGGCCGCGGGCCGCGGTTCCGGCTGCCCAGGTCGCCGAAGGTCCTCATCGGCCTCGGCCTGCTTGGCGTGTTCCTCCTGGTGGCCGTGATCGGCCCGTGGATAGCGCCCTATAACCCCGGCCAGAGCTTCTCCACCACGGCCAGCTTCCCGCAGCCGCCATCCGCCGCGCACTGGCTGGGTACCACCCAGCAGCAGCAGGACGTGTTCTCCCAGCTCCTATGGGGCGGGCGCAGCACCGTCCTGGTCGCCTTCGTCGCCGGGCTGGTCGCGACCGTCCTGTCCATCATCATCGGGGTGACAGCGGGCTACGGCGGCCGCCTCGCCGATGACCTGCTGTCGATGCTGGCCAATTTCTTCCTCGTGCTGCCGGCGCTGCCCCTGCTCATCGTCGTCTTCGGGTTCCTGAAGACCTCTCAGGGCGGCCACGACCTGCTGATCGGCCTCGTCATCGCCATCACCGGGTGGGCCTGGGGCGCCCGGGTGCTGCGGGCGATGACACTGTCCATGCGCAACCGGGACTACGTGGACTCCGCGCGCATTGCCGGCGAGCGCGGCTGGCGCATCATCGGCTTCGAGATCCTGCCGAACCTGACCCCGATCCTCGCCTCGTCCTTCCTTTTCACGGTGCTGTACGGGGTCGGCACCTACACCGCCCTTGCCTTCCTCGGCCTGGTCAATCCCAACCACTGGAGCTGGGGCGGCATGCTGTTCTACGCGCAGGTGGCCGGCGCGGAGCAAAGCGGGTACTGGTGGCTGTTCCTGCCGCCGGGGATCGCCGTGGCGCTGCTCGGCACCTCACTGGCGCTGATCAACTTCGGGATTGACGAATTCATCAACCCGCGGCTGCGCGCCGCCGGACTGTCCCGGCGCCGCGCCCGGCGGGCCGGGGTATCCGGGCTGCCCAAGCGCTTTGTGCTCGGCGTCACTCCGGTCATCCGCCAGGATCCGGCCAGCCCGGCTGACGGCATCCCGGGCCGGGAGCCGGGCGGACCAGCGCCGGGCGGCGAGACGGCCGACCTGATCCCGGCAACCAGCAACGGCAAGTCCCGGCCCTGGCGCAGAGGGAGCGGGCTGTGAGCGCCGGCCCCGGCGCGGCGGCGAGGGCCGGCGAGCCCCTGCTCGAGGTCCGCGGGCTGTGCGCTGACTACGGCGCGGGCCCCAGCGCGGTGCATGCCGTCAGGGACGCCGACCTGACGCTGCACCGCGGCGAGGTGCTCGGGCTCGCCGGGGAAAGCGGCAGCGGAAAGTCGACCTTCGCCTACGCGATCACCCGGCTGCTCCGGGCACCCGGGATCATTACCGCCGGCAGCGTCCGCTACCACACCGGATCAGGCCAGGCGCTGGACCTGCTGGCCGCCAGCGAGAACCAGCTCCGCGTGCTGCGCTGGTCCCAGATCTCCGTGGTGATGCAGAGCGCCATGAACGCGCTCAACCCCGTGATCTCCATCGGCTCCCAGCTCACCGACGTCCTGCAGGCACACGTGCCCGATATGAGCAAGGCCGGCCGCCGGGCCCGGGCGGCCGAGCTGCTCACGATGGTCGGCATTACCGCGGACCGGCTCGGCAGCTACCCGCACGAACTGTCCGGCGGCATGCGGCAGCGGGTAATGATCGCCATGGCCCTCGCCCTGCAGCCCGAGATCGTCATCATGGACGAGCCCACCACCGCGCTGGACGTGGTTACTCAGCGGGAGATCCTGCAGGAGCTGGCCGAGCTGCGCGAGCAACTGGGCTTCGCGGTCCTGTTCATTACCCACGATCTCTCGCTGCTCATCGAGATCGCGGACTCCATCGCGGTGATGTACGCGGGCCGGCTGGTGGAGCGGGCCGAGGCAGCCGCGCTCTTCCGGGCGCCCCGGCACCCCTACAGCCTCGGGCTGCTCAGTTCCTTCCCGTCACTGCACGGGCCGTGGCGGCACATGACCGGGATCTCCGGCTCTCCTCCTGACCTGCGGCAGCTTCCGGCCGGGTGCGCCTTCCATCCGCGCTGCTCCTACGCCATGGACCGGTGCCGCACCGATCTTCCCCCGCTGCTGGAGCTGACCGAGGGCGGCCGGCGGCAAGCCGCCTGCTGGCTGCAGGACGGCTCGGCGCCCGCCCCGGCGGCGCTGGCGCTGCCCATGCCGCCAGCTGGCCGGACCGCGGAGTCCCGGCCGCCGGAACCAGCAGCCGCGCATCCCGACCAGGCCAGCATGCGGAGCCGATCATGACGGAACTCGGAGTGACCGCGCAGCCGCCTGTCACCGCTGCGCCCGTGCTCGAGGCACGCGGCGTGACCAAGCACTTCCCGGTGCATCAGGGCCGCCGTACCGGCCGCGGACGGCTGCGCCAGCGCGGCGCCGACGGCCGGGCGGCCGGCGGCAGGGTGCCCGACGGTTCCGTCGTGCACGCCCTGGAGGATGTTTCCATTACGCTGCCCAGGGCGCGCGTCACGGCGGTCGTCGGCGAAAGCGGATCGGGCAAGTCGACCCTGGCCAGGGTGCTCGCCAGGCTGCTGCCGCCGACCTCAGGCGAGCTCCTGCTGGACGGACGGCAGATGCCTGCCTCCGGCGCCGGCCGGCGGGCGTACACGCGCCAGGTGCAGCTCGTGCTGCAGGACCCGTTCTCCTCGCTTAATCCCGTGCACGACATCCGGTATCACCTGGCGCGCCCGCTGCGCATACACGGGCTGGGCGACAGCGCGGCCAGCCTGAACGAGGCCATCACCGGCCTGCTCGAGCGAGTATCGCTGACGCCGGCTGACCAGTTCGCCAGCAAGTACCCGCACGAGCTGTCCGGCGGACAGCGCCAGCGCGTCGCGATCGCGCGCGCGCTCGCCGTGCGGCCGAAGGTACTGCTGGCCGACGAGCCCGTGTCGATGCTCGACGTCTCGATCCGGCTCGGGCTGCTCAACCTGCTCAGCGACCTGCGGGAGCGCGAGGGGATCGCCATCCTCTACATCACCCATGACATCGCGTCGGCCAGGTACCTGGCCGACACGATCGCGGTGATGTATGCCGGGCAGGTCGTGGAATCCGGCCCGGCACACCAGGTCACCGACCAGCCAGCCCATCCGTATACGCAGCTGCTGCGCAGCGCCGCCCCGGACCCGGAACGCGCCGGGCCACCCGTCCTGGCGGCGCGCGGCGCCCCGCCCAGCCTGGTATCGCCGCCGCCTGGCTGCCGCTTCCACCCCCGCTGCCCGCACGCGATGGCCATCTGCGCCGACCGCGCCCCACGCGCCTTTGAGGTGGCCCCGGGGCACGCGGCCGCGTGCTGGCTGCACGCGAAGGACCTGGATGCCGCCCAGGCCCGCCCCCTCGCCCGGCCGCCGGCCGGCCAGCCGGCTTCCGCACGCAGTTCCGCACCAGAACCAGGAGAGGAGTCACGATGAACCGGGATATCCCGCCGTAGGTACCCAGCTGACGCCCGAGCGCAGCACAGACGGCGCAGGCAGGAACACCGGAAGAATCCGGCCGGCCCGTGCCACCCCACCCGTAAGCAGACCCCTGGAATGGTCGATAACAAGAGGCCGGCGAGAGCCGGCCGGACACACGGAGTTTAAGCATGAATCACAAAATCATGAAGGGCCTGGCGGCAGCGGCCGTGCTCTGCACGGCGCTGGCAGCCTGCAGCAGCTCAGCCTCCTCCTCCCCCAGCAGCCAGTCGTCGTCAGCTGCCTCGGGTAAGCCGCTGGTCATTGACGACACCCCGATCTCGCCGATGACAGATACCTTCAACCCCTACTCGGCAACATCCACCGGCTACGTGGTAGGCGCGGAGAGCCTCTACAACGAGCCACTGATGGTCTTCAACACCCTGAACCCGACCCAGCCGCCCTACTACCTCCTCGCCACCGCGTACACCTGGTCCAACGGCGGCAAGACGCTGACCCTGAAGATCCGCCCGGGCGTGAAGTGGAGCGACGGGCAGCCGTTCAGTGCCAGCGACGTCGCCTACACGTTCAACATGATCAGGACGGCCAAGGGCCTGACAACGGACGGCACGCCGGTACCGGTCAGCGCCACGGCGCCGAACGCCACCACGGCCGTGCTGAAATTCAGCCAGGCGGAATACGCGAACCTGTTCCTGATCGGCCAGACGTACATCGTCCCGCAGCACGTCTGGTCCAAGGTCAACCCCACTACCTTCACCGACCCGAAGCCGATCGGAACCGGCCCGTACGTGCTCGACAAGTTCACCCCGCAGGGCTTCACGCTCAAGCAGAACCCGCTCTACTGGAACAAGGCCAACGTGCATGTCCCAGAAATCTCCTACCCGGCCTATACCGCGAACTTCAACATCGTTAACCCGCTGGCCTCCGGCCAGATCGACTACGCGGGCAACGACATCGCCAACGTCCAGAACGTGTACCTGGCCAAGAGCCCGAGTAATCACACCTGGTACGCCAAGGCGCCCTACCTGACCGCCAACAACGTGGTGTCGCTGATCTTCAACGTCAACAAGGCACCCTTGAACGATCCGGCGGTGCGGCAGGCGATCAGCTACGCGATCAACCGGCAGCAGCTCTCGTCCCAGGGCGAGACCGGTTACGAGCTGCCGGAGACGTCGACCAGCGGGCTGCTGCTGCCCAGCGCAAGCAGCTACCTGACACCGGCCCTGGCCAACAACATTCCACCGACCGGCGACCCGGCCAAGGTCACGTCCATCCTCACCGCCGCCGGCTACAAGAAGGTCAACGGCAAGTGGTCCAAGGGCGGCAAGGCCATCAGCTTCTCCATCTCGGACCCGATTCCCTATTCGGACTACTACCTCGACGCGCAGGACATCGCCCACCAGCTGAACCCGCTCGGCTTCAACGTCACCGTCAACGGCATCAGCAATCCCGCTGTCTGGGATGGCGATGTCACTAACGGCACCTTCGACACGGCCATCCACTGGAGCAACCAGGGCCCGACGCCCTACCAGATCTACGACAACTGGATGGATGACTCGCTGACCGCGCCGACCGGCAAGCCTGCCGCAGGCGACCTGGGACGGTACAAGAACGCCGCCGCGCAGGCAGCGCTCGCCGCGTACGCCGCAGGCGCCACCGCCTCGGCACAGCATGCAGCGATCAGCAAGCTGGAGAACATCATGAACACCCAGGTCCCGGTGGCCCCGCTGCTCCAGGGAGCCGACTGGTACGAATTCTCCACGAAGGACTACGTCGGCTGGGAGTCGGCAAGTAACCCGTTCATGAACCCGACACCCGGCTCGCCGTACCTCGAAGAGACTGTCCTCCACCTCAAGCCCGCTTCCTGAGCAGGCACCGGACCGCGAGGCGGAAGGAAAGCCGTAACAACCATGACAACCCCATTCCCGGGGCTGATCCCGGTCGGCCGGCCCAGCGCATGCTGGGCCGGCCTGCCGGGTGCCCAGACACCCAGAAACACACGAGGCCGGCGATGACCGCGGCCCCCGCCAACCCGGAAAAGACGCAGCCGGGCAGCGGAACGGATGCGGCCGGCCAGTCCGGCGCAGCCACCGGAACGGTCACGGACGCCATCGCCGTGGCTGCGCTCACCGTGGCGGAGAAGGTGCTCCTGCTGACGGGCGCCGACAGCTGGCGGACCCAGGGCGCCGCGGCCCTGGGCCTGCGGCCGATGACCACATCGGACGGCCCCGCCGGTGCCCGCGGCGTCATCAAGGACGAGCGCTTCCCGTCCTCCAGCCTGCCCTGCCCGTCCGCCCTCGGCGCCACCTGGGATACGGCGCTGGTGCACGAGGTGGCCGCCGCGCTAGGCGCGGAGGCCAGGAGCAAGGGCATCGACATACTGCTCGCGCCGACGATCAACCTGATGCGCACGCCGCTCGGCGGCCGCGGATTCGAGTGCTTCGCCGAGGATCCGGTGCTGACCGCCCGCATCGCAGTCGCGTACGTCCGCGGCCTGCAGTCCGCGGACGTGGCGGCGACCGTCAAGCATTACGTCGGCAACGACTCCGAAACCGAGCGCTGGAGCTACGACGCGCGCATCACGGAGAACGTGCTGCGCGAGCTCTACCTGCCACCCTTCGAGGCCTGCGTGCGCGAAGCCGGCGTCATGCTGGTCATGGCCGCCTACAACACGGTCAACGGGGTCCGGATGACCGAGCACGAGCAGCTGCTCAAGGACGTGCTCAAGGGCGAGTGGGGCTTCGACGGCGTCGTCACCTCCGACTGGCACGCGGCGCGCAGCACGGCGGCAACCGCGCTCGCGGCGCTCGACCTGGCCATGCCGGGGCCGGACGGGCCGTGGGGCGAACCGCTGGCCCAGGCCGTGACGGACGGCGCGGTCCGGCCGGAGGTACTCGACGACAAGGTCCTGCGGCTGCTGCGGCTCGCCCGCAAGGTCGGGGCGCTGGGCGGCTCCGGGGATACCCCGGCGCGGCCTGCCGAGCCTGCCTTCATCGATCCCCGGCTGCTGCGCAGGGCAACCGCGGCCTCGCTCGTCCTGCTCCGCAACGAGCAGGAGGCACTGCCGATCCGCCCGGATGCGATCAGCAGCCTGGCCCTGCTCGGCCCGAACGCCGTCCAGCCGACCATCCAGGGCGGCGGCAGCGCGGGCGTCGTGCCGGTCAGCGTTTCGACGCCGGAGAGCGCACTCCGCACGGCGCTCGGCGGCCAGACCGGGATCACCACGGCACCGGGCTGCCAGACCTGGGTGCTGGTGCCGGAGCCGGCCGCGGGCTCACTCCGCGACCCGGACACCGGCGAGCCCGGGCTACGGCTGGAGTTCCGCGCCGCCGACGGCACCCTCATCGGCAGCGAGCACCGCTCTTCGATGTCCCTGTCCTGGTGGGACGGCGTCCCGCCGGGCATCGGCTGGGGCGAGAGCGGGCGGATCGTGCTGCTCGCCTCGTTCCTGCCCGGGACCACCGGGCCGCACCTGATCGGCGCGGCCGGCGTCGGGCGGCTGACGATCGCGGTGGACGGCACTACCGTGGCCGACGAGGCGACCAGCATCCCTGCCGACCCGGTCGAGGCGATGACCCGGCCGGGCGAGGTGCGCGCTACCGCCATGCTCCAGGCCGGCCGTGCGGCGGCGGTCCGGCTGGAGTTCAGGCCCGCGGCCGACGCCGAGGGACCGCTCAGTGTCCGGCTCGGCATCGTGGCCGTCGCGGACGAGGACGAGATGCTCGCCGAGGCGGTGCAGGCCGCGAGCACGGCCGACGCCGCCATCGTGGTCGTCGGCTCGGCCGCGATGACCGAAAGCGAGGGCTTCGACCGGAGCACGCTGACGCTGCCCGGGCGCCAGGATGAGCTGATCGCGCGGGTTGCCGCCGTGAACAGCAGGACCGTTGTCGTCGTCAACGCCGGGATGCCGGTGCTGATGCCGTGGGCGGGTGACGTCGCCGCGGTGCTCTACGCGTGGCTGCCCGGCCAGGCGATGGGCGAGGCGCTGGCCGATGTCCTGCTCGGCCACGCGGAACCCGGTGGCCGGCTGCCAGTGACCATGCCGGCCCGCGAGGCGGACTGCCCGGTGCTGCAGGCCAGGCCGACTGACGGCGTGCTCAGCTACGACGAGGGCCTGCTCATCGGCTACCGCGGCTATGACGCGGCCGGAACCAGCCCGCATTTCCCGTTCGGCCATGGCCTTGGGTACACGACCTGGGCGTACGAGTCGCTGCGGGCGGGCGCCGGGAGCCTGGCGCCGGGCGACGACCTGCAGTTGCTGGTCACCGTCAGGAACACCGGGACGCGGCCGGGACGCGAGGTCGTCCAGGCGTACCTGGCCGGGCCGCCGGGCGACGGCACCCGGCCGGTTCGCGCGCTGGCCGCGTTCGGGATCGCCGAGGCCGGCCCAGGGGAACAGGCCGAGGTGGCGCTGCGCGTGCCGGCCAGGGCGTTCGCCCGCTGGGACACCGGCACGGCCAGCTGGACCTGGCCCCGGGAGGTGTTCACCCTGGAGGTGGGCAGGTCATCGCGGGACCTGCGGCTGTCCGCGCAGGTTGCGCCGGGCTGAGCCGCCCGGCACCGCCGGCCTGTGCGGGCCGCCGCTCAGGCGCCGCCGTTCAGGCCGCCGCTCAGGCTGGCGGCGGCCTGAGCGGCGGTTTGCGGCTCACTGCTGGCCTGGCCCGACGAGTTCCACCTCGAAGCCATCACGGTCTTCCAGGTAGGCCGCATAGTGCTGGTCACCGCCCGCGTGGGGGTGACGGTCCGTGAACATCAGCTGCCAGCCGTGGCGCTGCGCATCGGCGGTCAGCTCATCCAGCCTGGCCGTGGTGGCGACATGGAAGGCGAGATGATTCAGCCCGGGCCGGCATCGCTCATGGCGGCCGGCCGTCATCGCCGGCGACTGCTCGACGACGATGTAGGTGGGCCCGGCGCGCCAACTGCGGCCTCCTGGCCAGTCCTGGAACGGCTGGTAGCCGAGGGCCGTCAGCAGCCACCCCCAGCTGGCCACGGCACGGTCCAGGTCCGGTACCCACAACTCGACATGATGCAGCATCCCGTCCGGGGCAGATTCCATCCGCTCAGCATGCCGCTGATTCCTGACCGCTGTCCCGGCTTGCCTGTCCGCACCGCCCGCGCAGTTCCCCTGAGCGGGGCGGCCGGTACGGGCCGATCGGGTTGGCCGGAGCTCACAGCCGCGCCAGCAGGTGCTGGTAGCGCGGGCGGAATCCCTCCCGCTCGTAGAGCCGGATCGCGCCTGCATTGCCCGCCGCGACGGTCACCGACCAGTAGCCGACGCCGCGCGCCCGCAGCAGCTCGCGGGCCGCCTCCATCAGCCTGGTGCCGATGCCCCGGCCGCGGGCATGCTCGGCGACGGCGAGGGATTCCAGGTCGCCGACCGCCTCTCCGAGATCCCAGGTCGCGCCGGACTCGGCCAGCCGGACCACCGCGTATCCGTCCGGAGCCTGCTGCGGCGATGCCGCGTCGACGGCCAGCAGCAGCCACGCCCGGCCGCTCGACAGCCAGGCTTCGTACTCGAGCCGCCTGCGGCGCCACGCCTCATCCGGGCTCCGCACCGGCAGCTGGCCCGCGGTCAGCACCCGGTGATGCTCGACCATCGCCTTCCACAACGGCGCTACCTCGTCCAGCCTCGCCGGATCGGCCACGATGACGCTGTACTCGATTTCCACCCGGCCACGCTACGTCACGCACCGCGGCCAGCGCCCGGCCGGTTTCTGCTGCCGTCCGCAGGCGTCAGGGAGCGATGCGGTAGTGGTACCCGTGATGATCGGCGAAACCTGCCTGCCGGTACAACGAGCGAGCGGCCGTATTGTCGTTCTCGACCTGAAGGTAGAGGCCGGAGATTCCACGGTCGCGGGCCAGCCCGGCCAGGGCGCCGATGACCGCGCTGGCCAGCCCGCGGCGCCGCCAGGCCGGATCGACCTCGAAGGCGGTGAAGCCCGCCCACTCCCCCGCGGCCGCCAGCCGCCCGATCGCCAGCACCTGGCCGGCCTCCCGGACGGAGGCGAACGCCTGCCACGGGGCGGACATCAGCAGCCGCCGCGAGACCGGCGGCGGCACCCGGCCGCGATAGCGGTACAGCGCCAGCCAGCCGTCGTCGGGCTCGGCCGCCACGTCGACGTGCACCGCCGCGCCCGCCGGCCGGCCGGCGATCGCGCCGGGAGCTGCCGTCATCACCGTGGCCGGGCCGGGCCGCAGGAGCCAGCCCCGCTCGTCCAGGAACTGGTCGACCGCGGAGCGCTCCGGCTGGCCCAGCGGGAACGAGACGGCGACCATCGCGGGCAGGCCACGGGCCTGATACCACTGGCGGACCTCGCCGACCGCCGCGCCCAGCGGCAGCCCCGGATCGCCGATCGCGAGCGCGCTGTTCGCCCGGCCGGTGAAACCGTCCGCCGCGCGCAGCAGCCAGCTGCCGAGCGGGCTCTCCTCCGGCGCGCGCCAGCCGGCCGCGGCCGCCCTCTCAAGATCGGGAATCGGGATCTCCATGACCCGCCAGCCTGCCAGCTGTCCCGATTCCGGTGCCCGGGACCGGTGCCGGGTGCCATCACCCCAGCCCGGGTACGGTCACCATGTGACGATGCGCCGGGCCGGGATAGCGACGGCCAGTGCCGCGCTGTTCGCGCTCGCCGGGCTGCACGCGGCCTGGGGGGCCGGCTCCGCGTGGCCGCTGCCGGACCGCGACGCGCTGGCGGACGCCGTGATCGGCGCGGCGGAGGTGCCGTCCGCGGCCGCCTGCTTCGCGGTCAGCGGCGCGCTCGCCGCTGCGGGCGCGCTGGTGGCCGGCCGACCAGGCGGCAAGCACCCGGTCATACGCCGGCTCGGTACCGCCACGGTCGTCGCCGTCCTGGCCGGGCGCGGCGCGCTCGGCCTGACCGGCCGTACCCGGCTGGTGTCGCCCGCCTCGGCATCAGCCCGGTTCGTGCGGCTGGACCGGCGCGTGTACTCCCCGCTGTGCCTCGGGCTGGCCGGCCTGTCAGCGCTGTCCCTGCTGCCCCGGCGGACCGTCCGGCCTGTGCTGCGAGACTGTGATCATGCGGAATAAGCGTGACGCGTCCACGGCCGGGTCGGCCGGATCGCTGCTGAGTATCGGGTCGAGCGGCTCGATCCTGTCGATCGGCTCCAGCGGCTCGATCCTGTCCATCGGCTCGGCGGGGTCGATCCTGTCGATCGGCTCAGCCGGCTCGGTGGCTTCGGTGTTCTCGGTCGGCTCGGCGGCGAGCGCGGGCTCGGTATTGTCCGGCTTCTCGTATCTGTCGCTCCTGGCCTGGCGGTCCAGCCGGACCATCGGGCCGGCCGGACGGCCTGCGAAGGGTGCCTGACCTGCGTGAGTGAGCAGGCGGTTTTGCTGGTCACCGGCATCCCGGCGGCCGGCCAGTGGCCGGCCTTCCCGGCTCTCTAGTGTCGTGTCCATGAGGATCACGGTCCTGGGCGGCAGCGGCGCCTGGCCGACTGCGCGGCAGGCCTGCAGCGGCTACCTGGCAGAAAGCGACGGCTTCCTGCTGCTCATCGACCCGGGCTATGCCACCCTGCCCAGGCTCCTGGAGCACGCCGCGGCCAGCGCGGTCGACGCGGTGCTGGTCAGTCACCGGCACGCGGATCACTGCGCCGACCTGAGCCCGCTGCTGCGGGCCCGGGCGATGAGCGATGATCCGCCGGGTGCGCTGGCCGTGCACACGATGCCGGGCGCGGTCGACGCGGTCCTCGCGCTGGATCCTTCGCGGCTGCAGGACGGGTCATTCGTGCTTCGCGAGTTCACGCCGCCGGACCGGTTCAGCATCGGCCCGTTCGAGATCAGCAGCTGGCTGCTGCCGCACCATGTGCCCAACGCCGGGCTGCGGCTGACCGCCGGCCGATCCGTGCTGGCCTACACCGGGGACACCGGCCCCAGCCCCGCCATAGCGGCCATGGCCCGCGGCGCCGACCTGCTGCTGGCCGAGGCCACGCACCCGCACGTCGTCCCGGCGGACTCCGCTGCCTACCTGAGCAGCGCCGTTCAGGCCGGGCAGCACGCGACCCGGGCCGGCGCTGGCGCTCGTGCTGACCCACCTGTGGCCGGGCACGGATCCGGTGGTCGCGCGGGAGGCAGCAACGGCCACGTTCACCGGCCCCATCGAGGTGGCGCGTCCCGGCCTGGTCATCGACCTGCCCTGAGTCACTGCCGCCGGGCGGTGGCCCGGCGGCCCTGATCTCCTCGCGCAACTGCCCGGGACGGTGGATGTAGCCGCAGAAGCATCCGGGATGCCGTGGCGACATCTGGCCGGTGCGTTCCATGTCCTGTACTAGCTCGCTGGCTGCCGGGTACAGGTCTCCCACAGAACCGTGCACGTCGGCCCACCGGAAACAGCTTCCGGCCCGGCGTCCTGGGCGGCGCCGGGCCGGATCAACTGTGAGCCAACCTGCCGGTGCTGGCGGCTACTGGTCTGCCGGCGAACTCACCTGGCGGAACCCGGCGGGGATGGTGACCAAGGTCTTGGCGATGTTGGCAGCGGTCGGCCGCAACCACCGTATGTCGGTCGCGGATGTGGAGTATGTGCTGGGCGCCGGGCCGCCGTACGTGTACCCCGACCCGGAGATCCGCACCGGGAGATACGTCGTGGGGTTCACGTACAGGGTCCACCGGTCCCGCGCCCATTTTTCGCGGACGGCCCTGGCCTCACCCGGCGGCAGCTTGAACGTGACCGGAGACCCGGTGATCCTCAGGGTCTCCACGCCACCGATCCAGACGTGTCCGGTCACGGTGGCGGCCCCGCAGGCGAGAGTCGCACGGATGAAGGCCGACCAGTCGCTGGCCGGGACCGGCGGGCCGGCCATCTCGAGCGCGCCCGTCTTGGAGCACGCGCTCGCCGGTACGGACTCCGGCTGCAGGCTCCACTTGCGGTTGTAGTACGTGACGTAGACGCCAGTGAGCTTCCCGCCAATGAGGGCGGTTCCCACTGCGAGGTAGGGCTCGCCGCTTCCGGTCAGCTCCTCAAACCTGTTCCGGGGACCGTGCGCCCAGGAGATGCTCGGTCCCCAAACGCCGCTCGTGCGCCCGCGAAGGACGAGGTGCTGGCCCGCGAGTGCGTTATCGACCCGGCTGACCACGTAGGCGGTCGTGCGCGCCTGCGTGGCGCCGCCACCGCCCGCGTCCGCCCCGCCGGTCGCCGCGATCACGACGACTGCGGTGACTGCGGCCGTGCCTGCCCCCGCGGCGGCACGGAGTGCCATCCGCCGGTGGCGGACCCGGGCGGCCCGGTGAGCCAGGCCGCTGGGGACAGGGACTTCTTCGGTGAACCGTTCCATGCCCTTGCGCAGGAGATCTTCCACATCCACGTTCATGATCCTTCCTCCGTGGTTCTCGCTGTCATGTCGTGCAGTTGCAGTTCGTCGCGCTGCCAGGAGCTGGCGAGTTGGCGGAGCCGCCTGAGCCCGCGGGACGCGGCGGACTTGACGACATCCTCCGAGCAGCCGAGAAGTTCCGCCGTTTCCGCCCCATTCAGCTGCTCCCAGTAGCGCAGCACCAAGACCGTGCGCTGCTGCGGCGGCAGCTGCATCAGCAGGCGCACCAGCGCGTCCCGCTGGTCTACCTCGGCAGTTGCATCGGCTGGCGCATGCGTCCCGGTCTGGAGAATCAGAAGCTTCCGCCGCCACCTGCCCTGCCGCCGGAACCCGTCAGTGGCCAGGTTGCACAGCGTGCGGCGCAGGTAGCCCTCGGGGTCACCGTCGAATCGTCTCCGCTGCCGGAGCAGCCGCTCGATCGCGCTTTGCAGCAGATCCTCGCCCCCCTCGATGCTCCCGGTGAGCAGGACCGCAGTCCGCAGCAGCGCTTGCCCACGTTGGGCAAGGAACTGTTCCAGGTTCTCGACCTGCTGATCCTGCGCCACGAAGGTTTCCTCCCTCTGTCACTATCCAAGTACGAACAAGGCAGGCCTTCGGTGACGAAGGGTCATTGATTGGTCGGATGGCGTACTCGCTGCACGCCACCGGGATCAAGGCCGCCGCGCGTCCTGCGGATAAGGACGCTGCCTGATGCCCGTCAAGAGGGTCACGAAGGTCACCTTGCCGGTCGATGTCCGCTCAGCGGTGACATTCGAGTCCTACACCGGCCGGACACCGCTGCTGCTCACCTGGGGCGACGAGCACTACTCAGCGGACGGGCCACGCCGGACCTTCGGGCACGCAGCCGATGACGCCACCGTCGCCTCGGACGGGATCTGTACCGTCGGCGGCAGCGCTGTGCCGTTGCCGGACCTCGTGCTAGTACCTGGCCCTGGCTGACCGCCAGTCCGGCCACCTACCTGGTAAACCACTGTCCTCGCCGCCCCGCACTGGCTGCTGCAGCCAGTCCGCGCCTGAGCGCTGCGGCTGGTCTCCCGGCTGCCCTACGGGGCGGCCGCTTCCATCCGGCGCTGGAGCTTGTTCATGCCGCGCAGCCACCGGTCCGTGTCGGTGGCGCGCCCGGCGTACATCTGCGCGACCTCCGGATGCGGCAGGATCAGGAACCGGCCATCGGCGATCCCCGCCATCACCGCGTCGGCCACGGCCTCGGGCTTGATGACCGTGTCGCCGAGCACGACCTCCGCCGCCGGATCGGTGCCGTCCAGCATGCCGGTCCGGACCCCCAGCGGGCAGATCGCCTGCACGGTAAGGCCCTGGTGCGCGTACGTGACGGCCATCCACTCGGCGAAGCTGAGCGCCGCGTGCTTGGTCACCGAGTACGACGCGGTTCCCGGCATGGTCAGCAGCCCGGCCGCGGACACCGTGCAGATCAGGTGCCCGCTGCCCCGCTCCAGCCACCGGCCGAGCAGCAGCCGGGCGGCCCGGACGTGACCCATCACGTTGACTTCCCAGGACGCGTCCCAGTCCGCGTCCGGCGTCTCGGGGCCGCCGTTGCGCACGATCCCGGCATTCGCGCAGTAGATGTCGATCTCGCCGAGTGCCTCCCTGGCGCTGGCGATCAGCGCGGCCACCCCGGCCGACGACGCGGCGTCGCCGGGCACCGCGGTCGCCCCGCAGGAGTCCGCGACGGCAGACGCCGCCGCCGCGTCGATGTCGTTCACCACGACGCGCGCGCCGTCGGCGGCGAACCTGCGGGCCAGCGCCGCGCCGATGCCGCTGCCGCCGCCAGTAACCACGATGCCTGCGTTAGTTACCGTGTTCACCGGGCACCTCCGCGCGGGGAACCAGGCCGGCCCCGGCCTGCCGCCGCGGCGGGCGGTGCGGGCAGGTCAGCCAGCCAGGCCAGCGATGCGCGGTGCAGGTCCGGCGTGCCGAACCCGATCGAGGCGCTCTTGGCCCGCTTCAGGTACAGGTGCGCTGGGTGCTCCCAGGTGAACCCGATGCCGCCGTGCAGCTGCACCGATTCCTGGCTGGCCCGGACCGCGATGTCGCTGCAGGCGGCCTTGGCCAGCGCCACCGCGACCGGCGCGTCAGGGTCGCCCGCCGCCAGGCAGGCGGCCGCGTACCTGGCGGCGGCCCGGGCCTGCGTCACGCCGACCCACAGGTCGGCCAGCCGGTGCTTGAGCGCCTGGAATGAGCCGACCGGACGGCCGAACTGCCGCCGTTCCTTGAGGTAGCCGACCGTCATCTCGACGCACCGCTCGGCCAGGCCGAGCTGCTCGGATGCGAGCATTGCGGCGCCCGCCGCCAGCGCGGCCAGCACCGCGCGCTCGGCCGCCTGGCCGGCCGCGATCTGCCGGCCGACGGCGCTGTCCAGCGTCAGGTCGCAGAGCTGCCTGGTCATGTCGAGCGAGACGACGGGCGTCACGGTGACGCCGGGATCGGCCGCGGAGACCGCGTACAGGCCGTACGGCACGCCGTCCGCCGGGACCAGCAGGACGCCGGCCGGGAGGGCGTCGATCACAGCGGTGACCGTCCCGCTGAGCCGGTTGGTGCCCGCGGCGTCGCCGTCGCGCGGCCCGCCGACCCGGACCGTCACCGGGGGCCGGGCGCCGGGCGCGGCCGGGAACGGCACGGCGAGCGCGGCCGTCGTGGTGCCGGCCGCCAGGCTGGCCAGCAGCTCGTCGTCACCAGCGGAAATAGCTGCTGCGGTGGCAACGATGGCACTACCGAGATAGGGCACGGGGCCCGCTGCCCGGCCCACTTCCTCAGCGACGACTGCCGCCTCGCGGTAGGTCGCGCCGGCCCCGCCGTGGGATTCCGCGATGAGCAGGCCGGCGCAGCCCAGGTCCGCGGCGAGGGCCTGCCACAGCCCGGTGTCGTAGGTCCCGGGAGTCTCCGTCCTCGCGATGACGGCGGCCGGGGCGGCCCGGTCCGCGAGCAGCGCCCGGACGGCCGCCCGCAGCTCGTTCTCGGTGTCGCCGTACAGCAGGCCCGGCAGGCCGGTGCTGGTCCCGGCCTCATGCGGCGCTGCCTGTGAGTGCTGAGTTGCCTGGGTCACCGCGGCAGGTCCTTCCATGGCACGTCTTTGTCCACCCGGGTTTCCTGCGGGAGCCCGAGGACCCGCTCGGCGATGATGTTGCGCAGGATCTCCGAGGTACCGCCCTCGATGGAGTTGCCCCGGGCGCGCAGGTAGCGGTAGCCGGGGTCACGGCCGTAGAAATTGGCCCCCTCGGGCCGGCGCATGGTCCAGTCGTCGTACCGCAGCCCGTCCTCGGCGGCCAGCTCCACCTCGAATTCCGAGATTTCCTGGTTGAGCCGGGCGAAGACCAGCTTGGCGGCTGATCCCTCCGGGCCGGGCTGGCCGACGGCGAGCTGCTGGCGGAGCCGCTCGCCCGCCAGCCTGGCCACCTCGGAGTCCGCCCACAGCCGCAGCAGCCGGTCGTGCAGCCCGGGGGTGCGCAGCTCCGGCTGGTCCCGCCAGGTTCGCGCCGCGGAGCCGATCATGCCGCCCTCGCGCGGGATCGCCGCGCCGCCGATCGCGACCCGCTCGTTCATCAGTGTCGCGGTGGAGACCTGCCAGCCCTGGCCGATCTCGCCGATCCTGTCGCCGTCGGGGATCGGCACGTCGGACAGGAAGACCTCGTTGAACTCGGCCTCGCCGGTGATCTGCCGCAGCGGCCTGACCTCGACGCCGGGCGCGGTCATGTCGCAGGCGAAGTAGGTCAGGCCCTGGTGCTTGGGCACGTCCGGGTCGGTGCGGGTGACCAGCAGCGCCCACCGGGCCAGGTGCGCCGAGGATGTCCACACCTTCTGGCCGGTGACGGTCCAGCCGCCGCCCTCGGTGCGGACCGCGCGGGTGGCCAGGCCGGCCAGGTCAGATCCGGCGCCCGGCTCGCTGAACAGCTGGCACCAGATCTCCTCGCCGGTCCACAGCGGCCGGAGCCAGCGCCGTTTCTGCTCGTCCGTGCCGAACGCGAGAATCGTCGGGGCGGCCATGCCCAGGCCGATCCCGATCTTCTCCGGATTGTTGCCGGGCGCGCCCGCATCGGTGAACCCGGCGTCCACCGCCTGCTGGAGCGCACGGGGCAGGCCCTGGCCGCCGAGGCCGGGCGGGTAATGCACCCAGGCGAGTCCCGCGTCGAACCTGGCGCGCAGGAAGTCGAGCCGGTCGGTGGCGGCGGGGTCGTTCTTCGCGAGGAAGTCGCTGACCTGGCCGCGCAGGTCGTCGGCGGTGCTGCCGCGGGCCGCGCTGCCGCCGTTGCCCGCAGCGCCGCCGTGCCGCAGCGCCGCCGTGGCCCGCAGCGCCGCCGGTACCCGCGGGAGTCAGCACAGCGGGCCGCCCGCCACGTAGATCACCTGGCCGGAGACGTACCCGGCGCCCTCGCTCGCGAGGTAGGACACGGTGTGCGCGACGTCGTCAGGCTGGCCGACCCGGCGCACCGGGATCTGCGACGCGGCGGCCTTCTGGAAGTCGTCGAAGTCCATGCCGACCCTGGCCGCCGTCGCCGCCGTCATGTCGGTGGCGATGAACCCGGGCGCGATGGCGTTCGCGGTGATGCCGAACTGGCCGAGCTCGATCGCCAGCGTCTTGGTGAAACCCTGCATGCCCGCCTTGGCCGCGGAGTAGTTGGACTGGCCGCGGTTGCCCAGCGCGGAACTCGACGACAGGTTGATGATCCGGCCGAACCGGTGCTCGACCATGTGCTTCTGGCAGGCCCGGCTCATCAGGAACGCGCCCCGCAGGTGCACGCCGAGCACCGTGTCCCAGTCGTCCTCGGTCATCTTGAAGAGCAGGTTGTCGCGGAGCACGCCCGCGTTGTTGACCAGCACCGCGGGCGGGCCGAGCTCGGCGGCGATCTTCGTGACCGCGGCCTCGACCTGGTCGGCCTGGCTCACGTCGGCGCCGACGGCGAGCGCGCGGCCGCCAGCCGAGGTGATCGCGTCGACGGTGGCGCCGCAGTCGCCTTCCTTCAGGTCGAGCACGGCGACCGCGAGCCCGTCAGCGGCAAGGCGCCGGGAGGCGGCCGCGCCGATACCCCGCGCGCCGCCGGTGACGACGGCGACCCGCTGTGCTTCGTCTGACATGTGTTCCTCCTGCTAGATGCGACGTGCGATGTCGCGCCTGTGCTGTTGCCGTACCTGTGCTGCTGCTAGCCGTGCGACCTCAGCTCGCGCCGGGCGAGCGAGCGCTTGTGCACCTCGTCCGGCCCGTCCGCGAACCGGAGCGTGCGGGCGCTGGCCCAGAGGTGGGCGAGCGGGAAGTCCTGGCTGATGCCGCCGGCGCCGTGTGCCTGGATGGCCTTGTCGATCACCCATTCGGCCATCGCCGGGGTGACGATCTTGATGGCCTGGATCTCGCGATGGGCGCCCTTGTTGCCGACGGTGTCCATCAGCCACGCGGTCTTCAGCACCAGCAGCCGGGCCTGCTCGATCCGCACCCGCGACTCGGCGATCCAGTCCTGGATCACGCCCTGCTCGGCCAGCGGCTTGCCGAACGCGGTCCGGCTGCTGACCCGCTGGCACATCATGGCGAGCGCCCGCTCCGCCGCGCCGATCTGGCGCATGCAGTGGTGAATCCGGCCCGGGCCGAGCCTGGCCTGAGCGATCATGAAACCGTCACCGCGCGCCGCGATCAGGCTGGCGGCGGGCACGTGCACGTCGCTGAACTCCACCTCGGCGTGCCCGCCGTGAGTGCCGTCGGTGTAGCCGAAGACGTGCATGCCGCGCTTGATGGTCACGCCGGGGGTGTCCGGCGGCACCAGGATCATGGACTGCTGGCGGTGCCGTTCGCCGTCGGGGTCGGTCTTGCCCATCACGATGAGAATCTCGCAGCGCGGATCCATCGCGCCGGACGCCCACCACTTCCGGCCGTTGATGACGTACTCGCCGCCGCGCCGCTCGATGCTGGTGGAGATGTTGTTGGCGTCGGACGAAGCGACGTCCGGCTCGGTCATGCAGAACGCGGACCTGATCTTCCCGTCCAGCAGCGGCCTGAGCCAGCGGTCCTGCTGCTCGGCGGTGCCGAACTCGGCGAGCAGCTCCATGTTGCCGGTGTCCGGCGCGGCGCAGTTGAGCGCCTCCGGCGCGATGGCCGGGCTGTGCCCGGTGATCTCCGCGAGCGGCGCGTACTGCAGATTGGTCAGCCCCCCGCCGCCCGGGTGCTTCGGCAGGAACAGGTTCCACAGGCCCCGGCTGCGGGCCTCGGCCTTCAGCTCGTCGATCACGGCCGGCCGCTCCCAGACGCGGCCAGCGGCCGCTGCCTCGGCGACCTGCTCGGCGAACACTTTCTCGGCCGGGTAGACGTGGGAGTCCATGAAGGCCAGCAGCTGGCCGCTGAGCTGCTCGGTGCGTGCGTCGTATGCGAAGTCCATGGCGCCTCCCGACGAGTCCGGACCAGACTATCTACCGGCCGGTATGGCTCAACGCTACGGTCATCTCATGGCATTGGTCGAGACGATCCGCGGCCCGGTTGACGTGGCCAGCCTGGGCACCACGCTGATGCACGAGCACGTGTTCGTACTCAGCGAGGAGATCAGGCAGAACTACCCGGCCTACTGGGACGAGGACCTCCGGGTGGCCGATGCCGCCGCCAAGCTGACCACCGCCAGGCAGCGCGGCATCGACACCATCGCGGACCCGACGGTGATCGGCCTCGGCCGGGACATCGGGCGGATCCAGCGTGTCGCCGCGCTCACCAGCATCAACATCATCGTCGCGACCGGCATTTACACGTTCCGCGACGCGCCGTTCTACTTCCGGTACCGGAGCCGGCGCAGCGGCGCGGGCGGCCAGGACCCGATGACGGAGATGTTCATCTCGGACATCACCGGCGGGATCGCCGGGACCGGCGTGAAGGCCGCCTTCCTCAAGTGCGCGATCGACGCCGAGGGCCTGACCTTCGGCGTCGAGCGGGTGCTCAGGGCGGTAGCGCGGGCGCACGTGGCGACCGGCGCCCCGGTCACCGTGCACACGCATCCGGCCAGCCGGTCCGGCCTGGTCGCGATCAGGGTCCTGCGCGAGGAGGGCGCCGACCTGACCCGCGTGGTGATCGGCCACAGCGGCGACACCGGCGACCTGGACTACCTGGCCGAGGTGGCGGACGCCGGCTGCCTGCTGGGCATGGACCGGTTCGGGGACATTGACCCGCCGTCGTCCGGGCGGCGGGTCAAGACGGTCGCCGGGATGTGCGAGCGCGGCTACGCCGGCAGCATGGTGCTCTCCCACGACCAGGCCTGCTTCATCGACTGGTTCCCCCGCGATGACGAGACCGCCGGGAACTACGCCCACATCCATGACCACGTACTGCCCGCGCTCGCCGAGCTCGGCGTCACGGCCGGCCAGATCGAGGCCATGCTGGTCACCAACCCCCGCCGCTACTTCACTCCCCCGCCATAGCCCGCCGCCCATGGCGGCCGCTGGCGGCGCGAGCGCCGGCACCAGCGCGTCGGTAGCCTTTCCCGTCATGAGCAGCATCGACGAGATCGCCGAGCAGTACGTAGCGCGGGCCGCGGAGCTTGACCCGGTGATGGCCACGGACGTCGGCATCGCCGGATACGACGACCGGATGACCGACCTGAGCCCGGCGGGCTTCGCCGCCCGCGCCGAGCTTGACCGCGCCACGGTCACGGCCATGGACGCGGCCGTCGCCGCCGATGAGCGCGAGCGGGTCGCGAGGGCGGCGATGCTCGAGCGGCTTGGCCTGGACGTCGAGCGATACGACGCCGGTGACGTCACCAGCGAGCTGAACGTAGTCGCCAGCCAGGTGCAGGACGTGCGCATGATCTTCGACCTGATGCCCGTCGGCGGCGAGGAGGCGCAGCACAACCTCGCCGCGCGGATGGCCGCGGTGCCGGATGCTTACGCGGGCCTGCGCCGCACCTACGCGGCGGCCGCGCGCCAGGGCCGGGTGGCCGCCGCTCGCCAGGTCGCGGCCTGCGCACGGCAGTGCGCGGACTGGTCGGCACCGGGCACCGGCTTCTACACCGGGCTGGCGGAGCGTACCGGGGCCACCGGGGCGCTGCGGGCGGAGCTGGATAAGGCCGCCGCGGCCGCCAGCGCGGCCACGGCCGAGCTCGGCCAGTTCCTCGAGGCCGAGCTCCTGCCGCTGGCACCGCGGCGCGACGCGGCCGGCCGCGACCGGTACGCCCGCGCCTCGCGCTACTTCCTCGGCGCCGCGATCGACCTGGACGAGGCATACGCGTGGGGCTGGGGCGAGGTCACCCGGCTCAAGGCGGAGATGGCGCGGGTGGCCGGCCAGATAACCCCGGGCGGCACGCTGGCCGACGCTGTCACCGCGCTCGACGCGGATCCGTCGCGCCGGATCACCGGCCGGGCGAACCTGCGGGCCTGGATGCAGGAGTTCGCCGACGGTGCCATCACCGAGCTGAACGGCACCCACTTCGACATCCCGGCGCCGGCCCTCCGCATCGAGTGCATGATCGCCCCGACCAGCAGCGGGGGGATTTACTACACCGGCCCGAGCGAGGACTGGACCAGGCCAGGCCAGATGTGGTGGGCGCTCGCCGACGGCGTTGAGGAGTTCTGCACCTGGAAAGAGGTCACCACGATCTATCACGAGGGCGTGCCCGGCCATCATCTGCAGATCAGCGAGGCCATCTTCCAGAAGGATCGTCTCAACCGCTGGCAGCGGCTGATGTGCGGTACCTCCGGGCACAGCGAGGGCTGGGCCCTCTACGCGGAGCGGCTGATGGCTGAGCTCGGCTACCTCGATGATCCCGGTAACTATCTCGGCATGCTCGACGCGCAGATGCTGCGCGCCGCGCGGGTAGTCGTCGATCTGGGCGTGCACCTGGAGCTGCGGATCCCGGCAGGCACCGGCTGGCACGAAGGCGAGACCTGGGACGCCGACCTGGCCTGGAAATTCCTGCGCGCCCATGTCCAGGTCGACGAGGACATGCTGCGATTCGAGCTGGACCGCTACCTCGGCTGGCCGGGCCAGGCGCCTTCGTACAAGCTCGGCGAGCGGATCTGGCTGCAGGCCCGCGAGGATGCCCGCGCCCGCCAGGGCGCGGACTTCAGCCTCCGTGACTTCCACAGCCAGGCGCTGGCCCTGGGCTCCATGGGCCTGGACCCGCTGCGCGAGGCGCTGGCCCGCCTGTAGTAACCGGCGTGACCTCATCGCGTTACCTGGAACCTCAGGTTATCCTCGGCGGCGCCAGCGCGTTATTCCCCGGCGGCGCCAGCGCGGAGGTCCCGCGGAATCACGAAATTGATCAGGCGGGCCCGTGCTGGCCCGAGCTGCTGCCAGGTCCCGGTGAACTCCAGCACCGCGATCGCGCCCGTCGGGAACTTGTCCCGGACCCGGTCGAGCGCATCCGCGTCGTCGGTCCTGGCGCTGGCCAGCGTCAGCGTCAGCTGCTGCATGGCCGGGTCGTGCCCGACTATCAGCAGTCTCCGCGCCGCCGGCGCAGTCTCGCGGGCCAGGTCCAGCAGCTCGTCGGCGGCCGCGCCGTATACCCGCTGATCAAAGCTGGCCGGCGGAGAGGCATCAAGTTCCGCCGCGGCCAGCTGCCACGTCTCGCGGGCGCGCCTGGCCGTCGAGCAGACGACGCAGTCGGGCACCCGGCCCGCCGCCCGCAGCCACCGCCCTGCCAACGGGGCATCATGGCGGCCGCGGCCCGCCAGCGGCCGCTCGTGATCGGCGACATCGGGCCACGCCGACTTAGCGTGGCGCAGCAGCAGCAACTGCCGCGCCGCGCTAGTGGCCATCGCGGCGTCCTCGCAGATCCGGCCGGCGGGTCAGCTCGTGGCGGCCTCGCCGCTGGCCGGCTTGGCCGCGTCATCCTGGGCAGCCTTCGCGTCGGCTTCGATTCCGGCGGTGTCGGCCTTCAGTTCCCTGGCTTCTACCTTCTTGGCCTTCTTCATGGCATGCTCGACCTTCGCCCCCATGTCGGAGACTGCGACCACGACGAGCCCGGCCTGCCCGGCGTCGAGATGCTCGCCGAGTTCCTTCAGATCGTGACGGCTCATCCCGGCGGCGGCATGACCGGCGACCGCGCCAAGAGCCGCGCCGCCTGCGGTGGTGAGCGCGACCAAGCCCCCGCCGATCGCGGCAAACGGGAACAGCACCACGACCAGGCCGGTGGCCAGGCCCACGCCCCCGCCGAGCACGCCGCCCACCCGGGTGGGCGTCTCGTGCTTCTTGGTGATCTTGACCTTCCCGTCGGCGCGGTGCTCGATCACGGCGGCGTCATAGGCGTCAATCAGGCCGGCCTTGGTGTGCAGGTCCTTAACGAACTCATAATCGGCGTCCGCATCTGTGGTGGTGTCATACACCCCGACGTAGACCATGAATGTGTCGACTGCCATCGTGATACCTCCGTGTGCTAAGCCTGCGGAAACGGCAAGGTCCGGCCTCCGCCGCAGCGCACATGGTAGCGCGATCCGGCGGACCGCAAACGGCCATGACGACAGGAGCCTGCAGATGACCGCAACCGCGGAACAGACAGCGACTGCAGCGGCGGTAACGACCTGGCTGTCCGCGTTCGGGGACGCGCTGGCGGCCGGCGATACGGCCGCGGTGGCCGAGCTGTTCCTGCCGGACTGCTACTGGCGCGACCTCATCGCGTTTACCTGGAACATCAAGACCCTCGAAGGACGCGCCGCGATCACCGGCATGCTCGGCGAGACGCTGGCCCGGGTTCAGCCGGGCAACTGGAAGATCACCGACGGCGAGGAACCTGCCGACGCCGGCGGCGTGGTCGAGGCCTGGATCGAGTTCGAGACCGCGGTCGGCCGGGGCTGCGGGCACCTGCGCCTGCGCGACGGCCTGTGCTGGACGCTGCTGACCACCATGTACGAGCTCAAGGGCCATGAGGAGCCCCGCGGCCTGAGCCGCCCGAAGGGCACCGAGCACGGCGCGAGCCGCGGCCGGACCACCTGGCTGGAAAGGCGCGAGCACGAGGCAGCCGAGCTCGGCTCGACCGAGCAGCCGTACGTGCTGATCGTCGGTGGCGGCCAGGGCGGCATCGTGCTGGGCGCGCGGCTCCGCCAGCTCGGCGTGCCCGCGATCATCGTTGACAAGCACGGCCGGCCCGGTGACCAGTGGCGCAGCCGCTACAAGTCGCTCTGCCTGCATGACCCGGTCTGGTACGACCACCTGCCCTACCTGAAGTTCCCCGACAACTGGCCGGTTTTTGCGCCCAAGGACAAGATCGCCGACTGGCTTGAGTCGTACACGAAGATCATGGAACTCAACTACTGGGGCGCTGCGGAGGCGAAGAGCGCGGTCTACGACGAGCCGGCCCGCGAGTGGGCCGTGACCGTCGAGCGGGCGGGCCAGCCGGTAGTGCTGCGCCCGGCTCACCTTGTCCTGGCCACCGGCGTATCCGGCCAGCCCAGCCTGCCGTCCTTCCCCGGCATGGATGTCTTCCGCGGCGACCAGCATCATTCATCGGCCCACCCGGGCCCGGACGCGTACCGGGGAAAGACATGCGTGGTCATCGGGTCCAATAACTCGGCCTTCGACATCTGCGGCGCGCTGTGGGAGACCGGCGCGGACGTGACGATGGTGCAGCGCTCCTCCACCCACATCGTGAAGTCCGACTCGCTGATGGAGATCGGGGTAGGTGCGCTCTACTCGGAGCAGGCGGTCGCGGCGGGGATGACGACCGACAAGGCGGACCTCGTTTTCGCTTCTCTGCCGTACCGGATCATGCATGAATTCCAGATCCCGCTCTATGACCAGATGCGGGAGCGGGACAAGGACTTCTACGACCGGCTCGAGGCCGCGGGCTTCGACCACGACTGGGGCGACGACGGCTCGGGGCTGTTCATGAAGTACCTGCGCCGCGGCTCCGGTTACTACATCGATACCGGCGCCGGTGACCTGGTGGCTAACGGGGACGTAAAGCTGGCGAAAGGACAAGTCGACCACCTCACCGAGGATGCCGTCGTGCTGGCGGACGGCACCGAGCTGCCGGCCGATCTCGTCGTCTACGCCACCGGGTACGGCTCGATGAACAGCTGGGCGGCTGACCTGATCTCCCGCGAGGTAGCCGACAAGGTCGGCAAGTGCTGGGGCCTGGGCTCGGATACCACGAAGGATCCCGGGCCGTGGGAGGGCGAGCAGCGCAACATGTGGAAGCCGACGCAGCAGCAGGCGCTGTGGTTCCACGGCGGCAACCTGCATCAGTCGCGGCACTATTCGCTGTACCTCGCGCTGCAGCTCAAGGCCCGCGCGGCCGGCATCCCGACGCCGGTGTACGGGCTGCAGGAGGTCCACCACCTCAGCTGACCGCAGCTGCTCCCCCTCGCGGCGGTCAGCCGGGTACCTGGCCGCCCGGTCTGCTGCTCGTTTGACGGATCATCCGAGCCGCCTGCCTGCCGCCACGATGCGGCGGACATACTGAACGGCATGAGGTTCAGCACGTCTGTCGAACTCGGCGGGAAGACGGCAACAGGGCTTCAGGTCCCGGACGACCTGGCCGCCGCGCTCGCTCAGGACGGCAGGGCACAGCAGTTCTTCGACGCGCTGGCCGTCTCCCATCGCAAGGAATGGGTGCGGTGGGTCGAGGAAGCGAAGAAGGCGGATACCCGCAGCAGCCGCATCAGCAAGGCGGTCGAGGCGCTCAGCGAGGGAAAGAAGACGCACTGACCATGGCACAGCTGGCCTTATGCCGACGACCGTCGTGAACCTCAAGGGCCACCGCGACGACCCTGACTACGCCGACGTGGTGTACGTGGGCCGGGCGATGCACCGCGGCGGCTGGCACCTGCCGGGCTCGCCGCTGGCCAGTCCTTTCCGCCCCGGCCCGGATGGCAGCCGCGAGGATGTCGTGGCCAGCTACCGGGAGTACCTGCTGGCACGCCCCGACCTGCTGGCGATGCTCCCGGAACTGCGCGGTCGCCGGCTCGGCTGCTGGTGCGCGCCGCTGCCGTGCCACGCCGCCGTCATCGCCGAGCTAGCGGACGCCGGAGCCTGACGAGCTACAACGCCACCAGCTCGCGCTCGGTATGCGCAGCCCCCGGCTGCCTGGCACGGACCGTCAGGCGACTGGATGCTTGGTTCTCTAGACTTGGCGGATGAATACACGAGAGGCCGCGCAGCGGTGGGCGGACGTGTGGGAACGCGGCTGGCGCGAGCACGACGCGGACGCCATCACGGCGCTGTACGCCGACGGCGCCTGCTGGCAGCAGCATCCGTTCCGCGAGCCTGAGCCGGGTTACCTCGCCCGCGTGTTCGAGGAGGAAGAGTCGGCCGAGTGCGAGTTCGGCAGGCCGATCGTCGACGGCGACCAGGCCGCTGTCACCTGGAGCGCGCAGACCAGGCTCGTCGATGGCGGCACCGAGGACCTGGCCGGCGTGTCGGTGCTGCGTTTCGACGCCAGCGGCCTCGTGCTCGAACATCGCGACTTCTCGGTTTTTGGGTAACTGCCAGGCCGGGTTTACGTGAGCAGCAGCTTGCTGATCCGGAAGCTGGCGACGTAGAGGCCCAGCAGGCCCATGATCGCCAGGTAGGCCACATGCCAGAGCAGCCCCGGGCCGACAATGCCGAGGGTGAGGCCGCGGAGCAGGGCAACGCCCTGATAGAGCGGCGTGCACTCAACCACGATCTGGATCGCCCTCGGGTAGACGCTGAGCGGGTAGAACGTCGTGGAGAACAAGAACATCGGCAGCGTCGCCAGCGTCACGAACTCGAAGTGCTGCCAGCTACGCATGAACGTGGTCGCCGCCATCCCGACGGCGGCGAACGCGAATCCGATAAGCAGCGCCGACGGCAGGTCCAGCACCGCCCACCACGAGTGCACAAGCCGCATGGCCAGCATGACGATCATGAACGCCGTCCCGTACAGCCCGCCGCGGATCAGCGCCCAGGAGATCTCGCCCAGCGCGATGTCACCTGCGCGCATCGGGGTAGACAGGGCCGCGTCGTAGAGCTTGTTGTACTTCAGCCGGAAGAAGACGTTGAAGGTCGAGTCGAAGACCGCCCCGTTCATCGACGAGGTCGCGAGCAGCGCGGGCGCCACGAAGCTGGTGTAGGTGATCGGGCCGGCCGGACCGGCGACCGTGCCGACCAGCTTGCCCAGGCCGACGCCGATGGCCAGCAGGTAGAACAGCGGCTCGAAGAACCCGGAGATGAGGACCAGCCAGGCCTGGCGGTAGACCCGGGCGTGCCGTTCGACGAGATGACGGCTGCCGCGGCCGCCCAATGACCCGCGGGCCAGCCAGGACACCGGCAGCACCCGCAGCGGCAGCTCCCTGACGGCTGGCACCCCGGCGCTAGACATAGAGCCGCCGCCGGTAGGTCCGGTCGCCGGCGATGATCCCGGCGGCGGTCAGCGCCGCTAGGTAGCCGACGTGGATGAGCGTCCCGCCGATGGTGGCCGTGCCCAGGCTCAGCGACCGGCACAGCGCGACGCCGTGCCACAGCGGCGTCGCGTAGGCGATCAGCTGCGCCCACCCGGGCAGCTGGCTGACCGGGAAAAACGTGCCGGAGAACAGGAACAGCGGGATCATGCCGAACCTGAAGATCATGGCGAACGACGTGTCCTTCATGACCGTGATCGCCCACGCCTCGATCGGGGTGGCGAACGCCAGCCCGGTCAGCACGGCGGCCGGCAGCGCAGCCAGCACCCAGGGTGACTTCACCGCGCCGAAGGCGGCCATCACGACCAGGAACACGGCACAGTTCATCACCAGCCGCATCGTGGTGAACAGCAGGTGCCCGTGGAACAGGTCCGATGGCCGCAGCGGCGTGGCCCCGGCGGCGTAGTAAGTGCGGCGCCACTTGACCGACCCGAGCACTGGGTACGTCGACTCGCCGATCCCGGTTTCCATCGCGGCGGCGGCAAGCAGCCCGGGCGCGAGGAAGACAAGGTAGGGGACGCCGCCGAGACTGGCCGGTCCGTGCTTGTTCACCAGCGTGCCGAGCCCGATGCCGATAGCGCCCAGGTACAGCACCGGGTTGAGCACGCTGGAGTAGATCGACCCCCGCCAGGTCCGGCGGTAGTTCGTCGTCCAGTAGCGGAACTCGCGCACCGCGAAGGAGAACGAGGACGACGGCGGAGCCGGCTGCGGCCGGGCGGCCGGAACTTCCCGGGCTGCCGGGGCCTGGGGTGCCATTAGTCCTCCAGCCGCCGGCCGGTCAGCCGCAGGAAAACGTCCTCCAGCGTGCTACGGCGAACCAGTGAGGTCAGCGGCTCGAGCCCGAGGCCGCGGACGGCAGCAAGGGCGGTGTCCCCGTTCGGAATGTAAAGCAGTATCCGGTCGGCGAGTACTTCCATGCGCTGAGCCCGCAGGTCGGCGAGCTTCTCGGCGGCCTGCTCGTGCTCGCGCGGGTCGAAGCGGAGTTCAAGCACCTCGGCGGTCGAGTACTGCTCAATCAGCTCGCGCGGTGAGCCGGCGGCCGCGATCTTGCCGCGGTCCATCACCACCAGGCGGTCGCAGAGCTGCTCGGCCTCGTCCATGTAGTGCGTGGTCAGGACCAGCGTCACGCCGCGTTGCTTCAGCCTGAACAGCCGGTCCCAGACCACGTGCCTGGCCTGCGGGTCCAGCCCGGTGGTCGGCTCGTCGAGCAGCAGGATCTCCGGCTCGCTGATCAGCGAGCGGGCGATGGTGAGCCGCCGCTTCAGGCCGCCGGAGAGCGGCTCGACCTGATCTGCGCCGCGGTCACTCAGCTGGACGAACTCCAGCAGCCGGTCGGTGCGCTCGCTGATCACGTCGCGCGGCAGGCCGAAGTAGCGCCCGTAGATCAGCAGGTTCTCCCGCACGGTGAGCTCGACGTCGAGCGTGTCCTCCTGCGGCACCACGCCGAGCCTGGCCCGGATCGCCGGGCCGTCCGCGACCGGGTCGAGGCCGAGGATGGTCAGCTCGCCGCCGCTCGGCGGCGAGACGCAGCCGATCATGCGCATCGTGGACGACTTGCCAGCGCCGTTCGGTCCGAGGAAGCCGAATGCCTCGCCGCGGCGCAGATCAAAATCGATCCCGTCGACTGCGGTGAACTTCCCGAAACGCTTCGTCAGCCCGCGGGCATGGATGAGCACATCGGGATCAGTCATTGGGCTGATATTACCCGGCTGGCCTAAAATTTCCGAACGGGTTTTCCTCCCGCTACCCCGGCTGCCGGGGCAGGCGACGGCGCGGCGCGGGGCCCGCCGTGCGGCGTTGAGCATGGCAATGACGCATCATCGCGTGCGGGCCACGCGGTACTCTCGCAGGGACGCCCCGGTAAGCGCGCGGAGCGTATCCGCGGCACGAAAGGCGGCAAGGTGAGCTTCACTCGTGAGCTCTACGACCGGTTCCGGCACCTGATCCACGAGCTTGCGAAGTTCGGGATCGTCGGCGTCATCGCGTTCGTCGTCACTGTCGGCGGCACCAACCTGCTGCACGTGCAGGTTCACCTGGGACCGCTCACCTCCAACGCGCTTGCGACCGTGGTCGCGACGGTGGTCTCCTTCGTCGGCAACCGGTGGTGGACGTTCCGGCACCGGGAGCGGACCAACATGCGCCGCGAGACGATCATGTTCTTCGTGCTGAACGGGGTGGGCCTGCTCATCCAGCTGGCCTGCATTGCCTTTACCTACTACGCGCTTGGCCTGACCGATCATTTCAGCTACAACGTCGCGCTGCTGGTCGGCATCACGCTCGGCACGCTGTTCCGGTTCTGGTCGTACCGCAAGTGGGTGTGGACCGCTCCCCCGGCCGCCGCGCCGCCGCCCAAGGTGCTGGTTTAGCCGAAGGTGCTGGTCTAGGAGCCCGTCCGGCCTGGAGTGCGCTAGGCGGCGCAGCGGCTTCCGGCCGAGTGGGCTAGGCCGCGCAGCTGCTGCCGGCGGTGCCCGCGTTCTCGATGAGGTGGGATAGCGGCTGGGCTAGTGCCGCCTGGGCCTGCTGCTGGGTGATCTCGCCGGTCGCCGCCAGCCTGCCGATCACATGCACCTCGCGCTGCCTCGCCTGGACCGGATGCTGCAGCGGGTCGTCCTCGGACGGCCCCTGGACGAGGCCCGCCAGCAGCGCCGCCTGCGGCCAGGACATGCTGGCCGGCGGAACCCCGAAGTAGCCGCAGCTGGCCGCGGCGATGCCGTAGTCGCCGTTGCCGAAGTAGGCGACGTCCGAGTACATCTGCAGGACCTGCCGCGAGCTGTAGCTCATCCACAGCTTGACGGCGAGGCTGATCTGCTCCAGCTCGATGTTCGCACCGGACCGGGTCCGGGTGTACAGCAGCTTGGCGAGCTGCTGGTAGATGGTCGCGCCGCCCTGGTCGGCGGTGCCGCCGCCGGTCAGCCAGCTGGCCGTGACCCGGGCAATGGCGAACGGGTCGACGCCGGGCTCGTAGCCGAACCGGTGATCCTCGGTGGCCTCGATCGACGCCTCGAACCGTGGCGGGACCGGCGGTCCGGGAAAGGCGACGTGATGGGACCGGTCCTGCGCGCGGGCCAGGGACTGCGCGTTGCCCACCGACGGAGTGACCAGCAGCAGTCCCCCGAACGCCACGGCCCCGACGAGGATCAGCGACCCGAGGACGATCAGGACCCGGCGCATGAGCCTGCGCGGGCGCCGCGCGGATCCGCCGGTGTCACTGATGCCCATGCCTTGTCCGCCTGTGGCCCTTGTGCTGTTTTTGCCGTTGCTGGCCGCGGCTCGGTAGCTGCCTGTCTCCTCGCCCGGGTGCGGTCGCACCGACATGTATATCGCTCCGTCTGATCGCCAGCTGTGCCGGTCCCCGGCCAGGCAACGAACGGCGGGGCCGCTAAGTTGCGCTGGCTATGGGCGCCGTGGGTTGCTTTTGCCCATCTGGTGGACGCTTAGTCCGCGGCACCGCCCTCAATCCGGCACGACTTCCATCATCGTGGCGGATCCGACCGGGTGGGACGTGCGGATCTTCTGTCCTTCGGTGCTGACGGCTCTTGCGGTCAGGGAACGTCCGGCTGCCGGGCGATTTTGTCCAGGTGCACGGCAATGTCCCCGATCCGGTGACCGGCCCGGTGGCCGCGGAGCCCGGCACCGCCCTCCTGCCAGGGGTGCGGGCCATTGAGCGGCCGGTACCCGACTCCGGCCGCGTCCAGGCGGCGCAGGTGCGCGGCGAGCCGTGCATGCCAGGCCGTCGCGCTCACGGCCTGGACTGGCGTAGTCACGGCCTGCGCGGGCGACGCCTGGGCCTGCTGCGCCTGGGCCGGCTGGGCCTGGGCCGTGCCGCCGGACCAGGCCGCCTCCGCCAGCGCGCAGGCCCGCGGGAAGGCCATGTACTCCAGGGCCCGGCTGTCGCGGATGTACTCCGTCCAGAGCTGGAACTGGGTGCCGATCAGGTGCCTTGCGGCCTGCCCTGGCCACGCAGCGGCCGCCGCGCTCGGCGAGAACGCGGCGACGTCTTGGAGTGTCACCGGACCGCCGATCGCCAGCGGCTCGCGCTCATCGTCCGCCTGGTAGTAGTCGAAATAGGTGGGCACGACCGGGGTGGCGATGACGTCATGGCCCGCCTGCGCCGCGCGCCGCGCGATGTCCATGCCCCGCCAGGCCATCACGATGGTGTCCGGCCGCAGCGCCCCGCCCGGCGTTCCCGCTCCGCTGGCAAATCCCTCGTCCCAGACGACCGTCCTTGCCCCGAACTGCCCGGCGAGCATGTCGGCGACCTGCCGGAGGAACCTGGCGTGCAGCTGGCTGGCGCTGGCCAGGCCGAGGGCTCGCCGGTAGTCCTCGATCGCCGGATTCTGGCGCCAGGTATCGAGCACGCACTCGTCCCCGCCGATGTGCACGAACGGCGCCGGGATGGCGCTGAGCAGCTCGGCGAAGATCTCCCCGAGGAAGCTGACAGTCTCCGGCAGCGGCGACATGATCTGCGTGAATATGCCCCAGTCAGCAGACACCTCGTATGTCCCGCCCGGCACGGACCCGAGATGAGGGAGCGCGGCCAGCAGCGCTGACGCGTGGCCCGGGATATCGATCTCGGGCACGACCGTCACCATCCGCGCGGCGGCATAGGCGCTGATCTCGGCCAGGTCGGCGAGTGTGTAATACCCGCCATGCGGGACTTCGTCGTAGACGGCGGGATCCTCCGAGCCGTGGTTGATCCTCGTCCGCGGCCGGTGCGATCCGACCTCGTGCAGGCCGGGATGGCGCAGGCTCTCGATACGCCAGCCCTGGTCGTCGTTGAGGTGCAGGTGAAGCCGGTTCAGCTTGTGCGCGGCCAGCATGTCGATGAAGCGCAGCACAACGGGCTTGGGGAAGAAATGCCTGGCCACATCGAGATGCCCGCCGCGCCAGCCGAGGGCGGGGGCGTCGTCGATCTCCGCGCACGGCAGAGTCCACGACGGCCCGGGCACCGGCGCGGCGCGCCAGGCCTCGTCGGGGAGCAGCTGGCGCACGGTCTGCGCCGCGTAGAACGCGCCCGCCTCTCCCCTGGCCGTGATGCGCAGGTGGCCGGGGCCGATACGAATCTGGTAGCCCTCGTCCGGCAGCCGCTCGTCGATGTCGACCGTGATCTCGCCAGCCGCTGGGGCGGGATCGTGGCCGGTTCCGGCCGGCCAGGGCAGTCCGGCAAAAACCCGCCGTACTGCTGCGCACGCGGCCTGGGCGCCTGACCCGGCTGCGATCGGGGTATCAGCGCTGAGCCGGAAGCTGCCCGGCTGCGGCCGGACGGATTTCGGGTACGGCAGCAGGGCAGCGAGGCGGTCAATCATGATGCTGGCGGCTCTCGTTCGCGTGACTGGGCTCGACTCGGACGCTAACAGCCGCGCCTCCGCAAAGAGCGCTCCGCGCCCGCGCTGCGCTAAGGTGTGTAGGCCCGCCCGGTCGGAGGCGGGCGCGGTCAGTACCGGGACGTGGCCCAGCTTGGTAGGGCACTTGACTGGGGGTCAAGGGGTCGCGGGTTCAAATCCCGCCGTCCCGACGCAGCGCACAGGCCCGCTGATCACGGTGAGCGCCGAGGTCAGCGGGCATCTTCATGTCTGCGCCGTCCATCGTTAGCT
>CAVPPJ010000045.1:0-21095 GCA_963707065.1 uncultured Actinomycetes bacterium
AGCCCAGCTGCCACCACCGCCGCGAAGGGCACCCGGCGTTCGTGCCAGTTGCTGCGCAGCGCCCGCTTCGTCCACTGCCATGCCTCGGCCTTCCGGCCGGCGCACGCGTAGTAAAAGGATAGCTGGGCGTAGACCCTGGCCGCGCCTACCCGGCTGCCGCGAATGTCAGGGTGGTGATCCAGCATCCAGAGCAACCCGTCGATCATGGTCTCCCATTGCTGGGCAAAGTACGAGGTGTTTCCCCAGGCAACCCGGACCAGCGGTTCGTCGACAAAGACGATCGGATGGCGCCGAGCTGATCGCAGGGCAAGATCCCAGTCCTCGTTCTGGCTCCCCGGGATGGTCTCGTCGACAAGGCCGATACCGTCGAGCAGCTTCGCCCGCCACATCAGGTACGTGGACGAATGCACCATCACCATGCGCGAGCGGAGCAGGTCGCCGTAGGTCACCTGATCCTGGCCAACCAGGCGCACACTCGGCTGCCCCTCGAAGTCGACCACGATGCCGCAGCTCGCGAACTCGGCCGCAGGCTGCCCGCACAGCGCCGTGACCTGGGCACGGAGCTTACCGGGCAACCACTCATCATCGTCATCGCAGAAGGCGATCAATTCGGTGCCGAGCGCGTCCACGCCGCTGTTGCGGGCTCCGGCCAGACCGGGCGTCCGGGTATTGGCCAGGACCCGTACCCGGTCGCCATCGGCCAGGCTCTGGTCCGGCTCGCTGCGGTCGTGGATCACGACGACCCGGAGGTCCCCCCGGTAATCCTGGGCAAGGACCGACGAAAGCGCCACGCGCAGCAGCGCTGGGCGGTCATGGGTCGGCAGGATCACTCCCACCGAGGGCCAGGCGCTCACGGCCGCCCCCGCGGGATCCGGCCGGTGAACGGGATCCGGCCGGCGGCGAGGCGCACCGGGCTGTCGGGCGTGGTGTGCGTGGCGGGCATCGGCTAAGCCTAGGGCAGCCAAGCAGCCGCCAGCGCGGCTGGCCTTCCCGCCGCGCTGACTGCGGCTGCGCCCTGCGGGCAGGGAGTACTCCTACCACGGAGCAAACCGCGCAGATGAGTAAACCGCGCGCATAGGATATGCGTCTCACCTATGCGAGTGCTCTCCCTTATGCGAGAAGCTTCTCACGTATACGGCATGTGACCGTACGTGACAGTATGGAACGACCACCGATTGGATCTGAGGGAACTTCATGCGTCGACTAGTCCCCGGAGCACTACTTGCTTCGGCCCTGAGCGCGGGCCTTGCCATGTTCGGCATGGCGCCCGCCGGCGCGGCCGCGGTGAGCATCGCGACCGGCCAGGCCGGCCCGGTAACGGCTAACCCGGCGAACACGCCCCAGCTGAACGCGACCGGCGCGGTCGAGCAGGTCCGCCAGCTGGTGCAGTGCGGCAGCACGATGTACGCGGTGGGCACGTTCACCTCGATCAAGCACAACAGCACCGTCACTGCCGTGAATAACGCCTTCAGCTTCAGCGCGACCGCCCCGTACAACCTGACCACGTGGGCCCCGAACGTCAACGGGATCGTCAACTCGATCGCCTTCAACGGGACCAACTGCGCCGATGCCTACATCGGCGGGAAGTTCACCGCGGTGAACGGCACCAAGGTCGCCAACCTGGCCGAGGTCAGCACCAGCGGCACCGGCGCCCTGGTCACCACCTTCGGGCACACCGCGAACGGCCAGGTCGAAACCCTGCTCGGCGTCAAGGGGCACATCCTGGCGGGCGGCTACTACACCACCATCAACGGCAGCACCAACAAGTACATGACCAGCCTGAGCCCCACCACCGGCAAGGACGACGGGTTCATCAGCCTGAACATCTCCGGCAACTACAACTTCCCCGGAGTGTCCAGCAACCCGACCAGGGTGTACAACCAGTCGCTCAGCAACGGCGGCACGCTGGACCTGGTGATGGGTGACTTCACCTCGGTGGGCGGCCTGCCCAGGCAGCAGATCTTCATGCTCAACCTGGCCACCAGCCCGGCGACGGTGACCCCCTGGACCTCACCGGAGTGGGACGGCAGCCAAGGTGAGGCGGTGCGGACGGACAATAGAAACGACTACACCGGCGGCTACCCGTACGAGTGCGCCACGGACGAGCCGTTCTATATCCAGGCGGCGGCATGGTCGCCGACTGACTCGACGATCTACATCGGCACCACCGGCTACCACCCGAACGGCTTCCTGATCGGGGCGACCCCGCGGAACGGGCTGTGCGATGTCGCAGCGGCGTTCCCGGCGACCCAGACCTCGGTGCTGCACACGTGGGTGAACTACCCCGGCTGCGACTCGCTCTTCGCTGCGGCTGCCGATGCCAGCACCGCCTACTTCGCCGGACATGAGCGCTGGTCATCGAACCCGAACGACTGCGACGCGCAGGGCACGGGCGCTATCCCGGCGGCCGGCTTCGAGGGCTTGTCGCCGACGGACGGCTCGCTGACCTTCAACCCGACGCGCGCCCGCGGCCTGGGCGCCGACGACATGCTTGACACCAGCGCTGGCCTGTGGATCGCCAGTGACAACCAGGGCGGCGCCAGCCAGTGCGCAGGAAAGTCAGGTCACGCTGGTATTTGCTTTCTGCCATACTCTTGATCGATGAGCGGGGCGAGCGGGGCAGCGGTGACTGGTGGGAAACTGCCGAGAGTGGTCTACCTGGGCGGTCTGGGCCGTAGCGGGACCACTTTGCTGGAGCGGCTGCTCGGTGAGCTGCCCGGCGTCTGCTCGGCCGGCGAGGTCGTCCACCTGTGGCAGCGCGGGATCGCCGACGCTGAGCGCTGTGGCTGCGGTGAGCCGCTGCCTGAGTGCCCGTTCTGGCGCAAGGTGGGCGAGATCGCCTTCGGCGGCTGGGCCGATGTCGATGTCCGCCGCGTCGCCGGGCTGCGGGCCTCGGTCGACCGGAGCCGTCACATCCCGCTACTGGCCGCGCCAGCGCTGTACCTGTCGTTCCGCCGCAGCCTCGACGAGTACACCGGCTACTACCTACGGCTCTACTCGGCCATCGCGGACGCCAGCGGCTGCCCGATAGTAGTGGACTCCAGCAAGCAGGCGTCGCTCGCGTTCTGCCTGCGCTGGCGGGCAGAGGTTGACCTCCGGGTGATCCACGTCGTGCGGGACAGCCGCGCCGTGGCGTTCTCCTGGACCAGGAAGGTGAACCGTCCCGAGTCGGCCTCGGATCCTTACATGCCGACCTACTCGCCGGCCAGGGCATCGCTGCTCTGGAATGCCCAGAACGGCGCCCTGCAATTGCTGGCCAGGGAGGGAGTGCCGACGCTGCGGGTGCGCTACGAGGATCTGGTGACCGAGCCACTGGAGATGCTGGCCCAGGTCACCAGGTTTGCCGGGATTCCCGCTAGCGGCGCGGACCTGGACTTCCTGGGCAGTGATGCGGGTGACTGCTGGGCAGACCTGCACGCGGCCCACACGGCCTCAGGGAACCCGATGCGCTTCGCCACCGGCCGGATCGCCATCCGCACCGATGACCAGTGGCGTACCGCGATGCCCGCTGCCCAGCGCCGTAGCGTCACCACCATGACCCTGCCACTGCTGGCCAGGTACGGCTACCTGGGCAAGGCCGCATGAGCAACGGGATCGGCGGCGGCGGGGCCGGGTGGGCCGATGACACGGGGGACGTGATAGCACGGGGGTCCGATGACATGACCGCGAACCAGGGGGCTCGATGACGCGGCCGCGGATCCGGGCCAGGGCACCGCTGCGGATCTCCTTCGCGGGCGGCGGCACGGATGTTCCGCCGTTCCCGTCTGCGGAGGGAGGGTGCGTGCTGTCCGCGACGATTGACCGGTACGCCTACGGGTCTCTCGTCCCCCGCACTGACCGCATGGTCACGATCGAGTCGGTGGATTTCAAGACCACAGCCGAGATGACGCTCGATGAGGAGATCCTCTATGACGGCAGCCTGGACCTGATCAAGGCGGCCGTGCGGCGGTTCGGGCGAGAGGGCACCGACGGGTACGACCTGGTGCTCCGCTCCAGCGCGCCGCCAGGGTCGGGGCTGGGCTCATCGTCGACGATGATGGTCGCGCTCACCGGCCTCCTCGCCGCTCACTACGGACGGCACCTCGGTGACTACCAGACCGCAGAGCTCGCGCATGCCATCGAGCGCGAGGATCTCGGTATCGCCGGCGGCATGCAGGACCAGTACGCGGCGACGTTCGGCGGCTTCAACTTCATCGAGTTCACCGACCGGGTGATCGTCAATCCGCTCCGCATCAGAGATGAGATCGCCCACGAGCTGGAGCTCAGCCTGCTGCTGTGCTTCACCGGGATCACCCGGGACTCGGCGCGGGTGATCGAGGACCAGACCCGGCGCGCGCGCGCGTCCGCGGACGACACCATGTCCGGGCTGCGGGCGCAGAAAGAGCTGGCAGTGGCCATGAAGGCGGCGCTGCTCACTGGTGCGCTGCCTGAGTTCGGTCACCTGCTGGGCGAGGCATGGACCGAGAAGAAGCGGATGTCCCCGCTGATCTCTAACCCGCGGATCGATGAGCTGTATGAGCTCGCTTGCGGCAAGGGCGCGCTGGGCGGGAAGATCACCGGTGCCGGCGGCGGCGGCTACATCTTGCTATTCTGCGACTTCACGAAGAAGCACCAGGTCATCGAGGCGCTTGAGTTCGCCGGCGCCGATATTGCCGAATTCACTTTCGATACCAAGGGACTGACGACATGGCGGGTATGAGCACGTCCGATGTCGTTTCGCCGAGCGCGGAACTGGTGCGGGCGCAGCTGGCCCAGGCAATCGCGATCAAGCAGCAGATGACCGAAGGTACCTTTGCCGGGCAGGCGGTCGAGGTCGCCCGCGCGATGATCCGGTGCCTGCGCGCCGGCGGAAAGGTGATCTTCTTCGGCAACGGCGGGTCGGCGCAGGACGCCGGGCACCTCGCTGCCGAGCTCATGGGCCGGTTCGCCTTTGACCGTCCCGGGCTTGCCGCGGTCAGCCTTCCGGACGCCACGGCGGCGATGACCGCAATCGGCAACGACTACTCCTACGACGAGGTCTTCGCCCGTCAGGTCCTTGCCGCCGGCCGGCCGGGAGACGTCGTGGTCGGGCTGACGACATCGGGTAATTCGATCAATGTCGTCCGCGCACTCGAGGCGGCCGCAGCCGCCGAGATGACGACGGTGGCGCTCACCGGCGCACACGGCGGCAAGGCGGCCGCGCTCGCCCAGATGGCCATCCAGGTCCCCGCCGACGACACTGCCCGTGTGCAAGAAGCATGCATGCACCTGGGTCATACGATCTGCGAGATGGTCGAGGCGGCGCTGTTCACCGGGCCGTCCTGAGTTTGCCTGCGCCCGGCCTGCGGGCCAGCAGCACCATCTTCCTCGACCGGGACGGGACGATCAACGTCAAGGCGCCCGCGGGCCAGTACATCACCTCGCCCGCCGGGCTGGTGCTGCTGCCCGGCGCAGCCGGGGCGGTGGCCAGGCTCAACGCGGCCGGGCTGCGGGTCGTGCTGGTGACCAATCAGCGCTGGCTGTCCGGTCCGTCGGCGGATCCGGCAGCCTACGCCGCCGTGCATGCGCGTCTTGAGCAGCTTCTCGCCGCCGAGGGCGGCTGGCTGGACGCCGCCTACCATTGCCCGCACGCGGCCGGCACCTGCGGCTGCCGTAAGCCTGCTCCGGGCATGCTGCAACGCGCGGCCCGTGACCACCTGCTTGACCTGGACAAGGCGGTTATCATCGGCGACAGCGACTCGGACCTGATGGCTGGCCGGGCCGCCGGTACCTCGACTATCTTCGTCCGCCCCGGCACGGCAGGCCCGGCTGCTCCCGGCGCCGACGCCGAGGCGAGCGACCTTCCGGCCGCCGTGCGCCTTATCCTGCAGGCCAGAAACGCTACCGCGTAACGCGCCTGATCGCCGTCCGGGTCAGCAACTCGATCGCGAAAGGCAGATCATCGCGAAGGTACCGGCGAGCCAGCCGACGTGGCTCCAGCAGCAATCTGTGCATCCATTCCAGGCCGAAGCGCTGCATGAGCGGGGATGCCCGGGGGGTTATTCCCGCGGCCATCGAAATGCCGCCGCCGCAGGCGAGGTACCAGGCACCGGGCCAGGCCTGGCGAAGCTGCTCGATCAGTCTTTCCTGCCGGGGAAATCCCAGCCCGACGAGGACAAGGCCGGGAGCGGCGGCCGTGACGGCGTCGACCGCCCGCTGCACCCCCTCGGGTGTCTTATCAAAGCCGAACGGCGGTGAGTCAGTTCCGGCGATGCGCAGGGCCGGGAATCGCGAGCGCAGTGCATCGGCCGCTTTGTCCGGCACCCCATCGGCACCGCCGAGAAGGAATACCGGCAGCCCATCAGCAGCGGCCGCCTCGCTCAGCGAGAACATCAGCGAGGCTCCGGTGACGCGCTCGGGCAGGACCTGCCCGCCAGCCCGCGCCGCCCAGACCAGGGGCATGCCGTCCGCGACGACGAGGGAACCGGCCGCCACGAGTCCGGCCAGCTCGGGCTGTCGGCTAGCCGTCCGGGCCACATCCACGTTGACCGGGATGATCGATCCGCCGGAGCCCGCTGCCCACGCTCCGCGGACAGTGTCGGTTGCCTCGCGCTCGGTGAGCGCATCAAACCACAGCTTGCCCACCTGAATTCTGGGCTTCCCCGGACTTGTAGTTTTCGGTGCTGTCATCAGGTCACGTCCAGGCAGATGGCTTAAAGAAGACTTCTCGTAACAGCATCTATTTAAGCATCAATAGCCTCTATTGTCACGCGATTTCGATTTGTCCGGTTGGCTGCCCGGACGCTTTCCGGCAGGCACCGGGGACTGCCGCGCTCAGGCAGCGGCGGCTACTGCCCATTCATCGCTGCGTCGGCCGGCATGGTGCCGGGGCGAGGCGGGAGGCCTGGCGGGAGGCCGGCCGATGACGGCGCCGGCGCGGGGCTCAGGACCCAGGCCAGCATTGATGGCAGTCGAAGGTGCCCAGATTGCACCCAGTACGATCGATATTCAGCGCGGTGGCGGCAGCTCCGCCGCCGGGCGGCAAGGTCTCGCCGCCGGGCTCCCCGTGGCGGTCGCCGGCTCCTATCGCGGAAGGTTCGGAAATGACTGGTCCTGAATTTAAGCGACCAAAGGTGCTAGCCCTGCTAGGGACCACCTACTTTCCGCCCTTCATCGATCAGCTCGGCGAGATGCACGCCGCAGGCCAGTGCCCGCGCGCCTGGCTACTGGACCTTCCCGGCGAGTTGATGCTCCTTGACCAGCGTTTTCTGACCAACCCGCCGAAATGGCGACGAGCACTCTACGGCAGGATGCCCATCTGGGCGGCGCAGACGCTGGAGGCATTCCGGGTCAGGCGGGACTATGACGTGGTCTTCGCCTGGGGTGCGGAGCCGGTGGCCATGCCGTTCGCGCTGCTGCTCAAGCTAACCAGGTCCAGAGTTCCTTTCGTGACCCTATTCAACTGGATATCGCCGCCTAAGAAGGCATGGTTCCTGCGCCTGGCGCACTCGCATATAACCACGCTGATCCTGCCGCCGCCGACCCAGCAGGAGTTCGCCGTAAACCGCCTGGGAATCCCCCGGCACAAGGTGCCGGACATCCCGTGGGGCGTCGATGAGGAGTTCTGGCAGTCACCAGCTGACGCCAAGCCCGACATGATCTGCTCAGTCGGCCGTGAGATGCGCGATTTCGAAACGCTGATCAGGGCTCTCGATGGTACCGGAATTCCTTGTCATATCGCCGCGGTACTCGCTCGCGGAAGGAGCGATCAATGGCGCCGGACGATCGGTGATTCCGCCGAGAAAATTGAGTTGCCTGACAACGTGACCGTCGGGTCAAAAAATCCCGTCGAGCTACGCGAACTCTATGCACGCTCGCGATTCATCGTGCTCCCGCTGCACCAGAGCGACACGGACAACGGCATCACGTGCCTAGTTGAGGCATGGTCGATGAGCCGGCCGGTGATCTGCTCGGAGATCGACGGCCAGCGCGGCGCGATCGACCACGGGCGGAACGGCCTCTTCGTCCCGGTCGGTGATGCGGAGACTATGCGCAAGGTCATCGTCGATCTCTGGGGTAGCCAGGAGGAGTCGGCAAGGATGGGCCGTGAAGGGCGTCAGACCGTACTGGAAACCCGCCGGATGGAACGCTTCATCCAGCAGGTTGGCGACGTCATCCGGGCGGCCGCTGCTAGCGGTTAGTTCCCCGCGCTGCCGCCGGCCAGCGCGGCCCGGCAGGCCGCGCGGCGCGCAGCAGCAGCGGCCTGCCGGGCCGCCCCTCATCCGGCCTCGGTAATCATGCCAGCGCCGATGGTGGCATTGGTCGCCTCATCGATCAGGATGATCCCGCCAGTCATCCTGTTGCGAGCGTAGGGATCACAAAACAGCGGCTGGGTAGTCCGCAGCGACACCCGGCCGATTTCGTTCAGGCCAAGCTGGGTGGCCTGCTCATCGCGGTGCAGGGTGTTGACGTCCAGCCGGTACTGCAGGTCACGGACGATGGTCTTCACCGTGCGGGTGGTGTGCTTGACGATGAGCCGCCTGCCGACCTCGAGCGGCCGTGCGTCGGACATCCAGCACACCATTGCCTGCACGTCTTGGGCAGCCGGGGGCTGGTTGTGCGGACGGCAGAACATGTCGCCCCGTGAGACATCAAGATCATCGGCAAGCAGCAGCGTGACGGACATCGGCGGGTACGCCTCGGTGGCAGGGCCGGCGGCGGTGTCGATCCGCTTGATCGTCGTGGTCAGCCCAGACGGCAGGTGCATGACCTCGTCGCCCGGCTTGAGCACCCCTCCGGCGACCTGGCCCGCGTAGCCGCGGTAGTCGTGCAGATCGGGGTCGGTGGCCTGATGCGGCCGGATGACGTACTGCACCGGAAACCGGACATCGATCAGGTTCCGGTCGGACGCGATGTGCACGTGCTCCAGATGGTGCAGCAGGGACGGCCCGTCATACCAGGGCATGCTCGCCGATCGCTGCACGACATTGTCGCCGTGCAGCGCGGAAATCGGGATGAACGTGAGGTCACTGATCTCCAGCTTCGCCGCGAAGGCGGTGAACTCCTCGGCGATCTCCTCGAACCTCCCGGCGTCGTAGCCGACCAGGTCCATCTTGTTGACCGCGAGCACCAGATGCGGAACCCGGAGCAGGGTCGCGAGGAAGGCGTGCCGCCTGCTCTGCTCGGTCAGCCCATTGCGGGCGTCGACGAGAACCACGGCGAGGTCAGCGGTCGACGCGCCGGTCACCATGTTCCGGGTGTACTGAACGTGGCCGGGCGTGTCCGCGATGATGAATTTCCGCCGTGGCGTGGCAAAGTAGCGGTAGGCCACGTCGATCGTGATGCCCTGCTCGCGCTCGGCCCGCAGGCCATCGGTCAGCAGCGCCAGGTTGGTGTATTCCTCGCCCCGCTCCCGGCTGGTGCGCTCCACCGCGGCAAGCTGATCCTCGAAGATCGACTTGGAGTCGTAGAGCAGGCGGCCGATCAGCGTGCTTTTGCCGTCGTCCACCGAGCCTGCCGTCGCCAGCCGCAGGATGTCCATGTGCCTGTCGCCGTCCGGGTGGCTCATGCCCGGTCCGCTCCCTACCGCGGTCATCAGAAGTACCCCTCCCGCTTGCGGTCTTCCATCGCTGCCTCGCTGGCCCGGTCGTCCGCACGGGTCTGGCCACGCTCGGTGATCCGGGTCGCGCCGATCTCGGCAATCACGTCGGCGATAGTGACGGCCCCGGACTCCACGGCACCAGTACAGGTCATGTCGCCCACCGTCCGGTAACGGACGCTCGTCTCGAAGACCGGCTCGTCGTCCGCCCTGACGACGAACTGATTGTCGGCGAGCAAGATGCCATCGCGCTCGAAGACCTGCCGCTGGTGCGCGAAGTAGATGGCCGGGATCTCCAGGCCCTCCCGCTCGATGTAGTGCCAGACGTCGAGCTCGGTCCAGTTCGACAGGGGGAACACCCGGATGTGCTCGCCCCGGCCGATCCGGGTGTTGTACACGTTCCACAGCTCGGGCCGCTGATTCTTCGGATCCCACTGGCCGAACTCGTCGCGGAAGGAGAAGATGCGCTCCTTGGCCCGGGCCTTCTCCTCATCCCGCCGGGCGCCGCCGAAGACCGCGTCGAAGCGGTGCTCGGCGATCCCGTCCAGCAGGCTGGTGGTCTGCAGCCGGTTGCGGCTGGCCCAGCGGCCGGACTCCTCGGTCACCCGGCCGTCGTCGATGGCTTCCTGCACCGACGCCACGATCAGCCGGATGCCCAGCTCGGCGACGCGCCGGTCCCGGAAGTCGAGCACCTCGGAAAAGTTGTGCCCGGTGTCAATGTGCATGACCGGGAACGGGATGCGCGCCGGCCCGAATGCCCGCTCCGCCAGGGCGAGCATGACGATCGAGTCCTTGCCGCCCGAGAACAGCAGCACCGGCCGCTCGAACTCGGCGGCGACCTCGCGCATCACGTGGATCGACTCGGCCTCGAGCACATCAAGCTGCGAAAGCAGGTAGTCGGAACGCATGGCTGTCATCTGGAAAAACTCCGGACTATCGGAAACGGGCTAACTTGGCTTGTGCTGGCCTGCAGGTTACTCGCCGGCGCCGCCGGCCACGGCGATCGCCTCGAGCAGCGGCCCGGCCAGCGGGGCCAGGCAGATCAGGATATCGGGCATCCAGGGATGCTCCTGGTTATAGGCCAGCTTCGCGCCGTCTATCCGCGATGCATGCAGGCCCGCCGCCCGCGCCACCGCGACCGGCGCCGCGGAGTCCCATTCGTACTGCCCGCCGCTGTGAATGTAGGCGTCCGCGTCCCCGCAGATCACCATCGCGGCCTTGGCCCCGGCCGAGCCGAGCGGCAGCAGCACCGCCCCGGCCTGGTCAGCCAGCGACACGGCGAACGCGGGCGGCCGGGTCCGGCTCACCACGAAGCGGAGACTGCCCGGCAGTGCCGTCGTACCGCCCTGAGCGGCCGGCTGGGAGCCCGCCGGGCCTGCCAGGGAACCGGCGGCGGCCGCGCGCGGCTCAGCGGTGCTGAGCGTCTTTCCCTGCGCGGGCAGGGCCACCGCGCCGGCGGTCAGCTCGCCGAGTTCCCACAACGCGACATGGACTGCCCAGTCCGTCCGCCCGGCGTCGCCGAACTCCCGCGTTCCGTCCAGCGGGTCGACGATCCATACCCGGCTGGCCGACAGCCGGGCCGGATCATCGCGTCCCTCTTCCGAGAGCACGGCGTCGCCGGGCCGCAGCCGGGCCAGCTCGCCGGCCAGGAACTCGTGGGAGCGCCGGTCGCCGGCTTCCCGCAGCATGTCCGGGTCGCCGCCGGCCGAGCGCAGCGCGAGCAGCCGACGTCCGGCCTCGGTCGCCAGGTCGCGAGCCAGCCGGTCGTCATCGGACGTCATCAGGGCAGGCTCCATCCAGTGGTTATCCTCCGCGACCGGTTCAGTACGCCCCGGACCCGTGCAGTACGGCCGAGCATGTTTTCCAGAGGATCTGCAGGTCGAGGATAAGCGACCAGTTCTCCACATAGCGCAGATCGAGCCGGACCGACTCCTCCCAGGACAGGTCAGAACGGCCGTTGACCTGCCACAGCCCGGTGATGCCCGGCTTGACCGCCAGCCGGCGCCGGACGTAGTCCCCGTACCTGGCAGCCTCGTCCGGCAGCGCGGGCCGCGGGCCGACCAGCGACATGTCCCCGCGCACCACGTTGATCAGCTGCGGCAGCTCGTCCACCGACCAGCGGCGGAGCCAGGCGCCAACGGTCGTTATCCGCGGGTCATTACGGATCTTGAAAAGCACTCCGTCATGCTCGTTGCTGCCGACGAGGTGGATCTTGCGCTCCTCCGCGTCCAGCACCATCGTGCGGAACTTGTACACGGTGAACGCGCGGCCGTCCCGGCCGACCCTGGTCTGCCGGAACAGCGCGGGTCCGCCATCGGCGAGCCTGATCGCGATGGCCGCGCAGATGAACACCGGGGCCATCAGCGTCAGCGCCGACACGCCGAGAATCTTGTCGAACGCGCCCTTGATGACCTGCTTGGCGCCGGTGAACTCCGGGTGGTCAACGTGCAGCAGCGGCAGCCCGGCCACCGGCCTGATCGTCGTACGCGGGCCGGCCACGTCCATCAGGGCCGGGGCGACGCACAGGTCGGTATCCGTCTTCTCCAGCTCCCAGGCGAGCTCCCGCAGCCGCACGCCGCTCATCTCGGGGCAGGCCAGCACGGCGACCGTGTCGGCGTCATAAAGCTCCACCACGCGGGCGACGTTGCCCAGGCCGCCGACAACGGGAATGCCGTCGACCTCGCTGTCACCTTCCGGACCCGCGATGCAGGCCGCGACGACCGACAGCCCGTGGTAGGTCTCCCGGCGCAGTTCGGTCGCGAGATCGGCGATCACCCGCGCGTGCCCGACGGCGACGACCCGGCGCATGCAGCTGCCCAGGCCGCGCAGCCGGTGCAGCCGCTTACGCAGAGCGAACCTGGCGAGCAGGTCGAACGCGGTCAGGCAGGGCAGCGCGATGACCACGTAGCCGCGGGCGATCTCGGTCTTCGTCGCGTAGGACAAGATCGCGACGGCGGCGGTCAGCGTCACGCCGGCGTTCAGCACCCGGCGGAACTCGTCCGTGCCAACCCCGATGAAGCGGGAGTCGTAGCCGCCCGCGAGAGTCACGATGCACAGCCAGATCACCGGCAGGGTGAGGCTGAGCGCCAGGTACAGGCTCGGCGGCGCGGCCCCGCCATCGAACCGCAGCTTGAGTGCCAGCAGGCCGCCGGCCAGGGCACAGAGCCCGTCCGCGACTACCACCTGGCGCAGGTACGCGCGGGTCCAGACCGCAGGCTTCTGCTCAGCTAGGCGTGCAACTACCTTGTCAGCCCGCCGATGGCCGGTAACGGCTGACTGACCTGACACGCTCGCACCCGTCCCTTCGCCACTGCGGTGACACCGGCGCGTTGCCGGACGTTCACCCTGCCGTACCGCGGGGAGACACCCAGTCAACGTTTTGGCCCGGTGTCGTCCTGCCCTACAGAGGGAAGACGCCCAGCCAAATGGGACGGTTGACAGCTTTCCCCATGATCTGAGCATCATAGGCCAGATCACAGCGAGTCACATCTGCCCTCAGGGCCGCTCGCGGCCCTCTGACCATGCGAAACCTCAATGCCCGCCGGGGTTCCGGTCAGAAACCCGCCGGTTAAAAATTGGGGTGAAATTCGTTCTGCGCGGCTTCAAGTCCGTTCCGCAGCAGCGCTTCGACGGCATCCGCGCATCGTTCGACCAGCACGGGCAGTTCCTTACGCTCAGTTGCTGAAAAGTCACGCAATACGAAGGCGGCGGGATCCATTCGGCCCGGCGGCCGGCCTATGCCGAGGCGCGCGCGGTAATAGTCCCGGGTGGCCAGGGCGGCAGTTACCGACCGGAGCCCGTTATGCCCGTTGTCACCGCCGCCCAGCTTCAGCCGGATCACCCCGAACGGCACGTCGAGTTCGTCATGCACCACGAGCACCCGCTGCGCCGGGACCTTGTAGAAGCTGCGGAGCGCGGCGACCTGGCCGCCGGAGCAGTTCATGTACGACCGCGGCTTCCCGACCGTGACGGGCGCATCCGCCAGCCTGCCGATGGCGACCGCGGCGCCTGACCGGTCCCGCTTGAAGCCAGCGCCCATCCGTGTGGCCAGCACGTCGGCCACCATGTACCCGGCGTTGTGGCGGTTGCCCGCGTACTCTGCGCCCGGGTTGCCGAGCCCCGCGATCACCCAGCGCTCGTCCGTCATCCAGTGCTCACCTCAGCCCAGGCATCACCGCGGGTCCGGGCACTGTTACCGCCCGGGCTCGCCCGCCGGGCCGGTCAGCCCGGGGGAAGCCGGCTCAGGAATCCGTCCCGGCGGCGGCGTCATCAGGCGCGTCCGGTACCGGAGCGGGCTCGTCCTCGGCTGCCGCAGCGCCCTCCTCGGTCTCGATGCCGAGATCGGCCTCCATCTGCTCTGCCGTCGGGGCCGCGATGACGTGCAGCACGAGCAACTCCGCGTCCACCGCTAGCGTCGAGCCTGCGGGCAGGGACAGATCTCCGGCATGCACCGAGGCGCCGATCTCCATTCCCTCGACGTCGATCTTGATGCCCGTCGGGATATTGGTGGCCTCCGCCTCAACCGCTACCTGGATCAGCTGCTGGTCGAGCATCCCGTCGACGGCCACCTCACCGGTGACCAGCACGGGCACCTCGACGGTTACCTTCTCGCCCTGCCTGACCAGGATCAGGTCCACGTGCTCGACGGATCCCCTGATCGGGTCACGCTGGACTGCCTTGGGCAGCGCAAGCTCGCTGCCGCCGGACAGGCCCTCAAGCCGGATCAGCACGTTGGCGGTGCGCAGTGCCAGCAGCACATCGTGGCCGGGCAGGCTGACATGCCGTGCTTCCGTGCCGTGGCCGTACAGCACGGCGGGCACCCGGCCTTCACGCCGGACGCGGCGGGCGGCACCCTTGCCGAAATCGTGGCGCGGCTCAGCGGCGATACGTACCTCGGGCACGGTAAGACTCCTCAGCGGTAAGAAAATTCCTGCGTAGTCTAGCCGACCCGGGCCGTCCCGCGTCCGCGCACGGTCCGGCTCCGCCGCCGGAAGCTCAGCTCCGCTGCCGGAAGCTCAGCCTCCGCCGCCGGAAGCTCAGCTCCGCTGCCGGAAGCTCAGCTCCGCCGCCGGGCTCAGCTCTGCCCGTCGAACAGGCTTGTCACCGATCCGTCGCTGAACACCTCGTTGATCGCCCGGGCAATCAGCGGCGCGATGGACAGCACGGTCAGCTTGTCGAAGCGCTTTTCCGCCGGGATCGGCAGCGTATTGGTGACGATCACCTCGGCGATCCTGGAGTTCTTCAGGCCGTCCACCGCGGACCCGGACAGCACCCCGTGGGTGGCTGTCACGATGACGCGCGCGGCCCCCTTCTCGAACAGCGCCTCGGCCGCGTTCACGATCGTGGCCCCGGTGTCGATCATGTCGTCCACCAGGATGCAGGTCCGGCCCGCGACGTCGCCGACCACCTCGAGAACCTTCACCTTGTTGGCCACGTCGATATCGCGGCGCTTGTGGATGATCGCCAGCGGGCAGCCGAGCCGGTCCGTCCACCGCTCGCACACCCTGACCCGGCCGGCGTCCGGCGCCACCACGGTGACCTCTGACAGGTTCAGCCGTTCCTCGATGTAGGAGGCCAGGATCGGGAGCGCGAAAAGGTGATCGACGGGCCCGTCGAAGAATCCCTGGATCTGGGCCGTGTGCAGGTCGACGGCCATCAGCCGGTCCGCGCCGGCCGTGGCGAACAGGTCGGTCATCAGCCGGGCCGAGATCGGCTCCCGGCCGCGGCTCTTCTTGTCCTGGCGCGCGTAACCGAAGAACGGGGCGACCACCGTGATGCGCTTGGCCGACGCCCGCTTGAGGGCGTCAACCATGATCAGGTGCTCCATGATCCACTGGTTGATCGGCGCGGTGTGGCTCTGCAGCACGAATGCGTCACAACCGCGGACCGACTCCAGGAACCGCACGAAGATCTCGCCGTTGGCGAAGTCGTACAGCCTGGTGGGGGTCGGCTCGATGCCGAGGCAGCCGGCTATCTCATTCGTCAGGCCGGGGAATGCCCGGCCGGAGAAGAGCAGCATCTTCTTCTCGCCAGAAGCCGTAATGCCCATCACTGGTCCGGCGCTCCCTCATGTCGCGGCGGGATTGCCCGGGTTCCCGGCAGGCCGCTTCCGGCCGCCGCCTGGTGCTGGCCCGCGACCCGCTGCCCCGCGGCCAGCGTGGTGCCCGGCATTAGGTGGGCGAAGGGCCCTACGCTGGCGCCCGGCCCGACCACGGCGGACTCGCAGACTGACTGAATGACCGTGGCGCCGGCCGCGACCGTGGTGTCACGCAGCAGGCAGCCCGGGCCGATCCGGGCCCGGGCGGCAATCTCCGTCCGTCCTTCCAGCTGGGTGCCAGGCCCGATTTCGGTGTCCGGCTCGAGCCGGACACCGACGTCGATCCAGGTGGAAGCGGGATCGTGGATGGTCACCCCGGCCCGCATCCACCGGCCGAGCACCCGCTCGTTCAGCACCCGCCTGGCCCAGGCCAGCTGCGCCTGGTCGTTCACGCCGAGCACCTCATCAGGATCGCCGCACGCGGCGGATGCCACCGGATAGCCGTCGCCGCGCAGCAGGCCGACCGCGTCGGTCAGGTACTCCTCGCCTTTGACGTTGTCGGTCGGCACCCGCTTGACAACGTCAGCGAGTAGCTCGCCATCGAAGGCGTAGACCCCGGAGTTGATCTCCTTGATAGCCCGCTGCGCTGGGGTGGCGTCCGCGTGCTCCACAATCTGGGCGAAGCCACCGGACGAGTCACGGATGATCCGGCCATCGCCGGCCGGATCGGCTACCAGCGCGGTGAGCACGGTGACCGCCGCACCGCCGGATTCGTGCACGGCGATGAGTTCCGCAAGCGTCTGCGAGCGAAGCAGCGGCGTGTCCGCGTAGGTCACGACGATGGTGCCGCGGATCACGCCGACCGATTCGATCACCGTGCGCACCGCGTGCCCGGTCCCGCCCCGGCGCTCCTGTACGACTACCGTGGCGTCCGGCGCCTGCTCGGCGAGTTCCGCTGCCACCTCACCATGCGCATGGCCGGTGACGACGATGAGGCGCGCGGGCGAGAGCTCCCGCGCAGTGGCGAGGACATGGCCCAGCATGGTCCTGCCGCAGACCCGGTGCAGGACCTTCGGGGTACGAGTCTTCATCCGCGTGCCCTCACCCGCGGCAAGGATGATGACGGCGGCCGGATCGCTCGCGCTCACTCGGCTCCTTGGTATCGGTGCAGGCACAAGGCGGTGGCTCCCCCGCCGGTTCACGTTCCGGACTTCCGCAGGATACCGCCTGGCTGGCGGGCCGGCATGCCACGATGACGGGACTGCCTGCCCCGCTGCGGGTAACGGATCGCTCATCAATTCGTCAACTGGCCGCGCTGGCGGCGTACTACTGTGGCCTCTTGGGCGTCATAGATGTACATCACGCGACAAAGGATCACAGGATTCTCATGGGCACGGTTCGCCGGTTAGCCGCGCCAGGACGGGTCGCTACTGACCTGCCGTAACGGGAACGGGCAGGACATGGGGACGGGCAGGACATACTGGGCGCGCAGGGAAGGAAACCGGGGATAGTGGAACGGGCACTGGTCACTGGCGGGGCGGGCTTCATCGGCTCGCATCTGGTCGACATACTGCTGGCCGCCGGTGCGAGCGTGCTGGTGGTGGACGACCTACGGCTCGGTAAACGTGACCATCTTGACCGGGCCTTATCCACTGGCTGGGCGACCCTGCTGGAAGCCGACATCCGGAGCGCGGCCGACCTGCGGCCGGTAGCTGACTTCGCGCCGGATGCTGTCTTCCATCTGGCGGCGCTGCACTTCATCCCGCATTGCAACGCGCACCCGCAAGAGGCACTGGACGTCAACGTGCTGGGACTGGACGGCATTATCCGCGCGGTTCGCGGCGGGCCGCCGGCCGCCTTCGTGTTCTGCTCGAGCGCCGCGGTCTACGGGTTCGGCGAAGGGCACTGGCCGGAGACCGCGCCGCCCCGGCCCAGCGAGATCTACGGCATCTCGAAGTGGCTGGGCGAGCAACTGATGGCACGCTTCCACGCCGACCTGCCTGCGGTTCGCACCGTGGTGGCCCGGCTCTTCAACACCTACGGCCCGCGGGAGACGAACCCGCACGTGCTCGCCGCGATCGTGGCGGCCATCCGGGCCGGCCAGCCGGTCCGGCTCGGTAACCTCTGGCCGCAGCGCGACCTCGTCTTCGTCACCGACACCGCCCGGGCGATCGCGGCGACCGCCGCCGGGCACGGCTTCGACGTGTTCAACGTCGGCACCGGCGTCGGAACGGCCATCAGCGAGGTACTGGCCGCCATCGAGAGCATCCGCGGCGAGCCGCTGGAGGTGCTGGAGGACCCGCAGCGGCGCCGGGCCGGGGACGGGCATCTGGTCGCCGACCCCCGCAAGCTGATGACGGCGACCGGCTGGAAGCCCGCGTACGACCTCAAGGCCGGCCTCCGTGAGCTCCTGGCGTGCGAGGGACTGCTGTGACGGGCAGCGAGGATCCCGCCCCCGAGAGCGGGCAAGCGGACGGCGACGCAGCCGACGGCCGGGCAGCCGGCGGCGAGGCGGCAGCCGGCGGCGAGGCAGCCGACCGCCGGGCAGCCGCAACCAGGACAGCGCAGGCAGGCCCGCAGCCCGCGCTGTCGGAGGAACTGGGCGCCGGGTACCGGGCCGCGAAGCGCGAGTTTCTCGGCATCGGGCTGTCCTGTATGTCCGACGAGGATTTCGTCGGCGCGGTGCGGACGGCGGTGCAGACCCGTTCACGGCTGACCGTCTCGTTCATCAACCCGGACTACGTGCTCCGGGCGCACCGGACCCCGAGCCTGCTGGAGAAGATGAACGACTTCGACGTCGTGCTCCCGGACGGATGGGGCGTCGTGCTCGGGGCCGGCTACTCGGGCTCCCCGTTCCGGACCGGCAGGGCAACGATGACATCTGCCCGAAGATCTTCGCGCTTTCGGCCCGCGATGGCTTTGGGAACTACCTGTTCGGCTGCGCCGACGGAGTGCCGGAACGGGCCGCCGAGAACCTGGTCGCCGCATTCCCCGGCCTGCCCATTGCCGGGACGCTGCACGGTTACTGGGACGTGGCGCGCGGGCATCCAGGCAGCTATGACGACGCTGACGTCGACATGATGGTGGCGGCCATCAACGCGGCCCGGCCTGACATCCTGCATGTCTCCATCCCCACGCCGATGCAGCAGAACTGGGTGCAGGACATGGCCGGCCTGCTGGCCGTGCCGGTGATCATCACCGGCGGGAGCTACCTGGACCACCTGGCCGAGCGCGTCCACTGGTACCCCCGCTGGGTGAACCGGATGCGGCTGGGGTGGGCGTACCGGCTCTTCCGTGAGCCTGGCCGGCTGTGGCGCCGCTACTCGGTCGATCTCGTGGCCTACGGCGGGCTAGTCACCGGCACCGGCGTGCCTAGCGGCCGCGTAGCCATCCCGCGGTCCGCTGTCGCGGCGGCCGACATTGCCTCCAGGGCCGACATCGCTTCCAGGGCCGACATCTGCAGATCTGCTAGGGAGAGACCAATGCGGAAACCGAACCGCCGGGCACTGACCGCGCTGCTGGCAGCCTGCGGTTGCCTGCTGACGACCGCGTTCGGGGCCAGCCAGGGCGCGGCGAAACCCGCTAGCGGGACCGTCAAGGTCACCCTGGCAGGCCCGGTGCGGGCCGTCACCCCGACGCTGCTCGGCCTGAATGGGGTGAACACCACCGGGCCAGCCTGGAATGATTCCTCGTTCGATGCAGTGCTGAGGAAATTCGCGCCTGGCGTTATCCGCTATCCGGGTGGCACGGCGGCGAACTACTGGTCCTGGCCGAGCGGCTGGTACCAGCCAGGCAAATGGCCGGGCGAGCCTGCCAAGGCGGTCAATGACAGTCTTGGCGTCTTCGGTACAGGGCTCCAGGCGGCAGCCGCCACGCCGCTCTTCAGCCTGAACACCGTGACCTTTAACGGCGCGATCGGCACCGCCGCGGAAAACACGGCCATGCTGGACCAGCAGCTGCAATCCCTGCACACTGCCGCCGGGGACGGACTGCCGGTGAAAATGGTGGAACTCGGGAACGAGCTGTACCTGAACGGGTTCGTCAGCACCAGCCCGGACACCCAGGACTACGCCAAGCGCTTTCCGACCGCCGCCGACTACGCGACCCAGATGAACGCCTGGATTACCGCCATCCACAGCGCCTTCCCCGGGGTGCAGATCGCCGCGGTGGAGTCAGACTCCAACGACGTCAACGGCATCTCGAAGCGGCGCAGCAGCTGGATGCCGGCGTGCTGCCGGTGCTCAAGGGCGAGGATGCGGTGACGATCCACGACAATCTCCGGGTCTTCAGCGCCTCGGAATCGCAGGCCGCGGTGCTCGCGTTCCCTTACCTGCATTTCCAGAAGCTCAAGTCCCATGAGCTCGCGCTGTTCCAGTCGGACAACCTCCCGGTGTGGGTCACCGAGTTCAACCTGGCCGACCAGACGCCGGGCCACGTGTTCCAGGGCGCCTGGCTCGGGCCTGTTCGCGGCGGCGCAGGCGCTGCTGTTCACCGCGGACCCGGACATTACCTACGCCGGGCTGAACGCGACGATCGGCACCGCCGCGTCGTCCCCGATCTTCGATGGCACCCAGGCGTTCGGCAGCGGCGGGCAGGCCACCACGAAGCTCGCGCTCAGCGCGGTCGGAACCACCTTCTCGATGATCCAGGCGGCGTTCAACCGGGCTTCCTCGGCTCAGCCGCTGTCCTTCGCCGGGGTGCCGACGCTCGGGTCGACCGGCGCGCCCGCAGTCCTGGGCGAGGTGCTCACCACTCATTCCGGGCCGGAGGTCATGCTGGTGAACCTGTCCTCGCAGCCGGTCTCCCTCGACCTTTCCTCGATCTTCTCTGGCGGGTTCAGCACAACCCAGGTCACCACGCCGTCGATCATGACGAAGGTGACGGGCCCGGGATCGGTCAAGACGACCTCGTCCGCCGGAACGGGCGATTTCCAGGTCGAGCCGTACGCGGTCGCCGATATTTCCGGCTGATGCGGCCTCGCTGACGAGACCCGCTGATACGGCTCCGCCGTGCCGGATACCTGCATGCCGTCACGGCCGGTATCCGGGACCGGGGGGCGTTGCTCGTTTGTCAGTATATAGAACCAATATTCGAATATGACTACGAGTGCAGAGTTTGAGAGATTACGGCAACAGGCGATCATGCTGCGCCAGGCGGGCAAATCGCGGCGGGAGATCAAGGAACTGCTTGCCATCGGCAGCAACGCGACCCGTAACGATGCGCTCAGCGGCGAGCCGGCCGCAGCCGTGGGCGCGGCGCCCGAAACGCCAAGGACGAGTTGCGCGAGGCCGCCAGGGAACTGCGGCGCCGCGGCCTCGACTACAACCGGATCGCCGCCGGGCTCGGCGTGTCCAAGAGCTCGGTCTCGCTCTGGGTGCGGGACCTTCCCCCGCCCGGCCCGGCTCAGCTACGAGGAATGCCGTTGTCGGCAAGCCGAGGGCGTGCGCAGGTACTGGGACGCCGAGCGGGGCGATGCGAACCGATACGGAGCTCCCGGGCGAG
>CAVPPJ010000046.1:0-15833 GCA_963707065.1 uncultured Actinomycetes bacterium
AACCCCGTTGCCACGGCCGCCGCGAAGGGCACGCGGCGTTCGTGCCAGTTGTTGCGCAGCGCCCGTTTCGTCCACCGCCATGCCTCGGCCTTGCTGCCGAGGCATGCGTAAAAGAAGGATAGCTGCGCGTAGACCCTGGCCGCGCCGGCCCGGCAGCTGGCAATGTCTGGATGGCGGTCAAGCATCCAGAGCAATCCGTCGATCTTGGACTGCCACTGCAGGGCAAAGTACGACGTGTTCCCCCAGGCGACCCGGACCAGCGGCTGGTCCACAAAGACGATCGGATGACGGCGGGCGGCTCGCAGGGCCAGGTCCCAGTCTTCGTTCTGGCCCTCCGGGATGGTCTCGTCGACAAGCCCGATACCGTCGATTAGCTTCGCCCGCCGGACCAGATAGGTGGAGGAGTGCACCATGACCATCCGTGAGTGCAGCAGGTTGTCGTAGGTCACCCGATCACGGCCGGCCAGGCGCACGCTTGGCTGACCTTCAAAGTCCACCACGATGCCGCAGCTCGCGAACTCGGCCGCCGGCTGCTCACCCAGCGCCGTGACCTGGGCACGAAGCTTGCCAGGTAGCCATTCATCGTCGTCATCGCAGAAAGCAACCAGTTCGGTCTCGAGCGCGTCCACGCCGCTGTTGCGGGCGCCGGCCAGGCCGGGAGTCCGGGTGTTGGGCACCACCCGGACCCGGTCGCCATCGGCCATGCTCTGGTCTGGCTCACTGCGATCATGGACCACGACAGCCCTGATGGTCCCCGGGTAGTCCTGGGCAAGCACCGAGGAAAGCGCGGCACGCAGCAGTTGCGGCCGGTCATGGGTCGGGAGGACTACTCCCACTGACGGCCAGGCGGTCACGCTGGCCCCTGCGAGATCCGGCCGGTGCGCAAGCGCGCGGGATCGCCTGACACAGTGCGCGTGGTGGGCATCGGCTAAGCGTAGGGCAGGAAGCAGATGCCAGGAGTCTCCTGGCCGGGGATGGCCGGAGAGCTGGCGGCCGCGCCAGGTTTCTAAGATACGATGACTGCCGTAATACTGGTTGCTCGACATGCGGTGACCGTGCGGAGGTTCGTCCCGTACTGCGGGCCGCAGCAGCCGCGTGCCATGGATAAATCCATGCAGACGAGTAAACCGAGCGCATAGCGTATGCGTCTCACGTATACGGGACGTGACTGGCCAAGTATCCGCCGATTGAATCTGAGGGAACCTCATGCGTCGACTAGTCCCCGGAGCACTACTTGCTTCGGGCTTGAGTGCCGGGCTGCTCTTGTTCGGCATGGCGCCGGCCGGCGCAGTGGCAGCGGCAGCTCCGACGGGCCCGGTGACGGCCGTCCCGGCGAATACGCCGCAGCTGAACGCGAATGGTTCCGTTGAGCAGGTCCGCCAGCTAGTGCAGTGCGGCGGCACGATGTACGCGGTGGGCACCTTCACCTCGGTCAAGCACAACAGCACCGTCACGGCGGTGAACAACATCTTCAGCTTCAGCGCGACCGCCCCGTACAACCTCACCTCGTGGTTCCCGGACGTCAACGGGACCGTCAACTCGATCGCCTTCAACGGGACCAACTGCGCGGACGCCTACATCGGCGGGAAGTTCACCGCGGTGAACGGCACCAAGGTCGGCAACCTCGCCGAGATCAGCACCACCGGCACCGGCGCCGTGGTCACCACCTTCGGGCACACCGCGAACGGCCAGGTCGAAACGCTGCTCGGGGTCGGCGGGCACATCCTGGCCGGCGGCTACTACACCACCATCAACGGCAGCACCAACAAGTACATGACCAGCCTGAGCCCCACCACCGGCAAGGACGACGGGTTCATCAGCCTGAACATCTCCGGGAACTACAGCTTCGCGCCCAACAACCCGACGCGGGTTTACAACCAGGAACTCAGCCACGGCGGCACGCTCGACCTGGTGATGGGCGACTTCACCACCGCGGGCGGGCTGCCCAGGCAGCAGATCTTCATGCTCAACCTGGCCACCAGCCCGGCGACGGTGACCGCCTGGACCTCACCGGAGTGGGATGGCAGCAAGGGCGAGCTCAGCAAGTCGAACCCGACGGGCTACCCGTACGAGTGCGCCACCGACGAGCCGTTCTACATCCAGGCCGCTGCCTGGTCGCCGGATGACTCGACGGTCTACATCGGCACCACCGGCTACCACCCGAACGGCTTCCCGATCGGGGCCACACCCCGGACTGGCCTGTGCGACGCCGCCGCGGCGTTCCCGGCGACCATGGGACCTCGGTACTGCACACGTGGGTGAACTACACCGGCTGCGACTCGCTCTTCTCGGCGGCGGCCGATGCCAGCACCGCGTACTTCGGCGGGCACGAGCGGTGGTCACAGAACCCGAACGACTGTGACGCGCAGGGCGCGGGCGCGATCTCCGCGCCGGGCATGGAGGGCCTGTCACCGACGACGGGTCTGCTGACCTTCAACCCGACGCGGGCCCGTGGCCTCGGCGCGGACGACATGCTCATCACCGGCGGGGGTCTGTGGATCGCCAGTGACAACATGAACAACGGCGTCCAGTGCGCAGGCAAGTCGGGTCACGCCGGCATCTGCTTCCTGCCCTACTAAGCCGATGGCCGGGGCGGGCAGCGCGGAGGTGGCTGGGAACAATCTGCCGCGAGTCGTCTACCTCGGCGGCCTGGGACGCAGCGGGACGACCTTGCTGGAGCGGTTGCTTGGCGAACTGCCAGGCGTGTGCTCAGTTGGTGAGGTCGTCCACCTGTGGCAGCGGGGGATCGCCGAGGCGGAGCGCTGCGGCTGCGGTGAGCCCGTCCCCGGCTGCCCCTTCTGGCGCAAGGTGGGCGAGATCGCCTTCGGCGGATGGGACCAGGTGGATATGCGCCGTGTCGCCGAATTGCGGCACGCCGTCGACCGGAACCGTTGCATCCCCAGGCTGGCAGCGCCGGCGCTGAATCCGTCGTTCCGCCGCCTGCTCGATGAGTACACCGGCCATTACGTGCGCCTCTACGCCGGCATCTCAGATGCCAGCGGCTGCCCGGTAGTGGTGGATTCCAGCAAGCACGCGTCGCTGGCCTTCTGCCTGCGGCGGCGCGCGGAGCTAGATCTCCGGGTGGTCCATGTGGTGCGGGACAGCCGCGCCGTGGCATTTTCCTGGACCAGGCGGGTGAGCCGCCCGGAATCGGCCTCGGATCCCTTCATGCTGACCTATCCACCGGCGAAAACGGCATGGCTATGGAACCTCCAGAACGGCGCCCTGCAACTGCTGGCCATGGAGGGCGTGCCGACACTGCGGGTGCGCTACGAGGATCTTGTGACCGCACCTTCAGCGACGCTGGCCAAGATTGCGGATTTTGCCGGGATGGCTGCTGACGGCGCGGCCATGAACTTCATGGGCAGCGACGCGAATACGCACTGGGCCGACCTGGGCGCTGCCCACACGGCTTCCGGGAATCCGATGCGATTCACCACCGGGAAGATCACCATCCGGATGGATGATCGATGGCGGACCGCGATGCCGGCCAGCCAGCGCCGCAGGGTCACCGCCCTGACGCTGCCGCTGCTAGCAAGGTACGGCTACCCGGGCCGCGCTGCGTGAGCGCTGGTTGTGCAGCGGCACGACCGCAGGGCTGCTAAGGCCCGGCGAACCTGGCTGGCTACCGCGTGATACGCCGCATCATCGTCCTAGCCAGCAATTCGATCGCGAAGGGCAGATCATCGCGAAGGTATCTGCGGGCAAGGCGACGGGGCTCCAGAATCAGTCTGTGGACCCATTCCAAACCGAGGCGCTGCACTAGCGGCGATGCCCGGCGCCTTACTCCCGCGGCCATCGGAATGCCGCCGCCACAGGCGAGGTACCAGGCGTTGGGCCATGCCCGCCGAAGCTGCTCGATAAGTTTCTCCTGCTTGGGGAAGCCCAGCCCGACCAGAACCAGGTCCGGAGCCGCGGCGACGACGGCACCGACCGCCCGCCGCACCCCCTCGTCGGTCCGGTCAAAGCCGAACGGCGGCGAGTCAGTGCCGGCCACGCGCAAATTCGGGGATCGCAGGCTCAGCGCTTCAGCCGCTTTGCCCGGCACTCCCTCTGCGCCGCCGAGAATGAACACCGACCGCCCATCATCAGCAGCAGCCGCACTTAGCGAGAACACCAGAGAGGACCCGGTGACGCGTTCGGGCAGTACTTGTCCGCCGACCCGCGACGCCCAGACGAGAGGCATCCCGTCCGCGACGACAAGCGACCCCGCGGCCACCAGGTCGGCCAGGTCGGGCCTCTTCGTAGCCAACCGGGCCACATCTACGTTCACCGTGATGATTGACCCGCCGCGGCCCGCTGCCCACGATTGCCGAACAGCCTCGATTACCTCTTGCTCGGTCAGTGCATCAAACCAGATATTTCCGACCTGCACTCTAGGCTGTCCCGCACTCACTTTCAGTGACGACATTTTTGTCCTTGCTTCCGGTGACTTCTTAGTCTAAGGCACACCGACTCGTTACAAAACGGAAGCCACGAGGTCTCGTCCTGTTAAACTGCCGCGACCTCAGTAACAACTGATTCGTCCCAGAACTGCGTGCCTGGGAAGGCGGGACCAAACCCGGACAAGGCCGGGGGCGTGCCAGTTCTGCCAGCTAGACGGCGCCGGAGGCAGCCCGGCTGGCATCGCACGTGCAGCCAGGTGCAGCGACTGGCCTGGCCGCAATGCACGGATGATGAAGATCTGTCTCTTCGGAGCCATCTGCGGGCCGGGGCTTCAAACCATCTCATGCTGCGTTGGCAGAAGACCGTTGTGGTAACGATAAGGAAAAGGCTTCGTAAAGGTGTGTCCGGCATGCAGGCGACGCGAGCCCGGTCTAAGGCCGAGCCGGTCTTCCATCCGGACTCCTACGGCTACCGTGCCGGCCGGTCCGCACTCGACGCGGTGGGCCAGAGCCGCAGGCGCTACTGGCGGGCTGACTGGCACGCGCCCCCGGCCAGGCGGCTTTCCCCGGGACCCGGCACGCCGTTATGGTCTATAATCCCGAGGCCAGCCGGAACGCAGGCATCATGACGTAGGCCGATGATGATTCCACCATGTATCCGCGGTCGGCTGGACCTGGTCGCCCGGCACCTATCGTGAAAGGTTCGGAATGAGTGGTCCTGAGAGTCATCGACCAAAGGTGCTAGTTCTGCTGGGAACTGCCTACTTCCCGCCTTTTATCGATCAGATCGGCGAGATGCACAGCGCGGGAAAGGCCCCCCGTGCCTGGCTACTCGATATTCCTGGTGACCTGATGCAGCTGGACCAGCGCTTCTTGACCAATCCGCCGAAATGGCTGCTAGTGCTTTATCGCATCATTCCCATATGGATGGCACAGGCACTTGAGGCATTCCGCGTCAGGCACCGCTACGACGTAGTCTTTGCCTGGGGGGCGGAGCCGGTCGCCATGACCTTCGCCCTGCTGCTCAAGCTAACCGGAAGGAAGATTCCTTTCGTGACGCTCTTCAGCTGGGTGTCGCCTCCCAAGAAGGCATGGTTCCTCCGGCTAGTCCGCCCCCAGATAACCACTTTGATCCTGCCGCCGCCAACCCAGCGCGAGTTCGCGATAGATCGGCTGGGATTCTCCCGGCAAAAGGTCGCCGGTATCCCCTGGGGCGTTGATGATCAGTTCTGGCAGTCGCCAAGCGACATCAGGCCCGACATGATCTGTTCGGTCGGGCGGGAAATGCGCGATTTTGAAACGCTGATCAAGGCACTTGACGGTACTGGCATCCCCTGCCACATCGCGGCAGCACTCGTCCGCGGGAAGAGTGACCAATGGCGCCAGGTACTCGGCGACTCTGGCGAGAAAATTGAGTTGCCTGACAACGTGACCGTCGGGTCAAAGAATCCCGTCGAGCTACGCGAACTCTATGCTCGCTCGCGCTTCGTTGTGCTCCCGCTGCACCAAAGCGACACAGATAACGGCATCACCTGCCTGCTTGAGGCATGGTCTATGAGCCGATCGGTGATCTGTTCGGAGATCGACGGTCAGCGCGGTGCCATCGACCACGGGCGGAACGGCTTCTTCGTCCCGGTCGGCGACGCAGAGGCTTTGCGCAAGGTCATTGTTGATCTCTGGGGCCGCCCCGAGGAGTCAGCGAGGATGGGCGCTGAGGGACGGCGGACCGTGACGGAGTATCACCGGCTGGATCGCTTCATCCGTGAAGTCGGCGAAGTAATCACCGAGGCCGCTTCAAGCACCGGTTAGCTGCGCCGCGGGGAAGATCCGCCGAGCCATCCTCGGCGGCGGCACTGCGCCAGGTACGACGCTCTTCGGGACCGGGCCGGCGGGGCCCGCCTTATCCTGCCTCGGTAATCATGCCCGCGCCGATGGTGGCGTTGGTCGCCTCGTCGATCAGGATAATCCCGCCAGTCATCCTGTTGCGAGCGTAGGGATCACAGAACAACGGCTGGGTAGTCCGCAGCGACACCCGGCCGATTTCGTTCAGGCCAAGCTGGGTTGCCTGCTCATCACGGTGCAGGGTGTTGACGTCCAGCCGGTACTGCAGGTCACGGACGATGGTCTTCACCGTGCGGGTGGTGTGCTTGACGATGAGCCGCCTGCCGATCTCGAGCGGCCGTGCGTCGGACATCCAGCACACCATTGCCTGCACGTCCTGGGCGGCTGGGGGCTGGTTGTGCGGACGGCAGAACATGTCGCCCCGTGAGACATCAAGATCATCGGCAAGCAGCAGCGTGACGGACATCGGCGGGTACGCCTCGGTGGCAGGGCCGGCGGCGGTGTCGATCCGCTTGATCGTCGTGGTCAGCCCGGACGGCAGGTGCATGACCTCGTCGCCCGGCTTGAGCACCCCTCCGGCGACCTGGCCCGCGTAGCCGCGGTAGTCGTGCAGATCGGGGTCGGTGGCCTGATGCGGCCGGATGACGTACTGCACCGGAAACCGGACATCGATCAGGTTCCGGTCGGACGCGATGTGCACGTGCTCCAGATGGTGCAGCAGGGACGGCCCGTCATACCAGGGCATGCTCGCCGATCGCTGCACGACATTGTCGCCGTGCAGCGCGGAAATCGGGATGAACGTGAGGTCACTGATCTCCAGCTTCGCCGCGAAGGCGGTGAACTCCTCGGCGATCTCCTCGAACCTCCCGGCGTCGTAGCCGACCAGGTCCATCTTGTTGACCGCGAGCACCAGATGCGGAACCCGGAGCAGGGTCGCGAGGAAGGCGTGCCGCCTGCTCTGCTCGGTCAGCCCATTGCGGGCGTCGACGAGAACCACGGCGAGGTCAGCGGTCGACGCGCCGGTCACCATGTTCCGGGTGTACTGAACGTGGCCGGGCGTGTCCGCGATGATGAATTTCCGCCGTGGCGTGGCAAAGTAGCGGTAGGCCACGTCGATCGTGATGCCCTGCTCGCGCTCGGCCCGCAGGCCATCGGTCAGCAGCGCCAGGTTGGTGTATTCCTCGCCCCGCTCCCGGCTGGTGCGCTCCACCGCGGCAAGCTGATCCTCGAAGATCGACTTGGAGTCGTAGAGCAGGCGGCCGATCAGCGTGCTCTTGCCGTCGTCCACCGAGCCTGCCGTCGCCAGCCGCAGGATGTCCATGTGCCTGTCGCCGTCCGGGTGGCTCATGCCCGGTCCGCTCCCTACCGCGGTCATCAGAAGTACCCCTCCCGCTTGCGGTCTTCCATCGCTGCCTCGCTGGCCCGGTCGTCCGCACGGGTCTGGCCACGCTCGGTGATCCGGGTCGCGCCGATCTCGGCAATCACGTCGGCGATAGTGACGGCCCCCGACTCCACGGCACCAGTACAGGTCATGTCGCCCACCGTCCGGTAACGGACGCTCGTCTCGAAGACCGGCTCGTCGTCCGCCCTGACGACGAACTGATTGTCGGCGAGCAAGATGCCATCGCGCTCGAAGACCTGCCGCTGGTGCGCGAAGTAGATGGCCGGGATCTCCAGGCCCTCCCGCTCGATGTAGTGCCAGACGTCGAGCTCGGTCCAGTTCGACAGGGGGAACACCCGGATGTGCTCGCCCCGGCCGATCCGGGTGTTGTACACGTTCCACAGCTCGGGCCGCTGATTCTTCGGATCCCACTGGCCGAACTCGTCGCGGAAGGAGAAGATGCGCTCCTTGGCCCGGGCCTTCTCCTCATCCCGCCGGGCGCCGCCGAAGACCGCGTCGAAGCGGTGCTCGGCGATCCCGTCCAGCAGGCTGGTGGTCTGCAGCCGGTTGCGGCTGGCCCAGCGGCCGGACTCCTCGGTCACCCGGCCGTCGTCGATGGCTTCCTGCACCGACGCCACGATCAGCCGGATGCCCAGCTCGGCGACGCGCCGGTCCCGGAAGTCGAGCACCTCGGAAAAGTTGTGCCCGGTGTCAATGTGCATGACCGGGAACGGGATGCGCGCCGGCCCGAATGCCCGCTCCGCCAGGGCGAGCATGACGATCGAGTCCTTGCCGCCCGAGAACAGCAGCACCGGCCGCTCGAACTCGGCGGCGACCTCGCGCATCACGTGGATCGACTCGGCCTCGAGCACATCAAGCTGCGAAAGCAGGTAGTCGGAACGCATGGCTGTCATCTGGAAAAACTCCGGACTATCGGAAACGGGCTAACTTGGCTTGTGCTGGCCTGCAGGTTACTCGCCGGCGCCGCCGGCCACGGCGATCGCCTCGAGCAGCGGCCCGGCCAGCGGGGCCAGGCAGATCAGGATATCGGGCATCCAGGGATGCTCCTGGTTATAGGCCAGCTTCGCGCCGTCTATCCGCGATGCATGCAGGCCCGCCGCCCGCGCCACCGCGACCGGCGCCGCGGAGTCCCATTCGTACTGCCCGCCGCTGTGAATGTAGGCGTCCGCGTCCCCGCAGATCACCATCGCGGCCTTGGCCCCGGCCGAGCCGAGCGGCAGCAGCACCGCCCCGGCCTGATCAGCCAGCGACACGGCGAACGCGGGCGGCCGGGTCCGGCTCACCACGAAGCGGAGACTGCCCGGCAGTGCCGTCGTACCGCCCTGAGCGGCCGGCTGGGAGCCCGCCGGGCCTGCCAGGGAACCGGCGGCGGCCGCGCGCGGCTCAGCGGTACTGAGCGTCTTTCCCTGCGCGGGCAGGGCCACCGCGCCGGCGGTCAGCTCGCCGAGTTCCCACAACGCGACATGGACTGCCCAGTCCGTCCGCCCGGCGTCGCCGAACTCCCGCGTTCCGTCCAGCGGGTCGACGATCCATACCCGGCTGGCCGACAGCCGGGCCGGATCATCGCGTCCCTCTTCCGAGAGCACGGCGTCGTCGGGCCGCAGCCGGGCCAGCTCGCCGGCCAGGAACTCGTGGGAGCGCCGGTCGCCGGCTTCCCGCAGCATGTCCGGGTCGCCGCCGGCCGAGCGCAGCGCGAGCAGCCGACGTCCGGCCTCGGTCGCCAGGTCGCGAGCCAGCCGGTCGTCATCGGACATCATCAGGGCAGGCTCCATCCCGTGGTTATCCTCCGCGACCGGTTCAGTACGCCCCGGACCCGTGCAGTACGGCCGAGCATGTTTTCCAGAGGATCTGCAGGTCGAGGATAAGCGACCAGTTCTCCACATAGCGCAGATCGAGCCGGACCGACTCCTCCCAGGACAGGTCAGAACGGCCGTTGACCTGCCAGAGCCCGGTGATGCCCGGCTTGACTGCCAGCCGGCGCCGGACGTAGTCCCCGTACCTGGCCGCCTCGTCCGGCAGCGCGGGCCGCGGGCCGACCAGCGACATGTCCCCGCGCACCACGTTGATCAGCTGCGGCAGCTCGTCCACCGACCAGCGGCGGAGCCAGGCGCCAACGGTCGTTATCCGCGGGTCATTACGGATCTTGAAAAGCACTCCGTCATGCTCGTTGCTGCCGACGAGGTGGATCTTGCGCTCCTCCGCGTCCAGCACCATCGTGCGGAACTTGTACACGGTGAACGCGCGGCCGTCCCGGCCGACCCTGGTCTGCCGGAACAGCGCGGGTCCGCCATCGGCGAGCCTGATCGCGATGGCCGCGCAGATGAACACCGGGGCCATCAGCGTCAGCGCCGACACGCCGAGAATCTTGTCGAACGCGCCCTTGATGACCTGCTTGGCGCCGGTGAACTCCGGGTGGTCAACGTGCAGCAGCGGCAGCCCGGCCACCGGCCTGATCGTCGTACGCGGGCCGGCCACGTCCATCAGGGCCGGGGCGACGCACAGGTCGGTATCCGTCTTCTCCAGCTCCCAGGCGAGCTCCCGCAGCCGCACGCCGCTCATCTCGGGGCAGGCCAGCACGGCGACCGTGTCGGCGTCATAAAGCTCCACCACGCGGGCGACGTTGCCCAGGCCGCCGACAACGGGAATGCCGTCGACCTCACTGTCACCTTCCGGACCCGCGATGCAGGCCGCGACGACCGACAGCCCGTGGTAGGTCTCCCGGCGCAGTTCGGTCGCGAGATCGGCGATCACCCGCGCGTGCCCGACGGCGACGACCCGGCGCATGCAGCTGCCCAGGCCGCGCAGCCGGTGCAGCCGCTTACGCAGAGCGAACCTGGCGAGCAGGTCGAACGCGGTCAGGCAGGGCAGCGCGATGACCACGTAGCCGCGGGCGATCTCGGTCTTCGTCGCGTAGGACAAGATCGCGACGGCGGCGGTCAGCGTCACGCCGGCGTTCAGCACCCGGCGGAACTCGTCCGTGCCAACCCCGATGAAGCGGGAGTCGTAGCCGCCCGCGAGAGTCACGATGCACAGCCAGATCACCGGCAGGGTGAGGCTGAGCGCCAGGTACAGGCTCGGCGGCGCGGCCCCGCCATCGAACCGCAGCTTGAGTGCCAGCAGGCCGCCGGCCAGGGCACAGAGCCCGTCCGCGACTACCACCTGGCGCAGGTACGCGCGCGTCCAGACCGCAGGCTTCTGCTCAGCTAGGCGTGCGACTACCTTGTCAGCCCGCCGATGGCCGGTAACGGCTGACTGACCTGACACGCTCGCACCCGTCCCTTCGCCACTGCGGTGACACCGGCGCGTTGCCGGACGTTCACCCTGCCGTACCGCGGGGAGACACCCAGTCAACGTTTTGGCCCCGGTGTCGTCCTGCCCTACAGAGGGAAGACGCCCAGCCAAATGGGACGGTTGACAGCTTTCTCCATGATCTGAGCATCATAGGCCAGATCATGGCGAGTCACATCTGCCCTCAGGGCCGCTCGCGGCCCTCTGACCATGCGAAACCTCAATGCCCGCCGGGGTTCCGGTCAGAAACCCGCCGGTTAAAAATTGGGGTGAAATTCGTTCTGCGCGGCTTCAAGTCCGTTCCGCAGCAGCGCTTCGACGGCATCCGCGCATCGTTCGACCAGCACGGGAAGTTCCTTACGCTCAGTAGCTGAAAAGTCACGTAATACGAAGGCGGCGGGATCCATTCGGCCCGGCGGCCGGCCTATGCCGAGGCGCGCGCGGTAATAGTCCCGGGTGGCCAGGGCAGCAGTTACCGACCGGAGCCCGTTATGCCCGTTGTCACCGCCGCCCAGCTTCAGCCGGATCACCCCGAACGGCACGTCGAGTTCGTCATGCACGACGAGCACCCGCTGCGCCGGGACCTTGTAGAAGCTGCGGAGCGCGGCGACCTGGCCGCCAGAGCAGTTCATGTACGACCGCGGCTTCCCGACCGTGACGGGCGTACCCGCCAGCCTGCCGACGGCGACCGCGGCGCCCGACCGGTCCCGCTTGAAGCCAGCGCCCATCCGTGCGGCCAGCACATCGGCCACCATGTACCCGGCGTTGTGGCGGTTGCCCGCGTACTCTGCGCCCGGGTTGCCGAGCCCCGCGATCACCCAGCGCTCGTCCGTCATCCAGTGCTCACCTCAGCCCAGGCATCACCGCGGGTCCGGGCCCTGTTACCGCCCGGGCTCGCCCGCCGGGCCGGTCAGCCCGGGGGAAGCCGGCGCAGGAATCCGTCCCGGCGGCGGCGTCATCAGGCGCGTCCGGTACCGGAGCGGGCTCGTCCTCGGCTGCCGCAGCGCCCTCCTCGGCCTCGATGCCGAGATCGGCCTCCATCTGCTCGGCCGTCGGGGCCGCGATGACGTGCAGCACGAGCAACTCCGCGTCCACCGCGAGCGTCGAGCCTGCGGGCAGGGACAGATCTCCGGCATGCACCGAGGCGCCGATCTCCATTCCCTCGACGTCGATCTTGATGCCCGTCGGGATATTGGTGGCCTCCGCCTCAACCGCTACCTGGATCAGCTGCTGGTCGAGCATCCCGTCGACGGCCACCTCACCGGTGACCAGCACGGGCACCTCGACGGTTACCTTCTCGCCCTGCCTGACCAGGATCAGGTCCACGTGCTCGACGGATCCCCTGATCGGGTCACGCTGGACTGCCTTGGGCAGCGCAAGCTCGCTGCCGCCGGACAGGCCCTCAAGCCGGATCAGCACGTTGGCGGTGCGCAGTGCCAGCAGCACATCATGGCCGGGCAGGCTGACATGCCGTGCTTCCGTGCCGTGGCCGTACAGCACGGCGGGCACCCGGCCTTCACGCCGGACGCGGCGGGCGGCACCCTTGCCGAAATCGTGGCGCGGCTCAGCGGCGATACGTACCTCGGGCACGGTAAGACTCCTCAGCGGTAAGAAAATTCCTGCGTAGTCTAGCCGACCCGGGCCGTCCCGCGTCCGCGCACGGTCCGGCTCCGCCGCCGGAAGCTCAGCTCCGCTGCCGGAAGCTCAGCCTCCGCCCTCGCCGGAAGCTCAGCTCCGCCGCCGGGCTCAGCTCTGCCCGTCGAACAGGCTTGTCACCGATCCGTCGCTGAACACCTCGTTGATCGCCCGGGCGATCAGCGGCGCGATGGACAGCACGGTCAGCTTGTCGAAGCGCTTTTCCGCCGGGATCGGCAGCGTATTGGTGACGATCACCTCGGCGATCCTGGAGTTCTTCAGGCCGTCCACCGCGGACCCGGACAGCACCCCGTGGGTGGCTGTCACGATGACGCGCGCGGCCCCCTTCTCGAACAGCGCCTCGGCCGCGTTCACGATCGTGGCCCCGGTGTCGATCATGTCGTCCACCAGGATGCAGGTCCGGCCCGCGACGTCGCCGACCACCTCGAGAACCTTCACCTTGTTGGCCACGTCGATATCGCGGCGCTTGTGGATGATCGCCAGCGGGCAGCCGAGCCGGTCCGTCCACCGCTCGCACACCCTGACCCGGCCGGCGTCCGGCGCCACCACGGTGACCTCTGACAGGTTCAGCCGTTCCTCGATGTAGGAGGCCAGGATCGGGAGCGCGAAAAGGTGATCGACGGGCCCGTCGAAGAATCCCTGGATCTGGGCCGTGTGCAGGTCGACGGCCATCAGCCGGTCCGCGCCGGCCGTGGCGAACAGGTCGGTCATCAGCCGGGCCGAGATCGGCTCCCGGCCGCGGCTCTTCTTGTCCTGGCGCGCGTAACCGAAGAACGGGGCGACCACCGTGATGCGCTTGGCCGACGCCCGCTTGAGGGCGTCAACCATGATCAGGTGCTCCATGATCCACTGGTTGATCGGCGCGGTGTGGCTCTGCAGCACGAATGCGTCACAACCGCGGACCGACTCCAGGAACCGCACGAAGATCTCGCCGTTGGCGAAGTCGTACAGCCTGGTGGGCGTCGGCTCGATGCCGAGGCAGCCGGCTATCTCATTCGTCAGGCCGGGAAATGCCCGGCCGGAGAAGAGCAGCATCTTCTTCTCGCCAGAAGCCGTAATGCCCATCACTGGTCCGGCGCTCCCTCATGTCGCGGCGGGATTGCCCGGGTTCCCGGCAGGCCGCTTCCGGCCGCCGCCTGGTGCTGGCCCGCGACCCGCTGCCCCGCGTGCAGCGTGGTGCCCGGCACCAGGTGGGCGAAGGGCCCTACGCTGGCGCCCGGCCCGACCACGGCGGACTCGCAGACTGACTGAATGACCGTGGCTCCGGCCGCGACCGTGGTGTCACGCAGCAGGCAGCCGGGGCCGATCCGGGCCCGGGCGGCAATCTCCGTCCGTCCTTCCAGCTGGGTGCCAGGCCCGATTTCGGTGTCCGGCTCGAGCCGGACACCGACGTCGATCCAGGTGGAACCGGGATCGTGGATGGTCACCCCGGCCCGCATCCACCGGCCGAGCACCCGCTCGTTCAGCACCCGCCTGGCCCAGGCCAGCTGCCCCTGGTCGTTCACGCCGAGCACCTCATCAGGATCGCCGCACGCGGCGGATGCCACCGGATAGCCGTCGCCGCGCAGCAGGCCGACCGCGTCGGTCAGGTACTCCTCGCCTTTGACGTTGTCGGTCGGCACCCGTTTGACGACGTCAGCGAGTAGCTCGCCATCGAAGGCGTAGACCCCGGAGTTGATCTCCTTGATAGCCCGCTGCGCTGGGGTGGCGTCCGCGTGCTCCACAATCTGGGCGAAGCCACCGGACGAGTCACGGATGATCCGGCCGTAGCCGGCCGGATCGGCCACCAGCGCGGTGAGCACGGTGACGGCCGCACCGCCGGATTCGTGCACGGCGATGAGTTCCGCGAGCGTCTGCGAGCGAAGCAGCGGCGTGTCCGCGTAGGTCACCACGATGGTGCCGCGGATCACGCCGACCGATTCGATCACCGTGCGCACCGCGTGCCCGGTCCCGCCCCGGCGCTCCTGTACGACTACCGTGGCGTCCGGCGCCTGCTCGGCGAGTTCCGCTCCCACCTCACCATGCGCATGGCCGGTGACGACGATGAGGCGCGCGGGCGAGAGCTCCCGCGCAGTGGCGAGCACATGGCCCAGCATGGTCCTGCCGCAGACCCGGTGCAGGACCTTCGGGGTATGAGTCTTCATCCGCGTGCCCTCACCCGCGGCAAGGATGATGACAGCGGCCGGATCGCTCGCGCTCACTCGGCTCCTTGGTATCGGTGCAGGCACAAGGCGGTGGCTCCCCCGCCGGTTCACGTTCCGGACTTCCGCAGGATACCGCCAGGCTCCGGCGCCTGCCCCGGGACAGACATCATGTGCCCGTTGTTTCCTATCGGTATCCCGTCATCATGCCATTTTGTCAGTACCTCGAATTACTGTTCGAATATGACCACAAACGCCAGGTTTCGGGAAATTACGGGAACAGGCGATCGCGCTCCGCCGGGCAGGCAAGTCACGACGGGAGATCAAGGAGCAGCTTGCGATCGGCAGCAATTCGACGCTCAACGAGGCGCTCAGGGGCGAGCCGCCGCAGCCGTGGATGCGGCGCCCGAACGCCAAGGACGGGCTGCGGGAGGCCGCCAGGGAACTCCGGCAGCGCGGCCTGGACTACAAGCGGATCGCCGCTGAACTCGGCGTGTCCAAGAGTTCGGTCTCGCTCTGGGTGCGGGACCTCCCCCGCCCGGCCCGGCTGAGCTACGAGGAATGCCGCAAGCGTCATGCCGAGGGCGTGCGCAGGTACTGGGATGCCGAGCGCGGGGTCCGCGAAGCGAGCGGAAAGCCGATCAGCGTGGCCGCAGCCCGCAGCGGGCCGCTGAACAACCGGGAGATCCTCATCGCCGGGGCTATCGCTTACTGGTGCGAAGGCGCCAAGAGCAAGCCGTACCGCCGCGCCGACCGCGTTATCTTCATGAACACCGATCCCGGTCTCGATCGCTTTCTTTCTCCGGTTCCTGGACGTTGCAGGCATCGCCAGGGACCGGCTCACTATCGGGTTCAGATTCACGAGAGCGCCGACGCCGAGGCCGCACAGAGGTTCTGGCTGGACGTAACCGGCGCGGATCCGGCTCAGTTCCGCCGAGCCAGCCTGAAAAGGCACAATCCCAGGACAGCGCGGAAGAACATGGGGGACGGCTATCACGGCTGCCTGCGTCTTGAAGTCGGCCGCAGCGCCGGACTGTACCGGGAAATTGAGGGCTGGGCACGAGCCGTGATCACTAGCCAGGACAAGCAGCCCGCGAAACTAGCAGCCGGGACCCGAAC
>CAVPPJ010000047.1:0-25866 GCA_963707065.1 uncultured Actinomycetes bacterium
GCACACCTCAAGATCACCACGATGCCTGGAGCACGTTCGCTCGCATGAGGCCGACGGGCCGCTGGAGCGCTGGCCACAGCCGGTTCCGGGTGAGAAGATGCGGTCATGACAGGCGGCGGAGACGACCCGGCCCGGCAGTTCGCCGCTGCCCGGGAGGCTGCCGAGCCGCGCTGGACGAGTGGGCACAGCGGGTGACGGCCGCCACCACTGAGGCGCTGGGAAACTCGATCCCGCTGTCCGCGCGGCGATTGACGCCGGGCGCTCTGCGCTTGCCGGGGACTGGCGCCGCTGCCACTGCCCGTGCGGCGAGGCACACCCAGATGACATGGGCGTGTGTGACGGCAGAGCTGTCATGACCCGGCAGCTAGGCGACGTTGACGTGCGGCTGTGCGCACCGTGTGCGGTGGCGCAGGGCGTCGCGGAAATGGCCCGTTAAGCCCCAGGCTGCCTCGCAGCTACTCCCATGAGCGCCCGGATGTCAGGACGAGGGAATCCGCATCCAGCCTGCCGGGCAGGGCCGCGGCGGGGCTGCTTGCTGCCCTTCTCAGATCGCCCGGCACAGCCATAAGGTGATCGCGAGGTCGTCTGGGTAACGGCGGCCCACGCAGGTAAGAAGGAGGCCGGATGCGGGCCACCGCGGCGCCCCGCGAGATAGTCGGGGCACTGGAGGACGCGCCGGGCCTTCCGGACGGGCGGCGAGAGCGCTTCCGGGGCTACGGCGTGATGGGGCTGCCGTTCGAATCCGGTCATGTGCTGGGCCTGCGGCGGTTTCCCGTTTCGTCGATAGGGCCCGGCTACACCTCGATCTGGCATCGCTCGCCGGACGGCCGGTGGGGCTTCTGGTCAACAATCGCGCCGGAGGTCAGCTGCGCCCGGTACACCGGCGAGATCTCCGACGACACGCGCCAGACGGCGATCCACCTCGCCTGGACCGAGCCTTACCGTCTCACGGTCACCGCTGAGGATCCCAGCCTCTGCTGGGAGGTCACGTTCGCAGCCACGCCCGCGAGCAGGGCTCTCAGCGCACTTTCCCAGCGACTGCCCGGCCGGTTCCTGGCCAACGAGAGCGTGCTGCGGCTCCTTGGCCCGGTCGCGGGAAATTTGCTCGGCGCTGGCCGTCTCGCCCTCACCGGGCGAATGCCCAACCGCCAGGTGTTCCACCTGGTGCCGTCGCATGTCTGGCTCGTGACGGTAAGCCGGGCTCGGCTTGACGGGATTGATCTCGGCAGGCCGACTCCGCTGCCCGAACAGGCGACCATCGGCGACTTCCGCGTTCCCCAGCACGGCCTGCTCGCCGTCGGAGACCTCGACTTCGATCCGCTTAGCTTTTCCTTGCACTCGTCCCGTACGGCGCGCAGCTGATCCCGGCAGTCAGCGTCTCCTAGCGTTGTCGGAACGCTTTCCCGGATTCCGGTCGGCGACCCTGCGGGGCTCTGTCATCCGGCACTGCCCGTGGGCCAGGTCAGCACGATGGCTCACATCCTGGCCGAGCCGCTCATCTCGCTAGGCAGGACCCGCGCCAGGCTCATCCAGCGGCTCGCTGGTGAGCTGACCGCGTGGCCGCTGCTGGCCGGAGCCTGGCTCTTCGGATCAGCCGCCCGCGGCACCGGTGACCGTGAATCCGACGTCGACCTGCTGCTGGTGGCCGAGGCAAGCACGCAGGCTACCCATTGGGCGGACGGGACGGCGCAGCTAGCGGATCATGTGCTGCGCTGGACGGGAAACCAGGCTCAGCTCGTCGAGCACACGCGGAGTTCCTTCGCGCAGCTGGTGCGCAGCGGCAATCCCCTTATCGCTGCCGTGCGCGCCGAGGGAATCGCGCTCACGCCACATAGCCGGAGCCTGCTCCTGCGGGCCGCGTGACCCCCCGGCCTGCTGGACGGCGCAGTCCTTGCTCCGTCGGCGACGCCAGGGCCCGCCTGCATGACGCCGAGGCCTTCCTCGATACCGCCCGAGACGGCGAAGGACCCGGATGTCATTGCCACCAATGCCATCCATTCGGCCATCGCCGCTGCCGATGCCGTGTGCTGCGTCGCACTATCAGGGCCGCGCAGGCCCTAGGTATCTTGACGCGGGACGATTTGCTATATGCCGAGCTGATCAGGGAGCGAGTCGCGTGAAGATTACCGAGTTCCAAGCGCTCAGTTTCGACTGCTACGGAACGCTCATCGACTGGGAAGCGGGAATCGCCGCGGTTCTCGGCCCGTGGGCAAGGTCCCGCGGACTCGCGCTCGACGACGAGGCGCTGCTGACCGCCTATGGCAAGCAGGAACAGCGCGCAGAGGCGGAGCATCCGGCAGCGCTCTATCCAGACATTCTCGGGCGCAGCATCACCGCGCTCGGGCAGGAACTCGGCGCCGAGGTCACTGCCGACGATGCCCGGCGCCTGGCGGTGTCCGTGCCCGACTGGCCCGCGTTCGGCGACTCGCACGCCGCGCTCGTTTCACTGGCTGAGCACTTCAAGCTGATCATCTTGTCCAACGTCGACCGTGCATCGTTCGCCGGCAGCAGCCAGCGGCTCGCCGTGACCTTCGACAGTGTGCTGACGGCCCAGGACATCGGCTCCTACAAGCCCTCGGCCCGGAACTTCGATGCGCTGCTAGCCGAGGCACGGCGGCTGAGCGTCGCCGAAGGCAAGCTCCTGCACGTCGCCCAGAGCCTGTTCCACGACCACGTCCCGGCCAAGAAAGCGGGCCTGCGCACGGTCTGGATCAACCGCCGCCACGACCGGCCCGGATGGGGAGCCACCCCGGCCCCGCCCGCCGAGGTCACGCCCGACTGGGAGTTCCCGTCCATGGCCGCGTTCGCCGCCGCCGCCGCGCCGACACCGTGACCGGCTGTTAGGCGTCATTCGTCATGAACACCGAACGTCACTCCTCAGATGGGCGCGGAGCTGAGCGTCGCTATCTGCGAGTCACGCTCTGTGATCTAGGCTGGTCACCGCTTGACGATCCGGATCCGCCTGATTGGAAAATCGGGGTAGGCGTTGCGGCTTGGTCGTAGCGTTCAGAGGCCCGGGGGGCTGGCTCCCGATCCGCCTGCCGGCCGTTCGCGGTCTGGCTTATTAACGAGGTGCCAGCCTGGCCGGGTCTCGCCGTGGCGTGGCTCGTAAGAGGCGCGACGCCGATCCGGAATCAGGCATGCCCGCCGCGGTCCTTGCCCCAGATGATGACGAAGGAGCGGCTGATGGCAGCAGTAATGATCGGTGCCGGTCCGCATTAGGCCTCGCATACGGCGGTGGCGATCGGCGCGGCTGAGGAGCCGCTGGGTCAGCTGAGGGTGCGCGCCCCGGCGGTTCAGGCCGGGCGGCTGGGGCCGCGTCCTGGCCGGAGCGGACCTGGGCAGGCCGGGGGCGCCGGCGGCCTGGGCTACCTGCTGGCCCAGCAGCTGGTGGTCGCGGGCGAGCTGGTGCTTGATGTGCAGCCCAGGCTGGGCGCCCGGGTGCGGTTACTGGCGACCGGGGCGAGTAACAAGAACGACCCCAGCGACGCCCGCTCGGTCGCGATCGCGGCGCTGCGCTCGCCGGCCCGGCGGCCGGTGGCAGCTGAGGACCATGGGGCGGTGCTGAAGATGTGGTCCAAGCGCCACCGTGACCTGGGCCGGGCACGGACCCAGGTCGCCTGCCGGCTCCACGCCGTGCTCTGCGAACTCCTCCCCGGCGGCATCTCCAAGGAGATCACCGCAGGTAAGGCCGCCCATGTCCTGGAGCCGGCCGAGCCGTCCGGTGCCGTGGCGCTGGCTCGCTGCGAGCTCGCCGCCGAATTCCTTGATGATCTGCGCCGGTTCGATGCGCAGATGCGCGATATCAAGAAGCGTCTCACCGTGGTGGTCAGGGCTTCGGGCACCACGCTCACCGAGATCTTCGGCGCCGGGCCAGTCATCGCCGCCACCATGATCGGCTACGTCGCCGACGCGTCCCGTTTCCCCAGCCGGGACAACTTCGCCGCCTACAACGGCACCGCGCCCATCGAGGTGTCGTCAGGGAACCGGAAGATATACCGGCTGTCCCGGCGCGGGAACCGGCGCCTCAACCACGCCGTCCACATGGCCGCGGTCACCCAGATCCGCTACCGCCACAGCGACGGCCGCGCCTACTACGACCGCAAGCTCGCCGAGGGCAAGACCCCCAAAGAAGCGCTCCGCTGCCACAAGCGGCGCGTCAGCGACGCCATCTACGCCCATCTGCAGGCCGACGCCCGCCGTACCGCAGCATTTGCCAGGACCAGGGGCCCGGGAGGGCAACCGGGGAACGACTCTGTCGCCAGCGCGGCCGGCTCACACCCCGAAAACCAGCTCTTCGGCCAAGCCACTCCCGAGCCCGCCACCACCCTACGACCCCCGGCCCGGCCCGCACGCACCCATCGGGCACCAGCCCGAAGAAAAACCGGAAAGGCCCTTGACACAAAGAGGCTTCGCTATGCGCGACAGTCTTGTTGGCGGCGGCGGCGGCGGCGGCGTCGTCGGCTGCGGCGCGCGGACCTGAGTGTTATGCGCGCTCCATCCCGGTGGTCGGCAGGCTAACCCGATGATCGGTCGTAGCCGATGAGCGGGCAGCCATTAATCGCGTTTGTTAATCGTCTCCTAGTAGGTCATGCTCATCAGTCTGGGCTAGCCAGTTCTGCAGTCGCAGGTGGCGGAACTGATAGGACAGCCCGGACACGCGCATGAGACCCGCGTTGTAATTCCACTGTAGAAATGTCACAATACGCCATGGAAGCCTGCGCTGCAGGAATAGTATCAAAATAGCTAGCCGATACCGGCTCCATGCCATCGACACGAGAGGCATTCCCATGATGAACGCAAAAATTAGAACAGTAAAACCGCTAAACACCAAAGCCTTTGATGCCCCTTGGCCGCTGAGGAATATGATCAGGCCATAAATCATCGCTGTTACCAGACCGATGATCGAGCTGTTCAGCAAGCCCCCGTGTAGTGGGTCTGTTGGGGTCTGTGAGGTAGCCATGCCGGCACCGCTTGCCCTCAGTCGTCTCGCAAGCACGAAGCCGAAAATTAGTCCGGCCATGAGACCGCAGCAGCATCCGCCGAAAATTCTTGCAAGGACGGTGTTACTAGTGCCGAGGGTGAAGACACTCGCGGCCAAGGCGCAAAAGAGCGCGATCCCCAGATCAAGCAGACCCTTTGGGGTTCTAACTTGCCTTGCCAGAGACATGCCGGCCGGAGTATCCGGAGATCCGACGATGGCTACAAGCGCTCCGCCGGTGAGGAAAATAACGGCTCCGCAGATAGCGACGATGCGCGGGAACGGATGAGACCCGCTGATAGCCACCAGAGTGATGAGTGCCCCAATGGCTGTTGCTGCTGCCAATATGCATGCGGCAAAGATCATGCGGAAGATCCTTGCGTTTACCATCTGATAGATCTGATAAGGAACCAGTTCGCCCGCCCCGCCACCTTGTTCGCGGTCTTTCTCAAGATAGATTGCGATCTGTTTTAGCCATAGGGCAACTCGTGCTGGATCTGAGTCGAGAGGTTTGACCCAGGTTTGTTGAAGGCCGTATCCGCGTCCACGGTCCTTTGCGCGTGCACTTCGCCATTGCGTTGCTACAGCTAGGTATTGCGGAAGTAGGCGCGCTTCAATGTGCAACACATCAGGGTCGTAGAGCAAGCCGCTGGGGATTCCGCGTCCACCATATGCCCGAAAGGCCAACATCAATCGCCAGGGCGATCCAAGGGCCGTCACCAGACTATCCTTCGCAGGGCTCTGGCGTACTGATCTCAGAGCGCCCAAGATGGGCTGCCATCGGGCACGGGCTTCCTCTGTAAGATTTACGCGCAAGTAGTTTAGAATCTGGTCCGAATTCAGTGGCTCGACTACATAGCAACCTGCACCAGCGAGTCCGATCATCTCTCCATTCTGGAGCTGCAAGGCCTCGAGTCTTTCAAAATAGGATCGACGGCACGTAACGACTAGTGACGCATTCACAGGATAAGAACCTTCGGCTATCGTATTAAGCCGCCTGACCGCATCGCTCCCTCGGACCGGCCAACTATCCTCTGGGTCGAATTCGTCGAGACCGTCAAGAAGAGGAATAATACGACCATCGCTGAGCATCCGCTCAACCAGTCTCACAGGCATAAACTGCTGTGCAGCGACCCTCTCTGTAAAGTACTCCTGGAACGTATGGTCGTCACGCCATTCCGCCATATTTACACGAATAAAGATTGGAACAGCAGAATCTGTTTTGCGGGCCTCGGCAGCTTGCCTGATTAGCTCCAGCAGTAGCAGTGTCTTACCCGCGCCTGGTTCGCCCAGCAGAAGTATTCGCTTCGAGTCCGGGAGCCAGAATGCGCGAAATATGTTTCGGGAATCCACCTGCTGCGACTGAGCGCCACTACGGTACGAGCGCAGAAACGTAGCTGCACGCAACAGCATGGGGGCTGGTTCGGAGGCTCGATCGAGAAGCCGCTGCCTTTGCAAGCCTTCTGCTTGTATGACACGTGCTGAGAGCGTCTGGACAGATCGGTCGTAGTGATCTCGATCAACTTGGTCAACTTTACTGCTGCTCCGAAAGGTAGCATATAGGGCGATGAGAAACCCGAAGATCGACGAGTAACCTACAGCTTGATTAAAAGCCTTTGTGGAACGACTCAATAGCAAAAAGGACGCTATTCCCAAGCCCACTGCGATGGCAAGCCACACATAGCGGACAAATCTACGACTGCGCATCATTGACGAAGTATCCCATACCGATCGCTCACGCCTCGCCGATTCCCGAGGATCTACCCGAGGAGAAACATGCGGAGTTCGTCTCGGGGCATTGGTAGCCGACTACCCGGTGCTCCATCGAGAGCAGTCATCCAGGTCCCGGCAATGAGCATCCCGTGACCATGGAACGTCCGCACATGCCGCAGACCGCGCAGGGATCGCAATGGCGGGATCGGGGTAGTCGTATGTTCTGTAACGGGTTACGCCGCGCTCGACGTCTCGGTGCATCAGCCCTTAGAGGCGCTGTTCGGGTCACTAGGCGAGGTGTTCTATCCGCAGCAACGGTGTGCGCGCCTGCCTGATTCGGCGGCAAGTAGCAGCGACCTGATATGGCAAGTCCGCCAGGCCGGGGTAGCGCCGCGTACGGCCTTATGAGTGCAGGTCACGCCACTCTGGATGAACCCGGTTGTTGTTCGGACAGCCATAGTCGCGCTCGTGAAGGGGCAGCTCCTGCCGCCGCCTACAAGCTCGCGGGACCTGGCAGTAGCTGCGCTTCTGCGATGCCGTGAACGGCCATCCGCAGTCACGGCAGTAGTGATCGGGAATGAACGCCTCAGCCGACTGCGTCACGCTCGGAGGCGCCCAGCTAGCGCTCATCCTGCGGCTATCTGGCCTTTCGAACTGCTGGGCGCGCGGCGCTGGCAGCGGAATCCGAGGCTCCGTCCTTTGGAGGTTTGGCTCGCGTGCAAGGACCAGATCGGCGACAACGGCTGCGTGATCGCTGCCAACCGCGATGCCCTCGTCGTAGAGGTGGTTGATGCGCTGGACGGCCCAGTGACCGGTGATCCAGATGGAGTCGAAGCGCCGCCCGGTTCCCGCTGAGTTCTTCCGCCGCCCTGTGCGGTGGGTAACCGCCAGTGGCCCGAGCGGACGGTCCGCGAGGGCAGCAGCCTCGGCGGGATGGTCAGCAAGCCAGCGCCTGAGCGCATCCTGGAGAGGGTGGATCTTGCCGGGCCCGAACAGGAGGTCGTCTCCTGGCTCCCCGTGGAGGTGGCGGTCACCGGTGTGCCAGTGCGTGCGCGTGGCAGCGAAATCCGCCGCGTCGATCAGCGGCGTATTGGCATCGGCTCCGAGCAGCAGAGGACCCTGCTGGGTGGCTAGCCAGGACGCGAGGACGATGGCCTGGCGGGGCTTGATCAGGCCCCAGCTCACTCCGGGCGGCGCATGGTAGGAGACGGCGGTCAGCCTGGTGCCGTCCACGGTGATCTCGGCCAGCAGGATGCGCTCTGGCAGCGGAGCCTCCGCGGGCAGCCAGGTACGGGTGGGAGGCTGCCCCCGGCCGACGATCGCGACCGCGCGGGAGCGGGCCGGGCGGTCACCGGGAACTGGGACCCGCAAGTCGACACCGCGGACCAGCCAGTCAGCGCCGGCAGCCTGCCGCAGGATCTCAGCTGAACCTGGATTGACTTCCTGCAGCAGGATCAGGTCTGGTCTCAGCTTGCGCAGTAACTTTCCCTGGCACCGGGCCGCCGCGGCTGCCCGGAACGCCACATTCCACGAAACAACCCGCATTACCGGATCATCTCTCAGGCGGGTCACGCAATAGCTGCTATCGCCCACATCAGCTGCTATCGCCGACATCCGGCCCGACATGACCATTCAGCGGATCGACAACGTCGGCATCGTCGTCGACGACCTGGACGCCGCCGTCGCGTTCTCCACCGAGCTCGGCATGAAACTGGAAGGCAAAGGGCAGGTCGAAGGCCTCTGGGCGGACCGAACCGTCGGACTCGACGGCGTCCGGAGCGACATCGCGATGATGCGGACCCCGGACGGCCACAGCAAGTTGGAGCTAACGAAGTACCACAGCCCTGCGGCCGTCGGCGCCGAGCCGCAGAACCCGCCGACCAACACGCTGGGCCTGCATCGCGTCATGTTCGCCGTCGACGACATCGTCGCCCGCCTGGCCCAGCACCGAGTCTGCCGGGCAGATCCGGGCGCGGCAGGAGCCTGATGCTCGGGCCGCACGTGCGTGGCCGGATTACACTGCTGGTCCGGCGTATCTGCGCGCTTTGTCCCGCCTGGGTGGTGGACGATGGCTGACTGTGAGACCGAGGACGCCCTGGCGCACAGCTTCCTGGCGGAACTGCCAGCCGAGGTGATCAGCGAGCGGATCGACGGCCGCGTCGGCCAGTAACCCCCCAGCCGGGCGCCGGCCCTGCGCATCGCCAGAGCTGGCCGGGCTCCACTGCGAAACGGGGTCATGTCCCCGGCTGACCGTCCCCTGAGGTTCGAGGCGAAGCGCGCCCTGAACCGGACTGGCGCGCTTGACAGGCCCGATCGGGGCAGTGTGACCACGCTCCATAACTGGCGCCCTTCGCCGCGCACACAACCGCCGACCTGTACGCCGATGGCAACACCTACAGGCCGTCGGAGGGCGCACAGATCTTGTCATTACGCGCGGCCGCTGGTCTCAGGTGTTCGCAACCGCTCATAGTTCGGCGGTGCTGCGCATCACCGATGGCCCTGAGCGATACGACGGATCTTTCGCGATGTTGGGAGTCTTTCGGTGGTCGAGGTACCGGCCCTTCGCTAGGGGCGGCGCGAGATCGAGTTCAGGGCGCAGGTGACCGTCCGGGTCTGTTGCTCTGCGGGTGCTGGTGGCCGCCGTGGCCAGCTTCGTGGCGCTGTGTCATTCGCCCATCCCGCTCAATACGGCTCGCAGCGACGACATCGCCCGGGCGGCGTGGCTCTTGACCGCACCTCTGCTGATGCCCATGGCCGAGGCGATCTGGGCCTCCGACAGATCTCCGTAGTAACGCAGCACCAGGACCTCGCGCTGCCGGGCGGGCAGCGTCCGCAGCGCCGATATCAGCGCGGACCGCTCGAGTTTCCTGATGTCTTCCTGCTCGCCGCCGGGCATGTCCGGCGCAGGCTTCGGCACATTGCGGTCCACGACCATGCGATGCCGCAGCACCGTGCGGGAGCGATTCACCACTGACTGGCGCAGATAGGAAAGCGCGAGGTCGCTGTCTGCCAGCCTCGGCCAGGCCGAGTGCATGGCGACGAACGAATCCTGCACGAGGTCCTCCGCGGTGGCGATGTCTCGCACCAGCAACACGGCCAGCCCCACCAACGACCGGTAGTGCGTGCGGTAGAGCGCGGTCACCGCGCGGTCGGCGTCCCCGCCGGCCCGGGATCGGGCGATCGGGCTGCGGGTGCCTGCAGGTTCGCGGGTCGTCCGGTCAGCGGTCACCGCCTCGCCGGGATCCGGTGCTGCGGTGCCCGCGCCGGTGCCGCCCGCACTGGCCTGCACCGCCATGACCATGCTGGCCTGGATGGCTTCCAGCTCGGCCGGGTCTTCGGCGGCGTGCTCGCGCAGCCAGGCCCGGTACCGGTCCAGGCCGGCCGCGACGTCGTACCCGGCGGCGAACCGGGCCGCCTGCTGCCCGGTAACTTGCTGGTAGAGCCGGGAGAGCAGCTCGTCCTCGGGTGAGCTGTCGGTCCAGTGCCCGCTGGTCGTCATGACGGCGCTCCTTCCGGGTCGTCGCCGGCAAAGGGGTAGTCCGGTCCCAGCTGGGCGATCAGCTTGCGGCGGGCCCGGTGCACGTGCGCGCTCACCGTCTTCTCGGCCATGCCCAAGGCGGCGGCGATCTCCCTTTCCTTCATGTCCTGCTGCCAGCGCAGCAGCGCCACAGCGTGCTGCCTTTCCGGCAAGCCCTCAATGATCTGCCAGCACCGCTGCAGCGCGATCGAGGAAAAGGCCTCCGCCGCGGTGTCCGCCGGAGTTTTCCGGTACCGGGCCTCGATCCGCGGCAGCCGGTCACGGAAAGCCGCGTCGCGGCGGAAGCCGCTCACCGCGATGTTGGCCAGCGTTGCCCGCAGCCAGCCGCCGCGCTGGTCCTCGGCCAGGCACCGCAGAACCTGCCACGCCCGCCCGGCCGCCTCAAAAGCGGCCTGAACAAGATCCTCGGCCAGCGCGCGGTCCCCCCGGGCCAGGACACAGGCATACCCGAACAGGCCCCGCGCACAGGCCGTGAAGCACGCGGCCAGTTCTTCGGCGTCGCCCGGAGAGATCTTCTCATCACCCACCCGGACCTCCGCGCAGCAACCAGCCGGGCCCGCCACCCGGCAGACCCGGGATGACCAGAGCCGAACCGCCGGCCTGCCCCGAGACGGTCATCGGAGTCAGCCAGCGCCCGCCCGGACCTGCCACAGCACGGCCGCAGCCAGTCAGCTCGCCACCAGACCAGGAAATCACGAAGGTAAGTCGCACCGCAGCCGCCGAACCCTTACCCGAACCCGGCAGCAATCGAACAGCCGCGACGCTTTTCGCAGCGACCGCCCGCCCAGCCGACCAAGCGTGGCTGCACAGGAACGGTCGCAGGCCGACCTCAAAGCGCTAGGGCCGCCTGCGCGGACGCCGGCTCGATGCCAGGTCCCGACGCTGACCGCCAGATCTGTCAGTTAGGCGCGCCGACTGCCGCCGTATCTGCCTCCGCGTGGATCTTGTCAAGATGTCGGTCCAGTCAGGGCCGCCGTGCTCATGTAGCCAGGCGACCAGCTCCGGCCGGTCCGGGGTGCTGATCAAGCAGCCTGGTCCGGCAGCCGATGCCGCACGGTACCCATGGAAGTAAATGGAAGTATGAGTCGCATGCACGCGGTCGAGCTCGTCTTTGCTATCGGATGGGCTGCGTTCTGGATCTACTGGCTCGTGGCGGCCTTCTCCATCAAAAGGGGCCGCGTCCCTTGGTCCCGCGAGCTGCGTGTCAGGGCCGTGCTCGTCGTATTGGCGATTCTCCTGCTCCGCTTGGGAGCCTTCCGGGACGGCGGCCTCAATTCGGATCCGTGGCGCACTGGCCTCGGGCTCTTCCTCTTCGCACTCGGGCTGGGGTTCGCGATCTGGGCCCGCCTGCACATCGGGCGAAACTGGGGCACCCCGATGTCGCAAAAGGACGAACCGGAACTAGTGACCAGCGGCCCCTACCGCCTAGTCCGCCACCCTATCTACTCTGGCATCCTGCTCGCGGGTATCGGCACCGCGGTGGCGCTGAGCTGGATGTGGCTTATCGCCGTAGTCCTGGCCGGGGTCTACTTCGTCTACAGCGCGACCGTCGAGGAGCGCTACCTGACCAAGCAGTTCCCCGACACCTACCCTGTGTACAGGCGCTCGACCAAGATGCTCGTGCCCTTCATCTTCTAAGCCCTAATCCGCTGTGAACAAGCCCAGCACCGCGCCACAAGGTCATAGTCAGCGCCCGCGCTTGGGCCAGCGCGCGGCCGATGAGGTGGCGGTTCTTCTCCACCGTGCCGGGCAGCACCCGGCAGGTAGCGAGGCAGGAACCGATGTCGGCGCCTGACCCTACAATCGCGGAATGACCGCATCGGCGAGGGATTTCGACTTCATCTTCGGCTGCTGGAACGTCCGTAATCGCAAGCTCGTTGACGTCACCGATCCAGCATGCAAGGAATGGGCCGAGTTCGACGCGGTCAGCGAAGCCACGCCGATTCTCGGCGGGGCGGGTCACGTGGACCGCATGTTCGTCGAGGCGCCGACCGATGGTGGCGAGGCGTTTGAAGGTTTCACGCTGCGGTTGTTTGACCCTCTGACGGCGACGTGGCGGATTTGGTGGAGCTCGACACGGGCCCCTGGCGTGCTCGACACCCCAGTCGAGGGCCGGTTCGTGGGGTCACATGGCGTGTTCGACGCGGCGGACACGATCCGCGGCCAGCAGGTCCTGGTGCGATTCGAGTGGCTGGCCACTCGCCCGGATGAGCCCAGATGGCGGCAATCGTTCTCCTACGACGGCGGGACAGAGTGGATCCTCAACTGGACGATGCAGCTCACACCCCGGCAGCAGCCGTAGGTCATCGATAGATTGCAAACATGCACCCACCCGGCTTCTCGAACGCGTTCTCAGCGGCAGCGTGGTGCTGGGCGGTGATGGCTCAGCCCGGGCTTGCCGCTGATGGCCGGGGTTTGGGGCTGTCCGGCCAGGTCCGCAGGGCGGCGCGGGCGAAGACCACCCCGTCCGCTGTCGGCCGCTCAGGACCGTAGGCACGCCCCTCGTCGGCGAAGCCGCCCACCCGCCGCAGCACCGTTTTGGTATCCCAGGCGGCGTAGGCGGCCATCGAGCCCGTCAGCGGCGTGCCATCGCCGCTGACCCATCCGATCGCGTCCAGAAACCGCGCCACTGCCGCATCCAGGTCATCCGTGATCTGCGCGGCGACCGCCGCCAGGAGGATGAGCCCGGCCTGCGTCTGGCAGGCGTCGGCGGACTTGAGCGGCATCTTTTCGGCGAGCTGCCACCACAACGCGAGCGGATCGGTAGCCACGGCCCGTCCGCGGGCCGTGCGAACGAGCCTGCCGCGGTGCTTGCGCAGTAGTCCCATCCGCGTCGCTGATTCCCGCAGGTGCAGAACAGGCATGGTCTGGTTCTCGCGGTTGCCTTTGCCGATCCACTCCTCCCCCAGGCCGAGTTCGGCCATGGCCGCGGCCACATGGGCCGGCGGGAGGTAGCCGGCGCCGGTCAGCATGATGCCGTCGGCGCCGACGCGGTTCAGCAGCCAGGTGTAAGGGCGGACCATCCGGGCCGCGGTCTCGGCATCGACATCGACGGCCGGCTCGGCTAGGGCAGCATCGGTCAGCCGCCGCAGCTGTCTCCTGTCCTCGGTTGCCCGGATCGCGCCGATCAGCTCTTTGAGCGGCCCGGGGAGGCTGGCTCGGGGCCCCGCGTCGTCCATGCCGAGCGCCGCAATCGCGCCGTTGGCCTCGCCGGCGTCGAAGGGAACGATGCCAAAGACCCGGGGATGGATGTCATGGCCATAGAAACGGCCGAACTCGCCGACTGCCGCTTTATGGCCGGGGTGCTCCGGGTCGATGGCCGCGCAGATCAGCTCGTAGGCGTACACCCCGCCGCAGTCCTCGGGCGGGCCCGGGCGGCGCCCGGCGGTGCAGGCCGCCCGCGGCGCGGATTCGCCGCGGGGAAGGACGGCTTCGAGCTTGATGACGTGCTGCCAGTCGTCACCGAAGTCGTAGCAGTAGAACAGCCCGCCGCCGACATCGTAGAGAACCTCGTCGAGCCGCACCTCGTCCTCCGGAGTGCCGGTCTCGCCTTCGCGCACCTCGAACGGGCAGAGGTAGTACTCGGTGTCGCGGCTGTAATAATCCGGGCCGAAGCCGAACCGGTGCAGGTGGCTGTCCGTCCAGCCGAACGCAGCCTGGATGACGGCGTGGACCTCGTCGAGATAAAGGTCACAAGCGAGTTCGAGCTGACGCCATAGCCGCGGCATCGTTCCCTCAAGGTCGACCCGGACACGGTAGGTGACCACGTCAGGGCGGCCGGAGCGCCGCCGCGAGGGCGTCTCGTCCGAAGCTTCGCCGCGCGCCATGGCGTCACGCTATCGCCGAACTCCTCCCCGACCACCTGCGCGCCGGTAAATGAGCGGGCGGCCTACAGCCCGATGAAGTCGCGGAGCCACTGGTCGATCTCGGCGAGGGTTTGCCGGTCGGCGGTACCGGACCGGCGGGATACCCGGGCCACCGAGATGGTGCGCGGCTGCTCTGTCATCGCGAAGCTCGCTCGCGGCAGCCGGGTCTGCTCGCCCCGGACGGGCACGTGATGCGGCCAGCCCCGGTCAACCGACGTTATCGGGACGACGATCACCAGGTCACGCACGCTATCGAGATACCCGGGGCTTGACACCACAAGAGCAGGCCGGGTGCCTCGCTGCTCATGCCCCACAGTCGGGCTGAAATCGACCCAGACGACAGTCCCGCGGGCCAGCGGCTCGCTCATGAAGCCAGGCCGTCGCCCGCCAGCGAGTCCCATTCCTGCGTCTCGGCTGCATAAGCGTCATCAGCGGAAGCCTCGTAGGCGCGGCGGACAGCCTCGAAACGGGCCTGACGCTCACGCTCGTCGAGCAGCTCGGAGATGAGCGCCGCCGCCGTCAGGCCCGCCTGTCCCGCATTGCGGGAAAGGCGCTCGCGCAGATGCTTCGAAACCTTGATCGTGGTCATCGACTCGCTAGACATACTAAAAGTATGCCACATACGCATACCACATGGATGCCGCGATTTGCCTGTGGGTAACCCTCGGTTGGCGTCGGGCGTCGATGGCTCAGCATGGGCCCGCGCCAGGGCGGGGAGCGGGAGCGCGATGACCTGGCAGCTACCAGGCCATCGATCAGCACATAAGACGTAGACGAACAAGTCCTCGGCCGGCAACATGGGGGTGGCCGCTGCGGTTGCAAATGGTCTTCGGCAACCGGATGTCCGCCGCGGAGGCTCTCTCATAATCGATACGGCACGCCGCGGTCAGCCCATAACTCGCCTTAGGAGGTGCGGCCCGTGAGCTTCTACGGTGATCAGGTACTGCCCAGGATCATGAACGTGGTGATGAACAGTCAGGAAGACCGCAAGATCCGCGCGCGGGTGTGCGCCGGGCTGACGGGCGAGGTTGTCGAGATCGGGTTCGGTACCGGGCACAATCTGCCGTACCTGCCGTCCGGGGTGAAGCGCCTGCGTGCGGTAGAGCCTTCGCAGCTCGCGGTAAGGCTGGCCGGTCCGCGGATCGCCGCTTCACCTGTTGCTGTCGAGGTGGCGGGGCTCGACGGTCAGCGGCTGCCGCTCGCCGACGACTCGGCAGATTCCCTGTTGTGCACCTGGAGCCTGTGCACGATCCCCGACCCAGTTGCCGCTGTCGCCGAGATGCGGCGGGTGCTGCGACCGGGCGGCATCCTGCATTTTGCCGAGCACGGGCTGGCGCCCGACGAATCAGTCCGCAAATGGCAGCAGCGTCTCAACGGCGTGCAGCAGCGCGTCGCCGGTGGGTGCCATCTAAGCCGTGACATCCCGGCGATCATTGAAAGTGCGGCCATGACGATCACCCGCCTTGACACCTACTACGGGAAGGGCCAGCCCAAGCCCTACGCGGCCATGTACGAGGGGGTGGCCGTCGGCAGCTGACAGAGGATCCAGCCGGCAGCAGAGCCGCGACGGCCCGGAGTTCACCGACGCCGCCACCGCGCTGGCGGCGTGGCAAGATAGCCAGCCGTGAATAACAGTCCTGCAGCCATCAGCGGCGCGCCTGCAGAGGCCGAGCCCGTCCCGCTGAGCCTTCCGGCGGCCGATCTCGCCGACGTAACCGCGGACATCGCGGCAGCGCCAGTGGTCCACTGGCTCCGCGCTCTCATGAACTGGGCGGAGACAGGCCGGGCCGTGGCGGAGTTCGCCCGCATCCTGCCCGCCGACAGGGCCGAGGTATCGGCGCTGCTCGGATTCGACGATGCGCCCAGGGACGAGCGCGGGCTGCTCGTCGACATCACTGTGCGCTGGGCGGTAGAGGCCAACCTGCTGCGGCTGCGCGCCGGCACGCTGCGCCCGGCCAGACGGCACCTGCCCTTGCTGGGCGACCCGGCCGCGCTGTGGTTCCGGATGCTGTCCGCGCTGGCCAGGCCCGATATGGCGTTCACCGACCTGCTGACTGAGTACTCCGGCGGTCACTACGGGGGTTACTCCCTCGGACGCGATGTGGCGGAGCTGACCCAGGCGGTCGCCGAGGCAGGCGCCCTGGACGAGGCGCAGCTGGCTGCATGGCAGGGACGCTGGAGCCTGAGCCACGTCGATATAGAGCGCGCGCGCCGCTCGGTGCGCGTGCTCGCGCTGCTGGCCACCTCCCTCGGGATCCTCGCCAGCGAGGGCGACGGCCGGTGGGCAGCAACCAGCCTGGGCCGGGTCTGCGCGACATTGACCCGGCTGCCCAGCGAGGAACTCGATGACCCCCGCTATGAAGATGCCGACCTGATCGGCGTGCCGGACGGTCATGCCGAGCCGGGCTTCATGGTGAAGGTAACCATGCGCCACTTCGGGGTGTGGCGGCGGCTGCGCTTGCCCGGCGAGCTGACTGCCTACGGGCTGCACATGGTGATCCAGGCGGCGTTCGGCTGGGACGGCGATCACCTCCATACGCTGCGGGCCGGCCCGTTCACGTTCGCGCCTGCCTGGCCGGTGCTCGAGGAGGCGATCCCCAGCGAGCTGGTCTCCCTTGCTGACCTGGCGACGCTCGGCGTGCGCGAGCTGTCCTACCGCTATGACCTGGGCGACTGCTGGGATCACGAGGTCACTGTGGAGAAAGCCCTGCCTCCCGGCGAGGTCACCCGGCCCGAGTGCCTAGCAGGTCGGGGCACTACGCCGGCCGAGGACGGCGCCGACTGGGAGGAGGACGACGACGGGAATCTCGTCCCGGTCGCGGAGCCGGAGCCCGGGCATGTCTACGACCTTGCGCGCATCAACCGCGCGCTTGCCCTCGTCACCGCTGAAGAAGACGAGTCCGGCGACCTGGCGCGATGAGGGTCCTGCCGTGGGCCGCGGAGAAGAACCACAACAAGCGGAAACGAGCAAGACCCGCGCTCTCAACCTCTCCCGGCGAGTGCAACCGCTCCCCAGACCCACTTCCCCCTGCTGCCGCCCGCTGGCAGGTGCCAGTCCCAGTCCTCGCAGAGCGCCAGTCCGCCTGCCGAGCAGATGGTGGTAAGGCACGGGGGGCTATGACGGTTCGGACCTTTCATGGCAGTCACATAGGGCACAATTCTGGTGACGGGGAGGCAGACATGGGGTTCGACGTTGCCGGCCTAATCTGCGGGTCTCCGCTCGGCGTCCAATCGGCATGGCGCAGCGGCAAGCAAATGAGACACCCATAGGTCTTGAATGCGTGAACTGCGGCGCGCCATTGAAGGGCCTCGACGCCACGACCCGTGGCCCTGATACAGCCTGGCATGTGCAGTGCCTGGCGTGTCACACGCTGGTGGCCGATCAGCTTGAGCTGGTTGAAGACCTGCCCAATGAAGCGCCTATTCAGATCTACCAGTGCCGACACTGCGGGGCCACTCGGGCCTGGGCGATGCAGTCGCGTCTGGAACTCTGGGCGTTACCGCGCACGGTGCCATACGCCCGGCGGCGGGCTCGGCAGGTCCTGGGTGAGTGGGGGCTGGACAAGCTATCTGAGACCGTCGAATTGCTGGTCTCCGAGATCATCACCAATGCCGTACATGCCTCAGCAGGACCGGCCAGTAGTCGGCATGGCGAAGTTACGGCCGACGGCGCGTCGACCCTGCTGTTCTGGCTAGCCGCAGACGGCGATCGGGCGCTGATCCAAGTCTGGGATTGCTGTGAGGCCAAGCCACAGCGGCAGGAGTCCGCGACATCAGCCGAGAGCGGCCGGGGGTTAATGCTAGTTGAGGCCCTCAGCGATGAATGGGGTTCATACGTGCCAAGCGGATGGGCGGGCAAGGTGGTCTGGGCATTGGTGGCGGGAGAATGATCGCAGGGCGCAAGGTCAGGACGATTGCCGGACTGACGGGGCAGGCCCGTGGCTCCCTTTGAAGACCTGCACGTTGTGCCAGCTGACGTAGGTGATGTCGACGGCCGGCTGGCCGGGCGTGCTGCCATCAGCGGCTGCCCGGCGAGGGCGTCGACCGCCTTGCCGGCGTCGCTGCGGGCCACATACAGTCCCGATACGCAGATGCGCCGGTCCGCGGTTAGCCCGAGTACGCCGAGGTCGAGCAGGACATGGTGCAGAGCGCAGAGGGCCAGCCCGTTGGCCACATCATCCGGACCATCCTGACTATGCCAGCGCACGTGTGCTGCCTCGATCCCGACCGGAGTGCGGCCGAGCGCGCCGTCGAACCCGCACATCGCGCACTGGTATGCGTACGCGCGCAGAACCTCCTCGGCGAACCCCGATCGCCGTGGCCGCCGGCGAATCCGGGTGGCATCCAGAGGCCCGGCGGCGTTCAGGTCAGCCAGGTCCAGATCGACCGCGGCGCAGATCAGGTCGGCCAGCACCGGCGTGAAGTGCCGGTCCAGCAGCAGCCGCGCCGCCGCGGCCAGCGTGCCGTGGCTGGAGAGCAACTGCTCCACTTCGGGCTTGAGCCGCCCGACCGCTTCATAGTTGGTATGCCAGCCCCGCCGCTCCGGCGCGTCCGGGCCGATCTCTCGTCCCTGGCCGTCTCGCAGATCCCACAGCTCGCGCTCCAGATGCACGAACGGCATCGCCGCCCGGCGTCGGGTCGCCGACGGGCTCTTGACCGGCGGCCCGAACTCGTTGATCAGGCGGCTGACCGGCTCCTCGGCCTCCGCGTAGGTGGCCATGCTGCTGCCTGTCGCGGCGAACAGGCCGAACAGCTACAACAGCAGCAGCGGCTTGTGCGGCACCCGGACATCCCCCACCCGCGCCTGCCGGAGCCGCGCCAGCAGGCCAAGCAACTCATCCGGGGTCAACCCGTCCACGCTCCCGTCGCCTGATGTTCGCTAGTCAACCAGCTTGCGGGCTGGGCCGCATGGTGGACTGGGCTGGTGAGCGGGAGCGCAGCGGCGGAGGCGGCCGTCGAGCTGGCAGTGGAACTGGTGCGCACGGACAGCGTTAATCCGGGGCTGGTGCCGGGGGCTGCGGGTGAGGCTGCGGTCGCCGGGCTGCTCGCGCAACGACTTGAGCGCGGCGGGTTCGCCGTGGACGTGGTGCCCGCGGCGGGTGTGACCGGCCGGCCGAGCCTGGTCGCCCGGCATGCGGGCACTGGCGGAGGGCGCAGCCTGCTGCTGAACGGCCATCTGGACACCGTGGGCATCGCCGGGATGGACGAGCCGTTCGCCGGGCGGGTCACCGGCGGCCGGAGCAACGGGCGGCTGCTCGGGCGAGGCGCGTGTGACATGAAGGCCGGGGTGGCCGCGATGGTCGCGGCAGCGGAGGCGGCTGCCGCTGCCGGGACTGCGGGGGACATCGTGCTGGCGCTGGTCGCGGACGAGGAGCATGCCAGCATTGGGACTGAGGCAGTGCTCGAGTTCCTTGATGGGCGGCTGCCGGACGCCTGCCTGGTCGGCGAGCCGACATGGCTGGACCTGGTGATCGCGCATCGCGGATACGCGATCGTCGGGGTGGCGTTTACCGGGCAGGCGGCGCACTCCTCGCAGGCATCGCTGGGTGTCAACGCCGTGTCGCACCTGGGGCGGCTGATCACCGCGGTCGAGGAACATGATGCCGGGCTGGCCGCGGGCACTGGCCATCCCGTGACTGGTACCGGGTCGATGATGACGACGGTCGCGGGGGGCGGCACGTCTGCGTTCGTGCTGGCGGACACCGCGTTCGCGGTTGTCGAGCGGCGGACTGTGCCCGGCGAGGCGGCCGCCGACACGCTGGCTGAGGTCGAGACCATCCTGGACGCGATGCGGCGGGCCGATCCGACGGTGCGGGCCGCCGCGTCGCTGGTGCTGTCGCGCGAAGCGTGGGAGTTCGACCCGGCATCGGCGGCCGGGACCGCGCTGTCGAGCATGCTCGCTCAGGCGCTGAGTGCCCGCAGCGGGCGCGTTCCCGAGCAGGCCGGGGCGCCTTACTGGATGGAATCAGCCCTGTGGGAGGCCGCCGGAGTCCCGACTGTGGTGTGCGGGCCGGCGGGCGGCGGCATGCACGCGGCCGACGAGTGGGTCGACCTGGCGCAGGTCCGCGCCTACGCCGACGCCCTGGTGGACACGATTCGCGAGTTCTGCGGTCCCGCCACGGCGCTGCTTCCACCATCTGGATGGTGATAGTTCTGGTCGCGGCACCGGCCACGCGGGCTCGTTAAAAATAATCTTGTTTCTGTAATCATTTGCACCGGGTCGTACTGCGCCCCGATCCGGCATCGGGCACATCTCGGCGATCGGGGCGGATCTGCCTGCTAGTCCCGCTCGACCCTTCGTAGGCCTCGCTCAGGCGTCCAGGACTCAACGACAAGTCTGGTGGCTTCGGCGTTCAGGCCGGTGATGACGACCTCGGTGATGTCGGCGACGAACATCTGCCCGTCCGGTTGCTCGTCCGCCCCGTCCGTGGCCACCGGGCCGGCCGGGATGGCTCGTCCGGCGATCTTCGCCTCGCCGGGCCAGTCGCGCTCCCTGCCCTGCTCAGGGTGGAAGGCCGGGCCGTGCAGTGCGAAGCGGGGATCCCGCTTGAGGTCCGCCCCCTTGCGCGCGCCGGTCATCGAACCGAAGCGCAGATCGCCGTCGGTGAACTCGCACTCGATGCCCGAGACGCGTGGCGAGCCGTCAGCGCGCAGCGTCGCGATTGTCTTGTGGCGGCCGGCGTCGAAAAGCCGCCGCACCCGCGCGGCGAACTCTGGTTCCGCCTGCTCGATCGCCTTCCACGCCGGCACGGCCGCAGCGTACTCGGATGCCCAGCCGGGTGTAAAGCGAGCAGCCAGGTGGGCATCCTCATAGTCCCGATCGGGGACGGGCAAAGGTTGGCCGACGCGGCACCAAGAAGATGTCGCGATGCGGCTCCGACAGATCACCTAGCAGCTTTCCGTGCCGCAACTGCGAGGTGCGGCCCCAGCTGACGACGGACGGTCGTCGTTCATATCGATTTCGCAGCAGGCGATGTTAGGGCGGCTAACGTCGCTCCGCTTCGGGCTTGGCCTCGGGGCCGGCGCCGAGGCTGAGGACTGGCGGGCCGAGCGTGCGGTGGAAAGCGCGGCCATGCCGCTGATCACCGCGCCTACGCCCGCCACCAGTGTCCCAAAAGCCGACATCACCGCCACCAGGAGCAGGACCCCGGATTGTCCCGAGGGAGCCGCCGCGACCGGCGCCAGCGTGGCCGGGACCGTGGTGGGGGAAGGTGTGGTTATGGGCGGCGGCGTGCCGCCACCGGACGTAGGCGTTCCCGTCGGCGAGCCGCTTGGCGTGGCCGTAATGGAAGCTGGCGGCGCGGGCTGAGGGCCGTTCGCCGAGTGGCGGCCTGGTAATGCCTGGAGCACGCCGAACGTGAGCGCGGCCAGCAGCACGAAGGCCAGACTCCACGCCAAGCTGGGTTCTGGCACAAATAACGTGAAGGTAACGTTTCGATCTTGAAACGCCCGGCAGGTCGTACGGTCGAGACGGTCTGCGCCGGAGGTCGGTCGCGTGCTAGGGGCACCGGACTGCGCGCGGGCCGTTACCGGGCACAAAGCATGTCCTTACCGCTCACCCGGCCAGGAGCGCTCCTAGTCGCTGCGCGGCGGCGTCGCTGCGCGGCGGCCTGACCCCGGAAGCGGGCGCCTGATTGCAGCAGTGTCCGCCGGGGATCCCACTGCGGCACAGCGCGCGGGTGAGAGGCTGGAGCGGTGTGATGGACTCATCTCCGTGATTACCGTTCCGTCCACGTTCCGGGCCATGCTGCGCGGGTCGCCCGAAAGGCGCGCGTGGCTGGACTCCCTGCCTGAGCGGGTAGATCAACAGTGCCGGGCTTGGAACCTCTCGCTCGACGGTGATCCCTGGCACGGATCGAACGCATTGGTACTTCCAGTCCGGCGCGGTGGTGAGCAGTTCGCGTTGCGGCTGACCGCACCGGATGAGAGCTTCCCCGCCGAGGTGGCGGCGCTCCGGTTCTGGGCCGGCCGGGGCACCGTGCTGCTGGTGGAGACGGACCTCGGGGCCGGGACCATGCTGCTGGAACGGCTAGATCCGACACGGTCGCTGGCCACCTTGCCGCTGGCCGAAGCCAATCATCATGCGGGCACGATGATGCGCCGGCTCGCCGTACCTGCCCCCAGCTGGGTGCCCAGCACCGGCGAGCTGGTGCGGGATCGGCTGGCCACGCTGAAGTCAGACTGGGTCGCGCTGGGCCGTCCGGTGCCGGCCGGAATGCTGGCCGCTGCCTCTACCGCCGCCCAGACCCTGACCTCGGCCACCGGCGATCGTGCCGTTGACGCCGCGCTGCACCACGAGCAGGTGCTCGGGGGGAGCGGGAACCTTGGCTCACTGTCGATCCCTGCCTACTGCGCGGCGACATCGGGTTCGACCTCGCCCGCTGCCTGTGGGACAGGCTCCACGAGATGCCCGACGCCGCGACGATCAACGAGCAGCTGGACATCATCGCCGACGCTGCGGGCCTCGACCGGGAACACGCTCGCCGCTCAGCGATCTTCCGCACCATCGACTACTGGCTGTGGGGTCTCCGGCATGGATTCACCGAGGATCCCCTCCGCTGCCGGCGTCTGGTCACCGCGCTGCTTCAGTGACCCGCCCTTCACTCCCACGGGGGATCACGCTTGGCAATGATGGATCGCTACCTCATACGTCAGGCAGCGCGCCCGCAAGGAAACCCCCACCGCACACCCGGCGCACAGTCGGTGCCCTAGGACGGTGCTGAAGTAGGCCTATCTTGGGATGCCCGGCTGAGGGCTTGGAAGGTGCTGGGCGGGCGCCGGGCAGGTGCTGCTCTCTATGGCTGGATGTGCTCACGGGCCTGGCGGGCTGGGGGTCGCCCCGGCCGGGGTGGCCGGGTTTCAGGTTTGCCCGGTTGTCCAGCTGGTTCCGTCGTGGCGGGCGCCGAGGACGGCGAGCCGGGCCCAGTTGATGGCGCCGGCGCGGGCGTAAAGGTCGGTGCTGATGCGGGCCAGCCCGCGGGTGCGGGCTTTGCGGCCGCCCCAGGCCCGGCGGGTGAAGTGGGAGATCTTCCGCTCGACGATGGGCCGTTCGGCCCGGTAACGGTCCTGCCAGGCCGGTTCCTTCTGCTCCTGCGGGCTCGCTGCAGCACGTCCTCCAGCGGGTGGATGGCGATGGTGCGGCCGCGGCGGGCGGCGGTGCACGCAGATCGCAGCGGGCAGGCGGCGCACCAGGGCCGGAACGACGCCGTGCCGCCGCCGCGGGCGGCAGCGGTGATGATGGCGGTCTGCCCGGCCGGGCAGGTCACGGTGCCGCGGTCAAGGTCGACGCCGAAGCGGTCCTTGGCGAACCGGCCCGCCGCGTTGCGGGCCGGCGGGCACTTGGCGATGACGGTGAATCCCTGCTCTTCCAGGCCCGCGCGGGTCGCCGCGCCGCCGTAGGCCGAGTCACCGGGCACGTCGGGCCTGGCGTCACCGGCGGGCAGCTCGCCGAGCAGCTGCCCGGCGGCGTCCCGGTCCGGGACATTGGCCGCGGTGGCGGCCACCTCGTCGATCAGCTCCGAATCCGGGTCCACTGACAGGTGCGCCTTATAGCCGTCGAACCGGCGGTTCCGGGACTTGTGCCCGTGCCGGGCCGCGGTGTCCACGGTGGAGATGACCCGGTCCGGCGCGGTCTTGCGGGCGATCCGGAACACCCCGTCGCTCGCCTTCCTCCACGTCCTGCCCGGCGACCAGCGCCAGCAGCCCGGCGGCCTCGCCGGCCGCGGCCGCCAGCGGCTGGCCATCCAGGACGCCCAGCGCAGCCAGCGCGTCTTTCACCAGCTCATCGACCAGCGCCTCGCGGGCGGCCGGGTCGTCCCAGTCGCACGGCGGCTTGCCCGGCGCGGCGTAGTCATCATCGCGGCGCAGCACCGACCGGATCCCGGCGGCCAGCGGGCTGCCCGCGTGATCGAGCGCGGCCAGCACCTTGCGGATCGCCGACCGCAGCTGGGTCACCGTGTCCTGGGTCGCGACCGCGTCATAGACCGCGGTCGAATCCAGCACCCGCGCCCGGCCCTTCATCACCCCGCTCTCGACGGGCGGCCACCTTGGTGTCCTCGAACAGCCGCCGCGGCCGCCCCGAGGCCCGCAGCTTGCTCCGCATCCCGACCAGCACCGTCGGGTGGAACGCCCGGTAACCGGCATCGACCCCGGCCGCGGCCTGCCAGCGCAGGTCGGCCTCCAGCCGGTCGCACGCCTCCCGATCCGACAGGCCCTCGAAAGCCTGCAGCACCATCACCGTGGCCACCACCCGCGCCGGGACCGTCGGCTGCCCCTTCACCGACCCGGTATACAGGTCAGCGAAATAGCCGTCACCGAACATCACCTGCCCGTGATCGGCCAGCAGCCGGTACAACGACCCCTCCCGCAGCCGGTCACCCAGGATGTCCCGCGGATCCTGAAACCCCTGCCCGATCCGTGCCCTGCCCAGCGCCATACCACGATTCTCCCAGGTCAAGGCACCTATCGCAGGCAATGACACGAAACCAGCCCGGTCATTCCAGACCAAACCCGGCTCGCGCCAGTGACCCACGTGAACGACTACTTCAGCAGCGTCCTAGCGCGCGACCGACCTCCGGCGCAGACCGTCTCGACCGTACGACCTGCCGCGCGTTTCAAGATCGAAACGTTACCTTCACGTTATTTGTGCCAGAGCCCCAAGCTGAGCGCAATTTTTCGCGTCAGGGAGCGTTCGGCCATGCCAGATCATACCGGGTCACTTGAGTATCTCTAGGGTGCTGTATCCACCCGCTTGCGACGCTGGCACGGCGGCAGCCGGGAACTCCTTCTCAAGATCGGCGCGCCCAACGGCATCGTCAAGGGAGCAGGGCTCCACCGGCTGACGTTCCCGGCTGAGTTCGATGCGCATCGCTCGATCGGCGGCGGCGGTGTCGGCAGCCTGAAGGTGGCGCTAGCGGCGTGCCGCGTCGTCGACGCTGATGATTACCTTGCCGGGGACACGGCGGGCGCGCTGGGCCTGGAACGCCGCTGGGAGGTCGCTCAGCCCGAAAACGGCCGAGACCATCGGGCGGAGCTGCTGCTTGTCGATCAGGACGGCGAGCTCGCGCAGCTGGCCGCCGTCGGGCCTGACGACGAAGTACACGCCGCGAACGTCTTCCCGGCCGCCGTTGCCCTCGGGCGGCTCGTCCGCGATGGCGACCAGGGTCCCGCCGCTGCGCAGCACGGGCCAGGAGCGGGCCATGGTGTCGCCGCCGACCGGGTCGACCACGACGTCGACATCGCTGACCTGGTCCTCGAACCGGCCCGCGTAGTCGATGACGTCGCTAGCGCCGAGGCCCGTGACGAAGGCGAGGTCGCGCGCGGACGCGGTCGCGGTCACCCGGGCGCCGTGCAGCGCAGCGAGCTGGACGACGTAGCCGCCGACCCCGCCGGCGCCGCCGTGCACCAGCACATGCTGGCCGGGCTGCAGCCGCGCATGCTCGTGCAATGCCTGCCACGCGGTAAGCGCGCCAAGCGGGACGGCGGCGGCCTGGACGTGGTCCACGGCGGCGGGCTTGGGGGCCAGGTCAGCGGCGGGGGCGAGGACATACCCGGCAGCCGCGCCGGGGCGGTCGAATCCGACCAGCCCGTAGACCTCGTCACCGGGCTGCCAGCCGGTGACCCCGGGGCCCGTCGCGGCCACGACACCGGACAGGTCATGGCAGGGGATGGCCGGCCAGGTCTCCGGCCAGTCCAGCTCGCCGGCGGTGACGGCGGTGGCGCGGACCTCGACTAGCAGCTCGCCAGGCCCGGGCTCAGGGACGGGGATC
>CAVPPJ010000048.1:0-59638 GCA_963707065.1 uncultured Actinomycetes bacterium
CGGAGGAGATGTCCGCATGGCTGGCCAGCGCGGATGTCTCGCCGCCTGGCGGCGAGAGCCTCGCCGAGGCCAGCGCACGGGCGCTCGCTGCGCTGGACCGGCTGCTCGCCGCCCATCCGCGCGCTACGTTGCTGCTGGTCAGCCACGTCACGCCGATCAAGGCAATGGCCTGCCGGGCACTGCTCGCGCCGCCCGCCGCCATGTTCCGCATCCACCTCGACGTGGCGTCGCTGACGGAGATCGACTGGTTCGCCGACGGCCCGGTGCAGCTGCGGTCACTCAACGACACCGGGCACTTGCGGCGGTCCGGGCGATAACCCACTATCCTCGGGGGAGCGGCGGGCGAGCCGGCCGGGCGGCCGCGCAGCGTCATGGCTTTCATGGCGCGGCGAGGAAGGTCCGGGCTCCGCAGGGCAGGGTGGTCGGTAACGCCGACCCGGGGTGACCCGCGGGAAAGTGCCACAGAAAACAGACCGCCCCCGGCCTGGCCGGGGGTAAGGGTGAAACGGTGGTGTAAGAGACCACCAGCGCCGCAGGTGACTGCGGCGGCTTGGTAAACCCCACCCGGAGCAAGGTCAAGAGGGCAGCGCGTTCTTCGGGCCGCGGTGCCTGCGCGAGCGCTTGAGGGCGGCCCGCCCGATGCTCGCGGGTAGACCGCACGAGGCTGCCGGCAATGGCAGTCCCAGATGGATGGCCGCCGGCCCGCGCGAGCGGGTGCACAGAACCCGGCCTACAGGCCAGCTCGCCCGCCGCCTGGCCTCGGAGACGTGCGGTGCCCTTGCTGCGGATAACCGTCCGGAATCGCAGTCATCGGTGGCGCGTGCCTACGGGCAGATCAGTTCGACGGTGGGGAAGTAGGTGCGGTAGCGGGCGGGGTCGCGGGTCAGGAGCCGGTATCTGCGTACGGCGGCGTGTGCGCCGATATAGAAGTCGGGTAGCGGGGATCGTCGCCGGCCGCCTCGCTTGCGGTAGATGAGGAATGCTTTTCCTGCGATGAATCCTGCCTGGTAGGGGAGAGGCTCGCGTTCGAAGTCGTCTGCGGGGACGGCGTCGTCGAGGTCTTCGATCCGGTCGAACCCGGCCGAGACCTCGGCGTAGATGATCGGGTTGATGACCAGCGTGCCGTTATCCCGGGCCCGGGTGAGGGCGTCCCCGGACCACTGTGCCCAGGCGACATCCTGGGTCAGGATGTCGAGCATGACGCTGGAATCCACCAAAGTGACCGGCGGCTGAGTCGCCGGTACTGCCCGGAGACGCGGCTCATTCGCCACGCAGCAGGTCCAGCAGCTCGTCGGTGCTCATCGTGGTGGTTGCCCGGCCACGCATCCGGTGCACAAGCCGCTGCCCGCGAGTGCTGCTGGCCTCGGCGCGGACGATGCGCAAGGTTTCTCCGTCCTCGATGACATCTACCTCATCGCCCTCGTGCAGGCCGTGCCGTTCGCGTAGGGGAGCGGGGATGGTTACTTGGCCCTTGCTGTTAAGCCGCATTCGAATCTCCTGATACGTATAACTCCCGACACGTATTACATTACCTCCTGCCAAGGCTATGGTCGAGGTCAGTAGTCTCGGCGAGCCCGCAGTCTGGAGCCGATGCCACAGTCCGCTGCGCAGGTCATTGACATCTGCCGGTGGGGTATGAGACCACCAGCGCTCGGGGTGACCTGAGCGGCTTGGTAAACCCGACCCGGAGCAAGATCAAGAAGGGAGGCTTCGGCCTGCTGCGGGAGTGCTTGAGGGCGGCCCGCCCGATGCTCGCGGGCAGACCGCATGAGGCTGCCAGCAATGGCAGTCCCAGATGGATGGCCGCCGGCCCGCGTGAGCGGGTGCACAGAACCCGGCCTACTGGCCAGCTCGCCCGCCGCCTGACCTGGAGGAATTCTCCGACCGCGGGCATTCGCTCACCATCGACGCCGGCTGGCCAGCGGTGGCCGAGCTGTCCCTGACCTGACTGAGCAAGCAAGGCCTCTAGGCGTGGCCGGGCCCGCGCCGGGCGGGCCCGGCAGGCGGCCACCCTTTCTTCGGGCAGTTCGCTGGGATCGATCCACCTGCGCAAGATCACGGTGCTGGCGTCCTGGAGCCGTCGTGCTGCTAGTTAGCACGACGAGAGTGCGTTGAGCATGTGTTAGCAAGATAGTCAGCTAGATGTGCGGACTCCAGGAAGGACCGAACCACCATGGAACTGGATCTGAGCGGCCGTATTGCCATCGTCACCGGCGCGAGTAAGGGAATCGGGCTCGCGATCGTCCGCGGGCTGGTGGCCAGCGGGGCGCACGTCGTCGCGGGCGCCAGGGGGAGCTCGGCCGAACTAGCGGAACTCGCGCAATCCGGTCAGGCGGAGATCGTGCTGGTGGACCTGGCCGGGGCGGCCGGACCGGCCGCGCTGGTCGCGCAGGCCGGTGACCGGATTGACATCCTCATCAACAATGTCGGTAGCGCCCCAGCCCGGACCGGGGGCTTCCTTAGCATCAGCGACGCGGACTGGCACGCCACGCTGGAGATCAATCTGATGGCGGCGGTGCGCGCCACGCGCAGCGTATTGCCTGTCATGATCGCAGCCGGCAAAGGTGCGATCATCAGCACCTGCTCGGTCAATGCGCACCTGCCCGACCCCGCCGTACTGGATTACAGCGCAGCCAAAGCGGCCCTGGCGAGCTTTTCCAAGGCACTGTCCAAGGAGGTCGGGCCGCATGGCATCCGGGTGAACACCGTGAGCCCCGGTCCGGTAGCCACCGACCTGTGGCTTGGCCAAGGGGGAGTCGCCGCGACGGTGAGTGCGGCAACCGGCACTGATCCGAAGGACGTGGCCAGCCAGGCCGCCAGCCAGATGGTGACCGGACGTTTCACCCAGCCCGAGGAGGTCGCCGACCTGGTCGTCTACCTGGCAAGCGACCGGGCAGCGAACATCACCGGAGCGGACTTCGTTATCGACGGCGGCCTCATCCCGACCTTGTAGCCGACGGCGGAACTCACTCGGATCGTTTAATCGGGAGCAGCGACACTGCTTGTGCTTTTCCTGAATCAAGGACAATTCCTAGCCGACATTATTGCTGTTTATTGCTGTTTTCTGCATGCAGGTTAGCTCGGGCGGCAAGCCTCATTGCGTTGTCGCCCGGAGGCCTGCTGGCGATGCGCATCGGTTACATGCGTACCAGAGGAGATTCTTGTGAAGAAGATCGAATCAGCTCGCCGCCGCCTGTATAGGTGGGGCGGGATAGTCACCGGCCTGGCCGCAGCGGCAGGGCTGGCCGTGGCAGGCGGCGTTGCCGCCTCCGCCAGCTCGTCGGTGGCCTCTCAGCACGCGTCCGGGCGGCTGCCCACGGTCGTGCTGGAGCACGGCGCCTGGGCTAACAGTGCCAGCTGGAACGGGGTAGTGCGGCAACTGCAGCGGGACGGTTACACGGTCGACGTGCCACCGAACCCGCTGCAGGGCCTGGCATTCGACCCTGCGTTCCTCGCCGACTTCCTGCACACCATTTCCGGCCCCATCGTCCTGGTCGGGCACTCCTTCGGCGGTGCCGTCATCACCAACGCCGCGACCGGCGACAAGCAGGTCAAGGCCCTCGTCTAGGTGGACGCCTTCGCGCCTGATAAGGGCCAGACCATCGGGCAGCTCGTCACCGCCGTGCCTGGCTCCTGCGTCGTGGCGGCGGATCCGACCACCATCTTCAACCTCGCGCCGTTCCCCGGCGCGCCAGCCGGCGTGTTCGACGCCTACGTCAAGCAGGGCCTGTTCCCCGCATGCTTCGCGAACGGGCTGCCGGCCAGCCAGGCCAGGGTGCTCGGGCAGACGACTTGATACGGCACGAGCGGGACACCGCGGCGATCGGGCTACTTGGTCCGGCCTTCCACCCGCTGGACGTCCATGGTCAGCGTCCGGCCGGACGGGTCGGTGGCCGTGTAGACCACGTCCACCGCCACGGGCGCGGTGGTCACCAGTTCCAGGAAGCCGACGGTGAGCGGCAGCGGCTGGGGAGGCGGTGAGCCATACAGCAACTGGCCGATGCGGTAGCAGTCGTCCATCGTCGCGGTGTTGGGCGGCATAGTAATGGCGTCCTTGCCGCGGATGCCGGTAAGGTCCGGCTCTCGCCCGATGACCTTGTCCCCGTACACCAGCGGGAGCACGTACTTGAGGATCCGCACCGGCACGTCGTGGTAGTTGTGGATGTTGATTTCGGTGGCGTAGACGCCGGGGCGCACGACGGCTTGCTCGGGTTCCTGGCTCTGTTGCACCCCGCAGACGAACTTCACGCTGTAGGTGAGCAGCTTGCCCGGCTTCTCCTGCGGGGCGAACGCGAGCCCGTAGTCGACTCGGTTCACCGCGATCAGGGTGGCGGTTCCGGTGGCCGGATCGATGCGGTAGAACCCGCCGTCCGCGGCGAAGGTGGCGTACAGCGCGCCGGTGGCCTCGTCGAACGCCAGGCCGCCGGTGTCGCCGATAGTGGCCCCGGTGAGGCCGATCTGCGTGTAGGAACCGGTGGCGACGTCTAGGCGGCCGAGGCTGTTACTGGGCCGGTCGATGCCGTACACGACGGTATCGTCGCGGGTCAGGCCGTTGATGTCGCGGGCCTGGCCGCCCGGCGGACCGATGATCGTGGCGGCGCCAGTAGCGGTGTTGATCTCAAAGGTGGTGGCGGTGTTGTCGTTGCCCTGGTCGACGCCGATGAGGCGGCCCGCCGCGTCGAACGTGAGGCCGCCCTCGAAGATGAACCCGATACCAAGCGGGCCGATGGCGCTGGCTGCGCCGGTGGTCACGTCGATCCGATACAGCTGGGCGTCGTCGGTGAGGCTGATGCCATAGAGGACGCCGTTGTCGGCGAACGCGAGCGCGCCGATAGCGAACTCGACCGGGCCGTGCGGGCCGATCAGGCTCGCGGCGCCGGTGGCCGTGTCGATCAGGTACAGGTTGGCGCCGTCGGTGCCGTATAGCCCGCCGGGCACGATGGCCGCCATGGCGGCGGCGGTTGCCGGGAACTCGCGCCGGGCGGCCATGACGTTCTGGCTCTGCTCGCTGAACCGGTCCGCGCCGGTACTGGGAGACGGGTTGTTCTCGTTGCTCATGCTGGATCCTCCGAGTCATGCACATGCAGGCCGAGTCGGCCATGCCCCCGTGATGCGGGCGAAGGGAATTCGCCGTCGCCCTGTTGGAGTCAGCAGGCGCGGTTCTGATACGTGCCGCTACGCGCCGCCGGTCATGATCCCGTCACCACGAACGCCACGTTATCGAGATAGCACCAGCTCCAGTCCTCTCCCGGCTCAGCGGAGCGGGCGATCGGATGCCGGGCAGCTGTCAGTGTGCGCGCAGATCGTGCTCATCGGCCAGCGCCGCCAGCAAGGTTGCCGGGTCGTAGCCGCCCCGGTGCACGACGCCGTCGATGAACAGGGTCGGGGTGCCGAGGACTTCGCCCGTTGCGGTGCCGCTTCGCATGTCCCGGCGGATGCGCTCCAGCACGGCGGCACCGGCCCGGTCGCGGTCGAACGCCGTCATGTCGAGCCCGAGCCCGGCGGCGTACCCGCGCAGGTCGCCGTCTTGGAGTGTCTTCTGGCGGTGGAACAGCAGTTCGTGCATGTCCCAGAACCGGCCCTGCAGCGCCGCGGCCTCGGCCGCCGCCGCCGCGGCGAGGGCGTGCGGGTGGATCCCGGTCAGCGGGAAGTGCCGGAACGCGAACCTGACGCCTCCGGCCAGTTCTTCCTCGACGCGCTCGATCGCCCGGAACGCCTGCCGCGAGTACGGGCATTCGTAGTCGCCGTACTCGACGATCAGACGGCCGCCGGGCGACCCACGGACGTGATCGACCGCCGCTTCCACCGGCTCCAGGCCCGGTTCGTGCTCCTGCCGTATGGCGTTGCGTGTCATGGGAGTTCTCCTGGTGCGGACAGGCTGGCGGCGGAACTTTTGCTGGGCGTGCCTGCTCAGAAGCCGACCGGCTGGCGGATGAGGACGACATGGATGCGGCCGGGCAGTTCCTGGTGGATCTCCAGAATCTTCCCCACTGAGCTGTGCTGCCCGTAGGCCGCATAGGCGCGGGCATCCTCGAGCTTCAGGCTGTGCTGGTAGATCCGCTCGTGCGCCGCCTCGGTGGTGGGCACGAGTTTCTGCGCGCCGACGACGAAGATGACGCTGGCGGCGCCCCAGGCGTAGGAGGCGAGCTGGCTGCCGGACGCGGAGGCGATGACGAGAGTTCCGTCGCGGGTGATGGCGTGCACGCTGCCCAGGGCGTAATCGGGCTGGCCGCCGATTGCCTTCATCTCCTGCGCCTGGGTCGCGAAATCCAGCGCGAACATCTTGTTACGCGCCGACTCATAGGGCCCGCCATCGTTGATCGCATCCGCGATCCCGGTCTCCTGAAGCGTCACCGAGGTGTTGGTCATCACCGAGGAGCCCGCCGGGATGCGAGCCAGCACGGCCTCGCGCGCCGCGTCAAACCCGTCGACGACCTCGACGCTGAACCCGTGCTCCTCCAGCGCGACAACCGTCGCCGCCAGCGCCTGCTCATCAGGCAGCGCGGTGTAACGGTCAGATGCCTGGGTCATGCTCATAGCTGGTTCTCCTTCGTAGCGAAATCGATGCCTGCGTCATGAGGAGTGCGGCGCATTTAACTTGAATCTTCAAGTCACCGTAAGCCGTTTTACTTGAACCGTCAAGTGAAGTGTTAGTCTCAGCCGGTGACCCTCAACCGAACGGCAGCCGCCGGGTCTCCCCGGTGGCTGGACGACGAGCAGCAGGACACCTGGCGGGCCTTCAACGCGGCGATGCATGAGCTGCGGTGGGCGCTGGAATGCCAGCTGCAGCACGACGCCGGGCTCAGCTTCCTCGAATACCACGCCCTGGCCAGGCTGTCCGAAAACGCCGGCAACACGATGCGGATGAGTGAGCTTGCCGACGTCACGAACGCCTCGCTGTCCCGGCTGTCGCACCTGATCACGCGCCTGGAGCGGCGCCAGCTCGTCCGGCGGGAACCCGACCCGGACGACGGCCGGTACACCAGCGCGATCCTCACCCCAGCCGGGCTGCGCCTGCTTACCGCTAGCGCACCCGCCCATGTGGCGAAGGTCCGCGAGCTGGTGATCGACGCCCTCACCCCGGCCCAGCTGCGGCAGCTGCGCACCGCGTCCGAGCGAATCCTGCAACGAATCGAAACCAGCGCCGGATAGCTGGGTAAGGACTACCGGAGCGCTAACGCGATGGCGCGCCGCGCCGGCGGAGAGAGTACGCGCGTCAGGCCAGCAGCCAGGACGCGTAGAAGATACCGAGGCCGAGCGCCACGCAGAGGCCAGAGATCAGCCAGAACCTGATCACGATCGTCGTCTCCGCCCAGCCGAGCATCTCGAAGTGGTGCTGCAGCGGCGCCATCTTGAACACCCGGCGCCTGGTCACCTTGTAGAAGCCGACCTGAATCACGTCAGACATCGTGATGATCACGAATAGCCCGCCCAGAATGATCAGCAGCAGCTGCGTCTTGGTGCAGATGGCAAGCCCAGCCAGCACTCCGCCCAGGGCCAGTGACCCGGTGTCACCCATGAAGATCTTGGCCGGTGGCGCGTTCCACCACAAGAAGCCGAAGCAAGCCCCGAGCACCGCGGCGGCAACCACCGCCAGGTCGAGCGGATCACGGACCGCATAGTTCTGCGGTGCCAGGAAAAGCGTAACGTCGTTGCGCTCTTGCCAGATGCCGATCATCACGTACGCCGCCAGCACCAGCCCGGTCGCGCCGGCTGCCAGCCCATCCAGCCCGTCGGCCACGTTCACCGCATTGGAGGTGCCGACGACCATGATGACTGCCCAGACCACGAAGGGCAGCGTGCCGATCGCCGGGCCGAAGTCCCGCAGGAACGATAGATGCGCGTCAGCGGGTGTCAGGTCAAATCTGTCGGGATGCTGCAGTATCTCCACCGCGAACACGGCAGCGATAACGACCTGGCCCACCACTTTCGCGCCGCCGCGCAGCCCGAGGCTTGTCTGTCGGAAGATCTTGAGAAAATCGTCGATGAACCCGACTATGCCCAGGCCCGTCATCAGCAGCAGCACCAGGACACCCGAGGCCGTAATCGGATCGTCGGTGGCCGCGTGCCCGACCACGTAGCCGATCAGCGACGCGATCACGAAGACCGCACCGCCCATTGTCGGCGTGCCCCGCTTGGTCTGGTGCGACTTGGGGCCCTCCACCCTGATCGGCTGGCCGTAGCCTTTCCGCTGCAGCAGCCTGATGAGCAGAGGCGTTCCGAATAGGGCGGTGACCAGTGCCACCGCGCCGGCAACGATGATCGTCTTCAACGGCGCGCCGCCTCGTCAGCTTGCGCCACCGACCGCGGAATCACCCGTCGTCCTTCGGCGCATCTTCGGCGGTTGCGCGGCTCGCTAGGGCCGCTGGCGCCACCGCTGCGGAAATCGACCTGGCCGCCCAGACGCGGCACCGCTGTCGAAGTGTGCCTCCGCCCGCGGCGGTAGCGTGCGGCATCCGTTATCTCCTGGTGCTCGGTTCTGCTCGGGCGGCCTGAACTACGTGGAAACCTTCAGCCGGGGCTGTCTCGCGGCGGGGTAAGCCCGGTGGCAATGAGCGACAGTACCTCGGCTTCCCGGGGAGTGAGGCCCGCGGGACAGGTAACAACGGTCGTGGCCGGAAGGCGGCCTCGAGCTCCGCCCGGGCCGGCAGCCCGGGGGTCCGGCCAGAGACTTTCCTGGGCGCCACGGAGCTAGCAATGTGACAGTGGACTGCATCAGCCGATGAACGCTGCTACCCGTGGGTCAGTACGCATGAGGCTGCGGCACCGACCCGATGATGGGAGCCTGCTCATGTCCACCACGCCGATCGCCGACCATGCCCTGCTGTCCGACCGCCACTCGAGCGCCCTGGTGACGACCAGCGGCTCTGTCGACTGGCTCGCCTTCCCGCGCTTCGACAGTCCGTCGGTGCTGGGCCGGCTGCTAGGAGATACGGCCGGGCACTGGCAGGTGTCGCCGGTCGGCAGCTGGACCAGCAGCCGGCGCTACCTCGATCGGACGCTCGTGCTGGAGACAACGTTCAGCACCAGCGCTGGCACGTTCGTGCTGACCGACGCGATGGCGCTCGGTCCGGACAACTGCGGCCACCGGATCGGCAGGGACGTGCCGCACTTGCTGGTGCGCAAGCTCGCCTGTACCGACGGCGAGGTCGAGGTCGAGGTCGACTACCAGCCCCGCCCCGAGTACGGGCTGATCGTGCCGGTGCTCGGCAGCGTGCCGGGGGGTATCACCGCGCGCGGCGGTGCCGAGTGGCTGGTCCTCACCGCCGACGGCCTGAGCATCGACGGCCCGCGCGCCCACGGGCGGCGCAGGTTGCGCGCCGGCGAGGAGGTCTACCTCGCGGTGCACCGTTCGACGCTTGAGGAAATCCCGGCCCGCGTCTGGTCGCAGGCGGATCTCGCAGAGATCCTGACCCGCACCGTCGAGGCGTGGCGTTCGTGGTCAGCCCTGCACCAGACATACGACGGCCCGTGGGCGGACCTCGTGCACCACAGCGGCATCGTCCTGCAAGGGCTGTCCTTCCAGCCCAGCGGCGCGATCATTGCCGCCGCCACGACGTCGCTGCCGGAGTTCGCCGGGGGAGGGCGCAACTGGGACTACCGCTATGCCTGGGTGCGCGACGCGAGCTTCACCATGGAGGCCCTGTGGGTGGCCGCCTGCCCGGACGAGGCCGGCGATTTCTTTGCGTTCATGACCACGGCTGCCGCCTCGTCGCTGGGCACGGGCGCCGGGCTGCAGATCATGTTTGGCATCGGGGGAGAGCACGACCTGTCCGAGCGCGAGCTCAGACACCTGCCTGGCTGGCGTGACAGCCGCCCGGTCCGGGTCGGCAACGGTGCCTGGGACCAGCAGCAGATCGACGTGTACGGCGAACTGCTCGGTGCGGCCCGCCGCCTCGCTGGCCACCTCTCCGAGATCGACGGCGACACCAAGCGCTTCCTGGTGGCGTGCGCCGACGCGGCCGCCACCCACTGGGTGGAGAAAGATCAGGGCATCTGGGAGATTCGCGGTGATCCTCAGCACTTCCTCTACTCCAAGGTCATGTGCTGGGTTGCGCTGGACCGCGCCCTGGCGCTTGCCGACCTCATCGACGCCGGCGACCGAGCCGGCCGGTGGAAGACCACGCGGAACAAGATCTGGGAGACCGTGGTCCGCGACGGCTGGAACGAGCAGGCCAACGCGTTCACACAGTACTTCGGCAGCACAGCGCTCGACGCCGCCAACCTGATGATGGCGAATGTCGGCTTCCTCCCGGCTGACGACCCGCGGATGCTCGCGACCATCGACGCGATCGACGCGCACCTCACTGATGACCGAGGGCTCGTCTACCGCTACCGGACGCAGGAGGGCGTCGACGGCCTGGCCGGCGGGGAGGGCACCTTCCTCATGTGCACCTTCTGGCTTGCTCAGGCGCTCGCCCTAGCGGGGCAGCTGGACCGGGCCCGCGTGGTATTCGAGCGCGCAATCGCCTTCATGAACGACGTCGGGCTGCTCGCCGAGGAGGTCGACGCCGTTTCGGGTGAGCTGCGGGGCAACTTCCCGCAAGCCTTCAGCCACATCGGGCTGGTCAATGCAGCCTGGGCGATATCGGAGGCGGAACGCCGCGCGCGCACCCGCAAATAAGCGCTGGGTCCTGTCACGCCGACCTTTCATAACGCTACGTTCATCAATGATTTGCCAATCGTTCAATGCATGGCTGCCAATTGATCGCAGGGCGACCAACGCAAACACTCTAATCGGCCAATGTCTTCACTCCGCTGGGGTGATGACGGGAGAACCGGGACCTATCACCCTCCCAAGGTGATGAACTTGCCTTGTCCGCCTGCTAAGAAGGAATTGGTGGTTGGCTGCGCATTTCGGCTGGCACGCCGCGATCACACCGGATCACGAGGCCCGGCCTCACCTGCGCAGGTGCTGTACACCGAAACGGAGGGACGCCAGTGGGCGCGGAACGTGAGCGGGTGGCGGGATTCGGCAAGCTAGAGGACGGGCTTCGCCAGGCGGGGGACTGGTACCGGTGGGGGCCGTATGTCAGTGAGCGGCAGTGGGGGACGGTGCGGGAGGACTACAGCGCGGATGGCGAGGCGTGGGACTACCTGCCCCATGATCACGCCAGGTCCCGCGCTTACCGCTGGGGGGAGGACGGCCTGGCCGGATTCTGCGATGTGGAGCAGCGGCTGTGCCTGGGCCTGGCGCTGTGGAACGGGCGGGATCCGATCTTGAAGGAGCGGGCGTTCGGGCTGACCGGCGCGCAGGGCAACCACGGGGAAGATGTCAAAGAGTACTGGTGGTATCTCGACGCGCTGCCGAGCCATGCGTGGAACCGGTGGCGCTACCACTATCCGCAGGCCGCGTTCCCCTACCAGGACCTCATCGACCAGAACGGGGTCCGTAACCGCGAGCAGCCCGAGTACGAGCTGCTGGATACCGGGGTGTTCGACGAGAGCCGGTACTGGATCGTCGAGGTCCACTACGCCAAGGCCAGCGCCGATGATCTGCTGATGGCCGTGCAGGTGACCAACGCGGGCCCGGAGCCGGCCACCCTCCATGTACTGCCGACCGCATGGTTCCGCAACACCTGGTCCTGGGATGTGGACGCGCCCAAGCCGACCATGCAGGCGGTGGGCGAGTCGGCGGTGGGCATCGACCATCCGTTCGTGGGCCCGATGGAGTGGCTGGCCGGCCCGGGACCGGACGGGACGCTGCCGACGGCGGTGTTCTGCGAGAACGAGACCAACGAGCAGCGGCTGTTCGGCGCCGCACCGGTCACGCCGTATCCCAAGGACGGCATCAACGACCACGTAGTGAGCGGGGCGGCCACCGTTAACCCCGAGCGCAAGGGCACCAAGTGCTCGCTCTGGTACCAGGTGACGGTCCAGCCCGGCGAGACCGCCGAGCTGCGGCTGCGGCTGCGGACGCCACCGGCGAGGGCGGCCAGCGGAAAGGCGGGCGACCCGCTCGGCGCGCTGTTCGGCGAGGTGATCGCGCAGCGGCGGGCCGAGGCCGACGAGTTCTACGCCGAGCTGACCCCGGCCGGGGCGAGCGCCGACGAGGCGCTGGTGATGCGGCAGGCGTTCGGCGGGATGCTGTGGAGCAAGCAGCTGTTCTACTACGACGTGGCCCGCTGGCTGGACGGCGACCCGACGCAGCCGACGCCGCCGCCGCAGCGGCTGACGGGCCGGAACTCGCGGTGGCGCAACTTCGATGCCTTCGACATCATGTCGATGCCGGACAAGTGGGAGTACCCGTGGTTCGCCGCGTGGGATCTGGCGTTCCACTGCGTGGCACTGGCGCACGTGGATCCCGCGTTCGCGAAGTACCAGCTGATCCTGCTGTGCCGGGAATGGTTTCAGAATCCCAACGGGGCGCTCCCTGCCTACGAGTGGGACTTCGGTGACGTGAACCCGCCGGTGCAGGCGTGGGCGGCCGTGGAGGTGTTCGCGATCGACGGCGCCCGGGATATCGACTTCATCAGCCGGGTCTTCGACAAGCTGCTGGTCAACTTCACCTGGTGGGTGAACAGGGAAGACGCCGAGGGCAACAACCTGTTCGAGGGCGGCTTCCTAGGGCTGGACAACATCGGCCCGATCGACCGCTCGCACCTGCCGGTCGGCGGCGTCCTGGAGCAGTCCGACGCCACCGGGTGGATGGGTTTCTACGCGATCGCGATGGCCACCATGGCCATGATCCTGAACCGGTCCGGCCAGCGGCCGGGCGTGGATCTCGTACTGAAGTTCATGGAGCATTTCGCCGCGATCAGCGAAGCGCTGGAGGGCCTCGGGCTGTGGGACGAGGCCGACGGACTCTACTACGACAGGCTGGTAACGCCGAGCGGGGCGGTCGTGCCGGTGAAGGTGCGGTCGATGGTCGGCATCATCCCGGTCCTGGCGGCCGTGGTCATCGGCGAGAGTGATCTCCAGCAGTCGCTGGTGGTCGGCAAGCAGTTCGCCGGGTTCCTGGGGCGCCGGGGCCTGGCGGACCGGGAGAAGCTCCATGAGATCGGGATGGTGCGCGGGGAACTCGGCGAGCAGCGCATGCTGCTGAGCCTGGCGGGCGTGGGCCGGCTCGAGAAGCTGTTCACCAAGCTGTTCGACGAGAGCGAGTTCCTGTCCCCGCACGGCCTGCGCGCCCTCTCGGCCTGGCACCGCGACCATCCCTACGAGCTCGACGTCGAAGGAGTACGGGCGAGCATCGACTACGAGCCGGCCGAGTCCACCACCTCCATGTTCGGCGGGAACTCCAACTGGCGCGGCCCGATCTGGTTCCCCCTGAACTACCTGGTGATCAGCGTGCTGGGACGCTACCACCGGTTCTTCGGTGACGAGTTCACGATCGAGTACCCGACTGGATCGGGCCGGAAGCTGGCCCTGGACGAGATTGCCGCCGACCTGCAGGACCGGCTCATCTCGATCTTCACGCGCGGCCCCGACGGCCGACGGCCCTGCTTCGGCGGGACCGAGCTGATGCAAACCGACCCCGCGTGGCACGACAACCTGATCTTCAGCGAGTACTTCCACGGCGACAACGGCGCCGCGATCGGCGCTTTCCACCAGACCGGCTGGACCGGGGTGATCGCCGACGTGATCCGCCGCCGGCATGGAGCGGTCGAAGATATCGGAATCGTCGTCCGCAGCGTCTGGACGGATACCGGGCGATGAGCGCCGTCTCGGCCGAGCCGGGCGTGATCGCGCGGCCCGGAAGCCAGTTCCCGCTCGGCGCCACGGTCCGGGACGGCGGGACGAACTTCGCGGTGGCCTCCAGCATTGCGGACGCGATGACGCTGTGCCTGTTCGACGGCACCGGCCGGGAAACCCAGGTACCGCTGACCGACTACGACGCCGGCGTCTGGCACGGCTTCGTCCCCGGGGTCGGGCCCGGGCAGGCCTACGGGTACCGCGTCACCGGCCCGTACGATCCGGGCCGGGGCCTGCGCTGCAACCCGGCGAAACTGCTGCTCGACCCGTACGCGCGGGCGATCAACGGCGAGGTCAGGTTCGGGCCGGAGGTGCTGGGCTACGCGGTGGACGATCCCGGCGCGCCGAGCGCCCTGGACTCCGCCGGGCACATGCCGCGCAGCCTGGTCACCGGCGAGCCGTTCGCCTGGACCGACACCCGCCCGGTGCGGCGGCGCTACTCCGACACGATCATCTACGAGGTGCACGTCAAGGGGTTCACCATGCGGCATCCGGGCGTGCCCGCCGAGCTGCGCGGTACCTACGCCGGGCTCGGGCACAAGGCGGCCGTGGCCCACCTGGTGGACCTCGGCGTGACCGCCGTGGAGCTGCTGCCGGTGCACCAGAACGTGCCGGAGTCCTTCCTCCCGGCCGAAGGGCTGACGAACTACTGGGGTTACAACACGATCGGGTACTTCGCGCCGCACGGCGGCTATTCGGCGGCGGTACGGGCCGGGAAGCCCGGCGGCCAGGTCGCCGAGTTCAAGGCCATGGTCGACGCCCTGCACGCGGCGGGCCTGGAGGTCCTGCTCGACGTGGTGTTCAACCACACCTGCGAAGCCGGGCCCGACGGCCCCACGCTGTGCTTCCGCGGCCTGGACAACCCCGCGTACTACCGGCTCGAACCCGGCGACCCGAGCCGGTACGTCGACACCACCGGCTGCGGCAACTCGCTCAACGCCGGGGACCCGCTGACCCTTCAGCTGATCATGGACTCGCTGCGGTACTGGATCACCGAGATGCACGTCGACGGCTACCGCTTCGACCTCGCGCCCACGCTGGCCCGCCAGGACGGCGGGTTCGACCAGGTCTCGGCGTTCTTCGATCTCGTGGCGCAGGATCCGGTGGTGGCCCAGTCGAAGCTCATCGCGGAGCCGTGGGACGTGGGCCAGATGGACTCCTACGACCTGGGGCGCTTCCCCCCGCTGTGGCGCGAGTGGAACGGGAAGTACCGCGACAGCATGCGCGACTTCTGGCGCAGCCACCCGATCGGGATCGGCGAGTTCGCCACCCGGTTCACCGGCTCGTCGGATCTCTACAGCGGCCCGGGCCAGCGCCGGCCGACCGCGTCGGTGAACCTGTTCACCGTGCACGACGGCTTCACGCTGCGGGATCTGGTGTCCTACAACGACAAGCACAACGAGGCCAACGGCGAGAACAACCGCGACGGCACCAGCGACAACCGTTCCTGGAACTGCGGCGCGGAGGGCGCCACCACCGATCCGGACATCCTGGCCCTGCGCCAGCGGCAGGCTCGGGCCATGCTCACCACCTTGCTGCTGTCGTTCGGCGTGCCGCTGCTGCTCGGCGGGGACGAGTTCGGCCGCACCCAGCAGGGCAATAACAACGCCTACTGCCAGGACAACGAGATCACCTGGTTCGACTGGTCCGGCGTGGACGATGACCTGCTGGCGTTTACCCGGCGCCTGATCGCGTTCCGCAGGGAGCACCCGGTGTTCCGGCGCCGCCGCTTCCTGGGCGGGGTGGAGGCGGCCGAGCTCGGCTGGTTCACGCCCGCGGGCACGCCGATGACCGGCGCGGACTGGGCTGACCCTGACGCTCGGTCGCTGGCCATCTATCTCGACGGCGCGGATGACCCGGACCCTGCGGAGGACGGCATCCCCCTGCTCGACGACGACTTCCTGGTCCTGGTCAATGCCTGGTGGGAGCCGCTAGCGTTCGTGCTCCCGGTCACCAGGCGGAACGCTGCCTGGCAGACCGCCATAGTTACCTACGCGCCGGCCGCAGCCGCGGGTCCCGTGGCCGCGCCGCGAGCCGCCGGTGATCACATCACCGTCGGCCCCCGGTCCATCGTGGTGCTCGCCGACCCGCACCGGGGCTACTCCTGAGGTCCATCCCGGCCGACGGGAACCCTCGTCCAGTCATCTCCCGCCCCCGCGGGGTTTCGCGCCACCTCCCGGCCCCCGCGGGGTTTCGCGGCTTACCCGATAGAGGCAGCGCGGTTGGCGTCCGGCTCGGACTCGATGAGCAGAGACACAGCCTCGATCAGGGCCAGGTGGGTGAAGGCCTGCGGGAAGTTGCCCATGTGCTCGCCGGTACTGGTGTCGATCTCCTCGGCGTACAGTTGCAGCGGGCCGGCGAACGACAGCAGCTTCTGGCACAGGGCGTGAGCGCGTTCGGTTTCGCCGATCATGGCCAGCGTGGTCACCAGCCAGAATGAGCATATGGTGAAGGTGCCTTCTTTGCCCTCGAACCCGGTGTCGGTTCCCTCGACCTTGTAGCGCAGGACCAGGCCGTCCTCGGTCAGTTCGTCGGCGATGGCCAGCACGGTGGCCTTGATGCGCTTATCGGTGGGGGGCAGGAATCCCATGATGGGCAGGAGCAGGAGCGATGCGTCGAGGCCGTCGGTCTCGTAGTGCTGGCGGAACACGCCCCGCTTGCTGAGGCCCTTGGCCAGGATCTCGGCCTTGATCTCGTCAGCGCCGGCCCGCCACCGCTTGGCTCGTTCGGCATCGCCGCGTTCCTCGGCGAGATCGGCGCCGCGCGAGGCCGCGACCCAGCACATCACCTTCGACGCGGTGAAATGCTTGGGGTCGCCCCGGACTTCCCAGATACCCTGGTCGGGCTCATGCCAGCGGTTCAGGGCTTCATCCACGAAACCGGCCAGGCCGTTCCACACCGGCATCACTATCGTGCTCGCTCCCCGGTGGAACTGGACATCTACCGCGTCGAGAATCATCCCCCAGACGTCATGCTGCTGCTGATCCCAGGCACCATTCCCCACCCGGACCGGGCGCGCCCCGCGGTACCCGGACAGATGGTCGAGGGTCTTCTCGGTCAGGTCGCGCCGCCCGTCAATGCCGTACATGATCTGAAGCCCGAACTTGCTGTTGAGGTCACCCCCGCTGACCGCGTCGATGACGAAGCCCCAGTACTCGATCGCTTCCCAGTCGAAGCCGAGGCGGTACAGCGAGCGGAGCATGAACGCCGAGTCCCGGATCCAGGTGAAGCGGTAGTCCCAGTTGCGGGCCCCGCCCCAGGTTTCCGGCAGCGAGGTCGTTGACGCGGCCATGATGGCGCCGGTGGGGGCGTAGCTGAGTCCCTTCAGGGTCAGCGCGCTGCGGTCGAGGTAGGTCTTCCACGGGTGGTCAGGGATCTTGGCTGAGCTCAGCCAGTCACGCCAGAAATTGACGGTGCAGTCCAGCGCGGCGCGTGCGGCGTCCAGGTCAGCCGGAACCTGGCCGTGGCCCCAGGACAGCGCGACGTAGGCCGACTCTCCTGGGGTGAGCGTGGTGCGGCCGTAGCAGCGGGCGCCGAGGACGCCAAGCGGGACGGTGCCGCTCAGCTCAAGCCGCATGTCTCCTTCTGCGGCGGTGATGGTCATCGCGTCATAGCTGTCGCCCTGGTAGCTCCAGGTGCCACCGATTCGGCCGTACTCGAACAGCGGCCCGCAGTTCACGGCGACCTCCACCCGGCCGCTGATGCAGGTGGCGATCCGGACCAGCGCGCCGATGGCGCCGAAGTCAGCCGGCGCCCGGTGGTAGTCCGGCCGCCGTCCCTCATGCTGGACCGGGCCCATGGCCAGGAAGTCCTGGACGACCATCCAGCCGGTCGGAGTCTGCCAGGTCGTTTCCAGCACCATCGTGCCTGGCACGTACCGCCGGTGCTGCGGGACGTGCGTATTGGCGGGACCGAACCGGAACAATCCGGAAGACCGGTCCAGCAGCGCCCCGAAGACACTCGGGGAGTCCGGGCGGGGCAGGCACAGCCACTCGACCGCCCCGTCCGGGGCGACTAGGCAGTTCTGCTCGCAATTCGACAGGAACCCGTAGTCGGCAATAGGCGGGAAGGTGCTCATCGGCCGAGGCCTTTCGCAGTCGGGATAGGAATATCTGGCCGCTGGTGTTTTCCGGTAATCGGGTCTGAGCGCACTTATGCCATCCGGCTCAGCAGGTGCTCGCCGACGCGGATCGCGTTGGCCATCGCGGTAAGCGCCGGGTTCACCGCCCCGATGCTGGGGAAGAAGCTCGTGTCGACGACGTAAAGGTTGTCGAGTTCGTGGGCCTTGCAGTTGACGTCGAGCACGGAAGTCGCGGGATCGGTGCCGAACCGGCAGGTGCCGGCCTGGTGGGCGACGCCCGCCACGGGGACGTCCATGCTCATGTAGAAGTTCTTATCGAGGACATGGTGGGAAGCCATCCCGATGTGGTTGAGGATTTTCCTGAGTTCGTGGTAGAGGCCGGTCGCCTCAGCGTCGTTCGTCGCCGTGTAGGCGAGGTGCACGCGGCCGTCCTGATCGACGGTGACGCGGTTGCCTGGCTTGGGAACGTCCTCGGTTGTCAGCCAGAAGTCGACGGCATGGTGAGCGACCTCGTCCAGACTGAAGCGCGGCGCGAGCTTGGTCAGCTTCGGTTCCTCGCCCTTCATGGCCATCGCGTTTGACTTTCCGAGCAGCTGGATGTTGCCCAGCGGCCACTCCCGGCCGTTCCCGGCGAAGTAGAAGTCGTTCAGGGCAACGGTCTTCTGGAATACCGTGTCGTTGGGCTCCTTGCCAAGCGCCACGATGGCCTTGCTGTTGTGGAACATGTAGTTGCGGCCGACCTGGTCGGAGCCATTTGCCAGGCCAGCCGGGTGCTGGTCGGAGGCCGACCGGAGCAGGATCTTGGCGCTGTTGGACGCGCCGGCTGCGACCACCACGACGTCAGCCTCGTAGACCTCGTCATTGCCGCCGCGCGTCACTTCCACGCTCGTGACACTTCTGCCTGCCGCGTCCGTCCCCAGTCGCTTGACCTCGGCGTTCACCAGCAAGGTCACGTTCGGCAGGTCCAGCAGGGGACGCACCGCGATGATGTCGGCGTCGGACTTTGCGTGCACGAGGCACGGATAGCCATCGCACCACGCACAGCGGATGCACTGGCTGGCCGGCCGGTTGGCCTCATCGAGGAGGATGCCGCACGGCGCGTGGAACGGATGGTAACCGCCGGCCAGCAGGTCATCGGAGATCTGCTGGATCCGCGGCTCGTGCGAGACCGCCGGGTGCGGGTACGGCTTCGAGTAGTGGCCCTCGGTGGGATCCTCACCGTGGTTCCCGTGGACCTGGTACAGCCACTCGGCCTTCGTGTACCACGGCTCGAAGTCGTCGTAGCTCAGCGGCCACTCCGGCGACAGGCCATCGGCGTGCTGGAGGCTGCCGAAATCTTCCGGGCGCAGCCGGTAAAGCGCGGCTCCGTAGAGCTTCGTGGCGCCGCCGACGAAGTAGTGCACCTGCGGCTGGAATGGCTTGTCGTCGGAGTCATACCAGGTCTCGGGCGAGATGTACCTGCCCTCCACGAATACCGGGCCGGGACCCCAGTTCTGGGTCTCGCGCGGGAGGAAGTCGCCGCGTTCGAGCAGCAGTATCCGCTTGCCTGAGGGCGCCAGCGTGTGTGCTAGCGTTCCCCCGCCCGCGCCACTGCCCACGATGATCACGTCATAGTGTTCGGTCACAGCTCCACTGTTCCGGCATCAAGCCCGTCGTGCATCCCCCGGTCAGGGTGAGTGCACGTGAAACCACGCGGCACGCCGGGTGCCAGTTACATCACCGCGCTGCACCAGTTGGTCACCGGGAAATCCGGCACCGCAGCACAAGCCGTCGCAGTAGTTGTCTTCGTCCTCATCGAATTCTCCCTGGTAATCATCCCGTTTGTGTTCCTGCAGTTCAGGCCCGAGGCCACCAAGACGCAGCTCAAGCGCGCCCAGGACTGGCTGATGAGCCACGCGCGGCAGCTGATGGCCGCCGTCGCGCTGTTCGCCGGCGCCTACATGGTGATCAGCGGCCTAGTGCGCCTGCTGACCTGATTGCCGGGGTCATCCGACCGTCCCGCCGCTGGGATCACCCCGGAAGGATGATGCCCGGTGACCCTCACCTTAGGGAGAGTAACGATTTAACCACCAACATCGAGGACGGTGCCATGTCCGATAGCACGCAGGAAAGCAGCAGCTGGCCAGAGCTCAGAACTGGCCCGCTGATTACCGGCGCTGCGCTAGTCGGAGCCGGCACGCTGCTCGCCCTGGCAGGTCTCGCCGTCGGCGGCTCGCATCTGCTCTCGGCCACCCGCCGGTGGATCAGGGAGATGGAGGTGCCGCCGAGCGAGCTGGCGAAGATTAAGTGGGCGCAGGCCAAGACCGCCGCAGCCGCGGGCACCGCCGCCTGGCAGAACGGCGTCCCGGAGCGCCAGGTAACCGAATCGTGACCTATCGGCCGTTGCCCTGGCGCCCATAGACCAGCCATTCCTGGAGCCTTCAGGACTGGAGGAGTAGATGTCGAACGTTGATCTTGCGCGGTGGCAGTTCGCGTTCGTGACGATTAATCATTTCCTGTTCGTGCCGGTGACGATCGGGCTGGCCTTCCTGACCGCGTTGCTGCAGACGGCGTGGTACCGCAGTAAGCGTGATGAGTATCTGCGGCTGACCAGGTTCTTCGGCACGCTGCTGGTCATCAACGTCGCGATCGGCGTGGTGACCGGCCTGGTGCAGGAGTTCCAGTTCGGGATGAACTGGTCGGCGTACTCGCGGCTGGTCGGCAATATCTTCGGCGCGCCGCTGGCGATGGAGGGCCTGGCGGCGTTCTTCCTGGAGTCGACGTTCCTGGGGCTGTGGCTGTTCGGCTGGGACAAGCTGCCGCGGCTGGTGCACCTGGCCACGATCTGGGCCGTCTCGCTCGGCAGCGTGCTGTCGGCGTTGTTCATCATGGCGGCCAACTCGTGGATGCAGCATCCCGTCGGCTATGTGATGGTCAACGGCAAGCCGCAGCTCAACGACATCTGGGCGCTGCTGACCAACCAGGTGTTCGTGTGGGGGTACTCGAAGGTCCTGCTGGCGTCGCTGGTCACCGGTGCGGGGGTGATGCTGGCGGTCTCAGCGTGGCAGCTGCGGCACGGCGGGGACAAGGAGGTTTTTTCCTGGTCGGCGCGGCTCGCGCTGGTTGTCCTGGTCCCGGCGATCTTGTTCACCATGCTGGTCGGCGACGAGCTGGGGGTAATCGAGGCGAAGTACCAGCCGATGAAGATCGCGGCGGCCGAGGCGCAGTGGAGCACCTGCCAGCCGTGCTCGTTCTCGCTATTCCAGATCGGCGGCGGCAACAACGATCACACCCCGACCCAGATCATCGAGATCCCGCACCTGCTCTCACTGCTGGCCACCAACCACTGGAACGGCAAGGTCATCGGGCTGGACCCGCTGCAGTCCCAGTACAGCAAGCAATACGGGCCCGGCTATTACGTGCCGAACGTTTTCATCCAGTACTGGGCGATGCGGGTCATGGCCTATGCCGGAGTCGGTGTCTTCGCCTTGTCCGGGTGGGGGCTGTGGCTGGTCCGGCGCAAGAAACTCGTCACCTCCCGGCGGTTCCTGTGGGTGGCGATCTGGGCCGCGGTGCTGCCCTTCCTGATGAACACCGCGGGCTGGCTGCTCACCGAAAGCGGCCGTCAGCCGTGGATCATCCAGGGCATCATGCTGACCAAGAACGGGATCTCGCCGTCGGTCAGCACCACCTCCCTGGTGACCAGCCTGACCATCTTCGTCCTGCTCTACGGCACGCTCGCGACCGTCGACCTGATGCTGATGCTGCGGTATTCACGCGAGCAGCTCCCGCCCGCGCAAGCAGAGGCCGACACCGACGCACCCGTGCCGGCCGTCCAGTATTGAGGACCGATGAAACTCATCCCGTTCTGGTTCATCGTCATCGCGGTCCTGTGGACCGGATTCTTCGTCCTGGAGGGCTTCGACTTCGGCGTCGGCATGCTGCACGGCGCCGTCGGCAAGGACGAGGCCGGCCGCCGGGCCGCCATCAACACCATCGGGCCGCTCTGGGACGGCAACGAGGTCTGGCTGATCGTGGCCGCGGCCGCCATGTTCGCCGCGTTCCCCGGCTGGTACGCCACCATGTTCTCCGGCCTCTACCTCGCCCTCATACTCCTGCTCGTCGCGCTCATCATCCGCGGCGTGTCGTTTGAGTACCGCGGCAAGCGCGACAAGCTGCGCTGGCGCCGTACCTGGGATGGCGCGCTGACCGCGGGCAGCGTGGCCGCCCCGCTGCTGATCGGCGTGGCCCTCGGCGACCTGCTGCACGGGCTGCCGATCAACGCCCAGCAGGAATACACCGGCTCCTTCTGGGACCTGCTCCAGCCCTACGCGCTGCTCACCGGCGTCACCCTGGTACTGATCTGCGCGCTGCACGGCGCGACCTTCCTCATGCTGAAGACCACCGGCGACATGCGCGAGCGGGCCGGGCAGCTGGCCCGCCGCGTCGCCCCGGCCACCACGGCCGCCGTGCTCGCGTTCATCATCTGGACGCATATCACCGCCAGCACCGCGTTCCTGCTCAACCCCGTCGAGCTGCTCGCCGTGCTGGCCGCCCTCGCCGCCCTCTGGCTCGTCTACGAGCACCGCGAAGGCTTCGCCTTCGCCGCCACCACGATCACCATGGCCTCATGCATCGTGTCGATTTTCACCGGCCTGTACCCCAACGTCATGGTCTCCTCCACCAGCGCCGCGTACAACCTCACCGTGCATAACACCGCGTCCGGCGCCTACTCCCTCAAGGTAATGACCGTCGTCGTCGTGATCTTCCTGCCCTTCGTGCTGGCCTACCAGACGTGGACCTACTACGTATTCCGGCGACGCATCAGCCGGCAGGAATTCCTTCCCTCACCACCACCCACCAGCGCGCCGCCGGGCGCGCGCGGTCCGTCTACCGTGACCCCCGATGCCAGCGGCTCGCCAGCCGGCCAGGAAAACTGACCCGGAAGACTGGCAGGCAGACAAGGTCATGCACAGCGAGGGACCGGCAGGGGAGTTCACGCCTCGGCAATGGCAGGTGCCGACCACGGCCCGCTGGGGCGTGGCGAGACTAACTACGGAGGAGCCAGATGCCCGGATCGTCAGAGCAGGCCGAGCCGATCGCCGCTGATTTCAGTGACCGCGCTGACTTCGCTAACGCGGACCGGGGGTTCATTGGCACGCTGGAGCCGATGGTCATCAAGGCTGCGGACGGCCGGGTGGTCTGGGACATGGACTCGTGGGGATCCCTTGACGGCGACTGCCCGGACACGGCTCACCCGAGCTTGTGGCGGCAGGCTCAGCTCACCGCCAAGCATGGGCTGTATGCGGTGACGGACGGCATCTACCAAGTCCGTGGTTTCGAGATGTCCAACATGACGCTGGTCGAAAGCGACCACGGGGTCATCGTCATCGACCCGTTGATCTCCCGGGAGGTCGCGGCCGCGGCGATCGCCTTGTACCGGCGCCACCGTGGCGACCGCGCCGTCACCGCGGTTATCTACACCCACGCCCACCTGGATCACTTCGGCGGGGTGCTGGGCGTCGTCGACGCGGGCACCGGCGTCCCGGTCGTCGCGCCGGAGCATTTCCTGGAGCATGCGGTGTCGGAGAACGTCTATGCCGGCACGGCGATGCTGCGGCGCAGTTACTATTACGCGGCTCCGAGCCTGCCCAAGGGCGCGACGGGCACCCTGGGGATCGGACTGGGCGCGGGCGGGTCGACCGGCACGCCGGGCCTGATCGCGCCGACCATCGATATCACCCGCACCGGCCAGGAGGAAGTCCTCGACGGGGTCCGCATCGTGTTCCAGCTGACGCCCGGCACCGAGGCTCCCGCGGAGATGAACTTCTACTTCCCGGATAAGCGGGCGCTGTGCATGGCCGAGAACGCCACTCATAACCTGCACAACCTGCTGACCCTGCGCGGTGCGCAGGTGCGTGACCCGCGGATCTGGTCCCGGTACCTGGCCGAAGCGATCGAGCTGTTCGCTGGCCAGTCGGATGTGGCTTTCGCCTCGCACCACTGGCCTGCCTGGGGCACCGGCGAGATCACCGGCTACCTGACCCAGCAGCGGGACCTGTACGCCTACCTGCACGACCAGACCCTGCGGCTGATCAACCAGGGCTACATCCACAGCGAGATCGCCGAGATGATCGACTTGCCGCCCGAGCTGGACCGGGCCTGGCACGCCCGTGGCTACTACGGCTCGGTGAACCACAACGTCAAGGCGATTTACCAGCGTTACCTCGGCTGGTATGACGCGAACCCGGCGCACCTGTGGCAGCATCCCCCGGAGGCTGCCGGGACCCGGTACGTGCAGGCCTTCGGCGGCACCGACGCGACCGTGGCCAAGGCGAGGGAGTTCTTCGAGCAGGGCGACCTGCGGTTCGCCGCCGAATTGGCCAGCCACGCCGTGTTCGCTGAACCGGGCAACGCCGCCGCGCGGGATCTGCTCGCCACGATCCTGGAACGCCTGGGCTACGGGGCGGAGAACGCGACCTGGCGCAACAGCTACCTCACCGGCGCGAGCGAGCTGCGGTCGGGCAAGATCGAGCACACCGAGGTCAGCAGCGCTGGCCTGGCCCCGGCGCTGAGCATCATCCAGCTGTTCGACTCAATCGCCATCCGTGTCAACGGCCCGAGGGCCTGGAACGAGAGCCTTTCGATCAGCTGGCACTTCACCGACGTTCACGAGAACTATCGGATGGAACTCAGCAACGGCGCGCTCGTCCACTACCCGACGCGCGACAACCGGGCGGCGGACCTGACAGTGAGCCTGACCAGGCTCCAGCTACTGCAGCTGCTGGCCACCGGGAAGCCTGACGGCATCGACATGTCCGGCGACCTCAGCGTCGTGCAACGACTGATGTCACTGACCGACGATCCTGATCCCGACTTCGCGATCGTCACCCCCTGAGCCGGAACTGACCGAGCCGCGAGCAAGCCGAACGATACGGCCTTACGCCAGCAAGATCGCCGGCCAGCAGCACAATGGCCGGCGTCACAAGATGGCGATCGGGTTGACCGGGGACCCGGTTCCGCGGATCAGGCGCAGCGGTGCGATCACGCAGAAAAAAGACCAGCGGGCTGCTTCTGCGCAGAGCCGGACCAGATCGTCGAACTGCAGGTAGTCAAGCAAGTGCAGGCCCATCGCGTTGACGGCGAGCACGTGCACGGGGAAGTCAACGCCGTCAGCGGCGCTGGGGGAGATGTCGTTGTTGCTGTCGCTGCCCAGCGCCGCAACCTGCCGCTCCGCTACGAACTCCAGGGCCGCCGGATGCAGCCCGGCACGGGCATGGGCGGCGTCCCAGGGGCCGAGCTCGGTCCGGCGCTTGCGGTGCCCGACTCGTACGAACAGCAGATCGCCTGGGCCGACGCGTACTTGCTGCGCTTCCTCGGCCCCGATCAGGTCTTCGGCGGTTACGTGCTCGCCCGGCTCGAGCCACGGCACCCCGCGGAGCCGCGGAATGTCGAGCAGGACGCCGCGGCCGGCAATCCCGTCCCGTGCCACCTCAATGGACAGCTCCGAAGGGCCTGCGGCGGTGACCGTGTCTGCGGCAATGCCGTTGTACAGCCTCGCGCGGTAGATGACGTGACACAGGGCGTCGATATGACTGTCGGCGTCGCCATGCACGTTCATGGCCAGCCGGTCCATGGCAAAGGACAGGCCCCCCGGGTCGGCCTGGTCTCCGGCCGGACTGATCATCTCATGGACGGCGGGCTCCGGGTTGTCCAGCGATATGCGGCTCTCGATGGGCGCAGCTAGCGTCGCGGTCCGGCCGAGCCGGACCTCGCTCGCCGCGGCCAGCACCCGGGCCTGCGTGAGGTGATTCAGCGCGCCACGCCGGTCGGCCGGCCCCCAATCAGAGGCGCGCTGCAGCCGCCAGTACAAAGCGCTGAACTCGGCAGCGCTGAGGACGGGCGGGCCCGCCGCGCTTTCTCGTCTGGTCACTGAGCCTGGATCACCACCTGATTGCGAGGTACCGCAAGCGCAACGTGCCGAGCGGCAGCCGAAGGCATCAGTGTCCGCGCCTGGTCGCACCCTATCCTCACCCGTTCGGAGTGATGGCAGCGGCGCTGCGACGCGATCGGATAGATATGCGATCGACAGAGGAGCTGACATGGCGACAAACGAAGTTGACGCGCTGGTGATTTTCGGTGCCACCGGAGACCTGGCGAAAATCGAGACGTTCCCGGCGCTGGTGGGCCTGGTCCAGCGCGGCGTGCTCAACGTGCCTGTCATCGGGGTCGCGAAAAGCGGCTGGGGGCTTGAGCAGTTCCGCGACTACGCGACGGCCTCACTACGGCTCAACCACATGGACCCGGACAGCGCGGCAGCGCAGAAGATGCTGGGGCTGCTGCGTTACGTAGACGGGGATCTCGATGACGATGCCACCTACAAGGCGATGTCGGATGCCATCGGCGCCGGTACCCGGGTGCTGTACTACCTGGAGGTGCCGCCGCCGCTCTTCGGCCGGATCGCCCACGGCATCTCGACGGCGGGGCGCGCCAAGGATGCCAGGGTCATGGTCGAGAAGCCATTCGGCCACGATCTCGCCAGTTCACGGGAGCTCAACGCCACCATGCACAAGTACTTCGCGGAAGAGGCAATCTTCCGGGTCGATGACTGGCTGGCCTTTGACCCCGTGGAGAACGTGCTCTTCGTCCGCTTCGCCAACTCGGTAATCGAGCCGCTGCTCAACCGGACCCACGTGGAGAGCATCCAGATCACCATGGCCGAAGCGTTCGACGTGGCCGACCGCGGCAGGTTCTATGACCGGACCGGAGCGATCAATGACGTGGTCCAGAACCACATGCTCCAGGTGCTGGCCACTGTGCTGGCCGACCCGCCGGACGGGGAGGGCCTGGCGGCCTGGCGGGAGGCCAAGTCCCGGGTAGTGACCGCGCTGCGGCCGCTGACCCCGGAGGACACGGTGCGCGGCCAGTACGACGGCTATCACGAGGTGGACGGGGTCGACCCCAAGTCGACCACGGAGACCTACGTCGCGGTCCGGCTCGCCGCGGACACCTGGCGCTGGGCAGGCGTGCCGATCCTCATCCGGGCCGGCAAATGCATGGCCGTCACCGCCACCGAGGTTGACATCAGGTTCCGGCGGCCACCGCATGACGTGTTCGGGATCGAGCCCTTTGCCGTCCGGAACTCGCTGCGGTTCCGGGTCTGGCCGGAGACTCAGGTGGGCCTCACGCTGGCCGGCAAAAAGCCGGGCGCCGGCATGGAGCCGGAGCAGCAGGATCTGGCGTTCGTGGCGACGCCCGGATCGGACATGCGTCCCTATGACCGGCTCATCGGCGCGGCCCTGGACGGGGAGCGCTGGCTGTTTGCCCGCCAGGACACAGTGGAAGCCGCGTGGCGGGTCGTTGACCCGGTGCTCGGCGACGTGACCCCCGTGCATCCCTACGCCAAGGGCAGCTGGGGGCCGGAGGAAGCCGACCGGCTACTGCCCAGCGGGGACCGCTGGCACGACCCGGCGGGTTGAGGGATGGACCGGAGCATCCGATGACAGACGAATCCGGGCCGCGTCGTGTCGTGATTGTCGGTGGCGGCTTCGCCGGGCTGTTCGCGGTCCGAAGGCTGAAGCACCGCAACGTCTCGGTCACGCTGATCGACCGCGCTCAGCACCATGTGTTCGCGCCGCTGCTTTACCAGTGCGCGACCGGGATCATGTCCGAGGGCAAGATCGCCGCTCCGCTGCGCGACCTGCTCAAGAAGCAAAAGAACGTCGACTGCGTGATGGCCGAGGTAACCGACTTTGATGTCACGGGACGGCGCGTCATCGCCCAGCGGGTCGGCGGCGGTCGCCTTGAATACGGCTACGACGACCTCATCGTGGCCGCCGGAGTCCGGCAGTCCTATTTCGGCCATGACGAGTTCGCCCGCTGGGCACCGGGCATGAAGACGATCTCCGACGCGCTCGCGATCCGGCGCCGGGTTTACGGCGCGTTCGAAATGGCCCAGACTGCGCCTACCCCGGAGGAACGCCGCGCCTGGCTCACGTTCGCGCTCGTCGGGGCCGGCCCGACCGGCGTGGAACTCGCCGGGCAGATCCGGGAGGTCGCCACCAAGACCCTGCGCGCCGAGTTCCGGAGCATCAAGCCGGAGGACGCCCGGGTACTGCTCTTCGACGGCGGCAGCGCGCCGCTCGCCGTCTTCGGCCCGAAACTGTCCCAGATGGCCGACAAGGCCCTTCGGCAGCTCGGCGTCGAGCAGCATATGGGCTCCATCGTCACTCATGTCGACCAGACCGGGGTACTTGTCCGCGATCATGCCGGTGAGCAGGCACGCTACGACGCCAATACCGTGCTCTGGACGGCCGGCGTGGAGGCCCCGCCCGTCGCCACGGCCCTGGCGAATGCCACCGGCGCCAAGTGCGACCGGGCCGGACGCATCCTCGTCGAGGAGAATCTCACCATCCCCGGGCACCCCGAAATCTCCGTCCTGGGCGACATGATGAGCCTGAACAAGCTTCCCGGGGTGGCGGAGGTGGCGATGCAGTCCGGGCTCTATACGGGCAACCGCATCCGGCGTCAGGTCTCCGGAAACCTGGCTGAGAAGCCGTTCCGTTACCGTGACCTCGGCTCAGCGGCCTACATTTCCCGCGGCCGTGCCGTGGTTTCGGCAGGCCCGCTGAAACTCGGCGGCTTCCCCGGCTGGGTGATCTGGCTGTTCATCCACATCGCGTTCCTGACCGGCTACCGCAACCGGCTCGGAGCGCTGCTGACGTGGTGGATGGCCTTCACCCGTGACATCCGCCGCGAGCGGACCTTCACCACCCAGCAGATCGAGACGCTGCGCGACGTCTACGCGCTGCGCGATGCCGACGGCGTGGCCGCGGTGCCCGGGCCGACGGGCGACGTGCCGACGGCCGACAGGCCGACGGCCGGCGGGCGTGCGGCCGACGGGCGTGCGGCCGACGGGCGCCGGCGCCGGCCGCAGACAGCTCGCCTGGCGGCGTGCCCCCGCCGCCTGCCGGTTAAGGCCGCCTGCCGGTTAAGGCCGCCTGCCGACCGTGGTCCGCCGCCCCTGGCCTCACCCGGCGCGCATCACCCCCGCCGGGTGAGGCCTGCCAGCGCAGGCTGCGAGTCCGCCATGAAGCGGCAAATCACTCAGCCCGGGCGAGGCACCATCGTGGCGATCGGCGGAAAATGGGCTGCGAAGGCCCGGGCGGAGCCGGGGTCCGGCCTGGCTGGGCGATCCGGCCAGCGACTACCGCGGCCGGCGGTCAGTCGCTACTGGAGGTCGCTGTCATGAGCATCGGCGGCGGGGGCGGCCTGCCTGACCTGAGGAGCAGGTCTTGAAGCCGGTTGATCCGCGCCTGCTGCGTTACGCTCGGGCCGCCCGGGGCTACCTGGTCTTCACCGTCGGACTGAGTCTCGTGGGGACGGCGCTGATCCTGGCCCAGGCGGGCCTGCTGGCGTACCTGCTCGCCGCTGCGGCTCGCGGCACAGGCACGGCCGCCCTGTCGGGCGCCTTGCTGGCGCTGCTGGCGGTGGTGGTGGCGCGGGCGGCAGCGACGTACGGCGGGGAAATCGCGGCGCTGCGGGCGGCCGCGACCGTGAAATCGCAGCTGCGGCGCGCGCTCACCGCCCGCGCGTTGCGGCTCGGCCCGGTGTGGCTCGGCGGTCAGCGGGCCGGGGAGATCTCCACGCTGGCCACTAGGGGCCTGGACGGGCTGGATTCCTATTTTGCCCGTTATCTTCCGCAGTTGGTGCTGGCCGTCGCGGTACCGGTCGCCGTACTGGCGCGGGTAGCGGCGGCAGACTGGATTTCCGCGCTGATCATCGCCGTTACGCTGCCGATCATCCCGGTGTTCGCCGTGCTTGTGGGCTGGCACACCAAGGCCCAGACGCGGCGCCAGTGGCGGCTGCTGGCAACGCTCGCCGGGCACTTCCTTGACGTCGTGGAGGGCCTGCCCACCCTCAAGGTGTTCGGCCGCGCGAAGGCGCAGGAAAAAGTGATCGGGAAGGTCACCGACGCGCACCGGGCCGCCACCATGTCCGTGCTGCGGGTGGCGTTCCTGTCCGCGCTGGTGCTTGAACTGGCCGCCGCGGTGGCCACCGCGCTTGTCGCGGTGGAGGTGGGACTGCGCTTGCTGTTCGGTCACCTGGGGTATGAGACTGCACTGCTGGTACTGCTGCTGACTCCGGAGGCGTACCTGCCGCTACGCGCAGCAGGCGCCCAGTTCCATGCCAGCACCGAAGGCGCTGCCGCCGCCGGACGTGTCTTCGAGATTCTGGAGACCCAGCCGGAAGCTGAGCCGCCCGCCCGGCCCGCGAGCCGCGGCAGTAGCACCGCCAGGGTGGATCTGCGGGCCGAGGAGATCAGCCTGAACGGGGTCACCGTGACTTACCCCGGCAGGCAGCGGCGAGCACTGGACGGGGTCTGGCTTACGATCCGGCCGGGTGAGCGGATCGTGCTAACCGGTCCGAGCGGGGCAGGCAAGAGCTCGCTGCTGGCACTGCTACTCCGGTTCATTCAGCCGACCACGGGGACGATACAGGTCGGCGGCCGCGATCTGGCCGAGATCCCGCTCGGTCAGTGGCGCGATCAGGTCGCCTGGGTGCCGCAGCAGCCTTACATATTCGCGGGCAGCGCCGCGGACAACATTGCCCTGGGCCAGCCCGGCGCGAGCGCTGAGGCTATCGCGCGGGCCGCCCGCGCGGCCGGGGCCGCGGAATTCATCGAGGCCCTGCCGGGCGGCTATCACGCAGCGCTGGGGGAGCGCGCACTACGACTGTCAGCAGGCCAGCGGCAGAAGCTAGCGCTGGCTCGCGCGCTGCTGCGAGACGCGGCGCTGCTGCTCATGGACGAGCCGTCCGCTCACCTGGATCCGGCTAGCGTGCGCCAGATCGGGGAAACCATCGAGACCATGTCGGCCGACCGTACCGTGGTCCTGGTCAGTCACCGCAGCTGGTCCGCCGGTGTCGGCCGCGTCGTCACCCTCGATCACGGCAAGCTGCTTTCGCCATCCGGGCCGGCCGGCCAGCCGACGGCGGTCGTCCGGTGAACATGGCAGGCGGGGGCCGTGACATCGCCGCCCAGCCGGACGCGCCGGGCGGACCTGAGGCACCGGGCGGGGCGCAGGCGGGCCGGCGCCCGCTACTGCGCCTGCTGTGGCTCGCCCGGCCGCTGCGGGGCCGGCTCATGCTCTCGGTCGGGGCGGGCGCGGCGGCCATCGGCTGCGGCGTGGCGCTGCTGGCCGTGTCCGGGTTCCTGCTTGCCCGCGCCTCCGAGCACCCCAGCATCGTGGCGATTTCGGTGGCCGTGGTCGCGGTCCGCGCGCTCAGCGTCGGACGGGGAGTTTCCCGTTACGTCGAGCGCCTGACCTCCCATGACGTAGCCTTCCGGATTCTCGCTGACATCAGGGTGGCGATCTACCGGCGGCTGGAACGGCTGGCTCCGGCCGGGCTGGCCGCCTTTCGCTCCGGCGATCTGCTGGCCCGGCTGATCAGTGACGTGGATGCCACCCAGGATCTCTTTATCCGCGGCATCGGGCCGCCGCTCGCGGCCGCCCTGGTCGGCGGGGGCGCGGTGACCGCCTGCCTGCTCATCCTCGCGCCGGCCGGCGGCGTGCTCGCCCTGGGACTGCTGGCAGCCGGCGCCGCGGTGCCGCCGCTGGCCGTCGCGGTATCCCGCCGGGCGGCCCGGGAGACCGCCCTGGCACGCGGTGACCTGAGTGCGATGGTGACCGACCTGCTGTCAGGTGCTGCCGACTTGCACGCGTTCGGCGCGCAGGATGCCGCCCTCGCCGCCGCTGCCGCCGCGGACGGTCAGCTGACGGCACTGGCCAGGCGCTCGGCCATAGCGGCCGGCCTTGGCAGCGGGCTGATCGTGGCCGCGACTGGCCTCACTGTGTGGGGGGTCCTGGTGCTGGGAGTGGCGGCCGTGGCGGACGGCACGCTGACCCGGGTGCCGCTGGCCGTGGTGACCCTCACCGCACTGGCCGCCTTCGAGGCGGTTACCGCCTTGCCCGCAGCCGCCCTTCAGCTCGGCGCAGCGCGCACCTCGGCCGGCCGCATTGGCGCGGTCCTCGACGCGCCGGACCCGGTTGCCGAACCGGTAGCGCCCTGCCCGCTGCCGGCTGAGCCGGTGCACGTGCAGCTCCGGGGCGTGCAGGTGCGGTATGAGCGGGCTGGGCCGCTCGCGCTCGACGGGCTCGACCTTGACCTGCCGCCCGGGCGGAGGGTAGCGCTGGTCGGCCCAAGCGGCGCAGGCAAGTCCACCGTGGCCGCCGTGCTGCTGCGCTTCCGTGACCCGGTCGGCGGCGCCGTCACCCTTAACGGCGCCGACCTGGGCCGCTATGCGGCCGATGACGTGCGCACGGTGATCAGCGGTTGTACCCAGGACCCGCACATTTTCGATACCACCGTGCGCGAGAACCTGCGTCTGGCCCGGCCGGGCGCCACCGACGACACGCTGGCAGCGGCCGCTGCCCGCGCCAGGCTGCTGCCCTGGATCGAGTCGCTGCCGAAAGGCTGGGACACCCCGGTCGGTGCACACGGCGCGGCCATGTCCGGAGGCGAGCGGCAGCGGCTCGCCCTCGCCCGGGCACTGCTCGCCGACCCGGCCCTGCTGGTCCTCGATGAGCCCACCGCTCACCTCGACCCCGAAGCCCGCGCCGCGCTTACCGCGGATCTGCTCGACGCCACAAGAGGCCGTTCTACCCTGCTCATCACCCACGATATGGAAGGCCTAGATCAGGTCGACGAGATCATCGTCCTCGATCACGGCAAAGTCGCCCAGCGTGGCCCTCACCAGCAGCTACTGCGGGCGGGCGGCCCCTACCGGCAAATGCAGGAGCTGCCTTCGTAATGCCCGGCCACCACGTCGCGCCGCCCAAGAAGAACTGGGATGTACCGGGCGGCATGAGATAGCCGGGCCGGGGAATGGCGCCCGTGGCAGCAAGCGTCCGGCAGGGACATGAGGAAGGGAGCGGGAAGACGATGATCGCCCGGACATGGCGAGGCTGGGTCAGCACCGAGCGGGTAGCTGCCTACGTCGAGTACATCACCCGTACCGGCCTGAGCGGGTACGGGAAGACACCAGGCAACCTGGGTGCCCAGATGTGGACGACAGACCTCGGTAACGGCCGGACAGAGGTCATGACGGTCAGCTGGTGGTCGTCGCGGGCGGACATCGAGGGCTTCGCCGGCCAGGACATCGGCGTCGCCGTCTTCTACGCCGAGGATGACGACTACCTCCTCGACCGCGAGACCACCGTCACGCACTACGAAGTCGCGCGGACCTTGTGACTGCCGCCGGGATGTCAGGCAGCAGCGGGCAGCAGAGCCCGGGACCCGGACTGCGGCCGCGGGCCGCATCCGGGCTCAGTAGCCTTTGCTCATGGAGCAGTCGCCGGACACCAACGCCGCCATCTGGCAGTCCGAGAAAATCGTCCAGACCTGGGTCGCGGAAGCAGCGGAACACGAGCGAAAGCGGGCGGCGCAGCGGCAGTTCATGGCCGCCCTGCTGCCCTTCGGCGAGCAGGACGCGTTCACGTTCCTGGATCTGGGCGCGGGAACCGGGGCCGCGTCGCGCGCGATCCTCGGCCTGCATCCGCGCAGCACGGCAATACTCGCTGACTTCTCAGCCGAGATGATGGGTGCAGGCGAGCAGGAGATGCAGCCGTTCGCTGGGCGTTACCGCTACGTCGACTTCAACATGTCGACCGGCCGGTGGCCTGCGGCGATCCCTGCTGCGCTCGATGCAGTCGTGACCTCGATGTGCGTCCACCACCTGCCCGACGAACGTAAGCAGGGCCTGTTCGCGGAGATCTTCAACCACCTCGTCCCTGGCGGCTGGTACCTCAACTACGACCCGGTGAGCACGCGGGATCGGGTTGTGGAGACCACCTGGGAACGGGTAAACGACCGGGATGACCCGGTGGCGGCGGCCAAGCGGCAGCATCGCACACCGGAGCAGCAGGCCCGTTATGACAACCACGTCCGCTACATCATCCCGCTCGACCGGCAGCTGGAATACCTGAGGTCGGCCGGCTTCCGGGGCATCGATGTCTACTGGAAGCGGCTGGAGAACGTCATCTACGGGGGATGCCGCCCGCGCTGACAGGGCCTCGGCGGTACCGGGGAGATGGCGCGGTACGGCTAGACCTGGCGCCGCCGGGTCGCGGCGGTGATCAGCCGGAGGCCGGGGCTGTGGTCCGGCGACGCGAATGGCGTGCCGGGCGCGCTGACGTCGAAGCGGCCGCTATCGGGCAGGTAGTCGCGGCCCCGGGCGATGACGCGGCGCAGCTTGCCGAGCACCGTGATGTCGGTCCGCGGGTCGCCGTCCACGACGATCAGGTCCGCGTCGTAGCCCGGCGCGAGACGGCCGGTGATCGCGCCGACGCCGAGTGCCGCCGCCGCCTCGGTGGTGGCCATCGCGAGCACTTCCCCGGGCCGGAAGCCCAGTGACACGAGGTACTCCAGTCCGCCGATGTACTGGTGGTGCGGAGTGTTGTCGACGCCCGCGTCAGTGCCCGCGATGATCCGCACCCCCATCTCGTGCATCGCCTTGACGTGCTCACCAACGTTGATGCCAGTCAGCTTGGCGACGTAGGGCGCGTTCACGTTGATGGTCGGGCAGACGAAGATCTGCCGCTCCGCGATCCGGGCGGCGAGCGGCTCGTCGAAGCGGCGCTCATTGGTCTCGGTCACGAATGAGCAGTGCTCGAGCGTGGTGACTCCGGCCTCGACCGCCCGGCGGATGCCCTCGATGCCGTGCACGTGGGCCGCGACCGGCTTGTCGACCCGTGCCGCCTCCTCGACGATCACCGCCAGCTGGGCAGCGGTGAACTGGGCGTACCAGGGCGCCGATCCGGTCGTCATGAACCCGCCGGTGGACATGACCTTGACCAGGTCGGCGCCGCGCTTGTGGTGAGTGCGGACCATGCGGCGCAGATCGTCCTCGCTGTCAGCCTCGCCGCCCATGAACCAGCAGTGCCCGCCGGTGACGGTGATCGGCCGGGCCGCCACGATCATCCGCGGGCCGCGGGCCAGGCCCGCCGCGATGGCATCACGCACGACCACATCCAGGTACGCCCGTGCACCCAGGTCGCGGGCGGTCGTCACGCCCACGCCGAGCAGTTCCCGTGCGCTATGCAGCATCAGGACCAGCTGCTGCTCGTCAGTCTCGCTGCGCATCCGCGCGGCCGGATCTGGGCCGCCGTCGAACCCGAGGTGGACGTGGCTGTCGATCAGGCCCGGCAGGATGGTCGAGCCCGGGTAGTCGGTCCGCGGCAGCGCCGCGCACTCGGCCGGCAGCGCTTCGGCGGGACCAGCCCAGTCGACGGTCCGGTCGCCGATCACGACCGCCCCATCAGCTACCGTCCCATCGCCGGTCATGACTCGCGGCGCTGAGAGTATCTCCGGCATGGCATCACCTCGCCCTCGGCCAGCCCTGGGCAGAACGCCCGCGGCAGCGTTGGCGACGACGGTGGGCCCAAGCTACGGCGGCGCGAGAAGCAGCGTCAAGGCCCGCGAGCGTGGCAGATCCGCTGACCTGACGGAGATCGGCCCGGGGGAGGATAGGGGCGTGCCAGGAAACCTCAGACAGGCAATCGACACCACAACCGTGGCGATGCTCCGCGCCCGCGGCAGCTTCAAGTGGGCAGCCCCGGGGCCGGACGGGTTCGGCGCAGCCGTGGCGGAGATGGACTTCGGCGCCGCGCCGCCGATACTCGACGCGCTCGCCGCGCTGTCGTCCGACGCGAACTTCGGCTACCTGCCGCCGCCGCTGGCCGACGAGCTCGCCGACGCCTGCGCGGAGTTCCAGCGGCGCCGCTACGGCTGGGAAGTCGATCCAACGCTGATCCATCCCGTACCGGACGTGATCAAGGCGCTGGAGATCGCCATCACGCACTTCTCCCGCCCAGGCTCACCGGTCATCCTGCCCACGCCCGCCTACATGCCATTCCTCGCCGTGCCGGGCTTGCTCGGCCGCGAGATCATCCAGGCACCGATGCACGACGACGCCGGCTTCTTCACCCTCGACTTCGACGCGATCTCCGGCGCCTTCCGAGCCGGAGGGCACCTGCTGATCTTCTGCAACCCCTACAACCCGCTCGGCCGGGTCTTCACCCCGGGCGAGATGGCGCAACTGACCGGCATCGTCGAAAGGCACGGCGGCCGGGTATTCGCCGACGAGATCCACGGCCCGCTCATCTACCCGGGGATGCGCCACATCCCCTACGCATCCACCTCCGAGGCCGCCGCGTCGCACACCCTGACGGCCACGTCCGCCTCCAAGGCGTGGAACCTGCCGGGGCTGAAATGCGCGCAGGTAATCCTCACCAACGAGCCCGACCGGCAACGCTGGGAGGACATGGGATTCTTCGCCTCGCACGGTGCGAGCAATCCCGGCGTCGTCGCCAACATCGCCGCCTACCGGCACGGCGGCGGATGGCTGGACGAAGTCCTCGGCTACCTCGACGACAGCCGCCGCCTGCTCGCCGGCCTGCTCAGCCGCCACCTGCCGCAGGTACGCTACCGCCCGCCGGACGGCACCTATCTCGCCTGGCTCGACTGCGCCGCGATGAACCTGCCGGACTCACCCGGCGCGCTCGTCATCGACCGCGCGCGCATTACCGTCGTGGACGGGCCCGCCTTCGGCATGGGCGGCGCCGGGGCGTTCCGGTTCAACTTCGCCACCCCGCAGCCCATCCTCGTCCAGATGGTCGAGCGCATCGCCGGTGCGCTCAACCCCGGGTAAGACCGGCCCGTCAGCCGCCGTACCGGCACCGCCGCCGTCCGTGCCGAGTTCAGCGATCAGAGCTACCGCGCGGCCAGCACCTCGGCGACCTTTACGGCCGCGCCAGACGGATCCTCGGTGTCGTGCAGCAACTCTCCCCAGGACCACCGGTAGTACCAGCGAAGGCGGCCACTAGGGTCGGTCCCCGCCGTGCAATGGATGCTCTCGGCGAGCATCGCCGCCCCGGGTACGAACACGTGCAGTGCTGCCGGGTAGGTCGTCTTCACGGTTGTATGGATGCCCTGCGTGTCCAGCTCCGTCGCAAGCCGGTGGAGATGGTACGTGCGCGCATGGTCGCGGGTGCCGTCCTGCATCTTCCCTGCCTTGCCTCGGTCGGCACATTGTCAGTGGTAGCGGTGCCCTCTTGTCAAGCAGGCGCGCGGCAGATCCGGCCGCTGGGCCCCTGATTCGTGCGATCTTAGCGCGTCCCATGGCAGCTCAGCGGTGCTGGCCGCCATATTCGTCCCCGCGGTAGAAGTCCGGCGGCAGATATCCCGCCGCGTCCAGCTGCCGGGCAGAATCTGCGCCGAGGGGCGGATATGCCGGCGCGGCAGGCTGGGCGCTATATCCCCCTGGCGGGTAACCTGGCACGTCGTAGTGCCCGTCGGAATATGGGCCGGGTGCGTATCCGGACGGACTGCGCTGCCCATTCCCGTTGTCCTGGCCGGATATCTCACCGTGCGGATACCGGTCAGGATGGGGGACCGGAGCCGGAGCTACCGGAGAAGGCGCCGGTGCCATTACCGGCACATCCGGGTACCAGCTGGCTGGCTGGCCGAGCGGCGGCGCGGAATCACTCAGCGGCAAGTCATAGGAGTACGCCGGACCCGCATTGCCATTTGCCGGGCCAGCAGAATAACCGGGGTAATCGCGTGCTGCCTGGCCGCGCGGGTATACGGCCGTCGGATTATCTGCGTAACCAGGCAACTCGGCGCTGACGTAGCTGCCGTACGGATTTCCGGCCGGCGGCGGAACGGCCTGCAGCGGCCTCGCCGGCGGCGGGCCGGCGGGCTGGTGCGGGGCGGCCGGAGGGCCGGCGGCGTACCCGGCTGAGTGATGGCCGCCGGCCGGAGCGCCGGACCCGGCACCCGCGGCGTACCCGGCGGGGTGATGGCCGTTCGCCGGGGAACTCGCCGCCGGGGGCTGGGCCGCACGCCCGTAGGAATGCGGCGCCGTGGTGGCCGAACTGGCAGCGAAACCCCGGTCATACCCGTTAGCCGCCCGGCCGTCAGCCGGGCCGGAGCCGGCCGTGGCGTAGCTGGCCGTGCCGTAGCTGGCGAACTGAGCCGTGGGCGCGCCATAGGCGGCCTGCTCGGCGGGCACGGACGGACGGCCGCTGCCGTAAGACCTGCTGTCCGAGGTGACAATCTTGGGAAACGACGGGCTCGTGAGCGGATCGTCGTCGTACGGCATCGGGGCCGCCGCGCGCTGGCCGGCTGGCCTGGTCCCCGGACTGGCCAGCCCGGGGGGTGCCGCCTGCGGGCGGGCCTGCTCAGCACGTCGCTGCTCCGGGTGGCCCGGGCCCGGCAGCACCGGCTCCTGGCCGCCGTACTCCGGGAAGCGCACGGCCGTGGGCGCCGCCAGGAAGTCCTGGCCGCCTGCTGCGGCGGCCGGCTCCAGCGTGCCGCGGCCGGGCGGCCGGGCAGCTTCTCTCCGCGGTTCCTGGCTCCGCCTGGTCTCCTGCCCGCGACGCAAGTCCGGGCCGCGCCGCGGCTCCATGCCCGCACGGGTCACCTGATCTGCGTGACCGGCCACATCGCCCGGTGGGGCCGCCGGCCCAGGATGAGGCTGCTGGGCAGGCTGAGCGGTGCGCGCCGTCGTCGTGAGCGGCTTGTCCGAGGCCACTTCCTTCCAGTAGTCAGCATCGGACAGCTTGTCCCACTCGGTGCTCGGCCAGTCGCCGTCGTCGTTCCGCCGGCCGCGCGGCTGCCGCGCGCGAACCTGCGGAAGGTCCTCCTGCAGCTGCTGCGGGCGGGCCGGTTCGTCACGGCCACCATGCCCGCGGGCGGCGCGACCGGCCACGTCATGCCGCCGGTCATCCTGACCGTGGTCCGCGGCGGCATAGCCGCGATCCTCGCCGCGGCCAGGACGCTCGTCATATTCAGGCGCGCTGGCGCGCCGCTGCCGCGAGCGCTCCGGCACGCGGCCGGGCGGCCGCCGCGGCCCCGGCTGCTGTCCTGCCTGGCGCCATTCCGGAGTCTGCCTGCCCCTGGTCTTGCCGGGCACCCTCTCGGTCCTGCCGCCATCCTCTTCGCGGTCCGCAAGATCCGCGCGCTCCTCGTTTCGCACGTATCGCATGCCGATCACGACGGCGATGAGAATGACCATGACAACGGCTGCCAGTCCGATCACGAGCGGAGTCATCGCACCATCCAACAAGCCAGGCCTCAAGAACGGCGCAAGCTAGGCACGCGCGCGGCCATCGGCGCGGACCTTCCCCCCGTAGTGCTGGCGCCCTGGATGAATTCCAGGCTGGTCACTCGAACATTGATTCTGGCGGACCGCTATGGCCCTTGTCATGCGATTCGAGAAGTTTAACTAGCCCTGTATACTGTCCGTGATGTACTGATTACTCTTCGGCTTTAATTATTCACTAACCCGTTCGCCGTAGCCGTCAGTCTGCCTCTCGCGATCGCGCTCCTGGCGATCGCTGTCCACGCTGCTTTTGCGCTGGCACCGTTGCCGAGCCGCAGTGCTGAGCTCATTACGTAAGCCGAACTCAGTGCGTAAATCGTAAAGCGATATTTATGGCTGCCATGAATCGGGCACGGGGCATCATAGCCCGGGAAGCCCCGGCTATTGTCGGCTTGACGCGCGCCGGGCGGCAGCAGGCCAGCCTGGATATCCGTTGTCGCCGGGCTTATATCCAGCACGATCCAGTAAATGTACGGGGTGATGGGGGCATCCGCGTCATCGACGACCAGCGCCAGCGACTTCGTGCCCTGCGGCGCGCCGGACCAGTAGATGGGAGGGGGCCGGCCGCGACCGTGGCAGGTGTACTCGCCCGGGATAACGCCCTGGCCGAAGGCCGGGCTGGTGACCGTCATCACCTGGGGCGCATCCTGCCGGAGTTGCTGGGGGCCGCCGAGCAGGCCGCAGGCCGCCAGCAGCGGCACGGTGGCCATGAGCGCGGCTGCGCGGCACGCCAGCCCGCCAGTCACCCGACCACTCCAGCCCAAGCTCGCTCCCTTGCCAGTCGTGCCTGCCCGTCTCGGGGGTCGATCGTACGCGCACGCAGCGACCTGCTCAGCCCGTGCGCGGATGCCCTGCCCTGGCTGCCAGAAACGACAAAACGATTTATCGACAAAGTAAATTTCTCCCGATGCGGCGGCCGAGGCCACGAGTCCGTGGTCAGTCCGGCTGCCGCGAATTGCCGAGCATGATCTCATCCCAGGACGGGACGGACGACCGCCTGGTCCGGCCGCCGGCCGCCTTGCGCACCGGGCGCGCCTGAGCCGGGCTGGCCGGGGCAGCTGGCTGAGCGCGGTCCACGGCCGGGTCATCTTTCCTGCCACCTGGCGGCGCCGGAGCCTGGGACGGGGCCGCCTTCCTGCCGCCCTGCGGTGCCGGGGCCTGGGCAGCTGCCGCGCCGGAGGAAGCCCCGTGGGCGGCGCGGGCGGACAGCCGTTCCGATTCCGCGCGCGGCTCGGCGGCATGCGAGCTCAGCCTGCGGGCGATCGGGGTGACGGTAGCGGTGACCGTGTCGTCGCCGCCGACCCGGCCGGCCGGCAGGTCCGCACCGGACAGGCAGAGCCTGGCGGCATTGTCATCGAGCGGAGTCGCGTGCCGTCGCCGCGGATCGAATATCCACTCGGCCATCTGCGGGCGGTTGCCCGTCAGGAACATCAGCTGGACCTGCCAGTTGCCGTCGGCCCGCTTCCTGGAATCCCACTGGGCATCATCCGGGCTCGTGCCGCACTCGGCCAGCCGCTCAGCCACGACGTCGCCGAGCCTGGGGCCGGGGCCCGAGTCCCCCGGACTGCGGACGGTTGCCCGCTGCGCCTCCTGGGCGCGGTACGCCCGCTCGGCAAGTACCGGGCCCTCGAAGCGGCGCACTCGCTCGATCGGGACGCCCGCCACGTCGGCGATCTCGTCCGCGGTCTCTCCGGCACGGATCCGGTCCTGGATCTCCTTGGGTCGCAACGGATTCTCCACTTCGATCTCGTACTGAGCGAGCCGCGAGAACTGGCCGCGCGCAACCGTCCTGAGACGGTCATCGATGGGCACCGAAAACCGGCCGCCCCGTCCCGGCACGGCGAGGACGGCGTAGCTCCCGTCCTCGCTGACTGCAACGAGGCGCAGTTCCTGCATTGACGTCCCTTCCGCGCTGCCCGGGCCGCGCAGGGGCGTAGCTCGGACTTCCCCCCGGACGAGTCTGGCGGCTCGAGGGTGTCCTGGCCAGCACCGCGCCCGGCATGTCCCGCACGAGCCTGACGGCATATCCGGGTCCGGCGGCCTGGTTCAGCGGCGCCGGCGCCCGATCGCAGCGTATTGACGGGCCCGCGGGCCGGCCCGCGGAACACGGATAATCGCCGGCCCCGCGGGCCCGGCGCCGGCCACCAGGGCCTGCCCGGCGCACCCCGGCCGGAACGCGGCCGCGGCCGCCGCCCCGACGCCGGCGGCGCGGCGGCAGCGCGGCTCACGTAGGCTTTCTCGCTATGCATATCGACTCTATCTTCAACGCCATCGGGCGCTTCACTGTCCGGTTCAGGTGGATCGTCCTGGTGTTGTGGATCGTCGGGGCGATCGCAGCCGTGACGCAGCTGCCGGCGCTGTCCAGCGTCACCCAGAACAACAACTCGAAATTCCTGCCGGCCAGCGCGCCGAGTGAGCACGCGGCGGAGCTCGCCGCCCCGTTCGGTACCGCCAACCTGATTCCCGTTCCGGTGGTGGCCGCCCGGTCCGGGGCGCCGCTGTCTGCTGCCGACGTGACGGCGCTGAACACGCTGCAGGGCCAGCTGCGGACGGTCCCGACCGTCAGCAGGGTCCTGGACGCCGGCCGGTCCGCCGACGGGCGGGCCGAGCAGCTCGTCGTGCTCGCGACGCAAGGCGGCGGCAACCAGAACCAGCAGACCGACCTGGTGGACGGGCTGCGCGCGAAGATCGCGCAGGCCGGGCTGCCTGCCGGGCTGCAAGCGCACCTGGCTGGCGATGTCGCGGTCCAGGTCGACCAGCAGAAGGCGTCCGGCAACCAGGGCAACGAGGTCCAGGACCTGTCGATCGTGTTCATCATCGTGCTGCTCGTGCTGATCTTCCGGTCGCTGACCCTCGCGCTGACGACCATCGCTCCAGCCGTTTTCTCGGTTCTCATCTCCGGCCCGCTCGTGGCCGAGGCCGCGAGCCAGGGGCTCCAGGTCTCCCCGCTGGCCCAGTTCCTGCTGATCGTCCTCGTGCTCGGCGCAGGCACGGACTACGGGCTTTTCCTGGTATTCCGGGTCCGGGAGGAGCTGCGCGCCTCCGCCTACGACCCGCAGACCGCCAAGTACACCAGCCCTGAGGCCAGCCAGGCAATCATCAGATCGGTTACCAGGGTCGGCGAGTCGATCACCTTTTCGGCGGCGACCGTGATCGCGGCGGTGCTCACGCTGCTGCTGGCCAGCTTCTCGTTCTACTCAGACCTCGGCATCCCGTTCGCCATCGCCATCGGCGTCATCCTGATCGCCGGGCTCACCCTGCTGCCTGCGCTGCTGTCCATCCGGCTATCCCTGCTCGCCTTGAAGCGCGCGGCTTTCCGCGCCATGTTCGGCCGGCCGAAACTGCTGCCGTGGAACATCCAGGGCTCCGGCAAGCCCGGGGTATGGAGCCGGGTGGCCGGCCGGATCGTCCGCCGACCCGCGCTGACCCTGGGCACCGGCATAGTCGTCTTCGGCGGCCTGGCCTTCGTCTCGCTCGGCTACGTGGCGGGCGGTTTCGGCGGGGACACGAGCCCGCCCGCCGGCAGCGACTCCGCCGCGGGCACCGTGCTGCTCGCCAAGCACTTCCCGCAGTCTTCAGCGAACCCGACAAGCCTGATTTTCACCTTCGCCACGCCCGCGTGGGAGAAGCCGCAGCCGCTGGCCGCCGCTACCAGCAAGCTCCAGGCCACCGGCCTGTTCACGCAGGTAGCCGGACCGCTGAACCCGGCGGGCGCGACCATGACGCCAGCCCAGTACACGGCGCTGCACGCGAAGCTCGGCCCGGCCGGCGCGCTGCCGGCCGTACCACCGCCGGGCAGCACCGTGCCGGTGGCGCTCTATCAGAGTTACCGTGCCACCTCGAATTTCGTCAGCGCAGATGGCCGGACGGTGCAGTACTCCACCGGGCTCAAGGCCGGGGATCCAGGCAATACTCCGGCGCTGAACGCCGTGCCTGCCATCCGGGTGGCCACCACTAAGGTCGCCAAGTCGGTGGGCGCGACCGATTCCGCCGTCGGCGGCGAGGCCCCGGCCCTGTATGACATCAGTGCCATCTCGAACAGCGACCTGCAGCGAGTAGTCCCGATCGCGATTCTGGTGATTGGCCTCCTGCTCGCGCTGGTGCTACGCAGCCTGGTGGCTCCGCTCTACCTGATCGCCTCGGTCGGGATCTCGTTCCTTGCCGCGCTCGGTCTTTCCGTGCTGCTGTTCATCGACATCGGCGGGAGCGGCGGCCTGGTGTTCTTCATGCCGTTCCTGATGTTCATCTTCCTGCTGGCGCTCGGCGAGGATTACAACATCCTGGTGATGACGCGGATACGGGAGGAGGCTCAGAAACTTCCGCTACGCGAGGCAGTTGCTCGCGCACTCAGCGCTACCGGCACCACGGTGACCTCAGCGGGGCTGGTGCTGGCCGGCACCTTTATCGTGTTCGGCCTCGTTGCGGGCAGCGGCGCCGGCGGCAGCCAGTTCCGCGACATCGCGCTGGGCCTGGCGTTCGGCATCCTGATGGACACGTTCCTGGTCCGCACGCTGCTCGTGCCCTCCACCGTGGTCCTGCTGGGCAGGTGGAACTGGTGGCCGTCCCGGATGAGCCGGCCGGGCGCGCAGCCCACCGGTGTCGCGGCAAGCCCGGCCGCGGCATGCGGATGCGGACAGCAGCGTGCAACAGCCTGATCCCCGGCGCTGATCCGCAGGACCGGATGCCATCGCCGCCGTACATCAGCGTCGTCCTGCCGGTCTACGGCGTACCGGACTACCTCGGCGACTGCCTGGATTCAGTGCTGGGGCAGGCACCCGCTGACGCCGAGGTGATCGCGGTTGACGACCGGTCGCCGGACGCATGCGGGCAGATTCTCGATGCCAGGGCCCGGCTGGACCAGCGGCTGAAGGTGATCCACCTGGCCGAGAACGCCGGGCCGGGAAACGCGCGGAACGTCGGCCTGAAGATCGCTACCGGTGATTACGTCTGGTTCGCCGATGCCGACGACCTGATCGCCGACGGCGCGCTCGCGGAGATCAGCGCGCGGCTCCGGCAGGACCGGCCGGACGTGCTGCTGGTCGATTACGAGGACTACTACGGCCCGGGGCAGACGGGCCGGAGCCCGGGTGCCGCGCTCCTGCGCGCCGCTCCAGCGGGCACCTTCACGCTGGCCGCGCAGCCCGGGCTGATCAGCTTGACGATGACATCCTGGAGCAAGGTCATCCGCCGGGCGTTCCTGGCCGAGATCGGCCTGGAGTTCCCGCCGGGCATCCACGAGGACGTGCCCGTGTCCTGCGCTGTGCTGCTGAGCGCCCGGCGGATCAGCGTCCTTGACCGGGTCTGCTACCGGTACCGCAGAGCCAGGCGCGGGTCGTTCATGGTCACCACAAGTGACCGGCACTTCGACATCTTCGGGTCGTATCAGCTCGTCTTCGACCTCCTGCCGTCGTTTGCCGAGCACGCGGGGACGCCGGTTTCCGCCGCCGTCAGGACCGCGCTCTTCGAGCGGGCCATCTGGCATTACACGACAATCCTGGGCACCGGTGGCAACGGCATCGGGACCGGCGGGCTGGTGCCGCGCCGGGCCCGCAGGATGTTTTTCTGGCGCATGCACCAGGACTATGTCCGCTGGCGCCCGGCCGGCTATCGGCACCCGCCCGGCGCCCGCGGGGTAAAGTTCCGACTGGTGGAGCGGAACGCCTACAGGACGTACTCCGTCCTGGAACCGGTGAACCAGCTGCGGGTGCTGGTGAGCCGGGTCGCCTCGCGCATGCATGCGTAGGTGACATTGGTGCCAGGGAGCCAGGTCTTTCGGAACGGGTAGTCGAGCCGGAAGGTAGTGGCGATATGCGGCACTTGCTGGGAGTAATACTGGCCATGGCCATGGGCGCGGCGCTTTTCTTCGGTGCCGGATGGGGCATCGCGAGGATCATGGCGATGCACGCCCGCGGCGCGAGCATGGCGGCCGCGCCCGGCTTAGTCGCGCTGGGCGCGGTGCTCGGCACCGGCCTGCTGCTGGGAATCCTGATGGCAGTGCCGGGCATCTCGCCACTCGGGGCTGGCCTTCCCGGTCTCGGCCTGCTCGCCTGGTCTGCGCTGCTCGTGCTGAGCGCCCGGCGGGCCCTTCAGCTGATCCCGCTGCATGGCCATTCGTTCGCAACGGGGTTCGGCAGCATGCTGGCGACCGGCATGCTGGCGCTGGTCGGCATCATGATGGTCATCCCGCTGTTCGTGCCCTCCCGGTGGCGGCGCTCCTACAGCGACGAGGACGACGAGGACTACGTCGACATGCCCACCGCGATCGGGCTCATTCCCTAAGCCGCCGGGCCGGGTCCCTAAGCCGCCGGGCCAAGGCCGGCGCACGGCGTCCGTCCCGGTGCCGTGGGCCAGGGCCGGCACCAGGACGGACGTGCATACGAGATGCGGGTCAGTGCGCCTGGGCGAACTGCTCGCTCTCGGTCGAGCCGTGCAGCGCGCCGGTCGAGGCGTCGGGCGTGATCGCGGACGTGACCAGGTCGAAGTAACCGGTGCCGACCTCGCGCTGATGCCTGGTGGCGGTGTAGCCGTCGGCCTCGGCGGCGAACTCCGCGTCCTGCAGCCGGACATAGGCCGGCATGCCCTCGGCGGCGTAGCCGCGGGCCAGGTCGAACATCGACTGGTTGAGCGAGTGGAAGCCGGCCAGCGTGATGAACTGGAACTTGTAGCCCATTTCCCCGAGCTCGCGCTGGAACTTCCCGATGGTGCCCTCGTCCAGGTGCGCCCGCCAGTTGAACGACGGCGAGCAGTTGTAGGCGAGCATCTGGTCCGGGTAGACGGCCTTGATCGCCTCCGCGAACTCGCGCGCTACCGCCAGGTCGGGGGTGCCGGTCTCCATCCAGAGCAGCTCGGCATGCGGCGCGTAGGCGAGGCCGCGGGCGATGCAGGACTCGATGCCGCCGCGGACCCGGAAGAACCCCTCAGCGGTCCGCTCGCCGGTGACGAAGCGCTGGTCGCGCTCGTCCACGTCGCTGGTGATCAGGTTCGCCGACTGAGCGTCTGTGCGGGCGACGATCAGGCTGCGGACACCGCAGATGTCGGCGGCCAGCCGGGCCGCATTCAGGGTCCTGATGTGCTGGCTGGTCGGGATCAGCACCTTCCCGCCGAGGTGGCCGCATTTCTTCTCGGACGCCAGCTGGTCCTCCCAGTGCACGCCCGCGGCACCGGCCGCGATCATGGACTTCATCAGCTCGAAGGCGTTCAGCACGCCGCCGAAGCCCGCCTCGGCGTCCGCCACGATGGGCGCCAGCCAGTGCGGCTGGCCGCCGTCGCTGCCGCCGTCGGCCTCCGCCCAGGTGATCTGGTCGGCGCGCAGCAGCGCGTTGTTGATCCGCCGGACGACCTGGGGCACCGAGTTGACCGGGTACAGGCTCTGGTCCGGGTAGGTCTGCCCGGCCAGGTTGGCGTCCGCCGCGACCTGCCAGCCGGACAGGTAGATCGCCTTCAGGCCGGCCCTTACCTGCTGCACGGCCTGGTTGCCGGTCAGCGCGCCGAGCGTGTTGACGTACGGCTCGCTCTGCAGTAGTGACCAGAGCCGCTCCGCCCCGATCCTGGCCAGCGTGTGCTCCTCCTGCACCGAGCCGCGCAGCCGGATCACGTCCGCCGCCGGATAGGTCCGCTCGATGCCGGCCCAGCGCGGGTCTGTCGCCCACTCGTGGTGCAACGCCGCCGCTTGCCGGTCTGCCTGCCGGGCAGCGCCGTGGGAGTTAATCCTGGTCATGCCGTTGGTACTGCCGTTGTGCGTGCCCTCGAGGCGAGGCTCGCTCATCGTGGCCTCCTGCCAGCTAAGTCGTCCCCGGGTATTGCCCCCAGCTTGCGGCGGCGGCAAGGAGAGCACTAGGGTCAACGGCCATGAATTTTGCTTGATTTTGGTATAATCTGAAGAAATGTCTGATCTTTATAGTGAAAAACGAGCAACCTTGGCTAACAACCCAGGTATCGATCTTGCTCTGTTCGGTCAGCGACTCCGGCATGCGCGCCGCGCCAGGGGACTCACCCTCGCCGATCTCGGTGCTCGCGTCGGCCGTGCCCCGTCCGTGCTGTCCCTGCTGGAGAACGGCCGCCGGGAGCCGAAGCTGTCGCTGATCGAGGCACTGGCCGGCGCGCTCGGCCTGCCGGCCGCCGAATTGCTCAGGAACGAGCCGCCCAGCCGCCGGGCGCAGCTGGAGATCGCGCTGGCGGACGCCCAGCGCGATCCGGCCTGCGCCGACCTGGGCCTGCCCTACCTGCGGGCCGGCGCCCGGGTGCCGAACGACGTGCTCGAGCACATTGTCGCGCTGCATGCCGAGCTGCGCAGGCAGCGGGTCAAGCCGACCGCCACGCCGGAGGAAGCCCGGGAGGCCAACGCGGACCTGCGCGCGATGATGCGCGAGCGCGGCAACTACTTCGCGCCGATCGAGGAGGCGGCCGCCGAGGCACTGGCGGCGGCCGGCTATGCCGGGGGAGCCCTGTCCCAGGGACTGCTGCTGGCCGTGGTGCGGCACCACGGATTCTCCGTTAAATATGTGCATGATCTGCCCCGGTCCGCGCGATCAGTGACGGACCTGCGGAACCGGCGGATCTACCTGAAGCAGGAATCCATGGGCACGCACACGCCGCGGACAGTGCTGCTGCAGACCCTCGGCCATTTCGTGCTCGGGCACTCCGCGCCCGCCGACTTCGCTGACTTCCTCCATCAGCGGGTGGAGGCGAATTACTTCGCGGCCGCCGTGCTGGTGCCGGAGGAGCAGGCCGCCCGGTTCCTGCGGGAGAACAAGGAAGCGAAGAACCTGTCGGTCGAGGACCTGCGGGATGTCTTCGCGGTGTCCTACGAGATGGCCGCGCACCGCTTCACCAACCTGGCCACGCACCACCTGGGCCTGCCATGCCACTTCGTCAAGAACGACGCGGGCGGGATTATCTACAAGGCCTACGAGAACGACGGCGTGCTGTTCCCGGCCGACGAGGCCGGCGCGATCGAGGGACAGCGGATGTGCCGTGAGTGGTCAGGACGTCAGGTGTTCGCCGCGGCCGACCGGTTCAGCCCGCTGTATCAGTACTCCGATACGCCGTCGGGCACGTACTGGTGCGTCGCCTTCGTGGACCCGGGGCCGGAGCGCGATTTCGCGATCACGCTGGGAGTGCCGTTCGAGCACTCACGCTGGTTCCGGGGCCGGGAAACGGTCCGGCGGGTCAGCTCGGCATGCCCGGACGGCGAGTGCTGCCAGCGGCCGCCGGCCCGGCTGGCCGCGCGCTGGGAGGGACTGGCCTGGCCGTCGGCACGCGCCCACTCGCACATCCTGTCCGCGCTGCCGCGGGGCAGCTTCCCGGGCGTGGACGAGGCCGACGTGTACGCGTTCCTGGAGAAGCACGAGCAGGACTAGCCGCCTGCCGACGGGAAGTCAGGCGGGCGCTTCGCCCGCAGCGCCGCGATGCCTTCCTGCACGTCATCGCCCATGAAGGTGAGCATCTCGTAGGCGGCCGACTGGTCGAAGATCGGCCCCGCCATCCGGAGCCAGCCGTTCAGCGCCCGCTTGGTCAGCCGGATGGCGAGCTGGCTGCCGGTCGCCAGGCCGTCCGCGACGCGCAGCGCATCGGCCAGCACGTCCCCGGCCGGCAGCGCCTTGCTGACCAGCCCGATCCGCTCGGCCTCAGCGCCGGTCACCATCTCGCCGGTGAGCAGGTAGTAGCGGGCCTTGGCCATGCCGCAGAGCAGCGGCCAGATGATCGCCGCGTGATCGCCGGCCGCCACCCCGAGCCGGACGTGACCGTCGCCGAGCCTGGCGTCGCGGGCGCAGATGCTGATGTCGGCCATCAGCGCCACCACGACGCCGGCCCCGACGGCTACCCCGTTGATCGCGGAAATGATCGGCTTCGGGCAGTTGATCATGTTGTAGACGAGGTCGCTCATCTCGGTCAGCATGCTGGTCACCCGGTCGTAATCGCCGGCCTGCCGGTTGACCATGGCGAGGTCCCCGCCCGCCGAGAACGCCTTCCCCGCCCCGGTCACCACGGCGACTCTCGTCTCGTCATCGCGCGCGATGTCCGACCACACCGTGGCCAGCTCGCCGTGCATGACCTCGTCTGCCGCGTTGTATACCTCAGGCCGGTTCATCGTGACCAGGAGCACGCCATTGGCGCGGCGCTCGAACAGTAGATGCCGGTATCCGCCGTAGTCCATGCGCATCGCTCCCTGAGGTGCCAGCCCGCGCGGCGCCGTCCGCGCCCGCCACGATCATGGAATCACGACAGGCATCCGGGCCCGACCGAGAGGTGCCCCGGCCAGGGCGGCGAAGCGATCAGGCCCGACCGATCAATGACCGCGCCTCTGCTGGGCCGACTATGAGATCGTGAAGGTCACCGCCCACCTCAAGTCGGCCCGACTGCTCGATCCCGCCGGCCTTCACCGGCTCGAAGCCGGCCGTTCGGATCAACCGCTCGACTTCCGCGCCAGCACGGTCGTCGTCGGTCGCGTAGAAGAGGACCGCCGGCTCCGGTGACCGGTTGCTGGCGGACTCGAAGAGATGGGCCGACAGGGTTCCAAACGCCATGGCCAGCCGCGCCCCGGCCGGCAACCAGTCGGCTACGGCCTTCCCAGAGGATTGCCCTTCCGGCAGGACACGTGAGACGTTGCCTTGCGCGTCGGTGCTGAGCGGGTTGCTCGGAACGACCACGACCTTGCCGGTTAGCGGGCCGGCGATCTTGTCTATGACGCCCTTCAGCACGGTAAACCGCAATGCGAGGACGACGGCACCGGTGCCCTGCAGCGCGTCGCGGTTGTCGACGGCGACGACCGCGGCGGGACCGATCTGTGCAGCTAGCGTTCGTGCCGACTCCTTGTCGGCGCTCGAGAGCCGCAGGTTCTCGCCGCCTGAGGCGAGCTGGCAGGCGATGACCGATCCGATCCCTCCAGTGCCGATGACCGCGGTGGTCATGACCGAAACCTCCTCAGCGTCGTCCCGGCAGCTCGCTCAGCGTCCGGACCATGCCGGTGTGGTCTGGCAACGAGTAGCCGGGAACACCGCCTGGCCTGATGTCAGCTCGATGGCCAGTGGGCGGGCGACCAGTCACCCTCTGGGTCCGTGGTTTGCCCCACTTCGATCAGATGACCGTCGGGATCGCGGATGTAGCAACGGATCTCGTACTGGTGCTGTTTCGGCGGCGTCAGGAATTGAGCACCCCGGGCGCTCCATTCGGCGTACACGGCCTTGATGTCCTTAACCCGGATGTTGAGGAAGCTGCTGACCCGGTCGGGATCGCGTGGCGTCTCCAGGGTGACCGCCGGCTTGTCGTCGGTCGGGCCTCCGCCGCCATTGATGATGATCCAGCTGTTGGATAGTGCGACATAGGTCAGCCCTCCGGGGCCGGTGAAGGCCACCCTGCCGCCGAGTACTTCGGTGTAGAAGCGCCGAGAGCGCTCGACATCGTCCGAGACGATGAAGTGGGCCAGCACAATTCCCTCTGGGGGCGGTGGGAACTCGGCCATCCGGGCACCTCCACTGGTTGGGTCTCACCCCCGCTTACGACGGGTCTGCAGCGGGTAGGGGCTGTCCGCCGCTGCATGCCAGGGAGTCTAATGCTGTCTAAATCCACCGCGTTAATAGGGGTTTCATCAGCGCACGTCGACCCGAAAGATGCCCCCTGAACTGGGACGATGGGAGTTGCTGAAGCTTGTTGACGGCAGGCGGTCACGACAGCGGCCACGGCCTCGGCCTTTCCATCGTCCGCGCCATCGCCACCGCCCACGCAGCGACCATCACCGCGCAGCCCCGGCCCGGCGGCGGCCTGGCCATCGAGGTCACCTTCCCCCTGCCAGCCCCGCCACAGACCCGCCAGCCGCATGCCGGGCGCGCGGCCCGCGAGTAGACCGGCGAAGTTCTTTCCCTGACATCCGCGGCGGAGGCGGCAGCAAGGCCGTCATGCCGATCACCCCGGCGGACTGGCAGCTCTGCTTCTAGCGCTGCCGCCGGGTAGAGCCGGCCGCGACTGGCTCCCCGCATGCCTCGCAGGTCACTTCGGCCACCAGCCGGTGGCCGCACTGGTGCTCCAGCACGAGCGGCGGGCCGGCTTCGCCGGCCAGGTGCGTGTCGCCCCAGCGCATCAGGGTCAGGATGACCGGGTACAGCTCGCGGCCTGCCTCGGTCAGGTGGTACTCGAAGCGGGCCGGGTGCTCGGAGTACTGCCGCCGCTCCAGGATCCCGGCAGCCACCAGGGTGCGAAGGCGGGCGGCGAGCGTGTCGCGCGGCGCGCCGGTCCGCCGGGTCATCTCGTCAAACCTGCGGTTGCCGAGGAATACCTCCCGGACGGCGAGCAAGGCCCACTTCTCGCCGACCAGCTCAAGGGTGCGCGCAACGGAACACTCCCGCGGCTGCGCAGACGGCGACTTCACAATCACCAGTATACGGGTAAGTCGTAGATCTGGACGGACTGCTATCCGGGCAATTAGACTGCATCCAGAATCCGGACCTACTAGGAGGACCGCCCTGTGAGCTCTCCCTCTCCGGCCGCCGCCATCCCGCCGGGTGCAGCCCCGGCCATCCGGCCGGTTACCAGCACGGCAGCAGTCCCGGCGCCAGCCGCAGTCCGGCCGGGCGGCGGCGCCGTGACGGGGCCCAGCTCCCGTCAGGTAGCGGCCATCGTGGGCGTCCTGTCCCTGGCCGTCTTCATGTCCAGCCTGGACTTGTTCATCGTTAACCTGGCGTTCCCGTACATCGGCCGGGAGTATCACGGCACGAGCCTGAGTTCACTGTCCTGGATTCTGAACGGCTACACGATTGTCTTCGCGGCGGTCCTGGTGCCAGCCGGGCGGTGGGCCGACCGGGTCGGGCGGCGACGGCTGTTCGTGGCCGGCCTGATCGCGTTCAGCCTGGGCTCCTTGTTCTGCGGGCTCGCCCCGGGCGTGGGAGCGCTGATCGCGGCGCGGGTGGTGCAGGCCGCGGGCGCGGGGATGATGGTGCCGGCGTCGCTGTCGCTGCTGCTGGCCTCGGTGCCGCCGGCCGCCCGCTCCCAGGCCATCGGCACCTGGTCGGCCCTTGGCGCCCTCGGCGCGGCACTCGGGCCGGTCATTGGCGGGAGCCTGGTGCAGATCAGCTGGCGGTGGGTGTTCTGGATTAACCTGCCGGTCGGGCTGGCCGCCGTGCTGCTGGCCGCGCGGGTGGTGCCGGAAAGCAAGGATGAGCACGTCCAGGGCCGGCCGGATGTGGCAGGCGCCGCGCTGCTCGCGGCCTCGGTCGGCCTGATCGCCCTGGCCCTGGTCAAGGCGCCCGGCTGGGGCTGGGCGTCGGCTAGCTTCCTCGGGCTGGTGGCCGCGGCGCTGGCCTGCGGGGCGGCCATGGTGCTCCGCTCGCGCAGCCACCACTCGCCGGTCATCGAGCTCGGGCTGCTGCGGTCCCGCACCTTCAGCGGCGCGTTCGCCGCCTCGATTCTCTATTACGCCGCGTTCGGGGCGTTTGTGCTCAGCTCCGTCGAGTTCCTGACCGGGGTGTGGGGGTACTCGGCGGTGCGGGCCGGCCTCGCCATCGGGCCGGGACCGCTGATGGTGCTGCCCTTCGCCCGGCTGGTCGCACCCCGGCTGGCGGCCCGGGTCGGCGGGCCCGGACGCGTGGCCGTCATTGGCTGCGCCGTCAACGCGGCCGCGCAGCTGCTCTGGTACTCCCAGATGACCGCGCACCCGGCGTACCTGACCCATCTGCTCCCGGCGCAGCTGCTCGGCGGCGCGGGAGTAGGGCTGACGATCCCGTCGCTACTCAGCGCCGGCAGCGCCTCGCTGCCGCCGGATCGCTTCGGCACTGGCAGCGGGATCCTGAACATGGCCCGGCAAATCGGCACCGTGCTCGGCGTGGCGGGCCTGATTGCCATCCTCATCCATATCGCGCCGGCCGACCCAGTCGCCACCTTCCGGCACGGGCTGGTCCTGATCATTGCGTTCTTCGCCGCCGCCGGTGTCGTCTCGGCCCTGCTGCTCACCGGCCGGCCGGTACTGGCGCCGGCCGGAGCCGGCGGGCCGGGCAGGCGGGCTCAGCCAGACCGGCCGGCTGGCCGGCGGCCCAGCTCAGCCGGGCAGCGTCACCGGGCGGTAATGGCAGCGTGCTAGCCCTCTTCTGCCCCAGGCTCGCCGGGGCCGTATGGGTCGAGGTCGCCGAGGTGGTGGTATGACACGTGTGCGCAGGTGCCGCGCTCTGTGGCCAGGCTGCGACACGCCCGGCGGCAGGAATAGAACTCCGGTGGTAGCGTCGCAAAAAGTGGACTCTGACCTCCGTACTCCCAGGGTTGCGGCGCCGGGGCCTGTGTATATGACCCTGACGATCGTAACTGCCCTGCGTGGGGCGGAATTGGCGCGGCGACGTTAGCACAGCCTGGATATCTGGGTAACGGGAATCGCCGATAGCACTCCAAGGAGATCCGATGAAGCGCAAGCTAAATCTCGCTCTGTGGATCGGCGCCGGAATCCTGGCCGTCGTCTTTCTCGTCGCCGGCAGCATGAAGCTGTTCGTGCCCAAGGAGAAGCTGGCCGGGATGGGCGGTGCCGCCTCGCGATGGGTTGAGGACTTCAGCCCCCGTGCCCTTAAGGCCATCGGAGCCCTCGAGTTCCTGGCTGCCGTCGGCCTGATCATGCCCGCTGTGCTCGGGCTCGCGCCGGTCCTGGTGCCGCTGGCTGCTAGCGGTGCGGTGTTGCTGTTTGCTGGCGCGGTGATCATGCGCCTGCGCCGTGGCGAGAGGGCAACGATCATCGGCGACCTGGTCTATCTCACGTTGGCCGCCTTCGTAGCGTGGGGCCGCTTCGGCCCAGGGTCCTTCACCCGGCTGAAGGGGCGTCTTTAGCCGGCTCAGCCGGGGATGGTCACCGGGCGGTAGCCGACGTAGTTCTCCGCCAGCGAGGTCGCGGCCGCCCGCGAGCTGGTGACATAGCGCAGCTGCGACAGCTGCAGCTGGGCTTCCATCGAGCCCGCCCCCGGCGTGGGGTGCAGCATTGTCGTCATCCACCAGGAGAAGTGCGTCGCCCGCCAGACGCGCTCCAGGCAGCTATCGGAGTAAGCGTCCGCGAGCTTCTCGCTGCCATCCCGCAGCAGGCTGGTCAGCGCGCCGGCCAGCAGCGTGACATCGGCCAGCGCCAGGTTCAGGCCCTTGGCGCCGGTCGGCGGCACGATATGCGCGGCGTCACCGGCCAGGAACAGCCTGCCGTGGCGCATCGGCGAGCTGACGAAGCTGCGCATCGGCAGTGATGCTCTTCTCCAGCACCGGGCCTTCGGCCAGCTCCCAGCCGGGCAGCGCGAAGCGCCGCTGCAGCTCCGCCCAGATGCGGTCATCGGGCCAGGCGGCGATGTCCTCCTCCGGGGGAACCTGCAGGTACATCCTGCTCAGCTGCGGGCTGCGCAGGCTGTGCAGCGCGAAGCCGGCCGGATGATGGGCGTAGATGAGCTCGTCGGTGGACGGCGGCACGTCGGCGAGGATACCCAGCCACGCATAGGGGTAGCCGGTCTCCCATACCGTCCGCAGGCCGGCCGGGATCGCGTCCCGGCAGATGCCGTGGAATCCGTCGCAGCCGGCGATCGCGTCGCAGGTCACCTCGCGGCGCACGCCGTCGGCGCTGGTGTAGCGAAGGACCGGCTGGTCCGAGGTGACCGCGTCCACCTCGGCGCCGCTGATCCCGAACTCGATCGCGGCCCCGGCCGCCAGCCGGGCCGCGATCAGGTCCTTGACCACTTCCGTCTGCGCGTACACCGTCACCGTGCGGCCGGTCAGCTCGCGGAAGTCGATGTGCCTGCGCTGCCCGGCGAACTGCAGGTAGATCCCGCCGTGCTCAAGCCCCTGCCGGTCCAGCCGCGCCGCGAGGCCAGCCTCGCGGAGCACCCGCACGCTGCCGGATTCCAGCACCCCGGCCCGCTGCCTGGCCTCGCAGTACTCGCGGCTGCGGTTCTCCACCACGAGCGACTCGACGCCGCGCAGCGCCAGCAGGTGCGAGAGCAGCAGGCCGGCTGGGCCGGCGCCGACGATCCCTACCTGGGTGCGCACGGCGCCGTCCCCGGCTAGAACGGATAGGGCGCGATGTCGCCCCGGATGGTGACCCAGCGGGTGTCGGTGAAGGCATCCGCGTTGGCGCCGCCGCCGAAGCGGGCGCCGGTGCCCGACGCGCCGACGCCGCCGAACGGGATGTTCGCCTCGTCATCGACGGTCTGCTCGTTGATGTGCACGATCCCGCTGGGGATCCGGTTGGCCAGGTCAAGGCCGCGCATCACGTCCCGGGTCAGGATGCCGAGCGACAGGCCGTACTCGGTCTCCGCGGCCAGCTTGGCCGCGTCGTCGGCGGTCGCGAACCGCACCACCGGGGCCACCGGCCCGAAGACCTCCTGGGCGTAGGCCGGCATTTCCGGGCTCATGTCGGCCAGCACGGTCGGCTTGTAGAACAGGCCCTCGTAGGTCCCGCCCGCGGCCAGCCGGGCGCCGGCGTCGACGCTGGCCGTGACCAGCCCGTGCACCTTGTCCCGCTGCCGCTCGTCGATGATCGGGCCGAGCGCGACCTGCTCCGTCGCCGGGTTGCCGACCGGCAGGTGCCCGGCCTTCTCCGCGAGCTTCGCCACGTACTCGTCGTAGGCGCCGTCCTGGACCAGGTGGCGGCCGGTGGTCATGCAGATCTGGCCCTGGTGCAGGAACGAGCCCCAGGCGCCGGCCGACGCGGCCAGGTCGAGGTCGGCGTCGTCCAGGATGATCAGCGCCGAGTTGCCGCCGAGCTCGAGGTGAACGCGCTTGAGGTGCTTGCCGGCCAGTTCGCCGACCTTGCGGCCGGCCGCGGTGGAGCCGGTGAACGAGACGACCCGCACCAGCGGCTCGGTGACCACGGCCTCGCCGACGTCCACGCCGCCGGGCAGCACGTGCAGCAGGCCCTCCGGCAGCCCGGCCTCCTCGAAGATCCGGGCGATCACCACGCCGCCGCAGATCGACGTGCGCAGGTCCGGCTTGAGTATCACCGCGTTGCCGAGCGCCAGCGCCGGGGCGACCGACCGGACCGACAGGATCTGCGGGAAGTTGAAGGGCGCGATGACGCCGACCACGCCGACCGGCCGGCGCTCGGCGTAGCTGAGCCGCGGCTGCTCGCTCGGCAGCAGCTCACCGTAGGGGCGGGACGGCAGCGTGGCCGCCTCGTAGATCTCCCCGGTCGAGTTGTGCGTCTCGAACTGCGCGGCGGGCGGGATCTTGCCGCTCTCCCTGACGACCCAGTCCTCGATCTCGGCCGCGTGCTCCAGCCAGAGGTCGGCGGCCTTGCGCAGGATGGCCGACCGCGCGCTATGCGGGGTGGCCGCCCAGGCGGGCTGCGCCGCTGCCGCCCTGGCCGCCGAGGCGGCCACGTCTTCGGGACCAGCGCGGCCGATCCGGCCGATCTCCTCGCCGGTGGCGGGCGCTCAGCCGGGCAGCGTCACCGGGCGGTAATGGCAGCGTGCTAGCCCTCTTCTGCCCCAGGCTCGCCGGGGCCGTATGGGTCGAGGTCGCCGAGGTGGTGGTATGACACGTGTGCGCAGGTGCCGCGCTCTGTGGCCAGGCTGCGACACGCCCGGCGGCAGGAATAGAACTCCGGTGGTAGCGTCGCAAAAAGTGGACTCTGACCTCCGTACTCCCAGGGTTGCGGCGCCGGGGCCTGTGTATATGACCCTGACGATCGTAACTGCCCTGCGTGGGGCGGAATTGGCGCGGCGACGTTAGCACAGCCTGGATATCTGGGTAACGGGAATCGCCGATAGCACTCCAAGGAGATCCGATGAAGCGCAAGCTAAATCTCGCTCTGTGGATCGGCGCCGGAATCCTGGCCGTCGTCTTTCTCGTCGCCGGCAGCATGAAGCTGTTCGTGCCCAAGGAGAAGCTGGCCGGGATGGGCGGTGCCACCTCGCGATGGGTTGAGGACTTCAGCCCCCGTGCCCTTAAGGCCATCGGGGCCCTCGAGTTTCCTGGCTGCCGTCGGCCTGATCGTGCCCGCTGTGCTCGGGCTCGCGCCGGTCCTGGTGCCGCTGGCTGCCGCGGTGCAGTGTTGCTGTTTGCTGGCGCGGTGATCATGCGCCTGCGCCGTCGCGGGAGGGCAACGATCATCGGCGACCTGGTCTATCTCACGTTGGCCGCCTTCGTAGCGTGGGGGCGCCGGCCCAGGGTCCTTCACCCGGCTGAAGGAGCGTGCTTAGCCGGCTCAGCCGGGGATGGTCACCGGGCGGTAGCCGACGTAGTTCTCCGCCAGCGAGGTGGCTGCCGCCCGCGAGCTGGTGACATAGCGCAGCTGGGACAGCTGCAGCTGGGCTTCCATCGAGCCCGCCCCCGGCGTGGCGTGCAGCATGGTCGTCATCCACCAGGAGAAGTGCGTCGCCCGCCAGACGCGCTCCAGGCAGGTATCGGAGTAAGCGTCCGCGAGCTTCTCGCTGCCATCCCGCAGCAGGCTGGTCAGCGCGCCGGCCAGCAGCGTGACATCGGCCAGCGCCAGGTTCAGGCCCTTGGCCCCGGTCGGCGGCACGATATGCGCGGCGTCACCGGCCAGGAACAGCCTGCCGTAGCGCATCGGCGAGCTGACGAAGCTGCGCATCGGCGTGATGCCCTTCTCCAGCACCGGCCCTTCCTTCAGCTCCCAGCCGGGCAGCGCGAAGCGCCGCTGCAGCTCCGCCCAGATCCGGTCATCGGGCCAGGCGGCGATGTCCTCCTCGGGCGGCACCTGCAGGTACATCCTGCTCAGCTGCGGGCTGCGCAGGCTGTGCAGCGCGAAGCCGGCCGGGTGATGGGCGTAGATGAGCTCGTCGGTGGACGGCGGCACGTCGGCGAGGATGCCGAGCCAGGCGTACGGGTAGCCGGTCTCCCAGACCGTCTGCAGGCTGGCCGGGATCGCGTCCCGGCAGATGCCGTGGAACCCGTCGCAGCCGGCGATCACGTCGCAGGTCACCTCGTGCCGCACGCCGTCGGCGCTGGTGTAGCGAAGGACCGGCCGGTCCGAGGTGACCGCGTCCACCTCGGTGTCGCTGATCTCGAACTCGATCGCGGCCCCGGCCGCCAGCCGGGCCGCGATCAGGTCCTTGACCACCTCCGTCTGCGCGTACACCGTCACCGTGCGGCCGGTGAGCTCGCGGAAGTCGATGTGCCTGCGCTGCCCGGCGAACTGCAGGTAGATCCCGCCGTGCTCAAGCCCCTCGCGGTCAAGCCGCGCGGCCAGGCCAGCGTCCCTGAGCACCCGGACGCTGCCGGATTCCAGCACCCCGGCCCGCTGCCTGGCCTCGCAGTACTCGCGGCTGCGCGTTTCCACCACGACCGACTCGACGCCGCGCAGCGCCAGCAGGTGCGAGAGCAGCAGGCCGGCTGGGCCGGCGCCGACGATCCCCACCTGGGTGCGCACGGCCCCGCCCGCCTAGAACGGATAGGGCGCGATGTCGCCGCGGATGGTGACCCAGCGGGTGTCGGTGAAGGCATCCGCGTTGGCGCCGCCGCCGAAGCGAGCGCCGGTGCCCGAGGAGCCGACGCCGCCGAACGGGATGTTCGCCTCGTCGTCGACGGTCTGCTCATTGATGTGCACGATCCCGCTGGGAATCCGGTTAGCCAGGTCAAGGCCGCGCATCACGTCCCTGGTCAGGATGCCGAGCGACAGCCCGTACTCGGTCTCCGCGGCCAGCTTGGCCACGTCCTCGACGGTCTCGAAGCGCAGCACCGGGGCCACCGGCCCGAACACCTCCTCGGCGTAGGCGGGCATCTCCGGGCCATGTCGGCCAGCACGGTCGGCTGGTAGAACAGGCCCTCGTAGGTCCCGCCGGCGGCCAGCCTGGCGCCGGCGTCGACGCTCGCCGTGACCAGCCCGTGCACCCGGTCGCGCTGCCGCTCGTCGATGATCGGGCCGAGCGCGACCTGCTCGGTCGCCGGGTTGCCGACCGGCAGGTGGATGGCCTTCTCCGCCAGCTTCGCCACGTACTCGTCATAGGCGCCGTCCTGGACCAGGTGCCGTCCGGTGGTCATGCAGATCTGGCCCTGATGCAGGAACGAGCCCCAGGCGCCGGCCGACGCGGCCAGGTCAATGTCGGCGTCGTCCAGGATGACCAGCGCCGAGTTCCCGCCGAGCTCGAGGTGCACGCGCTTGAGGTGCCGCCCGGCCAGCTCGCCGACCTTGCGGCCGGCCGCGGTGGAGCCGGTGAAGGAGATCACCCGCACCAGCGGCTCGGTGACCACGGCCTCGCCGACGTCCACGCCGCCGGGCAGCACATGCAGCAGGCCCTCCGGCAGTCCCGCCTCCTCGAAGATCCTGGCCACCACGACGCCGCCGCAGATGGAGGTGCGCAGGTCCGGCTTGAGTATCACGGCGTTGCCGAGGGCCAGCGCCGGGGCCACCGACCGGACCGACAGGATCTGCGGGAAGTTAAACGGCGCGATGACCCCGACCACGCCGACCGGCCGGCGCTCGGCGTAGCTGAGCCGCGGCTGCTCACTCGGCAGCAGCTCGCCGTAGGGGCGGGACGGCAGCGTGGCCGCCTCGTAGATCTCCCCGGTCGAGTTGTGCGTCTCGAACTGCGCGGCGGGCGGGATCTTGCCGCTCTCCCTGACGACCCAGTCCTCGATCTCGGCGGCGTTCTCCAGCCAGAGGTCGGCGGCCTTGCGCAGGATGGCCGACCGCGCGCTATGCGGGGTGGCCGCCCAGGCGGGCTGCGCCGCTGCCGCCCTGGCGGCCGAGGCGGCCACATCTTAGGGGCCAGCGCGGCCTATCCGGCCGATCTCCTCGCCGGTGGCGGGCTCGATGACGG
>CAVPPJ010000049.1:0-101090 GCA_963707065.1 uncultured Actinomycetes bacterium
TGTCGCAGACTCGTCACTGCAAGCATTGCCTGGGAGACTGCCCCGGTGACTGCCTGTTCCCTGGCGATGAGGGCCCGTGCATCCACGTTAATCCTCACCGGGGGCCTCCGCTCCGTGACTGGCCTCGCCTGATGCGCACACGCCGATTCTGGCGCTGGTTCCTTATGAGGGATCGACTAACCACGCACTGATTTGCCTTCCCGGCTCGTCGGCCGTCCTGCCGGTCCCGGATATCTGCGTCGCCGCGCTCCAGCTTCGCGCCAAGCTCCAGGCGGCTGACATCGGCCGGATGGCTGACGCCTGGCAGGACGGCAACCTCGTATTCACCACGACTTTGGGAACTCCGTACGAGCCGCGGAACTTTGCCCGGCACTTCGCGCTCCGCTGCTCGAAGGCTGGCGTCCGCTACATCAAGGTTCACGACACCCGGCGTACCTGCGCCTCGCTCCTGGTGGCTCTGGACGTCCATCCTCGCGTAGCCATGCAGATCCTCCGGCATACGCAGATCAGCGTGACGATGGAGATCTACAGCGAGGTTCCCTCGGCCACGACCCGCAAGGCGCTCAAGCGCCTGGGCGGCCAGCTCGATGCCTAGCGTTGCTGTACTCCGCTGCTGTACGGAGATGAGAAACGGCCAGCTCCGCGCTCGGAACCGGCCGTTGACCTAGGTGGGCGATACTGGGATCGAACCAGTGACCTCCTCGGTGTGAACGAGGCGCTCTCCCGCTGAGCCAATCGCCCGCCGCCGGGGGCACAATCCGTCCGCCCGGGCGCACCCCAGCGTAGCGCATGCAGACCGGACGGCCTGCTGCAACCTCTTTGCACCCGATCTAGTCTCACTCCTATCGCAATAACACGGATATCAAGCTCGAATTGCTTCTTCTCCGCGCCGATAAGTAATCGTTATTTCACGGCAAACAGGCTCGCCGGTAAGCCTTCCCGCGGACTGCCCTCAGGCTTCCTGCGGACCTGCCCGCCGTCTGCTACGGATCTGACTGCGCCGCCGACATCGCGGCGAAGATCCCGGCAGCCCGGCGCGTGACCGGCCCGGGAGCGGCCGGCAGCGGCTGCCCGTCAACCGCCCGGATCGGCTGCACATCCCTGGTCGTGCTGGTCAGGAAGGCCTCCGGCGCCGTGGCGAGCGCCCCGGCCGGAAGATCCTCCTCGATGGCACCGGCCCACTCCAGCACCAGTCCCCTGGTGACCCCGGCCAGGCAGCCGGAGCTGAGCGGCGGCGTCACCAGCCGCCCGCCGGACACCACGAACACGCTGGTCCCGGTTCCCTCGCACAAGTTCCCGGCCATGTTGGCGAAGATCGCCTCCGCGCCGCCGCGTTCCCTGGCATAGCCGAGCGCGAGGACGTTCTCCGCGTACGAGGTCGTCTTGAGGCCGGCCAGCGCGCCGTGCTCGTTTCTCGGCCACGGCACCATGGTCACGTCGCACGCGGTGTCGATGGCGGGCCACTCCCCCAGCGCCATGATCACGGTGGCCGGCTCGTCGCCCCGGACCGAGCCCAGCGGGGACGCGCCGCCGGTGACCGTGATCCGCATCCGCGCGTCGCTGCGGCCGGCCGGCCGCATCGAGCAGGTCCGCGACCCCGGACCGGAGCAGATCCAGGTCAGGTTCCGGCAGGCCGAGCCCAGCAGCGGAAACGAGCAACCGTCCCAGGTGCCTGGTCAGCGCGAACGGCACGCCGCCGGAGATCTTGACGGTCTCGAAGACCCCGTCGCCAACGGTCAGCCCGTGATCGAAGACGGAAACCCGCGCGTCGGCGTCGGCCAGCATCGTCCCGTTCAGCCATACGGTCATGGCAGAGAAGCTATTTCAGGCCGCCGCAATGCGCGGCTGCCGTCTCGCAGATGTCGGGGATGAGCTCGTCGACGGCCATGATCTGCCCGGATACCTCGCGGTCGACCGCCATCATCGGCACCCGCGCCCTGACCACGTCGCGGACCGCGGCCAGCGGGCCGGCCGGTGCCGCGATCGAGGCCCGCAGGTCGATGCCCTGCACGGCGCAGAGGATCTCGACGGCCAGGCAGGTGCGGACGTTGACGATCACGTCGCGGAGCTTGCGGGCGGACGTCCAGCCCATCGAGACGTGATCTTCCTGCTTCCCCGAGGTCGGGATGGTGTCCACGCTGGCCGGATGCGAGAGCACCTTGTTCTCGCTGACCAGCGAGGCCGCGGTGTACTGGGCGAGCATGTAGCCGGAGTTGGTGCCCGCCTCCGGCGCCAGGAACGGCGGCAGCCCCCGGGACGACGCCGGGTCGAGCATCCGGTCCACCCGTCGCTCGCTGATGCTGGCCAGCTCGGAGATCGCCATGGCGAGCATGTCGCCGGCGAAGGCGAGCGGCTCGCCGTGGAAGTTCCCGGTGGTCATGACCTCGCCGTCCGGCACGATCACCGGGTTGTCGACCACGGACCCCAGCTCGGTGTCGATGACCCGGCGGGCGTAGCCGAGGACGTCGCGGACCGCGCCGTGCACCTGCGGGGCGCAGCGCATGCTGTAGGCGTCCTGCACCGCGTGGCGGCTGTGCCGGTGGCTGGCCATCAGCTCCGAGCCGGCCAGCAGCGCGCGCAGGTTGGCGGCACTGTCCAGCTGGCCGGGGTGCGGGCGGATGATCTGGACCCGCTCGTCGTAGGGCCGGTCGGTGCCGAGCAGCGCCTCGATGGACAGGGCGCAGGCCACGTCGGCGGCGCGGGCCAGCAGCTCCGCGTCGCGTACCGAGAACGCGAGCAGCGCCTGCATCGGCTCCGTGCCGTTGACCAGTGACAGGCCTTCCTTCGGGGCGAGCGTCAGCGGCTCGATCCCGTGCTCGGCAAGGACCTCGGCGGCAGGGCGGCCGCGCGGCCCGTCGCCGGGTGCACGCAGCCGGCCCTCGCCGATCAGCGGCTGCGCCAGGTGCGCGAGCTGCGCCAGGTCGCCGGAGGCGCCCACCGACCCCTTGCCCGGCACGACCGGCAGCAGGTCCGCCGCCAGCAGCTCGAGCAGCCGTTCCGGCAGGGCCGAGCGGACCCCGGAGTAGCCCGCGGCCAGCGTCCTGGCGCGCAGCAGCAGGATCGCCCGGACGGTCGGGTCGTCGAGCGGCTCGCCGGTCGCCGCGGCGTGCGAGCGGACGATCGCGCCCTGCAGGGTGGTCAGGTCCTGCTCCCCCACCCGCGTGTCGGCGAGCGCGCCGAAGCCGGTATTGACCCCGTAGACGGGCCCGCCGCCGGCGATAGCGGCCGCGACCACGGCGCGGGTTGTCTCCATCCTGGCCGGGACCTCTGGACCGAGCTGCGCCCGTGCCGCGCCGAAGGCGACGTCCACGACATCCGCAACGGTCAGCGCGTCCCCGTTGACGATCACTGTTCGCATGGCAGCCACCCTGCCACGCTGACACGTGCGGGGCGAGTTTGCCGGCCGGACAGGATCGGCTAAAGTTCTGAACGCACACCGGTCGCGGCCGGGTTGCACTGCCTCGCGTCAGCGGGGCCCATGCGGACGTGGCTCAGTGGTAGAGCATCACCTTGCCAAGGTGAGGGTCGCGGGTTCGAATCCCGTCGTCCGCTCGGAGGTGCCGGGCGCCGTCTCGCGAGCGGACGTCGTCAACACGGCTCTTCGGTACCCGGGACCGGCCCCAAGCGGGGTCATCTGGGGCGGAATGGCCGAGTGGCTTAGGCAAGGGCCTGCAAAGCCCTGTACGCGGGTTCGATTCCCGCTTCCGCCTCGCGGGCGGTTAGCTCAGCGGGAGAGCACTTCCCTGACACGGAAGGGGTCACAAGTTCAAATCTTGTACCGCCCACCAGGTCACGGCCACATCGTGGTCGTGACCTGCTCGTCTTAAGAGCCAAACTAATCCGCTGGTTCCGGCCTTCGCCTTGACATCCTGGTCTGATCGCGTAGGCCAGCAGCGGTCACGAGTCTTGGGCGGGCTCCCCGTCCCGATGATTTGCGTCGGGCAGAGCGCTGATCCTCGCAGCGAACTGCTCCACTGCCTTGTTGACTGCGGCGGACCGGATGGACTCGTACAGGTCGAAGTTGTGGTGCGCACCGGGCAGCTCGGCGTAGCTGACGGGGTGGCCCGATACCGCGCGTACCCGCTCCGCGAAGGCCCGTACGTCCGCCGCTGGTATCAGGTCTTTCTCGCCGTGCACGATGAGCATGGGGGGCATGTCGCCGCGCGGCGCGAGGCCGCCGTAGTAGCCGTAGCGACAGATCAGGCCGGCGATGCCGGTCTCGCCGTCGCACACCGCCCGGATCGCCAGGTTCGCCCCGGCCGAGCTGCCGGCCAGGAACAGCGTGCCGGGTTCGGCGCCGAACTCCGCGGCATGAGCCCGTACCCAGGCGATCGCGTCGCGCACGTCGGCTACCTGGTCGGCGAGTGTCGCGTGCGGCTGCAGCCGGTAGTTCGCGCTCATGCAAACAAAGCCGCGCCGGCTGGTCAGGTGCCGGATGAGGGGCCGCGCTTCGCGGGCCTTGTTGCCGGAATGGAAGCCGCCGCCATGGAAGTGCAGCAGGATCGGCGCGCTGGCCGGCCGGTCGCGGCGGTGATATACGTCCAGCGTGCGGTCCGGCCCGTCGCCATAGGCCAGGCCGCGTACCCGGACCACGTCGGGCCGGCCGGGGAAGAACGGGGCGCGCAGGATGCGGCCCCACGGCCGCCTCGGCTTACCGGCGTTGCGCAGTGCCGCGTGCGCGCGCAGCGCGCTGCGCACGATGACTACCAGGCCGGTCAGGGCGAGCAGCGCGACAACGGCGGCGGCGGCGCCGGCCGCGGAGCCGAGGTCACCGTCGGCGAGCGCAAGCACGGTCGAGGCGATCAGAAAATACCCGACGAGGAACGGCAGTTCGCTGACCACCAGCGCGGGGAGGGCGGCGAACGTGCCGAGCCGGGGCCACCGGGTGAGCGCGCACGCCACGCCCCAGGACACGACCGCGACCGTCCACAGGTAGCCGATCGGCATCAGGAACCCCCCGCGCTGCGGGGCCGCACGCACGCCGGCTGGCCAACCGCGGCCGGCCCGGCACTGAGCCCCCGTACCCGCCCGGCGTTCCTGGGTGACCGACGGGTTCCGATCACCTGATGACCGTGACCGGTGAGCTGCGTAGCGAGCCGGGCGCCGATAACACCCTCAGCCCCCACGACGAAGATCTGCATCGTGTGCTCCTGTATCTGGCCGCGGTTAATGGATCAGCTCTAGTTCCCTGGCCCGGGCGACCGCCTCGGTGCGGTTGGCCGCGCCGAGCTTGTCCAGCACGTGGCTGACGTGCTTTTTGACGGTGTCGACAGTAACTACCAGGTCGCTGGCGATGGCCTGGTTCGACCGGCCCGCCGCCAGCATCCCCAGCACCTCCCGCTCGCGGGCGGTCAGCGGCTCAACGATGCCCCGCACTGCTGCGATGCCTTGTCCTTGATCCGGCAAGGTGCGCTCTGGGTCAAACGCGCGCTGGAGCCGGGCCAGGCAGCGGAGCGGAACCCCGGCGGCGGCCTGGCCGCCCCGCTGGGCCGCGATCAGCCGGCCGACCAGCGCGACCATCGGCGGGCCCTCATCGGCGAACACGCGGACATAACCCTGCGGACAGGCGGTAACGAGCGCCCCGGCCAGCGCATCCACCGCAGCCCTCTGCTCGCCCCTGGCGGCCAGCGCCAGGGCCCGCAGCGCGCCAATCTCGATGAGGCTGCCGGGCCGGTCCTGGGAGGCAGCCGCCGCGTGCAGCCGGTCCAGCAAGGCAAGCGCCCGATCGGCCTCCTCCTGGGCCAGCAGGACACGCGCCAGCACCAGGTGCCCACGCTCGCGGGGGTAGTCCGGCTCGTCATCCGCGCTAAGACCGCCCTCGGTGGTCCACCGGACGGCCTCGGTCAGGTTGCCCTGCGCCAGCAGCAGCCTGGCATGTTGTGCCGGGACCGGGTTGAGCAACCCGGCCGGGCCCGGCGCCGCCTGCCTGGCCTCGCCGATCGCCTCCCGGGCCCCGGCCGGGTCACCGTTGGCCTGCCGGATCCACGCCAGCGTCGCCAGGCCGGCGGCCAGCGGCGCGAGGTAGGCGAACTGGCGGCACAGCGCGATGCCCTCGCTGGTATGCCGGAACGCCGTGTCGAGCTCGTTCCGCTGGTAGGCCACCTCGCCCAGGCCCACATACGCGGGGCCCGCGGTCGGCAACGCAGACCGGGCGGGCGCAGTAATGGCATCCAGCGCCTGCTGGCAGGTTCGGGCCGCCGCGTCCAGACGCCCCTGGGCAGACTGGACCTGGCCGAGGTGATGGCAGCCCCAGGCGGCCACGGTGTGCTGGCTGGCCGCCCGCCACCCGGCAATGCCGGTCACGAACGCGCGTTCAGCTTCGGCCAGCCTGCCATGGAGCCACTCGGCCTCGGCCAGGTTGCACCGGGCGATGGAACTCAGCATCTGCTCGCCCTCGCCAAGCTCGGCCAGAGTCTGTGCTGCGAACGCGGCCGTGCCCTCGGCGTTCCCGCGGAGCGCAGCGAGATAGCTTCGTTGCAGCGCGATCCCGGCAGCGATGTTCGCCAGCAGGCTGCCGGCCCGGTCGGCAGTAGGCTCGAACGGCTCATCGACGGCGCTTGCGGATGCGCGCTCGGCCGCGTCGAGCAGTGGTTCCGTCGCCTCCACCCGGCCGCTGGTGGCCGCCAGTTGGGCCTGCGCCAGCAACAGCCGGGGGCGCGACCTGACCAGGTCACCGGGCAGCGCCGACAGCCACCGCTGAACCGTCGCCCCTTCTCCGCGCAGGTAGAAGAGTTCGTCGAAATGCTGCTCGATCAGCCGGGCGGCCCAGGTCATCTCGCCCGCGGCCGCCGCGTGCCGGATCGCATCATCGGCTAGTCCGTGCTTGGCGTACCAGGTGGCCGCGTTGCAGTGCAGTTGCTCCGCGCGTCCGGGCTGTTGCTCCACGCGGGCGCGGAGCAGGTCGGCGAACAGATGGTGATAGCGCCACCAGCCGCGCACCTCATCCAGCGGTACCAGGAACAGGCCGTCCCGCTCCACTTGGTCCAGCAGGGCCTGGCTGCCAGCTCGGCCGGTGACCGCGTCGCATAGCGGGCCGGACAGCCGTTCCAGCACCGAGGTTTCCAGCAGGAAGGTGCGCAGCTCCTTGTCCTGGCGGTCGAGCACCTCCTCGGCCAGGAAGTCCAGGACGTAGCGGTGGCTGCCGGTGAACGCCGTCACGAACCCGGTCACATCCTCCTGGCCGCGCAGTGACAGCGCGGCCAGCTGCAGCCCGGCTGCCCAGCCCTCGGTACGTGCGGTCAGTGCCGCCGCGGCCGCATCGGGCAGGGCGGGTTCGGGGACGTCGGCCACCTGTCGCAGCAGGGCGGCCGCCTCGCCGGCCGTGAACCGCAGTTCCGCGGCGCGTACCTCGGCCAGCTGGCCGCGGGCCCGCAGCCGGGCCAGGGCCAGCGGTGGATCTGACCGGCTAGCCACTATCAACTGAAGGGTGTCCGGCCGGTGGTCCAGCAGGAAGTCAATCGAGGCGTGCACCTCCTGAGAGCCGATCATGTGATAGTCGTCGAGGACCAGCAGCAGTTCTCGGTCATCAGATGGGCCGGCCAGCTCGTTGATCAGCGCCGACACCAGCGGTTCGAACGATGCCGGGGCGGGCGGCCCGAGCAGCGGCCCCATCCGGTCTGCGACCCCCGGCCGCGCCCGGTCCAGCGCGCCCAGCGTGTGGCGCCAGAACCGGGCCGGGTCGTTATCCCCTGCGTCTAGTGACAGCCAGCCGGCCGGGTACTGGCTGCGCCGGGCCCAGTCAGCTAGCAGGACCGTCTTGCCGTACCCGGCAGGCGCACAGACCAGGACCAGCCCACGCTCTAGTCCTTCATCGAGCCGTTCCGTCAGCCGCGGTCGCGGCACCAGGCCCGCCCGCGAGCCGGGCATATGCAGCTTGGTGGCCAGCAGCACGTCCCGCTCGGACGCGGCGGCCGGCGGTAAGGCCGCCGCGGGTGGTTCAGTCATCGCCGGCCTGCACCCTCTGCACCTCCTGTGATCCTCCGTGCCGTCGCTGAAAGGACTTAGCATCTGGCGGCCGCCGTGACGGCGCGTCGCATGGCCGGCCGCCACATCTGACGGTCCCAGCCAACTCCGCACCTTCCCCCGGTTTTCCGCACCTAACCTCCGCATGGCCGGCCAGATGGACCCAGCGCGGGGCGCCGAGCCGAAAGCGAAAGCGACCCGGTGCGTACACCACAAGCCGCGACCGCCACAGGCTGCCCGGCACCGCCGGGCGCTGGCAGCACTTTGGTGCCCGGCCCCGGCATCAAAGATTCCACCCCGACGGCACCTCCGGGTGACGCCCGACGCCGCCGCGCCTTCGTAGCGTCCAGATCACAGACCTCGACACAAGGACGGTACGAATGACAGCACTCAGGCCCGGATGCCGTGCGACCGGCACGCCAGCGCCGCTGAATTGCCTGCCCCGGGCCCACGCCGGTGTGAACGGCATGACACCGGACTTGCACTACGAGATCCGGGTGCTTGGGTCCCTCAACGGGCACTGGCGCCTGGTTCGAGGGCCTGCAAGTCAGCAGCGACGGCAGCCAGACGGTCCCTCCGGCTCGGTAGCCGATCAGGCCGCCCTGCCCGGGCTGCTGAACAAGGTCTGCGGCCTCGGGCTCGTCCTGATCTCAGTACGCCGGCCCGACCGCGATTGACCACCGCGCGGCACCGGCATGGGGCAGCCCGCGCAGCAACACGAGGAGGAGAATCATGCATCCAGCCATACTCCGGCAACTCGCCGCCGAGCACCTCCAGCAGATGCTCGCCGAGGCGGATGATGCGCGGCGCGCACATCAGGCACGCCGCGCCCGGCCGCGAAGACCGCCCGCGCAAGTAATGCGACCCAGCCGGGCACGAACGCAGCGCGAATCCGAGCCAGTCACAGCAGCCACCGCGGCGAACATGAGACCTTGCTGCCCGCCAGCCCGCCGCAGCCTGGCGATGTGCGGCCCGGAAGACCAGGCGGCCAGCACGGGAGGGAGATCCCGGCCATGAGCACCCGATCGCAGTGTCACGGATCGAGCCGACCTTCAGCACGATCTGGGGGCTGGCGCTGCAGGCCGGCTGCGCCGCCCGCCTGGTCGGCGCCTATACCCTGCCGGTCACCACGATGGTATGGCTGAACACCGTCTTCACGATCGGCGCGATCACCCTGGCCACCGTGGTCACCTAGCGCGCGAAACAAGCCTTTCCGGGGATCACTCTGCTAGCTTTCGATATAGGCGAGTAGCTTTCGATATAGGCGAGGCTTCGCTTAAGGCGGGGGACATGCACTTGTTCGAATGCGAGGCAACGTTCGAGGCTGAGCCAGATACGGTCTGGAAGTTGTGGACCGATGTGGCCCGCTGGCCTGAGTGGGATGTCAGCAAGGAGATCGCGCGGCTGGATGGCCCGTTTCGGCCAGGTTCCTGCGGCTGGGCAAAGCAGCGCGGCAACCTTGGCGGCTCCTTCACCATCACCACGGTCGATGCCGGGCGGCGCTGGGTGACCGAATGCCCTGTGCCCCTAGGCAAGGTTGTCTTCGACCACTTGCTCGAGCCAGTCGCTGGGGGACGTGTCCGGGTGGTCAAGAGGGTTGAGGCACAGGGCGGATTCGGGCCCCTGCTCAAGCTGTTCGCCCCCAGAATGCGTCGCGACATCGCCGACTCACTCGCCGCACTGGAACGACGGCTATCCGAATAGCTCACCGCCAGCGCTAGCGGCCGAACGATGAGTCCCCGCTGCGACGCCGGGCGGGTCCGGCAACTGGCATAGCCGAGGAGCGCACCGCCGCACACGATTTCGCCGAATTGTCTGCAGCCGATACCGGAGGTGCGAAATGTGCCCGCACCAGCCCCCGTGCCCATCTGCAGACCGCCTCGCCATCCTGCTCGACGGGAACATGGCCACCGGGGTCTACGGGACGACCTGCTGGTTCGCACCGATCCCGGGCAGCAGGACAAGCTGCTGGCCGAGCCGGCCGCGGCCATGTCGCGCAGCGCGATGATGGGCAGTTGCGGAACCGGCCGGCCGGGATAGCACCGAGGATGTCCGGGGCAGTCAAGCGCGAGCCCGCACGCACCAGGCTGAGGCTGCGACCTGGAACGGCGCCGACGGCAGGAGTTGCGCGCACCGGTTCCGCAGGACTTCTCGCCGCGCCTGGTCCAGCTGGGTGACATAGGCACCGGCCGGCCCGACGCCGAGCGTGTATGGCTCCCACCAGTCAGCGAACGTGGTGAACCGGACGCGGACGGTCAGCGACGCCGGCTCGATGTGGTCCAGGCCGGCCGCCTCGCACAGTTCCGCCAGGTGACCCTCCCGGGCGCCGGCAAGCTCCGCCTCGTCACGCGCATGCGGGTCAATGTCGTGCACGGCCCGCCAGAACGTGGCGAGCGGGGCGCCGCCTCCGGCGTGATCCCAGACGCAGGCGGCGACCAGGCCGCCGGGTCGGGTGACCCGGGCCATCTCCCGCAATCCCGAGACAGGATCGGTCATGAAATGCACGACCAGCTGGGCGAGCGCGATGTCGAAGCTGCCGTCAGGAAAGGGCAGCCGCTCGGCAGCGCCGGGCCGCACATCGGCCTCAGGGAAGCGCGCGCGGGCCGCCGCGACGAACGAGCCGGACGGATCGACCGCCGAGACGGCACCCGCACCGGCGAGTTCTGCCAGCTGCGCGGTCAGGGCACCGGGTCCGCAGCCGACATCCAGCACCCGCTGACCAGCCCGTACACCGGCCAGCCGCGCGAACTGCACCGCCAGAGGCTCGGAAAAACGACCCATGAACCGGTCGTAGGAATCAGCGGTGACATCAAAGGACATCACCCAAATGTATGCCGCCACCCGGCACGGCCCCGGCCAGGCGGTTCGGGGGTTGCGATACTTCTGGCGTGCGGGTGATGCCGGCGCGGCTGAGCGGGCCAGCTAACCAAGTAGGAGCGCGGAGCTGCTCATGCATGCGGACAGCGCGTCTTCCTTTGCCCACCACCCAGCGCTAAGATCACCGCCATGAACCCGCTTTCAGGTGTACTCGGCGAGACGTGGAAGCTGTACAAGGCACATGCCGCGCATCTTCTGGTCATCGCCTTTGTCATCTACCTGGTCGCCGCTGTCCTGGCCGGGCTTCTCGCGCTGGCCGGGGGGATCATCGGAGCGCTGCTTGGCTCCATCATCGAATTCTTCGCGGCGTTCCTCCTGCAGGCGGCACTGGTCAAGGCGGTGCAGGACGTGCGAGACGGCCGCGCTGACCTGTCTTTCGGTGAGACCGTCTCCGCGGCCACTCCCTATATTTGGCCCGTCGCCGGGGCGTCGATCCTGGCCGGCATCGCGATCACCATCGGGCTCATCCTGCTCATAGTGCCAGGCCTTTTCCTCATCACCATCTGGGCCGTAATCGTGCCCGTCATCGTCATCGAGCGGTCGGGAGCGCTGGCATCGTTCGGGCGCAGCCACCAGCTTGTCCGGGGCCACGGATGGCATGTGTTCGGCACGCTGGTGCTGGTGTTCTTGATCCTGATCGTCGTGGACATCCTTCTCGGGCTCGTCTTCTCGGCCCTGCCGACGCTGTGGCGAACCGGCCTGAGCACGGTCGTGTCGGGAACCGTTATCGCCCCGTTCCTCGCCCTTGTGGTGACGCTGATCTATTACCGGCTCAGCGGTGCGAACGGCACGCAGGACCCGGCGAATGGCGACTTCGGCACGGCATAAGCGAGGCCGCGCCTTTGCACCACGCTCCGTCCCCATGACACGGCTGTCGGGCTCTTTACCTGATCGCCTCGATGACCGCGAACGACGGCGCGGCCGGGTTTCGGACCGGCGGAACGTGCTCGTTCAAGCATCATTGCCCTGCCTCGTCGTTCGATCCGGCCGCCGGGGCACCGGCCCGCAGCGGAATCCGCACGGTGACCTTGGTCCCCTTGTCTTGGGCGGACTCGACGTTGCCTATCGGCGGGCGGAGCCTGTTCCCGGCCGGGAATCGGCTCTAGCATGTAGGGCCTACATGCTGGAGGTGGGGGGATGTCTGCTTCGACTGCTCCTGGATCCGGGGGTGATGACCGCGTCCGGCCGCTGACCAGGTGGGTTTCGCTGGCGATCATCCCGTTCCTGGTCGTGGCCTTCGCGGTGCTGTATCCGTTCCCGCATGACACGGCCCGGCTCTTCGCCTGGCCCATCAAGCCGACGATCATGCCGATGATCCTGGCCTCGGTCTATATCGGCGGTGCCTACTTCTTCTTCCGGGCGGCCACGGCCAGCCAGTGGCACACGGTCAAGGGCGGGTTCGTCCCGGTCGGCACCTTCGCCACGCTGATGGGGGTGGCGACGATCCTGCACTGGGACAAGTTCAGCCACTCGCACGTCGCCTTCTGGCTGTGGGCCGGGCTCTACTTCACCACGCCCTTCCTCATCTTCTGGGTCTGGTGGGCCAACCGCCGGCACGACGTGCCCGCCACCAGCGCGGATCCGCTCCTCCCGGTCCGCGTCAGCCGCGTCATCGCCGTCGGCGGGCGCGCTGTCCGTGCTGACGGCCATATTCCTGTTCCTGTTCCCCGGCCGGGCGATAGCGATCTGGCCATGGACGCTGACCCCGCTGACGGCGCAGGTGCTGGGCGCCATCTTCGCACTCGGGATCGCCGGCCTGGGTGCCCCGACCGACCGCCGGTGGAGCAGCGCCCGGATCCTGTTCCAGGTCGCCGCCCTGATGCTCGCGCTCATCCTGGTAGCGGGCGCGCGGGCCACCGGCGAGCTTGACCCGTCCAATGCCATGACGTGGCTGATCGGCTGCGGGTTCGCCGGAGTCCTCGCCGCGATCGTGATCCTGTACGCGCGGATGCGGGCACGGCATTCCCTGCCGGCGACGTAGGCCCGGGCGATCAATGAACGACGAATGGGACGTGGCCATCGTCGGCGCCGGGCCAGCAGGCCTCGCCGCGGCCGAGGCGGCGGTCCGGGCCGGCGCTCGGACGGTCGTCCTCGAGCGAGCAGTCCACCCCAGGTACAAGACATGCGGCGGCGGCCTGATCGGCGCGTCGCTGGCCGCCCTCAGGGACGACATGCCGCTGCCGGCCCGCGATCACATCGGCGCCGCGACCTTCACCCTCCGCGGAAAGCGCACGTTCACCCGCCGGATCGAGGATGTCCTGCTGACGATGGTGTCGAGGGAGGAATTCGACGATGCCCTCCGGCTGGCGGCCACGAAGGCCGGCGCCGTCGTGCGCCAGCGCTCAGCAGTCCGCTCCATCGGCCAGGACGACGACCGTGCGTACGCCAGGCTGGCGGACGGGACCGAGATACGCGCGAAGGTGCTGGTGGGCGCTGATGGCTCGGCGGGTATAAGCGCGCGTTACGTCAATGTGGAGTTCTCCCAGGTTGATCTCGGCCTTGAGGTGGAAATAGCCGTTCCTGCGGCGATCCAGCAGCAGTGGGCGGGCCGGATCCTGATCGACTGGGGGCCCATCCCGGGTTCCTACGCGTGGGTTTTCCCTAAGATGGACCGGCTTACCGTCGGCGTCATCGCCGCCCGCGGCCACGGTGCGCAGACCAAGGAGTACCTGCGCGATTTCATTGGCCGGCTAGGACTCAGCTCGCTGAAGCCGGTCCATGACTCCGGTCACCTGACGCGATGCCGCGCGGACCGCTCTCCGTTGCGCAAGGGACGGGTGCTGGTGGCCGGGGACGCGGCGGGCTTGCTCGAGCCGTGGACTCGCGAGGGCATAAGCTTCGCCCTCAGGTCGGGAGCCATGGCCGGAGCCTCCGCGGCCAAAGCGGCCACGGGCCGAAGCCAGCAGCATATTAATGCGGCTCTCGACGAGTACGGAACATCGCTGCAGCAGAGCCTGGTACCGGAGATGGACGCCGGCCGGGTCATCCTGGCGGCTTTCTCCCGTCATCCCGGCGTGGTGCATGCAGGCCTGGCCGTAGCTCCCGGCTGGCGCGCATTCACGAAATTCTGCCGCGGCGAAATGGCCTTCCCGTCGATCGTCAACCGCCCCGTGGTAGGCCCGGCGATCTCCCTCCTCGCGAGGGTGTGAGGAACAGCCTGCGCAGTGGCCCGGTAACTGGTTACAGCCAGGCCTCGCCGTTGGCAAGATCCCGTTCGCCGGGATACAGGGCGAGCTTTGCCTCCAGTGCCGCGACGATCCGGCCAGTATCGGCCCTGGTACGCCGGTAACTGCCCGGAATGAAGATCATGCCGAAGTGTCCTGGGCCGCCCGGCACGATCGCCTCGTGGTGCAGAGGGCGATAGTCACGCAGATTATTGGTGACGACTGCCCGGTGCTCGGCCCGGGCGGTCGTCATGACCTCGGGATCTGACAGCGCTTCCCGGTCAGGACTACCGGGCACGGCCTCGACGTCGTGACCCCGTGCCCGTAGCTCGCGCGCGATGGCGGGCGTCAGCATCTCATCCAGCAGGAGCTTCACCTCTGGACGGCAGCCTGCCCGGCGGTCCAGGCAGCATGTACGCTAGCGGCTTCCTGCTCATTAAGATCGATCCACTGGTCGACTTCATCCGAGTACGCGCCGTAATAGGTGATCGCTGCCTGGACAAGACCCAGTGGCATCTCCAGATAACGTGCCGTCTCGGCAGCGTCTCCGCCGTTGTCGCGGACAGCCGCGATCACTTCCCACACGTCCTTCCCGGTCCCCACAAGCCGGGCGCGCCGACCGGCCGGACCCTCGGCAAACCGGACAAGCGGATGCTCATCCATCCGCAGTCCTTCTTCGACATAGCGTTGTGCCAGGGTGCGCGGCGGCAGGTGCACACGCCGGGCGCGGGCGCCGAGGCGCTGGATCGTCGCGTCAGTCAGGCGGACGCTCAGCGGATGACTCATGTAATACACAGTAGCACGGTGAGCTACAGACTGGGCATTCAGCTATTCAGCGGACCCGCGATCTCCCACGTCGGCAGCAGCAGGACCGTCTGCTCCCCGTGCCGTAGCGCTCCCAGCAGACCCGGACGCCGCCTCGCTCTACGAAGCCGGTCTCGTCCGGATACCGGGCCCGGGTCTGCTCACGCAGCCCGGCCGCCGCTGCCGGCGTGGTGATCATGCCCAGCCGCCTCTTGCTGCTACGGCCGTGCCTCGTAGACGATGTTGAACGGCGTCTCGGTTGCCCGGCGGAACCGGGTGAAGCCGGCATCGGTCGCGATCCGGCGGATGGCAGCCTCGCCGGCCTGCGCGCCAAGCGCGAACCCGCCCGGCTGTGACAGCGCGTTCGGGATGCAGAGCTGGCTGGAGAAGTTGTAGTAGATCCGCCCGACCGGGTTGAGGTTGCCGGTGACGTCGTCGGCCGCGGCCGGCTCGACCACCATCCAGGTTCCGTCGGCGGCCAGCGCGCGGCGGATGTGCCTGGCCGCCGACAGCGGGTCACCCATGTCGTGCAGGCAGTCGAAGGTGGTGACCAGGTCGTAGTCGGATCCGGAGAATCCGGCTGCCGGGGCCACCTCGAACTGCACCCGGTCGGCCACGCCCGCGTCCGCCGCGCGCTTGCGCGCGAGCTCGATCGAGCGCTCGTGGTAGTCCGACCCGGTGAACGCCGATTCCGGGTACGCCTGGCCGAGCAGCACGGTCGAGGCACCGAGCCCGCAGCCCAGGTCGGCGCCCTTGCCGCCTGCCTCCAGCTTGCCGACGACGCCGTCCAGCGCCGGCAGCCAGGCCGGCACCAGGTTCGCGATGTATCCGGGCCGGAAGAACTGCTCGCAGCCGACGAAGACGTCCTCGTCGTGCTCGTGCCAGCCCATGCCATCGCCGGAGGAGAACGCGGCGGTGATCCGGTCGTTCGCCTTCAGCACGCCGAGCGCCAGCACGAACGCGCCCGGCACGTAGACCGCGCCATCCGGATTGACGAGCGCGAACGCCTGCTCCTCGGTCATCGAGTAGGTGTCGCTGTCGGCGTCGTACTGGACGTAGCCGCCGGCCGCCTGGCCGCGGAGCCACTCCGCGATGTAGCGCGGGCTGGTCTCGGTGCGGGCTGCGAGCTGCTCGGCCGTGGCCGGCCCTTGTGCCAGCGCGCGGAACAGCCCGAGCCGGTGTCCGATCACGACGTTACCCGCCGCGGCTGTTGCGCCGAGATCGGACACGAAGCGCCCGAGGAATTCGTTCAGCTTGGCCTCGTCGAGTGCCATGCCTGCCTCCCTGATCCTGGCCGGGGCTATCCGGCCACTGCGGTGACCGGGGGGTTCTCCCGGTCACCGCGATCGTCCCGCCGGCCATTGCAGTCTCATTGCAGCTCAGCGCGGCGCGGGCAGGCCGCGCCGCTAGCCGGCCTGGGCGTCGGCTCAGCCGGCCAGGGCGTCGGCCGCGGCGCCGGCGATGCGGGGCATGCCGTGACGGCTGCCGAGATCCGCCGCGCGGCGCAGCGACGTGGCGGCCTCGCCGGCCAGGCCGAGCGCCAGGGCCGCCTGGCCGTCCACGAGTGACGCGCCGGCCAGCGGGCCGACCCAGGGCACCCGCGCTGCCGCCGTCAGCAGCGGCCCGAGCGCAGCCCGCGCCCGATCCGGCTCGCCACGCGCCAGCCACGCCCGCGCCACGGCGAGATAGCAGCCGTCCGCGGTCAGGAAAGCCGAGCCGTCGGGCGTGCTTATCTGACCGAGCAGCGCCGCCGCATCGGCCAGGATCTCCGCTGAGCCGGTCGCCTCGGCCAGTGGTGCCAGGCAGCGCAGCAGGATGGCCTCCGCCCCGTCCTGCGAGGCGGCGGCCCTGGCGGTCTCCAGCACCGCCACGGCCTCATCCACGGCACCGGTCTCCAGCAGGGTCGTGCCGAGCGCCGCGCCCGTGGCCGCTGCGGTCCAGACGTGCGGCGCCTGCTCGCTCAGCGCCACGGCACGGCGGCCGATGACGACCGCCTCGTCATAACGGCCCCGCAGCCGGGCCACCGCGCCGAGTACGGCCACGTGCCAGGCGCCATGCGCCCGATACCCGCTGCGGCGGTGCACCTCGAGGGCCGACTCAATGCCCGCGATGGCTACGGTCCAGTTGCCGGCGGCGAGCGCGGCGAAGGACGACTCGAAGAGCACCCAGTGCAGCCGGTAGAGGTCACCCAGGCGGCGAACCAGCGGCTCGAGCTCATCCAGCACGGGTGCCAGCGGCCCGATTTCGCCGATATAGGCCAGCGATGTCTTCTGCCCGTCCAGGGCTGCGATCAGTGCCTCCTCGTTCCGCGACGCCCGCGCGGCGCGGACGGCCAGCAGGCTCTGCTGCACGGCTTCAGCGAACCGCAGCCCGTGGGTCGCCAGGATGGCAAGGCGCGCCCGCAGGTTGGCCTCCATGGCCCGGTCCGACAGCGCGGCGGCGATCGCCAGGCCGCGCTCCAGCGGCTCGACGGCGTCGGCGACAGGCCGGCCGCGCGCGACCTGCGCGTCCCCGCCGAGCGCGAGCAGCCCGGTCATCTCCAGCCGCCGGTCCCCCGTCTCGCGTGACAGGCTGACCGCGGCCTCGGTGTCCGACACCGACGCGTCGGACTCCCCCAGTGCCTCCCTGGCCCGGCCGCGCGTCAGCAGCGCCCTGGCCTGCACCTCGGGGTTGTCGCTGCGGACCGCGGCGTCGTGGCTGCGGGTGAGCAGCTCGACGGCGTCGGCGGCGGCCGCGCGGGCGAGCGCCTCCTCGCCGGCGACCAGCCAGCCGAGACCCGCCCGCTGCCAGTCCCCCGCGGCCGCCGCATGCGCTGCCATCGCCTCCGGCTTACGGGTCAGCAGGTCAGCTGCCTGGCTGTGATACGCGAGCCGGGCAGGCGCCGGGGTCGTCGCGTACAGCACCTCCTGGACCAGGTCGTTGGTGAACTCGTAATCACGGCCGGCGACCACGAGCAGCCGGGCCTCGTAGGCGACGCCGCACGTCCCGAGCACGGCCTGCGGGGTCTCGCCGAGCAGCGCGGCCACGATCGCGGGATCGAAGGAAGCGCCCAGCACCGCGCCGGCCCGCAGCATCGCCTCCACGCCGCGGCCGACCCGGTGCACCCTGGCCAGCACCGCCGCCGCCAGCGATTCCGGCATGCCGCTATGGCCGGCCGCGAGCGAGCGCAGTGTCTCCACCACGAACAGCGCGTGGCCGCGGGTACGCCGCATGATCGACTCGGCCTGGTCCGCCTGCCCTGACGCCGCCGCGAGGTCCGCCACCGCGTCGGCCGGCAGCGGCCCGAGTTCCAGCCGGGTGCCGACGCCAGCGAGTGAGTCGATGATCTCGGCACCCTCCTCGGCGCGCACCGTGGCGACGACGAGAATCCGGCTGCGCCCCGCGTGGCGGGCCAGGTAGTGCAGCAGCTCAACGCTGGCCCGGCCGGCGTTCTGCAGGTCGTCCAGGCTGAGCAGCACCGGACCACGCTCGCCCATCGCGCGGATGAAGGCCGTCACTGCCTCGAACGCGCGCCGGCGCTCGATGTCCGCGTTGTCCGCCCGGGCCGGCGGGAACGGGCCCAGTACGGCGGCGGCTTCGGGCACCAGCCGCGCCAGCGCGGGCGCGTCCTCGCCGGCCAGCTCCCGCAGCCTGGCCGGCGGGATAGCCCGGACGGCGCCGGTGATCGCCTCGACGAACGGCTGCAGGAACAGCGATCGCTCCGTTGCGTAGCAGCGTGCCGCGAGGACGGTGCCGCCGGTCGTCGTCGCCAGCTCCGTCAGCTCCGCCACCAGGCGGGTCTTGCCGATGCCAGCCTCACCGCAGATCAGCAGGAGCCCGGGATGACCGCCCGCTGCCTCGTTCCAGGCCCGGTGCAGCTGCCTCAGCTCACCGGCCCGGCCAGGAAGGCCGGCCGGCCCGGGGCCGCCGCGGGCGCCGCGGCCCGGCTCACGGTCTGCGGGCAGTTCCCGTTCGCGCAGCACGGCGAGATGAAGCTGCCGGGTCTCGGCGGCCGGATCAGCGCCCAGCTCGGCCGTGAGCAGGTCGCGCAGCTCGGCGTAGGTCGCCAGCGCACGGCCGGGCTCGCCCGCCGCGGCGTGGGCGCGCATCAGCGCGCGGCGCGCACGCTCGTCGTAGGGATCGTCGGCCACGGCCGCCGCCGCCGCAGGCGCGGCCACGCCCGGATCGCCGGTGGCCAGGGCGGCCTCGGCGAGGATCTGCCGGGCCCGCTGGATGAGCTGGGATTGCTCGGCGCGAGCCGGCTGAGCCCAGTCGGCGCCGGGCTCATCCTCCAGGACCACCCCGGCCGCCAGCATCTCCCTGGCGCGGCTCGCGGCGGCGAGTGCGAGCGCGGGCTCAGCCGCGGCCAGCCGCCGCCCGGCTTCATCCGCCCACCGGCGCGCATCATCGAGGTCGACCCGGACCGCCGGCGGCGAGCCGAGGCGGTAGCCGGGCCGGCCGCCGTGGATGACGCCGGCACCGAGGGCGCGCCGCAGCCGGCTGACGAGCGTCGCGATGTTCTGCGCCGGGGCGGCCGGGGCCGCGGCGCCCCAGATCACCTCGGTGATCCTCGCCACGGAGACCGTATGCGCGCGCTCGACTGCCAGCAGCTTGAGCAGCACCCGGGCCTTGCGGCTGCCCAGCTCGGCGGCGGAGACCGGCGAGGAGCCGCGGGCTACCCCGAAACTGCCGATCAGCCGCAGCTCCGTGCGCGGGGCCGGCCCGCCGCTGTCGCCGGTGGATGCGATCGTCTCAAGCCCTGACTTCGGCTGGCGCCTGCGCAGCGAGGAGCCCGAGAAGCTCCCCGGTGCGCTGGCGGTACCGCTCGACGTTGTCCAGCTTGATCTGCTCGTAGCCGCGGATCATGTCAGGCGCCGACGCTAGCTCGGCGACGATTTCGCCGGTGCCCGGGGCAAGCCGGTCCAGGGCTTGCTCGATCATCTGCCGGTAGTCCCGGATCAGCTGCCGCTCGACCCGCCGCATCCGGGCGTAGCCGAACGGGTCCGCCCGGGTACCGCGCAGCCGCCGGCCGGCATAAAGCACCCGGAATCCGGGCCGGAACCAGGGGCCGAGGGAAATCTTGCGCTTCATCCCGAGTCCGCGCAGCACCGGCGGATGCAGACGATAGGAGAACGAGCTTCCGGCGCCGAACTGCTCCTCCACCCGCCGGCCCACAGCGGGGTCGATGGACAGGCGCGCTACCTCGTACTCATCCTTGTACGCCATCAGCTTGTAGAGATTCCGGGCCACCGCCTCGGTGACCGGCAGGCGCCCGCCCGCCGCGGCCTGCTCGCGGCGCCGGACCAGCTCGACGAAGCCGGCATACTGCCGGGCGTAGGACTCGCTCTGGTAACTCACCAGGTCAGGCACGCGCACGCCCAGCAGGCGCGCCACCTCGCTGCCGGCCTCGACGTCCACCAGCGCGGTCAGCCGCGCGACAGTTTCCCTGGGCACCGCCGGGAAGATCGGCGTGCTCGGAGTCAGCCGTGACCGGCGTCACCGGCGAGCTCAGGCTGAGCTGCGCGCGGCGGCCGGCCGCGAACGCGTCGAGGTTGCCCTGCACGGCCACGCCGTTCAGGGTGATCGCCTGCTCGATCGCATCGCTGCTGATCGGCAGCGCCCCGGCCTGGTACGCGGCGCCGGCCAGCACCACGTTGGCGTACTGATCGTCGTGCAGGATGTCAGCGGCGATGGCGCGGGCGTCCAGGTAGTGCGCCCGCCGGGCCACCGGGCCGATCGCCGCGCGTACCTGGCCCGCCGCCGGGAACGCCAGCGCCGTGTCCACCACCATGTGTCCCGTCGGCGTCTCGGAGGTCGACACGACGGCAACGGTCCTGGCCGGGTCGGCGACCTTCAGCTGCACCGGATCGGTGGCGACCAGGCTGTCGCAGCCGAGGTAGAGATCGCACTCGCCGGCCGCGAGCTTCGACGCGCCCGGCAGCGGCTCGGCGGTGATCTTCAGGTCGGAGACGACCGCGCCGCCCTTCTGCGCGAGTCCGGTCTGGTCCAGTCCCCGGACGTGCCCGCCGTCGATGACGGCGGCGGTCGCCAGGATCTGGGACAAGGTGGTGACGCCGGTGCCGCCGATCCCGCTGATGCGCATGGTGAAGTCCGGCGACCCGAACACCATGTCCGGGTCCGGCAGCGTCCCTCCGGCGGCCGGAGCCGGGGCCGTCGCGCGGCGCGGGCCGGGCGTGACGGTGATAAAGGACGGACAGTCGCCGTTCAGGCAGGAGAAGTCGAGGTTGCAGGACGACTGGTTGATCTGCGTCTTGCGGCCGAACTCGGTCGCAACCGGCTGGACGGACAGGCAGTTCGATTTCTTCCCGCAGTCGCCGCAGCCTTCGCAGACCCGCTCGTTGATCAGCACTCGCTGGGCCGGCCGCGCCAGCTTGCCCCGGCGGCGCTTGCGCCGTTTCTCCGCCGCGCACTCCTGGTCGTGGATGAGCACGGTCACGCCGGGCCGGGCGGCGAGTTCCCGCTGGACCGCGATCAGCTCGTCCCGGTGCCGGATGTCGGCGCCGCGGCCCGCGGTGCGGCGCAGCTTCCTCGGCTGGTCGGTGGTGACCACGATCTGGCTGACGTTCTCCGCCCGGAGCATGCCGATCAGGCGCCCGATCGGGATGGCGCCGACGGGGTCCTGGCCGCCGGTCATCGCAACAGCGGAGTTGTAGAGGATCTTGAAGGTGACGTTGACGCCCGCCGCGACGGCCGCCCGCACGGCGAGGCTGCCGGAGTGCGTGAAGGTCCCGTCGCCCAGGTTCTGGACGAAGTGGTCTTCCTTGACGAACGGTGACATGCCGATCCACTGGGCGCCCTCGCCGCCCATCTGGGTTAGCCCGATGACATTGCCGACCTGCTCGGGCGGCATGAACAGGACCATCGCGTGGCAGCCGATCCCGGCGCCGACAAGCGAGCCGTCGGCGACCTTCGTCGAGGAGTTGTGCGGGCACCCGGAGCAGAAGTACGGGGTCCGCGGCGCGAGGGTCAGCAACGCACGCTCCCGGCGCGGGCGCTCCCGCCAGGCCTGCACCGAGGGAAAGCCGCCGCGGTCGGTGAGCCGGCCGGCCAGGCCGGCCGCAACCGCATCGGGGTCAAGCTCGCCGACCGGGCTGAACAGCGCGCTGCCGTCGGACGACCGCTTGCCGGTCACGACCGGGGCACCGGCGCGGCCGTACAGGATCCCCTTGACCGCCGTCTCGATGAACGGGCGCTTTTCCTCGACCACGATGATCTCGCTGAGGCCCGCCGCGAACTCGGTGACCACGCCGGGCTCGACGGGGTAGATCACGCCGAGCTGCAGCAGCCGGATCCCGTGCCGCCCGAGCTCGTCCTCCGCCAGCCCGAGTGCCCGCAGCGCCTGCCGCAGGTCCAGGTAGGTCTTGCCGGCCGCCACGATCCCGATCCGGGCATCGCTGGCGCCGGTGATCCGGTTCAGGCCGCTGCGCCGGATGTACTCCTGCGCGATCGGCATCCGGGTCAGCTGCAGGCTGCGCTCGAGCTCGGCCAGCTGCGCGCTGAGCAGCCGGGCGTGCGGGCGGTGGCCGTAGCCGGTCAGGCCGCCCGGCAGGCCGGACAGATCGGGCGCGTGCCAGGACCCGGTCACGGTCGCGGTCGCCGAGCCGTCGGCCACGTTCGTGACTATCTTCATCGCCGACCACAGGCCCGCGGCCCGGGACAGCTCGATGGCGTGCCGGCCGTGCGCCAGGATCTCGGCCGGGTCCGCCGGGTAGAAAATCGGCATGTCGAGATCGGCGAGCGCGGACTCGGACGCGCACGGCACGGTCGAGGACTTCGCGGCCGGGTCATCCCCGACCAGCGCGACCGCTCCCCCGCGCGCGGACGTGCCCATCAGGTTCGCATGCCGGAGCGCGTCAGTGGCCCGGTCCAGGCCCGGCGCCTTGCCGTACCAGATCCCGACGACGCCGTCGCGGGTCAGCTGGCCGACGCCCTCGGCGATCTGGGTGCCGCCCACCGCGGTGGCCGCGAGTTCCTCGTTCAGGCCAGGGTGATGCACCACCTGGTGCCGGGACATCAGCTCATGCTGGCGGGCCAGCTCGATGTCGTATCCGGCCAGCGGCGATCCCTGGTAACCCGACACGTAGATGCCGGTGTCCAGCCCGGCGGCCCGGTCATGGCGGGCGCGCTCGACCAGCATGCGCACCAGCGCGTGGATGCCGGTCAGGTAGATCCTGCCGTCATCGCGCAGGTACCTGTCGTCGAGCGAGAACTCCTGCCCGCCGGGCACAGTCCGCGGACTTTCCTGCGTTACCACTCGGCTGCCGTCCTCACCCAGGTTTCCCAGTCCAGATCATGCTCTCAAGCTACGGACAGATCCGGGCAGTTGTCGACGCAACCGCATCGCTTAAGGAACTGGCATCAAGGACCGGGCGGGTCACCCGGCGGCGAACTCCGCCAGCAGATGTTCGCGCTGCCGGGCACCGAGACCGCCGACGCGGCGCTCAGCGGGGATCCCGGCGCGCTCCATGGTCGCGGCGGCCCTGGCCTTGCCGACGCCAGGCAGCGCACGGAGGACCTGGGCGACCTTCGTCTTGCGGGCGAGGTCATCATCGCGGCCCAGCACGTCGGCGAGCGTCAGGGTGCCTGCTTTCACCTCGGCCAGCAGGGCCGACCGGGCGGCGCGCGCTTCGCGAGCCTTCGCCAGCGCTTCCTGGCGCTGCTCGGGGGACAGGACAGGCAGTGCCATGAGGGTTTCCTCTCAGTCAGGCCGCGCGCAACGGCGGCGGCTCAGTCACCCAGGCTAGTTCTCCGGTCGCGCCGGGGCACGCTCGGCGGCCGCGGTGATGTTGCGGAGCATCCCGCCGAAGACGACACCGTGGAACGGCGAGATGGATCGCCAGTACGCGTGCCCGGCCAGCCCGCGCGGCTGGAAGATGGCCCGCTGGCTGTAGGTGGTCATGCCGTCATGGTCCCGTCCGACCGCCAGTTCCAGCCAGGCCAGGCCGGGAAGCTTCATCTCCGCGCGCAGCCGCAGCAGTGATCCCGGCGTGATGGCCTCTACCCGCCAGAAATCCAGCGCGTCGCCGACGAGCAGGTGGCGCGGGTCACGCCGTCCCCGGCGCAGCCCGACGCCGCCGCCGAACTGATCGAGCAGCCCGCGCACCGCCCATGCGGCCGGGAACGAATACCACCCGGTCTCACCGCCGATGCCCTCGATGACTCCCCACAGTGCCGCGGCCGAAGCGCGGACGACGCCGATGCGCGCGTCCACGTAGAGCGAGCCGCCGGCCCACGACGGGTCACTCGGCAGCGGGTCGCTGGGAGCGCCCGGCGTAGCGGCAGATGACCAGCGGGTGGAGACTGCGCCCTCGCGGGTATGCCGCAGGGCCAGCGCGATGGCACGGTCCAGGGACAGCAGTCCCTCCGGCGGGTCCGGGATATAACCGGCGATGTCGTGCTCGGCGCAGACCACCTCGTTCCGGAGCGATTCGACCAGCGGCTTGGCCAGGCCGGCCGGCACCGGCGTCACCAGCCCGACCCACAGCGCGGAAAGCCGCGGCGTGAGCAGCGGCACCGGAACCAGGATCCGCGGCCGCAGCCCGGCCACATGAGAGTACCGGCGCATCATCTCCGCATACGTCAGGACGTCCGGGCCGCCGATGTCGAAGCGGCGGCTGACGCCGGGCGGCAGCGCCGCGCAGCCAGCCAGGTAGCGCAGCACGTCGCGGACGGCGATCGGCTGGATGCGGGTTTCCACCCATTTCGGGGTGATCATGGCCGGCAGCCGCTCGGTGAGGTACCGGAGCATCTCGAACGACGCTGACCCGCTGCCGATGATCACGGCAGCCTGCAGCGCGGCTGTCGGCACGCCGCTGCCCAGCAGGATGTCCCCGACCTCCGCGCGGGAGCGCAGGTGCGGTGACAGGTCGCTGACCGGGCCGGGGGCAATGCCGCCCAGGTAGACGATGCGCTTGACCCCGGCGGACCTGGCCGCCGCGGCGAAGGTGCCGGCCGCATCGCGGTCCCGCTGTTCGAACGACGCGCCGGTGCCCAGGGAGTGGATGAGGTAGTAGGCCACCTCGATACCCTCCAGGGCCTGCCGCACCGCCGCGGCGTCCAGCGCGTCCGCTACCGCGATCTCGACGTCGCCGGACCAGGGCCGGTCGCTGAGCTTCCCCGGGTCGCGCGCCATGCAGCGGACGGGATGGCCCGCGGCGAGCAGCTCGGGGACCAGCCGCCCGCCGATGTACCCGGATGCTCCGGTGACGAGGCAGCGCGGCAGCTCGGACATGCCGCCAAGTCTCGCACGCGGCCGTCACGCCATCGCCGCACGCCGCCACCGTGACCGCGCGTTAGCCGAGGCGATGGATGGGCGGCAGGGTGTAGGTGCCGTCGAGGATGGCCTGGCCAGGCTCGTAAAGGCGCATGATCGGCCGGAAATCGCCACCAGGTGCCGGCAGCCAGTTGGCCCGCTGGGCCTCGTCCGCGGGCGGGTCGGCCTGGATGATAATGGTCAGCGAGCCGTCGGCGGCGTAGTTGAGGCCCGGCGTGCGGTCCCCGATCGAGTACCGGCTGATCGGGTTGGCGATGAGGTAATAGCTCGGTATGTCGTACATCGTCAGCGACCAGAATGCCCGGACGGGGGGCAGCTCGCTGAAGCGGATGCTGTAGCGCCGGCTGCCGGTCAGCTGCTCACCTTGGTCGTCTTGGAAGATCTGCGCGTAAGTGGCCTCGTAGGCGTGGTTGCCCCACAGCCCTACCCGGGCGGATAGGGCACGCTCGGGGTAGGCGGTCGCCCGGTCGGGTTTTTTCCACTGCGGCTCGTTGATGGTCCCGGGCCCGAAGTAGTCCAGGTTGTAGTCGAACATGTGCAGGCCGGTCATCCAGCCGTTGATCTTCTGCACGGTGCCGGTGCGGGTGAAGGCCTCGAGCTTGGCTTTGCCGTCGGCCAGCCCGGCGACCAGCGGGCCGGCCAGGTCGCTGGCCTCGTCCTGGTACGGAGAGTCCGGATCGAGCAGGCCCAGGGGTCCGAACCGCTGCTGGTAGTCGCGATCCGGTACTGCTGGCGGGAAGGCCAGCAGCCAGGTCCGCAGCTTCTCGAAGAACTCCAGTCCTGCGGGCCCGGCGGCCGGCTCGGGCACCCCGGCCCCGGCGGCGTTGCCGCTGGCCGGGTGCAGCGATAGCTGGTCCTGGAGTGCGTGCACGGCGGGCAGGTCGCGGGTTCCGCTGCAGGCCCAGCGGCCCAGGATGCTGGCGATCCGGGTGGGCGCCGGGATCTGGGTGCGGCCGCCGGGTACCTGGCCGGCCCAGCCGGGTGGCGTCACCAGGTAGGACCGGGCCGACGAGCCGCTGGCGCGCGTGCCGACATAGGCGAAGTTGTTGGTCCAGGTGTCGATGAATTGCAGTACGTAGTAGCGGTCGCCGGTGTCAGGGACGCTGAGTTGCAGCGGCCCGGCGCTCAGGTCGAGCTGGGCGATCGAGTACAGCGTGTCGTTGTTGATGGTGACGAACGTGTCCGCGGGGCCGGCCAGCGACCGGGCGTGGGAGAACTGATTGAAGGGAGCGGCCGGGACGCTGCCCATGCCGGTCCGGGTGAAGCGCACTACTTCGTCGACGTCGGCCACCAGCGGGTACCCGTAGAAGAACGCCTCGCTGGCCAGCCCGGCCAGATCCCGCTCAGCCATCAGTCCTCCTCGGGTCGCCAGCCGGTGGCGGAGCGGAAATACTCTCCATCGGGCCGTAGAACCGGAAGTACCCGCAACTGCCGCACTAGCCAGGGCACCATCATCGGCGGTCATCCGGCTCACCCGGCTGGGGTGAGGCTCGCCGCGGCGGATGAGCGGCCGGCCTGGTCAGCCGCGCACCCCGGTCACTAATCCAGCCAGTGCTCGGGCGCGACGGCCAGCGCGTCCAGCTCCGCCCAGAGCTCGTCAGGGATCGGCTGCGCCATCAGCGCCGCCAGCTCGCCGATGCGCGCGGGTGCCGAGATGCCGACGACCGTCGAGGCGACCCGCGGGTCGCGGACGGAGAACTGCAGTGCCGCGGCGGCCAGCGGCACGTCCCGCGCGGCGCAGGCATCCTGCATGGCCACCGCCGCCGCGCGGATGACCTGCCCGGCCGGCTCGTAGGCGTACCTCGGCTGGGCGCCGGGGCCCTTGGCCAGCATGCCGCCGCCAAACGGCGCCGCGTTGACGAACGCCACCCCGCGCCCGGCCGCATCGTCCATCAGCGGCCCGGCGCCGCGGTCGATCAGCGTGAACCGGTTGTGGCTGAGCACCACATCGAACACGCCGGTGCCGATGAAATCCGCCAGCATCTGAAGCTGGCCGCCGGCCACGCCCAGATGCCCAAGCACGCCCTGGTCACGCAGGGCGGTCAGCGCCGCGACCGCGCCGCCGGGCGCCATTGCCTCGGCGAAGGTGAGGTGAAACTCCGGGTCGTGCAGGTACATCAGCTGGACCCGGTCCAGTCCCAGCCGCCCCAGGCTTTCCGCGGCCGAGCGTTTCACCCGCTCGCCGGAGAAGTCGCCGGTGTCCGGATCCGCGTCGACCTTGGTCGCCAGCACGAACCCTGGCGGCATTCCGCCTGCCGCCGACAGGGCGTTGCCGATGCGCGACTCGGCCGCACCACCGCCGTAGTTATTCGAAGTGTCCAGGAAGTTGAACGGGCCCTGCAGCGCCGCCCGCACCGTCTGCTCGGCGCGCTGCTGGCCGACCTCATAGCCGTAGTGCTCCGGCATGCTGCCGAGCGGGCTGGTGCCGATGCAGACCGGCGATACCTGCAGCCCGGTCCGGCCCAGCGTCCGCCGGTCAGCGGGCCTGGCGGTCACGCCCGGATCACCAGCCGGTCGATGTCGCCGGCGGCCGCCCCGAGGCACTGCTCCAGGGAGCCCTCATCCCGGTACGCGTCCCGCAGCGCCCTGGTCCACCGGCGGGCGACCTCGATGTAGTTCACCGCCGGGGTCACCAGCACGTCGGCAAGATCGTTCACGAGCTCCATGGCCACGCCGGGGAACCCGTGCCACTGGCTGGCCCGCTCGGCAAACCCGGGGTCAGCCCAGGTACTGCGGCGCGTCGGGTTCATGTTGCCAGCCAGGGCCGTGCGGGTGAGGAATTCTGAGCCGCTCGCCCACTCCATGAATTCCCAGGCCGCATCCGGCCGATCGGACCTGGCGTTCATCACCATCGACCACATCCACATGTTCGGCCGCCGCAGGCCCGCCGGCCCGGCTGCCCGTACCGCGTCCAGCAAGGTGCGGGCTGCCTCCGTCGCGGTATCCGACGCGATGGCGGATGAGCCGTCCGGGTGAAAGTCGCTGCCGCCGCAGGACCATAGCTGCGAGGCGAAGCCCGTATAGATGGTGTGCCAGGCCGAGGCGCGGCCGGTGAACTCGTCCAGCGGGCGCACGAACCCCAGGCCGAGCTGCTCCCACGCCAGGACCGGCCCGGACATGTAGACATTGGCCGGATTATCTCCGCCCAGGTAATCAGCCAGCTTGTTCGTGTAGTAATGATCGTTGCCGAGCAGCTGCACGGTCACCCGGTGCCCGGAGGCCTGCTGGAACTCGGCCGCATGCGCCGCGACACTGCTGCAGAAGACGTCGTTGTCGCAGCCCAGAAACCGGACCTCGGCCATCTTGCGAGTCGCTCCTCTTGTTGCCTCGCTGGGTGTTGCCGCCTGGTGTTGTGCAGGCTCTCGGGTCGCGGGGCGCCGAGCTAATGGCGTCGCCGCGTGCTCAGGCCTCCCCCGCCTCGGCCGTGCGGGCGAGTTCCTCGTCCGGCCCGCTCAGGCCAGCGGACCGGCGCCGCTGCAGCTCTTCCAGGAACGGCGAGGACTTAGCCGTGCGCGTGATGACGAAACCGGTGATATAGACCAGCGCGATGATGCCGAGCGCCACGCCCGTCACGATCCCCTTCTCCGACTTCAGCCCGTAGATGTCCAGGACCAGCATCAGGCCGCCGCCGAGCAGCGGGAGCACGCCGCCCAGGATGAGCGAGCGGGTGCTCTTGGTGAGCTGGCTGCGGAAGAACCACACGCTGCTCACGGCCACTATGAAGTACATGAAGAGGTACAGTTCCCCGCCGGAGCTGATGATGTCCGTGATGACCGTGAAGAACGATGAGCTGGCCAGGTAGGGAATCAGGAAGATGGGTGGTATCAGCCCGAGGATGGTCAGCGCGACCCACGGGGTCTGATGCTCCTGGCTGACCTTGCCGAAGAACCCCGGCAGCAGCTTGTCCCGGGCAAACGCGTACAGGATGCGGCTCGCCTCGGTCATCTGCAGCTGGGTCGTGCCGATCACCGCGATGAGCACGGCGAGCGGGAGGATCCGGCCCAGCAGGCCCGGCGCGAGCAGGCTGCCGGCGTAGGCCAGCACGTCCCCGCCGTGCGCCAGCAGGGTCTTCTGGCTGGCGACGCCCTGGAAGACCATGATGAGGGCGGTGAACCAGAGGATCAGGAAGGCGACGGAACCGATCATGGCCCGGCCGGGGTTGTGCCGGGGGTTCTTCGACTCCTCGCCGACCACGGCCACCGCTTCCCAGCCCGCATAGAGCACCGCGCAGGTGACCCCGGCGTTAGCCAGCCCCCGGACCCCGCCGATATTGCTGGCGAAGGAGAAGTCGTGGATCGATGGCAGCGTGGCCCCGCCGCTGCCGCCCGCCTCGTGCACCAGGGCCAGGATGACGAACACGATGACGGATACGTACTCGATGATGATCAGGGCGGTCTGCACCACCACTGACGGCCGCAGCCCGCGGATCGAGATCCAGAGCAGGACTCCCATGATGGCGGCGGCGATGAGCCAGGTAACCACCTTGGGGAACGTCGTGCTCGGCGACACCACGAACAGCAGGTAGGCACCGGCCAGGGTGATGTTCCCGATGTTGAAGAGCGTGGCGCCCAGTGCCGACAGCAGGCCGGTGCCGATGCCGAGCGTCGGGGTAACCGCCTCGCCCACCCACACATACGGCGCCCCGGCGCTGGGCCGCCAGCGGTTCATCGCGGCATAGCCGAGGGTCACGCACAGCATCAGCGCGCCGACGATCAGCACGACGAGCGGCGAGGCGAGGCCGGTCAGCGTCAGCAGCAGCGCCAGCGTGAACGCGACGGCGCTGGACGGAGCGACGTTGGCCACGGCAACGATGACATCGCCGCCGAGCCCGATGGCATTGGCGCGGAGTCCTCGACTAGCGCCATCCTGGTCGGTTGTCACGCTTGCTCCTTCTGAACATCGCGGCAGTAACGATTCGCGGGCTGACCGCCGGCGCATGCCGGGCTAGCCGCCGCGGGGATGGCGAAATGGGGAAACGTCAAGGTTTCCCGGCCACTGGCCATGGTGAGCAACGCCGCACGCGCCATGCGAGGGCCTTCCGCTAGAGGCCGGTCCGCTAGTGGGAAATCGTTTTATGAAACGATTTCCCATTACTGTAGGGATGAGCCCAGGGAGAGTCAACCTCTCGCGAAGCGAAGGACCCACCGGCCACGGGAGCCCTTCGGGTGAGCAAGCGAGCGGGCGGCATGCCCGGTGGCCGGGCCTAGCAGGGGAGGAATGGTGCCGACGACCATCCGCGACGTAGCCGCGGCCGCCGGAGTGTCGCCGGCGACTGTCTCGCGCGTCCTGAACGGCAAGCGAGATGTCGGCGCTGACCTGCGGCGCCGGGTGCTGGGCGTGGTCGCCGAGCTCGGCTACCGCCGCAACGGCCCGGCCCGCAGCCTGCGCACCCGCGCGGCGATGGTCCTCGGGCTCATCATCTCGGACATCACCAACCCGTTCTTCACCGCGGTGGTCCGCGGCGCCGAGGATCAGGCGCAGCTGGCTGGATATTCCGTCGTGCTCGCCAACGCCGATGAGGACGTGGTCAAGGAGGCTCGCTACCTCGAGGTGGCCGCCGCCGAGCAGATGGCCGGGGTGCTGCTCTCGCCGGCCTCGTCCCGGCAGACCAGCGCGGAGGTACTGCTCGAGCGGGGCATCCCGGTGGTGACGATCGACCGGCGGCTGGCCGCGGGGTCCGTGGACAGCGTCACGGTCAACAACCACCAGGCCGCCCGCGAGGCGGCACAGCACCTGATCGCGCAGGGCTGCCGCCGGGTCGGGTTCGTCGCCGGTCCCGTGCAGACCACGACCGGCGCCAGCCGGCTGGCGGGCTACCGGGCGGCGCTGCGCGCTGCCGGGCGCGCGCCTGATCCGTTGCTCACCGCCTACGCGGACTTCCGGACCGAGGGCGGCTACGCGGCCGCCCGTCAGCTGCTCCGGTCCCGCAGGCCGCCGGACGGGCTGCTCATCTCCAACAACCTGATGACCGTCGGCGGCCTGCAGGCCATCGCGGAGGCCGGGCTCGCCATCCCTGATGACATCGCCGTGGTGGGCTTCGACGACGCTAACTGGGCAACCGCGTTCCGCCCGCCGCTGACCGTCGTCGCCCAGCCGACCTACGAGATCGGGCGGATGGCGGCTGAGCTCCTGCTCCGCCGTATCGCCGGGGAGAAGTTCCCGCCGCGCCGCGTGGTGCTGCGGGCGGAGCTCGTCGAGCGCGCGAGCTCGCGGCGCACGCCGGAGCCCGGGTAATGGCCGGTCCGCGCACGCCGGGGGGAATGGCCCGGTCCCGCGCACGCCGGAGCCCGGGATGCGCCGCCCCGCGCACGCCAGAGCCCGGGGAATGTGCGGTCCCCCGCGCGCCGGAGCCCGGCGATGCGCCGGCCCGTGGGATGCCTGACCAGGAGGAGCTGAGATGGCTGAGCTGGTAGTGGTGGGCTCGTATAACGCCGGGCTGAGCGTGCACAGCGCCCGGCTGCCGGCCCCGGCGAGACGGTCGTCGGCGGCCGCTTCGAGCACGGCCCGGGCGGGAAGGGCGCGAACCAGGCCATCGGCGCGCGGCGGCTCGGCACCGACGTCCTGTTCGTCACCAGGCTCGGGGCCGACGCGTTCGGCGACGAGGCGCGCGCTGTCCTGCTCGCCGAAGGGCTGCCGGAACGCGGCATCAGCACCGATGACCGGAGCCCGACCGGAGTAGCCCTGATCCTCGTCGACGAGGCCGGCCAGAACGCCATCTCGGTCGCGCCGGGCGCCAACCTTGACCTCCGCGGGCCGGACGTACGCCGCGACTTCGGCGACGACCTCCGGGACTGCCGGTACCTGCTGATGCAGCTGGAGTGCACGGCAGAGCTCGCCGCCGATCTCGCGTCCTGGGCGCGTGACTCGGGCATCCGCGCGGTCCTCAATCCCGCGCCGGCCCGGCCGCTGCCGCCGGATGCGCTCGCATCGTTCGACATCATCACGCCCAACGAGGGCGAGCTGCGGACGCTCACGGCCTCGCTGGGCCTTGCCGATGCCGCGACCGCCGTGCTGGCCCAGCAGCTCCTCGGCTACGGGATCGGTGACGTGGTGGTGACGCTGGGAGAGCGCGGCGCGCTGTGGGCATCGGCGGCCGGGCTCCGGCACTTTGACGCTTACCCGGTGCATGCCATCGATACGACCGGGGCCGGCGACGCATTCAGCGCCGGGCTCGTGGCCGCGCTGGTCCGCGGCGAGCCGATGGAATCGGCGATCGACCAGGGCTGCCGGGCCGGCGCCTTCTGCGTGACCAGGAACGGCGTGATCGACGGGCTCGGGCGCCCCGCCGACCTCGCGCAGCTGAGGTAGCGGGCGCTGCCGGCCTTCGGTGCCGTCCCGCCGAGGCCGGACGCCCGCCAGGTTAACGCCCGGCGGGTTAACGCCGACGGGTTAACGCCCGCCGGGTTACTGCGCCGCGGGGCCCTCGAAGGCCGCGATCAGCTGATCTTGCAGCTCCGCGTCCGCCAGCACCAGGACGTCATCCCCGGCCTGCAGCGTGCTGTCGCCGGTGATGGGCACGAGATGGCCGTCCCGCACGACGAAGCTGACCCAGGCATCACCGGGGAAGCCAGCCAGCTCGTCGATGGTGCGGCCGTCAGCGGGCGAGCCGGCCCTGATCGTGAGCCGGTGCACGCCGCTGGGCTCGCCTTGCAGCCGGACCCCGAGTGCCCACGGCTCGGGGTCCACTGAGCGCATCCGCACGTGCAGCAGCCGGGCGGCCGCCGGCGTCAGGCTGCCCTGCACGACGACGGAGAACACCACCACGACATCGACGATGCCGAAGAGCCGGTCAGCACCAGGAAGGTGCGCAGAGAACAGGAAAGTACCGAGCAAGATCGGCACTGCGCCTTTCAGCCCGGCGAACAGCACGAAGCTGCGCTCGTTGGCCGGCAGCCTGGCGGGGATCAGGCACAGCCCCACCAGCACCGGCCGGATAACGAACGCGAGCGCGGCGCCGAGGATGAGCCCGGGGATCCACACATCGGCCCGGAAGATCACGTCCAGGTCAATGGTCAGGCCGAGCGCCACGAAGGCCACGATCTCGGCGAGGCTGGCGAGCGCCGAGTGGAACCGCTCGATCTCCCGCTTATACGGGGCGCGCGCGTCGCCCAGCACGATCCCGGCGGCGAAGACCGCGAGGAACCCCGAGCCGTGGGCCAGCGTAGCGGCGCCGAACAGCATCAGCGCGCAGGCCAGGGTCCGCAGCGGATACAGCCCTTCGCTGGGCAGCGGCACCCGGCGGGTGAACCACAGCAGCGCAGCACCGCCGGCCACGCCGACCGCGGCACCGACGCCCATCTGGAGCAGGAACTCACCGCCGACCTTCGCGAATGCTCCCGCGCTGAGGCCGCCCGCCGCGATCAGGCTGGCCATCAGCGCGATCCCGACCGGGTCGTTCGCGCCCGACTCCCCTTCCAGGATGATGCCGCTCCGGCCGGAAATCTCCCGCCGGCCCAGGACGGAGAACACCACCGCCGGGTCCGTTGGCGCTACCGCGGTGGCCACCAGCACGGCCGCGTACCAGGCCAGGCCGAACGCGAGGTGGGCCAGCAGAGCACCGGCCGCCACGGTGAGGAATGTGCCCAGCACGCCGACAACGGCGATCGGGGCGGCAGCGGAGCGGAACCGGGACCAGCCGATGTGCATGCCGCCGTCGAACAAAATGCAGACGAGGGCGACCGTGACCACTTCCTCTACCGCCTGGCGCGGCGGTGCATGCAAGGCGGGAATGACCTTGACGGCGACAGCGGCGCCCACCAGGACCAGCGCAGGCGAAGGGATCCGCAGCCACTCAGTCAGGCGATTCGACAGCACCGCGACCAGTCCCACCGCGCCGGCCAGCAGCACGATAACCGCAAACGACTCAGCGTCAGTCACGACGGCGCTCCCTGGCTCGGCTAAGGCGGCGCTCGCAGAGCCCGCCGGCGGTTGTCAGCGGCTCAGGGCGTCGACGCACCGAGCACGGCCAGGTCAGCTAGCCGGCTGATCGACTCGGTCAGCAGTTCCCGCTGGACTGGCAGGCGGTGCGCCTCCTGGTCGGGCAGCTGCACTTCTACCTCTATATCAGTGGCCTCGCCGGCTTCGCTCAGCTGCCACCGGTATTCAAGGTCGGAGACCAGGCAGGAGATCGTGACCCGGCCGCCCGCCTGCTCGGTGCGCAGCCGCTGGGCCATCGGGAAGTCCGGGTAGCCGGCCGGCCACAAGGTGAAGTGATCACGCCCGTCGGGGCGGACCGTCTCGATGCCAGCCCGCCACTCGGGGAACCTGGCCGGGTCATGCAGCAGCTTCCACACCTCCTCGACCGGGGCCTGCGAGCGAGCGGTCAGGACAAAACTCGGCATATCGATCACCTCTGGTGGGCGGCGGTGGCCAGCGCGGCTCGTTCATGCTCAATCCGGGCCAGCTCACGGGCGGGCTCGACCAGGCCGACCGCCTGCTGCCCCGGCGCGGCGTCCAGCGCGTCGACCCACAGCGCGCCGTTTCGCAGCCCGATCGGGTCCGGGAGCATCCGAGCACCTGGTCGGCGGCCGCGCCCCAGGCCTGCCGCACTACCCAGATCGCCGTGCGCAGGCTGGCCCGCGCGCTGGCGTCGGGCACGTCGGGCCACAGCCCGGGCGGCCAGGTACGAACGCGGTGCGTGCCGGGATGCAGCGCGAGCCAGCCGATCAGGGCCCGCGCCCGGTCGGAGGCGGGCATGGAGACCGCGACGCCGTCGAATTCGCCGGCGAAGCGCCCGCACAGCCACAACCGCAGCATGGAGTCAGCGTAAACCGCATCTGGCTGCCTTTGACGCTGCGTTGACGCTGCCCGAACGCGGCCCGCGGAATGTGGTCCTCACCAGCTCATGAGGAGGCATCAGATGACTATCACCTACCGGGTCCGTCGTGGACCAGACCGTTCTGCAGGAGTTTCTCGGCCGGGCCGTCGGTTACCTCGGCGCGACTCTCAGTGCCGCGCTCGTCGTCATCGGCGACCGGCTCGGCCTGTACGGGCGATGGCCGACGGCGCGCGGTGACGGCCGCGGAACTGGCCAGCCGCACCGGCACCGCGCCGGCCTACCTGCGGCCCTGGCTCGCCAACCAGGCGGCGGGCGGGTACGTCGAATACGACCGCGCCAGCCAGACGTACTCGATGACGCCCGAGCAGGTGCTCGCGCTCGCCGTCGAGGACGGCCCCGCGTTCTTTGCCGGCAGCATGCAGCTGGCCCTGGGCGTGCTGCGCGATGTGCCGGCCATCGAAGAGCGGTTCCGCACCGGAGCCGGATTCGGCTGGCACGAGCACGACGCGGACCTGTTCGAGGGCACCGAGCGGTTCTTCCGGCCCGGCTACGTCGCCAACCTGGTCTCGCAAGGCAGCCGCCGCGCCGCCGAAGTCGCCCGCCATGCCGCCGCGGCGATCAGCCCGATCATGGCGCCCTACCAGCCGGTCGTCGTGTTCCTCGCCGCGATGACGCCAGCCCGGCCCCGGTAGCGTTCCGCGCCCGTCATGTCGGCATTTGCCCGGCACTGGCCAGCCAGCAGTTCCCAGCCGGGATCATGCGCGCGCTGAGCCGGGAATCGGCGCCGGTTCCGCCGGAACGCGGTCCTGGGCCAGCCCTGACAGTGCCCGCATGTTGCCCTTGGGCAGTACCAGTCCGGCCGTTACCGCCGCCACGACGAAGATGAGTGACGACCACAGGAACGCTGTGGTGTAGCTATGGACGGCTGCCGTCGCCACGTTCGCCGGCGTTATCGCCCGGCCGATCAGGTACGTGGTGGCGGCGCCGGCGGCCAGCGTGTTGAGCAGGGCCGTGCCGATCGACCCGCCAACCTGCTGGGAGGTGTTGAGGGTGGCTGAGCCTACCCCGGCATCGGCGGGCTTGAGGCCAAGCGTGCCGGTGCTGAATGAGGGGGCGAGGCTTAGGCCGAACCCGAGGCCCAGCAGCAGGAGGTAAGGCAGCACGTCACTCACGTACGAGCTGTGCAGCCCGAGCCGGTGCAGGAGGTACAGCGCAGCGGCGTTCATGATCAGCCCGATCGGCACGATCGCCTTGGGACCGAATCGGGGCAGCAGCACCCGGTTGGACACCTGCGCCATCCCCGCGAGCGCGGCGATCATGGGGAGAAAGGCGACGCCGGTCCTGACCGGGCTGAACTTGAGCGTCTCCTGCATGTAGTAGGTGAGGAACAAGAAGACCCCGAAGAGTCCCATGCTGGCGAGCAGCATGGTCAGTATCGAACCGCCTCTCGTCCTGTTCCGTACCACCCGGGGCGGCAGCAGCGGGTGCCGCACCCGGGGCTCGAGCAAGGCGAAGCTGGCCAGCAAGACCACTCCGACGACCAGGAAGCCAATGGTGAAGGGGTTGTTCCAGGCGGTGGTCTCGGCGTGAGAGAAGCCGTAGACCAGGCAGAACAGGCCGCTGGTGACGAGGAGGAGCCCGGGAATGTCCAGCGGATCGCGGCTCGCGGCCTTGTCGTTCTTCAGCCAGGCCGCGGCGCCGGCAGTGGCAATGGCGGCAAAGACCAGGTTGATGTAGAGGGTCCAGCGCCAGGACGCGTACGAAGTGAGAATCCCGCCGAGCAGCAGCCCCAGTGCGCCGCCTGCTCCGGCGATGCCGCCGTAAATGCCGAACGCCTTGCCGCGTTCACGGAGGTCGGTGAAGGTGGTGGTCAGCAGGGCCAGGACCGACGGGGCGAGCAGCGCGCCGAAGGCGCCCTGCACGGTTCGGGCGGTGACCAGCATCGGGAAGTTGACCGAGGCTCCGCCGATGGCCGAGGCCCCGGCGAACCCGGTCAGCCCGATGATCAGTGTCCGCTTACGCCCGAAGATGTCCCCGATCCGGCCGCCGAGCAGGAGCAGGCTGCCGAAGGCGAGCGAGTAGGCGGTCACGACCCACTGGCGGTCGGCGTTGGAGAAGCCGAGCGCGTGCTGGGCCGTCGGCAGCGCGATGTTGACGACGGTGTTGTCCAGGATGACCATCAGCTGGGCGACGCCGAGCACGGCCAGAATCCACCACCGCATAGCGTGGTTCGCCGCATGGTCAGCCGTCTCAGCCGCTGCCAGCGGCGAGGTGCCCGGCGGGCTCATTGATTCCTCCTGTGACCGGGACATGGTGACCTCTTCGCTCGTTCGGGCTCTGTTCACTGCCGGCGCCAGCCGAAACTGGACCACGCATGACGCAACGCTCCCCGGCCGGAAATGATGCCGCCCGCCAGCCGCGCGGCGCTAGCCGGCCTCCGTGGGCGAAGCATCGCCGGGAAGCCCGTCATCGCTGACGGCACGCTGACGGCCGGAAAGGAGCTTGGCGCTCATCTTGACTGCCTTGACCGCGCTTGTCGTGCCTGCCTCCAGCGCCAGGCCGAGAGCCAGGACGATCACGCCCGGGATGAACAACGTCCGTGAGCCAAGCATGAGTAGCCCGATGCGGCCGAGGAGATAGGGCGGGGTACAGACCACCGCTCCTATCGCGGCGCCCACGACGGTGGCGGCCAGCTTGTCGCGTTTCGAATAGGTGGTCTTCACGCCGATGAGCCGGGCCGGAACGGCGACATAGCAGACCATCATCACGGCAATCACGACACTCAGCGAGATCGCGAACCACCACTGTCCCCAGCGGACGAAGACCACCGTCGATATGCCGAGGCAGATGCCGACCACCGTGCCGACTCCCAGGACGACAGCCAGGTTCGACCGGGCCTGGGTGACGGCGGGCCGGACCATCGGCGCACCGGGCTTGGCGATGGCGAATGCGAATACAGCATTCAGGAAGAAGCACGCCGCTGTGATCGCGGCAACGGCGAGCACGATCGGGATCGTGACCGGCCCGGTCGGCACGTACCGCGACTGCCCGCGCAGCACATGGGCTTTCAGGTCAAACATGGCAGCCCAGATCCACATTGCCGGGAGTAGCTGGATCAAGGTGAGCCGCCAGTTTGTAACTAGCAGCTTCACTCCCTCGAACAGCATCACGAAGGCACCGACGCCAAGAGCAAGCGGAGCCAGCAGCCGCCGGGAGCGGCTCAGCCGGAGAACCGCCTCCTCCACGGCCGCCTGATCACTGTCGCGGATGGCGCGAATGAGCCGCCTCGTCCGGCATCGCCAGGCGACCAGCCGCGTCCGGCGTACTGCGCCGCCGGTGCCGGGCTGCGGGGAATAGCCGGAGGCGTCCGCATCAGCGGGCGAGGCTGGCGGCTGCTCATGCGTATTCCTGTCGATGGCGCCTGCGAGCCCTCCGCGAGCAATGGTGCGATGACCGGGCCGAGGCCCGGCCGACGGCAACAGCCGCCCGGTCCCTCGGACGCCGCCTTCGCCTATCCGTGCCTACGAGCATAACCTCGATCATTCGCCCGGTCCTACGCCCGTTCCCGCGGTTGTATCGGCGCCGTGTCCGGCGGGCAAAGTCGCTGTGAACGAGCCGTTCCCGAATTAAGCAGCTCGGCAGGCCACGGCCATAGACTTCCGTCATGGCTGGTGGGCCGGTGACAGGCAGCGTCAGGATCGCGGAGCTAGTGGCGACGCTTTCCTACGCTGCTGACCTGGGGCTCGGTCAGCCGATGGCGCATTGCATGCGCCAGACGGTGATCGCGCTGCGCCTGGGCGGCCTCGCCGGGGCCAGCGACACCGAGCTGGAGGCCACCTACTACCTCGGGCTCATGATGAACGTCTACTGCCATGCCGATGCGGCTGAGCAGGCGAGATGGTTCGGCGACGACATCAGCCTCAAGGGGGACGGGGTCGAGACGCTCGATATGAGCACGGCGCGGATGATCTCATTCATGCTGCGGCGGGTCGGCTCGCACGGCAGTGGCGTGGCGCGCGCCAAAAGGCTCGCGACGTTCCCGCTAATCGCGCAGAAGCAGATGCTCACGTTCCTGACCACGCACTCGACGCTGGGCTCGCAGTTCGCTAGGCGGATAGGCCTGGACGAGATAGTCTGCGCCGCGATCCAGCAAGCGTACGAGCAGTGGGACGGCAAGGGTTACCCCCATCATCTGCGGGCGAAGGAGATCTGCCTGCCCGCGCGGCTGGTCCAGCTGGCCAGCCCCGTCGAGGTCTTCAGCCGCAACCACGGCATCGAGGCGGCTCAGAGGATTGCCCGCAGGCACCGGGGAACGCAGTTCGACCCGGCGGTCGTGGACCTGTTCTGCGACCGCGCGCCTGAACTGCTGGACGGCCTGGATGGGGCGGCCGCCTGGGACGCCATACTCGACGCCGAACCCGAGCTGTCCCGCCGCGTCACCGGCGCCGGCCTGGACGAGGTCCTTGAGGCGATGGCCGACCTGGTCGACATGAAGAGCCCGTTCCTGGCCGGCCACTCGCGGGGGGTTGCCAACCTCGTCTGCGAGGCAGCTCGCGTCTCCGGCCGCACCGCGGATGACGTGCGCACCTTGCGGCGCGCGGCCCTCATCCACGACCTCGGCCGGCTCGGGGTCTCCAACGCGATCTGGGACAAGCCGGGCGCGCTGACCGAAGCCGACTCCGAGCGCGTTCGCCTGCATCCCTACCTCACCGATCGCATGCTGGCCCGGGTGAGCGCGCTCGGCAGCAGCCGCGAGATCGCCGCCCGCCATCACGAGCGGCTGGACGGCTCCGGTTACCCGCGCGGGCTGACCGCTGCCTCGCTCACGCGATCGGACCGGCTCCTGGCCGCAGCGGATGCCTATCACGCGATGACCGAGCCGCGCCCGCACCGGGCACCGCTTGATCCGGACCAGGCCTCGCGCGAGCTGCGGGCCGAGGTCGTGGCCGGCCGTCTCGACGGCGAGGCAGCGGACGCCGTGCTGCGGGCGGCGGGCCACCGGGCGCCTGCCCGGCTGGCATGGCCCGGCGGCCTCACCGCCCGCGAGGTCGACGTGCTCAGGTTGCTGGCCCGTGGCAACTCGAACAAGCAAATCGCCCAGCGCCTGGTGGTTTCGCCGAAGACCGCCAGCAACCATGTGGAGCACATCTACTCGAAGCTCGGCGTCTCCAGCCGCGCATCGGCGACGCTGTTCGCCACTCAGCATGGCCTGATGGGTACCTTCGAATCCGCAGCTGATCCAGTCCCCTAGGCGCGGGGATCCGGTCCGGCCATTTCCTGCCACTGGCGGCAGGTCCCGCTGCTCGCGGCACCGCGCTCAGGCGCCGTGCATCGCCTGCATGTTCTTCATGACCGCCGCCGTAACCTCCCGCAGCTGGCCAGCCGGGCTGATCTGAAGGAACTCACTGCCAGCTTCGGCCGCCGGTGTATGGCCGGGCTCAACATAGTACGCGTCACCGGCCTCGCACACTTCCTCCCGGTCGGCGAAGCGCCAGGTCAGCCTCCCCTTGAAGACATAGCCCCAGTGCGGGCACTGACATCTGTCATCGGGCAGGCCCTTGAGCATCGGCGCCAGGTCCGCATCCTGGCGGATTGTCGTGAAACTGGTGGTGTAGCCCGCGAGGTCCTCGTGCCGGTCCTCCGCCGGGCCGAAATCGTCGACCTGTGCACTCTCCCTGGATACCTTCGGCATCTGTCTCATCTCCCGGAGTTGACGTTTATTGCCCCTGCCGTCATGACAGTAAGCGCCGAAGGCCCAGCCGCTCATGAGGCGTTTGCCTCATCTCTTTGGTCAGCCGGGCGCCGCGTGGTCGTTAGGCTCGGCGGCTATGGACGCGACGTGGCCAGGCGAGGTTGCCGCCGGGCTCGCGTGGGCGCGGGAACGCATCGGCGAACTCGGCTGCCGGGCGGCGGCCTGCCGGTGCAGGTCAGGGCAACCGCCTGGTCCGCGGTGTACATGATCCCGGCCGGTGACACCCGGCTATGGTTCAAGGCCAGCGGCGGCGGCACCCGGTATGAGGCAGCGCTGACCCGGGCACTGGCGCAGTGGGCTCCGGGCGAGGTGCTGGCCCCGCTCGCCGTGCACGCCAGGCACGGCTGGCAGCTGCTGCCTGACGGCGGCACGCCGCTGCGCCAGCAGCCGGCCGACAGGGATCACCGGGCCTGGGAGCGGTTCGTCGCCCGGTACGCCGAGCTGCAGCGCGCGGTGAGCCCGCACACGCCGGAAATGCTGATCCTCGGCGTGCCCGACCACCGCCCGGAGATGATGCCCGGCCATCTCGCCGCGCTGCTGCACGACCCGGCGGTGGCGATGAGCGCGCAGACCCGGGGCGCGCTGCGGGCGCTGCAGGACACCTATGCCGGTGCCTGCGCCCGGCTCGCCCGGGCCGGGCCGGCCCCGACGATCCAGCATGACGACCTGCATTCCGGCAATATCCTGCCGGCGCCGTCCGGCGACACGTTCTTCGACTGGGGCGACGCCAGCGTGGCGCACCCGTTTACCAGCCTGCTGATCGCGCTGCGAGCCATGGCGCACACGTTCGGGCTGCCGCCCGGCGACCCGGTCCTGCGACGGTTCCGGGATGCTTACCTGGAACCGTGGGGGCTCCGCCGCGACGGTCCTGAGCTGGTCGAACTCGCCGCATGGACGGGGATGGCCGGCCGGGCGCTGGCCTGGCGCCGCGCCCTCGCCGCAGCGGGTCCCGCGGACCTTGCCGAGTACGGCGACCGGATCGGCGGCTGGGCCGCGGAGCTGCTAGAGCCCTTCCCGCCCTGCTAGCCACCGGAACAGTGCCGCCGCCGACGGCCCGGTGAGGTCAGTGGCCGCTGCTCAGCAGCCCGGCGAGCCGGGGCCCGTCGATGTTCCCGCCGGAGACGATCGCGACCGTCGGCTCCGGGCCCGCCAGCCGGACCGCCGCGGCGTAGGCGAGGGCGCCCGCGCCCTCGGCCACGACCTTGTGCCTGAGGGCCAGCTCGGCCACGGCCGCGCGCAGATCTGCCTCCGGCACCTCGACCCAGCGGTCGACCGCGCTGCGCAGCCGGTCGTGCATGACCGGGTCATAGGGGGCGGTCGTGCCGTCCGCGATCGTGTCCGGCACCAGCGCAGGCGGCGTGCCGTCAGCGAACGTCCTCGGCCACAGCGGGTAACCGCTGGACTGGACGCCGACCACCTCCACCGCCCGCCCCGCCGCGTGCATCACCGGCCCGACACCGGACGCCAGGCCGCCGCCGCCCACGGCCACGATCAGGCGCCTGATCCCCGGCACCTGCGCGAGCAGCTCCAGCGCCATGGTGCCGTGCCCGGTGATGACGGCCGGATCGGCGAACGGGTGCACGAAGCGCTCCGGCATGGCCTCCCAGCCACGTTCCGCCATCCATGCCAGCACCTGCGCCCGCGGCCAGGACAGCACCTCGGCTCCCAGCGCCCGGACTCCGTCGCGCTTGGCGGCCGGCGCGGAGTCGAACATCACCACCTTGCAGGCGATGCCCGCCATCCGCGCCACGTAGGCTGCCGCCAGCGCCGCGTTGCCCGCGCTGACCGTCACGATTCCGGCCTGAAGATCCGCACTGCGAAGCGCGCTGACCGCGTTGAGGAACCCGCGTACCTTGAAGCTGCCGGTCGGCTGCAGGTTCTCCAGCTTCAGCCACAGCTGCTCCGAGACCGCGACGGCAGGAGTGGCGGGCAGCACGGAGATCCGGTCCACGGCACGGCTGACCTCATCGATATCGAGCCGGGAATCGACTGCCATGACCGGCGATACTAGCGCGTCCCCTCCCCCGCGGCCCCGGCATAACAGCCGCCGCGCGGCGGTTAACCCGGATCACAGGAAAGCGGAGGTGCCGTGGTGAAGGCTGTGCGGTTCGAGGAGTACGGCGGGATCGACGTACTGAAGGTCGCGGACGTGCCCCGGCCGGTGCCGGGACCGGATCAGGTCCTGGTGCGAGTCAGGGCGGCGGGAATCAACCCCGGCGAGGCCAAGATCCGCGAGGGCCTGCTGCATGACCGGTGGCCGACCGCGTTTCCGTCCGGGCAGGGCAGCGACCTGGCCGGGATAGTGGCCGGGACCGGTCCCGGCGTGGCCGGAGTCGCCGTTGGCGACGAGGTCATCGGATATACCGATAACCGGGCCAGCCAGGCCGAATACGCCCTGGTCGAGGCCCAGAACCTGACCGCGAGGCCGGCCGGAGTGCCGTGGCCGGTGGCGGGCTCGCTGTTCGTCGCCGGTGCCACCGCCTACGCGGCCGTGCGGGCGGTCTCGCTGGCCAGCGGCGACACGGTGGTCGTGTCGGGAGCGGCCGGCGGGGTCGGCTCGATCACCGTCCAGCTGGCCAGGCTGACCGGGGCCACCGTGATCGGCCTGGCCAGCCAGGCCAACCATGAGTGGCTCGCCAGCCACGGCGCAATTCCCGTGACCTACGGCGACGGAGTGGCCGACCGGATCCGCCGCGCGGCCGGCCAGGCCGACGCCTTCATCGACACGTTCGGCGCGGACTACGTGCAGCTGGCGCTGGAGCTTGGCGTTAAGCCCGCGCGCATCGACACGATCGTCAACTTCGGCGCGGTACAGGAATACGGGGTCAAGGCCGAGGGCAACGCCGCCGGGGCCAGCGCGAGCGTGCTAGCCGAGCTGGCGGGGCTGGTCGCGGACGGCCAGCTCGAGGTTCCGGTGGCCGCGACTTTCCCGCTGACCGAGGTGCGGGATGCCTACCAGCTGCTGGCCAGCGGCCACGTCCACGGCAAGATCGTCCTGCTGCCCTGAGCGCCCGGCGTCATGGATGTTCTGGCCGTGCCTGACCTGGGCTCGCCGCCCTGCCGTCACCGGCCAAGGTACGCGCGCTTCAGGTCCTCGCTGCGCAGCAGCTCGGCCGCCGGGCCATCGAGCACGATCTCGCCGGTCGACAGGACATAGCCGCGGTCGGCGATCGACAGCGCCATCATCGCGTTCTGCTCGACCATCAGTACCGCGACACCGGACTCGTGGATCTCCTTGATGATCCGGAAGTTCTGCTGCACCAGCGCCGGCGACAGGCCCATCGACGGCTCGTCCATCAGCAGCAGCCGCGGCCGCGACATCAGCGCCCGGCCCATCGCCACCATCTGCTGCTCTCCACCCGACATCGTGCCCGCGAGCTGGTTACGGCGCTCGCGCAGCCGCGGGAACAGCTCATGCACCCGCTCCAGGTCCTCCTTGAACGTCTCCCCGTCCCGCAGCACCGCGCCGAGCTCAAGGTTCTCCCGGACGGTCATGTCCGAGAACAGCCGGCGGTTCTCCGGCACGATCGCGATCCCGCCCGCGATCCGCTGCGGCACCGGCCAGCGCGTCACGTCCTCGCCGGCCAGCAGCACCCGTCCAGAGCGGGGCCGCACGATTCCCAGGATCGTCTTCAGCGTCGTCGACTTACCCGACGCGTTACCGCCGAGCAGGCAGACCAGCTCGCCCTCGCCGACCTGCAGCGAGATCCCCTCCAGGATCCGCATCTGCGCGTAGTACGTAGTGACGTTCTCCAGGCTCAGCAGCACGGCGCTCATCCCTCCGCCAGTGCCTCGGGATCGCGCCCCATGTAGGCCTCGACGACGGCGGGGTGATTCGCGACCGCATCGAAGTCGCCTTCGGCGATCTTGACGCCGTGGTCAAGCGCGATCACCCGGTCGGAACAGCCGGCCGACGACGTGCATGTCGTGCTCGATCACCAGGATCGCGACGTCCCGCTCGTCGCGCAGCCGCCCGATCAGCTCGGTGACCTCGTGCGTCTCGGTGGGATTCATCCCGGCGGCGGGCTCGTCGAGCAGCAGCAGCCTGGGCCGGGTGGCGAGCGCTCGGGCGATTTCCAGCCGCCGGCGGTTCGCGTAGGACAGCGAGTAGGCGGGCTGGTCCCAGCGGTACCCGGCGAGCCGCTGGCCGAAGAACGACAGCACGTCCTCGGCCAGCGCCCGTGACTCGCGCTCCTCGCGCCGGGCTCGTGGCAGCCGGAGGACCGATTCCCACGCCATCGCCCGGGTGCCGCCGTAGGTCGCGGCCATCACGTTCTCGATCACCGACATGTTCAGGAACAGCCGCAGGCTCTGGAACGTGCGCGCGATCCCCAGCCGGGCGATGCGGTACGGCTGCTGGCCGAGGATCGACTCCCCCGCGAAGCTGACATCGCCGGAACTCGGCTCGTAAATGCCGGTGATCACGTTGAAGACCGTCGTCTTGCCGGCCCCGTTAGGCCCGATCACGCTGACGACCTCCCGGTCGGCGACTTGCAGGTCCAGCTCGGAGATCGCCCGCAGGCCGCCGAACGACAGCGTGACCTGTTCAAGATTGAGAACGGGCCCGCCCCGCCGGTCCCCCGCGGCAGCGCCAGCCGGCGCCGCCGGGGCTCCGGCGCCGCCCGGGCGCTCCGGCTCAGCGCTCACCTGCACACCTCCGGCACGACGCTCATGTCAGCGCCTCAACGCGCCGCGCCCCGAGCAGGCCCTGCGGCCGGGCATTCATCATCACGATCAGTATCGCGCCGATCATGAGCTGCCGGGTAATAGCTGGCTCGAGGACCAGCCTGCTTTCCCACACGAACGATGCCAGGTAGATGGTCGGCACCAGCAGGATGGTTCGCCACGGATCGTGCAGCTGGACGAGCGCGATCAGCATGCACACCAGCAGGACGAAGCCGAAGTTTCCCGCGGTTTGCGGATTGGCCGGGACGATCACCCAGTCGCGCAGCGCGTCGCCGATCCAGCCGCCCGACCCCGGCCCGCCAGCGATCGCGCTTGCCGAGATGGCACCGGCGATGGCGTGCGCCGCGAACCCGAACGCGACGATCGCGGCCAGGACAGCACCCAGTTTCCGCCACGGACGCATCTTGACCAGCAAGGTCACCAGAATCAAGCCGTAGAAGACGTAGCCGGCATCGGTGGGGCTGCGCAGCACGCCGTCCAGGGTGACGTTCAGGACCAGCGCTCCCACCACCGCTCCGCCGATGCTGCCCGCGCCGCCGAGGATGAGCCCGGCGAAGACCAGGATCAGGTACGGCGTGTCGAAGTCCGTCGGGAAAACGCTGATCTGCTGGGCGGCGAAGATCGAGCCGGCCAGCGCCGCGATCATGGCGCCAACCGCGAACGCCAGCAGCTTCACCCAGTTGACCGAGACCGTCATCGCGCCCGCCGCCAGCGGATCCTCCCGCACCGCCCGCCAGCCCCGGCCGGTGCGTGAGCGTTCGAGCATCCGCATTGCCCCCATCGTGAGCAGCACAACGACCAGCAGCAGGTAGTAGTAACTCGCGTTGGTTGTGAGCTGAATCCCGAAGGACCGGATCGGGTCGATGCCGACGATCCCGTCGGGCCCGCCCAGCTTGCTCGGTGCCACGTTATTGGTGAACTCGACGAATGCCTCGCCGAAGAACAGCGTCACGATCGCCAGGTAGTCGCCGATCAGCCGCCGGGACGGCAGCCGACCAGCAGCCCGAGGCCCGCGGCGGCGGCCATCACGATCGGCAGCGAGGCGATTGCCCACAGGTGGATCCCGAGCTGAGCCGAGGACAGCAGCGCGAATCCGTACGCGCCGAAGCCGAAGAACGCCACATAGCCGAGATCGAGCAGCCCGGTCCACCCCACCACGACGTTCAGCCCCAGCGCGAGCAGCGCGAGCAGCAGCGAGTCGATTCCCACCTGGAGCTGGAACCCGCCGAGGCCGACCAGCGGCAGCACGGCCGCGGCCAGGCCCGCGATCAGCACCCGGGGCCACCAGCCGATCCGCTCGACCTGGCGCTGCGCACCGCCGAGCCAGGATGGCAGGTACTCGCGCCGGTGCGCCTGCCTGGCGACCCACTCGTCGGCCCCGACCTGCGGGCCGGTTGTCGCCGGAGGCTGCGGCTCGGTGCTCACGGCTGCCTCATACCTTCTGCAGCTGCGGCCGGCCGAGCAGCCCGCTGGGCCGTACCAGCATCACGACGATCAGGAGGGCGAACACGAGCAGGTTGGTGTACGTCGATGAGACGTAGCCGGTGATGAACGACTCTGCGATCCCGATCAGCAGGCCGCCGAGCATCGCGCCGGGCAGCGAGCCGATCCCGCCGACGACGGCGGCGGTGAACGCCTTGAGGCCGACGATGAAGCCGATCGTGGCAGTTACCTGGTTGAACAGGAGCCCGCCCATCACGCCCGCGATGCCCGCGAGCGCCGAGCCCAGGAAGAACGTGGCCGCAATCGTAAAGTTCACGTTGATGCCCATCATCTCGGCGGCCTCCCGGTCGGTGGCCACCGCCCGCATCTGCTTGCCGAGTTTCGTCCGGCGGACCACCTCCCGCAGGCCGGCCGTGAGCACCAGGCCAAGGACGAGGACCAGGATCTGCACCGAGTCGATGCTGACGGACCCGATCTGGATCCCGGACGAGAACGAGATGAATTCCGACGTGTTATAGACGCGGTACTGCGCGCCGAACAGCAGCAGCGCCGAGCTCTCCAGGAAGAACGAGATGCCGATCGCGGTGATCAGCGGCGCGATCCTGGGCGCGTCCCGCAACGGCCGGTAGGCGAAGCGCTCGATCGCGACGCCCAGGCCGCCTACCACGAGCCCGGCCAGCACGAACATGATCACCAGCAGCAGCGGCACCGGGATCGTCAGCGCCGAGGGCCCGCCGAACCACTGGATCACGAAGAAGCCGATGAACGCCCCGACCATGTACAGGTCGCCGTGCGCGAAGTTGAGCAGCTTCAGCACGCCGTAGACCATCGAGAAGCCGAGCGCCACCAGCGCGTAGAGCGCGCCGGTGGTGATGCCGTTCACTAGTTCCTGGAAGAAAAAGGACATCCGCGCGAGCCCACCCGGTAGTCATGCGCTGCCGCGGCGCGCCTGCTCTGGGCAGGCGCGCCGCGGCAGCGGCCGTGGTTCAGCCGATCAGCTTCGGGATCAGCTTGTACGCGCCCGATGAATTGATCTTGAACAGGAAGAACTTGCCGTTGATCACGTCGCCGTTCGAGTCGAATTTGATCCCCTGACCGAGGATCGAGGTCGGCTCGTTCGTCAGCTTGATCGCCGCCAGCACATTGCTGCGGCTCGGCGTCTGGCCGGACTTGCAGACCGAGGCAATCGCCTGGTCGATCACGTGCGTCGCCGCGAAGACCGGCGGGCCGAACGTGCCGAACGATCCGTACTTCGCCTTCGCGGCCGCGGCGATCGCCGCATCGGCGGGAATGCCGGTGATGTCCGGGCCGAACGAGGACACGTACGAGCCGTTGATCGAGAACGTGCCCGGCGAGAACAGGCCGTCCGTGCCGAAGATGACAGCCTTCTTGTGCTGCTGGGCCAGGTCCCGGCCGAACTGCTGCGCGTTGGCGGCAACCTGCCAGGGCAGCACCACCACCGACATGGCGGGCGTGACCTTGGACACCAGCGAGGAGAAGTCGGTGACCTTCTGCGAGACCGACTCGTGGTCGACCTTGATGCCGGCCTGCCTTGAAGATCGGCACCATCGCGGCGACCAGGCCAGTGGAGTAGGCCTCCTGGTCATCGACGATCATCAGCGCCTTGGGCTTCAGGGTGTGCACGATGTAGTTGGCGTCCTGCGGTCCCTGCACGCTGTCCTTGGACACCACCCGGAAGAACGTCGGGTACTTGCCGGTGGTCAGGGCAGCGGCTGTGGCCGACCCGGAGATGAAGGGCAGGCCGGCCCGGGCCATCAGCGGGCCGACCGCCTCGACCTCCTGGCTGCCCGCCGGGCCCGACGACGGCCACGACCTTCGAGTTCGAGGTGAGCTGCTGGGTCACCGTGGTGGCCTGGGCCGGCTGCAGCTGCGTGTCGCCCTGCACAATGGTGATCTTCGTCTTGTTGGCCAAGTTGTCCCTCGCGACCGCGAGCTCCGCGAAGTGCAGCTGCTCCTGGCCGAGAGGCGCCACCGGGCCGGTCAGCGGGCCCTCCATGCCGATCGCCGCCGTGCACGACTTGACCGCGGCCGGGCTGCTGCTCCCGCTGGCTGTCCCGCCGCCACTGCTGCTGCTACCGCAACCCGCCACGACAAGCGCGCTGAGCGCCATCGCGGCGATGGTTCCGCCTCTGTTCATGAATAGGCCTCCGTTTTTCCTTGATACTTCAAAGTGCTGGAGTCAGGTGGTCCGGCGCACCACGCGTTGGCTGACGGCCCGGCTGCCAGACCGGGACCGCACCGGCTCAGTCACCGGCCAGGGCGGCCTCGAGGGTGATCTCGGTGCCGGCCAGGGCGCGCGCGACCGTGCAGTCCTTCGCCTGCCGGGCCAGGTCAGTAAAAGCACCGTCGTCAATCCCAGGGACGTCGCCGACTGTCGTCAGCTCGATGCGGGTGATGTTGAAGCCGGCCCCGACCGCCGCGAGTGTCACCCTGGCGGTGGTGCGCAGATCCCGGGCGGGATGGCCCGCATCCCCCAGCAGGCTCGCGAGCGACATCGTGAAGCAGCCGGCCTCGGCGGCGCCGAGCAGTTCCTCGGGATTAGTAGCATGCTCGCCCTCTTCGACGCGAGCCCGCAGCGAATAAGGGCCGGCAAAGGCACCGCTGCCGAGAGTAATCCGGCCGCTACCTTCCGGCACTGTTCCCTGCCAGCGCGCTTCGGCGCTGCGGACGACTCGAAAGCTCAAGACGCCCTCCCCAGCGATCGAATTTATGAGCTGAGCAAACCTTTGCGCAGCCCGCCAGTGCATGGGAAGCGTTTTTGGGATTTGCCTGGCAGTTGTGATTCGATCGCAACCAGGGCGGCATTCGCCGGCTCCCCGCGGAGAGGAACCTGCCGATGACCGAGATTCTCAGCCAGAGCCTGGACGTTGCCGCCATCCGAGGTCGTTTCTCGGCGCTGCAGGACTTCGCGTTCCTCGACGCGCCCGGCGGCTCACAGGTACCTGACGAGGTCGGCAACGCGATCGCGCGCGCGCTGCGGGAGGCAAGCGCTAATCTCGGCGCGGTCTACGCGACGAGCCGGCGGGTGCAGGAGATCCTCGAGGAGGCCGAGGGCAAGGCGGCGCGGTTCCTGGGCTGCGAGCCCTATGAGGTGACCTTCGGGCCGAACATGACCTCGCTGAACTTCACGCTGTCGCGCACCGCCGGGCGCGGTTTCAGCCCGGGTGACGAGATCCTCGTCTCCTCGCTGGATCACGACGGCGGCGTTGCCCCGTGGCTGGAGCTGGCGCATGACCGGGACCTGGTCGTCCGGCATATCGAACTGCACGACGACACGACGCTCGATTTCGAGGATCTGGAGCGGAAGCTCGGGCCGCGCACCAGGGTGGTCGCGTTCGCGTGGGCGTCGAATGCGGTCGGCACGACCGTGGATGCCCGCCGGGTGTGCAGGCTCGCGCACGAGGCCGGCGCGCTCGCCTGGGTCGACGCCGTCCACTACGCGGCGCACGAGCCGATCGACGTGCGCGAGATCGGCGCCGACGTGCTGATCTGCTCGCCGTACAAGTTCTGCGGCCCGCATCTCGGCGTCGCCTACGGACGGGCCGAGATAGTCGAGGCGTGGCGGCCGTACAAGGCGCGCCCGGCGCCCACCAGCCCGCTCGGGCGGCGGTTCGGTACCGGCACGCTGCCGTACGAGCTGCTGGCGGGGTTCAACGCGACGATCGACTACCTCGAGTCGATCGGCGGCTTCGCGGCGGTCGTCCCCTACGAGCGCGCGCTGGGGCAGCGGTTCCTGGACGGTATCTCCGACGCGGTCACGGTGTACGGGCTGCCGGGGATGGCCGGCCGCGTGCCCACGTTCCTGGTCAATGTCGACGGCGTGCCGGCCCAGGACGTGGCTGAGCGCCTGGCCGCTGCGCAGATCGGGGTCTGGGCGCACGACTCGTGGTACTCGCTGGACTTGTACAAGCGCCTCGGCTACGCGGACAAGTCGGTGCGGATCGGCTTCATCCACTACAACACGCCAGCGGAGGTCGACCGGCTCGTCGAGGCCCTGGAGGCAACGCGCAGGACGTAGCCGCCGATGCCGCGCTCGCCCGCCCGGCAAGGCCGGGCGGGCGCGGGCCGGCGGGCTCAAGCTCAGCGCGGCCCAAGCTCTGTGCAGCCCAAGTTCTGTGCAGCCCAAGCTCAGTGCAGCCCAAGTTCAGTGCAGCCCAAGCTCAGTGCAGGCCAAGTTCAGTGCAGGCCAAGTTCAGTGCAGGCCAGCCATGTGCAGGCCGCCGCCGTGCAGGCCAGCGCCGCCGCGGGCCGGTCAGCCCGTAGCGCCGTTGAGGATCTCGGCGACCTTGCTCAGGTTGATGTTGCCGCCGGAGACGACGCATACGACCTTCCCGGTCCCGGCCTGGCCGGCCAGCGCCGCGGCCGGCGCCAGCGCGCCCGCGCCCTCGGCGATCACCCGGACGCGCTCGGCGAGAGTGCGCACGGCGGCGGCGACCTCGCTGACGCTGATGGCCAGCGCGCGGTCGACAAGCGGCTGGACGAGCGGCCACATGCTGTCCAGCACGCGGCGGCTGCCGGAGCCGTCCACGAAGGAAGCCTGGTAGTCGACGTCGGCAGGGTGCCCGGCCGCGAACGCCGCGACCAGCGCGGCGCCGGTCTCCGGCTCGGCAGTGATGATCTTGGTTTCCGGCCGCAGCGCCCTGATCGCGCTGGCGATGCCGGCGGTCAGGCCGCCGCCGCCGTACGGGATCACGATCGCGTCCGGGTCGGGCAGGTCCTCCAGGATCTCCAGCCCGATCGTCCCGTTGCCCGCCATCACCCCCAAGTCCTGGACGGGGTGCACGAACAATCCTTCGACCCCCTCCACCTGGCTGGTGATGATCACGTTCCACCAGTCGTCGTAGGGAAGCTTCCGCACCCGGCCGCCCAGCCGCTCGATCGCGGCCAGCTTCGCCTCGGGCGCGTGGTCGGGCACGACGATCGTGGCGGGCACGCCGAGCTCGCGCGCGGCCCACGCCACCCCCTGGGCCATGTTGCCCGCGCTCGCGGTGACCAGGCCCTTGGCCCGGTCGCTCGCGGGCGCGAGCATGACCGCGTTGGTCGCGCCGCGGATCTTGAACGAGTTGATCGGCTGGAGGTTCTCCAGCTTGAGGTAGATCTCGGCCGGGGCATCCTCGACGTGCAGGCGCACCAGCGGCGTCCGCACCGCCGCGCCCTTGATCCGCTCGCGGGCCGCCTCGATCTCCGCCAGCTCGATCACAGTTCCACCTCCGTGCCCAGGCCGCGCGCCGTTGCCGCCGCGACCGCGCACTCGGCGGCGGCGAGATCCTCGACGGCCAGGCCCAGCGACCGGAACAGGGTGAGCTCGCCGGCCTCGCGCCGGCCCGGCGCGGTTCCCGCGAGCACCTCGCCGAGCTCGGCCCGGACGTGCTCCTCGCCGGCTATCAGCCCGTCGGCGATCGCGAGCCGGAACTCGCCGGCCTCATTGCGAAGCGACTCGCGGCTGTCGCAGAACAGCGCGCTCGCGGCCACCGTGGCCGTGTCGATCTCGCGCGCCTGCGGGCTGCTGGCGCCGACCGCGTTGACATGGGCGCCGGGCTTCAGCCAGTCGCGCCGGAGCACCGGCTCCCGGGAGCTGGTCGCGGTAACGACAACGTCGGCGTCCCGGAGCGCGTCCTGCGCGCTGGCGGCGACGGTCAGCTCACCGCGGGTGCCGCCAGCCTGGTCGATCAGCGCGCGGGCGTGCGCCTCGGTGGGTGCGTAGACGCGCACCCGCTGGAAATCGCGTACTCCCGCGAGTGCCAGCAGATGCGCCCTGGCCTGCGTGCCGGCCCCGAGGATCGCGAGGGTCCGCGCATCGCGGCGGGCCAGCACGCCGGTCGCGACCGCGGTGACCGCGGCCGTGCGGATCTCGGTGATGGCCGAGGCGTCCAGGATCGCGGTCGGCTGGCCGCTCTCGGCGTCGAACAGCGTGACCAGCCCCTGGTGCGCGTCGAGACCGCGCGCGGGATTGCCCGGCATGATGCAGACGGCCTTCAGCGCGAACGATGCTGCGTTACCGCCCTGCGGCCCCCGCCAGCCGGGCATCAGCCCCATGAAACCGGACGCCTCGGGCGGCGCCATCACCGACCGCAGCGGCATGTACGTCTCGCCCCGGGCACGCTGCGTGAGCACCGCGGCCATCGCCTCGGCGCAGGCCTGCGGGGTGAGCGCTGCCAGCACGTCAGGGTGGCTCAGCACCAGCACGCGCATCAGGCGAACGCTCTCTCGACAGCAGCCAGCTCGTCGGCCGTGAGCGGATGCTCAAGCGCCTCGCCGACCGGCGCGAGGTGCGCCGGCAGGCCGGGGCCGATGACGATCTGGGTCACCCGCTCGGCGGCCAGCAGCCAGCCGAGCGCGAGGCCGGCCATCGAGGTGCCGCGGGACGAGGCGATCTGCTGGAGCCGGTCGAGAATGTCGAACGTCCGGCCGGCGGTGAATTCCTGGTACGGCCCGGGTCGCTGGGACATCCGCGAGCCGGCCGGGAACGGCTCGCCGCGGTGATACTTGCCGGTGAGCCAGCCGCCGGCCAGCGGGCTGAACGCCAGGTAGGAGACCGCTCGCTGCGCGCACAGCGGCAGGAGTTCCTGCTCGTCCTGGCGGGTCAGCAGTGAGTAGCAGTTCTGGATGGCCTGCGGTGCGCCCGCCGTCAGCGCGGCGGCGAGCTGCGGGGCGTCGAAGTTGCTGACTCCGTAGGCGCCGATCGTGCCTGCGGCCTGGGCTTCGCCGAAGGCGCCGAGCGACTCGGGCAGCGGCACGCCCGGGTCGAAGTCGTGGGCCAGGTACAGGTCGACGTGGTCCACCCCGAGTCGTTCGAGGCTCGCGCGCAGCTGGCGGGTGATCCGCTCCGGCCGCAGGCCGCTGTCCGCCCCGGCGTGCATCGGGTTGAACGTCTTGGTGGTCAGCTGCGGGCGGACCCCGCGCGAGGCGATCCAGCGGCCGATGGCCCGCTCACTGCGGCCGCCGCCGTAGGCGTCGGCGGTGTCGAAGTGCGTGATGCCGAGTTCCCAGGCCGCGTCCATCAGCTCGAGCGCCTGGTCGTCATTCAGGCCCTGGCCGAAGAAATCGGGCGCCGAGCCGACCCCGCCGAAGTTGCCGCAGCCGAGCGAGATTCGCGGGATCGTCAGAGCCGAGCTGCCGAGCGGCCGCTTGTTCTCAAGGGCCGCGATCATCCGCCGGCGCTGCCAGGAGTTGCCATCCGCGCATTAAATCAAAACGCGTCCGGGCCGGGCAACGGCGCAGTGCGGCCCGCCTGCCTGCTCGCCCGTCGCCGGAACCCGCCGGCCCGGACCGGGCAGCCCAGCAGCGCCAGCTGGCGCAAGGATTGGTAGTGGCTGGGGCGGGACCGTCAGTGACGGCGCATCCGTCGCCGGAACCGGGTGGCTGCGGCCGGGCCCGCTATCAGGGCGGTCACCAGGACAGCTTCGAGGAAGGCGATGAACGGCCACCGGCCTGGTATCAGCAGCACACAGAGCATGGCCAGCGCTGCCATTAGCGGTATCAGCGGGCTGCGCAGTCCCAGCACCGGACGCGGCATGGCCGCCGGCGGCGGCCTGCGGGCATGCTGCGGGGCATGCGCGGGCTCGGGCAGGTCGGCCATGACGCTGCGCAGGTCACCGAAGGTCCTGGCCGTCAGCGCCGCCGCGACACGATCGTCCAGCTCCTCGCACGTGAGCCGGCCCTCGGCGTAGTGGTCGCGCAGCGCGGTGATGGAGTTCTCCCGGTCGGCGGCAGAGGTCCGGATATGGTTATCTGCCCTGCTCGTCTCCTGGTGATTCCTCCCGTCCGGCGGCACCTTCACCCGCAGCCTGGGCAACGCCGGCGGAACAGCCCGTGACGGGCTGGCGGCGGTGCGCTCGAGGCGGCCGTCGGCGGCGTCCAGCCACCGGATCACCGAGTCAAGCCGGAACAGCTCGGCGTCGACCGCCAGCGCCAGGCTAAGTTCGTGACTGGCCTTGTCTTGCTTGATCCGGGTGCACTGCTGCATGAGCTCCACCAGATACCGGCGGTGCACCTGGATCACCTCGTGCACGTCGGTGCCGGGTACCCGCAGTGCCACCAGAATCTTCATCGCTAGCTCATCATGAGACGGAGTCGCCGGCTCATCATGAGACCGAAAGGCCAGCTCCGGAGGGGCGTGCAGCCACCAGCCAAGCTCCTGCTCCCCGCCGGGGGTGATCCGGAATCCCTCCTGCGAGCCGTCCGCCGCGACGGTACCCGACTCCACCAGCCCTTCGCGTTCGAGCCGCTGCAGCGTCCTGTCGACCTGGCCCTCGTTCAGCGGCCACGCCTCGCCGGCCCACGTCTCAAACTCTTCGCGGAGCTGCAGGCCGTGCTTGGGTTCCTCACTCAACAGCGCGAGCAGGGCATACCGGACACTCATGACGTCACGGATCCCGGTAGCTGCTCAGCCGGTTGGCTGGTGCGCGATGCCGGCTGGCTCACGGCCCGCGAGCAGCCAGCCCGCTACGGCCGCGAGCAGCGGCATGCCCACCACGATGATGAGCAGGTTCCCGGTGGGGACGCTGGACAGCTCGGAGAGGCCGTCGAGCGGGTTGGCCCAGGAGTAGGCGATGGCTGCTATATAGGCGGCTGCCGTGCCGAGCCCGGCGCCGAGCAGGGCGAGGGCGCCGGCCGTGGTGGCAGTGAGCGTGCGGCGGGTCGAGCTGGTCGCCCCGGTGGCGGCCAGGGTGCTCAGGTCACCGGCTGTCTCGCTGCGGATGAGGCCGACGCTCATCGCGAGGATGCCCAGCGCGAGCGCGATCCCGAACACGGTGGCCCAGTTGATGATCTCCGCCGACGAGGGCGCGCTGTTTTTGGTCTCAATGCTCAGGCCCGCCGCGGCCGCGGTCAGCCGGGCATTGGTGATCTGTGCCGCGGTGGGCGGATTCGGGGTCTGGATGAGCCATCCGGACGTGCTGGCATGCAACCGGAGCGCGTGCACGGCGTGCTCGGTGATCACCGTATTGGGCGCCGACGTGCCGGACGGCAAGCCGCTGACCTCCTGGATCACCGGGTTGGCGACGCACGCGCTGTTCGGGCAGGGATACGCAGCGCCCTGCCCGTTCGTCGTCGATTGGGGCCCGCGGCCGATCCCGAGGCGGCCGTAGACGAGTTGCATGCGGGAGATGCCAGACAGCCCGGGCCGCATGCTGAGGATGTCGGCAGTCGGGCTGACCTGGGCGGCATCGATCCCGAAGGCCCGGAGCAGCTGCGGGGTGGCCACGTACACCGGACCGGACCAGCTGCGCCCGGCCGCGGCGTGCTGCAGCGAGGCACTCGTCGAGTCGAGCTGGATGATGTCGTGCGAGCCGAGCGCGGCGGCGATGACCCGCGCGGTCGCCGCCATCGACTGAGGCTTGCTCCCGGTGGCCGGCCCGCCGGGTCCGCCGCCCAGTCCGCCCAGGCCATAGGGTCCGTTGGGCGTGTAGACGATGAGCTGATCCGACGCCAGGTTGGGCCCGGCGTAGTCGAGGACGTTCCCGTATCGCTCCGCGGACAGCACGCAGACCAGCGCGGCGATCAGCACGCCGAGGCTGATCGCGGCGAGGGCCGAGGCCGAGCGGGCCCGGTAGCGGGCCAGGTCCCGCAGGGCCAGCCGCACCGCGATCGGTGCGCGCCGGCCGAGCCTGGCCAGCGCCGCCAGGCAGACGGGCGACAGCAGGATGACCGCCGCGATGAGGGTGACGAAGCCGAGGATCAGCGCGGGCCCGGCGCCGTTGTTCTTACCGGTGTACCAGAACGCGAGCGCGGCGACCACGAGGAGAATGACGCCGGGCACCGCCGAGCGGTGCACCTGCTTCGGCGCAGCGGGCCGCCCGGACAGGGCGGTCACGATGGGGATCCTGGTGATCGAGCGGGCCGGGCGCGAGGCCGCGACGTAAGTGGCGACGACGGCTAGGGCCATCGCCGGACCGATCACCGCCCACGGCAGCTGGAATGCGCCGATCACATGGTGGGCGTCGGCCTCGGCGCGCGGCCGGTAGGCCAGCCATGTCGCCAGCCCCAGTGCCGCCCCGGCCAGCGCGCCCACCACACCCACCAGGACACCGTTGGCCCGGACCACCAGCCGGATGTTCCTGTCGGTGGCGCCCAGCGAGCCGAGCATGCCGAGCGAGCGCAGCCGGCGCTGCGCCAGCACCGTGAAGCCGCCCACTGCCACTAGGGCGATGAGCAGCATCCCGACCGTGGCCAGGCCGAGCACGATGGTCTCCGGGTTGAGCGCGTTGCCGGCCGACGCCGACGCCGACGCCCGCGTCTGCACATTCGCGCCGCTGAAGCTGCTGCTCGCCCTCGGCGCGTCGAACAGCACGGTGACCTGGGTGGGATGGCTGACCTGGCCCGGCGCCACCAGGGCGAACTCGTCCAGCAGGCTCTGCGGGTTCTGCACGATGCCGACGACGGTCCGTGCCGTGCCGTCCTGGTGCCAGACCGCGCCGATCTTGAGATTGAAGGCGGCTGCCACGCCGTCGGTCACGGCGACCTGGCCAGGACCGGTGGGGTAGCGCCCGGAGACCAGGGCGAGCATCGGCTGCCCGAACGGGCCGTGGGGGTTCTGGGCGCGCAGGTCGTAGGTGTTGATCGAGCCAGGAATGGCGATGGTCTGGTTCTCGATCACGTCGACCCGGCCGACGCGGTGCTGCAGCGCGGCAATCTGGCCGGCCAGGCGCGGTCCGGCCGACTGGAAGGTGGCCTGGTCGTCAGCCGTGCCGAAGCCCGCGTGGGGCGGGGGCGGTGTGTTGGTGGCTACCGCCGCGCCGAGGACCGTAGCGGCCACCGCCACCATGATGAGCGCCAGGACCAGCACCTGCTGGCGCCACTCGCGGCGGAACATCCGCCATGCCCAGCGGATCACCGCGCGGCGAGCGGGAACGCCGCCGTTGCCGGTTCCCGCCCGGGCGGGGCGTTCGCGCAGCGCCGTGCTCACTGGCCCTGGCCCCTGGTAAGCAGCGATTCCGGGCCAGGCGGCGGCGAGGTCTGGTCGATCACGCTGCCGTCCCGCAGGAACACCACCCGGTCTGCCCACGAGGCCAGCTGCGCGTCGTGGGTCACCACCACTGCGGCCACGCCCCGCTTGCACGCCTCATGCAGCAGCCGCATGACCTCCTCGGCGTTCACCGAGTCCAGCGCCCCGGACGGCTCGTCAGCGAGCAGCAGGCGGCGCTTCCCCACCACGGCGCGGGCGATGGCCACCCGCTGGCGCTCGCCGCCGGACAGCTGATCGGGATACTGGGATGCCCGCTCGCTCAGGCCAAGGCCCTCCAGCTCCTGCAGGCTGGCCGCACGGGCCGTCTTCGCGGACACGCCGTCTAGCTCCAGCGGCAGGGCGACGTTCTCCGCCGCGGTCAGCCCGGCCAGCAGGTTGAAATCCTGGAACACGAACCCGACCGCGCGGCGCCGCAGCCGGGCCTTGTCGTTGCGCGACATCCCCGACAGCGCTACCCCGTCGACCAGCACATCCCCGCTAGTGGGGTCTTCCAGGCTGCCGGCGATGGTGAGCAGGGTGCTCTTGCCGGATCCGCTCGGCCCCATCACCGCCACCATCGCCCCCGGCTCCACCGACAGGTCGACACCGCGCAGCGCGTGCACCTCGGCCGCGCCCGTCCCGTAGACCTTCGATACTCCCCGCAGCTCCAGCATGCTCATCTCGGCACCCCCACCCTGCGCCGCAGCCTCGGCAAGGCTGCGGGAACTGGCCGCGGCGGATCGATGGCAGCGCGCTTGAGGCGGCCGTCGGCGGCATCCAGCCACCGGACGACCGCATCCAGCCGGAACAGCTCGGCGTCGACCACCAGGGCCAGGCTCAGGTCGGAGTCGGCTTCGGCCTCCTTGATCCGCGTCCACTGCTGCATCAGCTGCACCAGGTATCGCCGGTGCACCTGGATGACGTCGCGCACGTTGGTGCCGGGCACCCGCACCGCCACCAGCACCTTCATCACCAGCTCATCGCGGGGCGGGGACGACAGGTCCGGCGGCGTGCGCAGCCAGGCGGCGAGCTCCTGATGGCCTTCGGCGGTGATCCGGAACCCCTTCTGCGGGCCCGCTGCCTCGGTGTCGTCGGACTCGACCAGCCCGTCGCGCTCCAGCCGCTGCAGCGTCGTGTAGACCTGGCCCACGTTCAGCGGCCACACCTCGCCGGTCCGCGCCTCGAACTCCTCACGCAGCTGCAGCCCGTACCTGGGACCCTCGCTCAGCAGCGCGAGCAGCGCGTGCCGGACACTCATGACGTCCTGCAATCAAAGATCATACGAAGCATAATACCGAGTATATAGCTTCTTGCCAACCGCAATCCTCAGGTCGGCGAATGCCGCCGAACCCAGGCCGGCCGAATGCCGCAGAACCGGGCCTGCTGATGCCGCGGAACCTGGCCGATCAGGCCAGTTTCCGGGGAGCCTGACATCAGCTGCGCTACGATCCGGCCAGGTATCGGGGAAGGAAACCGTCAGATGAGGCTAGGCCTGGTGTCCTCAAAAGGAGGCACTGGCAAGACCACGTCGGCAGTCAGCCTCGCCATGGTCCTGCACCGGCTCGGCCGGACGCTGGCGGTGGACTGCGACCCTCAGGGTTCCCTGATGAGCTGGAGCGAGGCCGCCGCCGAACAGGGTAAACCGCTGCCCTTCACGGTGGTCGGCATGCCCACCAGGGACGTGCATGTACGGCTGGCTGATCTCGGCGCCGGCTACGAGCACGTCGTCGTTGACGCTCCGCCGGGTGACTTCGGGATCATCCGCTCGGCGATCCTGGCGTCCGCTACCGTCCTGGTGCCCGTCTCGCCGTCCGGGCTGGACCTGAACCGCATCAGCCCGACCTTCGAGATCCTGGCCGAGATCGGGGTATCGCACCCGGTTGACGTCGGCGTGCTGCTGACGAAGGTCCGCCGGGGCACGCGCTCGGCCCGGGATGCGCGGGCAATCCTGGCCGAGCATGGCTATCCGGCGATGAAGACGGAGATCCCGCTTGCCGAGCACTTCGCCGGGGCATTCGGCTCAGTGCCGTCCATCCTCGGCCAGTACTGGGAACTGCTCGCAGAACTCGAGCAATGAGCTTGCGAAGAAAGTAACCAGCGAAAGTGACCAGCGGCCCTTGCCCGCCCAGGCAAAACGAGCCTGGACGGGCGAGGGCCGGACTGCTAGCCGCCACTGCATTGCCAGTGCCGCGGTACCGGCCTCCGGTCAGTAGGGCAGGAAGCAGATGCCGGCGTGACCCGACTTGCCTGCGCACTGGATGCCGTTGTTCATGTTGTCGCTGGCGATCCACAGGCCGGCGCTGGTGTCCAGCATGTCGTCGGCGCCCAGGCCGCGGGCCCGCGTCGGGTTGAAGGTCAGTACGCCGGTCGACGCGGACAGGCCCTCCATGCCTGGCGCGGAGACCGCGCCCGGACCCTGCGCGTCACAGTCGTTCGGGTTCATTGACCACCGCTCGTGCCCGCCGAAGTACGCGGTGCTGGCATCGGCCGCCGCCGAGTAGAGCGAGTCGCAGCCGGTGTAGTTCACCCACGTGTGCGTCACCGGTCCCATAGTCGCCGGGAACGCTGCGGCGACGTCGCACAGCCCGTTCCGCGGTGTCGCCCCGATCGGCCAGCCGATCGGGTGGTAGCCAGTGGTGCCGATGTAGATCGTCGAGTCAGTCGGCGACCATGCCGCCGCCTGGATATAGAACGGCTCGTTCCCGGCGCATTCGAACGGATAGCCGTGGGTGGGATCCGACGGGGTCGCCTCGCCCTGGCTGCCGTCCCACTCCGGCGAGGTCCAGGGGGTCACCGTCGCCGGGCTGGTGGCCAGGTTGAGCATGAAGATCTGCTGCCTGCCCAGGCCGCCCACCGAGGTGAAGTCGCCCATCACCAGGTCCAGCGTGCCGCCGTTGCTGAGCGACTGGTTGTACACCCTGGTGCCGTTACTGCCCGCGCCGGGGAAGTTGTAGTTGCCGGAGATGTTCAGGCTGATGAACCCGTCGTCCTTGCCGGTCGTCGGGCTCAGGCTGGTCATGTACTTCTTGGTACTGCCGTTGATGGTGGTGTAGTAGCCGCCCGCCAGGATGTGCCCCTTGACTCCGAGCAGGGTTTCGACCTGGCCGTTCGCGGTGTGCCCGAAGGTGGTGACCAGGGCGCCGGTGCCGCTGGTGCTGACCTCGGCCAGGTTGGCGACCTTGGTGCCGTTCACCGCGGTGAACTTCCCGCCGATGTAGGCATCGGCGCAGTTGGTCCCGTTGAAGGCGATCGAGTTGACGATCCCGTTGACGTTCGGCGCCCACGTCGTGACGTTGTACGGGGCGGTCGCGCCGAAGCTCACGACGTTGTTCCGGGTGTAGACGGTGCTGTTGTGCTTGATCGAGGTGAACGTGCCCACCGCGTACATCGTGCTGCCGCACTGCACTAGCTGGCGGACCTGCTCAACGGAGCCATTCGCGTTCAGCTGGGGCGTGTTCGCCGGGTTAGCCGTTACCGGGCCGGTCTGGCCGGTCGCGATGCTCACCGCGGCCGCGCCGGCGGGCGCCATGCCGAACATGGCAAGGCCCGCGCTCAGGGCCGAAGCAAGTAGTGCTCCGGGGACTAGTCGACGCATGAAATTCCCCCACTCTGGGCGAACAGACATCGGTCTGTCCCACGTTCTGCCTACGTGAGCCTGTCTGTCCGCGTTCGTTCGTCTTAAGATGAGACGCGCACTACATGTGCCTGGTTTACCCCGAGGCTATCTACTGGTAGCAGTTTGGGGGCAAATCGCCATGTCAGGCACGGCGCACGGGCCAGCCCGCCCATGCTGGATCCCGCGGAGCGTCAGGCACCGCATGAACGCAGGGTGGCGACCATGACGAGCGCGGCAGGCAGTCCGCCCGTCACGGCACGCTGACCGGCGGGAACGTGCGGATCCCGAGGACAGGCTGGCCGCCCCGGATACCGCGGTAGCCCAGGTCCCATGGCCAGTGGCCACGGTCATCCGCGTGCACCGCCTGCAGCGCGCGGATCCTGTGCCCGTACAGATCGACGGCCATCATCAGGTGCGCCGCAGGGTTCGCGACCATGACGATCTCGATCACGGGGCCGCCGTCCAGCGTGATCTGCTCACCCGGGCTAGGGGCGTCCGCGTGCAGGACATGCGCCGCGACATCATTCAGCAGCTGCGCGGCCCGGTCAAGCGGCATGCCGGTGACCACAAGCTCGGGTCTGCCGTGCGAAGTAAGGCCCACCGTGTAAGCCCAGGGCGGGCGGCTCCGGTCCCGCTCGACTCGCTGCACCGCCCAGCCGTGCTGCGCGATGACGCCGCACATGTGGCCGAGATAGTCGAGCCTCGTCCCGGCAGGGTGATCACATTCCCAGCACATACGTACCTCCTCGAAATTGTGTGCTACTGCCACTATGCAAGGGGACACTGACAATGCGCGGCCGGGCACGTCAACTGGACGGGCGCCCCGAACGTCCTATCAGTGATACAGGCGCGAATAATCAGCGGTTTCCTGCCTGTCTGTCCGCTTTCCCATGGAATCCTGCCGCTTTCCCAGGAAATGGAGATGGTGACCTCATGCGATCGGCGCATGCGAGCACATCCATCCATCCGCGGCGGCTGTGGTACTGGGTAGCGGGCTGCCTGCTCGCGGCCGCGGCGACCTGCATCACGCTCGGTATCGTCGGCTTTTCCGGGCTGGATCAGCAGATCCACGACTTTCAGCGAGTCCCGGTGCCCGGCCACGCGATGGTCACCTTCACGCAGCCGGGCGGATATGTCCTCTACATCGAACGGCCGGGCTCATGCTGCTTCTTGAACATCGGCAGCGGTGCTGACGACGGCAGTAGCGGCGGGCCGCCATTCGCCCGCTGGTCAATGCGCGTGGCCCTGCTGCAGGTCAGCAGCGGCTCGCAAGTGCCCATCAGCACCTGGCGAGGCGCCACGGAGAGCTACGCGGCCGCTGGCGTCCAGGGCCAGGCAGCCATGTACTTCACGATCCGCAGCCCCGGCCAGTACTACCTGACGGCCAGCGACGTGGCCCCCCGCTCCATCGCCGATATCGCCGCCGGGCGGGGCATCGGGCACAACGTGTTGATCGAAGTGCTCCTGGTCATCCTCGGGCTGGTCATCTTCGGCCCGGCCGGGCTGCTGATCGGCGGGATCACCGCCTACCGCCGCCATCGCGCTCGCCGCACCCTGCCGCCAGCCCCGCGGAATGCGCCGCCCGGCCTGGCCGCGGCGCTCCCGGTGGCCGCAGGATGGCAGCCCGGGCCGCCGCCGGTACACAGCCGTCCGGTCAACGACGACGGCACAGGATGGGCATCGCAGGCTGCTGGCAATGAAACTGCCCAGGCGGCGGCGCCAGCATGGGCACCGCCCGCGGCGGCGCCGCCCATCCGGCCGCCGAGCGCCGCGGGCGGCCCGTACCGGGTCCCGCGGGCGGCCCGACAGGGGTTCGGCCGGCGGCGGCCGGGACCGCACAGCAACCCGGCGTGCTGATGCCACCCAGCCCGCTGCTGCCCCGGGCCCGCTGCTGCCGCCAGGCCCGCTGGTCCCGCCCAGCCCGCTGCAAGAACCGGGCCAGTCGCACTTCAGCCCACCGCCGGCACCGTCCGCCGCGCCGCGTCATCCAGCGTGCCTGCGCCGCCAGGCGCACCCCCGCCGGCGCGGCACACCAGCCAGCCGCGGTGCCCCAGCCCACCTGCCGCCCCAGCCCACCGTCCCGCAACTTCCCGCGACACTGCCCTCGGGCGCGCTGCCAGGGGCCGCCGGGCGCGCCACCCGGCAGGCGCCGACCGCCGGGCAGCCGGTCCCCGGTGATCGCACGAAGCCGCTTGGCCGGGTCCTCTGGCGCAGGAAGTGGCCGCTGGCCGCCGGCATCGGGGTAGCGATCGTCGCTACCTTCCTGATCTCCTCCGCCCTCACCGGGCCGGCCCCCGCCACCCGGTCCGGCGCCAGCACACCGGTCAGGCTCCCCGGCGCGAGCGCCCCGGCCACCCAGGCGCCCCCCGCGCCCAGCACGGCACCGGAGCCGCTGACGAGGAGTGAGCGGTGGCTGAACGGCCTGACGTCGCTGAACACGAAGATGAATCACGCCTTGGGTCCCGACAACTCGGTCGTAACGCCGGCCTCCTTGCGCGTGGAGGCCAGGCAGTTGCGCCGCTGCCCAGCGGAACTAGCCGGGATCGGTCCGACCTTCGTCCGGGCAGCGGCCGCTGTATCACCTGGCCAGGCAGGCCTGTGCCGGATTCGTGCAGGGAGCGAGATGCTATGCGGCGGCCAGCCGGGACTCCGCTGGCTTTGATCCGACGGAGACGCAGGCCCCAGCCGAGGTTCAACAGACTGCTCCGCTGCGGCGACGCCGGGGTCAACAAGGGCACCGAGATCCTCAGCAACGCCCTCTCGAACGGCGCTGCCGAGGGCTAGGTGAGGCGGGGATGCCTGCTCGCCGGAGGGCAGCGCAGATTGACATACCATGCGGGTGCTAGATATAGTAAGCAAATAACCGCTGAAAGAGGAGACATGATCGACACCCGCGTCGTCAGCCAGGAGCTTCAGGACAAGATCTTCGGCCAGGTCCGCAAGGGCCAGGAGCAGGTCCGCAAGGGCCAGGAGACCGTGACCGAGGTTATCAAGAGCTGGACCGCTACCGCTCAGTCCATCGCGCCGCCACGTCCGGACCTGCCGTCCTGGGCCGCCCGGCTGCCCAAGCCCGAGGAACTCGTGGCGAACGCACAGGATCTCGCCGGGCAGCTGCTAGCCGCCCAGCGGAAGTCCTCCGAGCAGCTGATGGCCGCCCAGAAGAAATTTACGGCGCAGGCGCGCGATGCAGTCGCGCCGCTGCTCGCCCTGGCGGGCGTCTCGGCCACCCGGCCAGCCCACAAGTCGGCCGGCCTGGGTACCGCCGCGAAGGCAAGCACTGCTACGAAGGCAAGCACTGCCAGGAAGCCTGGCGGCACCGCCGCGAAGCCCGGCACCGCCAGGGGATCAGGCACCGCCACGAAGGCAAGCGCTGCCAGGAAGACTGGCACTGCCCAGCAGGCCGGCACCGCCGAGAAGTCAGGCACCGCCACGAAGGCAAGTACGGCCAAGAAGTGACACCGCACGCGGCGGGCCGGGTTCACCTGGCCCGCCGCGCTTGCTCACTATCATGAGCAGGCTGAGCACGCTGAGCAGCCGCTGAGCAGGGCTCGGCCCAGGCCACCGGGGCGACCGTGACTGATCCGTGGGACATGCAGAAGGAGGCGCTCGGCGCCTTCATCCGCAGCACGCGCAAGAACGCGAACCTGTCGCTGCGCCAGCTGGCGGAGATGACGAGGCTTTCCAATCCCTACCTCAGCCAGATCGAACGCGGCCTGCACCAGCCGTCCGTCCGCGTCATCAGGCTCATCTCCGAGGCGCTCAACGTGTCCGCGGAGACGCTGCTGATTCAGGCCGGACTGCTGCACACGGCCAGTTCCGCGGACCAGGCAGCCGCGCCTGACGGCGTTACCGCGGAGGCGGCGATCCAGGCCGATAACCGGCTGACCCCGGAGCAGAAGACAGCCCTGATCGCCGTCTACCGCAGCATGCTCAGCCCGGGCTGAGACGCAGTGCGACGGCATCCGGACACGCTGCCGGACCAGCGAGATCCGAGAAGGCCCATTATGTCCGACAAGGCACGACTACCATACGTGGGCGTGGATGACGCCAATGAGGCCACGCGGCCGCTGCCGCGGCGGCGCCCGGCCGCCGGGCCGCCGACAGGGCCGACAAGCGGGCTGCCGCCCGTTCGGCCGGCAGCTGCCGGGCCGTCAGATTCTGTGTGGCCAGCATCCGAGCCGGCCGCGCCCGGGCAGCCAGATTCGCTATGGCCGGTTCCCGGGACGTCAGCCGCCGTGCCGTCGGATTCCGTGTGGCCAGATCCCGAGCCGGCTGTGCCGCCGAGTGGCCAGTTGCCGCAACGGCCCGCCGCCGGCCCGCAAGAACCCGCCGCCGGGCAGCTGCCCCGACGGCCCGCCGGCCCGCAAGGTCCCGCCGCCGGGCAGCTGCCGCGACGGACTGCCGCCGGCTCGCCGCAAGAGCCTGCCGCCGGCCAGCTGCCGCAACGGCCCGCCGCCGGCCCGCAAGAACCTGCGGCCGGCCAGCTCCCCCGGCGCCCCCCGCACGTCAAGCCGGCCGGCCGTCATCGCAGTCCGCACCGGCTGACCTTGCCCACGGATGCCCCGCCGCTCGTGCTCGCCGTTGGCGGCTTCGCCTGCCAGGCCAGTGACGACATCGCCGCGGAAATAGTCAGCGCGGTCGAGGCTTCCTGCCCGAACGCGACTATCCGGGTGGGCTACCTGGACGGCTCAGTCCGCACCCTGACCGAGATACTCACCACGGCTGGCCAGGACGGCACGCGGCCCACGCTGCCGTCCATCGTCGTGCCGCTGCTGACCGGCCCGCATCCGCGCTTTGACGCTGCCCTGGCCAGCGCGGTCGCAGCCGCGACGGTACCCGTTATCGTCACCGCCCCGCTCGGCCCGCACCCGCTGATCGCGGAGGCGCTGCATACCCGCCTGGCCGATGCCGGGCTAGCCCGCGCGGCCAGGGCCCGGGGATTGAGCATCGCTGATGCGGCCAACGGAGTCATCGTGCTCGCCGACCGCGGCCAGGAGGCAGCGCAGGCAGCCGGAGTGATAGCCGTGCTGCTCGCCTCGCGGCTGGCCATCCCCGCCGCCCCGGCCTCACTGGGCGATCAGGCAAGCATCGATGCCGCCATTGCCAGCCTGCACGCCGCCGGCGCCTCACGGCTCGCCATCGGGCCGTGCGTCATCGGCCCGGAGAACGATCCCGACGAACTGGCGGCCGTCTGCGCGGCAACCGGCGCGCAGCGTGCGCAGGCGCTGTCCGCGCATCCCGCCATCAGCCAGCTGGTCGCCATGCGTTACGGCGCCGCGCTCGCCGATCGCCGCCTCGCGGGCTAGCCGGCGCGCCGCGCGATCATGTGATGGCGTGCCCGGACCGTGACAGACTTGGCCATTGACACGTAGCCCCCGGATGCGCTGGGGTTCGTGTGTAGGCCGCCTGGCGCGGCACTATGACATCTCCCGCACCGAACTCCTCGCCCGGCTCGGCCGTGTGCCGGGAGAACGGTGACGGCAGCAGACTTTAGCGAGAGGTGCAAGGCATGGGTGAATGGGACGCTATGTCCTATGAGGGCAAGGACACCATCCTGCGGGTGGTTCGCGAGGAGGCGGCGCGGATGTTCGCGCTGGCCGAGCAGCCAGCCGCCTGGGATGCCCCCACGGCATGCGAGAACTGGCAGGTCAAGGACATCATCGGCCACCTGGTCGACACCACCGAGGGCTACTTCAGGGCATTCGACATCGCCCGTAAGGGCGCGGACGCGCCGGACGCCTTCGGCCTGATCGCCATGCACGAGCGGGCCGGCCAGTCCGCGCAGTCATTCCAGCACGTGCCGCAGCAGGAAATGATGGGCCGGGTACGGGAAGACCTGGACAAGATGATGGGCATCCTGGAACCGCTGACGGCCGAGGAGTGGGGCGGCCTGATGGTCACGCACTCCTACATGGGGCCGGTTCCGGCGTTCATCTACGCGGCCGGCCAGCTGATGGACTACGGGGTGCACACCTGGGACATCGAGCAGGGCACCGGCATGGCGCACGGCATCTCCGGCGAGGCCGCCGACCTGCTCGTCCCGTTCATGTTCATTATCTGGCAGTACACGATCAAGCCGGACGCCGACCTGAGCCCGTTCACCATCGGCATCCGGATCAACGGAGGACAGAACGCGGGCGCGTACCGGGTCTCGATCAGTGACCAGGGCATGGCCTACGAGCCGGGCGACGTGGACGACCTGCCGGCGGTCATCGACTTCGACGCCGGCAGCCTGGTGCTCACCGCATTCGGCCGGATGAACGCCGGCACCGTGCGCGGCGACGCGGCGCTGGCCAACAGGTTCCTCAACCTCTTCTTCCCGATCTAGCACCTCGTTCGCGGCTGCGTCAGCTGCCTCCATCGGCGGCAGCTGACGCAGCGGTTCCATCGCCGGGCAGCTCGTAGCGGACCGCCCGGTCGACCTCGCGGTAGATACCTGGGCCGGCCGGGCGGCGCATTTCCTCGGCCAGGTGGCCGACCAGCCCGGCGGCCCGGGCCAGCAGCGCGAAGCCGCGCAGCATGTCCGGCTCGAAGCCCAGGTCGGCCAGGGCGGCGCCGCAGACCCCGGCACCGTTCAGCGGCAGCGTACGGCCGAGGATCGCCGGGTGCACCCGGCCGACGGCCTCGAACAGCCGCAGGTGCGGCCCCCGCATCCCGGCCTCGTCCGCGATGCGCAGCAGCGCCGGGGTACGCGGGTCACCCGCCTTGTGCAGCGGATGGCCGAGGCCGGGCACCAGCCGCCCGGCATCGCGCTGGGTCCACACCGCGGCGGCGGCGATCACGTCCCAGCCCTCCTCATCGTCATCGGCCGGCAGCGGCGCATCGTGCGCAGCCAGCGAGTCGGCCAGGAACTTGCCGCAGTCCTCGGTCACGCCGAGGAACCGCGATCCGCCGCCGAGCAGCCCGGCCGCCAGCGCGCCCTGTACCGACTCGGGGGCGCCGGTCAGGGTGAGCCGCGCGGCGATCGCCGACGGGGTAAACCCGTGGTCGGCCAGCGCGACGAGCACCGCCTCGAACACCCGCAGTTCACCCGCCGACGGGCGGCGCAGCGCCACCAGCCAGAACGCCAGTTCCCCGAAGCTGACCTGCCCCATCAGCTCCCCGGCCAGGTCATGACCCAGCAGGGAGATGGAGGTCGCGTCCGCGGTACCGATAGAAGTGATAAACGGATCAGTCATGGCTGGTCCTCTCCACCGGGCGGCTGCGTCCCGGCGCGGGTCGGGCCGGGCGTCGCGGCCTCGGCATCGTATTCGCCCGGCGGATGCCCGGCGGGCAGCCGGTGCTTGGCCACCCGGGATGTCGGCGTCCGCGGCAGGTCATCGACCTGCTGCCAGTACCGGGGCACCTTGAACGCGGCCAGCCGCCGGGCCGCGAATTCCCGCAGCGCGGCGAAGTCGAGCTGGATGCCGTCGGCGGCCACCAGGAATGCCTTCACGTCCTCCTCGGACAAGTCCGATGGCACGCCGATGACGGCGCATTCCTGCACGTCCGGATGCGCGGCGAGCACTTCCTCGACCTCCAGCGGGGACAGGTTCTCGCCGCGGCGCCTGAGCACCTCCTTGACCCGGGACACGAAGGTGTAGTTACCGTCGGCGCCGACCGTGACCAGGTCCCCGGTGCGCAGCCAGCCGCCGGCCAGGACCCTGGCGGTCTCCTCCGGCATCCCCCAGTACCCGCGGGTCAGCGCCGGGTTGCGCAGCAGCAGCTCGCCGGTCTCCCCCGGGCCGAGATCCGCGCCAGCGTCGTCCACCACCCGCGCCTCGTTGACCACGCCGAGCACCGGGTGCTGCCGGACCGCGCCGAGGGTGCCGAACGGGCGGGTCCCATGGGTCCAGATCAGCCCGTACGGCGACTCGGACATCGCGTAGCCGACCACGATCCGCAGCCCGAACCTCGCCTCTATCTCCTCTTGCCGGGCGCGCTCTGGCGCCGGCCCGGTGTAGCAGAGCCGCAGTGGGGTGGCCGCGTCGTCCGCGCGCGGCGGCTGGCGCATCAGGATCTCCAGCATCGCCCCGATCGCGTTGAATTCCGTGGCACCGTGCCTGCGCGCGGAGTCGAGGAACCCGCTGGCGGAGAACCGCGGCAGCAGTACCAGGCCGGCCCCGCAGGCCAGCGAGCCCATCACTGAGTAGGCGGGCGCATTGATGTGGAACAGCGGCAGCGACGTCATCATCCGGTCAGCGGCGGTCAGCTCCATCCAGAACGGGAATCCCTCCCCCGCCATCGCGTACGTCCGGTGCGTCTGCATGACCAGCTTGGACTTGCCGGTCGTCCCGGAGGTCGGGATCAGCACCGCCAGGTCGTCGGGGCCTACCCCGGCGTCCGGCAGCGGCACCGGATCCAGCCCGGCACCCAGCGCGTCGACGTCGAGCACGCCAAGCTCGGGCAGGTCCCCGATGCCAGCTGCCTCGACCAGGTCCGCCAGCCCGGCGTCGGTGATCAGCGCGCGGGGGCTGACCTGCCGGACCAGGCCGCCCAGCTCGGCCGGCGCGCTACGCGGGTTGGTAGCCACGCTGACCGCGCCGAGCGAGGTCAGCGCCAGCCAGCACAGCAGGTACGGCGGCGTGGTGCGGGCGGTGACGACGACCAGGTCACCGCGCCGCACGCCGGCCTCGCGCAGCGCGGCGGCGACGGCGCCGGTCCGGCCAACCGCCGCCGCGAATGTCAGGCCGCCGCCCCCGGCGAAGGCCGGCCCGGGGTCGTCGGCGCGCAGCCATACGGCATCGGGGTCACGGCTCGCCGCGCGCGCGAGCAGCTCCGGGATAGTGCGGGCGGTAAGAGGTCCGGCGATCATGACCCAGACGATACGTCCAGCCATCCGGCTGCCTGGCGGCGGTCCCCCGCGGCCATCCAGCTCCCTGGCGGCGGTCCGCCGCGGCGGTTACGGCTGCCCGGCGGCGGTCCGGCCCGCGTGTATCCGGCGGTCAGTCCGGCGGCGAATGCGGCGGCAGGCCTTCCGCCAGTACCCGCATGAGGTCGTCGAGCACGTCGTCCGGGACCCGGCCGCCCGCCGTCCACTCGGCCCAGCGCATGCCGACGAAGTTGCCGAGGCCGGCGTAGACGTAGGCGAGGACCTCCGGGTCGTACCGGGCGTCCACCTCGCTGGCGAGCTGCGCGACACGCACGCCGCGGGCATATCCCCTGGCCAGCCGCTCGTAGTACTCCTTGAACAGACCCGGCGCGACGAACTCGGCCTCGCGCACGATCCGGTAGATCCACGGCCGCTCGGACATCAGGTCGAAGTACGCGCGGAAGCTGGCCCGCTCCCTGGCCCGCTGGTTGTCATCCGCGCCCTTGATCGCCGCGGCCATCGCCGACCGCAGATCGGAGTTGATCCGCCGGATCACGGCGGCGAAGATATCGGCCTTCGAGCCGAAATGGGCGTAGAAGCTGCCGGTGGCGATGCCCGCCCGGGCGCAGATGCCGGCCACGCTCGTCCGGCGGTAGCTCCGCTCCCCGAACAGGTGCTCGGCGGCGGACAGCAGCCGCTCGCCGGGCGGCCTATCATCAGCCGCGGCCGGCTTGCGGCTCGCGATCACAGTCACGCGGGTCCCCCCGTTCTCATGAATTCTGAACGGGCACTTGAATTCTGAACGGGCTCTGCGACGGCCTGTCCCCTGCCCGGCAGCTGCCGGGCAGGCGGCCAGGGCCGGCCGTGCGCGCCGGGGGGCAGCCCGCAGGCCGCCCCCCGGCGCCTGATCATGGTGCCGGAATCCCGCTGGCTGGCGCCGGCGGCTGGGCTGTCGTGAACGGAGTGATCGCGCCGGACGGGCTGGTGTCAGTGACGAGCACCGGGCCCTTCTGGACAAGCGCGCCGTTCTTGATGATGGCGATGTAAGCGCCGGTGATGCCGTTGTGGTCAGAGGCCGAGTAGGCGTAGGGCGCCACCGACGGCCCCTGCGGCAGCCCGCCGTTGATGGCGTTGAGCAGGTCCTGCCTGGTCGGGTTCCGGCCTGCCTTGAACATCGCCTGGACGAACGTGTAGCCGGTTGCCAGGCCGTAGGCCACGTTGCCGTCGAAGGGCAGCTTCGGGATGTACTGGGAATGGACCATCTTGAACAAGCTGATCCAGGTGTTGCTCGTGCTGCCGAGCGAGGGCAGGTAGCCGTCGGTGATGATGCCGGTGGTGAGCGCGCTGAGCTTCTTGCTCTTGCCGAACGATGCGAGCAGGCCGCCGAGCGTGGTCGGGTCCGAGCCCACGTCACTGACCACGAGCTGCGGCGCGAACTGCAGCTTCAGGCTGGTCAGCTGGAGCAGCGCGGTGAAGGCCGGGACGGAGAAGGAGATGACGACCTGGGCGCCGGCTGCCTTCAGCGCGGCGACCTGCGGGCCGACGTTGACGTTGGTCGGGTTGTAGCTCTGCCGGGCGACGACCTGGGACTTGGGGATCTCCATGTCCAGGCCCTTGACCCCGTCCATGGCCGAACTCGTCGTCCTGGAAGAAGTAGCCGATCTTCTTGCCCTTGAAATGCTGCGCGACGTACTGGCCGAGGATCTTGCCCTCGCGGATGTAGTCGAGCTGCCAGCCGTAGGTGTACGGCCATTTGGAGGGCGCGTTCCAGCACTCGCAGCCGGAGGCAACGAACACGTCGGGCACCTTCTGGGCGTTCAGGTACGGCGCGACGGCCAGGTGGGTGGGGGTGCCCAGGCCGTTGAAGATCGCGTAGACGTTGTCCTGGAGGACCAGCTGGTGCACGACCGTTGAGGTGTTGGTCGGGTTGTACTGGTCGTTGAGGTACTTATAGACGATCTTCCTGCCGTAAATGCCGCCGTGTGCGTTCACGTACTGGAAGTAGGCGTTGGATGCCGGGGCGATCTCGTCGTAGCCCGGCGCGGCGACACCGGTCAGCGGCTGGTGGCTGCCGATCGTGATCGTGCTTGCCGTGATGCCCGGCGCCGAGGCGGTCAGCGCCGCGGCCGATGAACTGCCCGAGCTCGGGCTAGAGCTCGCGCCCGAACTCGATCCGCTGGATCCGCCGCAGGCCGCGAGGACCATCGCGACGACGGCCGTGCCGGCGACGACCGCCAGGTTGGCCCGGTGTGTTCTTTTCATGTAGTGCCTTCCTCCTGGTGTTCACTGGCCGGCGCATGCCGGCGCAACGCGGTGAAGGGTGCGCTCGCCGCTGGTGCGACGGGGCCGAGCAGGCGCCGCAGGCCGCCCTGGATCCCGGACGGGAAGAGCAGCATGACGAGGATGAGGACCACGCCGTAGGCGGCGATCGGGACGTTGGAGCTCGCCGCGCTGGACAGGCCGTGGCTGGTGGCCACGTCCTGGACGTAGGTCGGCACGAAGACGAGCACGAGGCTCCCCCACAGCGCTCCGGCCAGGCTGCCCAGGCCGCCGAGTATCGCGGCGGTCAGCAGGCTGATGGACAGCGTCAGGGTGAAGTTGCCCGGCGAGACGATGTCGGTGACGACCGCGAGCAGTGCCCCGCCGAGGCCCGCGCACGCGGCGCTGACGACGAAGGCGAGGATCTGCATCCGGGCGACGTTCAGGCCGGACAGGGAGGCGGCGACCTCGTTGTCGCGCAGCGCCCGCCAGCTGCGGCCGATCCGGCTGCGGCCGAGATTCGCCAGCAGCACCAGGGTGATCAGTGCGACGGCGCAGGTGATCCAGGCCAGCCACCGGGTCGGCGGGAAGGTCGCGCCGAGCCACGCCGGAGTGGTGATGCTGACCGACAGGCCCTGGTCGCCGCCGAACACCCCGGCGTACTTGTCCGCCAGCGACGGCAGCGCGACGGCGAGCATCAGTGTTGCCCCGGCCAGGTACGGGCCGCGGAGCCTGGCCGCCGCCACGCCGATGATCCCGCCCGCCGACTGCGCCGGCCAGCGCGCTGGCGGCGAACACGAACTCCAGCGGCCAGTGCAGGTGCAGCAGGAGCAGCGCCGCGGCATACGCGCCGATGGCCATGAACGCTCCGTTGCCGAGCGAGATCTGGCCGCTCAGCCCGATCAGGTAGGTCAGCCCCGCGACCGCGGTCATGATAGGCGGCTACCTGCGCGATCTGGTAATCCCGGAATGTGTCGAGCCGGATGGTCAGGATGAAAAGCACGATCGCGACGAGCAGCGCGGCGCCGGCGTGCCGGGCGAGAGTCATGGTCACACCTGCCTGACGGCGGTGGCGGAGAACAGGCCGGACGGGCGGACCATCAGCACCAGCATCAGCACAGCCAGGCCGAAGATCAACACCAGGTCCGAGCCGAGATAGCCGCCCGCGAGGTTGAGGACCACGCCAAGAATGAGGCCGCCGACGACGGCGCCGACCGGGCTTTCCAGGCCGCCGATCACTGCCGCGGTGAAGCCGAGCACGAAAATCGAGTCCATGCTGTTCGGGTACAGGAACGTCGACGGGGTGACCAGAACGCCGGCCAGCGCGCCGATCAGGCCCGCGAGCGCCCAGCCGAGCGTGAGCACCCGCCCGATCCTGACCCCGAGCAGCCGGGCCACGTTCGGGGCGAACGCCGAGGCGCGCAGCCGCAGCCCCACGGCAGTGAACCGGAACAGCGCCGCGAGCAGCAGCGCGGCAGTGAGCACGGCGCCCGCAGTGAATAGGTCATTCCGGGAGATGCCGAGCGCGGTGTGGCCGACCGTGAGGCCGACGATCGAGAAGGCGGGCGGGAAGGACCGGAACTGGCCACCGTAGATGATGCCCGCCAGGCCTTCCAGGAAAATCAGCAGGCCGATCGTCACGATCACGGCGTTCAGCGGCGGCTTGTTCTCGATGGGCCGGATGACGGTCCGTTCCAGCACGGCGCCGAGCACCAGCCCGGAGGCAAGCGCCACGGCGAAACCTTCCCAGTAGTTCCCCGTGTGGTTGATGACGATCAGGGCCACGTAAGTGGTGAACATGGCCATGCCACCCTGGGAGTAGTTCAGGATTCGGGTACCGCGCCAGATCAGCACCAGGGACAGGGCGATCGCCGCGTAGATCATGCCGACCGCGAGGCCGCCGAGGACGAACTCCACGAACTCCTGCATATCCCGCCTTCCCGCCCTTCCCTAGAAGCCCAGATAGTGACGACGGAGCCCGACGTCGGTCAGTAGCTCGGCGGCGTCAGACTCGGCAACGACCTTGCCGAGGTTGAGCACCACGCCGCGGTCCGCGATGCTCAGGGCGCTCCGCGCGTTCTGCTCCACCAGCAGGACCGTCAGGCCGGAGTCGTCGCGCAGCTGGCGCACCAGCTCCATCACCTGGGCGACGATCCTGGGTGCCAGCCCCAGCGACGGCTCGTCGAGCAGCAGGACCCGCGGCTGTGCCATCAGCGCCCGCGCGATGACCAGGATCTGCCGCTCGCCGCCGGACAGGGTGCCGGCGGCCTGCCGCCGGCGCTCGGCCAGGACGGGGAAGCGCTGGTAGGACTCGGCCAGCGCGACGGGCCGGGCGGCCCGGCCCGTCCGGCCGGTCCGCAGCAGCGCGCCGAGGCGCAGGTTCTCCTCCACGGTCAGCTCGGTGATCACGCCCTGGCCCTCGGGCACGTGCGCCACGCCCGCCCGCGCCACCGCCTCCGGCGGGCGCCTAGCTAGGTTGACGCCATCGACGGTGATGCGTCCCCGGCGTGGCCGGACCAGTCCGGTGATGGTCCGCAGCAGCGTCGTCTTGCCCGCCCCGTTGGCGCCCAGCACGGCGGTTATGGTGGCCGGCTTGATCAGGATCGAGATGCCGTCCAGCACCGGCGCGCCGCCGTAGCCCGCCACCACGTCCTCAACCGCCAGTGCCGCGGCGTCACTCATCGCCGGCCGCCCTGTCCCGGATCCCGCCCGCGGCAGCCGGCCCGCTGTCGGTGTCCGCCGCACCCCGCCCGCCGCCCTCGTCCGCAGCAGCCCGCTCGCCACCCACGTCCGCTGCGGCCGGGCCGCTGTCGTCATCCGCAGGGGCCCGCTCGCCAGCGTCGTCCGCTGCGGCCGGTCCGCCCCTGTCGGCCGCTGCGGCTTGGCCGCCACCGTCGTACGCTGCGGCTAGGCCGCCACCGTCGTCCGGGCTGGCGTGGCTGCCGTTCTGATCCGCGCTGGCCGGGCTGCCGTCCTTGTCCGGCCTGCCAGCTTCCACTCCGAGGTACGCCGCGGTGACCGCCGGATCGGCCTGCACCTGATCGGGCGTACCGCCGGCGATCACCTTGCCGAAATCCAGCACCGTGATCGTGTCGCAGACCGACATCATCAGGTCCATCCGGTGCTCGATAACCACCACCGACGCATCGGCGGCCAGTTTCTCGATCAGGTCCCCGATCTCCGGCAACTCGCTCTCGGACAAGCCGCTGGCCGGCTCGTCGAGCAGCAGCAGCCGCGGCCGGGCCACCAGCGCCCGCGCCAGCGCCACCCGCTTCCGCAGCCCGTACGCCAGCGTGCCCGGCATACTGTCCGCCAGGTCTGCGGCGTCCACCAGGTCAAGCGCGTCCAGCGCCCGCTGCCGCAGCGCCCGCTCATCCCGGTCGGACCACGGCAGTCCGAACATGCCGGACCAGAACCCGGCCCGCGCGTGGCATGTCGCCCCGACCATCACGTTCTCTACCGCTGACAGGCCGTCGAACAGGCCGACTCCCTGCAGTGTGCGGGCGATGCCGAGGCCGGTCAGCCGGTGCGGCCGCAGCCGGGTCAGCTCCCGGCCGTCGAACCGGATCTGGCCCGCCTGCGGGCGGACCAGGCCGCACAGCACGTTGAGCAGCGTCGTCTTGCCCGCCCCGTTCGGGCCGATGATCCCGGTGACCTGGCGCGGCGGCGCCGTCAGCGACACGTCGTCCAGCGCGGTGATACCGCCGAACCGCACCGTCACGCCCCGGACCTCGAGAACTCCGATCTCGCGGGCCCTGGCATCCGGCGGCGACGGCTGCATCCGCTGCCCCCCGGATGAACCACCATTCATCGGGCCAACCCTTGTTAGAAGGGACATTGTGCCGTGTGATGAACTTACATTCATCGCATCGTGGCGCCGTAGCAAGCCCTGGTACGACAGTCGGCCCCATTCGTGGCCAAACCGAGACCACCGGGCCCGGCCCCGCCACCTGACCGGGTCCAGCCCCGCCACCTGACCGGGCTAATCCCCCATTCGGGCGACCCGGCCGGATCCTGGATTACTCCCTGACGTGATCGCGCCAGGAGTGGGCCGGCTCGAAGCCCAGTACCTGCCGGGCCCGGGCAATCGACAGCAAGGTGACGGTCCCGCCGACCTGGCCGGCCAGCGGCACGCCGGGGAAGACCTCGCGCATGAGATCTGCCGACGGACGGTTCATCACGGTGTCCGCGGCGGCAATGATGAAGCTGGAGCTGCCCTCGGCCGGCGCGTCGAGCGCCAGCCTGCAGGCGGCCGCGGCGTCCCGCTCATCGATGTAGCCCCACAGGTTCCATTTCCGCAGCTGCGGATCCGGCCAGTACGAGGGAAATTCCTGGTAATCACGCGGCCCCAGGATGTTCGAGAAGCGGAGCGCGACGAACGGGATGCCCGACCACTGGGCGATGTGCCCGGCAGTCGTCTCGCTGGCCACCTTGGACAGCGCATAAGTCGTGGTCGGCACCGGATAGTGATCCTCGTCGACCGGGGCATAGCGCGGCGGCTCGTCGAACGGAAGGCCGAGCGTGGTCTCGCTGGATGCCCAGACCACCCGGCGGAGCCGCAGCGCGGCAGCGGCCATGAACACGTTGAAGTTCATGGTCATGTTGGTGGTGAAGGTCACCGCCGGCGTGCGGATATCCGGCGCCGGGATGTTCGCGAGGTGCACGACCGCATCGACGCCGTGCAGTACCTCCAGCGCCTGCCCGTAGTCGGTCAGGTCGGCTCGCAGCACCGGGATGCCGAGGTCTTCGGCCGGGGCCACCAGGTCAGTGGCCACCACCCAGTGGCCATGCTCCACTAGCTCCGCTACCACCGCACGCCCGGCCCGCCCGCTGGCTCCGGTGACGCAGATCCTGGCCATTCGCCTCTCCCGCTGCTAGGGAACTCGTCCGTCCCGCTGCCCCGGCCCGGCCGGATTCCGGATAGTTAAGCAGGCCCTGGGTCGTGCCGCAGGAACCAGATCCGCGGCCCGCCCCCGGGAACGCTGCCCTCCTCGACCAGCCGGAACCCGAGCGACTCGTAGAAGCGCACATTGCGCTCCGTGGCCGTCTCCAGGAACGCGGGCAATCCCGCCGCGGTGGCACGGGCGAGACCGAACTGCACCAGCGCCTTGCCGAGCCCCTCGCCCTGGCGGCCCGGATCGACGCCAAGCTGGTCGAGGTACCACAGCGGCTCCGCCGGTACCCGCCGCTCCACCCACTCCCACAACCGCTGATAGCGTTCGCCGCCGTCGTCCGCCAGGGCATAGATGGCCGGCCGGGCGAGCCGGTCCAGCTCGGCCCAGCGGCCGGCCAGGTCCGGCGGTACCCAGACCGCCACGCCAGCCCCGCCGGCTGCCTCGAAAACCAGGCCGGCCTCGATGCTCCCCGCGTTCAGCAGGCGGAAGCAGGCCTCGATCGACCGCTGCGGATCGGCTACGTTGCCCAGCGGCCAGGTCATCATCGGATCGGCGGCAAAGGCGCGCCCTAGTACCCGTGACAATGCCCCGAGCTGGCCCGGCGTTGCGGGCTGAACTCGCGGCTGCCCCGTTGCGCCCATCCCCCGATTGTCTCGCACGGCCCGGGTTCCGCGGGGTCCGGACGTCAGGCAGCATGGATACGTGACTCAGGCTCCGGACCGCGCACGCGGCGCGCTGGTGGATTCGGCCGGGCCGCTGGCCGAGCCAGCCGGGCCGCTGGCCGACCCGGCCGAAGTGCAGGCCGACCCGGCCGAAGTGCTGATCGACCCGGCCGGGGCGCTGGCTGATCTCGTGGCGGCCGGCGATGTCGTGATCCTGAGCGGGGCCGGCCTCTCCACCGAGTCAGGGATCCCGGACTACCGGGGCGCTACCGGGCTGGCCCGCCGGGCCGAGCCGATGACGTACCAGACGTTCACCGGCGGCGCCGAGGCCCGCCGCCGGTACTGGGCGCGCAGCCACCTCGGCTGGCGGCACATCGCCGGCGCCATCCCGAACGCCGGGCATCACGCGGTCGCGGAACTCCAGCGGCGCGGCCTGCTCGCCGGGATCATCACCCAGAACGTCGACGGCCTGCACCAGGCGGCCGGCGCGCGGCAAGTGATCGAGTTGCACGGCAGCCTGTACCGCGTCGTCTGCCTCGGCTGCGGCCAGCGGACCTCCCGCGCGGCGCTGCACGAGCGGCTGCACGCGGCGAACCCCGGCTGGGCCGCGACGGCGACTCAGCTCAGCCCGGACGGCGACGCCGTGCTGGCCGACGAAGAGGCAGCCCGCTTCCGCATTGTGGACTGCCAGGACTGCGGCGGCCTGCTCAAGCCCGACGTGGTGTTCTTCGGCGAGAACGTGCCCCGGGCCCGCGTCGAGGAGTGCTACGCACTGACCGGCCGGGCCGGCGCCCTGGTCGTGCTTGGGTCCTCGCTGACCGTGATGTCCGGCTACCGGTTCGTCCGGCACGCGGCCAGGCTGGCCATCCCCGTCGTGATCGTCAACCACGGCCCGACCCGCGGCGACGCGCACGCCAGCCTCATTCTCGACGCGGCGCTCGGCCAGACTCTCACCGCGCTCACCGCGCGATGAACCCGGGCGGACTCGCCGGAGACTCGCCCGGCTGAGCAGACGAACGTGCTGAGCAGACGAACGTGCTGCGCAGACGGCCGCTGCTCCCTGGCCCCTCGGAATCCGCGGCATCTCCGGCGTCAGCTTGACAGCACTGCTCCGATACTTTTACCTTTATACCAACATCATAGAATAATGTCATGATGGAAGAAGGCTGATGTTCCGGTTCCGGCTCGACGGCTCCACGGGCGTCCCGCCCTACCTGCAGCTCGTCCATCAGGTGCGGCAGTCACTGCTGCTGGGCTACTTGCTGCCGGGCGACCGGCTGCCCACGGTCAAGGACGTGGCCGGCGACCTGGCGATCAACCCCAACACGGTGGTCAAGGCTTACCGGCAGCTCGAGCATGAAGGGCTAGCCGCCGGCCGGCCAGGCCAGGGCACGTTCATCACCGGCTCCCTGTCCCCGGACCCGCCGAGTGCGCCGGGCGCGCAGCAGGCGCTGCGCGAGTCGCTGGAGGAATGGCTCCGTGACGCCGAGAGCGCCGGGCTCAGTGACGATGCGGTAACGGCGCTGATCGCCGTAGCCCGCCACGACGTGAATAAGGAGCGGGTCTGATGACCGACGACATGGACAGCAGCGCCCCGGCGCTGCAGGCTGACCGGCTGGGCAGGCGCTACGGCCACGTGTGGGCGCTGCGCGACTGCACCCTGGAGGTGCCGGCCGGCGCGATAGCCGGCCTGGTCGGCCCGAACGGCGCCGGCAAGACCACCCTGCTGGAGATGATCATCGGGCTGCTCGAGCCCACCGAAGGGCAAGTGTCAGTCTTCGGCCAGACCTCCCGCGCGGATGCGGCGGCGACGCTGGCGCGGGTCGGCTACGTCGCCCAGGACCATCCGCTGTACCGCGACTTCAGCGTCGCGGACATGTTCCACCTGGGCCGGGCGATGAACCCCGGCTGGGATCAGGCCAAGGCCCGGGAGCGGATGGACGCGCTGGGCATCCCGCTCAAGCGCAAGGTCAAGCACCTGTCCGGCGGGCAGCAGGCCCAGATCTCGCTGACCATGGCACTGGCCAAGCGCACGCCGCTGCTGGTACTCGACGAGCCGGTCTCCAGCCTCGACCCGATCGCCCGGCTGGAGTTCATGCGAAACGTGATGGCGACCGCCGCCGACACCGGCCTGACCGTCATCATCGCCTCGCACGTAGTGTCCGAGCTGGAACGGCTCTGCGACTGGCTGATCGTACTCACCGGCGGACGGACGCAGCTCGCGGGACCGGTCGACGGTCTGCTCGCCGAGCACCGGCTGCTCACCGTCCCGCGCGCGACCCCCGACGCCGAGCTCCCCGGATCTCTCATCCACCGCACCGACAGCGACCGGCACTCCACCGTGCTGGTCCGCACCAACCCAGCCCGGCCGACGGCACAGCTGCGCCCCGGCTGGCTGGCCGACCCGGTGGGCTTCGAACAGCTCGTGCTCGCCTACCTGCAACGGCGCCCGCAGACGGCAGCCACCGACAATCGCGCCCGGGCCGCACGGCCCGGGCCGGCCAGCAAGGCGGTAACACGATGATCTGGGTCAGCTGGCGGCAGCACCGCAGCCAGGCCATAGCCTGCCTGGGCGTGCTCGCCGCTCTCACGGCATACGCGATCCTGCTCGGCACATCAATGCGCACGGCATTCAGCCACGACGGATTGACCGGCTGCCTCGCCCGCAGCCAGGGGACCAGCTGCCAGGCAGCCGTCAGCGCCTTCACGGGCAAGTTCGGCATCGAGGTCAACATCGCCTTCTGGTCAGTGCTGCTCATCGCCCCCGGGCTGATCGGGGTCCTCATCGGCGCGCCGCTGATCGCCCGGGAACTCGAATTCGGCACCTGGCGGCTGGCCTGGAGCCAGACCGTCCCGCGGACCCGGTGGCTGGTCACCAAGCTGGCCCTGGTCACCGGCGGGCTCGTGCTCCTGGGTGCGGCGATGACCGCGGTGATCACCTGGTACCGCGCGCCGATGGACCGGCTCACCGGCCATTTGGCCGGCAACATCTACGACTTCGAAGGCCTGGTGCTGACCGCCTACATTCTGTGCGCGTTCGGGTTCGCCGTGCTGGCCGGGCTACTGCTGCGCCGCAGCATCCCGGCCATGATCGTCGCGTTCATCCCGTGGCTGGCCATCCGGCTCGCAGTCGAGTTCGTGCTCCGCCCCCACTTCCTAGCACCGCTGACCACCACGGTGGACTGCACGCACGGATGCGGCATGGGCATCGGCTTCGTGCCGCAGGCGACAGGCCGCATCGGCGACCTGGTGCTGAGTATCAACGGCAATGTCGTCACCTACCAGCCCGCCGACCGGTTCTGGCGCTTCCAGTTCATCGAGGCCGGCCTCTTCGTGGCCCTCACCGCCGCCGCGCTCGGCGCCACGATCTGGCTGCTGCACCGGCGCGCCGCCTGACCGGTACCCGCCCGGCCAGCAGACGTCATTGCGACGGTTGACAGATGTCATAATTGGCGCCATAGTGACGTCATGATGCCGTCAGAGTATGCCAAGCGGGACGCGTGATGGGCGCGCTCCGGGATCCGCGCTTCCGGCGGCTGCTGGCCGGCCAGTCACTGTCCAGCTTCGGCGACACGGCCCTGTACCTGACGCTCGGGATCTGGGCCAAGTCCCTGACGAACAGCAACGCCGCGGCCGGCGGGGTGTTCCTGGCGCTGGGCATCCCGGCCCTCTTCGCGCCGCTGGCCGGCCATCTGGCGGACCGGGTACAGCGCCGCAGGCTGCTCATCATCACCAATGCGGCCACCGGCCTGATGGTCCTCTCGCTGCTCGCCGTGCACAGCCAGGCGCAGCTATGGATCATCTACGTTGTCGCGTTCTGCTATGGGGCCTCGTCCAGCATCCTCAGCAGCGCGGGCGCAGGGCTGCGCAAGGACATGCTGGCGGGCGATGACCTCGCGGCTGCCAACGCGTCACTCCAGACAGTCAGCCAGGGCCTGCGGATTGTCGCGCCGCTGGTCGGCGCCGGTCTTTACGTGGCCGTCGGCGGCGCCGCCGTGGCCATCATGGACGCCGTCACCTTCGCCGCCGCGATCGTGGCACTGGCCAGCATCAGCGTGCGGGAGTCGGCTGCCGAGACCGGCTCACGCGGCTCGTTCAGACGCGATTTCACCGGCGGCTTCCGGCACATCAGGAGTATCCCGCTGCTGTGGCAGATCACCATCGTGACCGCCTGCGCGTTCAGCGTGATCGGCCTCAACGAGACCATCGTCTTCGCCGTCATCGGCCAGGGCCTGCACCGGCCGCCATCCTTCTACGGAATTCTCAACAGCGTCCAGGGCGCCGGATCGATCGCGGGCGGGATCGCGGTGGCGTGGCTGATGCGGCGCATCGGCGCGGCCCGCGTGATCGGCCTCGGGCTGGCCAGCTTCGCCCTCGCGGCGGTGGCCTACCGGACGCATTCGCTTGCCCTCTGCCTGGCCGGCGCGGTCGGCGACGGCATCGGGCTTATCTGGCTTATCGTCGGCTTCACCACCGCCGTCCAGGTGCACACCCCGCCGCGGCTGCAGGGCAGGGTCAACGCCGCCTGGACCATGCTGATCATCACGCCGCAGACCATCTCGATCGCGGCCGGCGCGGCGCTGATCTCCTTTGTCAGCTACCAGCTGCTGCTGCTCGTGATCACCGTCGTCATCGGGGCCTGCGCGCTGCTGCTGCTGATCCGGCCCGCGCCCGAGCCGGCCGCCGTCGCGGCCGAGCCGCCGGGCGCCGCCGCGATCCGGTCCCGTAGCGGTGCCGGGCGGGCGGTCACGAGTGCAGCGGCAGGCCCTTGAAGACCTTGTCGATGGCGTTCTTCGGCCCGTAGGCCGCCAGTCCCACCAGCGGCATCCCGTCGGCGGGCACCGCGCGGACGGCCGCCCGGTTGTCCTCGTCGTGACCGGTCTTGAACATGTCCTCGATGTACACGGCGATGGCCAGCCCGCGAGCCAGCGCCCGGCCGCGGACGAGGCTGAGCGCCGCGCCATCGGCTTCGTAGACGAGCACGGGCTGGCGGAACATCGGCAGGTAGGCGTTATCCGAGCCGTCCAGGTACGGCTCACCGATGACCTCGGGGAACTCCCCGGCCACCGCGCTGGCCAGGAACGCGGTGACGTTGAGCTGCTGCCACCCGGCCAGGTCCCCGCGGACCGCGATGGCAATCTTGGTGTCAAATCGCATCCCCCCAGCCTGGCCGGGCCGCCGGCGCCCGGTATTGAACGCTGGTGCGCCCGGTCAGCGCGAGAATGGGACCGTGGCAGCTGACTGGTCTACCTACTGGCGCTCGGCCGATGAGCCGCTGGAGGCAATGCACGCGCACTTCGAGCGGCATGTCTACCACCGGCACAGCCACGAGACCTACTCCTTCGGCGTCACCGAGGACGGGGCGCAGTCGTTCACTTGCCGGGGGTCGGCGCATACCAGCGCGGCCGGCATGGTGATGGCCTTCAATCCCGACGACCCGCACGACGGCCACGCCTCCGATGAACTGGGCTTCACCTACCGGATGGTCCACATCGGGCCGGAACTGGTGAGCGACGTTCTTGCCGGCGTCACCGGGCGCCAGGCCGGCCTGCCGCTGTTCACCGATCCGGTGGTCAGCGACCCGGTGCTGGCCGGCCACGTGCGCGCCCTGAACCGCGCGCTGCTGGGCGGCGCGCCCGCGCTGCGTCGTGACGAGCTGCTCACCGCGACGATTTACTCGATCGCGGCGCGGGCAGCCGCGCAGCCGTGCCGGGCGGACCGATACGCCCCGCGGGCCGCAGCCGCCGCGTCACCTGGCGGCCGAGCCGTCGCCGGGCGGACCCGCGAGGTGATCCGCGACGGCTACCTCGGCGAGATCACGGCCAGTGACCTGGCCGCCGCCACCGGCCGCAGCCGGTTCGCCATCCATCGCGCGTTCACGTCCGTATACGGCATCTCGCCGAGTGACTATCAGCGCCAGCTCCGGCTGCGGGCAGCCCGGCGGCTGATCGCCCGGGGCCGGCCTATCAGCGAGGCCGCGGCCCGCGCCGGTTTCGCCGACCAGAGTCATCTCACCCGCTGGTTCAGCCGCTGTTACGGCATCACGCCCGGCGGGTACCAGCGCGCCGCGGCATGACCGGGCAGGCGCGTTACGGTCGGATGATGACCAGCAGCGAGCCGGACGTCCTGGTGATCGGCGCCGGCGTGTCCGGCCTGACGACCGCGATCTGCCTGGCCGAGGCGGGCGCCCGGGTGACGGTCAGCGCCGCGGCGCCGCCGTCGCGGACCACGTCAGCCGTGGCCGGTGCGATCTGGGGCCCGCATCTGGTCGGGCACGACGACCGGGTCGCCCGCTGGGGCGCCAGCACGCTCGCCCGCCTGCTCGGCCTGGCCGCCGAGCCCGCCGCCGGGGTGCGCACGGTCAGCGGCCTGCAGGCATCCCGCGCGCAGGCCAGCCCGCCGGACTGGGCGGCCGCGCTGGACGGCTTCCGGCTGGCCACCGGCGGCGAGCTGCCGCCCGGCTTCGCGGCCGGCTGGCGGTTCGCGGCGCCCGTCGCGGCGATGCCGGTCTACCTGCGCTACCTGCTGGCCAGGCTCCGCGACGCCGGCGGCGAACTCGGGACTACGGACCGCACGTTCGGCTCGCTGGCCGAGGCGGTCGCGAGCACCGGCGCCGGGGTGATCGTGAACTGCGCCGGGATCGGCGCCCGCGTGCTCGTTCCCGATCTTGAAATGATGCCGGTGCGCGGGCAGGTGGTGGTGGCAGCCAATCCCGGTATCACGGAGTTCTTCATCGGGCTCGGGGATGAATCAGCCGAGCTGATTTACCTGTTTCCGCACGGCGACACCATCCTGCTCGGCGGGACGGAGGACCGCGGCAACTGGAGCACCGAACCCGACCCGGCCGTCGCCGAGCGCATCCTGGCCGCCGCCGCGGCGATCGAGCCCGGCCTGCGCGGCGCCCGGGTCGTGGCGCACCGGGTCGGCCTCCGGCCGGTCCGGCCAGCCGTCCGGCTGGACGCCGAGGACCACGCCGGCGGCCGCCGGATCGTGCACAACTACGGGCACGGCGGAGCTGGCGTCTCGCTGTCGTGGGGCTGCGCCGAAGACGCTGCCAGCCTCGCCATGGCCGCCCTCGGCGGCGGCCAGCCAGCCGAGGGCGGCCGGCCGGGCCGGCCCGGGAACTGCTAGAAGCCCGGGAACACCGCGCGGAGCCGGTCAAGGTCGGCCGGGTCAGCCTCGACATCAGCCGGGGTGTGCGCCGCGTCGAGCCGCCCGTACGCCAGCCGCAGCAGCGCCTCGGCCGGCATGCTGACCTCATTCAGGCCCTCGGCGGCCGCCGCATCGTCGCGCAGGTCCGTCATGGTCACCGCGTCGGCGGCCGCCAGCAGGTAGTCGCGGTCCGGGCCGGTGGTGCGGATACGCAGCCGGAGCGGGTCTTCCTGCGGCTTGCCGAGGCGCGGCGCGAGGAACTGCGGCACGTTGTCGATCAGCAGCGTGACCGCATCGGCCGACACCACGGCGCCCGGATCGGCGCTGACCGCGATATCCCAGGTGTGCAGCGCGTGCTCGCCGAGCCGCAGCCTGACCATGCCGACGGCGTCGAGGTCCATGCCGAAGAACGGGAGCTTGACGCTGGCCAGTTCCTCGTCGGTCAGCTGCTCAAGCCGCTGCACCTGCTTCTCGTCGGCGGCCAGCCCGTCAGCGACCTGCGCATCCGGGGTCTTGGCATTCCAGGCATCCCAGATCGGCGGAAAGGCGTCCCGGTCGACGGGCTCGCCCTCGCCCAGCGCGCCGGGCAGCATCAGCAGGCTGATCTCCGCGCCGCTGCCGAGATGCGACATGACCTGCGCGACCGTCCAGTCGCTGCAGTAAGAGGGCCCGCGGAACTGATCGGCGTCGAGCGGCTTGACGAGGGACGCGAGCCGCTCGTGCGAGTTACGCAGGGTAGCGATCCACTGCCGGGGGTCAGAGCTCATGAATTTCTCCGTTCAGAAACGAAACCGGCCGCCGCCGCGCGACCGCCACGACACAGGCTGCCATGCCCGGCGCGTCCTGCGAGCGCCGGGTCCGCCGCCCGTGGTGCCGGCCGGCGCGCGCCCGTTAGGGTGAGCGGAATGAAGATCGGTTTCGGCGCCCCCGTGTCGGGCGCATGGGCTACCCCGGAGAACCTGGCCAGCTTCGCCGCCCGCGCCGAGCAGGCTGGCTACGCGTCGCTCTGGTCGTTCCAGCGCCTGATCATCCCCGAGGGCTCAAGCATTGAGCCCGTCTACCACAGCGTGCTCGACCCGTATGCCGCGCTGGCCTACGCGGCCGCCTGCACGAGCAGGATCAGGCTCGGTACCGCGGTGGTCAACCTGCCGTTCGTCTCCCCCGCCTATCTCGCCAAGCAGGCGGCATCGCTCGACGTGCTGTCGGCCGGGCGGCATGACGTGGGCCTCGGCATCGGCTGGATGCCCGAGGAGTTCGCCGCGACCGGCGCGAGCATGGCCCGCCGCGGCCCGCGGACCGCGGAGTACGTCGCGGTCCTGCGCCATCTGTGGACCCAGGACACCAGCGAGTTCAGCGGCGAGTTCTACTCCGTGCCGCCGGGCCGGATGGCACCGAAGCCGGTGCAGCCGGGCGGCCCGCCGGTGCTGCTCGGCGGGATGGCCCGGCCGGCGCTGGAGCGGATCGGCCGGATCGCGGACGGCTGGCTCACCTCCAGCCGGACCGACCTGTCCAAGATCGGCGGGGGCATCAGCGTGGTCCGGGACGCCGCCGCCGCGGCCGGCCGCGACCCGGCCGCGCTCCGGGTCATCTGCCGCGGGGTGGTCCGGGCAGGCGCGGAGGTGCAGGCCGCCGATGGCAACGGCCGGCTGCTGCTGTCCGGCAGTTTCGACCAGATCCGCGAGGACACTGCGTGGCTTTCCGAACGCGGCGTCACCGAGATTTTCTATGACCTCAACTGGGATCCCCAGGTGGGCGCGCCGGACATTGCCCCGGCGGCGGCGGCCGCCCGGGCCAGCGAGCTCCTGGACGCGCTGGCGCCCGGCAGCCCCGCGGCAGGCGCGTGATGGCAGGCCCGGGCGGCACGCCGGAAGGCGGCACGCGGCTCCGCTGCGGATCGGCACGCTCAGCACCGCGCGGATCACGGCCGGGGCCCTGATCGAGCCGGCCCGGCAGCTGCCGGAGACGGTGGTGACCGCCGTCGCCGCGCGGGATCGCCGCGACGCCGAGGCCTACGCCGCCGAGCATGCCATCCCGGGCGTGCATGACTCGTACGCGGCGCTGCTCGCCGATCCGGGCATCGACGCCGTCTACAACCCGCTGCCGAATTCGCTGCACGCGGAGTGGACGCTGCGGGCGATCGAGGCGGGCAAGCACGTGCTCTGCGAGAAGCCGTTCACCTCGAACGCCGCCGAGGCCGAGCAGGTCGCCGCCGCCGCGCGGGCGTCCGGGCTGGTGGTGATGGAGGCAATGCACTACCGCTACCACCCGCTCATCTCGATGATCGGCGACCGGCTCCGGCAGATCGGCGGCAGGTCCGGTGAGCGGATCAGGCACCTGCAGTGCGACGTGTCGTTCCCGCTGGATGGCCTGGGTGACATCCGGTACGTCTACGGCCTGGGCGGCGGCGCCACCATGGACGCCGGCTGCTACGCCGTCGACCTGCTCCGGCTGCTCGGGCCGGGCGAGCCCGAGGTCGTCAGCGCGCTGGCCACCGAGCAGGTACCGGACGTGGACCGCGCGATGAGCGCCTACCTGAGGTACCCGGGCGGTGCCACCGCCTGGCTGGACCTGTCGTTCACCCAGGGCGGGAAGTTCCGGGCCGACGTGCATGTCGCCGCCGAGCACGGGCAGCTCCGGGTGCAGAACTTCATCCACCCGCATAACCGCTACCGGCTGACGGTCCGCCACGGCGGGCACAACGATGTCGCCAGCTCTGCCGCTGACGCCCCCGAGGGGACGACGTACCTGCACCAGCTGCGGGCGTTCGCCGCGGCAGTGCAGCGCGGTGCGACGTTCACGAGCACGCCCGAGCATGCCGTTGTCACCATGCGCCTGATCGACGACATCTACCGCGCCGCCGGGCTGCCGCCGCGCGGCACGGCGCAAGCTGGCTAAGGACGGGCTCAGTTACTGCGGGCGGCGGGCAGCCCGACGCCGTTGCGGTGCGCGATCGCGGCCGCCTCTGTCCGGCTGGCGGCACCGAGCTTGCCCAGGATGTTCGAGACATGCACGCTCGCCGTCTTCGGGGCGATGAACAGCTCCGCGGCGATCTCCCTGTTGCTGCGGCCCGTCGCCAGCAAGCGGAGCACTTCCCGTTCCCGGGCGGTCAGCCCGGCCAGCGGACTGGCCAGCGGCCCGCTCGCTGAACCCGGCGAGGTCCCGCCCGCCGATCCGGGGCCAGGCCCGCCGTCGTGGCCGGCACCGGGCACGCGGGTCCGCAGCCGGGCCCGGCGGGCAAGATCGTTGAGCGCCGCGCGCAGCGGCACCGCGCCGAGCCGGTCGGCGGTCTCGAAAGCCAGCCGCCATTCGTCCTGCGCCTCATCCCGGCGGCCCGCTTCCGCGAGCGCCTCGGCCAGCCGCCACCGGGACCTGGCGCTCTCGTACACGAACCCCGGGCCGAACGCCTCCACCACCGCCAGCCAGGCATCGGGATCGTTGCGGCCCTGGGCCCGGCACCATTCGGCCTCGGCGCGGGCCAGCCAGGCCCGGCCGTCGACGCCCAGCACGAACTTTGGCCGCAGCGGGTACGCCGCTCCCCCGCGGGCAATCTCGATCAGCTCGCGGGCGGCATTCACTATCGCCGCGGCGGCTGCCTCGTCGCCGGCCGCCCTGGCCTGGGTCGCCAGGTCGGCCTGCGCGCTCAGGCCCACCGCGGCCGGCCGGATGACCGGCGGCCCGTAGCCCTTCAGGTACTCCGCCTCCGCGCGGAGGGTGGCCGCGACCTCAGCTACCGCGGTATCCGTGGCGCCCTGCCAGAGCGCGTGCTCGGCCAGCAGCCCGCGGGCGATATAGGCGCCGAACCCGTCCGCGGCCCAGAACGGCTTCAGCCAGCTGAGCCGCTCGTCGACCTTCGGGCTGCCCCGGGCGACATCGATGAACAGCGCCATCGCCGACAGCCGGGCCTCGGCGACGCTGGTGACGCGCACCACGAACCCGTCGGCGACCTGCTGCGCGTGGTCCCAGTCGCCGTCGGCGTAGTGCGCCAGGTAATGCGTGTACTGCAGGTCCAGGCCGTAGGGCGCCATGCCGAGGCCGGCCTCCTCGGCCAGCCGCAGGCCCTCATGCGCCGTCTTGCTCGAATCCGCAAGATCCCCGCGCTCCAGGTGCGTGCGGGCAAGCTGGAACGCGGCCCGCAGCTGAACCCCGAGTACCCCGGCATCCAGGGCCTGCCGGTTCGCCATCGTGAAGAGGCTGACCGCCTCCTTGGTCCGGCCGGCCCGTTCCTCGAGCAGCCCGAGCGTTACCAGCGCATCAGCCTCCACCCAGGGCGCCGCGGCCGCGCGGGCGGCTGCCCGCGCCTGCTCCGCCTTGGCGACCGCGGTGGCATCGTCCTGGGTGTACATCAGGGTCTGCGCATGGGTGGCCAGCGCGCGGGCCCGCTCCCAGCGCGGCGGGTCCTCGGGCAGCACGTCGACCGCCGCCTCGGCGGCCTCCGCGGCGGCGGCGACCTCGTCGTGCTCAAGCAGGAAGTAGGCGAGCCGCTCGCCGACCCGGTTGACCAGCACGGGATCGGCCGCGGCGTCCAGGTAGTCGCGGAGCCTCCGCAACTCGTGCACGGCGCGCGCGACGTCGCCGCTGGCCGCGGTGTTCTCCGCGGAGTCGTAGGCCAGCCACCCGCGGTCCACGCCGGCCAGCTTCTCCGGCTCGTTCACCCGGTCCCAGAGGGCCAGCGCCTGATCGAAATGCCGGTGCGCCTCCGCCGGGGCGGCCAGCCGCTCGGCCTCCCTGCCCGCTCGCACGGACGCGGTGAACGCACCGGGAATGTCGTGACTGGCCAGGTAATGATGAGCCAGCTCGGCCGCGGAGCCGGGCACGGCGGCCAGCCGGGCCTCGTCGGCGAGCAGCCCGGCGAGCCGCGCGTGCAGCCGGGTCCGCTCGCCGGGCAGCAGGTCGGCGTAGACGGACTCCCGGATCAGCGCGTGCCGGAACGCGTAACCTTCGTCGCCGTCGGGCACCAGGAGCTGGTTCGCGACCGACTCCCTGAGCCCTTCCTCGTACTCCGGCGCGGCCAGGCCGGACGCCTGCCGGATGATCTCCTCGTCCATCCGCCGCCCGGCCACCGCGGCGGACCGCAGCACCTGCTGGGCGTGCGGCGAGAGCCGCTCGACCCGGGCAAGCAGCAGCTCGGCGAGCCCGGCGGGCAGCTCGCAGCCGTCGTCCGACGAGGCGAGCAGTTCCTCCGCGTAGTAGGGATTACCCTCGGCGCGCCTGATGATGGCCTCGACCGCCACCGCGTCCAGCCGCCGCCCGGCCAGCGCCGTCAGGTACTCGGCCATCGCCCGATCGGCCAGCGGGCCGAGCTCGATCGCCGTCACGCTGGGCAGCCGGAGCAGCTCGCCGACCACGCCGCGCAGCGGATGGCTCCGGTGCAGGTCATCTGTCCGGTAGGTGGCGATCACGGCGACCCGCTCGCGGTGCAGCACCCGGCTCAGGAAGGTGAGCAGGTCGCGGGTGGAGCGATCAGCCCAGTGCATGTCCTCGATGATCAGCAGCACCGGGCGGTCGGCGGCGATCTCCGCGAGCATGCCGAGCACCGCGCCGAAGAGCTGCTGCTGCGCCATGCCCGGCACGTCGCCGCCGGGCTGCCCGGAGCTGACCCGGTCGGGCAGCAGCCGGTTCAGCACCGGGCGGGTGGCCAGCGCGTCGAGCAGCGAGCCGTCCGCCGACGGCCCGGTTGTCGCGTCCCGCAGGGCATCCGCGAGCGGCAGGTAAGGGACGCTGTCCCCCAGCTCGGCGCAGCGGCCGGACAGCACGGTGAAGTTCCGGTGGCGGGCCCGGGCAGCCAGCTCGGCGATCAGGCGGGTCTTGCCGATGCCAGCATCGCCACTGACCAGCGCCACCACCGGCTCGCCGGAGGCAGCCTGATCGAGCAGGGCGACGAGCCTGCCGAGCTCGTTCTCCCTGCCGATCAGTTGCCCTCCGGATACCTGCAGCACAGCACAAGTATCCCAGCTAGCTCTGACATACCAAGGCGGCGCCGGGATTAGCGGTTCGGCTCGCGCCGGTAATCGCCGGTAACATCCGAACCGCTGACTTGATCTTGAGGCTGCCGTTGCTGATGTGACGCGCGGGGCAGTACTCGGGCGCCTGGCATCTGCCGTACCCGGGCGCCTGGCATCTGCCATGCCCCGGCGTCTTGCATCTGCGACTCTTGCGTCGTGACGGGACGCGACCAGCCGGACCGGCCGTGGCAGGATCGGGTGAATGGCTCATGATCGCGACGTCGCCGCATTCGACGAGCGGGCACCCGGCTACGAGAGCGGGTGGCTCGGCAAGCTGCATCACGACATCGCCGACCGCACCGCCGAGCTCGCCCTGAGCCGCTGCCCGGCGCCGCGCCGGATCCTCGATGTCGGCTGCGGCACCGGCTATCTGCTGCGGGAGCTTGCCGCCCGCGTTCCGGCGGCTGCCGAGCTGGCCGGCATCGACGCGGCGCCCGCGATGATCGAGACGGCCCGCGCGGCGGCCCGCGACGACCGGCTGCGGTTCTCGGCCGGGGTGGCCGAGCGGCTGCCCTTCGCCGCGGAGACCTTCGACCTGGTGGTGACCACGACCTCGTTCGACCACTGGGCTGATCAGCAGGCCGGGCTCGCCGAGTGCGCGAGAGTACTGACGCCGGGCGGGCAGCTGGTCCTCGCCGACCTGTTCTCGGCGTGGCTCTGGCCGACGATCCTGCTCAGCCGCCGCGACCGGGCCCGCACGAAGCCGCGGGCCACCCGGCTGCTGGCCGCGGCGGGCTTCCGCGCACCGCAGTGGCACGACCTCTACGCGGTCATCATCCGGGCGGTCACGGCCACGAGGTAGCCCGCCTCAGTTCTTCGCCGTGCCTGCGGTGGCGCGGCGGACGGACCAGACGAGCGCGACCAGCACGCCGCCCGGCATCAGCCACCAGGCATTGACCTGCGCGAGGTGGACGAGCGCGGCGGTGCCGGCCAGCGCCACCGCGACGACCGCCGCCCCGCGCCAGTCGTCACCGATGATGAAGTCGTACCAGAACGCGCAGATCGACCGCAGGCGGTTCATCGGGCACTCTCCGTGCTAGGTATCAGGGCTGCCGCCCGGGACCGGCGCAGCACCGCTGCGTATCCGAGCGACACGGCCGCGATCACCGGGATGACGACCAGCAGGGCGGCATCCCCGCCCGGCCAGGCGGCCCCCGCGCCCTCGGCGCCCCAGAAGGTGCCGAAGGACGTCAGCATGATGCCGACCGCGAACTTCATGGCGTTTTCCGGGACGCGGGCCAGCGGCGCCCGCACCGCGACCCCGACTCCGGCGACGACGAGCACGGCGGCGGCGGCGGCCAGCGCCGCGAGCCCTAGGTTCCCCTGGTTGTCGCCGAACGTGATGGCGATGAACACCACCTCCAGGCCTTCCAGCAGCACTCCCTTGAACGAGAGCGTGAACGCGTACCAGTCGCTGACGCCGTTCCGGCCGCCAGCCGCCGCGGAACGGGCCGCGGCGACCTGGCGTTCGTAGATGCCAGCTTCGTCGTGCAGGTCCTTGTAGCCGGATGCCCGCAGGATCGCCTTGCGCAGCCACTGCAGCCCGAACACGGCGAGCAGCGCGCCGATCGGCTAGGCGGATCCCGGCCAGCGGGATGAGCGTGAGCGCGGGACCGACCGCGGCAACCACGACGGCGAGGACGACCAGCGCCACTGCCATGCCCTGGAAGGTCGAGCGCCAGTCCCTGGTCAGGCCAGCCGCCAGCACGATCGTCAGGGCCTCGACCGCCTCGACCATGCAGGCCACGAAGACGGTGAGGAAGAGGGCGACAGAGCTCACGTGACCTCCAGTGGCGGCGGCGACGGCAGCGGTGACGCCGTGGCGCGACGTGGCCTGTCTGCCAGAATGAGGCCGTGACCGACCGTGACAGCGCAGCGGACCAGGGGTGGCTGCTGCTGGTGTACCGGGTGCCGTCTGAGCCCAGCCGGCTGCGCGCGGCGGTGTGGCGCAGGCTGAAGGGCCTGGGCGCCATCTACCTGCAGAATTCCGCGGCCGCGCTGCCGGCCAGCGGCGGCGCGGAGCGGGCGCTGCGCAAGCTCCGCAGCCAGATCCTGGACATGGGCGGCACCGCGGCACTGATGTCGTGCACGGTCATGGCGGGCGAGGCCGACGTCCGGGCGGCGTTCGAGGCGGCCAGGAACGACGAGTACGAGGAGATCGTCGATCGCTGCGATGACTTCCTCGTGCAGGTCAAGAAGGAGTACCTGGACGATCACTTCACCTTCGCCGAGCTCGAGGAAAACGAGGTCGACCTGGTCAAGCTGCGGAGCTGGTTCGCCCGTGTCCGCCAGCGCGACGCGTTCGGCGCGGCCGGGCGGCCGGCCGCGGAGAAGGCGCTGGACAGCTGCCAGCAGGTGCTCGACGAGTACGCGGCCAGGGTGTACGCGGAGCAAGCCGAGAGCGACTAGCGGCGGGGCATTCTCGCCCGGCGCTGCCCGCGGCACGCTCGTCACCTGCTCACCTCCGCAGCCATGCCGTCGTAACGGCCGTCATTCTCTGATCTAACAGCTGTTAGATGTTGATTCTAGCGACTGCTCACGTCCCCCGGTCACCTGCCGGGCGCCGCGCTGACCGCAGACCGGCCGACACCAGCTGACCGCAGGCCGCCGGACACTGCGCTGGCATCAGGCCCGGCCTGCGCGTGCCCAGGCCCGGCGCGCCCGACGCGGCTGTCAGCGCCACGCGAAACCGCCGCCCGGGGGTCCTCGTCAGCGCAGTTGCGTGCCCGCGGGCTGGGAATCCGGCGGCCCTCCGCTATCGGAATGAACCGGGCTACCGGAGTGCGCCGGGCTACCGGATTGCGCCGGGACTACCGGAATGCGCCGGGCTACCGGAATGAAGCAGTTCATGCCTGAGCCGCTCGGCCTCCATGTGCGCCCGGTGCAGCTCAAGGATGTGCTCGTGCGTCGGCTTTCCGTCCGGGTGATGCTTGCGGCAGACCACGAGCGTCGTGCCGGCGACTTGCTGGCGCCCGATCCGCCAGCAGCCTTTCGCGTGGCAGTTGACGCGGTGCCAGGCGGCCAGGACGCCGGCCAGCAGGGTCACCTCGCCGAAGTTCGCGCCGAACCCGGACCAGAACGCGTACCACTTTCCGGACTCGTTGCTGATTCCCGTGACGCTCAGCAGCCAATGCCAGAAGGCGATCATCATGCACCCGTCTCATCGGCAGCCGGGCGGGCGCGGCTCGGCTGGACCCGCTTCGGCTCGCCCGGCATCTTCGGGTACTCCGGCGGATAGGGCATATCTCCTAGTCCGCGGTCCCGCTCGTCGACGTCGGCCAGTTCCAGCAGCGCGTCCAGCCGGCCGGCCGCTTCATCGAACCCGGCGCGCGGATCGGGCACCGAGGCGAACCGCGCTGGCATCGTTCGGACGGTGAAATCGAGCGGTTCCACCGAGTCCAGCTCATCCCAGGTCACCGGCGCCGACACGGTCGCCTCCGGAGTCGCCCGCACCGAGTAGACGGCGGCCATGGTGCGATCGCGGGCCGCCTGGTTGAAGTCGATGAACACGCGCTCGCCGCGCTCTTCCTTCCACCAGTCCACCGTGACCAGCCGGGGCAGCCGCCGGTTGAGCTCGCGGCCGAGCGCGATCACCGACCTTCGCACCTGCGTGAATGTCCACTCCGCCGCGATCGGCACGGCCACGTGCACGCCCCGGCCGCCGGAAGTCTTCGGGAAGCCGGTGCAGCCGACCGATGCCAGTACCTCCCGCGCGGCCTTCGCCGCGGTCACCGCGTCAGCGAAGGTGGTGCCCGGCTGCGGGTCGAAGTCGATCCGCAGCTCGTCCGGGTGGTCGACGTCCGGTCGCCGGACCGGCCACGGGTGGAACTCCACCGTGCCCAGATTCGCCGCCCACGCGAACACGGCCGGCTCGGTCGGGCAGACTTCCTCGGCGGACCGGCCGCTGGGGAACTGAATCTTGACCTTCTGCACCCAGTCCGGTGCCCCGGCCGGCACCCGCTTCTGGAAGAACGCCTCGCCCTCGATCCCGTCCGGGAACCGGCGCAGCGTGGTCGGCCGGTCCCGCAGCGCGGCGCAGATCCCGTCGCCGACCGCGATGTAGTAGCGGACCAGTTCTTCCTTGGTCACCCCGGGCGCCGGGAACATGATCTTCGCCGGGCTGCTGATCCGCAGTGACCGCCCGCCGACGTCGATTCCGATGGGCTCCGCTTTCATCCCCCTACCGTAAGTCCAGCACCTTCCCCAGATACGCTCGACCACACGGATGAGTCACGGCGCGCAGTCGAGCAGGCGCTCGATACGGTCCTGCGGCACCTGAACCAGCCATGACCGTTCCGGGCAACGGCGGCCGGGCCGCATCACGGCGGGACAGGAGGCCAGCATGGATGACGATACGGCGATCTCGTATGAGGCGGCAGTGCCCGGATCGCGGGTGCTGACGAGCGCCGGTAAGGAGATCGGCACTCTTGAGCATGTCCTGGAAGTACCGTCGCTCGACGTGTTCGACGGCATTGTCATCCACACCAAGGCTGGCCTGCGCTTCGTCGACGCCGACCAGGTCGGGCGGATCACCGCCAGCTACATCCGGCTGGAAATAGACGACGAGCAGGCCGCCAGGCTGCCGGCCCCCGACGGGCCGCCCGTCTACCACGTGGACGCGCTGGCCGACAGCGGCACGTCGATGCACGACCGGCTGGGCCGGATGTTCCGCCGCCCGCACTGGACCCAGGAGAAGTAAGCCTCCGGGCCAGAAGTAAGCCTCCGGGCCTCGCGCTCGGCCGCGGGCGCGGGCGTCGGACCTCAGGCCTATCGTGCCCGGCGGCGCAGTGCCGGGGTGGTCAGTGCCGGGGGCTCGTAACCGCGGTCGGACTGGTTCAGGTTGGTGCCCGGCGGGACGATCTCGTCGATGCGGTCCAGGATCGCGGTATCAAGAGTGACGTCCGCGGCCGCCAGCTGCGCGTCCAGGTGCTCCATGGTCCTTGGGCCGATGATCGCCGAGGTGACCGCCGGGTGCTGGATTACGAAGGCGAGCGCCAGCTGGATCAGCGTCAGGCCGGATTTCTCCGCGAGGACCGCGAGCTGCTCGGCGGCCTCCAGCTTGGCCTGGTTCCCCGGCAGGCTCAGGTCGAACCGCTGCGGCAGCCGCTGTGCCCGGTTGCTGACCGGCACGTCGGTGCCCTTGCGGTAGCGGCCGGACAGCCAGCCGCCGGCCAGCGGGCTCCACGGGATGACGCCCATCCCGTACTGCTCGCAAACCGGCAGCACGTCGGCCTCGATGCCGCGGACCATGATCGAGTACGGCGGCTGCTCGCAGACGAACCGCTCCCGGCCGCGGCGCTCGGCTACCCACTGCGCCTGCACGATCTGCTCCGACGGGAACGTCGAGCTGCCCGCATAGCGGATCTTGCCTGCCCGGATCAGGTCGGTGAGCGCGCTCAGGGTCTCGTCGATGTCAGCGGACGGGTCGGGCCGGTGGATCTGGTAGAGGTCGATGTAATCGGTGCCGAGGCGGCGCAGGCTGTTGTCGCATTCGCGGATGATCCAGCGGCGCGAGTTGCCGGTCATGTTCACGTCTTCGCCCATAGACGCATGGGCTTTCGTCGCGAGAACGACGCTGTCGCGGTCGATTCCGGCCAGCGCCTTGCCGACGATCTCCTCCGACTCGCCGGCCGAGTACACGTCGGCGGTGTCGATGAAGTTGATCCCGCCGTCCAGCGCCCGGCGGATGATCCGGACGGACTCGTCATGATCGGGGTTGCCCCAGGCGCCGAACATCATCGCACCCAGGCACAGCGGACTCACCTTGACGCCGGTTCGGCCCAGCACTCGCATCTCCATGGCCCAAGCCTATGACGCCCGGCCCGGGCTACCCGCCGGGGCTGGCCTGGACTACCCGCCGGGCTGGCGTGGCTACCTCGCAGGGCCTGGCGCGGCAGAACTTTTACTTACGCAGCGGAATGACGACTGCCGAGTAGCCGATGATTCCGCCCGCATTGTGGCGGAATCGCAGCGGTTGCGCGGCGGGAGTTGCCGGAGTGACGATGTCGTCGCGGCCGACTCCCCCGGCGATGAGCTGCTTCCCGCCCGGTAGCCAGCGGGCCCAGGCGACATCCTCGCCGATCACGAAGCTGGCTCCAGGGACCAGGCGCGTCGCCCCGGTCCTGGTGCTGACGATCGCCAGCTGGACTCTGCCGCCGCCGGTTCCCGGGCTCCGGTTCACGAACACCGCGAGCTGGCTCCCGTCCGGGGAGAACGCGCCGCCGAGGGCGAAGCCGTGCGGCAGCGGACTGCGCAGCGTGCGGCTGGCCAGCGTCGAGGTACTGGTGATCCTGATGGTGCAGTTCACCGGGTAGTGGCAGGTGGCCGGCATCCAGGCCAGCATGCTGTGGCTGGCCCCGGGTGCCGTGTAGGCGCCGATGACGACACCGGAATCGGCACCGACACCCCGGCCCAGAACCTTTACCTGCCCCGTTCGGGTACTCCAGATGCCGATGACCGGCGGATGCCGGATCCCCAGTTCGGGATCGGACTGCACCACGATGCCGCCGGCCGCGCTGCCGCCGACAGCCGCGCCGTCCGCGACGGCAGTGCCAAGGCCGCCGGGGAGGTACCAGCCGGCGGGGAGGGTGAGATGCCTGGGCTCGCCGGAACCAGTAGCGGGCACTTCGATGAGGCTCTCGTTGTCGATCTGGGAGAGGTACAGCTGCTGGCCGTCCGCTGATGGGAAGATCCACTGGCCGGGCTGGAACATCGCGACCTTGCCGGTTGCCAGGTCGAGTTCCTGAACGACCTCCGACCAGCGGCCGAGGCTGGGCACGTAGGTGCCCGCGGTATCGACCCAGTAGACGCGCCCGCCTGACTGAACCAGCGGCGTGGCCAGCGCTGCGTCGGCCTTGGCCACCACGCGCTGGATCTTGGACCCCAGGTCCCCCACGTGCAGCAGCGAGTTGCCGTCCACCCAGGCGACCAGGGACGACTGGCCCGCGTTGCTGCCCGGATCGACTGACCGCGCCGCATCCGGACGTGGGCCGGCCACCGGCGGATGGTGCGACCAGGTCACGGCGAACGCGGTCGCGCCGGTCACCAGCGCCAGGCTCACCGCGGCGCCAGCCAGCCTGCGCCAGCGGCGCCGACGCCTCGCTTCCGCGAACAGGGCACGCACCGCGCTCCAGGCGGGCGGGCGCCGGACTGTGGTTCGGGTGTGGTGCCGGGCACTGGTCTGGGCAGGCAACTGCCGGGCCGTGGCCTGGCGGCGAGGGCGCGGGGGCGCGAGCAGCGGGCTTACCGGCTTCCCCGTCGCGGCTGGCGCGCGTAACGGCCAGGAATGACGACCGCGGAGAAGTTGACGTCTGGGGTGGTCATGATGTCGTGCTCGTTTCCGGGGAAAAAGAAGAACGGTCTGACCGCCAGCGTCTTCGCGTCCACGGCATAGCTGTACAGCAGCGCTCCGGCCAGCAGCCGCTGGCCGCCGGGCAGCCACGCCGCCCAGCCGGCGTCCTCCTGGGTAACCAGCTTGGCGGCGCGGACCACGCGCAGCGTCCCGGTCCGGGTATTGATGAGGGCAAGCTCCGAGTGGTTAGGCCTGCTGGAACTGATGCTTGCCCGCCGGACGAATACGGCCAGGCTGCTGCCGTCCGGCGAGAATGCGCCGCCCGGATCGGCGAAGCCGTGTCCCAGCGGGCTGCGCACGGTCACGGTCGCCAGGCTGGCGGTATTGGTGATCTTTAGCGGGCAGTTCCGGAGCGCGCAGCTCCCCGGCATCCAGGCAAGCAGACTGTAGCTGCCGCCACGAGGGGTGTACTCGGCCATGATGCCGCCGCTCCTGCCGATGACCCGCACCTGGCCGGTCCGGGGATACCAGATGGCGATGGTCGGCACCTGCGCCTTGCCCCGGTCATCGCTGGCATTGACGACGATGCCGCCGTCCGCCACCCCCACGGGGCTATCGGAGAAGTACCAGCCAGCCGGAGGTGTCAAGGTCCGGGGGAGACCGGAGCCGTCGGCGTCGAGCTCGATCAGGCTGGTGCCCGCCCGCAGGATGTACAGGTGCCGGCCGTCAGCTGAGGCGAAAACAGACTTTCCGCGTGACAGCTGCCGGACCTTACCCGTCGCGAGGTCATAATCCCGGATCGCCACGATGTTCTTGTCGCTATTGAAGTCGGGCCAGTACAGATGACCTCGGGCTCTGAGGAACCAGCCGCCACCGTCGGACGGGATGGTTGCCACCACATGCTGGCTGCCGGTGGCCACGTCACCGATGTGCAGCTGACCGCTGTAGTCGACCCAGGCGACATGGGCGGCTGGCAGTGTGAACCCTGTCGTGCGCGGCTTAGTGATCACGGCGCGCCGGGGGCTTGCGGCAGCCCGGGATGCCGGATCATGATGACCGCCGCCGGAGGTCAGGCCGATCATGACGGAACCGGCCACCGCAAGGCTGACGGCAGCAGCGATAATCCGCCGCCGACGTCGGCGGCGCCGCGCCTCGGCGAACAGCGCCATGATGTCAGCCGCGCTACCCGAGGCCGCGCTGCCCGAGGCCGCGCTGCCCGAGGCTGCGCTACCCGAGGCTGCACTGCCCGGCGGCGGGCCTGCTGACGGCGGCCCAGGAGGTGCGATCATCGTACTCACCGCCTGCCTTGCCGGACGCTTGATGATGGAACTACTATGACTAGTACCATGTTGAATGTCAACATCGACCGGTCAGAGCCAGGACCGCTGCATGATCAGGTCGCGGCCCAGATCCGCCGTGCCATCGCCGACGGCGAGGCGGGCCCGGGTGACCGGCTGCCGCTGGCCAAGGACCTCGCTGCCGTGCTCGGGGTGAACAAGAACACCGTGCTGCGCGCCCTGCATCTGCTCAGGGAGGAAGGGCTGCTGGAGTTCCGGCGCGGGCGCGGCATCACGGTCACCGGCACACCGCAGCGCAGCGCGGTCCTCGCTCAGGTCAGGAGCCTGGTGGAGTACGCCACGCGGCAGGGTTACGGCCGCAGCGACATCATCCAGATGATCACGGAACTCCCCCAGGACAGCTAGTACCTCGTCCAGGAAGCCGTGGCGCGAAGCAGGAACCCGTTCGGAGGACTGGGTTAAGTACGGGCCGAAGCAGGTTCACTCGTTTCTCGCGACCTCGGGTCCGGTGATGCGTGCCAGCAGCGGGAAGGTGGCCGCGATGATGCCGAGGGACACCACTATCGCGCCCGCGGTGAGCAGGTAGTACGCGGCGCCGGGCGCGACCATCGGGTGCTGCTGCGCCTCGGAGGCGAACATGGCGGCGCCGGCGAACCCGGTGCCGATCGCGACGGCGGCGACGGCGAGCAGCGGGACGGCGCCTTCCAGCGCGACGACGCGGCGCAGCGTGGCGAGCCGGGCGCCGGTGAGCCGCAGCAGGCTGAACGGCCGCTTGCGGTCGGCGAGCCCGGCCGCGATGCCCGCGGCGAGCGTGCAGCCGGCGATCGGCAGGCTGATCAGGATCACCACGTTCGCGAGCTGCTGGTAGGCGCTGTTCTTGGAATTGTGCTGCGCGACCAGGTCGCCGATGGTGGACGGCACGGCGACGGCGGGGTAGGCGCGTGCGTTCACGAGCACCGTCCTGGCCTGCTCGACCGCTTGCGTGCTGCCGTTCGTGCCCACATTGATGGCGTCCACGCCCAGGGTGTCCAGCCGCGGGGCCGGGACGTTCGCGGCTGGCCAGGTGATCGTGGTGGCGTCCGTGCCGAACAGGGGGCCGTCGAACCCGTCCGCCGGGAACTTCACCGTTGCCGCCCCTGCCGGGCAGCGGCCAAGGGCGGGAACGGTCGCGAGTTGCGCGCACGAGACCACGCCGGCCGGGACCGGACTGGTGCTGCCGAGATTGCTGGCGAAGGCGCGAAATGTTCCGGGAATGGTCAGCCCCGGGGCCGCGCGGACCACCAGCACCCCCCGCACGCCATGAATCCCGCTCAGCCGTGCCGTCAGCGCCGCGACAGGCGCGGCCGGCCCCGGGGCCGCCGTGCCCGCGCGTGCTCCCGGCATTCCCGGGACGCTGCCGACGGCCGCCTGGTTCGATGC
>CAVPPJ010000050.1:0-31129 GCA_963707065.1 uncultured Actinomycetes bacterium
TGCCGAATAGCGGTCGTCGGCTCAGCGCATGGTCATCCGGTGATGCGCATGATTAATCGCCGCGCTGAGCAACGGCTGTCGATTGTGGCTGCCCGCCACGCCGCACCGTCGGCGCTCATCAGATGACGCCGAACGCCGATATGTGCCGCGCATCGAGCAAGCGTCTGGTGCGATCGGATTGCACAGAGCGCCTTGTTCTGCGTCGTCAGGACTGCGAGACGGTTTGGAGCTCGCCGGGTTTGACGCACACCTGAGCTTGTGCGGTTTTCAGCCCGTAAAGGTGTCGACGGCTCGGATGAAGCTCGCTGCGTCCTGGGCCCAGAAGGCATGGCCGGCATCGTCAAAGAGAAGCAGCTTCGCGCCGGGCACGCTGCTGGCTAGGAGCCGGTCGTTGGCCACCGGCATGAACTGATCCCGGGTTCCGCCGGCGACCAGCGTGGGCACCCGGATATCTCCCACCAGCCGGCCCGCTGCGTCCTGTCCTGCCAGCCATCGCTGAACTGCGAGGACCTGGCTGCGAGATGTGGCGGCGGATGGCCCGTAGGAGCCCGGGTACTGCTGGATGGCGTTGAGGTAAGCCCGGGCTGCGGCGGCCTGATTCGCCGGGAAGAGCACGGCCGCTTGCTTCGCGGGGCTCAGGGAGAACACGGCGGCAGTGTAGGACGGGAGGGGCAGTGCCTTGCCGGTCCCTGCTGTGGTAGCGGCCAGGATAAGCCGGCTTACCTGGGCCGGATGGCTGACAGCCAGAGCCTGCGCGATCATGCCTCCCATTGACCATCCGAGCACGGCCGGGCGGCGTAGCCGAAGCGCGGAGATCAGGGCGCTCGTCTGGCTGGCCATGGCGGCGATGCTCAGCAAAGCCGGCGCCGAGACCGCAGAGGTCCGGCCGACCCCAGCGTTGTCGAAGACCACAACTTTGTGATGGGCGGCCAGGGCGTCGACGAAACTCGGCGGCCAGCCGTCCATGGATGCATCCGCTCCCGTGATGAGCAGCAGCGCGGGCCCGCTGCCCAGCTCGCGGTAGGCGACCGTCCCGGCAGAGGTGCGGACGACGCGTATGGGTGCAGTCAGTACATCCGGCCCGCTGCCAGACCCGCATCCCGCCAGAGCCGCCGCCGCGCAGCACACCGCGAGCATCAAACTGACCGGAAACCTTATGTGCTCCGCCCGGGCCGGCATAATGACTACCTACTTCCGGGACGAGCAGCTCTGGCCGGCATCGTGACTCCTGTATGCGGCGGTTCTCTGACATCATCAAGCTATATCTCGTTCTCGCGAATGACAAAATATATCTTCTTCTAACGTCCTGACTTGGCCGCGGAGCCGGCATGTCCGCGGCGGCTCGGCGCGTTATCAAGGCTCGGCGCAGCAGTGACAAACCCCACCGCGGGAGTAGGTGGGTGGCCCGGTCGTATATCCATGCATCGGCAGCGCTCGGCGTGGACGTCCGGTTCTGCCGCCGACCGGGCGACCTCCAGATGCAGGAGTAAATGCTGCCGCCTGACTGGCTGGCGGTCCGCGTGAGCCCGGTTAGCGGTTGGCGTACAGGTCGCGCAGCAAGGCGATCTCGGCGCCGTGGTGCAGTGCCTCGCGGTTAACGTGCAGCACCAGCGTGGCCATGGGGCACTCGGCGAACGGGCCCTCGGCCCGGCCGCACGGCCGGGCCAGCCCGCCATCACCGAGGCTCTGGACGCCGGCCAGCCACACGGCGTACACCTCATCAAGCTGCGCGAGCGCCCGTGCCGCCGTCCCGGCATAATGAAATGCGTAGTAGTCCAACGGCGGCCCGCCGAAATGGTCGCCGGCCCGGGAGCCGAACACGCCGGTAATCAGGTGCGCCAGCCGCCACGCGATCGTGGTCACCGGCACCGGGCTGGGCTCGGGATCAGCGAAGTCAATAACGAAATCGCCGCCGCCGGCCGCGATCGCCGCCCGCCCGTGCCCCCGCGGGCGGATGCTCCAGGCACTGGCCACCGGCTCCCAGAAATACTCAGCGTCGGTCAGCCCCTCGCAGCGCGGACGAAACCGCCCGCGCCACTGCCGGTCCAGCTGCTCCGCCAGCTGATGCGCCCAGTCGATGCCCACCCCCGCAGTGTCGCACCCGCCGGCCCCGCACGGTCTCCATGACCCACACTGCTGGTTACGTAACTAACATCCGCTCGTGCCGCCGACCGCGACGCGGTGAAGCGTCTACGAGCCTTGAGTGCCGGGAATGCAGGAGATACCGTCGCCGCTGTCAGCCCAAGACAGGCGGGATGAGTGCCCAGTCGGGTGCAGGCGCAACCGCCCACCAGCTGATTTTTCGTTGTATGACCAGCGGCCGGTGGCGGGCCCAGATGGTATAGGACCGTGCCTTGCCGGCTCACGATCGCGGCCAAGTCGCCGGGTATCGCAGGGCGCAAACGCGTTCAGCGACCCGTACTCAATGCCGCGGTGACGCCGCGGCAATCTCGTAACGGTCAACTGTGCCGCCGTCAGTTATTGCAAGCACGGCCCCCGCTCAAGGTAAACGAAGAGCAGCCGGCCGTCAGCGGCGTCCCAGAACGGGCCCTCGCCGTGCTCGGCGCAGGCACCGGTGACCTGCTCGGCTTTCGTCACATCCACCCTCCATCCACGATCCAGCGCTGCGCCGTGCAGGAACGCGAGTCATCAGCGGCAAGCCACAACAACAGCCGCGCAACATCGTCCGGATACAGTTTGCGCGGCAGGCACTGGCTGCGGCGGATCGAATCCTCCGCCTCGGGCGTGACCCAATGAGCGAGCTGCTTCTCGGTCATGATCCAGCCGGGGATGATGCAGTTGACCCGGATGTTCCAAGGCCCGAACTCGCGCGCCAGGGTGTGGGTGAGACCTTCGATACCGGCCTTCGCCGTGATGTAGGCCGGCAGCCCCAGAAGATCGATGTGCGCACTGATCGAACCCACGTTGATGATTGAGCCGCCGCCTGCTTCCCGCATCATCGGTGCCACCGCCTGTGCCGCAAAGAAATGGTGACGTACGTTCACGGCGGTGAGGTCGTCCCAGAGCGCGACGTCGACCTCCTCGACCGGATAGCGGCGGTCGTCCGCGGCGTTGTTCACGAGGATGCGGATCGGGCCGTGTTCGCCTGCGCTGCGTGCGATCGCCGCCCTTAGCGCGCCGACGTCGCGGACGTCGCACGGCACGAAAAGCACCGCGTCGCGCAATTCGGCCTCGAGCTCTCGCCCGCGTTCGACGTCGATGTCGATGAACGCTACCTTCGCACCCTGGCCAGCAAGCTGACGAACGAATTCGGCACCCAAGCCTGAGGCGCCGCCGCTGACGAACGCTACCCGTCCCCGCAGTGACGGGTAGCTGGCGTATTCCATCTCCACCTGCTTGGTCATCGACTTCCCCCGCCTCCGACGAGAGGATTCCTATATCGAACCACGGCCTCGCGGCGGTGTTGTGGCACAGCCTGTTCGTCGACTCCACCACCTGGAACCTGCTCGTTGCGCCTTGGCCTCCGAGCGCCCGCTAGTGATCATCGACGGGCCGGACCACGGCGGCAGCCCGCCGTGGTCCGGCACCCGTTCACGCCCGGCGGCCACGCCGGCGCCGCCACCGAGTCGACGTCCTCGATCATCTCGGTATCCGGGAGCCGGTTAACTGGATGGGCAACGCCTGGGGCGGGCAAGCCGGCACCTTGTTCGCCGCCGCTCACCCGGACCGGTGCCTCAGCCTGATTGCGCTCGGCGCCCGGTGCACACCCGCAGCGCCGCTGACCGGCGGCGGATCCGGCTGCTGCGCGGGTGTACCGGATCGCCCGCCCGGGCCCGATGATCAACCCAGCTCGTCGATGCGCTCCTCGGCCCGAAGGTCCGCGCCGGGGACCCCAAACTGCGGCGATCATCACTGGCGCGTTCCCCTGATTAGCCGTTCTCATCGTGCCGGTCATCCTCGGCCAACTTCCCGCGGCTGACCGACCCGCCGCAGCACCGCAGCCGCGTGCGGGCACGCCCCAGCCGAGCCGGCGCGCGGGTCTCCGCCGTGCCGGAAACCGGACCTCCACCTGGCCTCCATCGCCGACACACAGCAGGTCCTCCTTACCCGGCTATCCAAGGACGCATGGCCTGAGACGCAGGCCACCAGCTCACATCGAGGTGATCGTGATGACAACCAGCCAGCGCCCGCCCCGGGCCGGCTCCGGCTCCGGCTCGCCAGTACGGCGGGCACTGGGCCGCTCGCTCCGCGCTCTGCGGGATCTGCACGAGGAGCAGGTGTACGCCTGGGAGCGTCTCTTGCTGTCTTACCGTGCGCCGCAGCCCTACACGCACACTCCCGCGCCGGCGCGGGACGGCCACGCCGCGGCGGGCTCCGGTGCGCCCGCCCCTGTCGGCGTGGGAAGCGGTGACCAGGCGGCCTGATCTGTCACGGGACGACGTGACGGCCGGGCGGGACATTCCCGCTGCCCGCCCGGCCTGACTAGGGCGCGATCTCGGAGGTTAGCGGGAGGATCAGGGTGAACCGTGTCTCGTGGCCGGTCTCGCTGCTGACCTCGATGGTTCCCTGCTGGGCACGGGCCAGCTCGGCGGCCACGGCGAGCCCGATACCGCTGCCGGCCGTCTGCCCGGCCTGGGCGCCGCGCCAGAACCGCTCGAACACGTGCGGCTGGTCCTCGCGCGCGATGCCGGGCCCGGTGTCGCTGATCTCCAGGCGGGCGCGGCCGTCAGCGCGGCTAAGGGTCATCTGCACCCGCCCGCCAGGCTGGGTGAACTTCAGTGCGTTGCTCAGCAGGTTCGCGATGACCTGATGCAGCCTGCCCGGGTCGGCAGCGACCGGCGCCGGCTCGAGCAAGCGCTCGAAGCTCACTCCTGCGGCGGCGAAGCTGGCTTCCCAGTCATCTGCGGCAGCCCCGGCGATCAGGGCGAGATCGCATGGCCGCAGGCTGAGCTGGAGGGCCGCGGCCTCGGCCGCCGCGAGGGTCTGCAGGTCATCGACCATCCGGCCGAGCCGCAGTACCTCCTCGTGCAGCGCGACGGTCTGCTCGGGCGTGTGCGGCACGATGCCATCCAGCAGTGCCTCGGTGTTCGCCTGCAATACCGCGACCGGCGTCCGCAGCTCGTGGGCAACATCGGCGACCAGGTTGCGCCGTAGTTGTTCCTGAGCGCCGAGGGCATCAGCCATCTGGTCGAAGGCGACCGCCAGTTCCCGCAGCTCCGCGGGCGCGCCGGGGACCGGGCCGACCCGGGCCTGGCGGTTCCCGCGGCTCATCGCTCGCGCCGATCCGGTCAGCCGGGTGACCGGCCTGGTGATCCGCCTGGATACCGCCAGCGCGACCAGCAGTGCCAGCAGCGCAGCCAGGCCGGCCGCGCCAATGACGGCGCGGGCCAGCGAGGCCCGCAGGTTGTCCGCAGAGGAGCCCAGCCCCCGGCGGCCGAACTTGACCACCAGAGTGCCGATCCGCTGACCGCCGAGGCTGAGCGGATGCCGCAGGATTCCGGCCGCCTGTTGCGGATGAGCGAGATTGGAGGCCACGACGTTGCCATCCGCGTCCAGGATCGCGGCGGCGGCGCCGCTGCTCGAGGCCAGCTCCAGCGCGGGCTTCAGGTCGACGTCAGACCAGCCTGGCTTGCCGGTGCTGTAGGTCGAGACGGCGTCGATGCTCAGCGTCTGCGTCAGGTCGTCACGGCGCTGCTGCACCAGCACCGAGATGTCCCGCTCGCTGAACACGACGGCCAGCACCGCGACCAGCGCGACGGCCAGCACGGCAACCGCGACGAAAGCAAGCGCCAACCGCAGCCCCAGCGGTCCCTGACCGCCCCTAGCCATCGGCCCGGATCTCGCGCCAGCACCCATGATCGGCGGCCGCCGTGGCCGGTCGGCGCCGGGCAGCCGCGTCGATGGCGCCAGGCCCGGGTCCGCAGCTCCATTCCTGTTCCCGCGCTTTCGCAGTCGTGCGTGACCGGCTCGGGCGCCATCGCCCGCAGCCCGCTTCGGGCCGGAAGGGGAAAGGCCGCGGCAGTTTGCATTCGTTCTCCATGACCAGAACCGTCTCCTCGGGGCCGTGTCTGCAGCGCGGTCCTCCACGCTGGTCGGCGGCGTCAGCAGGCTCTGGCGGCACGGGCATCTTCACACCGTCCCCATCGGACCCAGCCGTTCTGCATCCGGCTGATGGGCTCAGCCTATGACGGCCGGGTCTGGCGTGCTGGGGATGAGACGCCGGTTACGACGAGGCTGCCGCCTTGCAGCCGACGGTGCTGATCCGGCGTCTGCCCCGACGACTGCGAGCGCATCGGCTAGTCACGCCGAGCACCGTCCTGCGGCGCACCGCCGCCTGGTCAGAAAGAAGCGGCCTATCCGAACGGCATGGGACGACCGCCGGCCAGCACGGAGATCACCGCGTTCATCGAGCGGCTCGCCACCGAGAACTGCTCCTGGGGATACATGCGTTATGCCGAGCGCCGGATTATGCCGAGTAGCTGGTTTGGGATCGGCCTTTGCCCAGTTCAGGCGGCTTGGGTCCGCCATATGGCCGGCGATAGGTGGCCGGTTACCGGCACCTCGCATCACTGGCAAGACAGCGGGCCTGTCCAGCTTCGGGCAGGAAACGCAGCGCGGCCCCTCGCGCAGGCCCGGGCTCCATCACCAGCACCGCCTCCTTGGGCGCAGTTTCCTGCTGCGACCCATTCCGCGCTCCGCGGCCTCCTGTGCCCGCGATAGCGAGCGCCCGACCCGCGACTTCACACGGTGACCATTGGGCCCCAGCCCGATCTGGGCATGTGGCTGATCTGCTCAGCCTCGGCGGAGCGCAGAATCCTGTCGCTACCGTCCGCGATCCCGCGCACCAGGCCAGGCCACGCCGCTGATCGCCAGCGACCGCGCCAACGCCCCACGGACTGAGCCGTCCGTCATGGCGCCGCGCTCATCTGGTCGCGTCCCGGCTGGCCAGCCTGATCCCGGCCTGAAGGCTCCTGCCAGCGGGAGGAGCGTCCTCTGCGCGGCCCGGCCGGGGCGGGGCTGGCGGCGCGTGCCGCATTGGGCAAGCAGCCCGGTAGCCGATCACCACCAGGCCCGCGCCAAAGACCAGCCATGGCGCTATCACGATCAGGTCGTCACCGGTCACGGCGGTCCTTCCTTTCGGGTGTGCGAGGTGTCATCTCCCATCTGACCTTCCGCGAGCGGGACTCAGGTGCAGCCTTTGTGATAAACGTGTGGAGACCGAGATGAGGTCACGTGCTCCGCTCGGCAGTGCTGATGCTGCGCCTGTCGGACGCGGGCCGGCAGGCGGCGGGGGCGAGCCCCGGGTGGGGGCCTGCGGGCAAGGCGATGCGCGCGATGCCAGCGTCGGCGCCGCATCCGCAACTGCGCGTCCGCCCCTGACCCCGGCACACAGATCCAGAGACGGGCGAGAGGCTCACGTCGGCCTGGCTGCCGGAGCGAATCCCCGGCAGCCGCGGCCACCGCGACGGCATCAGTCAGGTTGACTCGCTGCCGGTGATCAGGCGGGAGACGTCGGCCGCAACAGGCGCCGCGGCCAGCCCGCCGGCCACCGCCGCCAGCGCGACGCCGGCGAACGCCAAGCGCGAGCCGCGTCCCGACCGGCCCGGCGTCGCCGTCCATAGCGACAAGGGTCGCTAGTCATCCCGGGTCAGGCCGAGCCTGTACCCCCCGCCGAGCACTGTCTGGATCATCGCTGGGTTACCGGAGTCTTCCTCGATCTTGCGGCGCAGGTTCTTCACATGGGAGTCGATGGTCCGCTCGTAGCCTTCGAACTCATACCCGCGGACGCGGTTGATCAGCTCGAACCGCGAGTACACCCGGCCCGGGACGGTCGCAAGCGCCACCAGGATGCCCCACTCGGTCGGGGTCAGGTCCACCGCGGCGCCGCGGACCACCGCCAGCCGCTGCGGCTCGTCGATGACCAGCGCGCCGTCCCCGTACCGGCTCACCCTCCGGTCGGTGGTAGCCGGCTCGCCGCGCCGCAGGATCGCCTGCACCCGTAGCACCAGCTCGCGGGGGCTGAACGGCTTGGTCACGTAGTCGTCCGCGCCGAGCTCCAGCCCCGCGATCCGGTCCTCCTCGCCGCTCTTCGCCGTCAGCATCAGGATTGGGGTTGTGCCGGATGCCCGGATCTCGCGGGCCACCGTCTCGCCGGGCACATCCGGCAGGCCGAGATCCAGCACAACCAGATCCGGGCCGGCCGAGCCGGCCATGCTGATCGCTTCCGCGCCCGAGCCGGTCGACAGCACCGTGAAGCCGGCCCGCTCCAGGTATGAGCGCACCAGCTCACGCAGCTTGCGCTCGTCTTCCACCAGCAGCACCGTCGCCGTCATCCCAGCTCGCTTCCATCCGCCGTCGGCGGCAGTCCAAGACCGCCGCCACCGGCCCACGATGAAATGATCCCACGCGCCTCCGCCGTTCTTCGAGTCTCCGCGGCTAGCCGCGGCCAGCGTGGCGGCTGGAACGGCAGCTGAAAGGACGGTGGTCTGCGCCGCGCCGGGCAGCCGGCTGCACCGTCGCGCGCGGGTGCCATCTCCCGCCGCGCACGCCCCGGTACCTACCACGCGGGCCCGCATCGGCGGCGATCTGATCGCCCTGCGGTCATGGCCGGGCGGCGGCTCCCGCCTCACGGCGGCCGGGCTTGGGAAGGCCTGCGCTAGCATGCCCTGCAGCTCCAGCGGCACCGCCAGGTCTGCCGCCGCACACCGCAGCCGGATTCACTCACGTGCCGGTTGCCTGCGCCTGCCCTGGCCGGATCGCTGCCCTGGGCTAAGGCCGGTCCGGGCCAGGTTCACGGCCGCCCCGGTCATCCAGATGATCGGCAGCAGCAGCGACATGCGTACCGCGGGCGTCAGCGCAGCGCCCAGCAGATAGCCGACTCCGGACACGATCTGCGCGGCCGCGAGCAGAGCACCTGTGCAGCCGAGCCAGCGGGCAGCAGTGCCGCCCCGCGGGCCAGCGCGACGCCGGCAGCGGCCAGTTCGCGGGCGTCAGCATCTTCACGCCCTCGATGCGGGTGATCAATCTCGAACAGCACGCCTGCCAGGCGGGCGTGGCCGCGTGAGACGGCGACACCGGAAAGAAGCAGCCCAAGCCCGCATTGCGCCAGCGACATGACGACCGCACCGACGCCTGCTGCCTCGCTGAACATCCACAGGGCGTTCGCGCCGCGGTGGCGGGCGGCGCTGCCGAGTGTCACGACGACGGCGGCGGCGATTCCCTCGGTCAGCAGGAACTTTGCCAGTTCAGCGCCGGCGCCGGGCGTAGGCAGCGATAACTTCGGCGCCTGCCGCATTCACGCCCGGGCCCGCCGGCCCGGTGGCCAGCCCTGCCAGACACGCAGCGACATAACCCAGGCCAGCCACCGCCGGCGATGTGATCCGAGGGCGGCTGTGCGGCAGGCGGAGCAGCCGGTGCCAGCGGGATGGTCTGCTTAGTCATCTTCATGTCCTTGCGGTGCGGGGGACCGCCACTGGCAGAGCTCCGGTGCAGACTTGCTTGCTGCGGCTGGTCACGGCTGGCCCGGCCTTGAGCCGGTGGACGACTGCTGCTCGTTCTGGTGCGGGTCGCAGTCCTGGCAGTAACGGACCTGCGGAGAGGCACGCAGCCAGCCGGCCCGCAGGGGCAAACGGCAGGACTCACAGATCCCATAGCTGGCGGTATCTACGCGGCCCATGGCAGCCTCTATCTCGGCCAGCGCGTGATGAGCGAACGCGGTGCGGGCCAGGATCCGCCGGAGCTGACGGCTGCCGGATCCCGCCAGGCCCGGGCGGCCGCCGATGGGGGCCGCCGAGGCTGCGTCATGGTATGCCAGGGACAGCTCGATGATCTCCTCGACTTGCAGCCGCCATAGCTGCTCGAGCCGGCCACGCCAGCGCGGGAGATCTTCGACGGGGCGGGCGGAAAGACGTGCGGAGACGCGCGTCGCGAGATCCGTTGACACCAGCATCGTGTGGCCTGCCTTTCAGTGAGGTGCGGCGGCGTGTGGCCGACGGCTCCCGGAACCGGAAATGCCCTGCCGGGTCCTCACGGGCGGAATCATCCGCTCCCGTCGGCTGAGCCACGCCACCCCTGGTTGCCGTACCGGTTCGGGCTATGCAATCCGGCGCGGGTGCACTTCAGGTGGGCTGCTCGTGGAGCTGGGATGAAGACAACAGCAGGCCTGCCAGCGCGCCAGGCGAGGCGACCGCGAGGCCGGGGCCGCCAGCCTGGAAGCCGGGGCCGCACGCAAGGACGGCCGCGTCGCAGCAGCCTGGCCGTGAAGCCGCAGGCCCGCGCGGCGAGCTCACCCGGCGGCCCCGCAGGTCGCTCCATCCGGTCAATACCTGGCCCGGCATGGAGCCTGCATCCTTCCCGGCATGCCCAAGGGACCCGGCCGGCGTCTTGCCGCCGGAGCGTCTGGACCGCAAGCCAAGGAGAACCCGCGATGAACCTGGCACGCCGGATCTGGCGGCTGGGGATGGCCGCCGCCATGTTCCGTGCTGCTGCTGGGGACGGGGTTTACAGTCGGCCTTTGTCCTGGGACCTACGGCTGGAGCCCGCCCGTCCCGGCCAGCGCCGCGGGCGGCGCTGGCCGGGAGCTACGCGCCAGTCGTCGGTCAGGTCGTGCCCTCGATGGTGCTGATCCGCACCCCAGACGGGCCCGGCTCAGGGATCATCTTCGACTGTCGCGATGTCGTGCTCGCCGTCAGCTACCCGCCCGGGCTGGCCAGCAGCGTCACTGAAGGCATCATCTCTGCCACCGGCCGCGCCGTCGCTGAACTGGCCCGGCCAGGGATGGCCCGGCACGACGCTGCCTGGCGCCATCCAGGCTAGCGCGGCCATCGACCTGGGTGAGGTTGCCGTGGTGACCGTGCGGAGATATCCGGCCGTTCGGCGCGGCAGCGCTACCAGAGGGCCCGATATACGTCGCCCCGGACGGAATGCTGCTGACGGGAGGTCATGGTTGATGCCAGGGCGGAGTGTGGTCGCTGCCGCGCCCCAGGCCGGGCGTGCTGGGGTGAAGTTCAGCGCGGTTTCCTGGATCGGCGACGTGCTCTCGCTTACTTCCGCTGTGCCCGGTCAGTCGGTCGGGCAGGAAAGGTGCTGCTGGCGCAACCTCTCCTGCCCTGGAGCCCGCTGCCGGGGGCACCAGCCAGCGCAGCGGCTCGCGGCTGCCCAGCAGATCCAGGCGGCGGCGGACCTGCGGCCCGGCCGCGGACTGGCTGACATGCGCTGCCGCCGCGCAGCGCTGGATGGCGCGGGCGGCCGAAGCGTCGGCGCCTAGTTCGATCACCCAACCGGTGCGCGCGCCGGGAAGCGCCCGCGCCAGAACCGGCAGGCCGGCCGATTCCGCGGCGAGGCACGCCGCCTTGGCGACCTGGGCGTCATCAGGGTCGCCGGCTGCTGCCGGGTCGACGACGAGCAGCAGGTCCGGCGCGTACTCGCGGATCACGCGCCGTATCCGTTCAGTGACCACCTGCACCGGGGACAGGCTGAGGCCGCCGTCCGGGTAGTCGGACACCGTGACCGACGAAATCCCGAGAAGCCCGGCTGCCACCTGCAGCTCCCAGGTCCGGCGGGTCTCCAGCCGCTCGCAGGTGGAGTTCAGCGGTGATGCCTCGCCCCGGGTCAGGCACAGCAGCGCCAGGCGGGCGCCGCGGCGGCGGAATGCGTACAGCAGCGCCCCCAGGCCAGCCGATTCCTGGCCAGGCCGGGCGATGACGGCCAGGACATTCCTGGCCCGGGGCAGGGCCCGAGCCGGCACCGAGCCGGATGTCCGGCCGGGGGCACCGGTCTCAGCGGTCTCGGTGCCGGGCTTGGCGATCGCGCCAGGCTGAGTCTCGTCGGCGATGTTGCGATCCTCGGCATGTCCGAGGCCCGGCGGGTCCGGCGGCCTGGCATCGGCATCCGCGAACTCCTGGGCTGCGGACTGGAGGGCAACGGCGGTTGAGGTGGCGGTCATCGGGGGTTCCTTTCGTCGTCCTGGCGACTGCCGCCAGAATGGTCTGCCCGGGCGGAGGCGTTACTGGCCCGGTCGAGCGCGTCGGCAGCGAGCGTGACCGGCCGCGCCCGTAGTCATCGCCGACGCGAGGGGGCAATGGCGGCCGTGCAGGGGTTGACGGGACGCGGCGCGGCAGGTAACCGCTGGTCGCGGCGGCTCACCTCACGGACGTCGGGCGTATCAGTCTCCATTAGATCGCGCGCAATCGCCGTTCAGATGGAGCCGTTGTGAAGACAGCGTGAAGGTCGCTGCGCGGACGGCTGCGGGCGCCTGGCGCGGTGTCCACTGCGCCGGACCGTTGCTTACGGCCCGCTGGCTAAGCGGCCGGGCCTTTGCGGGACATTGGCGAGGAGGCGGGTGAGCGCCGATGGCGCCCTGGCTGTGGGGTGCCAGAAGTCTGCTTGTGCCTGTGAGCGGCGGCGATGTGCAGGCCCGGCCGCGGGGCATGATGATCAGTCGTGTCTATCCGCCTGATCTTCGTCCGGCTCTGCGGCTAGCTCGTCCTGCTCGGTCGCTCGACGGCGCCGGAGAACGCGGAACTGCTCGTGCTGCGGCACGAGATCGCCGTGCTGCGCCGCAACAGACCGCAGCCACGGCTGGACTGGGCCGACCGCGCGGTCTCGCCGCGCTAATTCAGATTCTGCCCAGATGGCTGCGGGCGCACAGGCTGATCACACCCGGCACCGTCCTTCGCTGGCACCGCCGCCTGGTCAACCGGAAATGGACCTTTCCAAACCGGATGGGACGGCCCCCGGTCAGCGCCGAGATCACCGCGCTGACCCGGGCGGCTCGCCATCGAGAACGCCTCGTGGGGACACCAGCGGATCCAAGGTAAGCTACTCAAGCTCGGTCACCGGGTCGGCGCATCCACGATCCGCCGGGTACTCAAGGCGCTCAAGATCCTCCCGGCACCCAAACGGCAGACCGACACCACCTGGCGGCAGTTCCTGCACGCGCAAGCCGCGACGATGCTGACCGCCGGCCTTCTTCCACGTGGACTGCGCGGTGACGCGCCAGCACCTGTACTGCTTCTTCGTCTTAGAAGCCGGCAGCCGCTACGTGCACATCCTCGGGGTCACAGCCCATCCAGACGGCCGTGGACCACCCAGCAGATCCGCAATCTTCTGATAGACCTCGGTGACCGCGCCGCGGACTTCCGGTTCCTGGTCCGTGACCGAGCCGGGCAGTTCACCGCGTCTTTCGGCGCGGTCCTGGCCAGCGCCGGCATAGAGGCCGTGAAGATCCCGCCTCGAAGCCCCAGAGCGAACGCTTATGCGGAGCGGTTCGCGCTCACCGTCCGGACCGAGGTCACCGACCGGATGCTGATCTTCGGTGAACGACACCTGCGATCGGTCCTGGCCGGGTGCCAGGCGCAACTTCCTCCGCACCCACACCGACACGCTTCTGGCGTGCGACTTCTTCCACGTCGATTGCGTCACCCTCAAACGCGTCTACGTGTTCTTCGTCCTGGATGCCCGCAACCGCTACGTCCACGTCCTGGGCGTCACCTCGCATCCAACCGCGGCCTGGACAACGCAACTGGCCCGCAATCTTGTCGCCGATCTCGGGCAGCGGGCCAGCCAGCTGCGCTTCCTGATCCGCGACCGCGACAGCAAGTTCACCGACTCCTTCGACGCGGTGTTCATCAGCGAAGATGTCAAGCCGCTCAAGATCCCGGCGCAGTGCCCAAGGGCGAATGCCCCCGCGGAGCGCTGGGTCCTCACTGCGCGGACCGAATGCACCGATCGGATGCTCATCGCCGGCGAGCGACATCTGCGCGTCGTGCTGCAGGAGTACGCCACCCACTACAACAGCGGACGAGCTCACCGCTCGCTCGACCTTCGAGCGCCCGACGACGAGCCGCAGGTGATCACGTTTCCGGTCCCTATCGGCCGGATCCGACGCCAGAAGATCCTTGGCGGTTCGATCAACCAGTACGAACCGGCCGCATAGACACCGCAAGGTCGCTCGTCCAGCCACAGCTCAGAGCCCGTGGCCGAATACTTGAACCCACAGGCGCCGCGGACGCCTGCACGGTGCCGGGCTGGCCGGGCCAAATCGTGAACACGGCAGGCATGCTAGACGCCCTGGATCCGGCCGAACGGCAGGTGCTGCTAGCCCACTTCGTCGCGGCGGCCAACCCGCTGCTGCGCCGGTGACCAGCGATGTAGGTCATAGACGTGAGCATGGACACAGGCCATCCTCTATGTCAGCCTTGGGTTTTTAGTCATCGCTATTCAAATCGAGCCTGGCCGCCGATCATCGCCGCAGCCCGCTCCGCCGTGATTAGGAATGCGTGACATGGATTTCGGAGTCACTCCCTTCGACGGGCCCTTGCCGACGAGCGTCACGATCTGCGAGGTCGGGCCGCGAGACGGCCTGCAGAACGAGTCCACCATTCTCCCGGCCGGCATCAAGGCCGATTTCGTCGAGCGACTCGTCGACGCAGGCAACACCGTCGTCGAGACCACAAGCTTCGTGCACCCGAAGTGGGTGCCACAGCTTGCCGACGCCGAGGAGGTGCTGCGGAAGGTGGCCCGTGTTCCAGGCGTGCGCTACCCGGTGCTGGTACCCAACCAGCGCGGTATGGACCGAGCAATCGACCTCGGCGTGTCCGACATCGCGGTCTTCGGCAGCGTGACCGAGACCTTCGCACGGCGGAACCTGAATCGAACCGTCGAGGAGTCGCTGGAGATGTTCGCGCCTGTCGTCGCGCAGGCACGCGAGGCGGGCATGCAGGTGCGCGGCTACCTATCGATGTGCTTCGGTGACCCGTGGGAGGGCAAGGTCTCGGTGCTGCGCGTCCTCGACGTCGCGACCCGGATGATGGCTCTGGGTTGCACCGAGCTCAGCATCGGCGACACCATCGGCGTCGCCACCCCCGGTCAGGTCACCGCCGTGCTCAACGCGCTGATCGCATCCGGCATTCCGGTCGATTCCATCGCTGTGCACTTCCACGACACCTACGGTCAGGCCCTGGCCAACGCACTCACCGCGCTGCGCCGCGGGATCACAACATTCGACACCTCCGCCGGCGGCCTGGGCGGCTGTCCCTACGCCGGCAGCGCCACAGGCAACCTCGCCACCGAGGACCTGCTCTGGCAGCTGCACGGCCTGGGCATCGTAACCGGCATCGACCTGCAGAAGATGGTCGACACAAGCGTTTGGCTGGCCAGGCAGCTTGGTCGCCCCAGCCCGTCCAGAACCGTCACCGCGCTCGCGGGCTGACGTGCTCGAAGGAGAAGGACTGACATGGACAAAGTGCTCACCGCCGAGCAGGCAATAAGCGGCATCGGCGACGGCGCGACCCTCGCGGTCGGTGGTTTCGGGCTCTGCGGCATCCCTTCCACCCTCATCGACACCCTGCACCGTTCGGGTGCGACCGGCCTGAAAGTCGTGTCGAACAACTGCGGGGTAGACGACTGGGGGCTGGGTGTCCTGCTGTCCGACCGGCGGATTAGCCGCGTCACCGGCTCCTACGTTGGCGAGAACAAGGAGTTCGCCCGCCAGTACCTCTCCGGTGAGCTCGAGGTCGAGCTGTGCCCTCAAGGCACCCTCGCTGAGCGGCTGCGGGCCGGTGGCTGCGGAATCCCGGCCTTCTTCACTCCCGCCGGGGTGGGCAGCCAGATTGCCGACGGCGGCCTGCCCTGGCGCTATGCGCCGGACGGGGCCGTGGCCGTCGCCTCCCCCGCGAAGGAGGTCCGCGAGTTCGGTGGAGTCGCGCACGTCCTCGAGGAAGCTATCGTCACAGACTTCGCCCTCGTCGCCGCGGCCAAGGGTGACCGGCACGGCAACCTCGTGTTCGACAAGAGCGCCCAGAACTTCAACCCACTGTGCGCCATGGCTGGCCGCATCACCATCGTCGAGGTCGCCGAACTGGTCGAACCCGGCGAGCTTGACCCGGCTCAGGTGCACCTGCCCGGCGTCTTCGTCCAGTACGTCGTGCACGCCCCCGACATACAGAAACGCATCGAGAAAATCACTGTCACTCACCCGCCCGCGGAGGTGGCCCGATGAGCCTGTCCCGTCAGCAGATGGCCGCCCGCGCCGCCGCCGAGCTGCACGACGGCGAGTACGTCAACCTTGGCATCGGCCTGCCGACACTGATCCCGGGCTTTCTGCCCGATGACGTGGACGTGGTGCTGCACAGCGAGAACGGGATCCTCGGCACCGGCCCCTACCCCGCACCGGACGCCGTCGACCCGGACCTGATCAACGCGGGCAAGGAGACCGTTACGGTCCGCCCCGGAGCGTCGTTCTTCGACTCCGCCCTGTCGTTCGGGATCATCCGCGGCGGCCACCTCGATGTTGCGGTACTCGGCGCGATGCAGGTCTCCGAACGTGGCGACCTCTCGAACTGGGCCGTGCCCGGCAAGATGGTCAAGGGAATGGGCGGGGCGATGGACCTCGTTCACGGAGCCCGGCGCGTCATCGTGCTCATGGAGCACACCGCGAAGGACGGATCCCCCAAGATCCTGCGCGAGAACACCCTGCCCTACACCGGGCTGCGGGTGGTCAACCGCATCATCACCGACCTCGCCGTTATCGACGTGAACGCCGACGGGCTCGTCCTCGTCGAGACGGCCCCCGGAGTCAGCGAGGACCAGGTCCGGGCCGCTACCGGCGCACCGCTAAAGATAGGGACGATGGGAACGAGCACGATCTAGGAGGGAGAGGCGACGACCGCGGATCAGGACGAATTCGCCTTGCTGTACGAGAACGCCGACGAGGCGGGCCTGTCGTGGAACGGGGCGCCGAGCGTCCGGCGGGGGATCGACCAGACGTCGCCGGGATTGCGCCCGTTCGGGTGCCTGCGGGTGTGGCGCCGCCCGCCGTAGCGGCGGTCCGTAGTGACCTCGCGCGTCCCGGCCCGTACTTTGGCTGCTCGGGTACGGTTACCCGGACGTCCGGCCGGGCGGGTCCCCGACGCCATCATCGCCCTGCGCTGCCAGCAAGACAGCAGCACCCGGGAAGCCATCTGCAACCACCCGCACACTCAGACGCGCACCGCCTGAACCATGAGCATTCCGAAGATGATCTTGACTACCTACAAAATCTGACGTGCACCCGAATGTGAATGTCAGCCACGCGAATGTCAGTGCGCGGTGTTACCGTCCGGTCATGGCCTACCCGATGCCCGCCGCCCAAGCACGCACCTGAGCGATCTTGTCGCCGAGACCCGACATTCCCACCGGCCGGTGACCATCAGTCAGGACGGCCAGCCCGTCGCCGCGCTGATCAGCATCGATGACCTCGCGACCTCCAGGACCGGGCGGCGCTGGCCGCGCACCTGGCCGACAAGGCCGCCGGACGGCCCGGGACCAGCCTCGCAGACCTGGACGCCGCACTCGACCGGATCGACGCCGAGCACCTGGCGTGAGCCTGACCGTCGTCTTCCGCCAGACGGCGTTGCGCGGCCTGGCCCGCCTCCGCGGCCAGGACACTGACCTGTTCACCCGCACCCGCCAGGCCATCTCCCAGCTCCCCGACCAGCCCGCCCCGACGACGCCGCCCGTGGGGCGCTACCGGCATCTAGTCGGTGGCTCGCCCGGTGTTGCACACCAGATCCGGTCGTTCTATAGCACTATGCCTGGCGCCGCCGCTCTGCCCCTGCCCGATTCTGCCGATGAGCGCGCCTGCTGACGCAACGCCGTGGAGGCGCACCGAACACGATGTCAGCGCCAGCGATGAGCCTGGCCATCCCCATCGGTCTATATTTCAGAAGCTGCGTCCGGTCACCGAAGGAGTCGTGATGCCCCGCACCCGGGTCCATAACCTGAACATCTCCCTGGATGGTTACGCCGCCGGCGAGCATGTGACGTTCGACGCCCCGATCGGCGGCGCCGGGCGGCTGTTCGAGTTGTTCGACGGCCGGGTAATCCATGGCGTCGATAAGGCGGATGCCCCCATCACGCTGGACCGCGCCCTGACCAGCATGTGGAGCCAGGGCATCGGCGCCGAGATAATGGGCCGCCGCAAGTTCGGTCCCCAGGCTGGCGATTGGCCCGACGACGGGTGGCGGGGCTGGTGGGGCGACGAGCCGCCATTCCAGACACCAGTGTTCGTCATGAGCCACCACCCGCACCCCGCGATTGACTTTCCCAACGGGACGAGCTTCCGGTTCGTCAACGGGCCGCCGGGCGAAGTGCTTCGCCTGGCCCAGGAAGCTGCGGGTGACCTCGATGTCCGCCTCGGCGGGGGACCCTCGACCGTGCGCCAGTTCCTCCAGGCCGGCCTGGTCGACTTCATGCACCTGGTGATCGTGCCGGTAACCCTCGGGAGCGGCGTATCCCTGTGGGAGGGATCAAGCGGCCTCGAAGACCGCTTCACCGTCGAGTCGGTCACCTCGCCTAGCGGCCTTACTCACCAGCTGTGGAACAAAAACGACCGCGTCTGAACCTGAGTCACAATTGCCCCGCGTCAGACTGCCTGATCTGCACACCTCACCGCGAGCGGAGGTAATGCCCCAGGCCACACAGAACTCAGGCGGATCTGGTGTGGCTCGCCGCACCCTCATACCGCTGATTGCTAGTGAGTTCGCGTATGTGGCGGGCTCGAGTGTTGCTGAGCCCAGGACTGCACCGCGGCCGCTAGTGAGTCACAGCCCAGCAGCCAGGGTTGCGGCTCTTCACCGATCGACCGCCGGGTGGCTGGCACAAATTTGTCCCACAGTTCTTGCGCAGTGGAGATAATTCTCTCCAGGCCGGGCACGGAGCCGTCCGGTCCCTTGATGGTGATGCCCAGGAGAGCTTCCCGCAATCGACGAAGCTCAGCCTGTGCCTCGATAACCACCTGCTCGTAGGCGGCGTGCGACGGTCCCTGGCCGACTACGTCCTTCCCCCAGTCAATCTGGACGAGCCATCGGACAGCCTCGCTGAAACGGGTTGCGGCCGTCGCGGCCGCGAACACCCGTTGGTCCGTGTCACGGACATCCGACTCGCGGCGCTCGGTCCTTCGGGCCAGGCGAAGGCCCAGCTGGTTCAGGCTCCAGCCAGCAACGGCGCCGGCGATGGCGAAAAGACCGGATATCGCAGCAACGTTCATGAACCGTCACTCTAGGGGCGCCATCGAGCATGCAAGGGCGGTCGGCACACGCACAGCTCCGTGAGAAGAGCGCTCGCCCATGGTCCCTGACGGAAGCGCACTGCTATGCCGCAAACCGTGCGACTGAGCTATGGCGCCCGTGACGTCACATCAGGCAGGGCCCCGGCGATGTGGCGCGCGGTCTCGGCAGGTGTCCTGCGTCCAGTGTCCACGACAAGGTCGGCTGTAGCGGTCATCCATGAGCGCGATGCCCGGTATTCGGCTAGGTGGGCTAGCCGCCAGGCCTGAGCCTCATCGAAGCCCAGGATGCGCTGTCGGAGAATGTCCTCGTCGGCATCGAGGACGACATGGAACACCGAAAGCCCGGCGCCGCGCAGACCGGCAAATATCTGCTCCAGGTAGGCGCGGACCAGGATCGTCTGCGGCGCAATCAGATGCTGGCCGGTAAAGCCAGCCAACTGCGCGGCGGTGGCCACCACCAGCGGGCGCCAGGGCGGCCAGTGCTGGAAATCAGACACCGGATGGTCACTGAGATTGGGCTGGAGCATGTAGCCCACGGTCTCCGGATCAAAGAGCCGACTGGACGCGATCATCGGAAGCAGCTCGAGCGCGGTGGTGGTCTTGCCCGACCCGAACGTCCCGTTCATCCAGAGGATCACCTAGTCATGCTAACGACGATGCGCACTCATCTAGCCGCGATGACGCTCGTTCTCGCGGCGCCGTCGTGCCGGATGCGGGCGTTGCGGATGCGTATCTGCGGTGTCAGCGGCGGAGGATGTCGCGAAGGTGCTGCACCGGCCAGCGCCGGTCGAACAGTGTCGGGTCGCCGGAGTCCTCGGCCTGAAGGTGCTCGATCAAGGTCACATAGCCGTCGAGGTCGAGCGTCCTGATTAGGGCGAGCAGGTCGGCCGCTTCGCCAGCGACGGGGGCGATCGGCGCGACGAGCCGGTCGTAGAGTTCCACGACCTGGTGAACCATCATCAGGTGGCGCGGCCCGGGCTCGACGGAGGGGAAGTTCGTCGCGGCGAAGTCCTCGGTGAAGACGATCGGCTCGACTGCCAGGGCCTGTGGCCCGTAGTGCTGGGCGAGATGGATGAGCAACTCGACGTCGAAGGTCTCGTTGAAGGACGTCATCTGCCGGAGGACCGGGCCGAGCGCGGCCCCGTCGAAGGCCTTGAAGCCGGCCTGAGTGTCGAGCACCTGGGCCAGGGCCGGGATGAGCAAGGCCCGGACGAAATGGCGGAACAGGATGATGATCTTGTCCGGCTTGTCGCCGGTGCTGTGCGGCTCGGTGACCGGCCCGTCGGCCCGGACCAGCACCGCCCCGTCGATCCCGTAACGCTGGCCGAGCGCGCCGGCCACCTTGTCACCGGCTACCACCGGCGCCGCCAGCGAGCCCAGCTGGGCCAGGTTCGCGGACAGATCCGCGTCGGTGTAGCAGACCACATGCCGGCCGGCGCCGTTCGCCCGCGCCGGATCGGTCCTGGCCGCCGCAGCCAGCCCGGCCAGTATCGATCCGCCCTTGCGGGACTGCCCGGTCGAGGTCAGCCGGTCGAATGCGGGGCTGATCGAGATGTCACCCCCGATCACCTCAGCCAGCCTGAGCACCGTCACGCTGCGGTGACCTTTGCCCGGGTAGCCTTCGGCCGCCGCGATCTCCGTCATGAGGTCGGCACTCGAGGGCCGGTCCGGGCATCCGTCGTCGCAGGCGATGATGCTCCACGTGACGCCGGGCAGGCCATCGGTCAGCCAATCGAGCTGGCGGACCTTGGTCCGTACGAAATCCTCCCCGTGCGGGTGCGCTGCACGGGGGACCATGCGGCCCGTCTCGCCGTACATGGCCCACACGACGGTCAGATGGACCGGCCCGGTGAGCTCGCCCAGCCGCCGCCGCGAGCGAGCCGCAGCAATCGCCTCGGCTGCCACGGCCGGACCGTGGCTGCCCGCGGCACGCCCCGCCGCGCGGCCGTCGGCCAGGGCGGAGGCCACGTCGAGCACCGCCTGGTTCTGATCAGGGTCCGTGAGGTCGCGCACGGGCACCAGCGCCTTGTCCATAGCCCGAGGATGCCAGAGCCCCGGCTCCCTAGCGCCCGAAAAATCGCCCCGCGTCCAGGCAAGTGCGTCAGCCGCACTGTCTGTCACCGCACTAGCGTAAGCACTGGGAGGGAAGCGGCGGGCAGGTCCGTTTTAGCCGCTGCCGGGGGGAATGCCGCTAGCCTCTTGTCATGAGCGCCGAGCCAGACGCCAGCGATGTAAGCATCGAGCTTAACCAGCTTGAGCTGCCCGAAGAGTTCGACGAGGCCGACCTGGCCGCGATCCAGGCCGAGCTGAACAGCTCGGGCCTACGCGCTGACGTAATGGTTGTGCCTACGAGCGCACCGCGCGATTTCATTGTGCTGCCTGCTCTGCTGGCGATCCATTTCCTGACTGCGCACGCCGTCGACATTGTGCTCGGTGTGTCCGAGGGCGCGTTCTGGGACGGCATCAAGGCGGCGGTCCGCCGGCTTCAGCCCGGAAAAGCGGCCGGCGAGTCGCAGCGGGCCCGGGTCACGGTGCGGTACAAGGACGGCCCGGCCATCGAGATTGACGTGGCCAACGCCGAGCAGCTTCGCCAGTTGCTCAACGACATCGTGCCGCCGGACCAGCGGCTGCCAGAGCAGGTCTAGCCGAGCCGGTCAGGCGAGGTGCCGGGGACAGGAGCTGGGCATGCGCGCTCTGGTGATCGTGGACGTGCAGAACGATTTCTGCGAGGGCGGCTCGCTCTCGGTAGTCGGGGGTGGCGCGGTGGCCAGGGCCATCACGGCCTTCCTGGCCAGCGCGGGTAGCGGTTACCTGCATATGGTGGCCACCCAGGATCACCACATCGACCCGGGCGGGCACTTCTCGGCGGAACCGGACTTCGCGGAGAGCTGGCCGCCGCACTGCGTGGCCGGGACGCCCGGCGCCGATTTCCACCCTGACCTGGACACCAGCGGACTGGAGCAGGTGTTCCGCAAGGGCGAACGCGCGGCTGCCTACAGCGGGTTCGAGGGCACGGCCGACGGTGAGTCGCTGGGGAGCTGGCTCCGCGCGCGAGGCATCACCGGCGTCGACGTGGCCGGGCTCGCCACGGACTACTGCGTGCGCGCGACCGCGGCCGACGCCGTGCGGGCAGGCTTCGCCACCCGGGTCCTGGTCGACCTCACCGCAGGAGTCGCCGCCGCCACGACGCAAGCCGCGCTCGGCGGCCTGCGCAGCATGGGCGTGGAGCTAACCCGCACCACCGCCAGGAGCGTGGATTACCGCTGAGCTGCCGTTACCTGGATCAGGCGGTTTCGGACTGCAGGATCTCGGCCACCGGGCGGCGGCCGCGGCAGTTGCCCCGCGCGGGGGCCTGCTGCAGGATGACTGACTGTGCGGGAGAGGTAGTTCCAGCAAGGATTCCCCGGCTGCCGGCGGGAGCTCACCGGCAGCGGCCAGCCGCCGCCTGCTGGCAGATCGCCGTGTCCGTTATGTCCTGGTCGCGCTGGTGGCGTCAAGCACTGCTAACGGCATCCTTCCGGTGGCGGAGAGCTTCGCCGTCCTGCAGGTCACCGGCTCGGCCGGGAAGCTGGGCATCGTCCTTGCCTGCCAGGGGGCAGTCGCGCTGCTGCTGTCGCTGGCCGGCGGGCTGGCGGGCGACCGTTTCCCGCGAGGGCGGATCCTGATCGCCTCGTCGGTGGCACGCATGGCGGCGGCCGCGGCCTTGTCGGTGACGCTGCTGACGCACACGGCATCCTTCGGAGTGCTGCTCGCCGGGGCGGTCGGCTACGGCGCCGCGGCCGGCTTCTCGGCCCGGTGAGCGCGGCGGTGCTGCCGGATATCGCGGCACCGGGGCAGTTCGCTGCGGTGAACGCCCTGATCGGCGGCGTCTCCTCGTCGGCCGCGATCGTGGCCCCGGCGATTGCCGGAGTCATCGTCGCGGCTCTCGGAGCTGGCTCCGGCTTCGCCTGCGAGGCGGCCGTGCTGGCTGTCATGGCGGGATTCCTGGCGGCCGCGCGGCTCCCGGCGCGACGGGCCGGGCTGCCAGCTGACGGGCGCGTGCTGGGCCAGCTCAGGGCAGGCTGGAAGGAGTTCGCGCGGCTCCGGTGGCTGTGGCTGCTCACGCTGCAATGGACCTTGTTCTCGCTGCTGATCCTGGCGCCGGTGGCGGTCCTCGGACCCGCTATCGCGGAGAGGTTCCTCGGCGGGGCGGCAGCCTGGGGCATCATCAGCAGCTGCCTGGCGCTGGGCGCCGTCGGCGGGCAGTTTGCCGCGGGCCGGCTGAGGCCGGTCCGCCCGGCCATGGTCGCCGCCTGCCTGGTCCCTGTCATGATCACCGAGGCTCTCGCGCTGGGCCTGGGCGCTCCGCTGCCGGTCGTTGCCGCAGCCGCCATGGTGACCGGGCTCGCCCTGGGGGTCTACGCCGTGATCTTCCAGACCATGATGCAGACCGCCGTCCCGGCCGCGGTGCTCGCCCGGGTGAGCGCCTTCGACCTGCTGGGCTCCGAGCTGGCACAGCCCGCCGGTTACGCGCTGGCCGGACCGGCGGGCTCGGCCGTCGGCCCGCATGGTTTCCTGGCGGCCGGCGCCGCTGTCGTGTTCCTCGGCGCGGCCGCCATGACCCTGCCCCGCTCCTTGCGGGACCGCGCGCTGGCCTACGGCGGCCGCAGCCAGACGGCTGAATCGGTCGGCGTTAGCCAAGACCGCGAGCCCGAGGGCGGCGGCCTGTCATGAGGGCATGCGTGCCAGGCCACCGGCTCACAGCAGGGCCGGACCGCGCAGGCGTCACTGATCCCGCCAGGTGGCGCTGACGGCCTCGCGGCGGCGGACGAAATCCACCGGCTCGGCCGGGTGCCCGGGCCAGTGCAGGGTCGTCACCGACGGCGGAGTCGAGGCCACCAGCTTCCCGTGCGCCACGACATGGGACGGCCGGACGTGCCGCCGGATCACGTCGAACGGGCCGCTGGCCGGCAGCAGGACGAAACTCGCCGGACGGCCGGCCACGATGCCGTATTCCTCGCCGAGACTCAGCACGGCGGCTGCCCGGTCAGTCACCATGCGGAAGCACTCGGCGACCTCTCCTGGCGACGTGAGCTGGGTGGCATGCGCCCCGACGAAGGCGACCTGCACGGGGTTCCCGGTGCCGAGCGGGTACCAGGGATCCATGATGTCGTCGTGGCCGAACGCCACGTTGATCCCCGCCGCCAGGATTTCCTTGACTCGAGTCAGCCCCCGGCGCTTCGGGTAATCGTCGAGACGGCCCTGCAGGTGCAGGTTGACCATCGGGTTGCAGACCAGGTTGACGCCGGACCTGGCCAGGATCCGCTCGAGTTTCAGGGCGTAGGCGGGGTTATACGAGCCCATCGCCGTGGTGTGGCTTGCCGTTGCCCTCGCCCGCAGCCCGCTGCGCGCCGCAAGCGTCGCGAGCACCTCGGCGAACCGCGACTGCTCGTCGTCGATCTCGTCGCAATGCGCGTCCAGCATCAGCCCGTGCCGGACCGCGATGTCGACGGCAATCTCCAGCGACCGGACCCCGTCCTCCCGGGTGTCCTCGAAGTGCGGGATGGCGCCGATCACGTCGACGCCCCGGACCGCGGCCTCCTCTACCAGCCTGTCGCCGCCCGGGAACGAGCAGATCCCTTCTTGCGGAAACGCGACAAGCTGCAGGTTAACGACCTCCTTCACCCGGTCCCTGACCTCGAGCAGCGCATCAAGCGCCACCAGGCCCGGATCGGTCACGTCAACGTGACTGCGAACGTGCAGCACGCCGTTCGCCACCTGCCAGCGGAGCACTTCGGTAGCCCGGTCGATGACGTCCGCCTTGCTGAGCGTCGCCTTGCGGTCGGCCCAGCAGGCAATTCCCTCCCAGAGGGTGCCGCTGACATTCCACCGGGGCTCGCCCGCGGTCAGTGTGGCATCCAGATGCACATGCGGCTCGACGTAGGGAGGCGACGCGAAGGCGCCGCGGGCATCAATGACCGTCCGGGGCTGCAGCCCCTGGTCATCATCATCGCCGCCAGCCGTGGCCGGGACCACGGCGACGAACCGTCCCTGGTCCACGAGCAGGTCGCTCAGCCCCCCGTCCGGGGCATCCGTGAGCCGGACTCCGCGGACCGCAAGATCGATCACCGCGGTCAGCTGAGCAGCTGCCGGCCGTGCGGGGAGTCCCAGTCGGCCTGGTAGGGCTCGACCCGGATCCGCCAGTCGGCGTCGTTGACGAAGCTCGGCGTGGGACCCGCGCCGAACCGGGCGAAGGACGAGAATTCCGTCGTTTCCCTGAAGGCTGGCCGCTGGTAAAGGTCGCGGGCGTAGGCCCACAGCACCGGGAAATCGACCAGCCGCCGCGTACTGATCTTGGCAAGCGGGTTGTATCCGAGATCAAAACGAGCAAGCGTCGGCCAGAGCCGTACATCCGCCTCGGTCACTGCCGCGCCGAACAGGTACCGGCGGCGCGCCAGCCGTTCCTCCAGGTACTCAAAGGTGCCGGTCAGGCGGTGCCTGAGCTGCTCGTAGTCCTGCTCGGTGGTGGCGCCGGCCACCCGGTAGGTCCCGTCGTTGACTGTCTCGTACACCCGCTCGTTGAGCGCGTCGATCTCGCCGCGCAGCGCCGCCGGGTAGAGGTCGGCGGACGGATCGCCGTACTCGCCGAACGCGGTGCCCAGGTCGATGGTGATGTCGGGGAAGTTGTTGCTGACGATCACCGCGGTCTGCCGGTCCCACAGCACCGGCACCGAGACATGGCCGCTGAAGCCGGGCTCGGTCGCCTCGTACGCCTGCGCCAGCAGGGTGAAGCCGTTGACCGGGTCAGCGCCGCGGCTGGCCCGGAATGCCCAGCCGCGCCCGTCCCGCCGGTCATCGACGTGGGACAGCGACACGACGTCTTCCAGGCCCATGAGCTTGCGGACGATCGCGGTCCGCTGTGCCCAGGGACAGCCCCAGGAGATGTAGAGGTGGTAGCGGCCCGGCTCGGCGCGGTATCCGCTGGAGCCGTCGGCGGTGATCCGGCCGCGGAACGGGTAGCGGGGGCGCTTGAAGGCCTGACCGGAATCGAAGCCGCGCCCGGCGCCGTACTGCCCGTAAGTGCCGAAGTCCACCGGGCTGGCGTATCGCGGGGAAGCCGCCTGCTCAGCCGTCGTCGTCATGTCGCTGCCTCCGTGTCCGCGCGCCGCCGCCCTTATCGCCATCATCGTCGCTCGCCGCCAACGGCCGCAACGGCGCCCGCCGAGGACGTCGATGCCGGGCTCGGCAATCTCGTGGGTCCGTTGCGGGCTGCTCGCATCGCGGCTCTGAGGCTCAGCCGGCGCCCAGGGTGAATCCAGTGCCGAGGGGATCACGGGGATCCAGGACGAACTGGTGCAGTCCCGTCATCGACGCGCTGCCGGTCACCTCGGTGACCACGGCCTGCCGGCCGTGGTCAGACACCGTGCTGGTGATCCGGGCCTCGAACCTGCTGCCGATGATGCTCTCGTGCACCAGCCGCTGGCCCTCCGCGAGACCGTGACCCGCCAGCAGCGCGAGCCTGGCGCTCGTGCCGCTGCCGCAGGGGGAACGGTCAATCTGGCCATCGCCGAAGACGGTCACGTTGCGCTGCACCAGGCACTCCCCCTCACCGGGCAGGTCCTCATGCAGGATGACGCCGTAGATTCCGCTGAGCCGGCCGTCGGAGTGGTGCCGTGCGGCGCCGGAGGAGTCGAGCTGCCGCTGGATGAACCGCCCGGCCTCGACGAGTTGCGGCAGCCGGTCAGGCGTGACGCGGAGGCCGAGCGCGCTGGCCGGCAGTGAGGCGTAGAAAGCACCGCCGAACGCGATATCGACGGTCACCGCGCCGGATGGCAGCCGCAATTCGATGCCGCGCTGGTGGACCCACGCCGGGACATTACGGAAGCTGACCGGCCCGGCCCGGCCGTCATCGCCGCACTCGACCCGCACGCCGATCCGGCCGGACGGCACGTCGATGCTGAACTTGCCCGCATCCGCCGCCACCAGGCCGGCGTCGACCGCCCAGGTGGCCAGCGCGATCGTGCCATGGCCGCAGGCGGTGGAGAACCCGGACTGATGAAAGAAGACCGCGCCGAACTCGGCGTCCCGATCGTCCGGCGGGGTGGTGAAGCACCCGTACATCCCGCCATGGCCGCGCGGTTCCTGCACGAGTAGCCGGCGCACGTGGTCGAGGTGCGCCGCCGCGTGTACCCGGCGGTCGGCCACCGTTGCACCGGGAAGGCCGGGAACCCCGCCGGTCACGATACGGAACGGCTCGCCCGCGGTGTGATAGTCGACGGTACTCACAAGGGCGGGGCGGTGGAGTCGGCTCATGACTGATTCCTCGGTGTCGTGTCCTGGGATCGGGGCCTGGCGGCCGGCCAGCTGCCGTTAGGAGATGGCGCCGTGCGGCAGCAGAGCGTGCACTCCCCAGGCCTGGTTCGCCACCTGGGTGACGCGCAGGTCCACCACGGGGCTGGCCAGCGCCAGCGCAGCGGCCTTGTCCAGCTGGTAGAGGCCCTGCAGCCAGCCCAGCATGGCGTCGAGCGCGTCGCCCATCGCCGCGTTCAGGTCCGGGCTGAAGCCGAAGGTGATCCGGCCGGCCGGGGTTTCCGCGTGCACCCCCGGCACCGGCGGGGCTGCTATCACGTCCAGTCTCACCTCGGTGGTCATGCCGCACTCGATCGCGGTGCCCGCCACCTCGCCGTCGCCCTGCGCGGCATGCCCGTCGCCGAGGCTGAGCAGCGCGCCGGGCACGGTCACCGGCAGGTAGAGGGTCGAGCCGGCGACCAGCTCCTTGCAGTCGATGTTGCCGCCGCCAACGCCGCGGGGCGGGATGGTCGAGTGCTCGCCGGGCTCGTCCCAGGCCACTCCGGTGACGCCGAGGAACGGCGCGATCCGGATGGTGTGGCCGTAGTTGTTCGTCGCGCTGCCCGCGTCCGCGTCGATCTCCCACAGCAGCCAGGACGGCGGCCCATCGTGCAGCCCGAGGCGCCGGGTCAGCGGGGTGTCCCTGGCGGCCGCGACGGTAAAGCCCCAGTCGGCGGGCCGCAGCGCTACCAGGCGCACGGCGAGCACGTCGCCGGGCGCGGCGCCGCGTACCGCGACGGGACCGGTCAGGCAGTGCCCCCGGCCGGCGCTGAACATGGTCGGGACCTTCTCGCCGGGGCTCCGCTGGCGCGCGAGGTGACCCGACGCGTCCAGCGACCGGACCACGATGGTGTCGCCAGGATCGACAGTCAGCACCGGCGGCCGTTCGCGCGAGAAAACGTCGGCCGTCGTCTCCGGCGCGGGCTCCAGTAGGTGCTCAGTCATGGCTTCTCTCCGGAAGTGGCTCATGCGGGATGGCTCGCGGCGGCAGGCGTGGACTTGGCTAAGTGTGCCCAGCAGCGCCCGCTCGATCGCAGCGAAATTCACCCGCTCCCTGCTTCAGGCGCACCGAAGGGCCGAGCACGGTCCGCACCTCACGATTTGGCGCTCCTGCTCGTCCGCCATCGTAAGGACCCGGTCCGGCCGGCGGGCGCGAATGCACCGCGACGATGGCCGCGGGTCCGGGCAAAGGCCCATGCGATCACTGGCTCCGCGGCTAGCATGTGGCCCCATGCGATGCATGCGTAACGCCGCAGTGCTCCTGATTGCCGTTGCCTCGGCGGTGGCCGTCTCGGCGTGCGGGACGATGGCACATCCCGTCGCCGCGTCTCTCGCGGCGGCCAGCGGGAAAGCACTGACCTCGCCGTCCGGCGGCTCAGTTCCGGCCCGGGTCATCGGGGACGGCACGGCGGCGAGCTGCACATCGCAGGCGGTGGTCGCGGCGGTCGCCGCCGGCGGCATGATCACCTTTTCCTGCGGGCCCAGCCCGGTGACCATCACGATGACGGCCACCGCGAAGGTCCGCAATACCAGTGCGCGGGTCGTCCTGGACGGTGGCGGGAAGGTGACGCTCAGCGGCGGCGGCGTGCGCCGGATCCTGTACATGGACACCTGCGACCCGCATCAGGTGTGGACGACGTCGCACTGCCAGGACCAGTCAACGCCGCGGCTGACCGTCCGGAATCTCACCTTCGCCGACGGGAACTCCACTGGACACCATTTCGACGGCGGCGGCGGTGGCGCCATCTTCGCCCGCGGCGGCCGCCTGCGGGTGGTCAACTCGCACTTCACCGGCAACCGCTGCGACTCCACCGGGCCGGACCTGGGCGGCGCGGCCATCCGCGCGCTGAGTGAGTACCACGGGCGGCCGGTGCACATCATTAACAGCACGTTCCGGCGCGGGGTGTGCTCGAACGGCGGCGCGCTGAGCAGCATCGGAGTCTCGTGGGTGATCCGCGACAGCCTGATGGCCCACAACAGGGCCATCGGATGGGGCGCCAACCCGGCGAACTCCGGCACCCCGGGTGGCGGCAGCGGCGGCGCCATTTATACCGACGGGGACCAGTACACCGTCAAGATCTACAACTCGATCATCCGGCACAACCACGCCAAGGAGGGCGGCGGGGCGATCTTCTTCGTCAGCGACAACCTCACCGGCAGCCTGCGGATCGAGCAGTCGACGCTGCACAACAACCCCAGTGCCAGCTTCCACACGGCCGGTTACCCGGGCATCTTCTTCCTCGGCGCCGGCCACCCGGTCATCATCGACTCCACGCTCAACTGAGCCGCCGCGACTATCTGGGCAGCTGGGTTCCGCGGGCGGCGATCCTGCGGGTAGCCCGCAGTAGCTCCGCCGGGGTCACCCCGGGACCGTAGGCAGCCGCGCACCCGCGGCTGGGACTGGTGTCAGCTTCGGACCCGGCGGCCGTCCTTGTAGACGGCGCGGATGTTCGCCTTCAGGTTCGCCAGGTCGAGCGGGTCCCCGGCGACCGCGACGATGTCGGCGCGCATGCCCGGGCCGATGACCCCGGCCTCGTCCTGCATGCCGAGCAGTTCGGCTGCCGACCGGGTGGCCGCGGCCAGCACATCCCGTGGCGTCATGCCGCCCTCGGCCATCAGGGTCAGCTCGCGCAGATTCTGCCCGTGCGGCCCGACGCCGCTGTCGGTGCCCATGGCCACCTTTACTCCGGCGGCCACGGCCCTGGCGAACGACTCGCGGTGCGCCCCGACCACTTCTTCCGCCTTGGCCGCGACGCCGTCGGGCAGCCGGACGCCATCCTTGGCCGCTTCCAGCACGGCGACCGGCGCGATCAGCGTCGGCACCAGCCAGGTGCCGGCCCGCAGCATCATGGAGATTGCCTCGTCGTCGAGGTAGATACCGTGCTCGACGGAGCGGACGCCGGCCCGGATCGCGTTCTTGATGCCCTCCGTCGCCTGGGCGTGGGCCATCACCGGCAGGCCGGCCGCGGCTGCCTCGGCCATCAGGGCGTCCAGCTCGTCGGGGCGGAAGTGCGCGTGCCGGGGGTTGTCGCGCGGTGAGAGCACGCCGCCGGACGTGCATACCTTGATCACATCTGCGCCCGCCCTGACGATCTCCCTGACCCGCTTGCGCATCTCCTCCGGGCCGTCCACGATCCCGGCAGGCCGGCCCGGGTAGGGCACCCGCAGGGACATCGAGAGCCCGGACGGAAGCCAGCCATCGCCATGCCCGGCCGTCTGGCTCAGCACCGTGATCGCTATCCGCAGCCGCGGGCCGTCGATCAGCCCGTCCTCGACGGCCCGCTGGACGCCGATGTCCGCGCCGCCCGCGTCGCGCACGGTGGTGATCCCGCAGTCGAGTGTCGCCCGCAGGTTCACGGCCGCCTCGAAGAACTGGTAGGAGAACGGCCGCTGCAGGCGGCGCAGCAGGTCGACGCCCGAGCTCATGACGTGCACGTGGCAGTCGAACAGCCCCGGCAGCAGCGTCAGGCCGGTCATGTCGGCCTGCTCGTCGCCGTCGAGGCCAGGTCCGACGGCCAGGATCCGGCCGTTCTCGATGACTACGTCACCGGCCGCGGCCGGGCTGCCCGTGCCGTCGAAGACCTGCCCGCCGCGCAGGACGGTTCTGCTCACTCGGTACCCCCAGTCGCTCTCGGCAGCCAACTGCCGTCCGGTCCGCCCGGCCAATGTGCCGACTCAGTCCGTCCGGCCAAGCCCGGGCATGGAACCCGGGCATCGCGCAAGCCCGCACGCGACGGTGCCCGGGGCCAGTATGCCGTCGGCCCCGGGCACCGTCATCCTGCCTCAGTGCTC